>NZ_JBWKPG010000001.1:0-1517041 GCF_059418125.1 Pseudomonas sp. GW821-FHT09C08 | reverse complement strand
CCCGGGTGTACGCAGATCAAATGTGGGAGCTGGCTTGCCTGCGAAAGCGGTGGATCAGCCAGCGAATGCATCAACTGGCACACCGCCTTCGCGGGCAAGCCCACTCCCACATTTTTTTGATGTGTGCAGGGCTCGGGGGTTGGCTGCGAGGCTGAAAGTGTTGGCCAGCCCTTGCCCACGGGGGATTGGGAGGGGCCTGAGACCCCGGGTGTACGCAGATCAAGTGTGGGAGCTGGCTTGCCTGCGAAAGCGCTGGGTCAGCCAGCGAATGCATCAACTGGCACACCGCCTTCGCGAGCAAGCCCGCTCCCACATTTTTTGATGTGTGCAGGGATCGGGGGGTGGCTGCGAGGCTGAAAGTGCTGGCCAGCCCTTGCCCACAGGGGTTTGGGATGGGGCCTGAGACCCCGGGTGTACGCAGATCAAATGTGGGAGCTGGCTTGCCTGCGAAAGCGGTGGATCAGCCAGCGAATGCATCAACTGATCTACCGCCTTCGCGAGCAAGCCCGCTCCCACATTTTTAGTCGGTGCAGGACCTAGGGCTTGGCTTCGTTGCTGAAGGTGTTGACTGTCTTGACCAACCCTTGCGCCGCCAATGCCACCAGTTCACCGCCTTTTTCCACGGTCGCCAGCGCGGGGTCGGAGCCCATGCGTCCGTCGGGGAAGCGTGCGCGGAAGTCGAGGGCTTCGCGGATCGGCCCGGTGTTGGCGATTTGCGGCGAGTAGTCGGCGGACTTGATCGATTCCGGGTACGCCCATTGCGTCACGGCAATCTCCGACGGCGTGGCATGGCTGCCATGGCCCACCGGGAATTGGCGGTGAGCCAACTCGTTGACGCCCTCCAGATCCCACCAGTTCACCAGCTTCAGCGCAAAGCCGGCGGGGCGACGGCCGAAGCTCGCCTCGGCGTACAGTTCGGAAAACGCCGCTTCAATCGTGGCGATATTGCCGCCATGGCCGTTGAGGAACAGGATCTTTTCGAAACCATGCCCCGCCAGCGAGCGCACCCAGTCGCCAATCGCGGCAATGAAGGTGGAAGGGCGCAGCGAAATGGTGCCGGGGAAGCCCAGGTGATGCTGGGCCATGCCGATATTGAAAGTGGGGCCAATCAGGATGTCGGCGTTTTTCTGTGCCTCATGGGCGATGATTTCCGGACACATCCAGTCGGTGCCGAGCAGGCCGGTTGGGCCATGCTGTTCGTTGGAGCCGATGGGGATCACCACCGTGCGGCTGCGTTCCAGAAACTGTCCGATCTCGATCCAGGTGGATTTGTGTAGCAGCATGCGATGCTCTCTTTTATCTGTGGGACAGGCTATCCGCCACGGATTGTACGACTACTCGCCACCTGTTGGGGTTTGCAATTGAGGTACGTCGAGGACTTCAGCCAGCGCTGGTCGGGGTACCACGAAAACATGAACTGCCCATCCTTGAGCTTATCCACCACCTGGCGTGCCACCTGCGGGCGCACGGCCGGGCAACCCTGGCTGCGGCCGATACGGCCTTCGCGCTTGCTCCACAAGGGGCTGACGTAGTCGGCGGCATGAATCACCAGGGCGCGGTCGCGGGCCTGGTCGTTGAAGCCCGGCTCCAGGCCGTCCATGCGCAGCGAGTAGCCGTGGGCGCCGAGGTAGCTTTCCTGGGTTCGAAACAGGCCCAGGCTGGATTGGTGGCTGCCTTCCTGATTGGAAAACTGGGTGGCGAAGTTTTCCCCGGACTTGGCACCATGGGCCACCAGGTCGCGCAGTACCAGGGTCTTTTTGCGCAAATCGAAGATCCATAGCCGACGAGCGGTCGATGGCTGCGAATAGTCAATGACGGCCAGGCGCTCTGAGCGTTCCTCGCCGTTGTTGACCGCGCACTGCACCGCGCTCAGGGCGCTTTTGAGCACAGTGGGATTGAGTTCTGGAGCCGAGCGCGCCAGGCTGCTATACAAGGAAGGAGGGTTGCCATTGGCGGCGAGCGCAGTATTGCTCAACGCGGCCAGGCTTACGGCTATCAAACCGAGGCGGCAGAAAAAAGTCAGCATCTACAGTACATCCCCCCCACTGTGGATTGGAGCAAAGCCATTGTTCAAAAAACACGCATGTTACTTGAGCATTTGCCTGCTCGTTGCACCATTGGTCGCGACAGCCGATGCGCTGCCGGACGCCGCGTTACCCGTCGCGCCGCCAACGTTGGTCGCCACGGCGCCGGTGCAGCAGGCCCTGGCGCAACTGGCCAGTGTCTGTCCCAGCCTGGCGCCGCAGATCGATGCCGCCGTGCAGGCCCGTCTGCAAGCCTTCTACCAGCAGCAGGGCGATGTGCCTGTGTGGACCGCCGATGAGCGCCGGCAAGCGTTGCACGCTCAGTTGCTGATGCTCGCTGACGACGGCCTGGACCCCACCCACTATAGCCTGCCTGCGGCGGACGCCACGGCTAACGTGCTGTGCAGCGATATCGACAGCAGCCGGCAGTACCTGCAAGCCCTGCAGGATCTGCATTACGGACGTCTGCAGCAGTCGCGCTTCGAGCCCCTGTGGCACTCGCAGCCGCCGGCCCATGACCCGGATACCGAAGTGCTGGCCTTTGCCGCCGCCGGCCTGCAGGACATGGCCCAGGCCTTCGACCAGGCGCGCCCCAGCGCCGATCTTTATCGCAGCTTGCGCAACGCCTATTCCGCCGTGCGCCAACGACCGTTGCCGCATTGGGACCCGGTCGCCACCGGCCCGCTGCTGCGCCCGGGCATGGAAGACCCGCGCGTGCCCGAGCTCGCGCGGCGCCTGTACAGCGGCGGCTACCTGGCCAAGGCACCGACCGGCAGCAGCAGGCAATATCGCGACGAGCTGGTCAAGGCGGTCAAGGCCTTCCAGCTCAGCCACTCGCTGCAGGCCGACGGCGTGATCGGCACCGGCACCGTGGCCGAACTCAACGTCAGCCCGGCCGTGCGCCGCGAACAACTGCGCATCAACCTCGAGCGTTTTCGCTGGCTGGCCCAGGACCTGGAACCCGAAGGCGTGCTCGTCAACGTGGCGGCCGCGCAACTGAGCGTGTACCAGAGCGGCATCCCGGTGTGGCAAACCCGCCTGCAAGTGGGCCGCGCCGAACGCCAGACGCCGCTGCTCAAGTCTCGCATTACCCGCCTGACCCTCAACCCCACCTGGACCATCCCGCCGACCATCATGCGCGAGGACAAGTTGCCAGCGATCCGCCTCAACCCCGAATACCTGCGCCAGCAGAACCTGCAGGTGCTCGACGCCCAAGGCCACCCGCTGGCGCCCGACCAAGTCGACTGGGCACGCCCCGGCAATATTCTCCTGCGCCAGGAAGCCGGCCCGCGCAATCCGCTGGGCAAGATCGTGATGCGCTTCCCCAATCCCTACTCGGTGTACCTGCATGACACCCCGAGCCAGCCGCTGTTTACCAAAGGGCCACGGGCGTTCAGTTCGGGGTGCGTGAGGGTCGAGCAGCCGTTGCTGTTGCGCGACCTGCTGGTGAGCCCGGCCGAACGCGCGCGCACCGACGAACTGCTGGCTACCGGCCTGACCCACGAATTCCGCCTGGCCACGCCGGTACCGGTGTTGTTGGGCTACTGGACCGTGCAGGTCGACGGCCAGGGCGACCTGGTCTACGCGCCGGACATCTACGCGCGTGACCCGGTATTGATGAAGGCGATGGGCAGCGTCCTCTAACCCACCCCAACCCTGGCCCCTGGGCTCCTGTGGCGAGCGGGCTTGCCCCGCGTTGGGCTGCGCAGCAGCCCCATCACACCCCCAACATCCGCCGCCTGATGGCTGACGCCGAACACCGTGCTCCCGCAACAGCTCCCGCCCCGGCAGCCGCCCGCCAGATGCCCTATTTCAGATAGCAGGCGCTGATCCAGTCTGCCGGCTTGGCCGAGAGCTGCATTGCCACGGGTCGGTAGCGCGGGTCCAGTTGCGCTGCCAGCCAAAACAGGCTTGCGCTGCTCCTGGGCTGCCAGGCGCCGTTGTAGCCAGCCTCGCCAACGCCGGCGCGGTCTTTGTCGAATTGAACATGGGTGTGCACGAACTCCTGATGGCTGCGCTCACCCGTGGCGTACGGCACCAGCCAATCGAGGGCGGCACCCAGGGACGCGCCATTGGCGGTGGTGGTCAGCCAGTTGCCACCCACCCCGTAGGGCTTGGCTGCCAGCGCGGCCTGCACCAGCGGCTCAAGGTCGTAGACCACGTAATGCAGGGCGTCGCGGTCGTGGAAGTCGGTCACAGAGCCATCGGGCAGGATATTGTCGGCGACCTGCTGCTGGAACAGGTGAGAGGCCTGCTCCAGCATCACCCGGTCCCCCAAGGCGGCCGCCGCCACGCTGACCAACTTGACGCGGTGGCTCTGCCAGTTATTGGTCTGCGTGCCTTTTTTCGGCGGGTGAAACTGCTCGATACCCGCGATGTAGCCATTGCCCAGTTGGCTGATCAAGCGGCGACTGGCCTCGCGGGTAGCCGGGTTCAGATGGTCGGCGGTCAGCGCGTAGGCGCTGATCAGCATGTCGAGGTTGGTCTCGTCGATGGGGTTGAAGTCCGGTTGGTACACCCCGGCCCACGCGGCGAGGTAGGCATCGACCTGCTTGAGGTAACGCGCATCGCCGCTCAAGCGCCAGGCCAGTGCCGCCTGGCGCATCACCGGCCAGTCCTGCTCGGCCGCGATGCTCTGCTCGCGAATGCCGTGGTGCGGCAGGGTGCCTTCGGTGTGCACATGCGCCAGGGGCTGGGGCAGGTCACCCACGTGACGTTGGGCCGCCGCCAGCAGCGCGGGGGACGCAGGATTTGTCGCGACGGGTTGGCAAAGGCTTGCCGCCGAGGCCGCATGGGTAAACGCCGCCAGCATGGCAGTCAGGGTCAAGATGGTTTTTTTCATGAAAGGCTCTGCAGGACGCGAACCCCGTCACGCTAGCACGCAGCCGGCGAGCGTTTGATGAAACTCCCGTCAACTCAGTATGCTTGCGCCCCCCACCGGTCGATCCCAGGACGCGCCATGACCTTGCCCTTTGTGAAGATGCACGCCCATGGCGACGACTTCATCATCATCGACCGCCGTGGCCTCGATGACCCGATCACCCCCGAAGTCGCCCGCCGCCTCGGCAACCGTCACACCGGCATCGGCTTCAACCAGCTGGCGGTGGTGCTCGATTGCAAAGACGCCGCCGCACGCATCAAGTTCTGGAACCCCAACGGCACGCCTTTGGCCACGTGCGGCAGCGCCACCCGTGGCGTGGCTGATCGGTTGATGCATGAAGCCGGCGCCGATTCGGTGGTACTGCGCACCGATCGCGGCCTGCTGACGTGCGTGCGCGAGGCGGGGCGGCGAGTGTCGGTGGACATGGGCGCGCCATCGCTGGACTGGGCCGCGGTGCCGCTTGCCGAGGCCATGGATACGCGCACGTTGCCCATCGAGGGAAGTCCTGCGGCGTGCAGCATGGGTAACCCGCATTGCACGTTTTTTGTACAGGACATCGCCGCCGTCGACGTCGCGGCGCTGGGGCCGGCGCTGGAAATCCATCCGTTGTTCCCGGCCAAGACCAATGTGCATTTTGTGCAGGTGCTCGATCGCGGGCATATCCGCCTGCGCATCTGGGAGCGCGGTGGCGGCGTGCCGCTGGGGTCCGGCTCGTGCTGCTGCGGGGCGGTGGTCAATGGCATCCGGCGTGGGCTGCTCGACGCCACCGTGCAGGTGCAGTGCGATGGCGGTACGGTCACGGTGCACTGGGACGGGCAGGGTGGTGTAGTGCTGACCGGCAGTGTGGCGCCGGTGATGCAGGGCAGCGCCTACGCGTTCGAGTGTTGATCAGGTAAAGTCGGCGCCTTCAGGAAGAAACTTCAGGTAACAATCATGATGCGGTGGTTGCAGCAATCCGTCTTGAGTCTGCTGGTGTTGATGGCCTGCAGCCTGTTCATCAGCGCCCAGGCCGACACTTCGCCGATCGGCGTGGCCCTCGACCAACGGGTCATCGACCTCACCAACACCCTCGACCCTGGCACCACCACCCGCCTGAAGGAGCAACTTGCCGCCCTTGAGCAACGCAAAGGCGCGCAGGTCGCCGTGCTGCTGGTGCCCACCACGGGCGGCAGCAGCATCGAGGATTATGCCAACCAGCTGTTTCGCGCCTGGAAACTGGGGCGCAAGGATGTCAACGACGGCATCCTGCTGGTGGTGGCCAAGGAGGACCGCAAGGTGCGCATCGAGGTCGGCTACGGCCTGGAAGGCACCGTCACCGACCTGCTCGCCCACCGCATCATCGAAGAACACATTACCCCGGCATTTCGCCAGGGCGACTTCGCCGGCGGCGTGGCCCTGGGCGTGAACGACCTGGTGGTGCTGGTGGACGGCGGCGACTTGCCCAAGGTCGCCGGCCCCGGCATCAATCCCCAGGCGGTGGCGGTGTTGCTGGCGTTTATCGTCGGCGGCATCGGCGGCGTGCTGATGGCCGCCGGCAAGCTGCCTTGGCGCCAGGCCTTGATGTTCACCGTCGGGGTCACGGTGGCGCTGGCGGCGCTGGCCGGTGGGCGGGATTGGCCGATGTACCTGCTGCTCTTGCCGTTGACGATCCTGATCGGCGGCGCGACCTTCGGCGCCTTGTGGCTGGCGCGCACGGTGTTTTACTGCGTGATCGGGTTGCTGGCCTACATCGCGGCTTTGCTAGTGGCGGACCGTTTCGTGGCGGTCAGCTTTGTCCATTGGCTGGCCTTGCCCCTGGGCGCGCTGGCCGTGCTGGGGGCGTACCTGGCGCTGTGGGTGGTCATGAGAGACGCCTGGAAGACCAGCCCCGTGGGGTTTGCCGTGCGGCTGCTGGCGGCGGTCGCGGTGTACGTTGCTGCCGGGTTGATCGCCGACGCCGGGCGTGACGGCTGGCTGGTGGCGTTTCCGATTGCTTCGTTCGTGGCGCTGTTCATCTTTGGCAAGACCGCCGCCGGCTCGGGTTCCGGTTCGGGCGGCAGTTCATCCGGTTCAAGCTCCAGCAGCTCCAGCTCCAGCAGCAGTTCGTCCGGTGGCGGCGGCTCCAGTGGTGGCGGCGGGGCTTCAGGGAGCTGGTAAAGCCGCTAGCGCGGCGTGTAGCCGACCCAGCCCTTGAAGCTGAAGCCGGCATAAAACAGCTCCACCCCTTCAAACCCGGCCTCGCGCATCAAGGCTTCATCCGTCTCGGGCGATAGTACCGGCAGCTGCGCGCTGATCGCGGTAATCGCCCGCTCGGCGTCCGCCGCCGGCACCCCCGAATCCACCGCGAACGCCGCATAGCGCTGCAACCAACGGGCCTTGTCCTGCGCGGCCTGCGGGAAGCTGTGGTGCGCCACAATCAACGGTGCCCCTGGCAGCAAGCGCTGCCACAATGCCTTGAGGGTTTGCAGGCGCTGCTCCTGCGGGATGAAGTGCAAGGTCAGCAAGCACGTGGCCCCATCGAACGGCCCCAGCGGCGCCGTGTCGATGTAACCCTCGTGCAAGTCGACGCGCTCATTCAGCGGGCCCAATGTCGCCTGCGCCAGTTTCAACATCTCGGCCGCCGGGTCCACCCCCACAAAGCGCCAACCCGGCTCGGCGTCGGCAAAGCGCTTCAACTCCAGGCCGCCACCCGCGCCGAGTACCAGGACCGTGCCGGTGGCCGGCACGCTTTCGCGCAGCAGGAGGGTGGTCATGCGCTGCAGGCCATCGAAGCCCGGCACCAGGCGCACAGGGCCTTCGGCGTAACGGGCGACGGCGTCGGGGTCGGAAAAAAAGCTCATGGCAGGGCTCCTGCGGGATTGGCGAGGGCTAAACCCTACTGTGGCAAATCGGCAGTGGCAATCGGTTCAAGAAATCCACGATGATGTCGATAGGATCTCATCGACCACAAGGACCGTTCCCCCCGATGAAACTGCTGAAACTCGCTGCCATCTTGACCCTGCCACTGCTCGGCGCCTGCTCCGACTACCACTACAAGAACTACCAGGGCGACTGGGCGTCGGAAAAACTCCACCCTGTCGACCTCTCCAACAACGCGCCGGACGCGGTGCTGGTGTACTTCGACACCTGGCGCGAACGCGAACTGGGCGTGCCGTTTCACCGCCTGGCACTTGCGGTGGAAGTCGACGGCGTGACGTTGCCGGGGGCGGGTCGCCAGTCGATTCTCAACGTGAGCGGCGAACAGGCCCTCAAGCTCAGCCCAGGCAAACACTCGCTGCGCTGGTGCAACGTGTCGATGAACGCCCTCGGCACCGGCGGCGCGTTCTGCAACGAAGGCGCGGACGACGTGGAGTTCAAGGCCGGCAGACGCTACCTGGTCAGCTACCGCCTGACCGCCAGCACCCGCGGTGTGGGGCCGAACTACAGCACTCAATACCGCACCTATTCGAGCATCAAGGACCTCGACTCCCAGGAGATCATCTATCCCAGCGCCGGCACCGGCACGTTGATCTCCAATGATTGATGCCCACGGCCTGTGTGCGCAAACGGCCGGCCATCACGTGCTGAAGGCCCGCCTGCCATGACCTGCCTGATTCGCGACGCGATCCCCCAGGACGCCCTGTGCATCGGCGTGCTGGGCATGCAGGTGTTCCTCGACACCTACGCCACCGAAGGCATCCGCAGCGCCATCGCCAAGGAAGCGCTGCACGCCTTTGCACCGGAATCCATCGCCCAACTGATCGCCGAACCGGGCACGGTATTGATCGTGGCCGAGGTGAATAACCACTTGGTCGGCTTTGCCCAGATCCAACTCGAGGCCGGCCACGCGATGATCGACGCGGCCAACGTCGCCGAACTGCAACGCCTGTACATCCAGGAGCGGTTCACCGGGCGGGGTATCGGCAATCAATTGCTGCACGCGGCGGAGGAGCGCGCGGCATCGGCGGGTGCTGCGTTGTTGTGGGCGACGGTGTGGGCGGGGAATGCGCGGGCGCTGGGGTTCTATCCTCGGCGCGGCTACGCCGTGCTGGGCGCGCCGACGTACACGTTCCAGGGCGAAACCCATGAGAACCGCTTGTTCGGCAAAGCCCTGGACGCTACAGCCGCTTAGATAGAAATACGCGACAGCTGCCAGCCGGTTCACACGGGATCTCACCAAAGCGCAGCCAACCATGCCGCTCGTAGAAACCCGGTGCCTGGAAGCTGAGGGTGTAGAGCACCGCATTGGTACAACCGCGCCGCCGTGCTTCGTCTTCGAAGGCGTACAGCAACTGGCTGCCCAGGCCGCTGCCGCGCAGGGCCTCGGGCAGGTGGAAGAGGTCGAGGAAGGCGGTGCCCAGGGTGGTCTTGCCGGTGATGCCACCGAGGATTTGCCCGCTGGCATCCTTGATCAGCACGTTCAGCGGCCGGCGGTCGTTGCCGCCGGTGGCGGCCGTATTGAAGGCGGCGAGGCCGTTGCCGAGGAGGCGCTCGGCGTCGGGGTTGGCGTGGTCGCTGATTTCAATGAGCGGTGGCGTCATCGTCGGGTATCTCAGTCGAGGAGGCAGGCACTTTAGCCTGCATTGCCTCCTCTTCCAATTGCTTCTCCCGGGCCGCCAGGCGTGCTTTGTTGTCGGCCTCTTCACGCGCCTGTTGGTCGCGGTGCATTTGCGCTTCCATGTCCTTCATCTGCTGGCGATTCTGCTCGGCAAACTGACGCATCTGCTCGCGGTTCTGCCGCGCTTGCTCATCGGCTCGTTGGCTGGCTTCGCGCTGAAACTGTGCGAAGGAACCGTTGCGTAGGTGTTCAATGTCCTGGGCCGTGGCGCCGAGGGCCAACGGCACGGTCGAGATCAAGGTGGCGGCGAACAACACAGCGGTAACGCGGCTAATCCGATTCCTGGACATCAAGGCACTCCGAGTCAATTCGTGGTGCCTTGTTGGACGTCGCCAACAGCATAAGTTCCAAGCGTTGCTATTAAAAAGCCATCACCATTTCATGCCACGCCATCCCGCCGTGATCCGAAGGCGAAGGGCGCACGTAGGTGTAGCCCATGCGGGTGTACAACGGCACATGCTGTTCCTTGCACATCAAGTGAATCGTCTGCTTGCCCAGCACCTGCATGCGCTGCACAAACTCGGTCATCAGTCGCTTGGAATAGCCCTGGCCCTGATGCGCCGGGTCGACCACCACCGACATGATCACCACATTCGGTGCCTCGGCCGAATGGCCCACCAACTCCTTGAACGCTTCGTCCGACATCACCACGTCATGGGCGCAACCCGAGTTGATAAAGCCCACCACCTCGCCATCGGCTTCCAGAATCAAGAAGCCCTGCGGGTACTGCGCAATGCGCGTGGCGATCTTCTCCAGAGTCGCGGCCTCGTCGCCTTCGTAGGCGGTGATTTCAATCTCGAAGCAACGGGCAGCATCGGCGGGCAGGGCGTTGCGGAAGGTGAGGGCGGGCATGGGCGTTTCCTGGAGGGTTGAGCGAAAGACCCCATGATAACGGCGTGCCCCAGCCATCGCCATGGCGGGGGGCTGCGGCGAGCACACAAGCAAAATCTGGGAGCAACTGTCGAAGCCCGGCGAGATGGAGAAGGCGGCGGCATTGCTGGCATTTTCTTCGGCTGACACACCGCTTTCGCAGCCTCGCTAGAGCTCGGCAGCTCTCACAGGGGATCGCAGGGATGGCGATGAGATCTGTGGTGAGACCATGTTCAAAATATATGGCTTGCCGGCGATGGCATTGGGTCAGCCACCCTCTCGATCGCCAATGCGGCCGCTTTCGCAGCCTCGCTAAAGCTCGACTGCTCCCACAGGGGATTTGCGGTGTCGGCCTTATTTCAATGTGGGAGCGCTCGAGCCCCAGCGAGGCCGCGATGGCGGTGGTACAGACAGCACCAAGCGCGCTTGTCAAACCCATAACGCTGGTTTTCATCATGGTTGATGCCGAAGGAACAGTTCGAGTCATCCATGCATAGGGAAATTTCCTACATTTTAGCAGGCGACTTCCTTCGCTGAAGGTTATCCAGGCTCGCCACTATTAGCGCCCTCGAGTCTGCAAAACGGTTGATGACGATGGCCCCACCACGTGTTCTGGTTATGGAAAACCACAGTGCCCAGCGCAGCACCCTGGTCAATATGTTGCGACGGCTCGGGGTGCGGGAGGTGTTGCAGGCCAGCAACAGCGAACAGGCGATGTTGCTGATGCAGCGCACCGGCGGCGTGGATATCGTGCTGTGCGACCTGGGCAACAAAGGCTCCGAGCAGGTGGAGTTCCTGCGCTATGCCAGGCAGATTGGCCTGGTGCAGGCGGTGGGGTTGTCGAACGAATTGCGTCCTGAACTGCGTCGGGCGCTGGGCCACCTGGAATTTTTGTCGGGTGTACAACTGCTGGGTATCTTGAGCACGCCGTTGCAGCCGCAAGTGCTGGACAGGTTGCTCAAGCGCTATCGCGCGATACCACCGGCAGCCCCCAAGTCTGCGGCCATGGCCCCGCTGCCCAGCGAAGAAGAAATACAACTGGGCCTGGCCCTGGGGGAGTTTCGCGGCTGGTTTCAGCCCAAACGGATGATGAGTGATGGCAGCCTCGCCGGCGTCGAGGCATTGGCGCGTTGGGAGCACCCGGCCCGGGGCTTGTTGTTACCCAAGGATTTCCTCGCCGCGGTGCTGGCCTATGACCTGATCGATGAAATGTTCAAACAGCTGCTGGAGCAGGGGCTGAAATTGCTCGCCGTGCTGCATCGCCAGGGCACCGCGCTGGAAATGTCGTTCAACCTGCATGCCTCGCAACTGGCCCGCCACGGCCTGATCGAGCATATTCAGGGCGCGCTGCAGCGTCACGGCCTGTGCGCCTCGTTGCTGGTGTTCGAGCTGGCTGAAAATGGCTTGCTGGATCTGCAGTCTTCCACCCAGGAAAACCTGCTGCGCCTGCGCTTGATGGGCTGCGGCTTGTCGATCGACGACTTCGGCGTGGGCTTCTCGTCACTCAAGTTGCTGTGCCAATTGCCGTTCAACCAGATCAAGCTCGATGGCGACTTTATTCACACCTTGAACGAGCCGCGCAGCCAGGCCATGGTCGGTAGCACCCTGGCCCTGGCCCGCTCGCTGGACATGAGCCTGGTGATCGAAGGCGTGAGCAACCGGCAGATTCGTGATGCGCTGATCAGCCTTGGCTGCGAGCTCGGGCAGGGGTTTTTCCTGGCCCGGCCAATGACCGGCCACGACCTCCTGCATTGGCTGGCGCGCGAAGATGTGCAGCCGATAAGTTCGCCGGTGGCTTAGGCGGCAAAACTTCAGAATTTTCCTACACTTCAGTCGTGTTCGTGTAACTTGAGCAACGCGTCGGCTGGCCGTTTATCCATTGTTTTGCGTCGTGGGTGCTTCTGTCACCGGAACTTTCCGGCGCGCCTTACAGGAGGTTACATGTATACCGCTTTGGTTGTGGATGACCATCCCTTCATTCGCTCGTCCGTCAAAATGCTGCTGCGCCAAGTTCAGTTTGAAGTCGTGGCCGAAGCCGATAACGGCGCAGATGCGGTGCAATTGGCGCGTGAGCATGTTCCCGACCTGATCATTCTCGACATCGGCATGCCCAGGCTCGACGGCCTTGAGGTGCTCAACCGCATGGCATCCCTGCGCCTCCAGAGCAAGATCCTCGTGTTCACTTCGCAGTCGGCGCTGTTTTATTCCATGCGCTGCATGAAAGCCGGTGCGGCCGGGTTCATCTCCAAGACCAACGACATGGAGGAGGTGACCAAGGCGATCAAGGCCGTGATGGACGGCTACACCTTTTTCCCCAACCTGGCCAACAGCTCGGTACGTCGCAGTGACCTCGAGGCCACGGATCACGAGTTGATCCAGAATCTCTCCGACCGCGAACTGACCATCTTGCAACAGCTGTCCCAGGGGCTGACCAATAAGGAAATCGGTGACGCCATGCTGATCAGCAACAAGACGGTGAGCACGTACAAGACCCGTCTTATCGAAAAGCTCAACGTCAAATCGGTGGTGTACCTGGCCGACTTTGCCAAGCGCAACAACCTCATCTGAATGAATACACTTCTTCGACATGGCTTGCTGGGCCTGCTGTTGCTCGGCGTCCTGGGCAATGCCCTGGCAGCGCCGCAAATGCTCAAGCTGCACGGGCGTTCCGACGTCAGCGACTACAGCGTGGGCCTGGACGAAGCCGACTGGAGCTGGCTGCGCGGCAAGGGCACGCTGGTGCTCGGCTCTTCGGCGCCGGACTACTCGCCGTTCAGCATCACCAGTAACCGTCATGACTACGAAGGCATCACGGCTGACTACGCGCAGTTGATGGAGCAATTGCTGCACGTGAAAGTTCGGGTGCAACGGTATGCCTCACGCAATGAGGTGCTGGCGGCGCTCAAGGCGGGCGACGTCGATATGCTCGGCAGCTCCAACGGCTACGAGGCAGCCGATCCGGAACTTCAACTCTCCGAGGCCTATGCCGAAGACCAGCCGACCCTGGTCAGCCGTGTCGGCGACAGCCAGAACCTCGATCCGGAACTGGCCGGCAAGCGCGTGGCGATGCTCTATCACTATCTGCCGCCCAAGGCTGTCGAAGCCTTTTACCCAAAGGCCAGCTTGCAGCTTTACCCCTCCACCCTCAGCGCCATCGGCGCCGTGGCGTTCGGGCAGGCCGACGTGTACCTGGGCGATGCGATCAGTGCCAACTACCTGATCAACCGCAACTACCTGAACAACGTGCAGTTGGCTGACTTCTCGCGCATGGAAGTCAGCAATTTTTCGTTTTCGGTCAAGCGCGACAACACGCGCCTGCTGCGGATTATCAATGCGTCACTGGCGGCGATCCCGGTCACCGAGCGCCAGACCATTCTGCGCCGCTGGAGCGCCGGCGGCGCGAGCATACCCGGTCAGCATCCGTTGCATTTCAGCGTCAGTGAGCAGCGCTGGCTGGACAGGAATCCGCGGTTGCGGGTAGCAATTGACGAAGACTTCCTGCCGATGTCGTTCTACAGCGACGAGGGTGAATTTCGTGGCATCAGCGCCGATGTCCTGGCCAAGGTGGCCCTGCGTACGGGCTTGAAGTTCGATATCCAGCGGGTGAGTTCGGTGCGCGAGATGATCGACGCCATCACCAGCAACAAGGCAGACCTGCTGATCACCATCACTCCCAGCGAGGAGCGCGAAGCAGTCCTGCGCTTTACCCGCCCGTACCTGGCCACGCCCTTTGTACTGGTCAGTCGCACCACGGCAGGCAGCCCCAATACTCTGGACGACATGCACGGCAAGCGCCTGGCGGTGATCAGCGGTGACTCCAGCCGCGACATGCTCACCGAGCAATACCCGGACATCCGCCTGGTGGATGCCGACAGCGCCCACGACGCCATGCAGAAAGTCGCCAATGGCGAGGCCGATGCGGCGGTCAATTCGCTGATCACCGCCCGCTACATGATTTCCCGGCAATACCGCGATCGCTTGCGTATCACCAGCACCGTGGGCGTTACCAACTCGCGCATGGCCTTTGCCACGGCCCGCGGCTCGCTGGAGCTGTTCTCGATCCTGGACAAGGCGCTGCTCAGCATCGCCCCGGAGGAAATGGACGAGCTGACCAACCGCTGGCGTAGCGAAGTGGTGGTGGGCGACAGCTATTGGCTGCGCAACCGCAGCGCAATCATCCAGGGTTTTGTGATTGCCGCCGTGTTGCTGGTGATTGCCCTGGGCTGGATCGCCTACCTGCGGATGTTGATGCGCAAGCGCAAACAGGCCGAGCAAGCGTTGAGTGACCAGGTTGAATTCATGCGCGTATTGATCAACGGCACCCCGCACCCGATCTACGTGCGTGATCGCGAGGGCAAGCTGCTGATCTGCAACAGTGGCTACCTGGAAGTGTTCGCGGTGGAGCGCGAGCAGGTGATCGGCAAGACCGTCCTGGACGGTGTGCTCGGCGACCCGGATGAAGCCGCCGCGTATCACCGTGACTACCTGCGGGTGATGGACAGCGGCGAAGCACAGTTGCAGGATCGCAGCCTGAGCATGCCCGATGGCCGAGTGTTGACTATCTATCACTGGATGCTGCCGTACCGCAGCAGCACCGGCGACGTCAGCGGCATGATCGCCGGCTGGATCGATATCAGCGAACGCCAGCGGCTGCTGGAAGACGTTAACGCCGCCAACCGCGCCAAGACCACTTTTCTGGCAACCATGAGCCATGAAATCCGCACACCGATGAACGCGGTGATCGGCATGCTCGAACTGGCGACGAAGAAGGCTGACCAAGGCGTGATGGATCGCTTTGCGATTGACGTGGCTTCCGGCGCGGCGCGCGGCTTGCTGGACCTGATCGGCGACATCCTCGACATTGCCCGCATCGAATCCGGGCGATTGTCGTTGAATCCGGAGCGCGCCAACCTGCGTGAGCTGCTGGAGTCGGTGGTGCGCATTTTCGAAGGCCTGGCGCGGCAGAAACAGCTGCAATTGCAGTTGGACCTCGATGCCGGCGTCAATGGTGATGTGCTGATCGACCCGCTGCGCTTCAAGCAGATCGTGTCCAACCTGCTGAGCAACGCCATCAAGTTCACCGCCCAGGGCCACGTGCGCCTGAGTGTTCGAACGCAGATGAGCAAGGAGCAACTGGGGGTCAGGCTGCAGGTGGAGGACTCCGGCATGGGCATTGGCGAAGAGGACCAGAAACGCCTGTTCAGCCCCTTTACCCAAGCCGGCAACAATGACCAGTCGGCCCGCAGCGGCTCCGGCCTGGGCCTGGTCATCAGCCGCACACTCTGCGAAATGATGGGCGGGCGCCTGACCCTCGACAGCACCTTGGGCCAAGGCACGCGCATCGACGTGCGGCTGGACCTGACCACCCTGGAGCCGTTGACCGATATTGTTCCGGTCGAGGACGAACCGGCCGTCACGAACCACGCGTTGAACATCCTGGTGATTGATGATTACCCGGCCAACCGTCAGTTACTCACCCAGCAACTCAACTACCTGGGGCACCGGGTCGAGGACGCCGAGGATGGCGCCCACGGGTTGCGCGCCTGGCGCAACGGCCAGTTCGATGTGGTGATTACTGACTGCAATATGCCGCTGATGAACGGCTACGAACTGGCCCGGGCGATCCGCGCCGAAGAGACTGCCCGTGGCTCGCCGCCCAGCCTGATCCTGGGCTTTACCGCCAATGCGCAGCCGGAAGAGAAGGGCCGCTGCCTGGCAGCCGGTATGGACGACTGCCTGTTCAAACCCATCAGCCTCAAGGACTTGAGTGCACGCCTGGCAGGCCTCGCAACCGAGCAGGGGGACGCCGCCGGGTTTTCGGCGGATGACGATATCGACCTGACCAGCGTTGAACACCTGGCCGGTGGCGACATTGACTCGATCAAAAGCCTGCTGGGCGACCTGGCCGCCAGCAATGAGCAGGACATGGCGCGCCTGATGCAGCTGTTTACCCGTCACGACCTGCAAGGCCTGGCGGACATCGCGCATCGGGTCAAGGGTGGCGCGCGGATTATCAAGGCCCAGCGGCTGATTCGCTGCTGTGAAGACCTGGAGGCCGCCTGCAATGGGCTGGACTCGGCGCAGCTGACCGAAGCCGTGGATGCGCTGCATCAACAGATGGAGCGGCTCGAAGAGCGATTGGAGCGCTACCTGGCTTGAGTCATCACTAGGAAATTTCCTACAAGAACGCGGCACCATTCATACGTAATCAACCCCTCCCAACTCCGATACTGAGCCTCGTTGAACGGCCCCGCCGACCAAGCGGACCGGGCCCTGCAACCTGATTGAAGCCCTCACTGGGCTTCGAACTTTCCTCATTATCTGGATTACGTTATGAACAAGTTTGCGCTCAAAGGTCTGTTTGCCGCTGTCATCCTCGCCGCTGGTTCCCAAGCTGCGATGGCCGCTGACGGTGAAATCAACTTCGTTGGTTCCGTAACCGACAACACTTGCCCGGTGGTCGTGACTGACCTGAACGGTTCGGCCGGTGCCGGCGATGTAGGCCTGGGCGACGTACCTGCCACCTCCCTGGCTACCGTCGGCGCTGTTGCCGGTGGCGGCGCGTTCAGCCTGACCATCGACACCACTGCCCCTGGTTGCAGCGTCACCGGCAAGAGCGCCGTGGTCAAATTCCTGTCCCTGAGCGGCACCGCCGGCGCCAGCGGCCAGTGGATCGGCATCACTCCGGACGCCGGTCACGCCACCAACGTTGCAGTACAGATCAAGGACGCCACCGACAAGGACGTGCAACTGGGCCTGGAGTCGGCTCCTTACCTGGACCTGACCCAACCGCTGCGCTTCACCGCCAACTACATCGCTACCGGCATTGCGACCTCCGGCCCGGCCAACGCCAAGGCTGCGTTCACCGTCGAGTACCAGTAAGCCCTGTTGATGCGCCGCTGCAGCGCTGATGCGCGCGGCGGCCATCCCCTCGCTCACGGCAAGAGGATGATCGAAATGAACGTTTCCCCCTTCAAGCAAGCATCGGCCCTGGCGCTGTTGCTCAGTACTGTACTGCTCAGCACGGCCAGCCAGGCCGGTGTGATGCTCGGCGGCACACGGATCGTGTTCGACGGCAACAAACGCGACGCGGCGATCACCGTCAGCAACACCACGGCGCAGCCGTACATGGTGCAGACCTGGGTCAACACCGAAGCCGATGACATGACCACCGCCACGCCCTTTGTGTCGACGCCGCCGCTGTTCCGCCTGGACCCGCGCAAAGAGCAAATGGTGCGCATCCAGAAAGTCGCCGGCAACCTGCCGACCGACCGTGAATCGGTGTTCTATTTCAACGCCCAGGAAATCCCGGTGGCCAGCGAAGGCAACGCCAATACGCTGAAGATCGCCATGCGCACCCGCGTCAAATTGTTCTATCGCCCGGCCGGTCTCAAGGGCAATGCGATCGAAGCACCGTCGCAGCTGACCTGGAGCCTCGCGCAGGAGCAGGGCAGGGCAGTGCTGGTGGTCAACAACCCGTCGCCGTTCCATATTTCGTTCATTGGCGTCACCGCCAAGTCTGCCGGCCAGAGCGTCGAGGTCAACGAGCCGACGATGGTCGCGCCGCTGAGCAGCCAGCGTTATCCGCTGCCGGGCTTCAAAGGCACTACCGGCGAAGTGGTGTTCTCGGCCATCAATGATTACGGCGGCTACAGCGAGCCGCAGACCGTGCCACTGAACCGCTGATTCCTTTTCTTCCTGTAGACGTTTGCGCGTGCCACGGCTGTGGCGCGGCGGCCGGGTATTGCCATGCGAATCGATAACTCCTTCAGCTTTAGTCGTTTGCCTTTGTGGGTTGCGGTGGCGGCCGCCTGTGCCGGTGAATTGGCCGTGGCCGGTGAGCCTGCCAAGTTCGATGCCGGCTTCATGCAGTCGTTTGGCGGCGCCGGTGCCGGGCCCAACCTCGACCTGGATGCGGTGGCCAACAGCGGCAGCATCGGTCCTGGTACCTACCCGGTGCTGATTCGCCTGAACCAGAGCTTTTTCGACCGGCGTGACATGACCTTCATCAAGGATGAGCAGGGTGGTGACGTGCGTGTATGCCTGTCCGAAGCCTTTCTCAAGGAGCTCGGGGTTAAGCTGGATGCGTTCAAGGTGCCCGGTGAAACGCTCCCCGCGTGTATCGACCTGGCCGCGCTCATTGAGGGCGCCTCGGTAACCTTCAATGCCAACTACCTGGCTTTGGATATCAGCGTGCCGCAGATCGCCCTGAGCCGGGATGCGGCCGGCTACGTGGCACCGTCGGAATGGGACCGCGGCATCAATGCCGCGATGCTCAACTACCAGTTTTCCGCCGCGCAGACCAACAGCGACGCCCGGGGCACCGGCAATCAGTACAACCTGTATGCCACCGGTGGTTTCAACCTCGGCGACTGGCGTTTTCGCTCCAGCTCCTCGTTCCGCCAGGGCGATGAAGGTGGCCGCCAATGGCAGCGCAGCAATACCTACGCGCAACGGGACATCACGCCGCTGAAAGCCACGCTGACGATGGGCGAGAGCTTCACCCCTGGCGATGTGTTCGACAGCGTGCCGTTTCGCGGTGTGCAACTGGCCTCGGACATGGGCATGTTGCCGGACTCGATGCAGGGCTACGCCCCGGTGATCCGTGGCATCGCCGAAACCCAGGCCAAGGTCGAAGTGCGCCAGAACGGCTACTCGCTGTACACCACTTACGTGGCGCCGGGTGCGTTTGAAATCAACGACCTCAACGCCGCCTCGGGCAGCGGCGACCTGGAAGTGATCATCACCGAAGCCGATGGTCGCGAGCGCCGTTTCACCCAGCCGTACGCAACCCTGGCCAACATGCTGCGGGAAAACACCTGGCGCTATAGCGCGACAGTCGGCGAATACAACTCGGCCAACGGTGGTGAGCGGCCTCTGTTTACCCAGGCGTCCCTGGCCTACGGCTTGCCGTTCGACCTGACGCTGTACGGCGGCTTTCTGGGGGCTGATTTTTACCGTGCCGGTGTGGTTGGCGTGGGCAAGAGCCTGGGCAGCATCGGCGCCGTCTCGGTCGACGTCACCCAGGCGCAGACCGACGTGCCCAAGGCCGTCACCACTCAAGGCGACAGCAAAAAAGGCCAGAGCATCGGCCTGCGCTACGGCAAGGCATTTGAAAGCGGCACCTCGGTGCGCTTCGCCGGTTATCGCTATTCCACCGAAGGCTATCGCGACTTCAGCGAAGCCGTGGATTTGCAGCAACCCAACGACTACAGCCAGTTCTCCAAGCGCAGCAAGGTCGAGGCCAGCGTCAACCAGGCCCTGGACAACTATGGCTCGCTGTACTTGAACCTGAGCAAGCAGAACTACTGGGGCACGTCCCGGGAAGACAAGCAGATGCAGCTGGGTTTCAACACCCAGTACAAGGGCGTGACCTATGGCGTGTACGCCAGCAAGACCCTGACAGACGACTTCGGCTCCAACAACCAGGTGGTCTTCACTGTGTCCATGCCCCTGGGACAAACCCGCAGTACCGGTACGTTCAGCGTCACCCGCAACAATGACGGCAGCCTGGATCAACGGGCCGGCCTCAGTGGTCGCGATGGCAACCTGAACTACAACGTCAACGCCAACCGCGTGGAAAACACCGGCAACAACGGCTCGGCACTGCTGGGCTACCGCGCACCGTTTGCCCAGTTGGGCGCCGGTGTGAGCGTCGGCTCGGGCTACCGGCAGACCTCGGTCAGCGCGGCGGGCTCGGTGCTGGCCCATGGCGATGGTGTGGAGTTCGGCCAGACCCTGGGTGAAACCGTGGCGCTGGTGGAGGTCAAGGACACGCCGAAGGTCGGCCTGCTGAATGCCCCGGGCACCCTGACCAACGACCGCGGGTATGCCCTGGTGCCGTACGTCACGCCGTATCGCAAGAACCGCGTGGCCGTGGACACCAGCGAACTGGACACCAGCGTCGACATCGCCGAAGGCGTGACCAACGTGGTGCCGCGTCGCGGTGCGGTGGTCAAGGCGGTATTCGCCGCCAGCCGTTCGGAAAAAATACTGCTCAACGTCCGCCTGCAGGATGGCTCGCTCTTGCCTTTCGGCACCACCGTGCAGGACGACCAGGGCGCCAGTGTCGGCGTGGTCGGCCAGGCAGGGCAGGTGCTGCTGTCGGCGGGCAAAGGCGTCACCTACACCATGAAGTGGGGTGGCAAGGCCGCGCAGCAGTGTGAAATCAATTTGGATATCAGCAGCACGCCAGCCACCGATGGTTATCGGGTGATGGACGCTGTGTGCGTAGGAGTTCGTCCATGAAACCGATAAACAAGTGGAAAAAACGCGTGCTGTTGAGCGCGCTGGCGGTGGCACCGTTTGGCCTTTCAGAGATGGCGTTGGCCGACTGTGCGGCAACCAGCGCGACCCAGAGCGTGCACCCCATCGGGGATGTGTACATTCCTCAGGATGCGCCGGTGGGGTCAACCATCGGGCTGGTCAAGTACACCCGCTTCCCGATCATCAACTGCACGACGACGGTACCGTTTTCGATCCAGGCCAACATGCTCGGTGCCAAGTTACCCGCGGTCACCGCGGCCATTGGCGCGGTGCAAGGCAGCCAACTGTACGCGACGAACATACCGGGAATCGGGGTAGGAGTGGTCAACGAAAGCCGCCCCAGCTTTCTGTGCCGGACCTCCGGCAACTGGTACTTCCCGCTGACGTACGCCAGCTGTAATACCGGTGGTTTCGCCTCCAATACCAATAACAGCCTGATCCTGATCAAAACCGGACCGATCCCGGCAGGCGTCAATGATTTCGGCAACCTGCAGGTGTACACCGTCACGATCAACAACAACGGTACGCCGTTCGACTGGATCGACGGTCGCCTGACCGGCAGCGTGACCGTGGCCGGCTGCAGCATGCCCGAAGGCGTGGGCAGCATCATCGACGTTCCGTTGAACAACTGGGAAAAGCGCGTGTTCAACGGTCCCGGCAGCGTCACGCCAACCGAAAGTTTCAATATCCCGCTGAATAACTGCATTGCCGGGACGTACGCGGGGAATCCGACCTGGAACTACTTCCAGGGCAACACCGCCAACATCCGCCTGGATGGCGCCAAGGGGTCGGTGATTGTCGATGCCGGCCAGGGAATCCTGGGGCTCAACTCCGAAGCCACCGCCAGCGGCGTGGCGGTACAGGTGCTCAAGCAGGACGGAACCGTGCTGCCGCTGGGCGTCGATGTACCGATCATGCCAGTCCAGGACGGCACCACCAACCTGCAGTTCGGTGCCCGCTACATCCAGACCGCCGGCGATGCCTCCGGGCCGCAGCCCGGTATTGCCAACGCCACCGCGAATTTCACCATCACCTACAAATAGGAACGATCCCATGCAACGTTTTACCCGTCGCTTCATGGCCGCTTGCGTACTGTCCACCGTGGTTGCCAGTGGTACCACCGTGGTTGCCAGCGGTGCCACCGTGACCAACGATCACCCGACCATCCGCGCCATGTCCGGTGCCGAGCCAATCCAGCAATTGCCGGCTGCCAAGACCGCGTTGATCGTGATCGACTTCCAGAACGAATACTTCACCGGACGCATGCCGATCCCGGACGGCGCCAGCGCCCTGGCGAAAGCCCGCGACCTGATCAGCTATGCCGACAGCCACAAGATCCCGGTCTACCACGTGCAGCACGTGTCGCCGGCCGGCGCTGCGGTGTTCGCCATTGATGGCGAGACCGTGAAGTTTCACAAGGCCATGCAGCCACGCCCGCAGGATCACGTGGTGCAAAAGAACACCGTGAGTGTGTTCGCCAGCACGGACTTGGCCACGCAGCTGAGCAAGGCCGGGATCAACACGCTGATTATCAGCGGGCTGATGACCCACGCCTGTGTCGCCGGTGCCGCCCGTGATGCCGCGCCTCTGGGCTTCAACGTGATTGTCGCATCCGATGCCTCCGCCACCCGCGCGATCACCCGTGTCAATGGCCAGGGCGTCGACAAGGACGCCTTGCATCAAGCGGCACTGGCCGAAGTCGAGGACACCTTCGGCGACGTGATGACCACCGCGCAGATCATCAAGCTGCCTGTGCGCTGAATCGCTGCGAACCGCCCGGTGTATGACCCGGGCGGCCTTATTCCTTTCAGATGAGCCGACTGCAATGACGAGTCTTCCGATACGTGTGCTGGTACTTGAGGACCATCCTTTCCAACGTGCCGTGGCGGTGAGCATGCTGCGCCAACTGGGCTGTCACGAGGTCTATGAGGCCGCGGATGGTGTGCAGGCGCTGACGGTGCTGCAACAGGTGGGCAGGGTGGATGTTGCCCTGTGCGACTTGTGCATGGAGGGTATGGATGGCCTGGAGTTTCTTCAGCAGGTGGGGCACTCGGGTCTGGTCGGCTCCGTGATTATCAGCAGCTCATTGTCGGCGGATGTACGCCGCACTGTGCAGCAGATCGTTTCGTTGCTGGGCCTTGAAATGCTCGGTGACGTCGGCAAGCCGTTGCAGGCACACAGCCTGGAGCACCTGCTGAAAAAACGCTCCAGTGGCCCCGGCACTGCGCTGCCCAAGGCCGCGCCGGTACGCGTGGCCAGCGATGAAGAAGTGCGCTGGGCGCTCAACGAACAGCAACTGCAAGCCTGGTATCAGCCCAAGGTCGACATGCACACCGATGACGTCTGCGGCGTGGAGGTATTGACCCGCTGGGTGCACCCGCTGCGCGGCATCCTGTCGCCGGCGGTGTTCATGCCGGTGCTGGAACGCTGCGACTTGCTCGATACGCTGCTGTTCATGCAGATGAACCAGGCCTTGAGCCTGCAGCGGCTGGCGAAAAATAGCGGGCTCCCGCTTGATCTGTCGTTCAACCTGCACACCAGCCAGTTGGCCAACAGCAACCTGATCGCCGTTATCAAAGGCATCCTCTCCCTGCACGGTACGGCACCTGGCAGCCTGACCTTTGAACTGACTGAAAGCGGCCTGCTGGAAGCCCCTGCGACCAGCCTGGAAACCCTGGTGCGCCTGCGCATGATGGGCTGCAAGTTGTCCATCGACGATTTCGGCGCCGGCTTCTCATCGTTGCAGCGCCTGTGCCAACTGCCGTTCAACGAGATCAAGCTCGACGGTGAGTTTATCCGCACGTTGCTCCATGAACCGCGCTGCCAGGCGATCGTGAGCAGCACCCTGGCACTGGGGGAAACCCTGGGTATGTCGGTGGTGGTGGAGGGTATCGAAACCGAGGCGCAGCGCGAGGCACTGCTGGCGATGGGATGTACGCAAGGGCAGGGCTACCTGTTCGCGCGGCCGATGAGTGATGTGGATCTGCTGCGCTGGTTGCCGGCGGCGTTCGAAGTTCATCGACGGTCGTGAGCATCGCCGTGGCGGTCATTACGGGGACTAAAACCCTCCACACCCTGGTCTCGATGCCACGATATGGAGGGTTCCAGACATCACCATCGAATCACTTCAAGCCGTCAGCTCACACCCCTTCCACCAACTTCCCGCCATGCATACGGCGTTTATAGGCACTGTCGCGACTCGCCAACCAGAAATACAACGGCGACGTCACCACCAACCCCACCACCCAGGACAGATCCGCGCCGTTGATGTGTTCGGAAATCGGCCCTACATACAGCGGCGTGTTCATGAACGGAATCTGCACCGCGATCCCGACCGCGTAGGCCAGCAGCGCCTGGGGGTTGTAGCGGCCGTAAATCCCGCCATCGACGCGGAAGATCGAGGCGATGTCGTATTGACCTTTGTGAATCGCGTAGAAGTCGATCAGGTTGATCGCCGTCCACGGCACCAGCACCACGAGCAGCACCAGCACCATGTCGACGAAGTGGCCGATGAAGTCCTTGGAGGCGAACACGGCGGCAATCGCGCAGGCGGCGAGCACCAGGATGGAGATTACCGCGCGGCTTTTGGCCGTGGGGATCCAGCGGTAGGCGAAGGTCTGGACCAGGGTGATGATCGACAGCACGGCGCCGTAGAGGTTGAGGGCGTTGTGGCTGATCACGCTGAGCAAGAACAGCACGAGCATCAGCGGGCCGATGGCGCCGGTGGCGAGTTTGACCGCGTCCATGGTGTCCATGCCCACCGGGGTGGCGAGGACGGCGACGGCGCCGAAGATGAACGACAGGCTGGAGCCCAGGGCGGAGCCGAGGTAGGTGGTCCAGAAGGTCGAGGCGACCGGCACGTCGGCCGGCAGGTAGCGCGAGTAGTCCGACACGTAGGGCGCGAAGGCGATCTGCCACAGCGCTGCGAGGGACACGGTAGCCAGCCAGCCGGAGATGTTGAAGCTGCCGCGTGTCAGGAAGTCGGTGGTCTGCACATGCGTGAAGATGTAGCCGAAGCCCAGCACGATGCCGGCGCCGAGCACCCAGGTGCCGATGCGGTTGAGTACGTGGATGAAGCGGTAGCCGATGATGCCGATGATCCCGGAGCCAATGGCGCCGATCACGATGCCCACCGGCACGGGCACGGCATCGACCACGCCGTGCAGGGATTTACCCGCGAGCACGATGTTGGAGGCGAAGAAGCCGATGTACATGACACCGGCGATCACCACCACCAGCAGCGCGCCGAGGGAGCCGAACTGTGCGCGGCTCTGGATCATTTGCGGGATGCCCATTTGCGGGCCTTGGGCCGAGTGCAGCGCCATCAGCACGCCGCCGACCAGGTGGCCGACGAGGATAGCAACGATGCCCCAGATCAGGTTGAGGTGGAACAGTTGCACACCCAGCGCACCGGTGACGATCGGCAACGGCGCGATGTTGCCGCCGAACCACAGGGTGAACAGGTCTCTTACCTTTCCGTGGCGATCTTCCGGGGGCACGTATCCAATCGTGTGTTTTTCGATAAGCGGGGCGGAGGATGTTGCAGTGGTAACCATGACGAGCTCCAAGGCAAGGTGAGTACGTGGACGTACTTCGCTGTGCGCCGCCTGCGCGGCGCTTTGTTGTTGGAGTGATCATCTGCAATGGGCGCAGGGAGGTAAATTAGTAAGTTTGTTGCTATAGACCTTAAAAAATATCGCTCGCGCTTTGACGCGCTCCGGTATGTTGCCTACACCTGTTTTGCGGGCGAAGTCCCACGTTTCTGGAGGTCCCGATGGCTGCCTACAACTTGCGCCAACTCAGATATTTTGTCACCACGGCCGAGTGCGGCAGCGTCGCCGAGGCGTCGCGCAAGCTGTATATCGCGCAGCCGTCGGTGTCCACTGCGATCAAGCAGCTCGAAGACAGCTTTGGTGTGCAGTTGTTTATCCGCCATCACGCCCAGGGCGTGTCACTCACCCCCAGCGGCGCGCGCTTCTATCGCAAGGCCCTGGAGCTGCTGCGGGTGGCCCATGAGTTCGAACAGAACGCCCTGGCCGACAATGACGTGGTCGCGGGGCAGATCGATATCGGCTGCTTTGAAACGGTGGCACCGCTGTACTTGCCGCGCTTGATCGCCGGTTTCAAGGCGCGCTGGCCAGGGGTGGAAATCCGCATCCGTGACGGCGAGCAGCAAGAACTGGTACAGGCGCTGACGGCGGGCAGTATCGATGTGGCGATGCTCTTCGAACATGACCTGGGCGCGACCATCGAGACCACGCCGCTGATGCCGCCGCAGCAGCCGTACGCGTTGCTGCCGGCGGATCACCGCTTTGCGCAGCAGGCCAAGGTATCCCTGGCGGACCTGGTGCTGGAGCCGATGATCTTGTTGGACGTGCTGCCGAGCCGCACGTACTTCGTGAGCATCTTTGAAGAGCGCGGGCTGACGCCGAATATCGTGTTCAGCTCGCCGTCGATCGAGATGGTGCGGGGCATGGTGGGACGGGGCTTTGGCTTTTCGATCCTGGTGACCAAGCCATTTACCGAGTACACCTATGATGGACAGAAGGTCGCGTGCGTACCGCTGGCGGAGACGGTGACCGGGTCGGGGTTGTCGGCAGTGTGGTTGCGCCGGGCGCCGCTGACCAAGCCGGTGCAGTTGTTTGTGGATTACTGCCGCGAAGAACTGGCGCGCTTGCTGGGGTGAATCTGCACGGTTTTCTGGCAAGCACTGGAGATCAATGTGGGAGCCGGGCTTGCTCGCGATGGCGGTGGGTCAGTCGCCCCAGGTGTGGCTGATGTGACGCTATCGCAGGCAAGCCAGCTCCCACAGTAGAGGAGGTTGCCGGGAAGAGCGCGCGCTTACTGGAATGAACGCAGGGCAAAATGTGGGAGCGGGCTTGCTCGCGAAAGCGGTGGGTCAGTTGCCAGGATGTGGCTGATGTACCGCTATCGCAGGCAAGCCAGCTCCCACAGTAGAAGGGGGCTGCCGGGAAGAGCGCGCTTACTGGAGTGAGCGCAGGGCAAAAATGTGGGAGCGGGCTTGCTCGCGAAAGCGGTGGGTCAGTTGCCAGGATGTGGCTAATGTACCGCTTTCGCAGGCAAGCCAGCTCCCACATTGGTGACCTGTGTTGCCTGCAAATAGACGGTTCACGCACGGATCGAGTCGAGCATCCGCCACAGCATGGCATCACACCCGGCCAGTTGGTCGACACTCACAAACTCATCCGGTTTATGCCCCTGGTCCATGCTCCCCGGCCCGCATACCACGGTGGGGATGCCCACCGCATCGAACAAGCCACCCTCGGTGCCAAAGGCCACGGTGCCGAACTCACGTGAACCACTGAACGCGGCAATCAACTCCGCGGCCTGGCTGCGTTCGTCGGTGACCAACCCCGGATAGGCCGACAGCTCGGTAAAGTGAATCGCACTCTGCGCGCTGACCGCCTGCATGCGCGGCAGCACCTGCTGCGTGGCATAGGCTTTCAACGCGTCGGCCACCTCGCCTGGGTCCTGCGACGGTAACGCGCGAATCTCGAAGTCGAAGCGGCAATCGGCGGGCACGATGTTGAGTGCCTTGCCGCCACTGATGACGCCGGTCTGCACGGTGCTGAACGGCGGATCGAACCGCGCGTCCTGGGTGCCACGCAGCTGCTGTCCGATGCGCCCCAGTTCACCGATCAACTCGGCGGCATGTTCAATCGCATTCACCCCGTAAGGCGCGTAGGCCGAATGGCAGGCCTCGCCATGCACGTCGCAGCGCATCGCCAGCTTGCCCTTGTGGCCCAGCACCGGCTTGAGCTCGGTGGGTTCGCCGATGATGCACAGCATCGGTTTCACCGGGCGTTGCTCCAGCACCTTGAGCAACGAGCGCACGCCGAGGCAGCCGACCTCTTCGTCATACGACAGGGCGATATGCACCGGCATCCGCAACGGCGCCTCGACCAACGCCGGCACCAGCGCCAGCACACAGGCGATATAGCCCTTCATGTCTGCCGTGCCACGCCCAAACAATTTGCCGTCGCGCGCGGTCAATTCGAACGGCGGCACTGTCCAGGGCTGGCCGTCCACCGGCACCACGTCGGTATGCCCGGACAGCACAATGCCGGGCAATTGCACCGGGCCGATGCTGGCAAACAGGTTGGCCTTGCTGCGGTCCTCGTTGTAGATCCGCTCGCTGGCCACGCCGAAGCTCGCCAGGTAATCGTGCACAAACTCGATCAACTGCAGGTTGGATTCGCGGCTGGTGGTGTCGAACCCCACCAGCGTGCGCAGCAACGCCTGGCTCTGGCTCATCGCTCGTCTCCGGCCACGCCGTAGCCGGGCGAACGGTCGGGGGCGAGGGCGCGGTCGATGTAGTCCTGCACTTGCGGGCGGTAGGCGTCCCAGAGTTTTTGCAGCGCGCCGATTGGCGCCTCGTCCGCCCAATCGACCCGCAGGTTGATGATCGGCCAGGTCAGTTCGCCCACCACCACCAGCGCGGCGGAGTGCACCGGGCCGGCTTCACCACCGGCGGCAATGGCAGCGTGCATGGCGGCCAGGAGTCGGTCCGCCAACTGCCCTTCGGCTTGTTCAAAAGCAGTGACCATCGCGTCGATCACCGCGCGGTCGGCGAGCATATTGCCGGCCGCCACGCATTGCTCGCCCGACACGGTGTTGTGGGTGCCGAGGGTTTCGCTGCCGCTGAAATGCACGCTGCGGCCCAGGTGATCAATGGCCGTGAGCTGTCGGTACTGGCTGTAGCCATTGCGCGTCAACGCGGTGTCGATGGCCTCGGCAGGGGCGAGGCCTTGTTCGAGCAAATCGAGCACGTCCGGGCCCAGCGCCGGCAGCGTGATGTTCTGGGTCGACACCGCACCCACGCCGGGCCGCAGCCACGGGCAACGGGCGCCCACGGCAATGCTTGAGGAACTGATGGCAATACCCAACTGGCCGGTGTCGGCGCATCGGGCGACGATGGAAAACGTCATGGGCAGCTCCTTATTCGGGAATAACCGCGATCACATCGATTTCCATCAGCCACTGCGGCTGGCCCAGGGCCGAGACGACCAGCCCGGTGGAGATCGGAAACACGCCCTTGAGCCACTTGCCGACTTCCTGGTACACCGGCTCGCGGTAGCGCGGGTCGATCAGGTAAGTGGTGGTCTTGACGATATGGCTGAGGTCGCTGCCGGCTTCTTCGAGCAGTTGCTTGACGTTGCGCATGGCCTGTTCCGCCTGGGCGCGTGGGTCGCCGAGCCCGACCAGGTTACCGTCGAAATCGGTGCCGACCTGGCCACGCACGTACACGGTATTGCCGGCGCGCACGGCCTGGCACAGGTCATTGTCCAGGCTCTGGTTGGGGTAGGTTTCCTTGGTGTTGAACATGCGGATGCGAGTGTGGGTAGGCATCTGGAAAACTCCGAAAAATGAGGGGTCAGGCGCTGACAGGTGTTTTGTGAGCCACCGGGGCGGCGTCGCGGTATTCGAGGTATTGGCGCTGGATGGCGATGTGGTCGGCCACGTACTTGGCGTCGTGCCACACGCCCCAGATAAACGACGAGCCGCGACGTGACTGCCAGGGCAAGCCAAGGAAGTAGATTCCGGCCTCGCTGGACACGCCGCGCTGGTGTTGCGGCTTGCCGGCAGCGTCGAATGCGTCGACTTGCAGCCAGCTGTAATCCACGGCAAACCCGGTGGCCCAGATGATCGAGGTGATGCCGGCCTTGGCCAGGTCCAGTTCCAGGATCGGCTGGCGGATGCAGTCTGCATCGGGGAAGACACGGCGCGCCTCAGGTTCCAGCGGCAGGTCCAGGCCGTTGCGCTCGATATAGGCATCGGCGGCGTCCAGCAGGGCCAGGTAATTCTCGTCACCGCGCGCCAGGTTCTCGACCAGATTGGGCTGGAAGGTGGCAACACTGCCGTCGAAGGCTTGGGTCAAGCCGACCAGGGTCATGCCGTGCTGGGCCAACTCGCGAAAATCGATGGTCTTGCCGCCATGGGCGCCGCTCACCGCGATGGTCACGTGCTCGCGGCCAGGCTTCATCGCCGCCTGGTCCCACTCGCCCAGCACGCCCAGCCACCAGCAGAAATCACGGTTGCGGTAAGCGCGCGGCGGGCGGTCGTGGGCGCCGACCGAGAGGTACACCTGGCGACCGGAGCGCTGCAGCTCATCGGCGATCTGTACACCGGACGAGCCAGCGCCCACCACCAGCACGGCGCCGGCCGGCAGTTGCGCGGGGTTGCGGTAGTCGGCGGAATGCAGCTGGTGCAGCGTGGTGTCCTTGGGCGCAATCGCCGGGATCACCGGCTTCTGGAATGGCCCGGTCGCGGCCACCACGCGGTTGGCTTCGATCACGCCTTCGCTGGTGTGCACGGTGAAGCCTGGGCGGCCGACATTGCGCACCACTGAGGTCACGTCCACGCCGGTACGGATCGGCGCGTTGAATTTGCGTGCATAGGCCTCGAAGTAATCCGCCACCCGTTCTTTTGGCGCAAAGCCATCGGCGGCGACGTCATCAAATTCCAGGCCAGGGAAGCGGTCGTGCCAGGCCGGCCCGTTGGCGACCAGCGAATCCCAGCGCCCGGTGCGCCAGCGCTCGGCAATCCGGCTGCGTTCCAGCACCAGGTGGGGCACGCCTTGCTTGCTCAAATGCTCGCTCATGGCCACGCCAGCCTGACCGGCCCCCACCACCAGGGTATCTATTTTTGTTATCGCTACAGTCATGTGTCTGTCCTTCCGTAATGCAGTTGGATTCAGCTCGGGCATGACTTCAAGGCTAGGGGGAGGGCGGTTATTAATAAAATATTATTAAGCTGGGAAGTGAGCATAAATATCGGATGCAGAGCCGTCGCCCGCGGCGTTAACGGGCCTCCTCCTTTCGATGTGGGAGCGGGCTTGCCCGCGATTGCAATCTGCCCGGCGATAGCGTTCCATCTGACTCACCGACAGCGCGGGCACGCCCGCTTCCACAAGGTTTTCGCCATGCCTGACATTCGCGTCATGACCGCGTCCGACTACGACGCCGTGCTTACCCTCATGCAAGACACCCCCGGCATCTCCCTGCGTGATGCCGACTCCCGCGAGGCCACCGAGCGCTACCTGGCGCGCAACCCCGGGATGAGTTTTGTCGCGCAAATCGAAGGCCAATTGATCGCGTGCGTCATGTGCGGCCACGACGGGCGTCGCGGGTATCTGCAGCATTTGCTGGTGCTGCCGGCCTACCGTCGCCAAGGCCTCGCGCAGGCGTTGACCCGGCGCTGCCTTGAGGCGCTGGAACAGTTGGGTATCCACAAATGCCACCTCGACGTGTTCAAGACCAACACCCACGCCGCCCAGTATTGGCAGGGCCAGGGCTGGAAACTGCGCACCGATATCGACCGGTATTCCTTCACGCGCGCGGGCAATGAAAACGCCTAGAACTCGCCGGAATACTTCACCGCTGCCGCTGCCCGCGAGGGTACATCCAAGGTGCGCAGCAGCGACGACACATGGATGCGCACGGTAAACGGCGAGATGTCCAGGGCCTTGGCGATTTCCTTGTTGGTCTTGCCCTGGGCGATCAGGCGCAGCACTTCCTGCTGGCGGGTGGTGAGGGTGTGAGTGTCGAGGGGCAGGAGGCCGGAGGGCGCGAACTTGACCAGTACCTCGCCTTCGCGGATCGCCAGCAGCGCCTGGCCGATCTCGTCGGGGGCGATGTTCTTGCCGATAAACCCGTCGGCGCCCAGGGCCATCACTTGATCGATCAGCGCCGGGTCATCGACCATCGACACCACCACCAGGGTGGTGCGCCGCAGTCGCTGGCGCAGCTCGACCAGCTGGCTCATGCAGGTCAGGCCGGGAAAGCGCAGGTCGAGGATCAGCGTATCGACGTCGTGGCCGTCGCCGATCAGCGCGAGCACCGTGTCCAGGTCGCCGGCCTCTTGCACCACGGCTTCGGGCAGCAAGCGCTGCACGGTGCGCCGCATGCCTTCACGGAACATCGGATGGTCGTCGGCGATGATGATGCGATCGGTCATGGCGTGCTCCTCCCTGGGGCAAGGTTGTGCGCTGGCATGCTACCTTACCACCGCGCCCAGGTTCTGCCTGGGGGGCATGATGGATTTGTTGACTGCCGCACAAGGACGTAACCCATGAGTCTTGAGACCAACTCCGAACTCGACCAGGCCAACCTGCGTATCGTGGTGGCCGCCATTGCTATCGTGTATATCGGCGCGCTGGGCTTCCTGCCCGGACAGTCGCTGGACACCTACCTGCCGGTAATCCTGTACATCGTGCTGTTCCTGCTGGCCTCCATCGTCTTGCGCCAGGTCATCGCGCGCTGGCCCGGGCATTATCCGGCGCGGCGGATTTTCGGCATGCTCCACGACTACACCGGCACCTCGTTCGGCATGGTCATCGGCGGTGAAGCGGCGTTGCCGCTGTATGCGGTGATGGTATGGGTCAACCTCGGCAACGGCATGCGCTATGGCTCGCGCTACCTGGCGATTGCCACGGCATTGGCGTTGCTGGCGTTGTTGGTGGTGTACCGGCTCACGCCGGTATGGCAGGCGCAACCCTTCATGGTGCTGATGCTGATGATCACCAGCACGGTGATCCCGGTGTACGCGCATATCCTCCTGGAACGTACGCGCAAGGCGTCCGAACAAGCCATCGCGGCCAACCTGGAAAAGTCCCGGTTCCTGGCCCAGGCCAGTCATGACCTGCGCCAGCCCATCCACTCCATCGGCCTGTTCACTGCGTGCCTGCGTGAAGCCAGGCTCGGCGATGAAGAGCGGCGGCTGGTGGACAACATCGACCGTTCGCTGCTCAACGTGTCGCAGTTGTTCCGCTCGATCCTCGACCTCTACACCCTCGACAACGGCCGCCTGTTGCCCAAATACCAGGCGATCCACCTAGGTGAATTCCTCGCTGATCTGGTGCGCCAGAACGCCGAGGCGGCGCGTTGGGCCGGCGTGGAATTGCGCCTGCGGCCTTGCGCATACTGGGTGCTGGTCGACCCGGCGCTGTTGGCGACCATGGTGCAGAACGTGCTGTCCAACTGCTTCAAATACGGTGCGCACCGTCCCGTGTTGATCGGCGTGCGCATTCGCGACGGTGGCTTGGCGGTGGAGGTGCATGACCGGGGTCGGGGGATTGCCGAGGAGCATCTGTCAAAGGTCTTCGAAGAGTTTTATCGGGTACGCCACCTGCGTGACAAAGACGTCGAAGGCGTCGGCCTTGGGCTGTCCATCGTCAAGCGCCTGGGGCAGTTGATGGGGGTACACGTGAGCCTGCGTTCACGGGTTGGCCATGGCACGTCCGTGAGCCTCTACGGCCTGACCCTCGCCACCGCACCGCGTGCACCGGCCGCTCGCGACGAAACGCGCCAGGCGGGCCTGCTGACCGGTTTGAAAGTGTGCCTGGTGGAAGATGATCACAACGTCTTGCTCGCCACCCAGGCCCTGCTGGAGCGCTGGGGCTGCGTGGTCCAGGCCGAGTCATCAGGACGCGACCTGGTCAGCGATTGCGACATCATCGTCGCCGACTACGACCTGGGGAATCATGCCACCGGCATCGAATGCATCGATGCCCTGCGCGAGCAACGCGGCTGGGCGGTCCCGGCCCTGATTCTCACCGGGCACGATGTGGAGAAAATCCAGGCCGCCTTGCACGACCGTCAGATCGCCATTCTCTCCAAGCCCGTGCGTCCCGCTGAACTGCGCGGCACCCTGCGGGACTTGAGCCAGGAGACGGTTACTGGGTGAACCCTTGCAGTGCGTTACCGCGTGCGCCCTTGGGCTGGCAGTAAGCGGCGGGCTTCATCAAGCCAAAGCTGGCCACCGTGAACAAGCCACCGCTGGCGCCGCTGGGCACCGAGCAGTTGTACTCGCCGGAGGCAGCGCTGGCGATGTAGTAGGTGGTCATCGAATCGCTGCGCACATTGGAAATACGCTTGACCGGTTCGCCCAGGTTGGTTTCCGAGAGGGTCTTGAGGTGGTCTTCGCTGGGCTTGACGTTGCTGCAGCCGGCGACGCCGATGATCAGGGCGCCGAGCACGGTGAGACGGGTAATGGAGGCGTGCAGTTTCATGGTGATTCTTCCTTGGGTTGTTATGGTTTTTCCAACGCACAACGAACCCGCGCGCAATGAATGCGCGGTGCCTGGGGAACGTTGGAAGTGGCGGCGAATATAGCGCCGCTGGGGGAAGCGGTCGATTAGCACAAGTGTGCTAGTGGCACGATGATTTCATGCAGGGAGATGCACATGCTGGAGATAAAACGCGCCACCCCGGAGCACGCCCAGGTGGCGTTCGACATCCGCTTGCGGGCCATTCGCAGCCAATGCATCGGCGCCTATACGTGCGAGCAAATGCTGCTGTGGACGCGGGGAAAAGCCGAGGACGGCTACGACGCCCTGATGGATCAACCGTTTTACCTGGGCTGGGTCAACGGCGAGGCGGTAGCCACCGGAATGCTCGACCCGCGCAATAACGAAGTGGGCGCGCTGTTCGTGTTGCCCGATTACACCGGCCACGGTTATGGCAAGGCGATGCTGGCGTTTCTGGAAGACTTGGCACGCGAGCTGGACATGACCGCATTGGTCCTGGACTCGACGTTGAATGCGGCCAGTTTCTATCGGGCGTGCGGGTACGTGGGGGATGAGCAGGCGATTTACCATTCGCCGTCCGGTTTGCAGCTGGCATGTATCCCGATGACCAAACAGCTCAGCGCCTGAGACCACACTTTGTAGGGGGCGGCTTGCCGGCAAACAAGCCGGATGACCGACCGCTATCTATGTCTATCGCGTGCCGCGCCAGGTAGGTGCGACGCTGTTTAGTGTGGATTGAGCGCCTGCTTGCGATACACCCCGGCCAATTCCCGCGCCAGCCCGATAAAGTTCTGCAGCGGCGCCGATGGATTGAATGTGCGCCGCACCAGGGTAATCGGCGCCAGCAGCTTCGGCCGCGCGTCCTTGATCCGGCAATACACCACGCTTTCGCGGTGTACGTCGCGCATTGACGCAGGGACTACCGAGATGCCTTCGCCGGCGGCCACCAGGCTGAGATTGGTGAGCATGCGTTCCACTTCAAAGGCGATCTTCGGTTCGAAGCCGCCGTTCTGGCAGGCCTTGATCAGGTTGGCGTACATGCCCGGCGCGCCGGGGCGGCGTACGAGGATGAAGCGTTCATCCTTGAGCGCGTCGAGCGCGATGTCGGTGCCGGGGGCTTTCAGCAATGGGTGGCCGGTGGGCAGCGCCAGCAGCATTGCTTCGTTGAGCAGGCGGTGGAAAGTCAGGCTTTGGTGAGTGCTGACCGGCGCGCGGAGGATGCCGATGTCGATGCGCTTTTCCACGCTGTCCTCGGTCACTTCCCGGGCGCTGCCTTCGTTGATCGACAGCTCCACGCCGGGGTAGCGCTCGCGGTACGCGCGAATGATCCGTGGGATCAGCGGGTGGGCGGCGGCGGAGCTGGTGAAGCCGATCACCAGCGTGCCCTCGATGCCTTGGGCGGCGCGGGACGCCTTGAGCGAGCCTTGTTCGACACGGGCGAGGATGATCCGCGCTTCATCGAGAAACACCAGGCCACCGGCCGTCAAGTCGACGCCCTTGGGGTGGCGCTTGAACAGGTCGAAGCCCAGCTCTTGCTCAAGGGCGCGGATCTGCTGGCTGAGGGGCGGTTGCTGCATGTTCAGGCGCGCAGCGGCACGGGTGAAATGTCGCTCTTCGGCCACCATGATGAAATAGCGTAAATGGCGAAGTTCCATGGTGGTATATCCCGTGACAAGACTTTATTATTTGCGGCCGGCAGCGGCCAGGCGCCCAATATGCCGAAAGCGGCGCGCAGCGACAATAACAATAAATAAAAACAGGCTGGAGTACCGATGCCGATCCGATACGCCAAGAACGCCACCCTGCCTATTTTGATTGCCATCGCACTTGGCATGACGCTGGGCCTGGTGTCTCCAAGCCTGGCGGTTGAAATGAAAGTGTTGAGTGACGGTTTCATCAAGTGCGTCGGCTTATTGATGCCGTTCCTGTTGTTTGTATTGGTGTCCACCGGTGTTGCCGGTATCAAGCGCGCGCCGCAGCACCGCCATGTCGTAAGGCGCATCATTGTGTATTTCCAGTTGATGTCGTGTGCCGCGCTGATGCTGGGCATGGCCACGGGCTGGGTGTTCAACCTCGAGCCCAGCGCAGTCTCGGCGCCGCCGTTACCGCCCGAAAGCTTCCTGCATGAACTGTCGCTGCTGTCGGCGTCCTCCACGCTGTACCGAGTGTTTACCCAGAGCCTGGTGCTGCAAGTGATGTTCGCCGCCGTGCTCTGCGGGCTGCTGCTGGGGCGCGGCAGCAGCCTCGGCAATCGCTGCCTGGGCTGGCTGGAGGCGGGCGTCCAGGGGGTGTTTTTCGTACTGCGGATAGTCTTGAAGTTTGCCCCGCTGGCGGCGTTTGCGGCGATGGCGTTTGTGGTGGGTAAATATGGGATTAGTTCGGTCTTGCCGCTGTTGAAGTTCGTGCTGGTTATATACCTGGTGAGTGCGTTATTTGTGGTTGTGGTATTGGCCTTTATTACGCGTTTAGTTGGAATAAAGCTCACGCGTTTGATGGGTTATTTGAAAGAAGAGTTATTGCTGGTGACATTCACCGGTTCTTCCGTGGCGGCACTTCCCGGTTGCGTGGATAAACTCGAAGCCCTGGGCTGCGATCGCCAATTAGTGCGGCTGGTGTTGACCACCGGCTACACCTTCAACCTGGCCGGGACCAACCTGTACCTGACTACCGCGATCATGTTCCTGGCGCATATGGCCGGGGTCGAGATTGCCCTGCCGGAGCTGCTCGCGGTGCTGCTGATCTGCCTGGTGACGTCACTGGGTTCCACCAGTGTGGCGGGGTCGGCGCTGTTCACCTTGATCGCCACCTTGAACATCCTGCAACTGGTCCCTCTGGAAGGGGTGGGCCTGCTGTTGGGAGTGGAGCGCTTGATGAAGTGCCGCTCGCTGACCAATGTGCTCGGCAACTGCGTGGCGTGCCTGGCGATTTGCGGGTGGCAGAAGTCGATTGATCGTGAAGTGTTGAAACACGCACTGCCCACCCAGTAGGAGCCAGCAAGCCGACTCCTACTGGTGAGGGGTCAGCCTTTGGTATTGGCCAGTTTGTCGAAGGCCTTGTCGAGGTTGCCTTCTGCACTTTGCAGCTTCTCACGCCGCTCCTTCAGCCACTGCTGATCCGCTTCCAGCGTCTTGCGCGCCTCCACCAGCATGCGCTTGACCTCCTGCGGCTGCGGGCCGCCGGTGCCTTTGCGGGTTTGGACCATGGTGGTCGGCGACAACGCCGCGCGAAAACCGGCCTCGTCCAGCGGCAAGGTGTTGGGAGTCCACTTGTACTTGTCCGCTGCCTGGCTATACAGCTTTTGTGCGTCGGCGTAAGGGAAGGTCTTCGGCGTGGTGCCGTTGCTGCGTGCTTCGGTGACGATCAGCGAGGCAAAGCTGTGACCAATACGGAACGGCACCTTGTATTGACGCTCCAGGGTGTCGGCCAGCTCCATCGACGTGGTCCACTCCGATTCCAGTTCTTCCAGGGCCCGCTGCGGGTTGATCTGCAGCGCGTCGAGCACTGCGTCCATGGCCTGGAACATCTCCTTGGTCGATCGGAACACGCCCAATGAGTCGAACGCGAACTTGTAGTCGGTCATGCCAGTGGTGACGTTATGCGCGCGCAAGGTCACGGCCTGGGCCAGGCCGACCACGTCCGAGGCGGTCTCCCGCGCCCGCATCAGCAAGCCTGGGTTGCGTTTTTGCGGCATGGCGCTGCTGGTATAGGTGGCTTCTTCATCGAGCAGCAGCCACGGGCGGATCTGGTGATACTGGGTGTGGATGTCGCCGATCATGGCGCCGACACGAATCGCCGAGGACGACGCCAGGTTGGCTGCTTCGATCGGGATGTCGTAGGTCGACACCTGGCTCGAATCCAGCGAGTTCTCGCGCACGCCATCAAACCCCAGCAGTTCGGCCAGGCGCTCGCGGTTCAGCGGGTAGGCCGAGTTTGCCAACACCGCGGTGCCCATCGGGCTCTTGTTCAAGCGTGTGTACAGTTCGCGGATGCGCTGGCCATCGCGGTCAAACGCGGCCTCGAATGCCAGCAGGTAGTGGGCATAGCTGATCGGCATGGCCTGCACGCCGTTGGTGTAGGCGGGCACCAGGGTGTCGACGTTCTTGTCGGCAATGTTCAGCAGGCGCAGGCGCGTGGCGTTGAGTGCCTCGCTATAGGCCAGCACCTGGCTGCGCAACGCGGCCAGGCGGTAGGTGGCGAGCATGTCCTGGCGGCTGCGCCCGGAGTGGATCAGCGAGGCCTCGGGACCGATCTTGTCGGTCATGATCTTTTCCAGTTGCAGCACGTCGCTGGGGCGCGTGCCGCCGGGCTGATCGGCCTGGGCAATGGCGTAGCGCACACCGCCGGCGATCTTCTGGCCCATGTCCGGCTTGACGATGCCTTCTTCGGTGAGCATCACGATCGAGGCTTTGTTGATGCGATTCAGCCAGGCGAATTGCGTCTGGGTCGGATCGGCCTTGGCCTTGTGTTCGGTTTGCGAGCTGTCGGGCGTGGCGCCGACTTTCGCCGCCTGGGCCGCGCATTGTTCGGTGGTAGTACACGGCAATTCGCCGGTGTTGGCCGCCTGGGCGCCGAAGCTGTTGAAGAGGGCGAAAGCCACCGCCAGAGGCAGCAGGCTTTTCAGGGCGCGGGGGGATGTGTTCACAGGAATACCCGATTTATTTTTGGAATTGGGGGCCAGCCGGGCGCAGGGCACAGGCGGCAGGATCAGGCTATCGGGTCTGTTTGCAGATTGAAAATATATAGTAAGTGTTGAAGGCAGAGGTTTTAGGTATGGCGTTGGGAGGGTTTGCGGGGAATGAAGGGGGTTGCTGGGGGAGGGGGCGTAGTGGTGAATGAGGTTGTTGTAGGGAGAGGGCTGTTGTGTTGAATAAGATTGTTGTGGTGAGCGGGGGCTGTTGTGGTGAATGAGATTGTTGTGGTGAGCGGGGGCTATTGTGGTGAGCGGGCTTGCCCCGCGTTGGGGCGCGCAGCGGCCCCAGGCATGCACTGCGGTTCTTCAGGTGGATTTGGCTTGTCAAGTTTCAGGGCTGCTGCGCAGCCCAACGCGGGGCAAGCCCGCTCGCCACAAAAATCTGGTGCTGCCCAGAAAACCCAGCGGCAACAGATCAATGCATCTTGCTATGGTCCATCCCATCCAGGCCGCGTGCGGTGGCCTTGACTTCAATGGCTTGTTTCTCACCCTTGGCGTTTTTCACCGTGAGGGTCAGCGGCACCTGGTCGCCTTCCTTGATCTGGCTGGTCAGGCCCATCAGCATCACGTGATAACCATCCGGGTCGAGCTTGACGGCCTTGCCCGCCGGCAGGGCGACGGAATCCACCGGGCCCATGCGCATCACGTCATCCTTCATGCTCATTTCATGGATCTGCACGTCCTTGGCCGCAGGCGTTGCGACGCTCAGCAACTGGCTGTCGCTGTCGGCGGTCAGGGTCATGAACGCGCCGCTGGACGGCTGGCCCGGTACCGAGGCGCGTACCCATGCGTCGGTGACCAGTACCTGGGCGCTGGCGTGCGCTGCGAGGCCCAGCAGGGACAGGCCGATCAGGGTGCGCTTGAGGTGTTGAACGGCAGTCATTAGCAGACCTCCATGACGGTGAGCAGGTCTTCTGCGCACTCTTTAGCGTTAAGGGATGCCTGCAGGCCCAGGCGCAGGTTGCCGCGTGTGTCGAACACGAAACTGGTGGCCGTGTGAGACAGCGTGTAGGTGTCGCCTGCGGGGATCTTTTCATAAAAGATCCCGAACTCCTTGGCGGCCACGGCGATTTCTTCCGGGGTGCCATACAGCGCTTCGAAGCTGGGGTCGAAGGCTTTCACGTACTTGTCGAGAATCTCCGGGGTGTCGCGTTCCGGATCCAGGGTGATAAAGATCACCTGCATGATCTCGCCGTCGCGGCCCATCAGCTTCTTGGCCTGGGCGGCGCGGGCGAGGGTGGTCGGGCACACGGCCGGGCACTGGGTGAAGCCGAAGAACACCACCGGCATCAGGCCACGGTAGGAGCTGAGGGTGACGGTGTCGCCCTCGGTGTTCTTGAGCTTGAAGGTGCGGCCCATGATCTTGTCGCTCAAGTCCTTGCCGTACTTGAAGTTCAACCTGGGGCTGTTGTCACAACCGGCCAGCAGGCCCAGACCCAGCAGGCCCATGCCGGTCAGGACCTTGCGGCGGGTAAATAACGTACTCATCAACTGTGCATCCTGTGAAACGCCTGCATTGCTCTGGATCTACACATCAGGCTTTGAGGGCGCCAAGTCTACCAACCCTGGGAAGCGCACGTAATCTGCGACGTTCTGCCACAGGGGCATGCGGTGCTTCATCCTTTTGCTGCTCTGATGGTAGAGTCGCCGCCATGAAATCGAGCCATCCCGCCCGTCCGCTGATCGTCTGGACCCTGTACTTCTGCGTGCTGATGAACCTGTTCGCGTGCGGTTTGGGGCATGGCCAGATGCTCGGCCAGCAACTCAACGGGATCGGCGGGGCGTTCTGTTCGGTGGACGGTAGCCAGGCGCCACTTTCCGACAAAGGGTTGGGCAGCCCGTCTTCCAGCAACATCTCGAACTACTTTGCCTGCCCGGTGTGCAACGCCGTCACCGTTGCGCTGGTGTTCCTGATTGGTCTCGCCTGGCTGTTGGGCCTGGCGCAAACCCCGCGTCCGGCGCATGAGCGGCGCAACAAGGCGCCACCGCGTTATTCCTGGCCCTCGGCCAACCCCCGCGCTTCCCCGACTTTCTGACGTGTGCCTTGGGCTCCCTGTAACCAGGGGGCGTTCTATCGTCACGACTGAGAGTGCGTTTCATGAACCACCTGTTGCCTGCCGGCGCCAGCCGCCTGGTCCGCAAGGCGTCGCGTCGCCTGCGCGCGGAACCTGTGCAGCCTGACTACCCGAGCAATTCCCGTTGTTTCGTACACCTGGATGCGCGCCTGTTGCCGTATTGGCACAGCGTGTTCGACATCTGCCCGGCGCTGCTCAAGCTCGACCCACCCGAGGGCCTGAACCTGTTTCGCAGCTTCATGACCTGGGCTTACCGCAACCAGCCAGCGCAGGACTGGACCTATCACCTGAACATCGGTCGCTGGCTGCTGGGCTCGCCGTATCGCACGCAGATCGACGATGAGCCGATCGAAGCCTTCATGGCCGCCGCCGCAGCGCGCTGGATCAATACCGACGACAGCCCGGCACAGGGTGTGATCCTGGCCTGGCAAGGTTCGACCGTACTGGAGTGGAAGGGCACCCCGCGAGCGACCGTCGAGCCGCCGCGCACGCCGGTGCCGGCGGGGGACTTTGTCTGGGGCTCACTGGACACGCGGGGCGAATTCAGCGGCTGGTTGCCGGTGCCGTAAGGTGCTGGCGAATCCACGCGTCGACGTCGGTCACGGCGATGCCGTGCCGGGCGTTGAACGTGACGGCGGGGTCCCAGGCCACGCCGTTGCCCTGGGCGAACACCGCGCGGTACTTCTTCAGGTTGTCGTCGGGGCTGCTGGCGAGGTCGGCCAGTAGCGCCGGCACCGACCAGGGTTCGCGCTGGAGCTGGATGCCCAAGGCGGCGTCGACGGTGTCGGCCAACTGCCCGTAGGTCAGGGTGTCGCCAGCGGTGTACACCACCTGGTTGGCGATGGCGGGTTCAGCGAGCACGATCTGCGCCGTCAGCCGGCCGATGTCCTCGGGCGTGGTGACGGTGACGGCTGTGTCCCAATCGCCCAGGGCATGCACGGTGTTTTGCGCGAGGTCGACCACGCCAAACGACGGCTCGAACAGAAAGCTGGTGAACATCCCGGTGGAGATGATCAGCCACTGGGTGGTCTGTTGGCCGCGCAGCAGGTCGCGCACGTCCAGTTGCTCGTCGAACAGGTCCTGCGGGCTGCCACGGCCGATCACGTCGTAGTCCACGCCAAATTGCCACGGCACATAGCGCTTGACCCCACTGCGGATCGCCGCCTGTGCCAACTTGCGTTGGGTGCCTGGGCCTGCGGCAAATCCGATGCAACTGATCACCGTGTCGAACGGCGCGAACAGCGCGGCGAGCGTGTCCTGGCTATCGTTCTGCAGATCGCCGGCCAATGGCTCGACGCCCAGCTCACTCAAGCCATTCGCGGTAGCCGACTGCGCACGCAACAGCACGGCGATGCGGGTGCCCTGCGGCGCCAGGGCGACCAGTTCGCGCAGCACGGCCATGCCCAGTTCACCGGCTCCGAGCACCAGGATGGAAGGGGAAGTCATAGGGTTCTCCGTCAACAGTGAAAGTCGTGGCATGCTTGCAGAATTAAACGCCGCGCATAAGAAGGCACACGCGTGATACCGAGAGCCCCCCATGGATAACGACGAAATCATCCGTCGCTCGCAGGCCGCCTGCGACGCCCTCAGCGCCGACGATGACGGCCTCAAGCGCGAGGTGTTGAGCCACGCCGGCAACCGCTGGTCATTGGGCATCGTGCACGTGCTCGGCGTGTCCGGTCGCCTGCGCCATGCCGAGATCGGTCGACGCATGACGGGCGTCACCCAGCGCATGTTGACCCGCACCTTGCGCCAGTTGGAACGCGACGGCCTGGTGCTGCGCCATGACTTTCAGGAAGTGCCGCCAAGGGTCGAATACGCGTTGTCGCCCCTCGGCACGCAGTTGTTGGTGCACATGATTCCGCTGTGGACCTGGGTGGTGGAAAACGGCGAGGCGTTTCGCCAGGCGCGGGAGCAGTTTGATCAGGCTTGATCGGGAAACAGCCGGGCAGACGCGAGCGGAGGCAGGCCTGGATTGTTACGCAAACTGAAAAAGTGATTGGCGGTTTTGGCGGCTGTTTCTGTGCCGCTCAACTCTATACCGTGCGCGCTCCCGTTGAATGCGGCACCGACCCGACTGACAAAGAACAGGGTTGGGCCGTGACGGGGTCGCCTCAATCACTTCTCGGAGCCTTCATGAAGCACACCACTTGCCTGGCGCTCGCCGTGTCCATCGGCGCGGCGCAGCAGGCGGCTGCCGCCGGTTTTATCGATGACAGCAAAGCCAGCCTCGACCTGCGTAATTTCTACTACAACCAGGACACCCGTAATGCCAGGGGCGGCTCGGACAAGGAGTGGGGCCAGGCCTTCATGTTCAACTACCAGTCCGGTTTCACCGAGGGCGTGGTCGGCCTGGGCCTGGACCTGCAACAATGGTATGGCCTGCGCCTGGACGCGTCGGGCCGCGCCGGCAAGGCCGGTGCATACAACACTCCTGGCAGCGTTTTCCCCCTGGACGACGGCAAGGCCTCACATGACTTCAGCAAGACTGGCGTCACCGGCAAAATGCGCATCGCCCAGACTCAATTGAAAGTCGGCAGCCTGATGCCCAAGCTGCCGGTTTTGACCACCGAAGACGGGCGCCTGCTGCCCCAGACCTTTCGTGGCTATCAGCTGGATTCCAAGGACTTCAAGGATTTCAACCTGGTTGCCGGCAAGCTTGAGCAGGTTGTCGACCGCAATTCCAGCAACGGCCAGGGCATGTCGATTGCCGGTGCCAATGACCCGATCAAAGGCAAATCCAGCAACCAGTTCTATTACGGCGGGATTGATTACAGCGTTACCAAGCAGCTGCAGCTGCAGTACTACTACGCCAACCTGGAGAATTTCTACCAGCAGCACTTCCTCGGCCTGGTGCACAACTGGCAGTTGCCGGTGGGACAATTCAAGAGCGACCTGCGCTATTTCTACAGCACCGCTGATGGCAAGAATGGCAGCGCGGCGGGGCGCAGCGAAGGATATGTCAGCTCGGGTTACTACGCGCCGGGCATCAACACGGGCAAGGTCGACAACCGCTTGTGGAGCGCACTGTTCACCTATGGTCTGAGCGGGCACGCGTTGAGCCTTGGCTACCAGAAAACCACGGGCGAAAGTGACTTCCCGCATATCAACCAAGGTCAGGGCCGCTCGCTCTACCTGATCACCAATTCGCAGTCACTGAAGTTCGTGAATGCCGGCGAGCAGGCGACGGTGGGCAGCTATGCCTATGACTTTGCCGGCCTGGGCATTCCTGGCCTGCGTTCAAGCGTGACCTATATCCACGGCAGCCATATCCGTACCGCCGGCCGCAATAACAGCGAATGGGAACGCGACCTGCGCCTGGATTATGTGATTCCCAACGGCACGTTGAAGGGCCTGGGGTTTACCTGGCGCAGTGCGGTGCTGCGCGGGAATGACACCGCAGACAAAGATGAAACGCGCCTGATTGTCAGCTACAGCATCCCGCTGATGTAGAGCGTCAACTGCCGGTATGCGGGGTTTTCTTTTTCGTCGCCTTGCTGCTGGGCTGTTTGTGCGGCGCAGGGCTCGGCGAGGCTTTTTCCTTGGGAGCAGTCTCGGTTTTTTTGTCGCTGTCTGACGGGCTGCTGGGGTAGGTGCCCGGAGGCAGGGCGGAGCCGGCGGCGCTGCTGTCGCTCAGCGTATTCGGTGACGGCGCGGTGTCGTCGCCGAAGGCGGCGAAGGCCGGACTGGCCAGCAGGGCCGACAGGCCGATAATAAGCAAAATCCTTTGGGACATTCTGGTCTTCATGACGCGATCCCCTTGTTGCTCTGATCATGACTGAAGCCCGAAAAATCCGGGCTTCAGTACTGCTTCAATCAAGACTTCTTGCCGCCACCGGAGCTGTGCGCCCCGCCTTTTTTGCCGGCTTCAGAAGCCTTTTCGCGGTCATTGGCAAAGTTGCCGCCCGAACCTTGACCGCCGCTTTTTTTCTGCGTTTCGGGCTTGGCTTTGCCGCCTGCACCCGTGGTGGTTTTTCCGCTGGTAGCCATTTTCAAATCCCTCATCAATGAGTGAATCAATGGTGTCGCTTAATTGGGAATACTCAACCGAAAGCAAAGTTTGAAAAAGTTCGCGGCCATGCGACGAATGGACGTTACGCCGCGAGCGGCTTGGCGCCCATGGATTTCTTGTGCGCCGCTTTCATCGCTTCCATTTCAGCGCCGAGTTCTTCCAGCACCGCCTTGCCCAGCAGCTTTCTGGCCTGGGGGAACATCTCGGTTTCCTCTTCTTCGATGTGGTGTTCCAGCAGTTCCTTGACCACTTTGACGCGCCCGGAGAACTCGGTGGTGGATGGCTCGGTCTGCTTCAGGTCGGGCAGCACCAGGGCGTCGACCGTGCGATGCTCTTCCTTGGCTTCGTGGTACATGATGTCTTGCTCCTTGCCGCCGGCTTTGCGGAAGGCCGGGTAGAGGATCTCTTCCTCAAGCTTGGTGTGCAGGCTGATCTCCATCTCGAGTTTGGCCAGCAGCTCGGTGCGCTTCTTGACGCCGCGTTCGGTGGACTCGCTCAGTTGGGTCAGCAACGCCTTGACGCGTTCGTGGTCAGCCTTGAGAAGGTCGATGGCATTCATGGTGGAACCTCACGGATAGCAAGCGGGCGCGTCGAAGTGCGCGCCTCGTCCGGTAGGTAGTGCATCAGTTATACCAACTTGAACGTATTTATAAATACGTTATTAATCAGTCGTTTATGTCATGAGTGTCAGTGTGGCGGTCGTGCAGCTTGCATGGTCGGGCAAGGTTTGTGTTGCATTACGCCGTCCTTAGCCGCCGCTGACTTTCCAATGCTTGATGTCTTCGGCGAACACCACCTGCTTGACCTCATGGGCAATTCCGTAGGCGAGCGATTCGTGCGCGGCAATGACCTTTTCCTCGGCTGACAGGCACTTGAAAATATCCAGCTGGGTGTCGGCCTGGGACGTCTCCAGTTCATAGATTTTCACGTAGCGGGCGAGGTCGTTATCCAGGCTCGACAGGTACTCGCGCAGCCGTTGGTGGTCCACCGAACTCTGGCTGAAGTACCAGTTCATCGGATGGATCAGAAAGCGCGAATGCGGCGTGGTGATACGCCGGTTCGCTGCCAGGAACATGATGATGCCCATGGATTCGATATTGCCCGCGTTGATCGCGCAGAGTGGCACCGGCAGCGCCTTGAGGAAGGTGTAGAGGGTAAACCCGAAGTTGGTGCTGCCGCCGGTGGTCGACAGGTTCAGCAGCAGCGAACTGGCGCCTTCGTCGATCGCATCCAGGCAGCAGTCGCGAAAACGCTCGGTGGTGCCTTGGTCGATCTGGCAGTGAAAGTGGATAACATGCTCGGTCATCCTGAACCTCCGGAATTCAGTGCAAGAGGGGTGACTGAGGTTGAGTCTAGAAGGTTGCCCGCGATGTGCCCGGGTGCAAATCGGATGGAACCCTCGGGCCAGATGCTTGACCTAATGCATAGACCTCAGGAGGTGAACCATGCAAATAGAATATATCTGGATCGCGTTGGCGGTGATTTTGCTGCTGTTGGAATTGTGGGCGATCAACGTCGTATTGCGCAGCACCGGTGGCTGGGAGACCAAGGGGCTGTGGGTGGTAGTGCTGATTTTCGTGCCGCTGTTGGGGCTGATTGCCTGGGCGATGTTTGGTCCCAAGCGAGAGATGGCGCAGCAGCGCAGAAGCTAAGGTCCACAGGTAAAAAAAACAGGCGCCGAGAGGCGCCTGTTTGCGTTTCAGCCCATCGCTATCAACCCGCCATGGCCTTGGCGATGGCTTGGTTGAATGCCGGCAAGTCATCCGGTGTACGCGAGGTAATCAAGGTCCAGCCATTGGCCTTGCACTCCTTGACCTCGGCATCCACCCAGCCGGCGGCACCGGCGTTTTCCAGGTCGATGCGCACGCTTTTGTAGGAAGTCAGCGTCTTGCCCTTGATCACGCCGGCGTCGATCAGCGCCCATGGGCCGTGACAGATCGCGGCCACGGTCTTGCCGGCCTTGACGAAGTCGTTGATCACCCGCAGCGCCGCGGCATCCTGGCGCAGGGTGTCGGCGTTGACGGTGCCGCCAGGGATGACCAGCGCATCGAATTCGCTGCTGACCACGTCCGACAGTTGCACGTCGGATTCCACCGTCTTGTCTTTCTCGGTATCGCCGACAAACGTCTGGGTGGTGCCGCCCTTGCTGGATGCGTGGGTTACGGTGGCGCCGAACCCGCGCAGCGCTTCCAGCGGCTTGACCAGCTCGTCGCGCTCGATGCCGGTGTTGGAGGTGATGATCAGGATGTGCTTGCCGTTGAGTTGCGCGCTCATGGTCGAGGGTCTCCTTGGGTCAGGGGTAGATTAATGGTCGTGTTTGGCTTGCAGTTCCTTGGCCATTTTCAAATGAGCTTCAAGGGTCGGCAGGGTCTTGGTGGCGAAGGCTTTCAGCTCGGCGTTGTCCGAGGAAGCGGCTTCTTTCTGGAACAGTTCGACAGTTTTTTCATGGGCCGCCACCTGGTTGTTGGCGTAGGCCTTGTCGAACGATTCATCGCGCAGTTCGAGGATGGCTTTCTTGGCCTTGTCGGTCAGCGCGGCATCGTCCGGCACTTCGATATCGAGTTTTTTCGCCAGGGCCGCCAGTTCCTGGTTGGCCTTGGTGTGGTCGGTGACCATGTGCTGGGCAAAGGTTTTCACATCGGCCGAGCTGCTTTTTTCGAGGGCGAGTTTGCCGGCCTCGACTTCAGTGATGCCGCCTTGTGCCGCGTCTTCTACGAAGCTGTTGGACGTCGCGGCCATGGCCGTGGAAATCGAGCCGGCAACCAGCACGAAAGTCAGGCCCATTTGTTTGATCAGTTGCGTGGTCATGGTGGATCTCCTTGAACATGGCGGGATGCCGTTACCTGAGTGTTGAGCCGGCCCAACTGCAAAAGGTTTAAATTAATTCGCGCTTTTCTCACCAGCGGGCATGGCTGGCAAATTCCTTGAACTATCGAAATCCGTTGGCCTCTGCTGCACAGGTGCGTGCGATTTTCTTGCACGCCTTCAACTGCCAGGAGAGACACCGTGACCGATCACAAGACCGCCGATAAAACCCCTGACCCCATCAGCTCCGAACAGGCGCAGAAAGGTGCCGGCACCGCCGCCAAGGGCGAGACGCTGGAGCGCCCGAACCCCAAGACCGAAACCGTCGACAAGGTGCTCACGCCGACCTCGATCAAGGACACCGAGCGTCAGACCGATGCGATCAACGAGCAGGCCGCCAAGGCCGAGCGCAAGCTGGGCCGCTGAACATGGCCAAGGCAATTTCCGCGTCGGAACTGGGGATTGATCTCAAGCCTGCGGATGACGCCAGCCTGTTCAAATGGTTTGTCGCCAGTTTCCTGATGGGCAAGCGCATCCAGGCGCCCATCGCGGCACAGGCCTATAAGGTGATCGTCGAAGAGCAGGGCCGCGACACGCCTCGCAAGTTGCAGCACTGCACATCGCGTGAGCTGGTCTCGATGCTCGGGCGTGCGCATTACGTGCGTTATGACGAGAGCACCGCGCAGCGCCTGCTCGACCTCAGCGCCAAGCTAAACGCCGAATACGCTGGCAAGATCACCCACATGCGCAGTGCCAGCAAAGACCGCCAGGCGTTCGAAAAACGCCTGGGGGAATTTGACGGCGTGGGGCCCAAGACCATTGAGATTTTCATGCGCGATGCGGCTGAGGTGCTGTTTTGACAGCAGCTCTGTATGTGGGGTGCGCCGGTTGGAGTTTGCCCCGTGAACAATGGTCTGCATTTGAGGGGGAAGGTACGCACCTTCAGCGTTATGCCTCGCGCCTGAAGGCAGTTGAAATCAACAGTTCGTTCTATCGTCCTCACTTGCCCAAGACTTACCAGCGTTGGGCACAGTCCGTGCCAGCCACCTTTCGTTTTTCGGTCAAGGTACCCAAGCGCATTACCCACGAACTGCGCTTGCAGCACTGCGAAACAGTACTGGATGAGTTTCTTCAGCAATGCCTGCAATTGGGTGAAACCTTAGGCTGCCTGCTAGTGCAACTGCCCCCTTCGCTGCGCTATGAGCCCACTGTCGCCGCGACGTTTTTTCGCGCCCTGCGACAACGCTATGCGGGCGTGGTGGTGCTGGAGCCGCGTCATGCCAGCTGGCTTGAGGCTGAAGCATTGTTGCAGGACCTGCACATTGGGCGCGTGGCTGCAGATCCCCCGGTCATCGACACCGGTGAGGCACCGGGCGGTTGGCAGGGCGTGCGCTATTGGCGTCTGCATGGGTCGCCACGTATCTATCACAGCGCATATGGGCCGGAACGGCTCCGGGCCTATTTGCAGCAGTTGAGAGCCTCTGTCGAAGAGGGTATTTGCACCTGGTGCATCTTCGATAACACCGCCAGTGGTCATGCGTTGGCGGATGCACTGTACCTACTCGACCTCCACCTGCAGCACTTCCAGGCCTAACCGTTGGTACGCTTCGACGCTCGGCACGTGCCACTCGGTGATCAATGTGTGGATACGTTCACACGGCCCCACCACAAACGGCTCCACCGCACCGAGCTTGTCGGCCATGGTCACCGCCACCACGTGCGAGGCGCTGTCGAGCAGGGCTTGTTTGACCGCCACTTCATCAAAATGCAGCGAGCTGATACCCACCTGCGGATGCAGTGCGCATACGCCGGTGAACAGCAGGTCGGCCTTGACGCTCTGGATCAGGCGCACGGCGTCCTGGCCCGTGGTGGACAAGGTCGCCGGGTTGAGTTGGCCACCGGCCAGGATCACCTTCACTTCGGGATGATCGGCCAGCGCGATGGCTATCATCGGCGACGGCGTGACTACGGTCAGGCGGATCGAGCGCGGCAACGACTGGGCAATCTGCAGTGTGGTGGAGCCGGAATCGAACAACACGATCTGGCCATCTTCCACCAGGTTGGCGGCCCGGTGGGCAAGGTGACGCTTGGCGTCGTTGGTCTCGCCGACCCGGGTGAAGAAGTCCTTGCCGGTGTCCTTGGGCCGGGGCAGGGCGCCACCGTGCACGCGTTGCAGAAGGCCAGCAGCCGCGAGTTCGCCGAGGTCGCGGCGGATGGTGTCCTGGGACACGGCGAAATGCTCTACCAGGTCGGCGGCGGTGACTTTGCCATCGCGCTCGAGCAGCAACAGGATCTTTTGTTTGCGCAACGAAGGCAGGTCAATGGCTTGATGAGTGGTGTGCATGTTTTTGCGCTTTTTTGCGGGTTTGTGCGAGATTAGTCTCCTGCCCATCTAAACGCAATGGCTGGTTGCGCAGCCGATGGGCGGTTACTCTCTGTGTTCAGTTCAGGGAGAGGTGACCTAGATGTCGTTGATTACAACCATCGAAGATTTACGCAAGCTGGCGCAAAAACGTGTCCCACGGATGTTCTACGATTACGCCGATTCCGGCTCCTGGACTGAGAGCACCTACCGGGCGAATGAAAGCGATTTTGCGCGGATCAAATTCCGCCAGCGGGTTGCGCGCAATATCGATGAGCGCTCGATCCGCGCCCGCATGATCGGCCAGGACATGGCCATGCCAGTCGCCCTCGCACCCACCGGCCTGGCCGGTATGCAGCATGCCGATGGCGAGATTCTCACCGCTCGCGCCGCCGCCGCGTTTGGCCTGCGCTACACCTTGTCGACCATGAGCATCTGCTCGCTGGAAGATATCGCCGAACACGTCGGCCAGCCATTCTGGTTCCAACTGTATGTGATGCGTGATCGCGCGTTTGTCGAGCAATTGATCGAGCGCGCCAAGGCCGCTGGCGTGGATGCACTGGTGCTGACCCTCGACCTGCAGATCCTCGGCCAACGCCACAAGGATCTGATCAACGGACTGTCGGCGCCGCCCAAGCTGACCCTGCCGAATATCCTCAACATGGCGACCAAACCGCGCTGGGTAATGGGCATGCTCGGCACCCAGCGGCGCGGCTTCGGCAATATTGTCGGGCATGTGAAGGGTGTGGCGGACATGAGTTCGTTGTCGTCGTGGACCGCCCAGCAATTCGACCCGCGCCTGAGCTGGGACGATGTGGAGTGGATCAAGAAGTGCTGGGGCGGCAAGCTGATCATCAAGGGCATCCTCGATGTAGAGGATGCGCGCCTGGCGGCGGATTCGGGTGCCGATGCACTGGTGGTGAGCAACCACGGTGGCCGTCAGCTGGACGGTGCGCCGTCGAGCATCAGCCAGTTACCGGCGATTGTCGACGCGGTAGGCGAGCGCATCGAAGTGTGGCTCGACGGCGGCATTCGCTCCGGCCAGGACGTGCTCAAGGCGATGGCATTGGGCGCCAAGGGCACCATGATCGGTCGCCCGCACCTGTATGGCCTGGGCGCGATGGGCGAGGCAGGCGTGACCAAGGCACTCCAGATCATTGCGCGTGAGCTGGACGTGTCGATGGCGTTGTGCGGCTATAACGATATACGCGATGTGAATCGCGAGATTTTGTTGCCCGGTACATTTCCCGAAAACGTTTACTGAGCAAAAAAATCGTAAAAAAATAAAAAGAGTTGTCCACGAAAACCGTGGGTATCTCTGTGGATAACTTTGCGAAGGCCCGGCAGGGTTGGTGATTTAACCCTCGGTTAATATTTGATCAACTTTCGACGCGGGCCAGTATGGGCAGGGTTTGCGCTTGACACGCAAGCGCGAACCCAGTGCCGAAAAGCGCTTTTATGAGTCGCCGTTGCGCGCTGTGGAGTGGGTGACAACCTGCGGCGGCATCTTCGCTTGCATCAGGCTGTCGAGTGCCTGGCCATAATTGCGACCGGCCAGGCTCATGCTGTTGTTGTGCGTGGCGCCGGGCACCAGCAACAGCCGTTTGGGTTCCTGGGCGGCTTCGAACAACTGCTGGCTGAAACGCGGCGGCACGTATTGATCGGCCAGCCCGTGGACCACCAGCAGGGGCATATGGATAGCGGCGATCTTGTCGATGGAATCGAACTTCTGCGACAGCAGCCAGCGTACCGGCAACGAGGTATTCGCCACCGCCGTGGCCACATCCGCCAGGGAGGTGAAGGTCGATTCAATCACCAGCCCGCGCACCGGCAACGGCGTTTGCTTGCCCAGTTCGGCGGCCAGGTCGATGGCCACCGCGCCGCCCAGGGAATGTCCGTAGATCAGGCGTTTGCTCGGGTCCGGTTGCAGCACCTGGAAACGCTCCCACGCGATGCGGGCGTCTTCGTACACGGTGGTTTCCGATGGCAGCTCGCCGTGGCTTTGGCCAAACCCGCGATAGTCGATGGCCAGCACCGAGTAGCCGAGGGCGTGCAACTGCTCAATGCGAAACAACTGCCCGGTCAGGTTCCAGCGTACGCCGTGCAGGTAGAGGATCGCCGGCGCGTCGGCCTTGGCCGCCGGGTACCACCAACCATGGATGTTCTGCCCGGACTTGAAACTGGCAGGCTTGAGTTCGAACTCCTGCACTGCCTTGGGCAAACCGCTGTACCAGCTGGCAGTCCCCGGCTCTATGCGAAACACCAGCTCGCGCTCCTTGTGTTGCAGCACGGCACACCCCACCGGCAGGCCGACGATCAGCAGCGCCATGCACAGCAGGGGAAACCAGCGCAGGCCCAGGCGAGACAGAAAACGAGAAGACATGAAGGTTCCAGGACAAAGGTGAAGCACGGGTTTTACCAGATGGCCCGCGCAGGCAGGAATTAATTCGACAGCCGTCCACGACGATTGCTTGCAAAGTGTTACAGCATTGAATTACCCCTGCACCGGTTGTTAGGGTGGGCGGCTACACAGGAGAGCAAGCACATGGATTTCACAGGCAAAACCGCGATTGTCACCGGCGGCGCCCGCGGGTTGGGGCTCAGTTATGCACGGGCGCTGGCCTTGGGCGGGGCGCGGGTGGTGATCAGCGACATTGGTGCCGACCCGGTCGGCGCCGGCAACGACGCCACGGTGGTCGAGTCGGCGGCCAGGACCTTGCAGGCCGAAGGCTTGCAGGTGATCGGTCACGCGGGTGACCTGTCCACCGAAGAAGGCAGCCGGCAACTGATCGCCTCGGCCATCGAGGCGTTCGGGCAGCTCGATATCCTCATCCACAATGCCGGTTGGGTCGGTTACCAGAACATTGCCGACCTGGATGCCGCGTTCCTGCAGCGCGCCATGGACATCAACCTCTACGCGCCGCTGTGGCTGTGCAAGCACGCGTGGCCACACCTGCTGCGATCCGCCGCGCCGCGCATTATCCTCACCACGTCCGACCGCGCGATGTATGCGCAGTACGAGCAGAACGGCCTGGTGGCCTACAGCGCCGGCAAGATGGCGCAACTGGGGATCATGAACGCGTTGAGCCATGAGGGCGCCGAGGCCGGGATCCGCGTCAACGCGATTTCGCCGGTGGCCAAGACGCGCATGTGGGGTGTCACCGAGGAGCCTGACGAACTCAAGCCGGAGTGGGTGACGCCGGGCGTGGTCTTCCTGGCCTCCGCGCAGTGCGAGGACACGGGCTACATCCTGCGCGCCAGCAATGGCCAATTCACTGCCACGCGCTTCACTGAAAACCCCGGCGTGGAGTACCCGCGCAATCTCGCCCGGATCAAGGCGGACAGCGCCGAAGCTGTCGCCGCCGCGTGGCCTCGCATCAAACAGGCGTGAACCCGATGACTCCCTTGAGCAAAGACCTGACCATGGACAACAGCCCCGTTCGCATCACGGCCGAAGAGACCCTTTCGGACAACTGGTACATCCTGAAGAAATACAGCTTCGACCTGCGCCGCCGTGATGGCAGTTGGCAGGCCCAGACCCGTGAGGTGTATGACCGGGGCAATGGCGCGACGATCCTGTTGTACAACCGCGAACAGCGCACGGTGCTGCTGATTCGCCAGTTCCGCATGCCAACGTTCGTCAACGATTACCCCGGCTACTTGATCGAGACGGCCGCCGGGCTGCTGGACAATGCCAGCCCCGAGGAGCGCATTCGACTGGAAGCGGAGGAAGAGACCGGCTACCGCGTGGGGCAGGTGGAGAAGGTCTATGCGGCGTTCATGAGTCCCGGGTCGGTGACTGAGCGGATTCACTTCTTTATCGGCGAATATCAGCCGGGTGACCGGATGGGGGATGGCGGCGGGCTGGAAGAAGAGGGCGAGGATATCGAAGTGTTGGAGCTGGGATTCGAACAGGCGCTGGCGATGGTACAGGCTGGGGAGATTGTGGATGGGAAGACCATCCTGCTACTGCAGCACCTGGAGTTGCGGATGTTGAAAGAGGGCTGGTGAGGCGGTGAGCTTTCCACTTCCTCAGTAACATGGCGGCCTTGGAGTTGTTCGGTGTTGCCTGTCGAACTCGGTTAAAACTGTGGGAGCGGGCTTGCTCGCGAAAGCGGTGGGTCAGTTGCTGGAGAGAGTGGCTGGTCTGGCGCCTTCGCGAGCAAGTCCGCTCCCACATTTGGGGTGTATTTCCAAGGTTGGAACCGAGTTGTACCGTCCGCTCAAATGCTTGTGCAGCCCCCCGAATCCCAAGCCCAAACAGCAATCAAAACTGTGGGAGCGGGCTTGCCCGCGAAAGCGGTGGGTCAGTCGCTGAAGAGGGTGGCTGGTCTGGCGCCTTCGCGAGCAAGCCCGCTCCCACATTTGGGGTGTATTCCAAGGCTGGAATCGGGTTGTACCACCCGCTCAAATCCCGGCGCAGCACCCCGAATCCCAAGCTCGAACAGTGATCAAAACTGTGGGAGCGGGCTTGCCCGCGAAAGCGGTGGGTCAGTCGCTGGAGAAGGTGGCTGGTCTACCGCCTTCGCGAGCAAGCCCGCTCCCACATTTGGGGTGTATTCCAAGGTTGGAGCCGGGTTGTGCCGTCCGCTCAAATGCTGGTGCAGCCCCCCGAATCCCAGCCCGAACAGCGATCAAAACTGTGGGAGCGGGCTTGCCCGCGAAAGCGGTGGGTCAGTTGCTGGAGAGGGTGGCTGGTCTGGCGCCTTCGCGAGCAAGCCCGCTCCCACATTTGGGGTGTATTTCAAGGTTGGAACCGGGTTGTGCCGCCTGCTCAAATGCCGGTGCAGCACCCCGAATCCCAAGCCCGAACAGCGATCAAAACTGTGGGAGCGGGCTTGCTCGCGAAAGCGGTGGGTCAGTCGCTGCAGACGGTGGCTGATCCGGCGCCTTCGCGAGCAAACCCACCTTCAGACTGGCGGCTATTGTCAGAAAATTCCCACAGGAGTACAAATGTACTCCATGACGACTCTCACTCCCCGCCGTACCGCCATCCTGACCTTTATCCGCGACCGTATCGCGCAGCAAGGCCAGCCTCCGAGCCTCGCCGAGATCGCCGAGGCGTTTGGTTTCGCCTCTCGCAGCGTGGCGCGTAAACACGTGCTGGCCCTGACCGAAGCCGGTTTTATCGAGGTCAACCCCAACCAGGCCCGTGGTATTCGCCTGCTCAACCAACCGGCACGCCCCGAGTGGCTGGACATTCCGGTCCTCGGCCGAGTCGCCGCGGGCTCGCCCATCGGTGCCGATGCCGACGTGCACAGCCGCCTGCAACTCGACCCCGCCACCTTCGCGAAAACCCCGGACTATCTGTTGCGGGTGCAGGGCGACTCGATGATCGAGGATGGCATTCTCGACGGTGACCTGGTGGGCGTACGGCGCAGTGCCGAGGCGTTGAATGGGCAGATTGTGGTGGCGCGCCTGGACGGCGAAGTCACCATCAAGCGCTTCGAACGTCACGGCGAGCATGTGCGCTTGCTGCCGCGCAATCCTGCGTATCAACCTATCGTGGTCGGGCCCGATCAGGACCTGGCCATCGAAGGGGTGTTTTGCGGCCTGGTGAGGCAAGGCTGATGGGCGCCGTGGTTGCGTTGGATACGCTGTTCAATGGCGGCCGTGTCTGGAAGGGCCGACCTGCCGCGCCTCCGGCCAGCGTGCAGCCCACCGGACTGGCGGCGTTGGATGCGGTGTTGCCGACAGGCGGCTGGCCGGAGTCGGCCTTGAGCGAAATCCTCATGGCCAAGGAAGGTGTGGGCGAGCTGCAGCTGGTGCTGCCGACCCTGGCGCGGCTGTCGGCGGCGGGCGAGCGCATTGTGTTGGTGGCGCCGCCCTACACGCCGTACCCGCATGCCTGGCAGAACGCCGGAGTGGATTTGCGTCAGCTCTCGGTGATCCAGGCCGAGGAACGCGATGCCCTGTGGGCCGTGGAGCAATGCCTGCGCTCCGGCAGTTGCGGCGCGGTGCTGTGCTGGCCGCGCAAGGCCGATGATCGCGCGCTGCGCCGCTTGCAGGTGGCGGCGGAAACCGGGCAGACCCTGGCATTTGCCTGGCGTGCCTTGAGTGAGGCGGTCAACGCCTCGCCCGCCGCCTTGCGCCTGGTCGTCGAAGCCAGGCCGGCGCAGGTACGGGTGCTCAAATGCCGGGGCGGCCTGGCCCACCCGGCACCGATTGCACTGGCGGGGCACTGAGGTTGCCATGCGCTGGGTGTGTATTGTCTTCCCGCAATTGGCGCTGGACGGGGTGCAGCGCCTGTATCCCGAACCGGATCAACCGCTGGCGCTGCTGGCCGGTACGCCGCAGCGTCGCGTGCTGCAGACCGTCAATGACGCTGCGCGCGCCTTGGGCCTGCGCCCCGGCCAATCCCTGACGGCCGCGCATGCGCTGGCCAAGACCTTCACCTGCGCCGAATACGACCCGGCTGAAATAGAACGCTGGCAACAGTTCCTCGCCGCCTGGGCCTACCGCTTCAGCTCCCAGGTCAGTGTGTATTACCCACGCGCCTTGCTGTTCGAAATCGAGTCGAGCCTGGGGCTGTTCGGGCCGTGGGCGCAGTTCGAGGCACGCTTGCGCACGGAACTGACCGACCTGGGTTTTCGCCACCGTATCGTCGCTGCGCCCAACCCGGCGGCGGCGCGGGTGCTGGCGAATATCTACGATGGCCTGGCCGTCAACGATGAGGGCTTGATGCAGGCCCTGGCGCCGCTGCCCATCGACCGCGCCGGCTTCGACCCTGCGGCGGCCACCGCCTTGTCGCGCATGGGCCTGCGCAGCCTGGCCCAGGTGCAGGCGCTGCCCCGGCATACCCTGGCGCGGCGCTTTGACGCCAGCCTGCTCAAGCACCTGGATGCGTTGAGCGGGCAGCGGCCCTTGGCGCTGGCGTTCTATCAGCCGCCGGACCAGTTCGATGTGCGCATCGAGTTGAATTTCGACGTGCAATCCCACCAGGCCTTGCTGTTTCCATTGCGCCGCTTGACCGGCGACCTGTCCGCCTTCCTTTGCGGCCGCGACAGTGGCGTGCAGCGCTTCGACCTGCACCTGGAACATGCCCAGGCGCCCGACAGTGTGATCAAGGTCGGCCTGCTGAGCGCCGAGCGCGAACCGGCGATGCTCTTCGAGCTGGCCCGCGGGCGCCTGGAGCAGGTGCAAGTGACGTCACCGGTGCGCGGTTTTCGCCTGGTGGCCCAGGATTTGCCGGTCTTCGTCCCGCAACGCCAGGACCTGTTCGATGACCGTCCGCAGCAGACCTTGCCGTGGGAGCAACTGCGCGAACGCTTGCGTGCGCGCCTGGGGGATGACGCGGTGCAAGGCCTGCGTTTTCACGCCGATCATCGTCCCGAGTGCGCCTGGCAAGCAGCGGCTGACAGTCGCGCATGCCCGATCTTGAGCAAGGTGCAACGCCCCGGCTGGCTGCTCAACGAACCGACGCTGCTGGCTGAGCAGGCGGTGCACATCCTGATGGGCCCGGAACGCATCGAGTCCGGCTGGTGGGATGGCGCCGATATTCGCCGCGACTACTACCTGATCCAGACCCGTGCCGGCCAGCAAGGCTGGGCCTATCGCACCGTGGGACAAAGCGATGGGTTGTGGCTGCAAGGCTGGTTCGCATGAGTTACGCCGAGCTGCATTGCCTGTCCAACTTCAGCTTCCAGCGCGGTGCTTCCAGTGCGCTGGAGTTGTTCGAGCGGGCCAAGCGCGAGGGCTACAGCGCCCTGGCGATTACCGACGAGTGCACCTTGTCGGGCATCGTGCGCGCCTGGCAGGCGGCCAAGGCGGTGGAGTTGCCGCTGATCATCGGCAGCGAGATGCGCATCGAGAACGGCCCGAAACTGGTGTTGCTGGTGGAGGACCTCAACGGCTACCAGCACCTGTGCCGGCTGATTACCCTGGCGCGGCGCCGGGCCGAAAAGGGCCAGTACCGACTGCTGCTGGAAGACTTCGAACAACCGCTGCCCGGCCTGCTGGCGCTGTGGGTCGCCGACGACCAGGACACCCAGGCCTCGGTCCAATGGCTGCGCCGCACCTTTGCCGGGCGCCTGTGGCTGGCGGTGCACCTGCACTGCGGCCAGGACGATGCACGCCACCTGGAGCAGCACCTGCAACTGGCTGCCAGCCTGCAGATCCCGGCAGTGGCCTGCGGCGATGTGCACATGCATGCGCGCGGTCGCCGCGCCCTGCAGGACACCATGACCGCCATCCGCCATCACGTGCCGGTGGCCGAAGCCGGCACGCGCCTGCACCCCAACGGCGAGCGGCATTTGCGCAGCCTCGATGCCCTGGCCGCGCTGTACCCGCCAGCGCTGCGCGATGAAACCCTGAACATCGCGCGCCGCTGCACTTTTGACTTGAGCCAGCTGCGCTATCACTACCCGCGCGAGCTGGTGCCCGAGGGCCATGACGCCAGGTCCTGGTTGCGCAGCGTGACCGAAGAAGGCATCGCCCAGCGCTGGCCGCACGGGGTGGACGCCAAGACCTTGCAGCAGATCAATCACGAGCTGCAATTGATCAGCGACCTGGGCTACGAAAGTTACTTCCTCACGGTGCACGATATCGTGCGCTTCGCCCGCAGCCGTTCGATCCTGTGCCAGGGCCGGGGCTCGGCGGCCAACTCGGCGGTGTGTTTTGCCCTGGGCATCACCGAGATCGACCCGAGCCTGACCGACATGCTGTTCGAGCGTTTCCTGTCCAAGGAGCGCAACGAGCCGCCGGACATCGACGTCGACTTCGAACACGAACGCCGCGAAGAAGTGCTGCAGTACGTGTTCCAGCGCTACGGCCGCACCCGCGCGGCGCTGACGGCGGTGGTCAGCAGTTACCACGCGGCCGGCGCGGTGCGCGATGTGGCCAAGGCCCTGGGCTTGCCGCCGGACCAGATCAACGCCCTGGCCGAATGCTGCGGGCGCTGGAGCGATGATGCACCGCCACTGGAACGCCTGCGCGAAGGTGGTTTCGACCCGCACAGCCCGATCCTGCGCCGCGTGCTCACCCTCACGCAGCAACTGATCGGCTTCCCCCGGCACTTGTCCCAGCACCCTGGCGGCTTCGTGATTTCCGAGTACCCGCTGGACACCCTGGTGCCGGTGGAAAACGCCGCCATGGCCGAGCGCACCATCATCCAGTGGGACAAGGACGACCTCGACGCCGTCGGCCTGCTCAAGGTGGATATCCTGGCGCTGGGCATGCTCAGCGCGATCCGCCGCTGTTTCGATCTGCTGCGCCGTCATCGCAATCGCGACCTGGCCCTGGCGACGATCCCCAAGGAAGACCCGGCCACCTACGCGATGATCAGCAAGGCCGACACCATCGGCGTGTTCCAGATCGAGTCGCGGGCGCAGATGTCGATGTTGCCAAGGCTCAAGCCACGGACCTTTTATGACCTGGTGATCGAAGTCGCGATTGTGCGGCCGGGGCCGATCCAGGGCGGTATGGTGCATCCGTACCTGCGGCGGCGAAACAAGGAAGAGCCGGAAACCTACCCGTCGCCGCAGCTCGAAGCGGTGCTCAAACGCACCCTGGGCATCCCGTTGTTCCAGGAGCAGGTGATGCAGATTGCCATGGTCGCCGCCGACTACGGCCCCGGCGAGGCCGACCAGCTGCGCCGCTCGATGGCCGCCTGGAAACGCCACGGCGGCCTGGAACCGCATCAGCAGCGCCTGCGTACCGGCATGCTCAAGAATGGCTACAGCGAGGCGTTTGCCGCGCAGATTTTCGAGCAGATCAAGGGCTTTGGCAGCTATGGCTTTCCCGAGTCCCATGCGGCCAGTTTTGCCTTGCTGACCTACGCCAGTTGCTGGCTCAAATGCCATGAGCCGGCGGCCTTCGCCTGCGCGCTGATCAACAGCTGGCCAATGGGTTTCTACAGCCCGGACCAGATCCTGCAGGACGCGCGACGCCATCGCTTGCAGGTCCGTGCGGTGGACGTGCAGGCCAGTGACTGGGATTGCAGCCTGGAGCCGAGCGACGGCGAACAGCCGGCGATTCGCCTGGGCTTGCGCATGATCTCGGGGTTTCGCGAAGAGGATGCGCGGCGCATCGAGGCGGCGCGCCAGCGTCGGGCCTTCAGTGACATCGCCGACCTGGACGAACGCGCCGGGCTGGATCCCCGCGCCCAGGCCTTGCTGGCGGATTCCGGGGCCTTGCGCGCCCTGGCCGGCAACCGGCACAAGGCGCGCTGGGACGTGGCCGGGGTGCATAAACAGTTGGGGTTGTTCGCCGGTTTGCCGAGCCCCGACGAGGCGCAGGTGGAGCTGCCTGCACCCACGGTGGGTGAGGACCTGCACGCCGACTACGCCACCGTCGGCACGACTCTCGGGCCGCATCCCTTGGCGCTGCTGCGCGCGGAGCTGCGCAGACGACGCTGCCGCAGCTCGCAGGAATTGCTTGCGGTGGAGCATGGGCGCAACGTCAGCATCGCCGGGCTGGTCACCGGTCGCCAGCGTCCTGGCACCGCCAGCGGCGTCACGTTCGTCACCCTGGAAGATGAGTTCGGCAACCTCAATGTGGTGGTCTGGCGCGACCTGGCCGAGCGCCAGCGCCAGGCCCTGGTCGGCTCGCGGCTGCTCAAGGTGGACGGGCGCTGGGAAGCGGTGGGCGAGGTCCGGCACCTGATTGCCGGGCGCCTGACCGACCTGACGCCGCTGCTGGAGGGGATCACGGTGCGGAGCCGGGATTTTCACTGAGGGGAGTTGCCGCCGCCGCTGCGGATACGTTATATGCAATGAAACGTTTCACGGCTGCCGGGCTCCAAGGTTTTATCACGGCTATCGCCCCACCCATTCACCCATCCGTTCGCCAAGAGCCCACCATGCAGTTTTTATCCAATACCCACGGTTGTGAAGGTTGGGGCGGTGAAATGGCCCAGCGGATCCGCGCCTTCGACTGGTCTTCGACCGAGCTTGGGCCGATTGAAAAATGGCCCTGCAGCCTGAGCAGCAGTGTGCAGATGCTGCTGGCCTCGCCCATGCCGATGGTGATGCTGTGGGGGGCGGCGGGCTACATGATTTACAACGACAGCTATTCGGTGTTTGCCGGCGGCCGGCATCCCTACCTGCTGGGCACGGCGGTGGAGCTGGGCTGGCCTGAGGTCGCCGATTTCAACCGGCATGTGCTGGATACGTGCCTGGCGGGCGGCACCTTGTCCTACCGCAATTTTCCGTTGGAGTTGCTGCGTAACGGCGTGCCGGAAGAGGTCTGGATGGACTTGACCTACAGCCCCATCGCCGATGACCACCAGCAACCTGCCGGGGTCCTGGTGATCGTGAACGAGACCACCGAGCACGTGAAATCCGAACGAGTGCGCCAGGAACTCACGCATAACCTGGAGCAACGCGTCGCCGCCGAAGTGCAGGCGCGTTCCGCCGCCGAAGAGCAACTGCGCCAAGCGCAAAAGCTCGAGGCCATCGGCGGGCTGACCGGCGGCGTCGCCCACGACTTCAACAACCTTTTGCAAGTGATCGCCGGCAACCTGCACCTGCTGGCCCGTCATGAGCCGGACAATCCCCAGGTACAGCGCCGCGTCACGGCGGCTATTGCGGCGGTGGAGCGGGGCGCCAAGCTGTCCTCGCAACTGCTCGCCTTCGCGCGGCGCCAACCGTTGTCGCCGGCGGTGTACAACCCGCAGCGCATCTACGCAGGCCTGGGCGAGCTGCTGCAGCGCGCGCTGGGCGAAACCATCCATATCGACGTGCAATTGCCCCAGGATTCCTGGTGCATCAACGTCGACCGCAACCAGTTGGAAAACGCGCTGCTCAACCTGGCGATCAATGCCCGTGATGCCATGCAGGGCGAAGGCGTGATTCGCATCACCGGCGAAAATATCATTCTCAACCCTGCCGAGTGCGTGGGTAAAAGCATCAAGCCGGGCGAGTATGTGCGCCTGGCGGTCACGGATATCGGCGTGGGCATGCCGCCGGCGATCCTGGCGCGGGTGTTCGAACCGTTCTTCACCACCAAGCGCAGTGGCCACGGCACCGGCCTTGGCTTGAGCATGGTGTTCGGTTTCGTGCGCCAGAGCGGCGGGCATGTCGACGTGTGGAGCGAAGAGGGCAAGGGCACCGTGGTGCAGATGTATTTCCCGCGCAACCTGGGTGAAGAGAGCCAGGACACCTACGCCGAACCGGTGCTGCCGGCCAATGGGCATGAGACGGTGCTGGTGGTCGAAGACAACGAAGACGTGCGCGTGACGGTCGTCGAGCTGCTCGAGCAGGCGGGCTACACCGTGCTCACCGCCGAAGACGGCGACCAGGCGATGCACCTGCTGCAGTCCGGCGTGCTGCCCGATCTGATCTTCACCGATGTCGTGATGCCCGGCCGGGTCAAGAGCACCGACCTGGCCAACTGGGCCCGCGCCCAGGAGCCACCGATCGCGGTGCTGTTCACCTCCGGGCACACCCGCGACATTCTTTCCGGGAATCACCTGCTGAGCCCCGACATTCATCTGCTGAGCAAGCCCTACAGCCCCGAAGCCCTGGCGCAACGGGTGCGCAGCGTGCTCACCGCTCGATAAGGTTGACCATGACTTCACAGCGTGACATCCCCGCCCTCACTGCCCAGCGACCAGGCTTCGTCCGGGTGCGCGGCGCCCGCGAACACAACCTGCAGAACGTCGATGTGGACATCCCGCGCGATGCCTTGGTGGTGTTCACCGGCGTGTCCGGATCGGGCAAGTCGTCGCTGGCGTTTTCCACGGTGTATGCCGAGGCCCAGCGGCGTTATTTCGAATCGGTGGCGCCGTATGCGCGACGCCTGATCGATCAGGTCGGCGTGCCGGATGTGGACTCCATCGAAGGCCTGCCTCCGGCCGTGGCCCTGCAACAGCAGCGCGGCACGCCGAGCGCGCGGTCCTCGGTGGGCAGCGTCACGACCTTGTCGAGCCTGATCCGCATGCTGTACTCGCGCGCCGGCAGCTATCCGGCGGGCCAGGCGATGCTGTATGCCGAGGATTTCTCACCCAATCTGCCGCAGGGCGCGTGCCCGCAATGCCATGGCCTGGGCCGGGTGTACGAGGTAACCGAGGCGCTGATGGTGCCGGACCCTTCGTTGACCATCCGCCAGCGCGCCGTGGCGTCCTGGCCGCTGGCGTGGCAGGGCCAGAACCTGCGCGACATCCTGGTGACCCTCGGCTATGACGTCGACATTCCATGGCGCGACCTGCCGAAAAAGCAGCGCGACTGGATCCTCTTCACCGAAGAAACCCCCACCGTGCCGGTGTACGCCGGCTTCACCCCACAGCAGACCCGCGAGGCGTTGAAACGCAAACTGGAGCCGAGTTACCAGGGCACGTTCAGTGGCGCGCGGCGCTATATCCTGCACACTTTCACCCACACCCAAAGCGCGCTGATGAAAAAACGCGTGTCGCAATTCATGCAGGGCAGCGCCTGCCCGCTGTGCGAGGGCAAGCGCCTGACCAAGGCCGCGCTGTCGGTGAAGTTTGCCGGGCTGGATATCGGTGAATTGTCGCAACGTTCGCTGACCCAGCTGGCCGAAGTGCTGCGCCCGGTAGCGGCGGGACAGGACACGATGAAGCTGTCGGTGGAAAAGCGCCTGGCCGCCCAGCGCATTGCCCAGGATTTGCTCGAACGCGTGAGCACGTTGACCGACTTGGGGCTGGGTTATCTGTCCCTGGAGCGCAGCACGCCGACGTTGTCGTCCGGCGAGTTGCAGCGCCTGCGCCTGGCCACGCAATTGGGCTCGCAGTTGTTCGGTGTGATCTATGTGCTGGACGAGCCCTCGGCGGGCTTGCACCCGGCGGATGGCGAAGCACTGTTCACTGCGCTGGATCGCTTGAAGGCGGCGGGGAATTCGCTGTTTGTGGTGGAACACGACCTGGAAACCATGCGCCGCGCCGACTGGCTGATCGACGTCGGCCCGGCGGCCGGCGAGCATGGCGGTCATGTGCTGTACAGCGGGCCACCGGCGGGTTTGGCCAAGGTCGAAGCCTCGCAGACCCGTGACTACCTGTTCGCCGCACGGCGCCCGTCGAGCGCAGCGCAACGCCAGCCCGGCGGCTGGTTGCAGCTGGAAGGCGTGACGCGCAATAACCTCAAGGACCTGGCGGTGGAGTTTCCGTTGGGCTGCTTCACGGCGGTGACGGGCATCTCCGGCTCGGGCAAATCCAGCCTGGTCAGCCAGGCGTTGCTGGAGCTGGTGAGTGGCGGCCTCGGCAGCCGGGTGGAAACCGACGAGGAACCCAGCCTGGAAGACGATGCACCGCAAACCAGCGGCGGGCGCATCAGTGCCGGGCTGGAGCAGATTCGCCGCCTGGTGCAGGTCGACCAGAAACCCATCGGCCGCACGCCGCGTTCCAACCTGGCGACCTACACCGGATTGTTCGACCACGTGCGCAAACTGTTCGCGGCCACCCCGGCGGCGAAGAAACGCCATTACGATGCCGGGCAGTTCTCTTTCAATGTCGCCAAGGGCCGTTGCCCGAACTGCGAAGGCGAGGGTTTTGTCAGCGTGGAATTGCTGTTCATGCCCAGCGTGTATGCGCCATGCCCGACCTGCCACGGCGCGCGCTACAACCCCGAGACCCTGGCGATCGAATGGCAAGGCCTGAGCATCGCCCAGGTGCTGGGGCTCACGGTGGAACAGGCGGTAGAGGTGTTTGCCGAGGAGCCTGGCGTACTGCGCTCATTGCAAGTACTGCGCGATATCGGCCTGGGCTACCTGCGCCTGGGCCAGCCGGCGACCGAGCTGTCGGGGGGGGAAGCGCAGCGCATCAAGCTTGCCACCGAGCTGCAGCGCAATGCGCGCGGCGCCACGTTATATGTGCTGGATGAGCCGACAACCGGCTTGCACCCACGGGATGTCGACCGCCTGCTCAGCCAGTTGAACCATCTGGTGGACGCGGGGCATACGGTGGTCGTGGTGGAGCATGAAATGCGCGTGGTGGCCCAGAGTGACTGGGTGATTGATATCGGGCCCGGGGCCGGGGATTTGGGCGGCAAGGTGGTTGCCAGCGGCACGCCGCAGAAGGTCGCGAAAAGCAAGAAAAGCCGCACCGCCGCCTTCCTCGCCAAGGAGCTCTGACCCCCTGAAGGCGCCCGGCAAGCCGGGCGCCTTCCGTGTCAGGCTTGCTGGAGCTGTTGCTTGGCCTGCTTCACCACATTCTCCACGGTAAAGCCGAACTTCTCCTGCAGCTTCGCCAACGGCGCCGACGCGCCGAAGCTGTTCATCACCACCTTGGCGCCGGTCTGGCCGACATAGCGGTCCCAACCCAGCGGGCCTGCCTGTTCGACCACCACGCGTGCTTTCACGGCGGGCGGCAATACACTGTCGCGGTAGCCCTGGTCCTGCTCTTCAAACAGTTCCCAGCTCGGCATCGAGACCACTTGCGCGGCGATCCCCTCAGCCTTGAGCTGCTCATAGGCCGCCACGGCCAGGCTGACTTCGCTGCCCGTCGCCAACAGCAGGACTTTAGGCTGCTCAGCCCCGGCCAGCACATACGCGCCCTTGGCCGCTCCGGATGCGGGCGCGTACTTTGACCGATCCAGCGTCGGCAGCGGCTGGCGCGACAACACCACGCAACTCGGACGATGGGTTTGTGCCAGGGCGACTTTCCACAGTTCGAGGGTTTCATTCGCGTCGCCTGGGCGCAGGGTGAGCAACCCCGGTGTGGCGCGCAGTTGGGTCAAATGCTCGATGGGCTGGTGCGTCGGCCCATCCTCGCCGACGCCAATCGAGTCGTGGGTGAACACGAACACCACCGGAAGCTCCATGATCGCCGCCAGGCGGATCGGCGGTTTCATGTAGTCGCTGAACACCAGGAACGTCGAGGTGTACGGCCGCAGGTAAGACAGTGCCATGCCATTGGCAATCGCGCCCATCGCATGCTCGCGGATGCCGAAATGCAGGTTGCGCCCGCTGTAGTCGTCGGCGCTGAAACGCCCGGCACCGTCGAAGGTGAGGTTGGTCTTGGTCGAGGGCGACAAGTCTGCCGAGCCGCCGAGCAACCATGGGATCTGCTGGGCAAACGCGTTCAGCACTTCACCACCGGCGGCGCGGCTGGCTACTCCCTTGGCATCGGTGTCGAAGCTGGGCAAGCCGTCCTGCCACTGCTCGGGCATTTCACCGGCGCGCATGCGCTGCAGTTCATCGGCCAGCTCCGGTTCATATTGCTGCAGGTGCGTCAGGTGCTGCTTCCAGGCGTCATACAGTGGCCGGCTGCGCTCCAGCAGCGCATCACGCAGCACTGTGCGCGCCTCATCGGGCACCAGGAAACTGGAATCCTGCGGCCAGCCGTACGCGGCCTTGGTCAGGCGGATTTCCTCGTCGCCCAACGGCTCGCCATGCGCGGCGGCAGTGTTGTGCTTGTGGGGCGAGCCGTAGCCGATCACGCTGTCGACCACGATCAGGGTCGGTGCGCCGGTGTTGGCCTTGAAGGTCTCCAGGGCGGTGCTCAGGGCCTGCAAGTCATTTGCGTCGGTCACGTGCAAGGTGTGCCAGCCGTAGGCCTGGAAGCGCTTGATCACGTCTTCGCTGAAGGCCAGTTCGGTATGGCCTTCGATGCTGATGGTGTTGTTGTCGTAGATCCAGCACAGGTTATCCAGCTTCAAGTGCCCGGCCATCGAGGCGGCTTCGCTGCTGATGCCTTCCATCATGTCGCCGTCACCGCACAGGGTGTAGACGTTGTAGTCGAACAGCACCTTGCCATCGCGGTTGAAGCGTTGGCCCAGCCAGCGTTCGGCCATGGCCATGCCGACACTGTTGGCGCAGCCCTGGCCGAGGGGGCCGGTGGTGGTTTCCACGCCGGTGGTCATGCGGTACTCGGGATGGCCCGGGGTCTTGGAGCTCATTTGCCGGAACTGCTTGATGTCGTCCAGGCTGATCGCCGGTTGCCCCGAGCGCTTGCCATGCGCATCAATCTCGACCACGCCGGCCAGGTGCAACAGCGAGTACAGCAGCATCGAGGCATGCCCTACCGACAGCACGAAGCGGTCACGGTTGGGCCAGTCGGGATGGTCCGGGTGGTAGCGCAGGAAGCGACTCCACAATGTGTACCCCACCGGCGCCAGGCCCATGGGCGTCCCCGGATGGCCGGAATTGGCCTTCTGCACAGCGTCCATGGCCAGGGTGCGAATAGTATTGATGCATTGGGTGTCGACAGCAGTGGCAGCGTGAGTCATGAAACCGGTCTCCCTCAGGGTGCGATCTACAGTGGAGGGCAGGGCACGGCAAAGGTTTGATCGCATCGCCGGCGTTGCGACGAACGGGGATGGTTTGACCCCGGACATGACAAGACCCCTTGGAATGGGCTAGCTTCAAGGCTGTAGCCATTGATCAACTTGCGGAGGTACGCCATGCCAGTGAAACACGACCTATACCAGGACTTGGGTTTTACCAAGGAAGTCGTTCACGAACGCAGGGCCAGCGACAAACGCCTGGACTCGTTGTTCAGTCAATACGACGCAGCCGACGCCGCGGTGCTGAAGGCGGAGTCTGCCAGTGCCAGCGATGAGGACGTGGAGAAGCTGAAGAAGAAACGCTTGTTGGTCAAAGATGAGATCGTGGGGCGGCTGGGATAAGCCGTGCGCTTGCAACGAAACGGTAATTTTTGTTCAGAATTGTCTGAGGGACATCTTCCACTTCGCTGCTTATGATGCCGACCGCCCACCCGGCTCTGGGGACTGTTGCGGCGCCAGGACGGCGCTGGTGAGCCGGGTGGGCACTCGGTCTTTTTATCCCAGCAGCGCGCGGGTGCAGTCATCGATAGAGCGCTGCTGCGTCTCGCCGTACAGCTGCAATTCATCGATTGTCTGGCGCCCCAGCGCCTTCTCGAACTCGGCCTTGTTCGAATTGGCTGCGTAGTGGCTCTGCGCCGCGTCCCCCAGGTTCGACTGAAATATCCCCGCCGCACTCACTGGCAGGAAATCCTCATACACCAACGGTTCCACGTCCACATGACCGGCCGCGATCAGCGCTGACAGTGTACGCGGCTGATCGGCTTGGCCGCGTGCCGCCAGGCCTTTGTCCGTGGCTAAGTAGCGGAAGTACGCCAGGTCGTGTTCGCGCATCTGCGCGTGGTCATCCGGGAAGGCCTGGAAGTGTTGCTCCATCAATTGCATATAGCGTGCGGCGTTGCCCTCATTGGGGAAAGCGCCGAGTTCGTCGCGGGCGGCGTTCAGCAGTTGGTCGTACAGCGCACGGCCCTTAGGGGTGAGGGCGACGCCGCGTTGTTCGATTTCACCGAAGCGCGCGCTGTGGCTGCCTTGGGCGTCGGTGAAGGCGATGGGTTCGTCGAGGGCCTTGAAGCTGGTCTGGCGCAGCAGGATCGGGCAACGGCGGCGGGGTGGGCCTTCGATCACGGCCTTGGGCGTAATGCCCTTGCCGGGCATGGCGGCCTGCACCTGATCGATATCCAGCGTACGCGGGGTCAGGTGGTTGATGTGCGGGCCCTTGAAGGCCACCACGTCGGCGATCAGGCGGTGCTGGTCGCTGAGTTGCTGGTACTGCGCGGCGGTGACGGTGGCGGTATGGTGCCAGCGAAAGGTCTCCAGGGCCTGGCGGATGAAGGCCTGCGCATCGTTGGCGTCGAGGCCGCCGTCCTGCTCCGCTTGTTCGATCAGCGCGAGGGCGCCGGGGGTAAAGATCGCCCGCTTGGCCAGGGCCGCTTCGGCGAAGGCGCGCAGCTCAGGACTTTCGATCAGCTCCAGGCGCAGCAGCGAGGTGAATACGCGAAACGGGCTGGTTTGCAGCGCGCTTTCATGTACCGCGCGAAACGCCGTGGAATGCACCGGCACGCCGGCGGGCGTCAGGTCGTAGTAGCCCACCGGTTGCATGCCCATCACCGCAAACAGGCGGCTGATGGTCGCCAGCTCCGCAGCAGTGCCCAGGCGGATGGCGCCGTGACGCTCCTGGTCCAGGCGCTGGATTTCGCCGGTGCGCTGCAGCTGTTGCGCCAGGGCCGGTTCGCGCTCGAATACGCGGGTATTGGTCTCGGCCACCAGCTCCATCAGCGCCCCATACAGCGGAACTTCATCTCGGTACATATCGGACATGGCCTTGGAAAAGCCCTTGCGGATCTCGTCGGGGCTGACATGTGCGCTGGTGTGCATAGAAAAATTCCTGATGGCTTTGCCGATGAAGGTGACCGTTCGCTGGATTTTGTTGAGCTGCAGGTGAGGTTGCAAACGAAGATTCCTCTGGACTTCATTCTGCAAATGAATGAGATGACGCGAATATGACAAAAAACGGCCGGCTGGAAATTTCATTTTCCCAAGCCTTTCCTAACTAATTCTTCACGGAGTCAGCCCCATCCGCCATGAAAGAATCGTCACGTTTGCAAGGATGAAAACGTCGTTTCGCACATCGCACACATAAAAATATGTTTAGGGGCCGTCGTTAATGAAAATTTCTACACTGGCGTTATCCATCACCGCCGCCGTTCTTGCACAACACGCATTGGCTGATGATTTCGGGCTCGGTTCGCTGGGCACGGGCAACGGTCACAGCGGCTTTCTCGAAGACAGCCACGCCGCCGTCAGTTCGCGGACCATGTACTACAGCGCGGATAACCGCTCGGGGACCAACAACGATCTGCGCGAAGCCGCGACATTGCTGCGCTTCGACTATAAATCCGGCTACACCCAAGGCACCCTGGGTGTCGGTTTCGACGTCATGGCCTTTGGCGCGCTGCGCCTGGACGGCGGCGATGGCCACACCGCGGGCCCTGGCCTGTCGGGTAACGGCAACAGTTTCTTCCCGACCAAGAACAACGGCACCGAGCCGGCCGATTCCTTTGGTCGTGCGGCGGGTAACGTGAAGTTCCGCATTTCCCAGACCGAGTTGCACGTCGGGGGTGGCTTGGCGCCGGTGTTGCCGATCCTGGTCTCCAACGACAGCCGCGTGGCACCGCAGACCTTTGACGGCGGCATCCTCACCTCCAGCGACATTCCCAACGTGACGTTCACCGGCGGTGAATTGAACCGCGCCGAAGGCCGTGCCTCCAGCAACTCCACAGGCTTGAGCGTTGCCGGTGGCCAGCGCGACAGCGACAGCTTCAAGTTCGGTGGGTTGGACTACAAGCCGTTTGGTTCTTCCGACAACGTCGTCGCGAAAAACCTGACGTTGCAGTACTACTACGCCCAACTGCAAGACTTCTACAAACAGAACTACTTCGGCCTCGTCCACGTGCTGCCGCTGGGCAATGACCAGTCGTTCAAGACCGACCTGCGCTACTTCGACAGCACCAGCGACGGCAAGAACGGCGAGAGCGGCTACCAGTTCAACAACAACGGCGGTTACGCCAAGCACGCCAACGAAGTCGACAACAAAACCTACAGTGCCGCCTTCACCTACCAGTTGGGCGGCAGCAGCCTGATGCTGGGCCACATTGGCGTGGGTGACGATGGCGGTTTTGTCTGGGTCAACCAGGGCAGCATCGCCGACCCGCACGCGCAAGGCGCCGGCGGCAGCGACTTCTACCTGTTCACCGACGCCGTGGTCGGCCAGTTCTCCCGTGCCGGCGAGCAGGTCAACTTCGGTCAGTACTCGTATGACTTCAAGGCTTACGTACCGGGCCTGAAGGCGTCCGTGGCGTACCTGGACGGCTCGGACATCAAGTCGAAGGTGGCCGGTGGTCCGGACCAGAAAGAAAACGAAACCGACTTCCGCCTGGACTACGTTGTGCAGGCCGGTCCTCTGAAAGGCTTCGGTACCACCTTCCGCACCGGTACCTACCACGGCAAAAACACCGGCACCGCCGACCAGGACCAGACGCGCCTGATCTTCAACTACACGTACGCGATCTTCTAAGTCTTCATGTGCACCCGGGCGTCATTGGGTTCTACACTGCTCCTCACCTGGTAGGCGATGGAGGACCCAATGACGGCCACACCCAACACCCGAATACTGGACACGATTGAAGGCCAACGCCTGGCGACGCCGGATGCCGAACGTTGGCGCGAGTGGGGCCCCTATCTGAGCGAACGCCAATGGGGCACGGTGCGCGAAGACTACAGCGCCGATGGCGATGCCTGGACCTATTTCCCCCATGAACATGCACGCAGCCGCGCCTACCGCTGGGGCGAGGATGGGCTTGCCGGTTTCAGTGACAAGGCGCAACGCTGGTGCCTGGGCCTGGCCTTGTGGAACGAGCGCGACACGATCCTCAAGGAACGCCTGTTCGGCCTGAATAACGCCGAGGGCAACCACGGTGAAGACGTCAAGGAACTGTACTTTTTCGTCGATGGCGTACCGAGCCATGCCTACATGCGCATGCTCTACAAATACCCGCACGCGGCCTTTCCCTACGCTGACCTGACCGCCGAGAACGGGCGCCGCGGGTTGGACGATGCCGAGTATGAAATCCTCGATACCGGCGTGTTCGAAGACAACCGTTACTGCGACATCAGTGTCGAATACGCCAAGCACGCGCCCGACGACATCTTCATGCGCGTCACCGTCCACAACCGCTCCGAACAGCCAACCCGCTTGCAGGTATTGCCGCAACTGTGGGCGCGCAATGACTGGAGCTGGACCTTCGACGCGCCTAAGCCAGCGTTGACGCTGGACACTGATCGGGTGCTGGCCCGGCATCACGAGCTCGACGATCGTCATCTCAGCGCCTGGGGCCAGGAGGGGGTGGAATGGCTGTTCTGCGAAAACCAGACCAACTTTCCCAAGCTCGACGGGCAACCGACGCCGGGGCCGTTCAAGGATGGCATCAACGATTACGTGGTGGACGGCGTTGCCACGGCGATTCGTCGCGACGCCGGCACCAAGGTCGCCGCGCGGTTTAGCCTCGAACTCGCAGGCCTTGAGCATAAAACCCTGTACCTGCGTTTTGCCCCGACGGACGCGCCCGAGGTCAATGCGCGCAAGCTGTTCGACTTGCGCCGCCAGGAGGCGGATGAGTTCTACGCCGCCTTGCAGCACGGCATCGCCGATGACGACGCGCGCAATGTGCAGCGCCAGGCGCTGGCCGGATTACTGTGGTCCAAGCAGCTGTACTACTTTGATGTGAACCAGTGGCTCGACGGAGACCCGGCCCAGCCTGCGCCGCCGCCCGAACGCCTGCATTTTCGCAATACCCATTGGCGGCACCTGTCCAACTTCGACATCCTCTCCATGCCCGACACCTGGGAGTACCCGTGGTACGCCTCCTGGGACCAGGGCTTCCAGGCCGTGGCCTTTGCGCTGATTGACCCCGGGTATGCCAAGCAACAATTGCTGCTGCTGGTCAAAGACCGGTTCATGCACCCCAACGGCCAGCTGCCGGCCTATGAGTGGCGGTTCGATGATGCCAACCCGCCGGTGCATGCCTGGGCCAGTTGGCGTGTGTATCAGCAGGACAAGGCGCTGACCGGCGTCGGCGATATGGATTTCCTCGAGCGAATCTTCCACAAGCTGCTGCTGAATTTTTCCTGGTGGGTCAACCGCAAGGACGCCGAGGGGCGCAACCTGTTCCAGGGCGGTTTCCTCGGCCTGGACAATATCGCCTTGTTCGACCGCTCGGCCGCGTTGCCGCCGGGCTATCAACTGGACCAGGCCGACGGTACGGCGTGGGTCGCGGCGTACGCACTGGACCTGATGCGCATCGGGCTGGAGCTGGCCAAGCGCAACGTCGTCTATGTCGATATCGCGGTGAAGTTCTTCGAGCATTTCCTCTATATCGCCGGCGCGATCAACCAGGTCGATGACAGCGCCGAAGGACTGTGGGACGAGCAGGACCGGTTTTTCTACGACGTGCTGCACCGTCCCGATGGCCAGAGCGAGCCGGTACGCCTGCGTTCGATTGTCGGCCTGATGCCGTTGTTCGCGGTGCTGGTGCTGGAGCAGCGCGAGCATGAGGGCCTTGAAGGTCTGCGCGAGCGCCTGCTGGGCTTCATGCACCATCGGCCGGATCTGGCCAAGCTGGTGTCGCGCTGGAACGAACCGGGGCAGGGCAATCGCCTGTTGCTGGCCTTGTTGCGGGGCGAGCGCACCAAGGACTTGCTGCGGCGCATGCTCGATGACAACGAGTTTCTCTCGGCGTTTGGTGTGCGCTCCTTGTCCAAGGCCTTCGCCGACCAGCCGCTGGGGCTGAAGATGAATGGCGACACTTTGTACGCGCGCTACCAGCCTGGCGAATCCGATTCGCGCCTGTACGGCGGCAATTCCAACTGGCGCGGGCCGCTGTGGATGCCGGTGAACTACATGCTGATCGAATCGCTGCGCGAGTTTCACCGCTACTACGCGGATAACTTCTCGGTGGAGTACCCGACGGGCAGCGGTTATCTGGCGTCCCTTGAAGAAGTGGCCGACAGCCTCAGCCAACGTCTCACGCGGTTGTTTTTGCGCGATGAAGATGGCCTGCGCCCGTCGATGGCGGGCTATGCGCAATTGGAAGCAGACCCGGCCAGTCGCGACCTGGTGTTGTTCCATGAGTATTTCCATGGCGAAACCGGGCGTGGTTTGGGGGCGTCGCACCAGACGGGGTGGAGTGCGTTGGTGGCGTTGTTGCTGCAGCCGAAAATCTAGGCTGCGCCACGGATCTGCTTTTCTGTGGGAGCTGGCTTGCCTGCGATAGCGGTGGAGCCGATAGCATTGATGCAGGCAGTGCCGACGCCATCGCAGGCAAGCCAGCTCCCACTTTGAAACTTCATGGCTTGCGAAATGGCAGGCAAAAAAATCCTGCCACCGAAAGGTCTGAATCAGGTAAATTCGCCACCCCTTCAGACAAGGATGTAGACGATGGCGAATGTTATCGCGCGGGTTGGCAGTGCAGGCCTATTAGGGGCACTGCTGATCACCTGCGCAGTGTTGATCACTTCACTGTATCCCCGGGAAAGCGCTGCGGCGCCGCTGATGATGCATTGCCGCGATTGCGAGAAAGGTGACGACACCTTCGATGCGACAAAATGGTTCAGCAGCGGTATGTACCGCCTTGAAACGGATATTGTTCCCAACCCGATGCGGACGATGACTCGCACTCATCCGGTGGTCTTCAAAGCCAAGGACAATGACCAACTGGTCGAGGCCGCGCTGCGTGGAATCGGCGATGTGCTCCCATCCTTCGATCCCCGCGCGTTTGAAGCACAGTGGCCCGTGTTAACCAAGCGCGTACGTTACAGCTACAGCTTTTTTATGCTGCCCGATGAACCCCGGGACCTCTATGACATGTACTTGCAAGTGGGCAAATACAAGCTGGTGATCGTGGTTGGGCTTGACGTCAATACCGGTGAAATCACCGCCGAGTATGACGGGCGTGTGATTCGTGAAAACGATGGTAATGACCCTGCGTACATGGACACGTTCGAAGAAATGGATGACGCCAACACCCGCTGACCGGGAGGCTGGCTGAACGAAAAATCCCGCCGAAAGGCGGGATTTTTTTGAGCGCGGGCTTATCAGGCCGGGAACAGCTCGCTCAGTTTCATGGCCAGCATCATGTCGCCTTCGGTGCGCAGCTTGCCGCTCATGAAGGCCTGCATGCCGTCGGTGTCGCCGCTGACGATGCCTTCCATGGTTTCGCCGTCGGTGACCAGGGTCACTTGGGCGTCAGGGTTTTCGCCTTCCAGCAGTTCGCAGGTGTTGTTCTTGACCACCAGCGAGAAGTTCTGGGTGTCGTCGATACGGAAACCGAACACCAGGTCCAGGCCGTCAGCAGCGGCTGGGTTGAATTTGGCTTTCATTGCTTCTACAGCTTTGGCTACGTCAGTCATGGTTTCGATCCTTTAGGGTAGAGTCCAGTGACCTTGGGGTCACGGTTGGCCGCAGTTCATCGGAACGTGATGAGCTGCGGCGCCTTCAACAGTTGCAAGTGGGTATGACTGTTGAAGGAAGCCAGTGCCACCTCGCGACCACGGAATTTCAGCTGGTTGAGCGAGGTGTTAACAATTTGCCAGTTCAGTTCGAAGGCCTGGGCCGCCGGCATTCGGGTTATCAGGTGGAGCAGGGCAGTGATGGTGCCGCCGGAGGTGAACACTGCAATCTTCTGTGCGTTGTCCGCGGCTTCCAGAATGCGTTGCAGGCCACCCTGGACCCGTTCGACGAAGCCCAGCCAGCTTTCCAGGCCGGGCGGATCATAGGTGCCGGCCAGCCAGCGCTCGATGATCAGGGCGAAGATGCGCTGGAATTCGCTGCGGTTCTGCGCGGCGTTGCGCAGGATCTCCAGGGCCTCGCGTTCGGTGGTCAGCAGGTCGGGAAGCAGGGCGCGGATAATCGCGTCGGCGTCGAATTCGTTGAAGGCGCTGTCGATTTCCAGGGCCGGTACCGGCAGGCCGAGGGCGCTGTACTGATCGAAGGCGGCCGTGGCGGTGTGCTGCTGGCGGCGCAGGTCGCCGGCCACGCAGCGGTCGAACACCAGGCCCAGGTCCGCCAGGTGGCGCCCGAGCACTTGCGCTTGTTCCACGCCGACGGGCGACAGGACGTCATAGTCGTCTGCACCGAAGGAGGCCTGGCCATGTCGAATCAGATAGATGCTGCCCACGTCCGTTTTCCCGGTACGTTGAAAGTCTGGCGAGGTTATGAGGATGCCAGAGAGCTGTCAATGAAAAAACATACGCTTGTTTTAAAAGCTCGTTAGAGGCCGCTTACTGGCGGTTTGATCACTGGCCCGAACGCGGTGCCGCCGGTATGCTGGGGCAATCCGCGCCTGGCGCACTGCACTTGTAAGGAGTCACATGGATTTTTTGGCCGAATACGCGAGTTTCCTGGCGAAGACCGTCACCCTGGTGGTCGCTATTCTGGTGGTACTGATCAGCTTCGCGGCACTGCGCAGCAAAGGCCGTCGCAAATCCGCCGGACAGCTGCAGGTCAGCAAACTGAATGATTTCTACAAGGGCCTGCGCGAGCGCCTGGAGTCGAGCCTGCTAGACAAGGACCAGCTCAAGGCGCTGCGCAAGTCCGAGAGCAAGACCGAAAAGAAGAAAGGCAAGAAGAAACCCGAGGCCAAGCCACGGGTGTTCGTGCTGGATTTCGACGGCGACATCAAGGCCTCGGCCACCGAGAGCCTGCGCCACGAAATCACTGCCTTGCTGAGCCTGGCCACCCCGAAGGACGAAGTGGTGCTGCGCCTGGAAAGCGGCGGCGGCATGGTCCACAGCTATGGCCTGGCGTCGTCGCAGCTGGCGCGTATCCGTCAGGCGGGCGTGCCATTGACCGTGTGCATCGACAAGGTCGCGGCCAGCGGCGGCTACATGATGGCGTGCATCGGCGAGAAGATCATCAGCGCCCCGTTCGCGATCCTCGGCTCCATCGGCGTGGTGGCGCAGTTGCCCAACGTCAATCGCCTGCTGAAGAAACACGACATCGACTTTGAAGTGCTGACCGCCGGTGAGTACAAGCGCACCCTCACGGTGTTTGGCGAAAACACCGAGAAGGGCCGCGAGAAGTTCCAGGAAGACCTGGACATCACCCATCAACTGTTCAAGAACTTCGTCTCGCGCTATCGCCCGCAATTGGCGATTGATGATGTGGCGACCGGAGAAGTGTGGCTGGGTGTTGCAGCGTTGGACAAGCAACTGGTCGACGAGCTGCAGACCAGCGACGAATACCTGGCTACCAAGGCCAAGACCGCCGAGGTATTCCACCTGCACTACGCCGAGCGCAAGAGCCTGCAGGAGCGAGTGGGCCTGGCGGCCAGCGGCTCGGTGGACCGTGTGCTGCTGACCTGGTGGAGCCGGTTGACCCAGCAGCGCTTCTGGTAACGCCGTAATTTGGGTGATGCCCCTGTGGGAGCGGGCTTGCCCGCGATAGCGATGTACCAGTCGATGCCTCTACCGACTGAACTGACGCCATCGCGGGCAAGCCCGCTCCCACATTCAGTTCTGCGTTAGCACGCAGGCCTGTTGCACCACAGGAATCGGCTTTCGCATCAGCATCCCCACCACCAACGCGCCCAGCAGGCCCAACAACCCTGCCACCCACAACACAGCGCCGAACCCGCCGACAAACGCCTGCTGCGCCAGTGGTTGTGCCACCGCCCGTGCCGTCTCCGGCAACAAGCCCATCGCCGCCGGCATGTCCCCGGCCACCACCCGCGAGGCAATTCCCGCTAGCTGCGCCTGCCACTGGCTGTCGAGACTCGCACGCAGCAGTTGCTCGCTATGGCTGCTCAGCAACGCCCCGTACACGCCAATCGCCAGCATGATCGCGCTGAAACGCATGGTAGTGCTCATGCCCGAGGCCATGCCGGCACGGTCTCGTGGCACGCAGGCCATGATGTTTTTTTGCGTGTCGCCATTCAGCAGGCCCGCTCCGGCGCCCGTGACTGCAATGGCCAGGGCGAAGGGCAGGTAACCACCGATGTTCACCGCCCAGGCGCTCAGCAAATTGCCGCTGCCGACCAACGTGAGTCCCGTCGCCATCATTGTCGACGGGGTAAAACGGCTGGCCAGGCGTGCGCCAATCCGTGGGCAGATCAACATTGTCAGGGCAAAGGGCAGCATGCCCAGCCCTGAAGCAATCGCGGAAAAGCCCAGGCCGTTCTGCAGGTAGAACGGCAGCAGCGTCATCATCACCTGAGCGCAGCCGGCATAGGCAAACATCCCCAGCAGCGCGCCGATGAAGCGCGGATGCCGGAACAGTTGCAGGTCGACCATCGGCCGTTGTTGCAGGCGTTCGGCGAGGACAAACGCAGCCAGCAAGGCTGCGCCGCCCAGTAGCCGCGCATAGGTCAGCGGGTTGTCCCAGCCGATGCGGTTGGCCTCGATCAGGCCCCAGATCAAACACAGCAAGCTTGCGCTGAAGGTCAGGCTGCCCCACGGGTCGAGGCGTGCGGACTGGGTGTCTCGGGACTCTGGAATGGCGCGCAGCACCAGGCTCATCAATACCAGGCCCACGGGCAGGTTGAGGTAGAAGATCCAGCGCCAGCCCAGGTATTCGGTGATCAGGCCGCCCAGCGTCGGCGCGGCGGTCATCGCCACGCCCATGCAGGCGCCCCAGAAGGCCCAGGCCTTGGCGCGCTCGACCTCGTCGTGGAAGGTGTGGCCGATGGAGGCCAGCGCCGAGGTCAAGAGCAGGGCTGCGCCGACACCTTTGACGGCCCGCGCGATATCCAGCCACAGCGCAGTGGGCGCCGCGCCGCAGCCGAGAGAGGCCAGGATGAAAATCCCCAGGCCCCAGACCAGGGTCTTCTTGCGACCAAAGCGGTCGGCGATGCTGCCCGCTGGCAACAGCAGGGCGGCGAACGCGAGCATGTAGGCGCTGACCACCCATTCGATATCGGCAAAGTTCGCGCCCAGGTCGCGGGCGATGCTCGGCAGGGTCACGGCGACGATGTTGGTGTCGAGCACAATCAGCGAACAGACCCCGGAGGCGGTCAGCAAGGTAAACCGTGGGCTGGCGGTGCTCATGGCTGCACCGACGCCAACGCCGCCTGGGCGATCTGTTCATCGTGGGCCGGGGTGTCGGCGCTGATGCCGAGGGCACCCACGACCTGGCCTTCGAGGATGATCGGCAGCGCGCCCTTCATCATCAGCAGGCCGGCTGTGACGGCCGCCGGGCGCCCACCGTTGATGGCGTTTTCGAGGTCGGCCGAAGGCCGTTTGAACAGCGCCGAGGTGCGCGCCTTGCCTTGGGCCAGCTCGATCCCGGCGACTACCGGCGCACCGTCCATGCGCGTGGTGAGAATCGGCCAGCCGCCGTCGTCGACAATTGCCAGTGCGCAGGGCCACCCGTTATCCGCGGCGACTTTACGTGCCTGCGCCGCAATCTGCTGGGCCGTGGCCAGGGTCAGTGTTGCCTTGTGGGCAACGCTGGCGGGTGGTTCGTTCGCCATCGCCGCGGGGGCGAGGCTCAGGCCGGTCAATACCAGTACCAGCGATTTGACTAACATAAGCGGGTCTCTCTACTGTGAGCGTGCGCCTAGCTTATCTTCGGTCCACCGTGGCTTTATTAGGTGCCAGTGTGATCTTCATTACCTTTGAGCTAATCCTGCGATGGAAATACGTCATTTCCGCTATTTCCTGGCGGTTGCCCGGCACCGAAACTTCACCCGCGCGGCGGAACAGCTGGGCATTGCGCCGCCGACCCTGAGTCGGCAAATCCAGGACATGGAGGCGACCCTGGGCACGCGCCTGTTTGTCCGCCAGCAACGTGAAGTCAGCCTCACCGAGGCGGGTGCGGCGCTGTTGATCGAGGCCGAGGCGACCGTGCGCCAGTTCGAGTTCGCCCAGCGCAATGCCCAGCGCGCCGGCCGTGGCGAGATCGGTCATATCGAATTAGGTTATGTGGCGTCGGCGGTGTATTCGGGCCTGTTGCAGCGGCAAATCCAGGCGTTCAGCCAGGCGTTTCCGGATGTCAGCGTGAACGTGCGCGAATGTGCGATGGCGACGTTGCCTGGCGCGGTAGCGGACGGGCGTGTCGATATCGGTTATATCCGCTCGCCCATGACCCTGCCGGAGGGTGTCGAGGCAGTACGCCTGGACAGTGAAGGGTTTGTCTTGGCGCTGCCGCAGGACTCCTGGCTGCTGGGGCTGAAGGCCATCGGTTGCGAGCACCTGCAAAACGAGACGTTCATCTTGCCGGAGCAAATCAGCGGTACCTTGCAGGTGGCGGCGCAAGGCGGCTATGCACCGCGCCTCGGGCCGCAGCCCGGCGGATTGGTGGCGGTGGTGGCGCTGGTGTCACTCGGGCAGGGCGTGGCGGTGGTACCGGCGTCAATGGTCGGGCATGTGAGTTTGCCAGGCGTGGTGTACCGCAACATTCAGGGCAATGACGCGTCGTCGTGGCTGTCGCTGATTCACCGGCGCTTCGAAAAAGCGCCGGCGGTGGCGCGGTATATCCAGCAGGTCAAGCAGACAGTCGCGGCTGTACCGAATCGGCCAGGCGCGTAAGGATCAGGCAGCACGACACGGCCCCGGCATCCAGCACGCCGAGGGAGCGTTCGCCCAGGCGACTGGCGCGGCCGATCTTCGCCACCAGGTCCTTGGTCGAATCACGGCCCTGTGATGCGGCGGCTTTCATCGCGTCCAGTGCGTCGCTGAAGGCGGCCCCCGAGGCATGCGCCTGCTCAAAGGCTTCGACGGCCGGGATCAAGGTGTCCATCAGGCACTTGTCGCCCACACCCGCCTCGGTAATGTCCTGCAACGAGGTCAAGCCGCCGCGCAGCAAATGAGCAAAGGTTGCGGCGTCGATGTCGTCGCTGTTGCGCACTTCATCGGCCATGCCAATGAACAGGCTGCCATACAGTGGACCCATGGAGCCGCCGATGCCTTCCATCAGGCTGAGGGTCAGTTCGTCGAGTGCTTCGGCCAGGGTCAGTTGGCGGCCTTCGATGGTGCGCCCGCAATGGGCGAAACCCTTGGCCATGTTGATGCCATGGTCGCCATCGCCAATGGCTCCGTCGACTTCGCTGAGGTATTCGCGGTTGGCCACGATCACGCTGACCAGGTCGGCGACGATGGCGCTGCCGTCACGGGTGGAAAAATGCTGGCTCATGGTTCACTCCGCCTGGGTCATGCCGATGGAGCGGCAGGGTTGGTCGATCAGGGTTTTCAACTCGGCGTCGAGGCCGAGCAAGGTCAGGGTCACGCCCATCATCTCAAGGGACGTGAAGTAGTTGCCGACATAGCAACGGTGAATCTTCAAGCCTTTGGCCTTGAGCTGTTTTTCGACCTCGGCATAGAAAATATACAACTCCATGACCGGCGTGGCGCCCAGGCCCGAGACCAGCACCACCACGCTGTCGTCCTGGCTGAAGTCACGGTCGGCGAGGATCGGCGCGAGCATGCGTTCGGCCATGGCTGCGGCCGGTTCGATCGGAACCACTTCGATACCCGGTTCGCCATGATGGCCGATGCCCAGTTCCATCTGGCCATCGGGGATCTGGAAGTTCGGCTTGCCCACCGCGGCAATGGTGCACGGCGTGAGGCCGATACCAATCGAGCGGCAGTGGTCGACGGTTTTCTGCGCGACCCGGATCACCTCGTCCAGGTCGTAGTGCTGGGCCGCAGCGGCGCCGCCGATCTTCCACATGAAGATTTCCCCGGCCACGCCACGGCGCTTGGCAATGTCGGCCTTGGGCGCGGATGCCACGTCATCGTTGGCGACCACGGTGCGGATACGCATGTCTTTGCTGGCGGCCATTTTCATCGCCAGCTTCACGTTCATGTTGTCGCCGGCATAGTTGCCGTAGAGGCAGGCCACGCCGGCGCCCTGGTCAGCGGCGCGGAACGCGTCGAAAAAACTCTTGGCGGTGGGCGAGGAGAAGATCTCGCCGACGGCTACCGCATCCACCAGGCCTGGGCCGACATAACCGAGAAAGGCCGGTTCATGGCCCGAGCCGCCGCCGGTGACAATGCCGACGCTGCCTTGGGCCGAAGGCCTGGCTTTGACGATCACCCGAGGGTTGGCCTCGTATTGGCGCAGTTCGGGGTGCGCGACCAGAATACCGCGCAGCATGTCCTCGACCACTTGGTCCGGATCGTTGATGACTCGATTCATAACGCGGGTTCCTGTGTTCTTGTTCTAGGGGGCAACATGGATCAACGCCAGGGCGTGTTCGCCTGTGGGTCAGGGTTCCAGGACTACCTTCAGTGATTTGTCGCCGCGCTCCATCACTGCGAACGCTTCCTTGAAGTCTGCCAGCGCAAACTTGTGGGTCACCACGTCGCGCATGTCGATCTTGCGGTTGCCGATGAAGTCGATGGCGCGCGGGTACATGTACGGGCCCAGGTGCGAGCCCAGCACGTCCAGCTCCTTGCGGTCGCCAATGATCGACCAGTCCACCGTGGCTTCGTCATTGAACACGCTGAACTCCACGAAACGCCCCAGCTTGCGCAGCATCGCCAGGCCCTGGTTCACGGCCTTGTGGTGCCCGGTGGCCTCGATGTAAATGTCACAACCGTAGCCTTCGGTTATCTCGCGGATCTTCGCCAGTACATCGACCTCGGCCGGGTTCCACACCTCGTCGGCGCCCATGCGCAAGGCAAGGGCAGCGCGTTCGGGTTTCATGTCCAGCACGATGAGCTTTTTCGGGTTGCGCATGCGCACCGCGCCGATGATCCCCAGGCCCAGGGTGCCGGCACCTGCGACCACCACCACATCGTCGAAATCCACATTCGCGCGTTCTGCCGCGTGCAGCGAACACGCCAGCGGTTCGATCAGTATTGCTTCGTCGGGGGCAATGGAGTCTGGCACTTTGTGGATGATGCCTTCCTTGGTGAAGATCATGTACTGGGCCATGGCGCCCTGTACATTGTTCTGGAAGCCATAGAGGTCATGCTTCTGGCACATCCAGTATTGGCCGTGGTTGCAGAAGCGACAGCCCCAGCACGGCACGATCTGCTCGGAGATCACCCGGTCGCCGACCGCCACGCCACGTTTCTCCGCGCCTGGGCCCAGGGCAACCACACGGCAGACGAATTCATGGCCGGGAATCATCGGCGGTTTCACATAGCGGGGTTGCTCGGCGTCACCCCAGAACGAGGGGGCGCCGCGATAGGTCTTGATATCGCCCATGCAGATGCCGCACAACTCGACTTTGGTAAGAATCTCGTCGGGGCCGGGCGTGGGCACGTCGACGGTTTCCAGGCGGTAATCTTCAGGGCCGTGACAGACCACGGCCTGCATGGTTTTCGGGATGACCGGTGACAGCTGTTCGGGGGTGCGTTCGGTGACGGTGGACATGACAAAACCTCACGACAAAAAATGAATTACTGAATGCTGTAGCCGCCGTCGATCACCATGTTGGCGCCGGTGACCATCTGCGCGGCGTCGCTGAGCAGGTACAAGGCCAGCCCGGCGATTTCCTCCGGCTGGGCAAAACGGCCCGCCGGGATCTGCAATTTGGCTTTTTCGCCGACTTCACCGGCCCAGGCTTTTTTGCCCAGCGCGGTCTCGACGATGGTCGGGGAGATGGCGTTGACGTTGATGTGCGGCGCCCATTCCATCGCCAATACCTTGGTCATGCCGACAATGGCCGCTTTGCTCGCGCAGTAGGCGACGTGGCGGTCCAGGCCAATCACGGCAGCCTGCGAGGCAAGGTTGACGATGCGCCCGCCGCCGTTGGCGAGCATGTGCTTGGCGCAGGCCTGGGCGACAAAAAAGCTGGCCTTGAGGTTGATGTCCAGGGTGGTGTCCCACGCGCTTTCGCTGACATCAATAGCCTTGTCCAGGAGCGCCACGCCGGCGCTGTTGATCAGGTAATCGAGGCGTTGGAAGTGTTCGAATACGCTATCGACGGTGGTTTGTATCTGGCCGATCTGGCTGAGATCAACGGCAATGCCCAAGTGCCCGGCGCCCAGGCTGGCGGCCACTTCAGCCACGGCGGGGTCGCGGTCGAGCAACGCCACGCGGGCGCCGCGTTCCGCCAGCAGGGTGGCGCAGGCCAGGCCGATCCCGGCGGCGCCACCGGTGATCACTGCGCACCGGCCGGTGAGGTCGAAGGCTTGGTTCCAGAATCCAGACATGCATGACTCCTCTATCGAAAGCGCTGGAGATCCAATGTGGGAGCTGGCTTGCCTGCGATGCAAGCGACTCGGTCTTTCAGTCAAGCCGAGGTGATGCCATCGCAGGCAAGCCAGCTCCCACACTTGACCCTATTTCAGGGTGAAAGCTACTTACCGCCGCTGACTTGTTTGTACAGCGCATCGGCGTTGGCATTCGTCACTGGCACCCACGGCAGGATGTAATTCTTGGCGGTGCCGTCAGCCCATTTCACGTCCTTGGCGTAACGCTCCCAGATCACCGATTGCGGCTTGTAGTCCTTGCCGGCCAGGGCGCGCAACGCCACGTCCAGTGCGCCTTGGGATTGGGCTTGGGCGTCTTGCAGGAAGGTGGTGACTTCGTCTTTTTTCGCGGCCTGGATCGCGTCCGGCATGCCGTCGATGGAGGTCACCGGCACGTCTTTGGACGTCAGCCCGTGAGACTTCAGCGCCTGTACGGCGCCGAGGGCCATGTCGTCGTTTTGCGCGATCACGCCGTTGATGCCTTTGGGGTGCGCGTTCAGCCAGTCTTCGGTCAGGGTCAGCGCCTGCGCACGGTCCCAGTTGGCGGTCTTTTTCTCGATGATCTTGATGTCCGGGTGCTTGCCCAGCACTTCCAGCTCGCCTTTTTCCCGGTCGATTTGCGCCGACTGGCCGATCGGGCCCTGGATGATCACCACGTTGCCTTTGCCATTGAGCTTGTCGACCATGGCCTGGGCCTGCAGGCGGCCGCCTTCCACATCGTCGTTACCCACGTACGGCACAGCCGCATCGGCTACTTTCGTGTTCGAGGCGATGACCACCACGTCGTTGCTCATGGCTTGCTTCACGGTGCCGACGCCGGCCTTGGTGTCGATGGGCACGAACAGAATGGCGTCGTAGTGCTGGGTCACCATGTTTTCGATCTGGTTGTTCTGGGTCAGGGCGTCATAGTTGCCGTCGAACACCGTCAGTTGCACGGTGCCGTCCTTGACCGCCGGGTGTTCTTTCAGCTCGCGTACCCAGTTCTGCATGAACTGGCCCTTGAGGCCGTAGACGGCGGCACCGATTTTGTAGGTCTTGCCGTCGGCAGCCATGGCGATACTGCAGGAGAGCAGGGAGAAAGCCGCTGTGGCGGCCAAGGTGGTACCAAGTTTCATGAGTAGAACTCCGGTTATTGTTGTGGGTCGTTCTCTAGCGTTTTTTCTTGCGCCACACGTCGATCAGTACTGCGAACACGATGATCAGGCCCTTGGCGACCTGCTGGTAATAAGAGGACACGCCGAGCAGGTTCAGCCCGTTGTTGATCACGCCGATCAACAGTGCGCCGAACAGCGTGCCGACAATGCTTCCGGTGCCCCCCGACAAGCTCGTACCGCCGATCACCACGGCGGCAATCGCGTCCAGTTCGTAGGAAACCCCGGCCTGGGGCAGGGCAGAGGTGGTGCGGGCCGACAGCACCACGCCAGCCAGTCCGGCGAGCAGGCCCGAGACCACGTAAACCGAAAACATCACCTTGCGCACGCCGATGCCTGAGGTGCGTGCGCTCTTTTCATTGCCGCCCACTGCGTACACATAGCGGCCGTAGGTGGTGTAGCGCAGCACCATCCAGAAGATCAGCGCGACCACGGCGAAGATGATGATCGGCACGCCGATCGGGCCAATCTTGCCGATGCCCAGCGCCAGGTAGGCGTCGGGCAGATCGGTGATCGGGCTGCCATCGTTGAGGATGAAGGTCATGCCCCGCGCAATGCTGAGCATGCCCAGGGTGGCCACGAACGGCGGGATCGACAGGTTGGCGACCATGAAGCCGTTCACCACACCGAGCATCGCCCCGGCAAACATCCCGGCGCTCACCGCCGCGAGCAGGCCATAACCCTGGGTGGCGACCATGGCGCTGCACAGTCCGGCAAAGGCCAGGATCGAGCCCACCGACAAGTCGATGCCCTTGGTCAGGATCACGTAGGTCATGCCCACCGCGAGGATGCCGTTGATGGAGGTCTGGCGCAGGATGTCCATCCAGTTGCGCCAGGTCATGAAGTATTCGCTGGAGAACGCCATCACCACGCACAGCAGGATGAATACCAGCGGCAAGCCGAAACGGTCGAGGGACAGGCGCAGGCGATTGCGGGGTGTGGCAATAGGTGCGGCGGCGGGTGTGGACAGGGTTTTGGCATTCATGAGGCAAGACTCAACAAGGCTTCCTGGGAAAGGGCGGTGTCGGTGCTGATGGTCACCAGCCGGCCGCCCTTGAATACGGCGATGCGATCACTCAGATGCAGCAGCTCCGGCGCTTCCGACGACACCACGATGGCCGCGCCACCGGCGCGTACGAACTGGTCGAGCAGGTGGTAGATCTCCTGTTTGGCGCCCTCGTCGATCCCACGGGTCGGTTCGTCACACAGCAGGCACACCGGCTCGGTGGACAGGCATTTGGCGAGTACCACTTTCTGTTGGTTGCCACCGCTCATGGACGCCACCGGCAATTCCAGGGAAGTGGTCTTGATCTGCAGGCGCTTGACCATGTCCTGGGCCAGTTGGGTTTCCTTGCGCGCATTGATCAGCGACCAGCTCGACAGGCGCTTGTAGGCCGACAGGGCAATGTTGGAAAGAATGCTGCCGGTGAGCACCAGGCCGCTGTCCTTGCGGTCTTCGGTGACCAGCGACATGCCGGCACTGATGGTCGCCTTGGGCAGCCCGATGGGCATGGGCTTGCCTTGCAGGGTCACGCTGCCGGAGTCCGCGACCGTGAGGCCGTAGATGCAGTTGAGGAACTCGCTGCGCCCCGAACCCATCAAGCCGTAGATGCCGAGGATTTCACCCTGGCGCAGTTGCAGGCTGATGTCGTGGAACTCACCGGCGCGGCTCAGGTTGTCGACTTGCAGGCAGGTGTCGGCGGCGCATTCGCGGCCGACCTTGTGGTCGATGCGGGTCAGTTCCTGGCCGACGATGCCGCGCACGAGGTGGTTGCGGTCGATATCGGCCATGCGCCCGCTTTCGACAAAGGCGCCGTCGCGAAAGATGCTGTAGTCATCGGCGATCTGCGCCAGTTCGCTCAGGCGATGCGACACATACACGATGCCGGCGCCCCGGGCAGTCAGGCGGCGGATGGCCTTGAACAGGGTCTCTGCCTCGCGCTCGCCGATGGCCGAAGTGGGTTCATCCATGATCATCACCTGGCAGTCATGGCTGAAGGCCTTGGCGATTTCCACCAGTTGGATCTGCGCGACGCTCAGGCGGTGCATGGGGCTGGTGGCGTCGACCTCGAACTCCAGGCTGTCGAGCAACTCGCGGGTGCGGCGGTTCAGGGTCTTGTTGTCGACGATGCAACCGGCGCGGCGCGGTTCACGGCCCAGCCAGATGTTTTCGGCGACGGTCATGTAGGGGATGGGTTCCAGCTCCTGGGTGATCATCGCGATCCCCGCCGCCAGCGCTTCACTCGGGCGGTTGAACTGCACCGGCGTGCCGTTGAGCAGAATGCTGCCGGCATCACGCTGGGTGATGCCCATCAGGATGCTCAGGAATGTCGATTTGCCTGCGCCATTGCCGCCGCACAGGGCGTGGACGCTGCCGGCCCGCAGAGAGAGGCGCCCGTCACGCAGGGCAGGGACCCCGGCGTAAGCCTTGGCGACGTGTTCAGCCTGGAGCAGTAATGGCGTGGCCATCGGCGTGTCCTCGTGCTGTGAATTCTTATTAGGTCGCACAGTCATGTTTCGCTGTGATCATATGTGTATCAAATGAAATTCTGATCAGTCAATCTCTTTCATGTAAAAGCGATGATTCTCATCTTGGCGGTCTATAAGGCCGTTTTTGACGCCTTTGACTGCAGGGTCAGTTAAATCATGCTTGACATAGAGGGTTGGATGACCGCGAAATGTCTGAGCGGAATTTCACTGAATGATCATTTGATCAGTCATAAATACGATCACGGCAGCGGAGCCAGACGCCATGAACACACCTTTCCCGGTGGCTATCGGATGCGATGAAGCAGGTTTTGAGCTCAAAGAGCTGTTGAAGCGCCATATCGAGGCGCTGGGCTATCCGGTGACCGACTTCGGCACCCATTCCACTGCGCCCGTGCTTTATCCGGACATCGCCCTGGCCGTGGCCACTGCGATCAATGCCGGGCAGCAGCGGCTGGGCGTGCTGGTGTGCGGCACCGGGATCGGCATGGCCATTTCGGCCAACAAGGTGCTGGGCATCCGCGCGGCCCAGGCCCATGACACCTATTCGGCGGAGCGTGCACGCAAGAGCAACGATGCGCAGATCCTGTCCATCGGTGCGCGGGTAATCGGCGCCGAGCTGGCCAAGAGCATCGTCAAGTCGTTCCTGGAGTCGGAGTTCGAAGCGGCGCGTTCCGGGGCCAAGGTCGAGCGCATCAATGCAATCGAGCGCGATGGGCATCAGTAGTGGACTAAACGGGGCAAGAGTCGGGAGAATGCGCCTTTGACGCCGAAACGGAAGCCCGTCCCCATGAGTGACAGTACCCAGCGCATCGCCAGCGATATCGATCAGATGACCGAAGTGGCGATGCTCTATTACCTTGAGAACGTCACTCAGGAAGCCATCGCCAAGCGCTTCGACCTGTCACGCGCAAAGGTCAGTCGCCTGCTCAAGCGTGCACGCGATGAGGGCATTGTCGAGGTGCGCGTGTTGCAGCATCCGGCCATGAACAACGAGCTGGAGCAGGCCCTGGTCAAGCGCTTCAAGCTGGATCGCGCGTTGATCGCCGTCGATCACAGTGAGCCCGACACCCAGCGCTCGGCCGTCGCCAGCCTGGTCGCCAACTACCTGAACAAGACGCTCAGCGACGGCATGATTGTCGCCGTGGGCATGGGGCGCAACGTCGGTGCGGTGGCCGATAACGTGTTCCTGCCGGTGACGCGCAACTGCACGTTTGTCTGTGCGATCGGCGGTTCGCTCAAGGCGGGCGAATACATGAACCCCGACCATATCTGCCGGCGCCTGGCGCTGCGGTTTGGCGGTGAAAGCGAAAGCCTGTACGCCCCAGCCCTGGTGGCTAACCCGGAGCTGCGCGGGGTGTTGATCAATAACGACACGGTGCGCTCGACCCTCGACCGGGCGCGGCGTGCCGATATCGCCTTGATCGGTATTGGCGACATGAGCGAGAACAGCAACATGGTGCGCATGGGCTGGTTCTCGCCCCAGGAAATTGCCCAGGCGCGGTTGTCCGGCACTGTGGGCGACATGATGGGCTATGACTTTATCGACATTCACGGCCAGCCGGCGGTCAACGCGATTCAGGGGCGGGTAATCGGGTTGACGGTGCAGGAGCTGTTTCGGATTCCAGACGTGGTGGCGATTGCCAGCGAGAACACCAAGGCCGCGGCGACGCTGGGGGCTTTGCGATCGGGGGTGATTAATACGCTGGCGACGACGGTGACCAATGCGCATACGATTTTGGCGCTGGATGATGCAACCCGTAAAAGCTGACACGACGCAGAGCAAAATGTGGGAGCGGGCTTGCTCGCGAAGGCGGCGATTCAGTTAATTCATGTGTTGACTGACACACCACCTTCACCAGCAAGCCCGCTGCTAAATGGGTTTTGTGTTGGCTTGGTGTACAGATCTTGTAATAGTTTTGCGTTGTAGGAAATTTGTATTTCGGCTGTAGGATTCAAGTCCTTTTGTCATTTCAGGACTTGCATGAACACCCTCTCGGAGCCTCCCAGTCGTCTTTCCCCAAGACATCCGCTGTTGCTGTTCCCGCTGAAGCACCCCGTATTTCGCTTGCTAACCTTGTCCCGGTCATCCACTGATCGCGCCTTGCCGTGCCCGGCATTCTGAAACCTGTAAAGAGACTCTATAAATGGAATGGTTAGCGGATCCAACGGCCTGGCTCGGCCTGTTGACCTTGATTGTGCTGGAACTGGTGCTGGGTATCGACAACCTGGTGTTTATCGCGATCCTGGCGGACAAGCTGCCACCGGAGCAGCGCGACCGTGCGCGCTTGATCGGTTTGTCGCTGGCGCTGCTGATGCGCCTGGGCTTGCTGGCGAGTATTTCCTGGCTGGTCACGCTGACCCAGCCGTTGTTCGAGGTGTTCGACAAGAGCTTCTCGGGGCGTGACCTGATCATGCTGTTTGGCGGTGTGTTCCTGTTGTTCAAGGCCACCATGGAGTTGCACGAACGCCTCGAAGGGCATGTGGCACAGCGCTCCGGCAACGTGGCTTATGCGATGTTCTGGCCGATCGTGGCGCAGATCGTGGTGCTTGACGCGGTGTTCTCCCTCGACGCGGTGATTACCGCCGTGGGCATGGTGGATGAGCTGGCGGTCATGATGATCGCGGTGATCGTGTCCATCGGCCTGATGATCGTGGCGAGCAAGCCGCTGACGCGATTCGTCAACGCGCACCCGACGGTGATCATGCTGTGCCTGGGCTTTTTGATGATGATCGGCTTCGCGCTGACCGCCGAAGGCCTGGGCTTCCACATCCCGAAAGGCTATCTGTACGCAGCGATTGGTTTCTCGATCCTGATCGAGGTGTTCAACCAGATTGCCCGCGCACGTCGCAAGAAGTCTGCACAAGGTGTGCTGCCGGTGCGCGAGCGTACCGCGCATGCGGTGATGCGCTTGCTCGGCGGGCGTAGCCTGGCGGTGGAGGAAGTGGGTGAAGAGGTTGCCGACCTGCTGGGCGAGCCGGATGCTGCACAGGGCCCGCTGTTCGATCGGCGTGAGCGCGTGATGATCAGCGGTGTGCTGCAACTGGCCGAGCGGCCGATTCGCACACTGATGACGCCGCGGGCCAAGGTCGACTGTATTGACCTGGCGGACGATCCCGAGACTATCCGCCTGAAACTGATGCATTCGTCTTACTCGCGGTTGCCGTTGATCCGCAACGGCGATGTCGATGAGCCTTTGGGCTTTGTGCACAAGAAGGAGTTGCTCAAGGAATACCTGGCCGGCAACGAGCCGAACCTGGAGCACCTGGCGCGCCGCGCGATCAACTTGCTCGAGAGTTTTTCGATTCTCAACGCGCTGGAGCAGATGCGTCAGGAGTCGACCCATATCGCCTTCGTGATCAACGAATTCGGCGACTTCATGGGGGTGCTGAGCATGACCGACATCCTTGAATCCATCGCCGGTGAGTTGCCGGACGCCAGTGAAGTCGAGGGCCCGGACATTGTCGAGGAAGCGGGTGGCTACCGTGCCAATGGCGCCTTGAACCTGAACCTGGTGCGTCAGCGTACCGGTTTCAAGGCTGCCGCAACCGAGGATTATCAAACCCTGGCGGGTTTGGTGATGAGCCTGCTCGACCGCCTGCCGGTGGTGGGCGATAGCCTGGAGCATGAGGGCTGGCGTCTGACGGTAGCCGCAGTGGAGGAGCGCCGGGTGACGCAGGTGCTTTTGCACGCAGGCTGCGGTCATAGCGGCTGAACAAGGCCTGCACACACTGCACTTGTTCTTCTTCAGGGCCGAAACCTTTGAGTTTGTCTACCAGGGCTCCGTCCAGGTAGATCAGTAATGTCGGGGTGCCCGTCACATCAGGGTGCCTCGGCGTGTGCGCGCAATCGAGTATCAGGCTGACGATCCAGGGATGCCTGCCGGCCGTCCTGGCAAATAGCGGCCCTGCAGTCGCACAGGCAGCGCAGTGTTCGGTAACAAACAGAATGAACACCGGGCGTGGTGTGTTAAGTACCCTGGCAAACTCCTGCGCATTGGAAATTTCTTGCGTGGCCACTCCCATGGTCATCTCCCTTCAGGCCGCGTGGGTGTGTTGCCAACGCTAAGCCGGGATATCACCTGCGTCTACTGTCAACCTTCACAGGTCATCGTCGCGCTCCACCCGCTCGCGCGCCTTGCGGGCCTGGCTCGCGCATTTCTTGTATTCCAGGTTGTCCCGCGAGGCTTTCGCCTGGCGGTAACCATGATGATTCTGGCTGGTGTAGTTGGTGCTCAAGGCATCGTTGAGCTTGCGCAGTTCTTCCTTGCATTCACGGCGGTCGTTACTGGCCGCAGCGTTGCCGGCCACCAGCAACGTCAGCAAGCCGGCGACAAGACAGACTTTTATCGACATAGACCCTCTCAACCAAATGGCGCCCATCTGTCGGCGCCGGCGTCAGCGTTGACGATTTTCGCCAGCAAGCCGGCTCCTGCAGCGGGGCGTGTAGGCATTGCATCAAGGCTAGCCGAGCGCCGCGATTTTTCCATGCCTGCCGCGCACCGTGATGGTGCGGGGTAACACCGTTGTGGCGCACGGGCCGGTGGCTGTCACCGGCGTCTGGGGCCTTGGGTAGCAAAATGATTTCAGGTAGTGGCGCAACGCCTGTTGAATCGCGAGTGTTCATCTAGCTGATTTATAAGCAATTTAGTCCTGTCATATTTTTCTGTTACCGCGTGTGGCACACTTTCTGCTGTCTATTCCGTTGTTACATACTAAGTTCCGGTATAGCGGAATACACAACTCCTGGAGTGCTTGTCATGCATCACCGACCTTCCGTGTTTAAAGCGTGTGTTTTTCTCTTCGCCGCATCGGCTTCCCTCGCCAGCGTAGTGCAGGCGGCGGACAGCAAGCTCGATGATGTGCTCAAGCGTGGGCACCTGATCGTGGGTACAGGCAGTACCAATGCGCCGTGGCACTTCCAGGGAGCGGATGGCAAGTTGCAGGGGTTTGATATCGACATCGGCCGCATTGTGGCCAAGGGTCTGTTCAACGACCCGAGCAAGGTCGAGTTTGTGGTGCAGTCGTCCGACGCACGGATTCCCAACCTGCTGACCGACAAGGTCGACATGAGTTGCCAGTTCATCACCGTCACCGCCAGCCGTGCGCAGCAAGTGGCATTCACCCTGCCTTACTACCGTGAAGGTGTGGGCCTGCTGCTGCCGAACAACAGCAAATACAAGGAAATCGAAGACCTGCAGGCCGCCGGTGATGGCGTCACCGTCGCCGTGCTGCAGAACGTCTACGCCGAGGAACTGGTGCACCAGGCACTGCCCAAGGCCAAGGTCGACCAGTACGACAGCGTCGACCTGATGTACCAGGCGGTGAACTCCGGCCGCGCCGATGCCGCCGCCACCGACCAGTCCTCGGTCAAATACCTGATGGTGCAGAACCCCGGCCGCTACCGCAGCCCGACCTACGCCTGGAGCCCGCAAACCTACGCGTGCGCCGTCAAGCGTGGCGACCAGGACTGGCTGAACTTCGTCAACACCGCGCTGCATGAAGCCATGACCGGCGTGGAGTTCCCGACCTACAAGGCCTCGTTCAAGCAATGGTTCGGTGTGGATCTGCCGGAACCGGCGATCGGCTTCCCGGTTGAGTTCAAGTAATTCGTAAACGCTGGGGCGTCGCTGACGGCGCCCCATTCAGGTACTGCCGACCATGAACTATCAGTTGAACTTTGCCGCCGTGTGGCGCGACTTCCCCAGCTTGCTGGCGGGGCTCGGCCTGGGCCTCGAGCTGGCGCTGCTGTCGATCGCCATCGGTTGCGTGATCGGCCTGTTGATGGCATTTGCCATGCTGTCCAAACACAAGGTCTTGCGCGTGCTCGCCTCGGTCTATGTGACGGTGATCCGCAATACGCCGATCCTGGTGCTGATCCTGTTGATCTACTTTGCGCTGCCCAGCCTGGGTATCCGCCTGGACAAGATCCCCTCGTTCATCATCACCTTGTCGTTGTACGCCGGGGCCTACCTGACCGAAGTGTTCCGCGCCGGGCTGTTGAATATTCCCAAGGGCTTGCGCGAAGCCGGCCTGGCCATCGGCCTGGGCGAATGGCGGATCCGTGCCTATATCACCGTGCCGGTGATGTTGCGCAACGTGCTGCCAGCGCTGTCGAACAACTTTATTTCGCTGTTCAAGGACACCTCGCTGGCCGCGGCCATTGCGGTGCCCGAGCTGACTTATTACGCCCGCAAGATCAACGTCGAAAGCTACCGGGTGATTGAAACCTGGCTGGTCACGACCGCGCTCTACGTGGCTGCCTGTTACCTCATTGCCATGCTGCTCCGTTACCTGGAACAGCGTCTGGCGATCCGTCGTTAAGGAAGGTTTCCATGTACGAATCCCCCAGCTGGTTGCATGAGTTGTGGATCGCCCGGGACACCCTCTGGGCGGGGTTCCAGGCCAGTGTGTATGTCTCGGCACTGGCGATTATTTTCGGCACGCTGATCGGTATCGTCGCCGGGTTGATCCTGACCTACGGCAAATTCTGGATGCGCGCGCCGTTTCGCCTGTATGTCGACCTGATCCGTGGCACGCCGGTGTTTGTGCTGGTGTTGGCGTGCTTCTACATGCTGCCGGCGCTCGGTTGGCAGATCAGCGCATTCCAGGCCGGTGCCGTTGGGCTCACGCTGTTCTGCGGCTCTCATGTCTCGGAAATCGTGCGCGGCGCGCTGCAAGCCATTCCCCGTGGGCAACTGGAAGCGGGCAAGGCCATCGGCCTGACGTTTTACCAGTCCCTGGGCTACGTGCTGTTGCCCCAGGCGCTGCGCCAGATCTTGCCGACCTGGGTCAATTCCTCCACGGAAATCGTCAAGGCCTCGACCTTGCTGTCGGTGATCGGCGTGGCCGAACTGCTGCTGAGCACCCAACAGGTGATCGCACGCACCTTCATGACCCTGGAGTTCTACCTGTTCGCAGGCTTTATGTTCTTTGTCATCAACTACGCCATCGAGTTATTCGGGCGCTACATTGAAAAGCGGGTGGCCTTGCCATGAACCAACCTCAAACCAACCAACCGCTGCTGAACATCCGTGGCCTGCGCAAGCAATACGGCCAGGTCGAAGTGCTCAAGGGCGTCGACCTGTCCATGCAGCGCGGCAACGTGGTGACATTGATCGGCTCCAGCGGCTCGGGCAAGACCACGCTGCTGCGCTGCGTCAACCTGCTGGAGGAATTCCAGGGTGGCCAGATCACCCTGGATGGCGAGTCCATCGGCTACAGCGAGATTGCCGGCAAACGCGTACGTCACCCCGAGCGGGTGATTGCCCAGCACCGCGCGATGACGGGCATGGCGTTCCAGCAATTCAACCTGTTCCCACATCTGACCGCGTTGCAGAACGTGACCCTCGGCCTGCTCAAGGTCAAGAAGATGGGCAAGGACGAAGCCGTGGCTCTCGCTGAAAAATGGCTCGACCGCGTCGGCCTGCTGGAGCGGCGCAATCACTTCCCGGGCCAGCTCTCGGGTGGCCAGCAGCAGCGTGTGGCGATTGCCCGCGCGATTGCGATGAATCCCAGCCTGATGCTGTTCGACGAAGTTACCTCGGCCCTCGACCCGGAACTGGTCGGGGAGGTGCTCAGCGTGATCAAGGGCCTGGCGGAAGAGGGCATGACCATGTTGCTGGTCACCCACGAAATGCGCTTTGCCTATGAAGTGTCCGACAAGATCGTGTTCATGAACCAGGGCCGCATTGAAGAGCAGGGCACCTCGAAGGACATCTTCGAGCGGCCGCAATCGCCGCGCCTGGCGGAGTTTTTGAAGAACATTCGTTTTTAATCGATTTATTAGCAGGAGATATATTTATGAGCATTACTCGTTACGGCACCGGCAGCACCGCCGGCGGTGGCCAGCCACGTCCTTTCGCCCGCGCGGTGGAAGCGGACGGCTGGCTCTACGTCTCGGGCCAGGTGCCAGCGGTGGACGGTGAAATCATCAACGGCGGCATCATCGAACAGACCCGCCAGACCATGCGTAACGTGGTGGCGATCCTCGAAGAGGCCGGTTACGAATTGAAAGATGTGGTGCGCGTCGGCGTCTGGCTGGAAGACCCACGGGATTTCTGGAGTTTCAACAAGGTGTTCGGTGAATACTTCACCCCGGAACACGCCCCGGCGCGCGCCTGCGTGCAGGCCAACATGATGGTGGACTGCAAGGTCGAGATCGATTGCGTGGCCTACAAGAAAAAAGGCTAAATGCCCGGATCTGAAGCCCAAAGCTGATCAAATGTGGGAGCGGGCTTGCTCGCGAATGCGGTGTGTCATTAAGCGCACCTGTAACTGATCCACTGCATTCGCGAGCAAGCCCGCTCCCACAGGGGATTTGTGTTGATAGCAACATTCTGACCGGACCGAAAACCGCCATGACCGAAGACACCATCAAACGCCGCGCCAAGGGCCTGGACCGGGCGTTCGATATCCTCGATTTTCTCAAGGAAATCGGCCAGCCCCTGCGCCCGAATGATATCGCCAGCGGCATCGGCAGCCCGAAATCCACTGTCTACGAACTGGTCGCGTCCCTGCTCGAACGGCGCATCCTGGAAACGGTCGGCAAGGACGGTCACGTCTACCTGGGTCGCCAGCTGTACTTTCTCGGCCAGGCGCACTTGCGTCATTTCGACCTGACCCGCGAGGCCGACCAAGCCCTGCAGGAAATCGTCAGCCAGACCCACGAAACCGCGCAGATGTGCCTGCTCAATGGGCGCAAGTACACGGTCGCGCTGATGCGCGAGGGTGAGCGGCATTTTCGTATTTCCTCGGACATCGGCGAAAACGCGCCGATCCCGTGGACCGCGTCCGGGCGCCTGTTGCTGGGGCACTTGAGCGACCAGCAGATCATCGACCTGATCGACTACGCCGACTTCATCCTGCCGGACGGCCAGCGCCTGCCGCTCGAGACCTTCCTGGCCCAGATCCGCCAGGCCACGCTCGATGGGTTCTTCTCCTTCGACAGTGTGGCCGACACCTTTACCCATTGCTTTGCCGCCCCGGTGCGGGACGCGCAGGGCATCAGCATTGCGACCCTGTGCATCGTCGCGCCGCGCGCCGATGCGATCAAAAATTACAACGACTACCGCCGGGTGCTGATCGAAAGCGCCAACAACCTGGCCCGTCGCATCAACGAATAGGAACCTTCCATGCCTGCCAACAATGCCGTTGAAAAAGGCGCCGCCGCCGTCGGTGCCCACCTGGTCCGCGACGTCAGCCTGCCTGCCCTGGTGCTGCACCGCGAGGCCCTGGAACACAACATCCGCTGGATGCAGGACTTTGTCAGCCGCAGTGGCGCAGAGCTTGCGCCCCATGGCAAGACCAGCATGATGCCGGCGCTGTTCCAACGCCAGATCGAGGCCGGCGCCTGGGGCATCACCCTGGCCAACGCCGTGCAGGTCCGTGCTGCGTATGCCGGTGGCGTGCGTCGCGTGTTGATGGCCAACCAACTGGTCGGCGCGCCGAACATGGCATTGATCGCCGACCTGCTGGCCGACCAGGATTTCGACTTCCACTGCATGGTCGATCACCCGGACAACGTCGCCGACCTCGGTCTGTTTTTCGCTGCCCGTGGCCTGCGCCTGAACGTGATGATCGAATACGGTGTGGTGGGGGGGCGTTGCGGCTGCCGCAGCGAGCAGGAAGTGCGTGACCTGGCGAAGGCGATCAAGGCCCAGCCGGCGCTGGCCCTCACGGGGATCGAAGGCTATGAAGGCGTGATCCACGGCGAGCACGCCATCAGCGGCATCCGCGACTTCGCCGCCAGCCTGGTGCGCCTGGCTGTCGATCTGCAGAACAATGGCTCCTTTGACCTGCCCAAACCGATCGTCACCGCCTCGGGTTCGGCCTGGTACGACTTGATCGCCGAGTCGTTCGAAGAGCAGAACGCCGCCGGCCGTTTTCTCAGTGTTCTGCGCCCTGGCAGCTACGTGGCCCACGACCATGGCATCTACAAGCAAGCACAGTGCTGCGTGCTTGACCGCCGCAGCGATCTCAACGAAGGCCTGCGCCCGGCACTGGAAGTCTGGGCCCATGTGCAATCGCTGCCCGAGCCAGGTTTTGCGGTGATTGCCCTGGGCAAGCGCGACGTGGCCTACGACGCCGGTCTGCCGGTGCCGCTCAAGCGCTACAAGGCCGGGATCGTGCCGGCGGAAGGCGATGACGTAAGCGCCTGCACCGTCACCGCGGTGATGGACCAGCACGCCTTCATGAGCGTGGCGGCGGGCGTGGAGCTGCGTATCGGCGACATCATTTCGTTCGGTACTTCGCACCCTTGCCTGACCTTCGACAAGTGGCAGGTCGGCTGCCTGGTGGATGAGCAGTTGCAGGTGATCGAGTCCCTGCAAACCTGCTTCTAGTCCGCGTCGCCCCATCGCCGGCCTGGCAGCGCTTTCCCCTGCAGGCGCCCACTTGCCGGCGATGAGGCCCTAAAGAACACCAGAGATGAGTTGGCATGAACACACCCTTGCGCATCGCCCTGATCGGCGAATGCATGATCGAACTGCAACACCGCGCCGATGGCAGCCTGCACCAGAGCTTCGGCGGCGACACCCTCAACGCGGCGGTGTACCTGCGCCGCGAGCTGGGCGATAGCGGCGCCGTCGACTACGTCACCGCCCTGGGCGACGACAGTTTCAGCGATGCCATGTGCGCGCAATGGGCCGAAGAGGGCCTTGGCCTGGCGCAGGTCCAGCGCCTGCCTGGACGCCTGCCGGGGCTTTATTGCATCCAGACCGACGCCAACGGCGAGCGCAAATTCCTCTACTGGCGCAACGAAGCGGCGGTGCGCGACTGCTTCACCACGCCGGCCGCCGAGCCGATCCTGGCGGCCTTGCCGGGTTATGACGTGGTGTATTTCAGCGGTATCACCCTGGCGGTATTGGGTGAAGTCGGGCGCGCGCGTTTGCTGCAAGCGCTGGTGGAAACCCGTCGGCGCGGCGGCCGAGTGGTGTTCGACAACAACTACCGGCCGCGCCTGTGGGCCAGTGTCGAAGCGGCACGCGCGGCGTATCACACGGTGTTGGCCGAGGTGGACATCGCCTTGCTCACCGAGGATGACGAGCGCGCCTTGTTTGGCTATGCAGACAGCGAGCAGGTGTTCGCGGCCTATCCGAGTATCGCCGAAGTGGTGCTCAAGCGCGGGGCGGATGCGTGCTTGATTCGCTGCAACGGCGAGCGCTTTTCAGTGCCGGCGCTGAAGGTCGAGAAAGTGGTGGACACCACAGCGGCGGGGGATTCGTTCAGTGCGGCGTATTTGGCGGGTCGGCTGAAAGGCGGCTCACCAGAGGAGGCCGCCTTGGCCGGACATCGGTTGGCGAGCCGGGTGATTCAAGTGCCTGGAGCGCTCATCCCGCGAATTTAAGCCGCTCCGTGTGGTGAGCGGGCTTGTGGTTGTGGCAAGTGGGGGGCTTGTGGTGGTGAGTGGGCTTCTGTGGTGAGCGGGCTTGCCCCGCGTTGGAGTGCGCAGCGCTCCCAAGATTTTTGGGGCCGCTACGCAGCCCAACGCGGGGCAAGCCCGCTCACCACAACAAGCCCGCTCATCACGAAAGCCCGCTCGGCATTACTAACCACCACAGCAACAAGCGATCAATCCCGGTAAAACACCTGCACCAGGTGATACCCGAACTTGCTCTTGATCGGCCCGTGCACCACTTTTACCGGCTTCTTGAAGATCACCGCATCGATCGCCCCGACCATCTGCCCCGGCCGCACTTCACCCAGGTCCCCGCCGCGCTTGCCGGACGGGCAGGTCGAGTACTTCTTGGCCAACACATCAAACGCTTCGCCCTTGGCAATGCGTTGCTTGAGTTGTTCGGCTTCTTCGCTGGTTTTCACCAGGATATGGCGGGCTTGGGCTTTCATTGATCTCTACCAGGTGTGCGACGGCGCGCGATTATGCCTGAACTCACTCTTCGACGCTGATCATGCTGCGGATTTTTGTCGCCAGCAAGTCGATGGAAAATGGCTTGGCGACCATGTCCATGCCGTCCTCCAGGAAGCCCTGGCGCTCGGCGGCTTTTTCAGCGTAACCAGTCATGAACAGCACCTTGAGCCCCGGTCGATGCTGGCGTGCGATTTCCGCCAGCTGCCGACCATTCATGCCCGGCAGGCCGACGTCGGTGACGAGCAAGTCCACGCGCAAATCCGATTCCAGCAGCGGCAGCGCGGTGCGGGCATCGGCGGCCTGGTGCGCGGTGTAGCCGAGTTCGTCGAGCACATTCACCACCAGCATGCGCACCGCCGGGTCATCCTCGACCACCACCACGGCTTCGCCGGCCAGCGCCAGCGGTGCCTCGCTGAGGTTCGGCGGCAGGCTGCTTTCCAGGGCGGTGCCGTGCAGGCGTGGCAGGTACAGGCGCACGCAAGTGCCCTGGCCTGGTTCGCTCTGAATGGTCACGTGGCCACCGGATTGCTGGGCAAACCCATAGATCATCGACAGCCCCAAGCCGGTGCCCTGGCCGATGGGCTTGGTGGTGAAGAACGGGTCGAATGCCTTGGCCAGGATCTTCGGCGCCATGCCGGTGCCGTTGTCGCACACGCCGAGCATCACGTAGTCGCCGGCGCGCACCGGTTCAAGGGTGGTGATGTCGGTGCCGTCGAGATAACTGTTGGCGGTCTCGATCAGGATCTCGCCGCCATCGGGCATGGCGTCGCGCGCGTTGATCACCAGGTTGAGCAGGGCGTTTTCCAGCTGGCTGGCGTCGGTGTTCACCGGCCAGATGTCGTGGCCCAGTTGCACCTTGAGGCTGATGTGCGCGCCCTTGGTGCGCCGGAACAAGTCTTCCAGCGAGGCCACCAGCTGGTTGGGGTCAGTCGGGCGGCGGTCCAGCGACTGGCGCCGGGAGAACGCCAGCAGCCGATGGGTGAGGGCGGCCGCGCGATGGGCCGAGGACACCGCGGCGTCGGCGAAACGGCCGATGTCGTCGCTGCGCCCGGCAGCGATGTAACGCTGCATCAGGTCGAGGCTGCCGATGATGCCGGTGAGCATGTTGTTGAAGTCGTGGGCGATACCGCCGGTGAGCTGGCCCACCGCTTCCATTTTCTGCGCATGGCGCAGGGCATCTTCGGCGCGCTCGCGCTCGAACATTTCGTTCTGCAGGCGCTGGTTGGCCTCGGCCAGCGCCTGGGTGCGCTGGGCCACGCGTTCCTCGAGGTTCTCGTTGAGGTGGCGCAGGGCTTCTTCGGTGAGCTTGCGTTCGGTCTCGTCGATCACAAAGATGTAGAAACCATTCACCGAACCGTCATTGCTGAAGCGCGGCAGGTACTTCATCAGCGCATGGCGCGGTCGGCCGTCGCGGTGCGGGGTGATGGTCATGAAGCTGCAGGCCTTGCCCTTGAGCGCGGCGGCAATCTTGTCCGCGCGCCCGGCATACACCTCCTCGCCGAGCACTTCGCGGATGCTCTTGCCGTACAGCTCCTGGGGCGTCATGCCGTACCACTCAAGGTAGGCACTGTTGTTCAGCCGAAAGCGTTGTTCGTGATCGACATAGCCGATCAGCACCGGCATGGCGTTGATGATCAGTTGCAGCTCGGTCTGGCTTTGGCGCAAGGCCTGCTCGGTGTGCTTGCGCTCGGTGAGGTCCAGCGCGGCGCCGAGGAAGCGCGCCGGGCGGCCGTGCGCGTCCTTGTAGCAGCGGCCACGGGCAAACACCCAGCGCACCTGGCCATCGGCCTGCAGCAGACGGTATTCCTCGGCGTACTCGGTGCCGAAGGTGATGCAGTGCTTGATGCTGCGCGCCACCATGGCGCGGTCTTCGGGGTGCACGCCTTGCAGGTAGGCGCTGATGGGCAGCAGCCCGGCATCGTCGGGATCAACGCCATGCAGGTAGGCGAAGTGCGCATCGGCGATAAAGCGGTCCTCGCCGATGTCCCAGTCCCAGGTGCCCACCGCGTCGGTGGCGGCCAGGGCCAGTTGCAGGCGTTGCTCGCTGTTGTGCTGGGCCTTGAGGCTGTCTTCGGAGCGCTGTTGCAGTTCGAGGGTGACGCGCCGACGCTCGTTGGTTTCGATGGCGGTGACCAGGATGCCGGCCACGCAGCCGCTTTCGTCGCGGATCGGGCTGTAGGTCAGGTCCAGCCAGATGTCGGTATCGCGGTGGTCGCGTTGCAGCACGAAGCGCTGCTCGCTGAAGGTGCGTACCTGGCCGCTGAGTACGGCGTCGTAGACCGGTCCGGTAAAGCTTTCCAGCTCCGGCCATGTCGCATGGGCCGGCTGGCCCATCGCCTCGGGGTGCTTGTTGCCCGCCAGGCGCGCGAAGCCATCGTTGTAGAGCTGGGTGAGTTGGCTGCCCCACAGCAGGAGCATCGGCATCGGCGAATTGACGACGATATCCACGGCTGTGCGCAGGCTTTGCGGCCAATCATTGGCCTCACCGAGGGGGCTTTGCGCCCAGTCCAGCCGCGCAATCAATGCAGCAGCTTCGCTACCGGTGGATGTTCCTTTCATGAAAAAGCCCTGAGCATGACGCTTTGAAAATGACAAAGGCCGATTATCCCGTGAGTCGGGAACGGCTGACTACCCCTCGAAAAATAGCATGCATTGGGGCTTTGTCTTCAAATGAGTGCTTCAGGGCTGAAACCTTTCATCTTCAGGCCAGTTCAGGACGGTCGCGAAACTGCGCCAGCGCCTCCGGATTGGCCAGTGCGTCGGTGTTCTTGACCGGCTCGCCATGCACCACATTGCGCACCGCCAGTTCGACGATTTTGCCGCTGATGGTGCGCGGGATATCGGTGACGGCAAGGATCTTCGCCGGCACGTGACGTGGCGTGGTGTTGGCGCGGATGACCTGGCGAATCTGCTGCTCCAGCGCCTCGTCCAGCGTGACGCCGTCGTTGAGCCGCACAAACAGCACCACCCGCACGTCGTCCTGCCAGCGTTGGCCGATGGCGAGGCTTTCCACTACCTGCGGGACTTTTTCCACCTGGCGATAAATCTCTGCCGTGCCGATACGCACACCGCCCGGGTTGAGCACTGCGTCGGAGCGTCCGTGGATCAGCAGGCTGCCGTTGGGGCGCTGTTCGGCGTAGTCGCCTTGCGCCCACACGCCAGGGAACTGGCTGAAGTAGGAGGCGCGCAGCTTCTTCTGGCCCGGATCGTTCCACAAGCCAATCGGCATAGCCGGGAAATGCCGGGTGCACACCAGCTCGCCTTTTTCGCCGACCAGCGGCTGGCCCTGGTCATCCCAGACTTCGATGGCCATCGCCAGGCTCTTGCACTGCATTTCACCGCGACGCACCGGCAACACCGGGTTGCCGATTACAAAGCAGGAGACGATATCGGTGCCGCCGGACATCGACGACAGGCACAGCTCACCCTTGATTTCGCGGTACACGTAGTCGTAGCTCTGCGGCGAGAGCGGCGAACCAGTGGAAATCAGCCCCTTGAGGCTGCCCAGGTCATGGCTCAGGCGCGGTTGCAGCCCGGCCTTTTCGAGGGTGGCGAGAAACTTGGGGCTGGTGCCGAACACGCTGATGCGTTCCGCGTCGATCAGATCGATCAAGCGCTCCGGCCCCGGATGGAACGGCGAGCCGTCATACAGCACCGCCGTGGCCCCCAGGGCCAGTACCGACACCAGCCAATTCCACATCATCCAGCCGCAGGTGGTGTAGTAGAACAGACAATCCTCACGCGAAAGGTCGGCGTGCAGGCCGTGTTCCTTGAGGTGGGTGAGCAACACGCCACCTGTGCCGTGGATGATGCACTTGGGCACGCCGGTGGTGCCGCTGGAATACAGGATGTACAGCGGATGATCGAACGGCACCGGGACAAATTCCGGCTCGCCACCGGCGCGATAGAAGTCCTCCCACAGCGCGACTTTGGCCTGGGTCCGGTAGTCCTCGACCTGCGCCTGCGGCCGTGCGTACGGCACGATGATCAATTGCTGCAGGGACGGCAGGCGCTCCAGGATTTCATTCAGCTTGGTGCTCTGGTCGATGGTTTTGCCGGCATAGCGGTAGCCGGCGCAGGTGATCAGCACCTTGGGCTCGATCTGGCCGAAACGGTCGATCACGCCCTGGGTGCCGAAGTCCGGCGATGAGCATGACCAGATGGCGCCCAGGCTGGTGGTGGCGAGCATGCCGACCAGGGTTTGCCAGGTGTTGGGCATGCACGCGGCGACCCGGTCACCCACGCCGACCCCGGCCGCACGCAGGCTGCGCTGCAGGCCGGCGACGTGGGCCGCGAGTTCGGCGTAAGTCAGTTGTTCGCGCCGGCCGTCTTCGCTGATGGCAACCACGGCGGGGTGGGCATCGCGGCGGCGCAGCAGGTGTTCGGCAAAATTCAGCGTGGCGCCGGGAAACCACTGGGCGCTGGGCATCTCGCGGTCTTCGATCAGCGTGGCCGAGGGCGGGCTGCGAAATTGCACCTCGAAAAATGCCACGATCGCCTGCCAGAAGGCCGGGCGCTGGTCGATGCTCCATTGGTGCAGGGCGGGGTAGTCGTCGAGCTGCACGCTGTGGTGTTCGTTGATATAGCGCCGGAACTGGTCCATCCGCGTGTTGCGGATGCGTTCGGGGGAGGGTTGCCAGAGGATGTCGGACATCAGCACGGTCTCTAGTTCTTGTATGAAGTCAGCCAGAAATCACCGGTGTTTGGCGCATCGGACGGGTTACTGGGCCAGCCAGCCACCGTCGATGTTCCAGGCGGCCCCGCGGACCTGGGCACCCGCCTCACTGCACAGGAACAGCACCAGCTCACCCAGTTGTGGCGGCGTGACAAACTCCAGCGACGGCTGTTTCTCCGCGAGCAGATCATGCTGTGCCTGCTGTGGGTCGACGCCATTGGCGGCGCGGTCATCGATCTGCTTCTGCACCAGTGGCGTCAGCACCCAGCCCGGGCAAATCGCGTTGCAGGTCACGTTGCTGGTGGCGGTTTCCAGGCCGACCACCTTGGTCAGGCCGATCACGCCATGCTTGGCCGCGACATACGCGGCCTTGCCCACCGAACCGACCTGGCCGTGCACCGAGGCGATGTTGACGATGCGCCCCCAGCCCTTGGCCTTCATGCCCGGCAAGCTCAAGCGCGTGCTGTGGAACACCGAGGACAGGTTGATCGCGATGATCGAGTCCCAGCGTTCCGCCGGAAAATCTTCCACGGCCGCCACATGCTGGATGCCGGCGTTGTTGACCAGGATGTCCACGCCGCCGAATTCACGCTCGGCGTAGGCGATCATGTCGGCGATCTGCGCCGGGTCGCTGACGTCCGCCGGGTGATGGCCGACCTTGCCGCCGAACGCCTGCACCTGGGCAATCACCGCGCTGGCGTCGCCGAAACCGTTGAGGATCAGGTTGGCGCCGGCCTTGGCCAGGCTCAGTGCGATGCCCAAGCCGATGCCGCTGGTGGAGCCGGTAACCAGGGCGGTCTTGCCGTTCAATGTCGTCATGAAAACCTCACACAATGCCGGTGGCGTAGAAAGTACCGATCACCACGAACACCGCGAGGGTCTTGATGATCGTGATGCCGAAAATGTCCTTGTAGGCTTCGCGGTGGGTCAGGCCGGTGACGGCCAGCAGCGTGATCACCGCGCCGTTGTGGGGCAGGGTGTCCATGCCGCCGCTGGCCATGGCGGCGACCCGGTGCAGCACTTCAAGGGGGATATTGGCCGCATGCGCCGCCGAAATAAAGCTCTCGGACATGGCCGCCAGGGCGATGCTCATGCCGCCCGAGGCCGAACCGGTGATGCCGGCCAGCAAGGTCACGGTAATTGCTTCGTTGACCAGCGGGTTGGGGATGCCCTTGAGCCAGTCCGCGAGCACCAGAAAACCTGGCAACGAAGCGATCACCGCGCCGAAGCCGTATTCCGACGCGGTGTTCATTGCCGCCAGCAGCGCACCGCTGACCGCACTTTTACTGCCTTCGGCAAGCTTGCTCTTGATCGCCGACCAACCAAACACCAGCACCATCAGGATCCCCACCAGCAACGCCGCCTGCACTGCCCAGATCGCGGTGAGCTTGGCGATTTCGGTGGTCACCGGCGCACTCATGCCCGGCAGGCTGAGGCTGTGGGTCTTGCCATACCACTGGGGGATCCAGTGGGTGAACAGCAGGTTCATCACGCCGACCAGGATCAGCGGCGACAGCGCAATCCACGGGTTCGGCAGGCTGAGGTTGTCGGCGGTTTCCGGCTCGTTGCGCAACTCGGTGCCGTAGCCTTCACCGGCGCGCTGGGCCTTGTTGCGTTGGCGCGCGAGGTACAGCATGCCGGTGCAGAACACGAAGATCGTGCCAATCAACCCCAGCCACGGTGCGGCCCAGGCGGTGGTGTTGAAGAAAGTGCTGGGGATGATGTTCTGGATCTGCGGTGTGCCGGGCAGCGCGTCCATGGTGAACGAGAACGCGCCGAGGGCGATGGTCGCCGGGATCAGGCGCTTGGGGATATTGCTCTGGCGAAACATCTCCGCGGCAAACGGGTACACCGCAAACACCACCACAAACAGCGACACGCCGCCGTAGGTGAGCAGGGCACACACCAGTACGATCACCAGCATCGCCTGGCGGGTGCCGAGCAAGCGGATCGCCGCCGCCACGATGGAGCGCGAAAAGCCCGACAGCTCGATCAGCTTGCCGAACACCGCCCCGAGCAGGAACACCGGAAAATACAGTTTGATGAAGCCGACCATTTTCTCCATGAACACCCCGGTAAACGCGGGGGCAACGGCAGAAGGATCGGTGAGCAGGACAGCGCCGAGCGCGGCGATGGGGGCAAACAGGATAACGCTATAGCCACGGTAGGCAGCCAGCATCAGCAGCGCGAGGGCTGCCAGGGCAATGATCACACTCATGGTGTGTCTCCATCGGATTGTTATTTTTGTGGGGTGTTGTGGTGGGGAAGGGCTATAGCGAGATGTGTGCCAAGTGTTTAACGCATTGAAATATATAGAAATTTTTCGATTAAAACAACCGTACCGTGAGATTTGTCTCTATTTTGAGACTGCGGGAGATCCCCTGTGGGAGCGGGCTTGCCCGCGAAAGCGTCGCGCCAGTCAGCTTACAGGGCACTGATACACCACAATCGCGGGCAAGCCCGCTCCTACACTAGGGTGTCTTTGTTTGTGGAATTCCGTCTCTTTATTGAGACTGGGCAATGCCCAACGCCACCATCTTCTTGTACAGCGTCGACCTGCCGAGCCCCAGCTGCTGCGCCGCGTCCACCACATTGCCTTCACACGCCGCAAGCGCCGCGGCAATCACCTGCCGATCAAAGCGCTCGCGTGCTGCGCTGAATGTTTCACCGGCTACCGCCGGCACTGCGGTGCGCTCGACCGGGGTAAAGGTGCCAATCGCCGCGCGAATTTCCTCGGCATCCAACACCAGGTCATCACTCAACAACGCCGCGCGCTCCAGCACATTGCGCAGCTCGCGGATATTTCCCGGCCACGCATGCTGCGCCAACAACCCCAGGGCGTCACGGTCGAGTTCGTGCTGGCTGCGCAGTTCCTCCAGGATCGCCTCGCTCAGCGCCGGAATATCCTCCAGGCGTTCACGCAGTGGCGGCACCTGGATCGGCAGCACGTTCAGCCGGTAATACAGGTCTGCCCGAAACTCCCCGCGCTTGATTGCCGCTTCGAGGTCCATCGACGTCGCGGCGATCACGCGCACATCGCTGTGCAGCATCTCGTTGGAGCCCACCGGTTCGAATTCCTTTTCCTGCAGCACCCGCAGCAGCTTGCTTTGCAGCGGCAGTGGCATGTCGCCGATTTCATCGAGGAACAGCGTGCCGCCCTGGGCAATCTGGAATTTGCCCGGACGGCCCTTGCGGTCGGCGCCGGTAAACGCGCCGGGCGCAGTGCCGAAGAACTCAGCCTCGAGCAAATCATGCGGAATCGCCGCGCTGTTGATGCTGACAAATGCCTTGTGCGCCCGCGGCGAGGCGCCGTGGATCGCTTGCGCCAGCAGCTCCTTGCCGGTGCCGGTTTCGCCGAGCAGCAACACTGGCGACTCGGCACTCGCGCTGCGCCGGGCGCGGCGCTTGACTTCGAGGCTGGCCGCGCTGGTGCCGATAAAATGCGCAAAGTTGTACTTGCTCTGGCGTTTGCGCAGCAACGAACGGGTCGAGGCCAGCTCCTGCTGCATGCTCAGGTAGCGTTCGATCAGCGGCGACAGGTTGCGCAGCTCATCGAACAGCGCAAACCCAATGGCGCCAATTACCGCGCCGGCATCGTCGTGGATCGGCAGGCGCATCACCACCAGCGGGCCTTTGGGCGTGTCCTGGATATCCAGCAGGATCGGCTGGTCGTTGCGCACCACCTGGCGCAACAGGCTGTTGGAAATCACCTGTTCACACGGCTGGCCGATGGCTTCATCGGCGCTGTTCAGGCCGAAACGCTTGGCGTAGCGCTCGTTCATCCAGACGATATTCGCGTCACGGTCGACAATCACCGTGCCTTCGCTGGACTGCTCGATAATCTCGAACAACGACTGGATCGCCAGGCCACGAACCTGTTGGTAGTCCTTGAGGTTTTCGTTGATGTTCATGCTTACGCCGTCAACACAAATGGGGGATGGGCGCGATCCTGTGGCAGCGGGCTTGCCCGCGAAGGCGGCGTGCCAGTCAATAAATCCGGCACTGATACAACGCTTTCGCGAGCGAGCCCGCTCCCACAGGAGGCGCGTTTACAAGGGTATATGCGCCGCCGCCAGCAGCTCTTTGGTGTAGGGATGCTGCGGCGCGTCGAATACCGCATGGCTCGCGCCACGCTCCACCACCTTGCCGTCCTTCACCACGATCATGTCATGCGCCATGGCGCGCACCACGGCCAGGTCATGGCTGATGAACAGGTAGGTCAGGCCATACTTTTCCTGCAGTTCGCGCAGCAGCGCGACCACTTGTTTCTGCACCGTGCGATCGAGGGCGGAGGTCGGCTCGTCGAGCAGCATCAGCGCCGGCTTGAGCACCAGCGCGCGGGCGATGGCAATGCGTTGGCGCTGCCCGCCGGAGAACTCATGCGGGTAGCGGTGCCGGCTGGCAGGGTCGAGGCCCACGTCCTTGAGCACCTGGATCACTTGCGCGTCACGCTCGGCGAGGCTGCACGGCGCATGCACTTCCAGGCCTTCGCTGATGATCTGCTGCACCGACATGCGTGGGCTGAGGCTGCCGTAAGGGTCCTGGAACACCACCTGCATCTGCTTGCGCCACGGGCGCATCTGCTGGTGGTTGAGCGGGTCGAGGGCGGTCCCCTGGAAGCGGATGCTGCCGGTGGAATCCAGTAGGCGCAGGATCGCCTGGCCGAGGGTGGATTTGCCCGAGCCCGACTCGCCGACAATCCCCAGGGTCTTGCCGCGCTGCACGCTGAGGCTGATACCGTCCACTGCACGCAGGTAAGTCTTGCGCCGCAACAGTCCGCCCGTGAGGGGGAATTGCACGGTCAGGTCGTCGACCTGCAACACCGTCTCGCGCGCATCGCTGCACAGCGGTTCGCCGGCCGGCTCCGCATCCAGCAGCAGGCGGCTGTAAGGGTGCTGCGGTGCGGTGAACAAGGTCTGGCAGTCGGCCTGCTCGACGATTTCTCCGGCGCGCATCACGCAGACGCGCTGGGCAATGCTGCGCACCAGGTTGAGGTCGTGGCTGATCAGCAGCAGCGACATGCCCAGGCGCTGCTGCAACGACTTGAGCAGCAGCAGGATCTTGCGCTGCACGGTCACGTCCAGCGCGGTGGTGGGCTCGTCGGCGATCAGCAACTCTGGCTCGCAGGCCAGGGCCATCGCGATCATCACCCGCTGGCGCTGGCCGCCGGAGAGCTGATGCGGGTAAGCCTTGAGGCGCTCCTGGGGTTTCTGGATGCCGACCAGCTCGAGCAACTCCAGAATGCGCGCCTGCGCCGCCTTGCCGCCCAGGCCCTTGTGCAACAGCAGGGTTTCGCCGATCTGCTTTTCGATGCTGTGCAGCGGATTCAGCGAGGTCATCGGCTCCTGGAAAATCATCGCAATGCGGTTGCCACGCAATTTCTGCAGGGTGGCGGCCGAGGCGCCGACCAGTTCCTGGCCGCGATACTTCACCGAGCCGGTGGTTGCAGTACCGGCCTCGGGCAGCAATTGCAGGATCGAATGGGCCGTCACCGACTTGCCCGAGCCGGACTCGCCGACCAGCGCCAGGCACTCGCCGGGGCGCACATCCAGGCACAGGTTGCGTACCACGGTCTGGCCGCTGAAGGCGACGCTGAGGTCGCGGATCTCGATCAGGTTCATACGCAGTTACTCATGAGCGGGGGTCGAAGGCGTCACGCAACGCCTCGCCGATAAAGACCAGCAGCGACAGGATCAGCGCCAAGGTGAAAAACGCAGTCAGGCCCAGCCAGGGCGCCTGCAGGTTCTGCTTGCCCTGGGCGATCAGTTCCCCCAGCGACGCGCTGCCCGCCGGCATGCCGAAGCCGAGGAAATCCAGGGCGCTCAAGGTCGAAATCGCCCCGGTCAGAATAAACGGCAGGTAGCTCAAGGTGGCGGTCATGGCGTTGGGCAGGATATGCCGGCGAATGATCTTGCCGTCGCCCAAGCCCAAGGCCCGCGCCGCCTTGACGTACTCCAGGTTGCGGCCGCGCAGGAACTCGGCGCGCACCACGTCCACCAGGGCCAGCCAGGAGAACAGCGCCATGATCCCCAGCAGCCACCAGAAGTTGGGCTCGACAAAGCCCGACAGGATGATCAGCAGATACAGCACCGGCAGCCCGGACCACACCTCCAGGATGCGCTGGCCAAGCAAGTCCACCCAGCCGCCGTAGTATCCCTGCAATGCACCGGCCGCGATGCCGATGGCGGCACTGATCGCGGTGAGCGCCAGGGCAAACAGGATCGACACCCGCGCGCCGAAGATCACCCGCGCCAGCACGTCCCGCGACTGATCGTCGGTGCCCAGCCAGTTCACCGCCGAGGGCGGGCTGGGGGCAGGGCGGGTCAGTTCGTAGTTGGGGGTGTCCTCGCTGAACGCAATCGGCGGGAACAGCATCCAGCCACCGTCCTGCTTGATCAGCTGTTGCACGTAGTCACTGCGGTAATCGGCCTGGAACGGCAGTTGCCCGCCGAACTGCTGTTCGGTGTGGCGCTTGAACACCGGGAAATACAATTCGTTCTTGAAGCTGAGCACCAGGGGCTTGTCATTGGCGATCAACTCGCCGCCCAGGGTCAGGATGAACAGGCCGATGAACAGCCACAGCGACCACCAGCCGCGACGGTTCTTCTTGAAGCGTTCGAAACGCCGACGGGCCACCGGAGACAGATTAAGCATCAGGCGTTCCTCGCGGCGAAGTCGATACGCGGGTCCACCAGCTTGTAGCAGAGGTCGCCGATGAGTTTTATCAGCAGGCCAAACAAGGTGAAGATAAACAGCGAGCCAAACACCACCGGATAGTCACGCGACACGGCGGCTTCGTAGCTCATGCGCCCGAGCCCATCGAGGGAGAAGATCACCTCGATCAGCAGCGAACCGGCAAAAAACACGCTGATAAACGCCTGGGGAATCCCCGAAATCACCAGCAGCATGGCGTTGCGGAACACATGGCCGTACAGCACTCGCCGTTCGCTCAAGCCCTTGGCGCGCGCGGTGACCACGTACTGGCGGGTGATTTCGTTGAGAAACGAGTTTTTGGTGAGGATGGTCAAGGTGGCGAACCCGCCGATCACCAAGGCGCTGACCGGTAACACCAGGTGCCAGAAGTAGTCGGCGATCTTGCCGACTGTGCTCAGCTCTTCGAAATTCTCCGAGACCAGCCCGCGTACCGGGAACCAGTTCAGCGACGTGCCGCCGGCGAACACCACGATCAGGAACATTGCGAACAGGAACGCCGGCATCGCATAGCCGATCACGATGGCGGTGCTGCTCCACACATCAAAGCTGCTGCCATGGCGCACCGCCTTGCGAATTCCCAGCGGGATCGACACCAGGTAGGTGATCAGCGTGGCCCACAGGCCGAGAGATACGGTGACCGGCATTTTCTCCAGGATCAGGTCGGTCACCGTGGCGCCGCGAAAGAAACTGTTGCCGAAATCCAGCTTGGCGTAGCTCTTGAGCATCAGCCACAGGCGTTCCGGCGCGGGCTTGTCGAAGCCGTACTGTTTTTCGATGTCCTTGATCAGTTTCGGGTCCAGGCCACGGCTGGCGCGGGAGCCGCTGCTGATGCCCTCGCCGGATGAACCGCCGATTGCGCCGCCGCCGATGCCTTGCAGGTGGGCGATGGCTTGTTCCACCGGGCCGCCTGGCGCGGCCTGCACGATGACGAAATTGACCAGCAGGATAATCACCAGCGTCGGGATGATCAGCAGCAGGCGCCGCACGATATAGGCAAACATCAGCGCGTCCCTCCGCGTTTTTTCAGCTCGGCGTCCATTTGCTCATTGGTCAGCGGCGTCGGGCTGATCTCCCACCAGGTTTCCAGGGCCTCGTCGTTCTGCGCCTCGATGGCCGGGCGACCGAACCGGTTCCACCACGCGGCGGACGTGCCGGGCGGGTAGTAATTGGGGATCCACAGGTAATTCCATTGCAGCACGCGGTCCAGGGCATGGGCGTAGTTGAGCATCTGCGCCTGGGTATCGGCCTTGACCAGGCCCTTGATCAGCGTGTCGACGGCCGGGTCCTTGAGCACCATGTAGTTGTTGGCACCCGAATCAAACGCGGCCGCCGAACCGAAGTAGTTGTACAGCTCCATGCCGGGCGATGTCGTCACCGGGAAGCCGGTCACGATCATGTCGTAGTCGCGCGCCATCAGCCGGTTCACGTATTGCGAGGAGTCGATGCGGCGAATATTCAAGGTGATACCGATCTGCGCGAGGTTGCGTTTATACGGCAACAGCAAACGCTCGACGCCGTTCTGGGCATTCAGGAAGGTGAATTCCAGCGGCTCGCCCGCGGCGTTGACCAGCTTGTCGCCCTGCGGTTTCCAACCGGCCTCTTCAAGCAGGGCCAGGGCTTGCAGTTGCTTGTCGCGGATCATGCCGCTGCCGTCGGTGACCGGCGCCTTGAACACCTGGGTGAACACCTCGTCCGGCACCTGGCCGCGCAAGGGCTCGAGAATTGCCAGTTCCTCCGGGGTAGGCAACTGGGTTGCGGCCAATGGGCTGTTGGAGAAGTAGCTCTGCTGGCGGATGTACATATTGCGCATCATCTGCCGGTTGGCCCATTCGAAATCCCACAGCATCGCCAGCGCCTGGCGCACACGGCGGTCCTTGAACATCGGTTTTTGCACGTTGAACACATAACCCTGGGACGGCTGCGACATCGCTTTGGCCAAGTGCGCGCGTTGCAGGCGGCCATCGTCGAGTGCCGGGCCGTTGTAGCCGATGGAGTAACCGGTGGCGGAGAATTCACGGTTGAAATCGTAGGCACCGCCGCGCAGTACCTGGCGGGCCACTTCGGTATCGCCGAAGTATTCCAGGCTCAGGTGATCGAAGTTGTACAGGCCACGGCTGACGGGCAGGTCCTTGCCCCACCAGTCCGGATCGCGGGTAAAGGTAATGGTGTTGCCCGAATCGATCTTGCTGACCTTGTACGGGCCGCTGCCCAGCGGGGCTTCGTAGCCGCCGCCGTTGGCGAAGTCGCGGGTTTTCCACCAGTGCTCGGGGAACACCGGCAGGGTGGCGATATCCAGCGGCAGGGTACGGTTCTCGTTGCTGGAAAAATCGAAGCGCACCTGGCGCGGGCCTTCGACCTCGACGTGCTTGACGTCGGCGAACAGTGTGCGAAAGCGCAGGCTGCCCTGGGTCATCAGCAGGTCGAAGCTGTAGCGCACGTCTTCGGCGGTGATCGGCTTGCCATCGGCAAAACGCGCCTTGGGGTTGAGGTAGAAACGCAGCGACAGGCCGTCGTCGGCGCGTTCCATCTTCTCGGCCACCAGGCCATACACCGTGTAGGGTTCATCCAAGGAGCGCTGGGCCAGCGGCGCGTACAGCCAGCCGTCGACCTGGGACACGCCGATGCCTTTGTCGATATACGGCAACACGTGGTCGAAACGCCCGATTTCCAGGGCCGAGCGCCGCAGCGTGCCGCCCTTGGGCGCATTCGGATTGGCGTAGTCGAAATGGGTAAAGCCGGCAGCGTATTTGGCCGGTTCGCCGTACACCGTCAGGTAGGTTTGCGGGGCCGCGATCACGGCCGTGCTGGCCATCAGCAAGGCCAGGGTGGAACTCAGCAGAGATGAAAAAGCCAATCGCATTGTCAGCCTTGAACGCCGGGTGAAGAAGATTAGGGATTTGTACGCTAACGGCATCAACGTCGCCAGTCACCACATGCACAACGGCCCACCAAAAGGCGGGCCGTTGTTTATAGCATCAGCGCAGACTGGATCAGTCCTGGCGGCTGGTCACTTCCAGCAGGTGGTAGCCAAACTGGGTTTTCACCGGGCCTTGCACGGTGTTGACCGGGGCGCTGAACACGACGCTGTCGAATTCCTTGACCATCTGGCCTGGACCGAACGAACCCAGGTCACCGCCTTGGCGGCTGGATGGGCAGCTGGAGTTGGCTTTGGCAACTTCTGCGAAATCAGCGCCGCCTTCGATTTGGGCCTTGAGTTCGTTGCACTTGTCTTCAGTGGAAACGAGGATGTGACGGGCGGTGGCTTTGGCCATGGGGATTAACTCCTTGAGTAAAAACGGTGAGCGTACCGGATTCAGGCGGTTATTTCCTGGCAAAGTTCCCGGTAAATGCCCAGTGGCTCACGCGCGGGCCATGGCGCCGCTGCGGGTCAACCATTCGATAAACAACGCAAACAGCTCCGCCTGGGAATTGATCGCGAGCTTGGTGTACAGGTTCTTGCGGTGCATGCGCACGGTTTCCGGCGAGATCCCCAGCACCTGGGCCGTGGATTTCACCGAGTGGCCGCGCAGGATCAAGTGCGCGATCTCGCGCTCGCGCACGGTCAGCACGCCACTGGCAAACCCCATGAACGCCGCCTCGATTTGCTGGTGCGCCTGGGTCTGGGTAAACCCTTCATCACGGATCACCTTGGCCAGGCCCCCGGTGGTGCCAAAGCGGCGCAGCAATTCGCGGACCATGGCCTGGGTGGCCTGCTGCAACGCCAGTTGCGCGTCGCTGAACTGCCCGGCGCTGAGGCCCTGGAACATGCACAGCGAGATCTTGCTCTGTGGCCCCAGGTCGACAATGTAGTAACTCTCCTGGGCACCGCCGCTGCGCAGGTAGTAGGTCTTGTAGTACTCGCTGTTGAAAAAATCGTCCGGGGCGATCTGGGCCAAGTGATAGAAGCCCTCGGCCAGGCCCTTGTCGACTGCCAGGCAGAACGGGTCCAGCAGGTAGCCGCGTGAGAAGTAGCGGTGGATGATTTCGTCCTGATAGGCGCGGGGAATACCCTGCTGATAGAGCAAGTGCGGGGCCAGGCCCTGGCGCTCCAGGCTGATCATCATCGATTCGATGGGCGTGAGCACACACAGCGCGCTGGCCAGGTGTTCGAGGAAGCACGCCTCGTCCACATGGATCAGTGCCTGGGCCAGGGCGCGGTGCCAGGCTTCCAGTTGCTGCAGGGTCGGGTCGGGGGCTGTCGTCATGCTGGCCAGTCTACCCGCAGGCCAACCCCCAGGCAAAAACGCCGAGACAGGCTCGGCGTTGAAGTTCATTGGCCCTGGTACTCGCCCGTCTGGCGCAGTTCGGCGGCGGTGTCGAGGATGCATTGGCGCAGGGTCTCGACCACCTCGTCGACCTGGGCATGGGTGATGATCAGCGGCGGTGACATCACATTCAAGTGACCGATGGGGCGTACCAACAAGCCCTTGGCCTGGGCGCGAAGATGGATTTTTTCGCCGATATTGACCGCGTCCGGCAGCAGCGCCTTGGTGCGTTTGTCGGCGACAAACTCGATGCAGGCCATCAGGCGCTGGCAGCGGATATCGCCCACCAGTGGCAAATCGACCAGGGTTTGCAGGCGTTGCTCCAGGTACACCCCGACATCTTCCACATGCGCCAGCAGGTTTTCGCGCTCGATGATCTCGATATTCTTCAGCGCCGCCACGCAACTCACCGGGTGGCCGCTGTAGGTGAAACCGTGGGTAAAGCAACGGCCCTTGCCCGGCTCGCCGATCACCTGCCAGATGCGCTCGGAGAAAATACACGCGCCCAATGGCAGGTAGCCGGAAGTCAGGCCCTTGGCGGTGGTGATGATGTCCGGTTGCATGCCAAATACGTCCTCGGAGGCAAAAAACGCACCGAGGCGTCCGAAGGACGTCACCACCTCATCGGCCACGTACAGCAAGTCGTAGCGCTGACAGATCTCCCACATGCGCCGGTGGTAGCCCTTGGGTGGAATGATCACGCCACCCGACCCCATGATCGGCTCGGCAAAAAACGCTGCGACGTTGTCCGCGCCCAGGGTAAGGATCTTGTCTTCGAACTCGTTGACCAGGCTGTCGAGAAACTCCGCCTCGCTCATCCCCTGTGGCGCCCGGTAGTAATTGGGGCAGGCGATGTGGTGGAACAGGTCGCTCATGAAATCGAATTCCGGCGCGCGGTCGGCGGCCTTGTTGCCGATCGACATGGTCAGGAACGTGCTGCCGTGGTACGCGCTGAAGCGCGAAATGATGTGTTTCTTGGCCGGCTTGCCACGGCTGTTCTGGTAGAACTGCACCAGCCGGTAGGCGGTGTCCACCGCCGTTGAACCGCCGGTGGTCAGAAACACATGGTCGAGGTCGCCGGGGGCCAGGCTGGCAAGCTTGGCGCACAGCTCGATGGCGGTGACATTGGCCATGTCGCAGAACGGGTTGGAATAGGCCAGCTGACGCACCTGATTGGCAATGGCCTCGGCCATTTCCTCGCGGCCCAGGCCGATATTCGTACACCACATGCCGCCGACCGCGTCCAGGTAGCGATTGCCCTGGGTGTCGTAGATGTAGGCCCCGTCGCCGGCGGCAATATTCAGCGAGCCCTGTTCACGGTGCTCGTCGAACATATGGAAACCGTGCATGTAGTGAGCTTTGTCGGCGGCGTCCAGCTTGGCATTGTCGAACTGGGCGAAGAAAGCAGGATTTGGCAGAGTCATGGCATTTACCTTCAATGGCTGGTTTTCACTTGCCGGTCTTCACGGCATTCCAGGTACGGGTGATCAGGCGCACGGCGGCCGGTGGCTGGCTTTTTTGCGTGAACAGGCGCTGCAGGGTCGCGGCGTCGGGGTAGATCGCCGGGTTGTCGCGGATATCGGCATTCACCAGCGGCTTGGATGCCAGGTTGCTGTTGGCGTAATGGATGGTGTTGCTCACGCCGGCCATGGTCGCGGGCTGCAGGAGAAATTCGATGAATTTGTGGGCATTGGCGACATGCGGCGCATCCGCCGGGATATAGAAGTTATCGAACCAGATCAGCGAGCCTTCCTGGGGAATGAAGTAGTCCAGGTTGATCTTCGCCCCGGCCTCTGTCGCGCGCGCCTGGGAGGTGGCGTAATCGCCGGACCAGGTGGTGGCCAGGCACAGATCGCCGTTGGCCAGGCCGTTGATGAAACCGCTGGAGTCGAATTTGCGAATGTACGGTCGCACGGCCATCAACACCGCCTGGGCCGCCTTGAGGTCTTTGGGCGCGACACTGTTCGGGTCCAGGTGCAGATAGGTCAGGGCCAGCGGGATCATGTCGGTGGGCGAATCCATGAAGGTGATGCCGCAGTCGGCAAATCGCGACACGATCTTCGGATCGAAAATCATCGCCAGCGAACCGATCGGCGCATCCGGCATGCGCGCCTTGATCATGTCGACGTTATAGGTCACGCCATTGCTGCCCCAGGTATAAGGCGCGGAATAGGTGACACCCGGGTCATGGGCTTCCAGGTGCTTGAGTACCAACGGGTCGAGGTTTTTCCAGTCGGGCAGTTGCGTTTTGTCCAGTGGCTGGAACACCTTGCCCTGGATCAGCAGCGGCACCAGCGAGGCGTTGAGCAAGGCCAGGTCATAACCGGAACGTCCGGAGAGCAACTTGCCCTGCACGGTCTCGTAGGAATCGTAGGTGTCGTAGATCACCTTGATCCCCGTGGCCTTCTCGAAGTCGGCCAGGGTGGTCTCGCCGATATAATCCGCCCAGTTGTAGATACGCAGGGTGTTGTCCGCGGCGTCTGCGGCCTGGCTCAGGGCCGGCAAGGCCAGCAATACGGTGCTGAGCAGGGCGATAAAGGCTTTATGCATGGGGACCCACCTTGTGTTGTGCTGTTATCAGGCGAAGGGACTGATGGCACTGTCAGGCAGGTGGCGGGCAGGGCGCCATACCCCGTTCGGGTAGGGCGCCGGATTCAGGGCAGGACGATATAGTCGTTGCGCTGGATGATCGGCCGGTGCGGGCCCTGCACCAGGTGCAGGTAGCGGCCGTCCACGAGGTCGATGGGCAGGCAGTCGTCGATATCCAGCACGCCGTCGGTGTGAGCCTGGGACCAATGGCGCAGCATCTGTTGCTTGCCCTGGCGGGTGGCGTCCTGTTTGTTGCGCGCGACTACCAGCAGGTAATGATGGGCCTCGCCGAAGCTGTTGGCTTCATAACCGCCGAGGTTGATGAAATACAGGTGATGCGCTCCCGCCTCGGGAGCCAGGTGGCTGAGTTCGACCTTCCAGCCGTCGACGCCATCCACTGCCATCCATGAATCGATATGCACGCCCTTGGGGCTGCCGAACCAGCCGTCGCGCAGTTGCGGGTAGGTGGCTTCCAGCGTGTCCGCCGCAGCGAACACCACATCATGCACTTCAATTTTCGCCCTGGGGTGCTTGCCCCCGAGCATCACGACAAACAGCATTGCAGGTCCTTCCTGGCGACTTGGCAGAGCGCAACCATACTTCGATTGAACCCTTTTGTCCGGCCAATGCCACACTGTTAATCCGCACACTCATCAGGAGATTGTCATGCGTACCATTGATCTGGCGGGCGTTCCCGTCCCTGTCGTAGGCCAGGGCACCTGGCGCATGGGCGAGGATCCAGACCAGCACCGCGCTGAAGTCGCGGCGTTGCAACTGGGCATCGACGAGGGCCTGACCCTGATCGATACCGCCGAAATGTACGGCGAGGGCGGCGCCGAAACGGTGGTCGGCGAGGCCATCCGCGGCCGGCGTGACCAGGTGTTCCTGGTGAGCAAGGTCTACCCGCACAATGCCAGCCAGAAGGGTATCCCGCGTGCGTGCGAAGCCAGTCTCGCGCGCCTGGGTACCGACTATATCGATCTGTATCTGTTGCACTGGCGTGGCCAGTACCCGCTTGAAGAAACCGTCGAGGCCTTCGAACGTTTGCGCGAGGCGGGCAAGATCGGCCGCTGGGGTGTCTCCAATTTCGACGTGGCCGACTTGCAGGAACTTGCATCCCCGGCCTGCGCGACCAACCAGGTGCTCTACAACATCGAAGAGCGTGGTATCGAATTCGACCTGCTGCCGTGGTGGCAACAACATCACTTGCCGTTGATGGCGTACTGTCCGATTGCCCAAGGCGGAGCGTTGTTGTCCAGCACGACCCTCAAGCAGATTGCGCGCCGTCATCAGGTCTCACCCGCCCAGGTCGCCCTGGCCTGGGTGTTGCGCCAGGACGGCGTGATCGCCATCCCCAAGGCGGTCACCCCTGAGCACGTACGGCTCAACGCCGCTGCAGCCAAGCTGGTGCTGGACGAGCATGACCTTGACGCCATCGACCGCGTGTTCGGCGCCCCCAAGCGCAAGCACCCGTTGGCCATGGTCTAGCCACCTGGCCGCAACGGCGCCGTCCCTGGCTGCCGTTGCGGCACGGGTTGCCTCAGCCCGCTACCGGGCTGCGCCAGTCATCCGATCCGGACGTGCCAGAGACTTCGTGCGTCCAGACGATCTTGCGATAGGTGAAGTACACCTCCTCAAGATGAGTGAAGTGGGCATTGTCCGGGTCCTGGCAATTGGGCATGCGTGACTGGATATCGACGATGGTCGCGCCTTCAAGCTCAATGGTGAAGTAATGCTCCTGGGTGCCGGCCGAGGACGTGCGCAGCCATTCCAGCCGGCACTTGACCTCCTCGCCGCTGGTCAACGCGCTGAACAGCAGTGGTGAGGACTTATCGAACACCTTGCTGATCATCAGGGGCTTGTGGACCCTCTGGCCCGTTGGCTGGCCGGACTGCGGATCACGGGGAATGATCACCTGATGAGAAAAGGCCTGCACCAGAATCTGGTCCTCATGGCCTTCCTGATAAATATTGCCTACCGAGTCCTGGGTGAATGTACCTGCCGTTATCAAACCTTGCTTGACGCCGGTGATGGAAAGATACGCGGGTGTTGGCATGACGGTTTCCTTGCCTGATTGATGAGGTAGTTCCAACGGGCAAGTGCGCCGGTCGGAGACATACCCTTAACAAGAAGCGTGCCGGAAAGTGCGAGGGCCAATGAAAGTAATGACCTGGCAGGTTCTTGATCGAACTATTGAGTCAACAGGGGTGTTTTTAAGCGGTTTTAAGTGAGGTGTGTTGCGCATAAGTGCGCAATTAGTTGCTCATAGGCTTTGTATAAGCTGCATTTGGGGTAGGGGCGGAAGTTACGGCTTGGATGCTTGTTTACCTGTGCAATCTGCTGCGCATGCCTCAATTTACAAGGGTTGTAGGAAATTCCTTAAGTGCACTTCCCTCGCTTGCTGGATGTTCAATGCGTGGCTAAGGTTTGCGAACTTCGTTGCGAATCGAGCGAAGGTCAGGTGGCATTCTGATGCACGAATTTAATGTGCTTAGTTGGCCTTTTCTGTCTTTGGTAGTTGTGCGCGGTGCTCAATGTCTTATTCGGACAAGTTGTGTGATCATTATCTTGAAGTCGCAAAAATGCCGTGCTCGCAAACAAGTTTTGCTGGCAGCGACATGCGCTTTTCGAATGAGTATGACGCGCTCGAGACCGAGTTGGAGAAGGCGCAATCGCTGCACGGCAGCGGCCAGCCCGATTGGCACAAGGTCCTCGAAATCAGTGAGTCGCTGTTGTGTCGCCAGTCCAAGGATCTGCGCGTAGGCGTCTGGTTGACCTGGGCATTGCATCAGCGTGACTCCTTCCCCGGGTTGCTGGCCGGTCTCGGGTTGTTGCGTTATCTCTGCGAGCAGCACTGGGCGGCGCTGTATCCTGCAAAGCTGCGCACCCGGAGCGCAGCGCTGCGTTGGTTGGTATTACGGCTTGAGCCGTTGTTTGCGCAGAGTGTATCGGTACAGAGCCAGCAGCCGTTGTTTCACTGCGTACTCGAACAATTGGTGCGGCTCGATGAACTGTGGACCGAACACCTGGGAGATGACGCGCCGCTGTTGCTGCCGATTCGCCGACAACTGACGCAGCGATTGGAACGCGTTGCACACGATGAGCCGCAGGCTGCCGGGTTGAGCGGTGCGATTGCCCAGGTCAAGCAGGCCACCACTCAACTGCTGAAGCCCGAGGCAGTGGTGGAGAACGAAAAACAAGCGCACAGAGTGTTGCGCACCTTGCAGGAGCAAGCTCGTCCCTTGTGTGCCTGGTGGTTGCGACAGAGCGCCACCGACCTGCGGGCATTACGCCTGAATCGAACCTTGGCATGGCTGGCGCTGGTCAGTTATCCGGACGCCGACAACCAGCACGTCACCTCATTGCGCGGACTGGCCCCCGACAAACTCACACGATTCCAGGAGCGTTTTGCCCAAGGGCATCACGCCGACCTGATGCTCGAACTTGAGGCCAGCCTCGCCGGTGCCATGTTCTGGTTCGACGGGCTGCATAGGCTCTGGCAATGCCTGGAGGCGCTGCAGGCGGATCAGGCCATGACCGAGCTGGAAGTGTCTTTTGCCTTGTTGCTGCAACGCTTGCCCAACCTGCCCGAGTATCGCTTTCACGACGGCACACCGTTCGCCGACACGGCAACCCGCGATTGGATCGCGCTGCAGGTAACCCGTCACCTGCGCAGGCCTGAGTCACCGGCAGTCGCGGCCGATGTCGATGCCGAACCTTGGGAGAAGGCCTTGCAGGAGGCGGTGCCCAGGCTGCGCAAGGACGGGCTCAAGAGTGTCATCCCTGTGTTCAAGCAGGGCATGCACGGCGCCCACAGTGATCGTGCCCGGTTTCATTGGCGTCTCGCACAGGCTCGCGTGTGTGTACACGCGGGCAAGCATGAGCTGGCAAAGATCCAGCTCGAATACCTCGATCACGAGTTGCAACGGTCGGCGCTTGAGCGCTGGGAGCCGCAGTTGGCACTGCAGGTGGCCCAGCTCCTGCACCGCTGCTGCGACCTGATGCCACAAAACCACGCCGTGCGCGAGCGCAAGGAAGACACCCATCGCAGGCTGTGCCTCTTCGATCTTGAAGCGGTACTTGAATAGGCTTTCGAGCCACTTGAAAACGGAGCAGCACCATGGCCAAAGACGGTTCGGTAGCACCCAAGGAACGTATCAATATCACCTTCAAGCCAGCTATCGGTGGGGCGCAGGAAGAGGTTGAGCTGCCGCTCAAGCTGCTGGTCCTCGGTGATTTCACCCAGCGTGAAGACTTGCGCAAGCTTGAAGACCGCAAGCCCGTCGCACTCGACAAGAACACGCTCGACGAGGTGCTGGCCAAGCAGGCACTGAGCCTGACGCTGAATGTACCCAACCGGCTCCAGGAAGGCGACGACGCCGCCGAGTTGGCCATCCAGGTGCGTATCAACACCATGAAGGATTTCAACCCTGCGAACCTGGTCGAGCAGATTCCCCAGCTGCACAAGTTGATGGCGTTGCGTGAGGCGCTCATGGCGCTCAAGGGACCGTTGGGTAATACGCCAAGCTTTCGCAAAGCCATCGAGCAGGCCCTGGCCGATGACGTTTCCCGCGCAAGGGTATTGGCAGAGCTAGGGCTGAACAGCCCCACCGCCTGACATTCTCAGTTAAAAGGACACTGACAGCATGACCACCCAACAGAACGCGACGCCTGCACACGCCGTGGATGAATACAGCATCCTCGACAACATCATTGCCCAGACTTTGCTCGGCGCCGACGACGAAGCCTACGGGATTGCCAAGCGGGGCGTCTCGGCGTTTATCGAAGAACTGATCAAGCCGCAGAACAGCGGCGAGCCGGTCAAGAAACGTTTGGTCGACCGCATGATCGCCGAGATCGACACGAAGCTCAGCCAGCAAATGGACGAGATCCTGCACCACCCGGATTTTCAGGCGCTGGAAGCCGCTTGGCGCGGCTTGCAGTTACTGGTCGAGCGCACCGACTTCCGTGAAAACATCAAGATCGAACTGCTGAACGTCTCGCGGCAGGACCTGCTGGATGATTTCGAAGACTCACCGGAAGTCACCCAGTCGGGGTTGTACAAGCATATCTACAGCGCTGAATACGGCCAGTTTGGTGGTCAACCGGTGGGCGCGGTGATCGCCAACTACTTTCTTTCCCCCAGTGCGCCCGACGTGAAGCTGATGCAATACGCTTCCAGTGTGGCCTGCATGGCCCACGCGCCTTTTATCGCTGCCGCCGGGCCGGGCTTTTTTGGCCTGGAAAGCTTCACCGGCCTGCCTGACCTCAAGGATCTCAAAGACCATTTCGAAGGTCCGCAGTTTGCCAAATGGCAAAGTTTTCGCCAGAGCGAAGACTCGCGCTACATCGGATTGACGGTGCCGCGCTTTCTGCTGCGCACGCCTTACGATCCCCTTGAATGCCCGGTCAAGACCTTCGCGTACCAGGAAAATGTGGTGAACAGCCACGAGCACTATCTGTGGGGCAATACGGCCTATGCCTTCGCCACCCGGTTGACCGACAGCTTCGCGCGCTTTCGCTGGTGCCCGAATATCATCGGGCCGCAAAGCGGAGGGGCCGTGGAAGACTTGCCGTTGCATCACTTCCATAGCATGGGTGAAATCGAAACCAAGATTCCCACCGAAGTATTGGTGTCTGACCGGCGTGAATACGAGCTGGCGCAAGAGGGCTTCATTGCCCTGACGATGCGCAAGGGCAGCGACAACGCCGCGTTCTTCTCCGCCAGCTCGGTGCAGAAACCCAAGCAGTTCGGTATCAGCGCTGAGGGCAAGGACGCCGAGCTGAATTATCGCCTGGGTACCCAACTGCCCTACATGATGGTGGTCAACCGCCTGGCCCATTACCTGAAGGTCTTGCAGCGTGAGCAACTGGGTTCGTGGAAGGAGCGCACCGACCTGGAGCTGGAGCTCAACAAGTGGATTCGCCAGTACGTCGCCGACCAGGAAAACCCCAGTGCCGAAGTGCGTGGGCGGCGTCCATTGCGGGCGGCACGCGTCGTTGTCAGTGACGTCGACGGTGAGCCTGGCTGGTATCGCGTGAACCTCAGCGTGCGACCGCACTTCAAGTACATGGGGGCGGATTTCACCCTGTCGCTTGTTGGCAAGCTCGATAAAGCATGAGCAGGGGGCAGGGGATGACCCACAACCGAAGCCTGTTCGAACGCCTTGATCGCCCGGCAACTGCGCCAGTTTGCGGCGTGACGTCTGTAGCAGCCCACCTGGGGAAAATGCTCAGCATCCGCGCGGGCAGCGTTCTGACACTGGCGGACTATGGGTTGCCCGACCTCAATGATATGAACCAGAGCCTGCATGAGTCATTGAGCCAGTCGCGCCTGCTGATCGAGCGGTTTATCCGTGCTTATGAGCCGCGGTTAAAGGAGGTGCGGGTCATCGCGCTGCCACGGGATCACGACCCGTTGGCACTGGCATTTGTCATTGAGGCGGTGATGACGGGCGCAGGGGGCAAGCAACCGGTGGTTTTTACCGCGCGGCTGCGTAATGCCGGGCAGGTCGAGGTCTTGCCGGATGTCCTTTAATCGCTATTACCAGAGCGAGCTCAGTGCGCTGCGTCAACTGGGGCGACGTTTCTCCGAGCGCAATCCGGCGCTCGCACCGTTTCTTGCCGAGCCCGGCCAGGATCCGGATGTCGAGCGGTTGCTGGAGGGTTTTGCGTTTCTCACGGGGCGCCTGCGGCAGAAACTGGACGACGAGTTGCCGGAGCTGACCCATTCCCTCATGCACTTGTTGTGGCCCAACTACATGCGGCCGATGCCTGCTTTCAGCATCCTGCAGTTTGATCCGCTGAAGCATGCGGGGCCGGGAGTGAGTGTTGCGCGGGATACACCGGTCGAAAGTGCGGCCATCAACGGCGAGCGCTGTCGCTTCCGTACCTGTTACGCCACACAGGTCCTGCCGCTGCAACTGAGCGCTGTGGACTATAGCGTACAGGGCCAGCAGGGCCGGTTAAGCCTGCGCCTGGAGATGAGTGCCGAAGGCAATTTCAGTGAGTGGACCTTCGATCAATTGCGCCTGCACCTGGCCGGCGATCGCTATCTCGGCCAAGGGTTGTACCTGGACCTGTTGCGCCATCTCGAAGGTATCGAGGTGTTGCCCTTCGGCCAGGATGGCTTGCCGGTCTGCGACGTTGATGGCCAGGCGCTCGCGCTGCGGCTCGGTGCCGACCAGGTGAGCCCGGTGGGATTCAGCGAGGAGCACGCGTTGATTCCCTACCCGATGAATACCTTCCGCGGGTATCGCCATTTGCAGGAGTACTTCGCCTTTCCTGACAAATACCTGTTTGTCGACGTCGGTGGGCTGAATGCGCTGCGCAGCTTGCCGCCAGAGCAGCTCAGGCAGGTGCGTGGGGTGGTGATGCGTTTCGAGCTGCGCAATCCGTGCCATGGGCCCCGGCACCCCACGTTGGAGAATGTGAAGCTGTACTGCACGCCGATCGTCAACCTGTTCAAGCATGACGCGGTGCCCATCCGCCTGGACGGCAAACAGGACGAGTACCTGCTGATTCCGGGGGAATATTCGCGCGAACACGCCTGTGTGTTTTCCGTGGACAGCATCACCGGTTGGCAGCCCGGCGGGCAGGGGTATCGGACCTACGTACCGTTCGAGTCCTTCGAGCATGACGGCGCGACCGAGGCATCCAAGGCGTCACCCAGCTACAGCATCCGCCAACGCCCATCCGCACAGCACGCCGGGCTCGATACCTGGCTGGGGTTCGACAGGGCGCCGGAGCACGATCAGGAAACGCTGTCTATCGAGTTGACCTGTACCAACCACAACCTGCCCAGGCTGCTTCAGATCGGGATGATCAACCAACCGTGCGAGCAGACACCCCAAGGGTTGTCGTTTCGGAATATCAGTGCACCGACGGCGAGTTTTTCACCGCCCCTGGACCAGGACTTTCTCTGGCGGCTTATCAGCAACCTGTCGCTCAACTACCTCTCACTGAGCGACATCAATGCCCTGAGGGTCATCCTCGAAACCTATGACTTGCCGCGCTACCACGACCGGCAAGCGCAGAAGGTCAGCGAGAGACGGCTGGGCGCATTGCACTCCGTCAGGCATGTGGCCGTCGACCGATTGCAGCGTGGCCTGCCGTTTCGAGGGTTACGCATCGACCTGACGATCGATCCGCAAGGCTTTCTCGGCCAGGGCGAAGTGTTTGTGTTCGCCTCGGTACTCAATGAGTTCTTCGCACTCTACGCCAGCCTGAATGCCTTCCACGAACTACGAGTCATCAGCACACAAGGAGACGTGTATCTATGGCCACCCCGGATGGGCCAGCAACCCCTGCTTTGACGGCGCTGTCCTGCGTCATCCGTGAGTACTCGCTGTTCCAGGCGGTTCTGCAGGTGATCAAGCGTCTGCGTGTTGCCCATCCGACCTTGGATGACGACGCGCTGTATGACCAGTTGGAGTTTCAGGCCAACCCGGGCCTGGGGTTTCCCGGTCACGATATTGACCGGGTGGAGTTTTTCGTTGAGCGCGGCCTGTTGCGAGCGCGGCTGCGCCTTAACGTGCTGGGCCTGTGCGGTGCCGGTTCGCCACTGCCTGCGTTTTATGGCGAGCAGGCGTTTGCCGACAGCGTAGGCGGCAACACGACGCGCGAGTTTCTCGACCTGTTTCACCATCGCCTGCAGCGGCTGATGCTGCCTATCTGGCGCAAATATCGCTATCGGGCGTGTTTCCAGGCGGGGGCGCGAGATGCTTTTTCCGAGCAGATGTTTGCCTTGATCGGCTTGCGGGGGCCGCAGATCCGCAACGCTGTGCCATTGAACTGCAAGCGGCTGCTGCCCTACCTGGGCTTGCTCAGCCTGCGCGCGCATTCGGCAGCCTTGATCGAAACGGTGCTGCGCTACTACTTCAAGCACCGTCGCGTGCACATCGAGCAATGGGTTGAACGCACGGTGGTGATTGCCGATTCACAGCGAAATCGCCTGGGTACTGCCAACAGTGTGCTGGGTGTGGACCAAGTGCTGGGAAGTCGGGTTGCCGATCGCAGCGGCAAGTTCAGGGTGCACGTGCAAGGTCTCGACTGGCAGCGCTTTCACGGGTTTTTACCCACGGGCACGGACTATCCATTGTTGTGTTCATTGGTGCGGCTGACCGCACGGGACCCTTTGGAATATGACCTGCGCCTGGTGCTGGCCAAGGAATCGATAAGGCCATTGCACCTGGGCGAACAGAACGTTTGCCACCTCGGTTGGACCAGCTGGCTGACGCATGAATGCGCTGACGGTGTGGTCATTGTGGCCAGCAACGCTAATTAGGGATGAATCATCATGATGAATGTGGACCTGCAACACCTGATCCAGACGTTGACCGCCCAAGCCCGCCAGGACCTTGCCCGTTCAGCCGAGCGTTGTGTGGCTCGCGGCGGCACGCAAGTGCTGGTGGAAGACTTGCTGTTGGCCTTGCTGGACGATCACGAAGGCCTTCTGATGCAAGCGTTGGCGGATGCAGGGATCGACGCCGGCGAGCTGCGAGCCACCTTGCAACCCAAGGGCGAGTCGAGCGCGTCACGCAACCCGGTATTTGCCCTGGCCCTGGTGCAATGGCTGCAACAAGCCTGGATGGTTGCCCAACTGGAGCTCAAACACACCGAAGTTGATCATGGCGCCCTGTTGCTGGCGCTGTTGCGCCATCCGTTGGAGCACGCAGGCAGTGGCTATCAGGCGGTGCTGAGCCGATTGGACACGCGGCGTGTGCAGGATTTTCTGATGGCCCAGGCGCCTCGGCGTCCCTGCGCACCGAATGGCGAATCCTTGCTGGAACGCTTTACCCATGACCTGACGCGGCAGGCCCAGGACGGGCGTATCGACCCGGTGTTGTGTCGCGATGCCGAGATCCGGCAACTGATCGACATCCTTGTGCGCCGGCGCAAGAACAACCCGATTCTTGTCGGCGAAGCCGGGGTGGGGAAAACCGCAGTTGTCGAAGGCCTCGCCTTGCGTGTGGTCAGCTCGCAGGTGCCCGAACCTCTCAAGGGTGTACGAGTGCTGACGCTGGACCTGGGCTTGCTCCAGGCCGGTGCCAGTATCAAGGGTGAGTTCGAACGGCGCCTCAAGGGTGTGATCGATGAGATCAACGCGTCGGCGCAACCGGTGATCCTGTTTATCGACGAGGCTCATACGTTGGTCGGGGCGGGCGCCCAGGCCGGGTCCTCGGACGCGGCCAACCTGCTCAAGCCGGCCCTGGCGCGTGGCGAGTTGCGCACCATCGCCGCGACCACGTGGAGGGAATACAAACAGTACTTTGAAAAGGATCCAGCGCTGGCACGGCGTTTTCAGCCCGTGCTCATCGGTGAGCCGAGTGTCGACCAGGCGGTTTCGATCCTGCGCGGATTGGTGCCGGTGTATGAGCGCAGCCATGGGGTCTACGTTCGTGACGATGCCGTCGTTGCGGCTGCACAGTTGAGCGCCCGTTACCTGGCAGGGCGTCAGTTGCCGGACAAGGCGGTGGATGTGCTGGACACTGCCTGTGCACGCTTGCGCACCAGCCGGGACAGCGCGCCCGAAGTGTTGCAACGCCTGTATGCCGAACAGGCGGCAGGTGCGCTGCAACACCAGGCGTTGAGCCGTGACAGGGACACCGGGCTTGTCGTCGATGAACAGGCCTTGCAGGCGTTGAACCTGCGCATGACGGCAGTGGAATGCGAGCGGCAGCCGCTGGAGCAACAGTGGCTGGAGCGGCAAGCGTCTGCGCAACACGTGTGCCCGCGCCTGGTCGCGCAGGTCATCAGCGCCTGGACCGGCATCCCCGTTGAACAGCTGGCCCTTGAGACCAATGAGCGGGTTATGGGGTTTGCCGACGCGTTGCGTTCGCGCCTCCTTGGCCAGGAGCAAGCCGTACAGGCCCTTGATCGCAACCTGCGCGCGGTGGCCGCCGGGCTCAACAAGGTCGACGCACCCGTCGGGGTGTTCCTGCTGGTGGGCCCGAGTGGCGTGGGCAAGACCGAGACGGCCCTGGCCCTTGGTGACCTGCTGTACGGCGGCGAGCGTTTCGTCACCACCCTCAACATGACCGAGTATCAGGAAAAACATGCGCTGTCGCGGCTGATTGGCGCACCACCTGGCTATATCGGCTATGGCGAGGGCGGGGTGCTCACGCAAGCCGTGCGTCAACGTCCGTATTCAGTGGTGCTGCTCGATGAGGTGGAGAAAGCCGACCCGGACGTGTTGAACCTGTTCTATCAGATTTTCGACAAGGGGCTGGCCAATGACGGCGAAGGGCGAGAGGTGGATTTTCGCAACACATTGTTCCTGATGACCTCCAACCTCGGCAGTGAGGCCGTCGGCGACTTGTGCGCGGATGGCCGGCGCCCGGATGTGCAGGTGCTGCAAGACGCGCTTGAACCGCTGCTGCGTGCCCACTTCAAGCCTGCACTGCTGGCGCGGATGCGGGTGGTGCCGTACTACCCGCTCACCGGTGAGCTGCTGCATGAAATGGCCCGGCTCAAGTTGGAGCGCCTCGGGCAAAGGCTGCAACTGCGCAAGCTCGCCTTCAGCTACACGCCTGAGCTGGTGGCGCACATGGCTGAGCGTTGTACCCATGGTGACAGCGGTGCCCGCTATATCGATCAATGGATCGAGATCCACTTGCTGCCACAGGTGGTGGATCGGTTGCTGGAGGCCATGGCCAGTGGCGAGCCCCTGTCGCGGGTGCATGCCGGACTGGGCAGCCGTGGCGAGCCCAGCTGCGAGTTCAGCCAATGACGGATGACCGCTTGAACCCGCTGACCCATCCCGTGGCCTACGCCGAGGCGCTGCTGGCGTGGTTCGCGCGCCTGGGCATCGATGGCGACGAGACGACGTTGGCGGGTCTGTGTGTCGAGGCGGCCGCGCAACTGAGTCAGTGCGAACTCAGCCAATTGTATTGGCGCGACGAGACAACCGGCGGACTGCGCCTGATGGCCGAGCATTTGCCTGCGGGGCTGCTGGCCGCCGGGCCGGTTTTAAACGCGGACTCCGAGGGTGAGCAAGTGCTGCAGCATGTGCTCAGTCAGCGAAAGGGCCTTTGCATTGATGACCTGCCGGCCAGCGTCTACGACACCGGGTTCTTGCCCGCGATGGCGACGCCTTGGCATTCATTGTTGTGCGTGCCGCTGTTCAACCGGCAGAAGACCCTCGCGGGCGTATTGCTGTGTGCGAGCCACCACTCGAAACCATTGCACGACTACAGCGTGTCCCTCGGTCATCTGGCGAGCTTTGCCTTGATGCAACTGGCGTTGCTGCGACGGATGCGCACTGCGCAAAGTGTCGCGCAGCCGCAGGACTGTGCGCCCGTTCCTCGCGCGGCGTTGGGCTTGATCGGCAACAGCACGGCCATGGATGCCACCTGTCGACTGATCGCCAAGGTGATGGGGACCCCATACACGGTGCTGCTGCGCGGCGAAACCGGTACCGGCAAAGAGGTGGTGGCACGCGCCATCCATGCCGCCGGGCCGCGCAGCAGCAAGGCTTTTGTGGTGCAAAACTGCGCGGCCGTTCCGGAAGGCCTGCTGGAAAGCGAACTGTTCGGTTACCGCAAGGGCGCCTTCACAGGCGCCGAACGCAACCACGCAGGGCTGTTTGATACGGCGCACGGCGGCACTCTGCTCCTGGACGAGATCGGCGATATGCCGCTTTCGCTGCAGGCCAAACTGTTGCGGGTGTTGCAGGAGGGTGAAATTCGCCCATTGGGGTCCACAGCGGCGCATAAAGTCGATGTACGCATCATTGCCGCGACCCATCGCGACCTCGCCGCGATGGTGGCGCTGGGGACCTTTCGCGAAGACCTGTACTACCGGCTGGCGCAATTTCCGATTGAACTGCCGGCCCTGCGTGAGCGTGATGGCGATGTACTGCTGCTGGCGCGTGATTTCACGCAACAGGCCTGCACTGCCCTGGGGCGCGCGCCCGTGGAGTGGTCGAGTGCTGCGCTGGATCAGCTCTCCAGGCATGGTTTTCCCGGCAATGTGCGCGAACTCAAATGCCTGGTGGAGCGCGCGGTGCTGCTCTGTGACGACGGCGTGATCCTGCCGGAGCACCTGTCCTTGTCAGCGGTGCCCACCGATGAACCCGCCGACACCACGTTGCGCCAACGCCTGGAGAGGGTGGAGCGCGTATTCCTGATCGACTGCCTGCACAAGAACCGTGGCAATCGCACGCGTACCGCTCGCGAGCTGGGCGTCGCGCGCCGCACGCTGCTCTATCGGCTGGCGCGCCTGAAGATTCCCATGGGCGATGCCCGCGAGGAGGGCTGAATGAGTGCGTGCGCATACCTGATTTCCCTGGGAGGAACCTGATGCCTTTTCGTTCATGGCAAGCCGTGGTGCTTGTGTTGTGTTTGCTGGGTGGCTGCAACGCCAATTATGTCTTTGATGATGCTGACTATCGTCCGTTGGGTGATCCCCAGGCGGCCCGTCGCGGCCATTGAACAGGGAGGTCCTGCAATGCAATTAGTGCTTGAAGTGTGTGAAGCCGCGAGGGGTGAGTTGCCGGCGCGCAAAACGTTTGACGGCATCGGCGGCGTGATCGGTCGTGGCAAGGCGTGTGACTGGATCATTCCGGACACCGCGCGGTTGATTTCCAGTCACCATGGCCTGGTCAGCTACCGTGACGGTGGCTACTTCCTCACCGATATCAGCAGCAACGGTATCGGTGTGTCCGGCAGCGTGGAGCGCCTCTGCAAGGGGCAGGCGCGGTTGATCAACGAGGGCGATGTGTACCAATTGGGCGCGACGCAGATTCGAGCCCGGCTGATCGGACATCAGCGCCATCCAGGCGTCCAGGGGCAACCCATTCCCGACGATGCGTTCCTGGGGTTGGACCCACTCCAAGCGTTGGAGCGTGAACAACGCGGTGGCGAATCATCGCCGGAGCTGGACGCGTTGGACACGTGCACAGACGCGGTCGGTCACTCGATGGATCACCGGGCTGTGGACCATGACCACCTGGTCGTGCCTCAGTGGGCTGAGCCGGTCAGGGAGATTGAGTCGCCACAACCCGACAGGATTGCCCCGGCAACCACAGAGACCTTCTGGGCGCAGTTCGGCGAAGCGTTGGGCGTGCAGGTGGATACGCTCGATATTCCCGGGCGCGAAGCCCTGGCGATCAAGGCCGCCGGGTTGCTCAGGCAAACCATCGATGGTTTGCAGCAAGGCCTGCGAACCCGCGACGAGCTGTACACCGAGATGGGCCTGGATGGCTGCACTTCGGTGATGCGTCAGAACCCCTTGAAAGACTGCGGCGATCCCCAGACGGCCCTCGCGTCGCTGTTGGGTGGGGGCGATCCGCGCCAATGCCAGGCCGAGCGCGCGGTCGTCCAGGCGTGGCAGGAATTGCAAGTGCATCAACTGGCTCTGGTCGTGGCTTGCCGTACCGCCGTGCGCAGCGCATTTGCGCGCTTTGCGCCAGGCCATCTGCTGCTGTGTTTCGAACGCGAAGGTAAGCCGCGCCGTTTGCTCACCGATGGCGCGCACTGGCGCGCTTACCAACGCCACTACCGTCGGTTGAGCGACGAGGCCTGCCCGGAGGAGCCGCTATTGCGCATTGATTTTTCCAAAGCCTACACGGAGCAGGTGCGCCTGATCTCCACCCTGCACGCGGCGTACCCGGGATGATGTTCATGTATCGATTTGCATCAATGGTGGTAGCGCTGGGCCTGTTGGTCGGTTGCAGCAGCGTGTCGCCTTTTTCGACCCTGACCAAGCTGGACCTGACGTTGACGGCCAGCGACGAGGTCAACCCCGATCTTCATGGCCGTCCTTCGCCGGTGGTCGTGCATTTGCTTGAGCTGCGGCATCCCGTGGCATTCGAGCATGCCGACTTTTTCAGCCTGTATGGCCGGGCCGAACAGTCCCTGCCCAAAGACTGGGTCAGCAGCGAAGAACTGACACTGCGGCCCGGGGAGCGGTTGGCGCTCAAGCTTGGCGTTGGGCCTCACAGTCGTTACGTCGGCGTCCTGGCGGCCTATCGCGATTTGCCCCATGTGCAATGGCGGCTGGTGTTGCCGGTCATGCCAGCGCACCTGACGCGTGCCGACCTGGTGCTGGACCAGACCGGTATTCGTTTCGCCGTCCCGCACACCGACAGGCAGGAGGATTGAGATGCAGGTGCATAACGTTATCTGGCGCGAAGGCATGCTGCTCAAGCCCCAGCATTTGCAGCACAACGATCGCTACTACCATCAACAGCTCAACCGCACACGGCTACTGGCCGGTGATGCCTGGGGGTTCCTCACCCTGGAAGTCGACTTGCAGTACCTCAATCTGGGCAAGGTGGTGGTCAACCAGGCCAGCGGTGTATTGCCGGACGGCAGCCTGTTCGAGCTGAGTGGCGCGATGCAACCCCTGGTGTTGCAGGTGCCCGCCGACGCTGGCCCGCAAGCCGTGTACCTGGCCTTGCCCTTGGTGACCTTGAATCAGATTGAAGTGCGCAACCCTGGGCAAATCGATGTGCTGGCGCGCTATGTGGCCTGTGAAACCGAGATTGGCGACTCCAACGCCGGCGTCGACTCGCGCTGCCAGATCAACTGTGCACGCCCGGACCTGCGCCTGATCCTGGGAGAACAGGCCAGTGACCCGTGCTACGTGAAACTGCAGGTCGCCCAGTTGCTGGATTCGACCCGCGAAGGCGGGGTGCGGCTGGACACCGATTTTGTCCCGACGTTCATCTATCTCCACGAGGCCGGCTATGTGTCATCGTGCGTCAAGGAGGTGATCAGTCTCCTTGCAAGCCGTGGCGATGCGATCGCCGCGCGCGTCCAGGGTAATGGCACCTCCGCAGGCGCACAGGTCGGCGACTTTCTGATGCTGCAACTGATCAATCGCGCCGAATTGATTGTGCGTCACTACCTGGGCCAGACCCAGGTTCGTCCAGAGGCGGTGTACCGCGAGTTGCTCTCGATTCTCGGCGAGCTATCGACGTTTGCGACCGATAGCAAGCGTGCGCAATGGGACGTGCATTACCGGCACGCCGACCAGGGTGCGAGCTTTCGCGGCTTGATGGTCGGCTTGCGCGCCGTGCTGTCGTCGGTGCTCGAGCTGCATGCCATTGAGCTGGTGTTGCAACCGCGCCAGTACGGGGTGCTGGTCTGCCCGGTGAGTGACCTCAAGTTACTCGGGACGGCGACGTTCATCCTGGCGGCCGCCGCGCAGTGTGATGCGCAAGAGCTGCGCCATCGACTGCCCGCCCACCTGAAGATCGGCCCCGTGGAGCGCATCCGCGAACTGGTCAACCTGCATCTCGCCGGTATCAAGGTCAAGCCACTGCCGGTGGCGCCGCGACAGATTCCGTTTCATGCCAACAAGACCTATTTCATGCTCGAACTCAGTGCCCGTGACATCACGCAGTTGGAGCATTCGGGTGGTTTCGCCTTCCATGCCAGCGGCGAGTTCGCCGAGCTGGAACTCAACTTCTGGGCCATCAGGAACTGACTGCCATGAACAGGGAAAGTGAATACGCGCAGGATGAGAAAACCGTGCTGCTTGATCGCGACGGGGTCGGACCGGCGCAGGGGCCGTTGACGGATGCTCCCTCGCCACCGCGCTTCGAGCAACTGGAAGACCGGATGATCTACACCGCCCGCCTGCAGGAGGCCCAGCGCTTCAATATGGGCCCCAATGCGTTGCTGGCGGCGGCGTGGGAACTGCTGTCGCAGGTGGTACAGCTCAAGGCCAGCGCCGGGCGTGAAAACCTGCAGGCCCTCAATGAGCGGCTGTCATCCGGCGTGGCGATGTTTGAGGCGCATGCCTTGCAACAGGGCGGCGAGGCGGGCCAGGTGATGTCGGCGCGTTATGTGTTGTGCAGTGTGATTGACGAGGCGGTGGTCACCACGGCGTGGGGCAGTCGCAGTGAGTGGCCGCGGATAAGCCTGTTGAGTCGCTTTCACAATGAAACGTTTGGCGGCGAGAAATTTTTCCAGCTGCTTGAGCGGCTGTCGCGTGATCCCTTCAAGCACGTGGCGATGCTGGAGTTGATGTACCTCTGCCTGTCGATCGGCTTTGAAGGCAAATACCGTGTCATGGAGCGAGGCGGGGCCCAGCTCGATTCGGTGAGGGATGCCTTGTACCGACAGATCAAGCATGTGCGGGGTGATCGTCCCTCGATGGCGGCACCGTCCGGTGCAGCGCAGGGCCGCCATTCTCGAATACGCATGCTCTCTACCCCTGCGGTCGTGACCGTAGGGTTGGCCGCAGTGCTGGCGATGTACCTGGGTTTTGCCTGGGTACTGGGCAAGGAACGCATGACGGTGCTGCAACCTCTTCAACTGTTGGCGTCGGCTCAGGCTCGAACGCCCTTGTAACGCTGGGAGCAAGGAATGAACGCATTCTTCAAGGGCGCGGGCAGGGTGCTGCGCAAAATCTGGGTCTGGAGCCTGTTGCTGGTGTTCGCCGGCGCGCTGCTGGTGTGGTGCTTCGGGCCATTGCTGGCCGTCGATGACTATCGTTTCTGGCACAGTGCGACGGCGCGCCTGCTGACCATCAGTGGCTTGTTCCTGCTGTGGGGGCTGGCAATGGTGTTGGTGGATGCGCGCCGGTCGGCGCGGCTCAACCAGCCGGCGCACCAGGCGAAGCATCAGCACCAAGGGCTGATCAGCAATGAACGCCAGCAGGTGCGCGGACGCTTCAAGGAGGCGCTGCAGACACTGAAAAGCACCCGCCGCTACGGTGAGCGCAGCGAGCGTTGGCGCAGCGAGTTGCCCTGGTATTTGCTGATCGGTCAACAGGGCAGCGGCAAGACCCACTTGCTGGCCGCCAGTGGTCTGCAAGGTCCGCTTGATCGAACCGGGCCGGCCCCTCTGGGGGCAACCTCCTGCTGTGATTGGTATTTCGCCGACGAAGCGGTGCTGGTGGAGACTGCCGGCCGCTACCTGACGCAGCCTGACCCTTCAGTGGATGCGGCCGGATGGTCGACATTGCTGGATCTGCTGAAGGCACGGCGCAGGCCGCGGCCGCTCAATGGCGTGGTGGTGACGTTGTCGGTGGACACGTTGCTGGGCAGCAATGAGCATGATCTGGAAATGCAGGCGCGTCATGTGCATAGCCGCCTGCAGGACATCCAGCAAAGCTTGCACGTGGATGTGCCGGTTTACCTGGTGTTGACCCAGGCCGACCGGTTGGCGGGCTTTGCCGAATTCTTTGATGTGCTGCAAAGCGACGGCCCGGAGGACGTCTTCGGCGGGCGCCTGGAGACCGACGGGGCCGGCGTGGAGATCGCCCAGGTGAGAGTCGCGTTCGAGGCACTGTTGCAACGCCTTGGGGCGGAGTTGATCCCGCGTTTGCACCAGGAGCGAAACATCGAGCGACGTGGCCTGATTCTCGATTTCCCACGGCAGGCTGCCCGTCTCGGCGAGCGCTTGTGCCTGTTCGTCGAGGCGGCGTTTACCGCTCATCGCTACCAGCGTATCAATGGGTTGCATGGGTTCTACCTGACCTGTGCAAAGACGAGTGAGGTGCGCGCGCATTTTGTCCAAGCCCTGTTCAACCGCGTGATTTTTGCCGGGGCCGACCTTGCCGGGCTGCAGGCTCCGGAGCGGCATCGCCTGCGACGACGCCAAGGATTGCTGGCGTTGACGGCAGCGTTGGTCCTCGGCGCTGCGGCGGTGTTGTGGGGGCACAGTTATTCGTTCAACCATCAACGTTTGGCGCAACTGCCGGAGCTGCTCAAGCCTGCGCCACCCACGCCACCCGGTGCAGACGAGACCCTGGTATTGCTGGCGCTGCTGGACAATCGCCTGGCGGCGACGCGGGTGTTTGCCCCGTTGGCAGAGGTGCGCTGGGTGGATCGGGCTGGGTTGTACCAGGGGCAGGTGAGTCGGCCGGTGTTGGCCAACGCTTATGAGCAAACCCTGCTTCAGCAACTGCTGCCGCAGGTGAGCCGCCTGCTGGAGGAGCAGTTGCAGAACAGCCTTGGCGAGCGTGAACGACTGCTGGAGACCCTGCGCGCGTACCTGATGCTCAATCTGCGCGAGCGGCGCGACACCCGCTGGTTGACCGAGCATCTGGCTGGCCTGTGGTCTGCGCGTTATGCCGGGGATATGTCAGTGCAGACGCGGTTGAATGAGCACTTTGCGCGGTTGCTGGAGCAACCGTTCGCAGTGCCCGTGAACGAGGCGCTCGTCGCTCAGGCGCGCCAGGTATTGCGCGGTGAGTCGCTGGCAGACGTGGTCTACCGGACATTGCGCGAGCAGGCCAGCAACCTCGAACCTTACCGGTTGGCCGAGAGTCCGGTGTTCTCCCCACTGGAGCCGCCCATCCCCGGCTTCTACACCAAGAGATACCTGCAGTATTTCGAGAAGCAGGGCCCCCGGCTGGTGAATGCAATCGCCCAGGACAACTGGGTGCTCGGAGAGGGCACCGACCTCAGTCCCATGGATTTGCGCAGCTTGATGCTGGCGTTGGAGCAGCGCTACTTCAGTGAGTATGCCGATGCCTGGAGCCAGGCCCTCAGCCGCATCCGGCTGCAGGAAAGCGACGACCTGAGGCAAATGGCCGACCAGCTTGCAAGCCTCACATCAGCCCAGTCTGCATGGGTCCAGCTGTTGCAGCAGGTCCGTGAAAACACTCAGCTGTTGCCGATCCATGAACGGCTTGAGGCGATCGGCCAGCAGGCGGGCGCAGCAGGTGTGGCAGTGCCTGGCGCCTTGCTCGCGCAGGTCATCCCCGATGCCGCCCGGCGCGCGCTACAGCGTCGCTTCGAACCTTTGCATCAACTGCTTGATGAAACGCAAAATCCAGGCGCCAAGCTCACACAGGCATTGCGCCTGCTCGATGAATTACACCTGCAACTGTCGGCGCTGAACCGGGAAAGCTCGCCGGAGCAGGCCGCGTTCAAACTGGTCAAGCAACGCATAGAGGGGCAGCAGCCGCTGTTGAGCAACCTGCGCGATGCCGCTACGCGCCTGCCGTTGCCGCTCAAGGGCTGGGTCGAAGGCATTGCTGACCAGACCTGGCGTCACCTGCTCGATGACGCGTATCGGCACGTGAACCAGCGTTACCACAGTGAGGTTTACGCCTTTTACGCCAAGGCGATCCAGCGTCGATACCCGTTCAATGCGCATGCCGGCAGTGATGTTGCCTTGGGCGATTTCCAGGAGTTTTTCAAACCGCGGGGGGCTATGGCGCGCTTCCATGAGGGCTACCTGCGGCCTTTCGTCAGCGTCGAGGGCGCGCGTTTTCGCTTGCGAAGCGTGGATGGGCGCAGCCTGCCGATGTCGCGTTCACTGCTGGAGCAACTCAACAAGGCCCAGATCATTCGCCAGGGTTTTTTCACCGAGGAGCAGGGGGAGTGGGCGGTTCGATTCACCCTGGCGCCCTATAGCCTGGACCAGGCGGTGAGTCGGGCGATCCTGCAGGTGGGTGAGCAGCAGTTGGAATACCGTCATGGTCCGATCGTGCCGATGGCCTTTCATTGGCCTGGCGAGGCGGACAATCGGCGCAGCAGCCTGGTGCTGGAGCGCGGTGCGCAACGGCCACTGGGGATTGAAAAGAACAACGGGGACTGGTCGCTGTTTCGCCTGTTCGATCTGATGCAGAGTGAGCCGGCCAGCGGCAGGGAAGCGCAGATCATCAAGGCCGACCTTGCCGGCCTGCGTGCCAATTACCTGCTGACCAGCCAGCGCAATCCCAGCCCGTTCCAGATGGCGGCCTGGCGCACCTTCCGCTTGCCGGAGCAATTGTGAGCCAACGACCGGCCTGGCGCAGCGCCGGGCGTACCCTGCAAGGCAAGGCGCGCCCGCGCAACGAGGACGCGTTTCTCGATGCACCGCAGGCCGGTTGTTGGGCGGTGGCGGATGGAATGGGCGGCCACCAGTCGGGGGACGTGGCCAGCCAGCGGGTGATCAGTAGCCTGGCGGCGTTGCCTGAGGGTGGCTCTTTCGAGCAACGCATCGATGCGATCCGGGTTTGCCTGCGCGGCCTCGACAGTCATCTGGGCCAGGCGCTTGCGCAACCGGGCATCGTTGGCAGTACGGTGGTCGCCTTGCTGCTTGAAACCAGCCGTGCGGCCTGCATCTGGGCCGGGGACAGCCGCTGCTACCTGTGGCGTGGGCAGCGCCTGTACCAATTGTCGCGTGACCACTCGCTGCAACAGCAGTTGATGGACACGCAGCAACTGAGCCTGGAACAGGCCCAGGCCCATCCGAGCGCCAGGGCCTTGACCCGTGCGATTGGCGCGCGCCGACCGCTGAGCCTGGAGGTCCTGGAACTGCGCACGCGCCCAGGCGATGTGTTTTTGTTGTGCAGCGATGGGCTCTACCAAGGGCTCAGCCATGGTCAACTTGGCAGCGCCATGAGCCTGGACGCCCCCTGGCAAGTGGTGGAGCGCTTGTTCACCGACGTGTTGCGCGGGCCGGCGCGGGATGACCTCACCGCTGTGGTGATCCAGCCATGAGCGTCGCTGCAGCCTTGCCGAATCTGCTGGCGGGGCGTTATCAACTGGAGCGCATACTCGGCAGTGGGGGCATGGGCGTGGTCTATCGTGCCCGCGACCTGCTGCATGAGGCGTTTGGCGAGCCCAGCGCCGGCATCGCGCTGAAGGTGTTGGGCGAGACATTGTCCGCGTCTTCCGATGCCCATGTGTTGCTCTACAGCGAATTCGCCCTGACCCGCAGCGTGCGGCATGACCACGTGGTGCGGGCGTTCGCTTTCGAGGTCGACACGGTCCATCAGCTGGCATTCTTCACCATGGAGCTGATGCAGGGCATGACCCTGGATCGTGTGCTCAAGGGCTGCTTGCAAGGATTGCCGTGGCATGAACTGCAGCCCCTGGCCTTGCAACTGCTCGACGCGCTCGCCTGCAGCCATCGGCAAGGCATCCTGCATGGCGATGTGAAACCCGCCAATATCATGCTGGGAGAGCAGGGGCTGCGCTTGTTCGATTTCGGCCTGGGTTACGCCGAAGCGCAGGAAGCGGCGGGGCTGCCGGGCTTGAGCCGGGGCCGCTTGAACGCCTGGACACCGGCGTATGCGGCGCCGGAACTGATGGCCGGTGGCGCACTGTCGACCCGTACCGATCTGTATGGCGCTGCATGTGTGCTGTATGACTTGGCCCAGGGGCAGCGCCTCGGCGGGCGCCAGCTTGATCAGCAGCTGCCACGGCCACGACGTTTGCCCAGGCACTGTTGGCCGGCGCTGCGTTCAGCCCTGGCGGCCGATCCGGAGCAGCGGAACGTGAGCATCGCCGAGTTGCGCGAGGCGCTGGCTGGCCCTCGGCGGCGCTGGTTCCTCTAGTTCAAGGCTCCGGTGGAAAGTCATGCAATTGGCAGTACTCGTGCCAACTCAGCCCGGCCATTTGCGCGACCTCCTTGTGCACTTCGCGGCGCTGGGCTTCAAAGACCTCGCTGGAGTCGCTGGTGAGTTTGAGGGTCAACTCCCAGGCGAACAGGCCTTGTTTTTCGGCTTCTGCTTCGAACGCTTCATGCAGCCGTTCGGCTCGGTACTGTGCCAGGGTTTCGCCCTTGGCCTGGGCGGCCAAGGGGTTGAGGGTGTCCAGTTGCATGGCCACGTCCGGGTGTTCGTTCAAGAATCTGTCCAGTGCAAGCTGGTGGTTATCGCCGGGTGGTGACAAAGGTGTACTCCTGTGGGGCTGGTAGTGTTTAGTGCGTGTGACGACGGGCTCGGCGCTGTAGGTGTTTTCGCATATGGCGGCTGATCCGGCAACGTATCGGTTCCAGCAAAAACAGTAGCACGTAGGCGGCCAGCACCAGGGCAAGGTCCAGCAAGCCATCGTCGATAGGGGCGTTGAACCGTCCGATGATGTCCCTGACCGTGAACAATAGTGTGATGCCGCACAGCCAAAGCACGGCGTTGAACAGTAACGGACGCAAAAGTTTGTCTTGCATGATGAGCGAACCTCCTTGATATCGGACTCCCGCTCCTTCGGGAGGAACAGCACGTCGAGTGTAGCGCCGACGCCGCAGCCCTGAACTGGCGCAGATCAAGCCCTCGGCTGTGCCAACAGATAACGCGCCATGGCCTCGTACGCCGGCAACGTGACGGCGTCATTGGCCGCATTGGCCGCGATCGGATGGGAGGCGAACCGCACAATCACCATCTCGGCCGCAGGATCGATGTAGATACTCTGGCCATGGACCCCGCGCGCCATGAAGGCGCCATCCGGGTTGTGGGTGACCCACCACATGGCGCGGTAGCTCCAGCCTTTCAATTGACTATAGCCTGCCTGGGCAAAAGCCTGTTTGTCGCCGCCCTGGCGAATCGTTTTCAGCACCGCCTCGGGCACGATTTGCTCGCCGTTGTAGCGCCCGTTGTTACGCAGCATCTCGCCAAAGCGCGCCATGTCGCGCAGCCCGGCGTTCAAGCCACCACCGGCGAACGGTGTGCCGATGGAGTCGACGGTGAAATAGGCATCCTGTTCACTGCCCAGGCGGCTCCAGATGCGTTCGCTGAGCAGTTGGGCAACGTTGCGGCCGGTGGCACGTGCGATCACCCAACCGAGCACGTCGGTGTTGACGGTCTTGTAGCCGAACGCCTGTCCATGTTCGCCGCGCTGCCTGACGGTTTGCAGGAACTCGAAGTAGCTGCGCGGCCCGACGTAGTCCTTGGGCTTGGGCAGCGGATTGCCCGCCTGGGCATGGGCCCAGACCTCTGCGGTGGGGTCGGCATAGTCTTCGCTGTAGTCCAGCGCCGTAGTCATGTTCAGCACCTGCTCCAGCGTGGCACTGCCGAACGCGGAGTTCGCCAGTTCGGGCACATAAGTCGCGACCTTTGCCTGCGCATCGAGGGTGCCCTCGGCGACGAGCATGGCGCCCAGTGTGCCGATCACCGATTTGGTCACGGACATTGCCGCATGTTGCCCGTCTTCTTTCAATACGCCGAAATAGCGCTCGTACACCACGGCCCCGCGGTGCAGTACAACAATGCCATCGGTGTAGGTGGCATCCAGGCTCTGGCGCCAGGTCAACGCTTGGCTGGCGCCATTGGGGACGACGCGCAGTTCGTCGATGCGTGGGTCAAGACGCCGGGGCAACGCCGTGCTCGCACCGAGCCCACGGGACACATTGATCGTGGGCATCAATTGACGAAAGTTCGCCACGCTCCAGCGCATGGCCGGGAAGCGAAAATAGCTGCCATCTTCAAATCGCAGGGTTCGCTCCGGCGGTGGCGGAGCACCGACCATCCACTGGAGGCGGGCCGGGTCACTGGCTTGGGCGTCGGGAAAGCTGGCTTCGGCAGCGTTGGCCACGGTGGTTGAAAGACCCAGCAGCGCGCCGGTCATGAGGGGCAGGATTTGTCGCATCAACAGGCACCTTGATCGCGGGTAAGACACACGGAGCAAGGCCTGGGCTCGAGTCCGTTCGAGAATGACAGGGCAAAGGATGGGCTAACTGACCGTACCCGACAAGCGCCAACGGACAGCGTGAACGGGGAATGTTGCGTGTGCCGCGGCAAAAGCCTTTCGCTCCCGGCATCAGGACGTGTAGCGTAACGCAGGGTTTTCAGGCCTGCCAGCCACGGGCAGGGTGCGATGGGCAGAGGGACGGGTCATGGCGCAAACGCTGTTCAAACTTTTCTTTACCCAACGTCTGGCCGCCTTGGCCAGTACCGAGTCGCTGCGCGCGATCCGCGAAGGGTTGTTGTGGATCCTGCCGTGCCTGCTGGTCTCGGCAGCTTTTCTGATCCTGTCCGAGTTCGCCCGTGTGCTGGGCTTCGACCCACAAGTGGTGGCGTTCCTGGCCGCGCTGCACAACCAGATCAGTTCGGTGATTCCGCTGCTGGTCGGTGCGTCCATCGGCTACATGTTGGCGATCCAGTATCGGCTGCCCCAATTGCCGGTGGCATTCCTGTGCCTCGCCCATGTGGTGGTGGCGACGTTTATCCTGCGCGAATACCCCCGGGCCTCGGCGACGTTCGTGCTGTTTATCGCCATCGCCTCGCCGCTGCTCAATGTGCCGGCCATTGCCTGGCTGCACCGTTACCGCTGGACACGCCTGGTCAATGAAGACCTGGTCGGGCACAACCTCAGGGGCACGATCAACATGGTGCTGCCCGGAGCGATCACGGCCTTGGCGCTGGTGGTGGTGCTGTCCTTGTTGTTGCAGGTTCCTTACGTCGCGCAGATCCAGGGGCCGCAAGTGCTGGATGCACTGGAGTCGCCCTACGGCAGTGGTTTATTCGTGACCCTGATGAACTCGCTGTTGTGGTTTTTCGGGATTCACGGCGTGTACGCCATGCAGCCGCTGTTCAATGTGCTCGACCAGGCGGTGGCCCTCAACGGTGCGGCGTTGGCGGCGGGCGAGCCGATCAAGTATGTGCTGAACGGTGGCTTGCTGGGCTGTTTTGCGTTTATCGGCGGCTCCGGTGGCGCGTTGTGCCTGCTGGTGGCGATCCTGCTGTTTTCCAAGAGCCAGTCCATGCGCCTGGTGGCGATGGCGAGTGTGCCGCTGTCGCTGTTCAACGTCAGCGAGGTGCTGCTGTTCGGCTTGCCGATCATTCTCAACCCACGCCTGTTCATACCCTTTTTGATTGTGCCCGCGCTGAATGCGACGGTGGCGCTGACGGTGGTGCAAATGGGCTGGGTGTCGCCGGCTGTGGCGAGCGTGCCGTTCACCGCACCGGTGCTGCTCAACGCCTACCTCAGCACCCACGGCGATGTCGCGGCCGTCGCGCTGCAAATCGCGCTGCTGGGCCTGGGCACGCTGGTGTACGCGCCGTATGTCCGGGCGATTCATCGCCAGGCCACCGAAGGCGGCACGGTCTACCTCAAGTCCCTGGACATGACCTTCCGTGGCCTGGAGGAAAAAGGTCGGCTGCGCGAACTGGACCCGGTATTGGCGTCCCACCGGACCCTGGCGCGCCAGGCCAGCGAGCTGAGCCATATCCAGCAGATCAGCGACTATGAGTTCTACCTGGAATTCCAGCCTCAGGTCTCGACCCGGACCGGGCTGTGCACCGGTTGCGAGGCGTTGATGCGCGCGCGCGACGCCCAGGGCACCGTGCATTCGCCGTGGGAGTTCCTGCAATGGCTGGCCCAGGCGCGGCTGATGCCGGACGTGGATATGTGGGTGGCGTCGCAGGCGGTGCGCCAATACCAGAAGTGGCAGAAGCTGGGCTTCGGGTTGCCGATGACCATCAATATTTCCAGCGCCACCTTGACCGACGCCGCCTATGGCGAGCGTCTGGTGGAGATCCTGGCCCAGGCCCATGGCCAGGTCTCGGTGGAGATCACCGAAGATGCGCTGGTCTCGGACATCCAGGCTACCCGCCAGATCATCCAGAAGCTGCAGGCCATTGGCGCCAAGGTGTATATCGACGACTTTGGCACCGGGTTTTCGGCGTTGAGCTACCTGCACCAGTTCCCGGTGGACTTTATCAAGATCGACCGCAGCTTCGTGGTCGCCCAGCACGACCCCAAGGGCGCCCAGGTGATGACCGGCATGCTGCGCTTTTGCGAGGCGCTGAACCTGGGCGTGGTGGTGGAGGGGGTGGAAACCGCCGAGCAGTTGGCTTTCCTGAACGGCGGCACCGAATTGATCATCCAGGGCTGGTATTTCAGCAAGGCGCTGCCCGGCGATCAGTTGCAAGGCTTTGTACGCGAGCGTGCGGACCTGGCGAAGGTTTAATAGCTGCGCCGGGTCTGTTCGATGTCCTCGACCAGGCCGTCGATCGCCGCCAGGCGCGCGCGGTTGTCGTGGTCCCAGGGATGGAAGCCGGGTTTGAAGTAGTGCAGCCACGGCACCAGCATCCGTGGGAAAACCCCCTTGGGTCCGTAGAGAAACTTCAGCATGCGCCAGAACCCCTTGAGGAATCCGACGGACTGGCGGTCGGCAATCAGCAGGCGCACGTGGAAATCCAGCACCACCAGCCAGAAGAACACCGTGGTGGTCAGCATGGTGCCGGTGCGCAGCAGGTAGCGTTTGGGGCCGGGCTTGATCACGCGGTTCCACACATCGAAGGCCACGGCCTTGTGCTCGGTTTCTTCCAGCGCGTGCCAGTACCACATCTGTTGGTAGCCCTTGAGCGAGTCGCCAAAGCGTGACGGGTCGCTCAGCAGGATTTCCGCGAGCATCGCCGTGTAGTGTTCAAGCGCGATGGTGATCGCCAGGTTGAACGACGGCGCGAAGTGTTTCTTTTGCAGGTCGAGGATGAATTTCAGGCGCCGGTCCAGGGTGTGTGCGGGCAGGCCTGCAGCTTGCAACAAGTCGTTGTAGGCCACGTGTTCACGGCTGTGCATGGCCTCCTGGCCGATGAATCCCTGGATCTCTTTCTTCAGTTGCGGATCATCGATGCGCTGGCGGTAATGGCGCACGCTGTCCATGAAAAACAGCTCGCCCTGGGGAAACAGCAGCGACAGGGCGTTGAAGAAATGCGTGATGAACGGGCCCTGTTCGTGCCAGTTGGTGATGCGCTCGGCAGGCAGGTCGAAATGAATATCGCGACGGATCGGCAACATGGTGCGTGCTCCTGTTCAGAGTCTGGGCTCGTCGTTGGTTTCAAACACTGGCGTGCGCGGCTTGGGCGCCATGCGCCGGCTGGCAAACACCACCAGCGCCTGGTACGCCGCCGGCAGGCAGCGGGCGAGCAGGTCGAGAAAGTACGCGTCGCGGCCAATCAGCACGCGGCGTTTATTTTTGCGCACGCCGTGCAGGATCACCTTGGCGGCCTGGTCGGCGTCAGTGATGAAGAGCTTTTCGAAGTCGGCGCGGGCCTGCTGTTCGCTGTGGATCAGAAAGCCGGTCATGTTCGCGTCGATTCGGCTGCTGCGGCAGATATCGGTGCGAATGCCGCCCGGGTGCACGCAGGTGGCCGAGACGCCGCAGCGCTGCATGTCGAGCTCCTGGCGCAGGGACTCGGTAAAGCCGCGCACCGCAAACTTGGTGGCGTTGTAGCCGCTCATGCCGGGCTGCGCGAACAGGCCGAACACGCTGGACGTGTTGATCACGTGGCCCTCGCCGGACGCTTTCAAATACGGCAGGAACGCCTTGGTGCCATGGACCACGCCCCAGAAATTGATGCCGACGATCCACTCCAGGTCGGCGTAGTCGACGCCCTCGACAGTACTCGACAAGGCCACCCCGGCATTGTTGAACACCAGGTTGACCTGGCCGTGTTCGGCCACACAGCGCGCGGCCCAATCCTGCATGGCCTGGCGGTCGGCAACATCCAGCACCTGCAGGGTGATGTGTACGGGTGAGAGGGTCGAGGCCTTGATCATCTGCAGCGTCTGTTCCAGCCCTTCGCTGTTTTTGTCCGACAGCGCCAGGTGGCAGCCTTCCCGTGCGAGGGCCAAGGCCAGGGCACGGCCCATGCCGGACGCGGCGCCAGTAATTGCCGCCACGCGGCCATTGAAGGTCTTCATGACAGGCTCCCTTCTGCAGTGGAGTGAGGCGCTTGGACGGCACGCGTCGGCGCATTGATCGGCACCAGGCTGGCCACGTAGTCCTTGAGCGCAAACTGGCGGGTCACCTGCTTGAAGCGCCAGGTCGAACCCGGCCACAAGGTGGTGTTCTTGCCGGTGCGCGGGTCGAGGTACCAGCTGCGGCATCCGCCGGTGTTCCAGATGGTGCGCTTGAGCTTGTCCTGCAGTTGCTGGTTGTAGGCGCTTTCCACCGCCGGCTTGACGTCCACACTGGCAATGCAATGGCGCTGCATCTGCCGAAGCGCGTCGAGGATGTAAGTGACCTGGGCCTCGATCATCAGGATCATCGAGTTGTGTCCCAGGCCGGTATTGGGCCCGACAATCAGGAACAGATTGGGATAGCCCGGCACGGTGGTGCCTTTGTAGGCGTGGGCGCCGTCGTGCCAGGTGTCCATCAGGTCCACGCCGTTACGCCCAATGATGCAGTCGCGGGGCAGGGGATCGGTGGCCTGGAAGCCGGTGCCGAAAATCAGGCAATCGGCCGGGTGCTTGATGCCGTCGGCAGTGATCACGCCGTCGGCTTCGATGCGTGCCACGGCGTCGGTCACCACCTCGACATTGCTGCGCGACAACGCCGGATAGTAGTCATTGGAGATCAGCACGCGCTTGCAGCCGATGGTGTAGTCAGGCGTCAACGTCTTGCGCAGGGAAGGGCGGGCGACTTGTTTGTGCAGGTGGCGCAGGGCGATTTTCTGCACCATTTTCATCAGCCGCGGATGCAACGCAAAGCCGACCACGCGGCCTTCCAGGGCCCAGTAAAACGCGCCGCGCACCAGGCGCTGGGTGAAGGGCAGGTGCTTGAACAGCCAGCGTTCGAACGGGGTAATTGCGCGGTCAGGCTTGGGCATGATCCACGGCGGCGTGCGCTGGAACAGGTCCAGGTGAGCCACCTGTGGCGCGATCTGCGGCACAAACTGAATGGCACTGGCGCCGGTGCCGATCACCGCCACGCGCTTGCCTTTCAGCGAGTAGTCGTGGTCCCACTGCTGGGAATGAAAGCGTTTGCCCTTGAAGTTCTCCAGCCCTGGAATATCCGGCAATGCCGGGCGCGACAAGCCGCCCATCCCCGACACCAGCACCCGCGCACTCACCTGGCGACCATCGTTGAAGCTCAGTTGCCAGCGTTGCTGCTGTTCATCGAATACGGCGCGTGTCAGGCCCATGCCGAAGCGCAGGTAGGGCTTGAGCTCGAAGCGCGTGGCGCAGCGTTCCAGGTAAGCACGGATTTCCGCTTGGGGCGCGAATTGCCGCGTCCAGTCCGGGTTGGGCGCAAACGAAAACGAATACACGTGCGACTGCACATCACAGGCGCAGCCCGGGTAGTGGTTGTCTCGCCAGGTGCCGCCGAGGGTCTCGGCCTGCTCGGCGATAAAGAAGTCGGTGAAGCCGGCTTCCTTGAGCTTGATGGCCATGCACAGGCCAGCAAAGCCTGAGCCGATGATGGCGATATCGATCAAATCACTGTGGGCATTCATAGGCAGGCCCTCGTAGGCATCGGATGTGCTCCTGTTTTTGTTTTGTCTTTTAGATAGAACACCATTGCAAAGGAAAATTGAATTATTTATTTTAAAAAAGATTTTAAATAATCTACCTGAAAATATCGCCTACGCTAGTCACTGGCTCCTCATGTGCGACTTGTCCGACGGACGAGCAGGGTCTGCACGTAGTTTAGGTCCAGGGTTGGACGATAGGCCGAGGCCTGATCAATTCCGGTCAGGTTCCCGGCAGCAGGGAAGCAGAGGACCGAGCTATGGCTGTCGAATGGATGATTGCTGCGGCGGTGTTTATCGGCGTGAGCGCGCTGTTGTGGGGCGTCAGTGCCTGGATGACACGGCGTATTGAAGCCGCTGTTCCGATCAACGGGCGCTTCGTGGAGGTCAACGGCGAGCGCTTTCATTATGTAGAAGAGGGTAAAGGCCCGCCGCTGGTGATGATTCACGGGCTGATGGGCAGCAGTCGCAACCTGACCTATGCCTTGTCCGGGCAGTTGCGGGAGCAGTTCCGGGTGATCACCCTCGATCGTCCGGGGTCAGGTTATTCCACCCGTCATGCCGGCACTGCTGCCGACCTGCCGGCCCAGGCGCGACAGGTCGCGGCGTTTATCAACACGCTGGGCCTGGATAAGCCCCTGGTGCTGGGACATTCCCTCGGCGGGGCGATTTCCCTGGCGCTGGCCCTCGACCATCCCGACGCCGTATCAGGCCTGGTCCTGGTGGCGCCGCTGACCCATCCCCAACCGACCTTGCCGCTGGTGTTCTGGTCGCTGGCAGTACGCCCTGCCTGGCTGCGTCGCTGGGTGTCGCACACCCTGACCGTGCCGATGGGCCTGCTGACCCGCCGTGCAGTGGTCAAGGGCGTGTTCGCGCCGGACCCGGCCCCGGAGGATTTCGCCACCCGTGGCGGCGGGCTGCTGGGCATGCGCCCGGACAATTTCTACGCCGCCTCCAGCGAGATTGCGCTGGTCAATGATTATCTGCCAGGCATGGTCAAGCGCTACCCGCAGCTGACGCTGCCCATCAGCCTGATCTACGGGGCCCGGGATAAGGTGCTGGACTTTCGCCAGCACGGCCAGGCACTCGCCGACAAGGTGCCGGGCTTGAAGATGCAGGTAGTGGAGGGCCGCGGCCATATGCTGCCGATCACTGCCACGGCGCGTGTGGTCGAAGCGGTGCAGCACCTGGCCAAGCGCATGCGACCCGGCGAAACCGCGACGATTCTGCAGCCGTCCTTTGCGTTGGCGAGCAAATAGTCATGCCTCACGTTGCGGGTTCGAACGTCCGGAATGCCTGCTCTAGAGACCTGACCAAACGGCTGAAAAAGAGACTGCTCAGTCACGTAAAAAAGGCCTCGAAAAAGTAGTTGACGACCTATCGATTCCGCGCTATTTATTTAAAAAAATATTTCAATATTTATTTTGAAATGATTTTTGAAATGCCTAAGAGCGAATAAAAATGAAAAAAACGTCTTTTATCGCATGGTTGAATTCCCGGAGCATCCATCGCTCCCTGAACCTGTTTTTTGTAACCCTGCCAACCCGTCTCATCCGGAGGCTGCCATGAATCAGACACTGGCAGCCCCAAGCGTATGGACCGACGGCAAGCGTCACCTGTGGTGGCTGGGGATCATGCCGCTGGCCACTCCGCTGTTGTCTGGCGCCCTGGCGATCACCACCGGTATCCAGCAACTGTGGTGGGTCGGCGTGCTGGTGATCTTCGGCCTGATCCCACTGATCGACGGCCTGCTCGGTGAAGACGTCAGCAACCCGCCCGAATCAGCCGTTGGCCACCTCGAATCCCAAAGCTACTACCGTTGGATCGTCTATACGGGCGTGCTGTTTGTGATTTCGTCGGTGGTGATCACCGGGTGGCTGGCCGCCGGCGGGATCGACTGGATCATCCAGGGTGGCCTGTTGCAGGCTGCCGCGAACCTGGACCCTTCCAGCTGGCTGTCCCACGCCGCCAGCTACATCACCGCCCGTACTCAACTGCATGGCGAACCGAGTTGGTTCACTTACCTGGGCATGGCGATGTCGACCGGTGCCGCAACCGGTATCGCGATCAATACCGCCCATGAACTGGGGCACAAGCACAACGCTTTGGAGGTGTTTCTCGCCAAGGTGACCCTGGCGCCGACCTTCTACGGGCACTTCTACACCGAACACAACCGTGGCCATCACGTGCGTGTCGCCACACCGGAAGACCCGGCCAGTTCGCGACTGGGTGAAAGTTTCTGGGCCTTCCTGCCGCGCTCGGTGTGGTTCAGCGCACGCTCGGCCTGGAACCTGGAGCGCGAGCGCCTGCGCAAACTCGGCCTGCCGGCCTGGCACTGGAAGAACGCTGTACTCAGTGCCTGGATGTACAGCGTGGTGTTGTGGGGGGCGATGATCTACTGGCTCGGGGCGGCGGTGATTCCCTTCCTGATCATCCAGGGCATCTACGGCTTCTCCCTGCTGGAAGTGGTGAACTACGTGGAACACTACGGCCTTAAACGCCAGAAGTTGCCCAATGGCCGGTATGAACGTTGTTCGCCTCGGCACTCCTGGAACAGTAACCGTATTGTCACCAATATCTTCCTGTTCCAACTTCAGCGGCACTCTGATCACCATGCCAACCCGACACGCAGTTACCAGTCGTTGCGCCACTTTGATGAGTCGCCGCAACTTCCCTATGGGTATGCGAGCATGATTGTCTGGGCGTATGTGCCGTACTTGTGGCGCCGTCGCATGGACCACCGCGTTCTTAATCATTACGCCGGGGATATTTTCCTGACCAACCTTCAGCCCTCACAACGGTTGAAGTACCTGGAGAAGTACAGCAACAGCGCTACGCCGTTCTAAGTGTAAGTAACATGTTGTTGGCGTACTCGGGGCCTGCGTGCCGCGCAGGCCCCTTGCGCCCAAGGTTTATCGATTGAGTTGCACGTAAGTTGTTTGACCCGAACAAAAATAATTAAAGGGAAGGACGTACACCATGCAATCACCTGCCAAGTTCACCACCCACATCGTATTGGCCGCGCTGGGGCTTATCGCCTATCACCAGGCCCAGGCCGCCCGCATCGAACCGGCCGGCAGTGCCTTTACCGCCCAAGGCCCGATCAGTTTTTCCAAGGGCGCGCTGATCAGCGCCGATTGCACCATCAAGGTGGCCGGCAAAGTTGCGGCCGATGGGTCATCGGTGGATGTCGAGAAAGTTGAATTCGATGGCGGCCTCAAGTGCAGCCGTGTCGAAGCCACCAACTTGCCCTGGGTGTTGATTGCCAAGGACACCAAGAGTGGCTCCATGTCGAAGATCAGCGTAGATGTCCACGCCTTCGGCCTGGGCGGCAAGTGCGGGCCTTCTACCGCCGATGGCACCTGGGATAACGCCACCGGCAAGTTGGAGGCGGCCAATGTGCCGATTGGCGAAGACTGCAAGATCAAGACAGTGTCGATCAAGATGCCGCCGAACTTCAAAGTTGTGGAATAACACTGGACTGTTGTAGCAGTCATTGAATTGAGATTTGGCTGGAAAGGGAAGTTCCGCTTTGTTTCACCGTGACCTCTCGTTCATGGCCATTACCCCTGGCGAAATGAATTCGCCATAACATGTGAGGAAAAACAATGAAAAGCCTTAAAACCCTCGTTTGTGCAACGTCCTTTGCTCTGAGTTTCGGCGCAGCCTCGATGGCCAGTGCGGCGTCGATCGTTCCTAATGGACCGTTCACCAATTTGACCGGCAGCATTACCGTACTGTCGCCGTCTTCGTCCGCCCCTGTTACTTGCACCCTTACTGCCAGCGGCACTGTTGCAGGTGGTGTAGCGACTATTTCAAACGCTACTTTCACTGGCGGCATTCTGTGCCCATTGGCGCAACTGAAAAGTCTGCCTACCCCAGGCTGGGTGTTGACCGCTACTAGCCTCACCGCCGGCACTCTGTCCAATGTGGGCTACGTGATCAATGGTGCTCCTCCGCTGATTCCTCGGTCGGACTGCGGTCCTACCGGCATTGCAGTGACCTGGAATCAATCCACCCACGTTCTTGGCGCCACCAATCAAACCCTGCTTGGTCAGGGAACTGGCAACTGCACTATTCAATCGCTCACTGTTAACGCACCAGGCCTGACTGTTCAATAACCCGTTGGGTTAGAACCAGGGGCTGATCACCCGCTGTAGGCAGGTGCCTCGAAAGAGGCACCTGTTTGAAGTAAATAAGGCGTGACACCCGCAGCATCTTAAAAACGTATCAGCGATATGACGCGCAGGTGCTTCAACAAGTGCCTAGCATTTTTAAGACGCTTCCGCAGAGTCGGCCGTTGATAATAATAAGGAGTGCCGCATGAACAATAAGAAATTACAAGTGCAGGTCGCGCTGGGGCTGGCGTTGTTGGGTGGGATGGCGGTAACAGTACCAGCTCAGGCCGGTGGTTTTGCTACTCCGACCGTGGGCGCCGCTGGTTGGGGGCGTGGCTTCGGTGGGGGATCGCTGTTCAAGGATGATCCAGGCGCGGCTTACAACAACCCAGCAGCAATGGCTTTTATTGATCATAGCGTTGCGCAGTTCACCGTTGACTATGCTCGCATCAATATCAAATACAAAGGTCAGGCCTATGACCTCAATGGTAACCCTCTGGAAAAAACACCTCTGAACCCGGACGGGTCTTTTGGTACGCCTTATTCTCAAGGTGACGGCGGTGAGGGTGGTTTTACCGCCTGGCTGCCTACCGGTTTCATGGTTATACCGATCAATGATCGTTTCGCTTTCGGCCTGAGCCAAGTAGTGCCTCAGGGTATGCGCAGTACCTGGGATCAGGACTGGAAGGGGCGTGATTTTGCCGTCGACACCAAGATCGAAACGGTAGGGCTCACCGGCTCTTTATCGTTCAAGGTCAACGATCAGTTCTCCATTGGTGCGGGGGCGATCGTCCAGCACAGCAAGGGCTTCGTCAGCCAGAACATTGACCTGCTGGGGGCGGCGGCTGCCTCGCCAGCGGGCATTCCTTTCCCGTCAGGCGTAGGCGACGCATTGATGCGCGTCAAGGTCGATAACACGTCCGTGGGCTGGTTCACAGGCGTCGTCTGGAAACCCACCGAACGTGACACCCTGGGTTTGAACTACCACGCGAAAATCAAGAACAAGATGGAGGGCAAATACAACATTCGGGCTGATGCAGCGTTGAAAAGCCTGATGACTGATCCTGCGTTGCCCGATGGCACGACGCTGGTGGGGGTCCTTTACCCCGGCTTGAGGTTGCAACCGGACGGCGCCAACGCCGAGACTCAGTTGGATATCCCGGCGAATGCTTCCTTTGACTGGGTGCATGAAGTCAATGAACGGTTGACCCTGGGCGTCAGTGCGACCTGGACTCAATGGTCATCCTTCAAGGCTTTGACGCTGACATCGGACGGTAACCTGATCGTATCGATTCCCTACAAGTATCGCGACGCCTGGCAGTACTCTTTCGGCGGCGATTACAAGCTCACCGACGACCTGACCTTGCGCAGCGGTGTGTCGTTTGACCAGACCCCTACACGCAACTCCACACGTGACCCGCGTATCCCCGACGGGGACCGGATCTTCGCTTCGCTGGGGTTTGGCTACAACGTCAGAGCCATTCCTGGTTTCAGCGTTGACGCGGCCTACTCGCGGCAGTTTGTGCAGGACGTGAAACTGAAGACACAAAACCAAGACCGCCTGGGTGGATCGCGACTTGATGGCAAATCCGAGGGCAAGGGAGAAGTGGTCAGTCTGTCAGCGACCTATCGGTTCTGACCCAAACGGTGTGACGCCGTCATGACGTAGTTGGCTCATCAGGCTGCCTCTTCATGCAGTCGCTTATCGACGGGTTGCCCACGCGACCCGTTCCGATTTTCTGATCCCATCAACCCATCAGGCTGACCCATTCAGCCGCCAATTTTTTCGCCCAAGCATTAAATAAAAATTTCAAAACAAAATTTGAATTTAGCTTTCCAAGTTTGTAGTGTGGCTTTACGCCGCAGGTCAATCCGACCTTCCGCACGTAAACCACGCCCTGAATCGAGTCGAGGTATCCCATGGTTATCTGGTTATTGGTGGGTTTCGCAGCTGCGATTGCCCTGGCGTATCGACAAGCCGCTGCCACCCTGTGGTTGGGCGCTGGCCTGGTCTGGTTGGCGATTGGTTACCTGTTCAACGTGGTGGCGGCGTTCGGCGCCACCGTCGCGGCGGTGCTGGTGGTGTTACCGGCGTTGCTGATGACCCTCAAACCGCTACGCCGCACGTTGTTGACCAGCAAGGCCCTCGGCCTGTTTCGTACGATCATGCCGGCGATGTCCGACACCGAACGCGCGGCCATCGAGTCCGGCACCGTGTGGTGGGACGCCGAGCTGTTCAGCGGCAAGCCTAACTGGCAGCGCCTGCTGCAAGCCGCGCCGGCCAGCCTGAGCGCGGAGGAGCAAGCCTTCCTCGACAATGAGGTGGAAACCCTCTGTGACATCGCGAACGACTGGGAAACCACCCAGGTCTGGCAGGACATGTCGCCCGAAGGCTGGCAGTACACCAAGGACGCCGGCTTCCTCGGCATGATCATTCCCAAGCAGTACGGTGGCAAAGGCTTCTCCCACTATGCGCATTCGCAGGTGGTGATGAAGCTGTCGACGCGCTGCTCGGCGGCGGCGATCTCGGTGATGGTGCCCAACTCCCTCGGTCCGGCCGAGCTGCTGTTGCACTACGGCACCGATGCCCAACGCAATTACTACCTGCCGCGCCTGGCGCGGGGTGAAGACATCCCGTGCTTTGCGCTGACCAGCCCGTATGCCGGCTCGGACGCCGGGGCGATTCCCGACCTGGGCATCGTCTGCAAAGGCACGCATGAAGGTGAGGAAGTCCTGGGTTTCCGCGTGACCTGGGACAAGCGCTACATCACCCTGGGCCCGATCGCCACGGTGCTTGGCCTGGCGTTTCGCGCCGAAGACCCGGAAGGCCTGTTGGGCGCTCCCGGTTCGCTCGGCATCACCTGCGCGCTGATCCCGACGTCGCACCCAGGCGTCAACAGTGGCCGTCGCCACTGGCCGCTCAACGCGGTGTTCCAGAACGGTCCTACCACCGGCAAGGATGTATTCATCCCACTGGAATGGGTGATCGGTGGCCGCGAGCAAGTCGGTAACGGCTGGCGCATGTTGATGGAATGCCTGGCCGCCGGCCGCGCGATTTCCCTGCCTTCGGCCAACGTCGGTCTGGGCAAGGTCGCGGTGCGCGGCACCACGGCCTACGCGGCGATGCGCAAGCAGTTCGGCCTGCCCATCGGCAAGTTCGAAGGCGTGCAGGCACCGTTGGCGCGCATGGCCGGGCACTTGTATGCCTGCGATGCGGTGCGCAAGGTCTCGGTGGCGTCCCTGGACGCCGGTGAGAAACCGTCGGTGATCTCGGCCATCGCCAAGTACCACGTCACCGAACGGGCGCGGATTATCGTCAACGACGGCATGGACATCGTCGCCGGCAAGGGCATCTGCATGGGGCCCAATAACTTCCTGGCGCGCGCCTACCAGCAGAGCCCCATCGCCATCACGGTGGAAGGCGCGAACATCATGACGCGCTGCCTGATCATCTTTGGCCAGGGCCTTATCCGCTGCCATCCTTATGTGTTCCGCGAGATGGAAGCGGCGCGCCACCCGGACCGGCGCAAGGCCCTGGAAGATTTCGACAGCGCGATGTTCGGCCATATCAGCTTTGTGTTGGCCAATACCGTGCGTGCGGCGGTGCATTCCCTTACGGGCGGGCGGCTGATTTCCGCCCCGGCCAAGACCGACCCGGCGTTGGCGTCCTACTATCGCCAGGCCAATCGCCTGTCGGTGGTGCTGGCGCTGATCTCGGATATTTCCATGGGCGTGCTGGGCGGTGCCCTCAAGCGCAAGGAAAGTATCACCGGGCGCCTGGGCGATATTCTCTCGCAGCTGTACATCCTGTCCTGCGTACTCAAGCGCTTCGAGGACGACGGTCGGCCCCAGGCGGATTTGCCGCTGGTGCATTGGGCGGCGCAGGACGCGTTGTTGCGCGCCCATGAAGCGCTGGCCGAAGTGCTCGACAACTACCCGTCGAAAGCCGCCGCCGCAGTAGTGCGAGGCTTGAGTTTCCCGTTCGGCATTCCCCTGCACAAACCCTCGGATCGCCTGCTGGCCCAGGTGGCCGATGTGGTGCAGACCCCCGGCGAAACCCGCGACCGTCTGCTGGCCAATTCCTACATCCCGCGTCCGGAAATCGACAAGCTGGCCTACGGCGAACTTGGCTTCCGCCTGTTGCCGCAAGTCGAGCTGATCGATGCTCGCCTCAAGCCTGCGGTCAAGCAGGGGCTGATCGAGCCGATGCCGATCTCCGCCACGGCCTTCACCGCCTGGCGCGTCAAGGCGCGGGCGCTGGACCTGATCAGCGACGACGAAGACAGCTTGCTGGGGCGCTACGTGGAATACGCCGATCACGGCATCCAGGTGGACGATTTCCCGCAGGACTTCGGCTTGCTGGAGGCGTTGCAACAGCGCAAGCAAGCGCTGGAACCGCCGGCAAAGCGCAAGTCCAGCCAGGGTGAAAACGCCTCGGTCAATTGAGTGGTACTGAATGAACACGCTCAGTGTGGGGGAGGCTTGCCTGCGATGCAGGCGACTCGGTCTATCAGTCAAGCCGAGCCGCTGCCATCGCAGGCAAGCCAGCTCCCACATTGATCGGGTTTACAAGGCAGGAATGTGTTGTGAGTGGATCTATCTATGAGTGACAGCTATCTAGCGTTCGTCAGTTCTCCTTGGGGCCGCCGCCTGGCCGGGGCCATCGGTTTGCCCCAACCCTTGCCGTTGCAACGCCATCGCAGCGGCCAGCAAGGCCTCGCCAACCCGGTGATCCTGGCCGGGGCAGGGCGCCTGGCCGACGAAGTGCAGCGCATTTTCGGCGACACCGACACGGTCACCGCCACTGCGGCCACGCTCAAGGCGCCGTCCACGGTGAAAGTGCAGGGCGCGGTGTTCGATGCCAGCGGCGTGACCGACCTGCAGCAACTCGACGAGCTGTATGTATTCTTCCACGCCAACGCCAAGCGCCTCGGCCAGCACGGTCGCGTGGTGGTGCTCGGCACGGCGCCCGAACATTGCGCCGACTTGCCCCAGGCCATCGCGCAGCGCGCCCTCGAAGGCCTGGTGCGCTCATTGGCCAAGGAGTTGCGCCGGGCCATCACCGTGCAGTTGCTGTACGTGGCGCCGGGGGCCGAGGCGGCGCTGGACAGCAGCCTGCGGTTCTTCCTGTCGCGCCGGTCGGCCTATGTGTCCGGGCAAGTGGTGCGCCTGGAAGCCCCGGTGGACGGTCACGTCACGGTCAATTGGGACAAGCCCTTCGCCGGCCGCCGCGCGCTGGTCACCGGCGCGTCGCGTGGCATTGGCCTGGCCATCGCCCAAGTGCTGGCGCGTGACGGTGCCCATGTGGTCTGCGTGGACGTGCCCCAGGCCCACGACGCGCTGCAGCAAGCCGCCAGCAGTGTCGGCGGCTCGGCCCTGCCGCTGGATATCACCGCTGCCGATGCCTCCGCGTTGTTGCAGACGCATATCAGCCAATACGGCGCCTTCGATGTGGTGGTGCATAACGCCGGGATCACCCGCGACAAGACCATCGCGAAGATGACCGAGGCAGCCTGGCGCAGTGTGCTGGCGGTCAACCTCGAAGCGCCGTTGCAACTGAGCCAGGCGCTGCTCGACCACCAGGGCCTGAACGCCGGTGGGCGCATCGTGTGCGTGTCGTCGATTTCCGGCATCGCCGGCAACCTCGGGCAGAGCAACTACGCGACCTCCAAGGCCGGCGTGATTGGCCTGGTGCAAGGCCTGGCCCGGCAGGCAGCGGCGCAACAGGTGACGGTGAATGCCGTGGCGCCGGGGTTTATCGAAACCCAGATGACCGCAAAAATCCCGTTGATGATTCGCGAAGCGGGGCGGCGCATGAACTCGATGTCCCAGGGCGGCCAGCCGATCGATGTGGCCGAGACCATCGCCTGGCTGGCACACCCGGCATCCGGCGCCGTCAATGGCCAGGTCGTACGCGTGTGCGGGCAAAGCCTGCTGGGAGCCTGAGCCATGGACTACGTGACGCAGATCATCGACCCGCCACCCTCGCGCACCCGCCTGCTGCTGGATGGCGTGCGCGCCCTGCGCAAGCCCAAGCTCGACGGTGTGCCGGTGCTGCCCAAGGAGCGCCTGGTGCGCCCGGCGGTGGAGCTGAGCGCCACCGGCATTGCCGGCTATGGCCGTGCGTGTGGCTTTCGTCACGAGCAGGGGGTGCCGTTGTCCTACCCGCATGTGTTGGCGTTCCCGTTGCATCTGATGCTGTTGACCCGGCCGAGCTTCCCGTACCCGGCCAGCGGCATGGTGCACCTGGCCAACCGCATTCGGCAGCACCAGCGGTTGCACCCAGGCCAGGCGTTGCGCATCGAGGTGTACGCCGAGCGCTGGGTCGCGCACCCCAAGGGCCAGGCATTGAGCATCGCCACTCGTGCCTACAGTGCCGATGCGCTGGTGTGGGAAAGCGACAGCCTGTACCTGCGCCGCGACGTGAAGAACCCGCTCGGCGAGCCGTGGGGCGAGTCGCTGGAGTTGCCGGAAGAGGGCCTTTTGCGCACGCAACGCTGGGTATTGCCGGCCGACCTGGGCCGACGTTTCGCCAAGGTGTCGGGGGATTTCAACCCGATCCACACCTCGGTGATCGGCGCGAAAATCTTCGGTTTTCGCCGCGCCATCGCCCATGGCATGTGGACCCTTGGCCGAGCGCTCGCCGCCCAGCAACCGCCGGGAGGCCTGGACCAGGCCGAAGCCCATTGCGATTTCAAACTGCAGATCTACCTGCCCGGCCAGGTCGCCCTGTGGAGCCACCCCGTGACCGGCCCGCGCCGTGCATTCGAGGTGCGCAATGCCGCCGGCGACAAACCCCATATGCGTGGGCTCTTTATTTGGATAGCCTTAGATGAGTGACTACAGCTTCAACCCGGCTCCGACCCGCCGCGTGGCGATCATCGGCGGCAACCGCATTCCGTTTGCCCGCTCCAACACCGTGTACGCGCATGACAGCAATCAGGATTTGCTGGTGGCGGCGCTGCAAGGCCTGGTCGACCGCTACAACCTGCACGGCCAGCGCCTGGGCGAGTTCGCCGCCGGCGCGGTGATCAAGCATTCGCGCGATTTCAACCTGGCGCGCGAGTCGTTGCTGTCCACCACGCTGTCGCCGCAAACCCCGGCCTACGACGTGCAACAAGCCTGCGGCACCGGCCTGGAAGCGGCGCTGCTGGTGGCGAATAAGATTGCCCTGGGCCAGATCGAAGTGGGCATCGCCGGCGGCGCTGACACCACCTCCGATGCGCCCATCGGCATCAACGAATCCCTGCGCCACACGCTGCTGGCGGCCAATCGCGCCAAGGGCATGGGCGACAAGCTCAAGGCATTGCTGAAAGTGCGCCCGTCGATGTTGTTCAAGCCGCTGCTGCCCCGCAACGGTGAGCCGCGCACGGGCTTGTCGATGGGCGAGCACTGCGAAGAAATGGCCAAGCGCTGGCAGATCAAGCGCCTGGCGCAGGACGAACTGACCCTGACCAGCCACCAGCGTCTGGACGCTGCCTATAAACGCGGCTTTTTCGACGACTTGATCAGCCCCCATCGCGGCCTGGCCCGCGACAATAACCTGCGTGCCGACGCGAGCCTGGAGAAGCTCGCCGGCCTGTCCCCGGCCTATGACCGGCAGAACGGCACGCTCACGGCCGGCAACTCCACGCCGCTCACCGATGGCGCCTCGGTGGTGTTGCTGGCCAGTGAAGAGTGGGCGGCGGCCAATGGCTGGGCGGTGCTGGCCTACCTGCGCACTGGCGAAACGGCGGCGGTGAATTTCGTCGACGGCACCGAAGGCCTGCTGATGGCTCCGGCCTATGCAGTGCCGCGCATGCTCAAGCGCGAAGGGCTGAGCTTTGCCGACTTCGACTTCTTCGAGATTCACGAAGCCTTCGCCGCCCAGGTGCTGTGCACGCTCAAGGCTTGGGAGGACGCCGATTATTGCCGCGAGCGGCTAGGCTTGGAGGCTCCGCTCGGCCCGATCGAACGCAGCAAAATGAACGTCAACGGCGGCTCGCTGGGCTGTGGTCACCCGTTTGCCGCCACCGGTGGCCGGCAGTTGGCTGCGCTGGCCAAGGCCATCCATGAGCGGGGTGGCGGTCGCGGCCTGATTTCGATCTGCGCGGCGGGCGGGTTGGGCATTACTGCCATCGTCGAAAAGTAGCTCTATCAAAAACAACAACAAGGAGACTGCCATGAACGCTGTAAGCCAGGAACAAACCGAACGGATCTGGTTGAACGCTTACCTGCCCGGCGTACCGGCAGACATCGATGCCGCTATCGAGGACTACCCGTCGTTGCGCGAGGTGTTCGTGGAGCACCTGGAGAAGTTTCGCGAGCGGGTTGCCTACGTCAGCATCGGCACTGAAATGACCTACGCCGACTGGCACGTGCAAGGCATTGCCTTTGCCGCCTGGCTGCAAGGCCAGGGCGTACAGCCGGGCGACCGCGTGGCGCTGATGATGCCCAACTGCTTGCAGTACCCGATCTGCCTGTTGGGCACGATCCTGGCCGGCGCGGTGGTGGTCAACGTCAACCCGCTGTACACCTCCCATGAGCTCAAGCATTTGCTCAAGGACAGCGGCGCCGAAACCGTGGTGATTTTCGAAAACTTCGCCCACACCCTGGAAAAAGTCATCGGCGGCAGCAGCGTCAAGCGCGTGGTGGTGGCGGCCATCGGCGACTTGCTCGGTACGCTCAAAGGCGCGGCGATGAACTTCATCCTGCGCCGCGTGCAAAAGCAGGTGCCCACGTTCAACCTGCGCGGCGCGGTGCGTTTCAATCAGGTGCTCAAGCAGGGCCGGGGGCTGAACCATTTTCCGGTGGGCATGCACCTTGATGACCTGGCTTTCCTGCAATACACCGGCGGCACCACGGGCGACGCCAAGGGCGTGATGCTCAGCCACCGCAATATCATTGCCAACCTGCTGCAGGCCAAGGCCTGGGTCGGCGATCAACTGGACCAGGACAAGCAGGAAACCAACGTCACCCTGCTGCCGCTGTATCACATCTTTTCGCTGACGGTGAACTGCCTGATGTTCATGTGCCTGGGCGGGCGCAACATCCTCATCGCCAACCCGCGGGATGTGAAGCGTGTGCAGATGATCCTGCGCAAGGAGCGCTTCAACGGGATTGCCGGGGTCAATACGCTGTTCAATGGCTTGCTGGAAAACCCGGAGTTCTGCGCGCGGGACTTTTCCGACCTGCGCATGGTGATCGCCGGTGGCATGGCCACGCACACGGCGGTGGCCAAGCGCTGGAAGGAAGTCACCGGGCTGCCGATCATCGAAGGCTACGGCCTGACCGAGTGTTCGCCGGTGGTGAGCATCAGCCCGATCAACATCGCCCGCATGCGCGAGATGGACTTCACCGGCAGCATTGGCGTGCCGCTGCCGTCGACCTGGGTGCGGTTTGTTCGCGAAGACGGCGAGCTGGCCGAACTCGGCGAGCAGGGCGAACTGCAAGTGCGCGGCCCGCAGGTGATGCAGGGTTACTGGCAGCGGCCGAAGGAAACCGCCGAGGTGCTGGATGCCGAAGGCTGGCTGTCGACCGGTGATATCGGGGTGATGGATGAGCGCGGTTATATCCGCCTGGTGGACCGCAAGAAAGACATGATCCTGGTCTCGGGCTTCAACGTATACCCGAATGAAATCGAGGACGTGGTCGCCTTGCACCCCGGCGTCGGGGAAGTCGCGGCGATTGGCGTGGAAGATGGCGTGACCGGCGAGAAGGTCAAGATCATCGTGGTGCGCAAGGACCCGAACCTGACCCAGGAGCAGATCCTCGCCCATTGCCGTGAATACCTGACGGGCTACAAGATGCCGAAGTATGTGGAATTCCGAACCACGGAATTGCCGAAAACCACCGTCGGCAAAGTCCTGCGCCGCGCCTTGCGGAGCTGAAGGTCCGGCCCCTGTGGGGAGCGGGCTTGCCCGCGATGGCTAGGGTGACAGACACACCGCTATCGCAGGCAAGCCAGCTCCCACATTTGGGGTGTATTCCAAGGTTGGAACCGGGTTGTGCCGTCGGTGGAAATGTGGGCGCCGCACCGCGAATCCCAAGCCGAACAACGATCAAAACTGTGGGTGCGGGCTTGCTCGCGAAAGCGGTGTGTCAGTCAATGAATAGGGTGACTGATCCAGCGCCTTCGCGGGCAAGCCCGCTCCCACATTTGGCTCGTATTCCAAGGTTGGAACCGGGTTGTGCCGTCGGTAGAAAAGTTAGTGCAGCACTCCGGATTCCAAGTCCGAACAACGATCAAAACTGTGGGAGCGGGCTTGCTCGCGAAAGCGGTGTTTCAGTCGATGAACAGGGTGACTGATCCAGCGCCTTCGCGAGCAAGCCCGCTCCCACATTTGGGGTGTATTCCAATGTTTAGACCGTGTCCACTGTTACCCAGCGTTCTTCACGGGCCGCGACGCGAATCGCGGTGGCCAGCCTTTCCACTGCCCACGCGGCGTCAAAGTCGGTGCCGTCCGCCCCCTGGCCGGCCACGGCCATGATCAACTCCTGGACTTCCAGCGTCTTCAGTTCGTTGTAACCCAATTGGTGCCCGGCCGCCGGGCTGAACGCTGCGTAGCCGGGCAGGGCGGGGCCGGCCAGCAGGCGCTGGAAACCGTCCTGGCCGGCACGGCACAGGCGCAGTTCGTTCAAGCGCTCCTGGTCGAAGGCCAAGGTGCCCAGGGTGCCGCTGATCTCGAAACTCAGGTGGTTCTTGTAGCCATGCTTGAGCCAACTGCTGCTCACCGTGCCGCGCGCGCCATTGGCGAAGCGCAGCAGGGCATGCACCTGGTCATCCACCGCGATGGCTTTGCGCTCATCGCTGCCGTGTACCGCAGGGCGCTGGGCGTGGACGGTCTGGGTGTCGGCGCACACGCTGGCGACATCCCCCACCAGATAGTGCGCCATCGACAGCAAGTGGCTGCCCAGGTCCGCCAGCGCGCCGCCGGCATGCGCCACTTCGCAGCGCCATGACCACGGTGACGCCGGGTCGGCCATGAAGTCTTCGCTGAACTCGCCCTGGAAGCTGATGATTTCGCCGAGATCGCCGTTGGCAATCATCTGCCGAGCCAGGCCGATCATCGGGTTGTGCTGGTAGTTGTAGCCGACCCGCGTCACCACCCCGGCCGCACGGGCGGCACGGCGCATGGCGTCGGCTTGTTCGAGGCTGACGGCCAGCGGTTTTTCGCAGTACACCGCCTTGCCGGCCGCAATTGCGGCCATGGCCATGGGGTAATGCAGGTGGTTGGGGGTGGTGATGGCCACGACATCGACGGCAGGATCATCGATCAGCGCCTGCCAGTCACCGTGGGCCTGGGCAAAGCCCCAGGCCTTGGCGCAGCGCTGGGCGCGCTCGGTATCGGCATCGGCCAGCGCGGCCAGCTTGAGGTGTACCGGCAGGTCAAATACCGCCCGGGCGTTATTGAATGCCAGGGCATGGGCGCGGCCCATGAAGCCTGTGCCGATCAAGCCGATTCCGAGTTCACGCATAGCCGTGGTCCTTTGGTTTATTGTTTTCAGGTGGCTATTAATGGAATAAAAATTCACATAATTCAAGATATGGAATAAAAATTCATTGAGCGGAAGGTTGATCGTTCCCACGCTCTGCGTGGCAATGCAGCCCCTGACGCTCCGCGTCACTCGTCACGCCTCGGCAGCGGTAAACGATCAATCAGTGCGACTGATGGCGCCATATTCAGCACGTGGCCAAACGCCGCCAGTTAACAAAAGATAACGTAGCGCCGATTGTCAGACGATTCGAAAGCCCGATAGGATGGCCCCTGCTTCCTTCAGGCGCTCTAGATTGCAGGTTTCAGGCGCCAGGAAGGCAAGACGACCTAACAATAATAAATCGGGAGAAAGGTCTATGAGTGAGCCTGTCATGGGTTGGGTTGTTTGCCGCCCACGCGCCGCACGCAAGGTTGCGTTGCTGGCCGCAGCGCTCTCGCTGTTTGGGGCAGTCGCGTTGCCGACTGTTGCCCAGGCCGCCAGCGATACCACTTTTGCGATTGAATCCCCCAAGGCCGCCAAAGGCCTGATGATCGATGTCGTCCATGCCGGCAAGCGTCTGGTGGCCGTCGGTGATCGCGGGCATATCCTCTATTCCGATGACCAGGGCAGTACCTGGACCCAAGCCAAAGTGCCTACCCGGCAGCTGCTCACGGCGGTGTTTTTCGTCGATGACAAGCACGGCTGGGCAGTCGGCCATGATGCGCAGATCCTCGCCAGTGCAGACGGCGGCGCCACCTGGACCCAGCAATACCAGGACCTCAAGCGCGAAGCGCCACTGCTCGACGTGTGGTTCAAGGATGCCGAGCACGGCCTGGCGGTGGGCGCCTACGGTGCGCTGATCGCGACCGACGACGGCGGCAAGACCTGGGCAGACGTCAGCGACCGCCTCGACAACGAAGACCAGTTCCACCTCAACGCCATTGCGCACATCAAGGACGCCGGCCTGTTTATCGTCGGCGAGCAGGGCAGCATGTTCCGCTCCAGCGACGACGGCCAGACCTGGGAAAAGCTCGAAGGCCCCTACGAGGGCTCGCTGTTTGGCGTGATCAGCACGGCGCAGCCGCAGACCCTGTTGGCCTACGGCCTGCGCGGCAATCTCTACCGCTCCACCGATTTCGGCAGCACCTGGGAGCAGGTTGAACTGCCGGCGGCACGCGGTGCCCTGGAGTTTGGCCTGTCGGGGGCGACCTTGCTCGACGACGGATCGCTGGTGGTGGTCGGCAATGGCGGCAGCGTGGTGGTCAGTCATGACGACGGCCAGACCTTCAGCGTGTTCAATCGCCCGGACCGCATTTCCCTCTCGTCGGTGACGGCAGCAGGCAATGGCAACTTGATTCTGGCCGGGCAGGGTGGCGTGCGTGTTGCCACTGCGACTGGCGCTGAACTGGCAAAACAATAAAAAAGGCGGGGAAAGAATGAGCAGTCATCACAACGATAAAGCGACCTTTCTTGAGCGCCTGATCTTCAACAACCGTCCGGCAGTGATCGTGATCTGCCTGCTGGTGAGTATTTTCCTGTTCTGGCAGGCGACGCTGATCCGCCCGTCCACCAGCTTTGAAAAGATGATCCCCCTCAAGCACCCCTTCATCGAAAAGATGATGGAGCACCGCAACGACCTGGCCAACCTGGGCAATACCGTGCGCATCTCGGTGGAGGCCAAGGACGGTGACATCTTCACCAAGGAGTACATGGAGACCCTGCGGCAGATCAACGACGAGGTGTTCTACATCTCCGGCGTCGACCGCTCGGGCCTCAAGTCGCTGTGGAGCCCCAGCGTACGCTGGACCGAAGTGACCGAAGAAGGTTTTGCCGGCGGTGAAGTGATTCCGCAGAGCTATAACGGCTCGCCGGAAAGCCTCGACCAGCTGCGCAACAACGTGCTCAAGTCCGGCCAGGTCGGGCGCCTGGTGGCCAACGATTTCAAGTCGAGCATTGTCGACATTCCGCTGCTGGAGTCCTACCCGGACCCGCAGGACCAGGGCAAGCTGCTGGCCCTGGACTACCAGAAGTTTTCCCACGAGCTTGAGGACAAGATCCGCACCAAGTTCCAGGAACAGAACCCCAACGTGCAGATCCACATCGTCGGCTTCGCGAAGAAGGTCGGTGACCTGATCGACGGGTTGATCATGGTGGTGCTGTTCTTCGGCGTGGCCTTTGTCATCACGCTGATCCTGCTGCTGTGGTTCACCAACTGCCTGCGCAGTACCATCGCGGTGCTCAGCACGACGCTGGTGGCGGTGGTCTGGCAGCTGGGGCTGATGCACTTTTTCGGTTTCGGCCTCGACCCGTATTCGATGCTGGTGCCGTTCCTGATTTTCGCCATCGGGATTTCCCATGGTGTGCAGAAGATCAACGGTATCGCCCTGCAGTCCAGTGAGGCCGACAACGCGCTGACGGCCGCACGCCGCACCTTCCGGCAACTGTTCCTGCCGGGCATGATCGCGATTCTCGCCGACGCTGTGGGCTTCATCACGCTGCTGATCATCGACATCGGCGTGATCCGCGAACTGGCCATCGGCGCCTCCATCGGCGTGGCGGTGATCGTGTTCACTAACCTGATCCTGTTGCCGGTGGCGATCTCCTATGTCGGCATCAGCAAACGCGCGATTGCCAAGAGCAAAAAGGACGCCAACCGCGATCACCCGTTCTGGCGCCTGCTGTCGAATTTCGCCAGCGCCAAGGTCGCGCCGGTGTCCATCATACTGGCGCTGATCGCCTTCGGTGGCGGCCTGTGGTACAGCCAGAACCTGAAGATCGGCGACCTGGACCAGGGCGCCCCGGAACTGCGTCCGGACTCGCGCTACAACAAGGACAACAACTTCATCATCAACAATTACTCCACCAGCTCCGACGTGCTCGTGGTGATGGTCAAGACCAAGGCCGAAGGCTGCTCGCGCTACGAAGCCATGGATCCCATCGACCAGTTGATGTGGAAGATGCAGAACACCGAAGGCGTGCAATCGGCGATCTCGCTGGTGACCGTGTCCAAGCAGATGATCAAGGGCATGAACGAGGGCAACCTGAAATGGGAAACCCTGTCGCGCAACCCCGACGTGCTCAACAACTCCATCGCCCGTGCCGATGGCCTGTACAACAACAATTGCTCGCTCGCCCCGGTGCTGGTGTTCCTCAACGACCACAAGGCCGCGACCCTCGATCGCGCCGTGCATGCGGTGCAGGACTTCGCCAAGGAGAACAACAAGGACGGGCTGGAATTCCTGCTCGCTGCCGGTAACGCCGGGATCGAGGCCGCCACCAACGAGGTGATCAAGGAGGCCGAGCTGACCATCCTGATCCTGGTCTACCTGTGCGTGGCGACCATGTGCATGATCACCTTCCGTTCCTGGGCGGCGACCCTGTGCATCGTGCTGCCGCTGGTGCTGACCTCGGTGCTGGGCAACGCGCTGATGGCGTTCATGGGCATCGGCGTCAAGGTCGCGACCTTACCGGTGGTAGCGTTGGGCGTGGGGATTGGCGTGGACTACGGCATCTACATCTACAGCCGCCTGGAAAGTTTCCTGCGTGCAGGGTTGCCGTTGCAGGAAGCCTATTACCAGACGCTCAAGTCGACCGGTAAAGCCGTGTTGTTCACCGGCCTCTGCCTGGCGATTGGCGTGTGCACCTGGATCTTCTCGGCGATCAAGTTCCAGGCCGACATGGGCCTGATGCTGACCTTCATGCTGCTGTGGAACATGTTCGGTGCGCTGTGGCTCCTGCCAGCACTGGCGCGCTTCCTGATCAAGCCCGAGAAGCTCGCGGGGCAGAAGGGCAACTCGCTGTTTGCGCACTGAGGCAGGACTTGGGGCTATTGGGGTTCTTGTGGAAAGTGGGATTGGTTGTGGCTAGTGGGCTTCATGTGGAAAGTGGGATTGGTTGTGGTTAGCAGGCTTCATGTGGAGAGTAGGATTGGTTGTGGCTAGTGGGCTTCATGTGGCGAGCGGGCTTGCCCCGCGTTGGGCTGCGTAGCAGCCCCATCCTCACACACTGCGGTTTGTCTGAAATAACGCGGCGGATGTAGTGGGGGCGCTGCGCACCCCAACGCGGGGCAAGCCCGCTCGCCACAACAGCCCCGCTCGCCACAACAGTCCTGCCCATCACAAGAGGACTGCTCATCACAACAGCCCTGCCCATCACAGGGGACTGTTCATCACAACAGCCCTGCTCGTCAGCCTTTTCCCTCACGGCGCGAGCGGCAGGAACCAGCGCTCGGCCAACGCCTTGCCCAGCAAGCCGCGGTGCACGTCCACCACCGCCTGCGGGCTTTGCGCGCGGGCCAGTTGCGAGTAGTAACTCACCTTGCGTTGCTCACGGGTTTTCAGGTGGGCGGCGGTGTAGTGGGCCTTGGGTGTATCGGCCGCCGGGTAGTGGAAATGGGCGTACCACAAGGGGTAGCCTCCCGCGTCGTTGACGGCGTATTCCTGCACAAAATCCCGACGCTCGCCGCGAAGTTGAATGCGCTCTCCGAGTAGCGCCATGTGCGCGCGCTTCTGTTCGATCAGATACTCCAGATTACCGTGCGTCGGCGGCAGTTCCAGGCTCAGTTGAATGCGCAGCGCCTGGCCACGCTCATTCAGGCGTACCGCCGCCTGGCGCATGTCATTTTCCAGGGCCAGGTCGGCCGGTGCTCGGGCCTCCGCGGGTTGGGCCTGGATCGCCAGGTGCAGTTCGGTGGCCAGCTTGTCGTAGCGCACCGACTCGTGCAGCAGCACTTCCTGGACTTCCTGCGGGTGCCGGGAAACTTTCTTGTACTGCTCGCCGCGCTGCAGGTGTTCCTCGAGCATGCCCAACAGCTTGCGCGCCTCGCCCTTGACCAGGCTCAAACTGCGCGGCACGCCTGGCGAGCGCGGTGGCGTCGCGTCCTTGAATTCGATCCATTGCTCGCCCCGCTGTGAATAGGTGCCAAACACTTCACCGGTGAGCTGCGAACGAAGCTCGACAGTTTCCAGGGTACCCACGGGTTTGACCTCGCCGATAAACGTGCCTTTTTTCGCCGTGCGAATGACTTTTTTCTGCGCTTTGCCGGCGACTATCGGCGGGCGTCGGCTCGGGCGCGGAGCGGGTTGGGCAGCGGGTTTGATTTCACTGGCGAGCTGCTTGGCGGCTTCCTGGTACAACCCCTCCACCAGCTTGACCAGCTTGGCGAAATACTCACCGTCCAGTTCGTCGACATTCACGATCCCGACCCCCTGCAAGGAGTCCAGGCCGCGGCCGTAATGCTCCACCAGGCTTTCGAGCACGTTGATGCGTTCCTCGGCTGTCACCTCAAGCTCGTTCAGCTCGCTGTGGGTGCGCAAGTGCTCCTGCAGCGGCTCAAGGATATCGATCATGACGGTGACCAAGGGGTGGCCTGGGTGTTTATGGGTCATCAGCTCGAAATTCCGCATCAGCAGATCCTTGACCGCCAATGCACTGATTTCCGGAGGGCGATCCAGCGTCAGCCGGCGGTAGTGGTCGCTGCCGTCGTCGCCTAGCTTGAACAGTTCGTCGAGGTAGCGATCACGCAGTTCAAGCCAGTGGATCGAGCGTTCATTGATGGCAATCAGGCTGCGCACAAACTGTTGATACGCGGCGAAGTCGCCGAGCACGGCCTCGGCCAGGCGCGGCGCTTTGGCCATGAAGTGAGCGTGGGAGCGATACAGCGCGCCACGATCCTTCTCGGCCACCACCACATGCTTGCGCGCGTTGTTGACCATGTTTTCCAACAGGCCTGCGACGGAATGCGGCGGCAGGGGTATGTTCAATTCGTTGCGCTCTTTCAGGCTGTCCAGTTGCTGCTGGTAGTCCCGGGTCTGCTCTTGCAGGGCCGTGTCGAATCGCTGGCGGCTGTCAGCCGCTTGCGCTTCGCTGAAGCGTGGGTCTTCGGCGGTGCGGGTCATGACCCCCAGGATAATATCGATTCGCTTTTGCTGGTCCGCCTGGCCCTGGACGAACCGTTCATAGTTGTCCTGCAGCTCGCGGATGCGCTGCGCACGCCGTTGGCGATCGGCGGCAATCCGCTTGGTTGGCATGCCGCCGCGCAGGTGCAGGCGCGTGTCCACCGACCACACGCCGTGTGCATCGCTGCGCAGGTAAGGGCCATACACTTCGGCATCGCCTGGCATCACCACACGGGTTTCGCCCTGCGGCTCCAGGCTGACCTGCAACCACTCGCCGTTGGCTAGCGCATACCACCGGTTTTCGACCCTATAGAGCCCGCGTCGCGGCCCGTTCAATACCGGTTGGGGCAGGGGTGACGGCCGCGGCGCCTTGAACGTCGCGAGACGGCTGCGCTGGGCCGGGGTCAGGCGCTGGCGTGCCTGCGCAAAGCCGAAGTCCAGCACCGTGCTGTGTTTCTGCGCCAGCGCCCCGGCCAGCAGGACGGCGCCTTCACGAATGCTCGGTGCGGCTGGTTGCGGCCATTGCTCCGCGACCCACGGGGTGAGGGCCGAGGGCAGCGCCAGCTCCCTGAGGCCGGCTGCCAGCGGTGGCGGTGTTGGCACCACCACGGGAGCGGCCTCCAGCAACAGCAGCCCGAGGTTGAGCAGCAGGTCGACAGTGGCCAGCTCCCGTGCGTGCGGGTCCGTGGCGGCCAGCGCCGGAATGTCCTGACCCAGGCTGGCCATCAGCCCCAACAGCCAGCCGGTGAGCATGGCCGGCCCGCGCAGCAGGGGCAGCAGCAGGTTGCCGAACAACAGGCTGCTGCCTTCGCGCAGCACCTGCCAGCGGCTTTCGCTGTTGGACACCGACGCGCGGTCGGCTTGTTGCACCAGCGCCCGCGCATGATCGCTGAACAGGTAGGTCATCAGGCGTCCGGTCACCAGGCACTGCTGCAGTTCGTCGTTGATGCCATCAGCGGACAACGTCGCCGGTGTCGGTGTGCCCAGGGTCGAGAACTCATCGCCCTGGCCGAAGCGTACGTAGTGGGGCTCGCGAAACCCGCCATTGGCGTAAATCGGCCGGGCCGTGTCACTCAGCCAGGTCAACACGCTGTCCTGCAAGGGCCCAGGTTCGGCGATGGCTTCAAACAACGCCTCGCGGCTGGCAAATTCCTGCAGGGTTTCGGCGTACAGCGGTCGGTACAGCACATGAGGACCGAGGGCGGTGTCGCGGGCTTCGATCAGGTACATGGCGCTGACCGGGTCCGGCTGGGCGCCTGGCATTTGCAGCAGCGCCAGGTGACGGATCACCACCGGATTCTGATCGACCTGCTGGCCGGCGGCTGCCGGCTCCATCACGGCCGCCACCAGGCGCGCACCCTGAGGGCTCAGCCCGGCTTGCTGTTTCAGGCTCAATTCCAGTGCCAGCAGCGGCAGTTGCACGGCTTGCTGCGCGGCGAACAGCGCTTCACGCTGGCGTGCCTCGGGGCTGTCGCCAAGTAACCGGGTTTCGAGCAGGCGTGGGTAGTGCTGGCCAATGTCCACGCGTTCCACCAGGCCGCCGGTGCCCATCAGGTAGTCGGCGGTCAGCCACGCCGGCAAGGGCAGGCCTTGCCGGTTGGCGAGGGTCACGCTGGCGCTGGGACGGCTGGACAGGTTGTCGATCGCCAGCTCGGTCAGGCTCACGCGTTCGTGGCGGATGATCCCGGCGGTGCCTGGGTAGCCGGCGGCCACGGAGAAGGTCAGCAGCAGGTCGTCGGGGTGCAGGGCCGCGACCGACGGCGGCGTCGGCGCGTGATTGGCAAAGGTCACGGCATCCCCTTGCAGCGCTTGCAACAGCGCGTTGACGGTGTAGGTGCGGATGTCGTCGATATCGCTGAGCACGGTACGGCCCCCCGCGCGCTGTTTGGCGGTGGCCAGTGCCAGGGTGTAGCGGCGGTAAGCGGCCTGGTCGTCGGCGCTGGCGCTTTGCAGCCAGGCCGGCAAGTGGGTGCGCAAGGTTGCCAGGGCAGGCGCGGCCGGCGCGTCGCGGAAGAATCGCCCAGGGTCAGTGATGTCGTTATACAGCGTCTGCCACACCCTGAAGGGCTGGCCGGTGGGCAGGCTCAGGTTGCCGAGGTCTTCGAGTTGGTGATTGAGGATCAACGACGCCTGGTGCTCGAAGAGATCGCCGTCGATTTCGTAGCGTTGCAGCAGGATATCCTCGACCTGGTACTGACGCCCCAGGCGTTGGCCCACGGCCTGGATCAGCACATCCACGCTGGCGAACGTCTCGATACCCGTCTGCGGGCTGCACAGCAGCACCGACGTCTTGCCATTCAGCGCGCGGGCCAGCAACAGGTCCGGGCCGAGCAGGCTGACGCTGCGCGCCGCGTCCTTGAGGGTGGCTTGCAGCCCGTAGGCGTACACCGCACGGTCGCCATGGAGGGTGAGGCGGTCCTCGCGCTCAGGGTTGGTCAACACCTGGTCGAGGGTCTCGCGGGCCGTTTGATCCAGCTCGGCCTGGCGCAGGGCGGCGACGCGCAGGGTGTCCTTCAACACGTCGGCCAGCCAGCGCCAGTGGCCGGCATCCCAATAGGCGGCGAGGGCGTTTTGCAGTGCGATGCTCAAGGTCTGGGGGATCTCGCCAATCAGCGTGGCGATGACCTGCATATCGAGTTTTTCCGGGGTCAATCCCGGCAGTTTCAGGCGCTTGGGCGGCTCGTCGGAGAGGTACCAGGCCAGGCTGCCGACATCCCTGAAGTCCAGCGGCACGCCGCTGGCCAGGGCGTCATGCACCACCGGCATAAACGGTTGCAGCAGCCAGCTGCGGCGTTGCGGCCTGGCCAGCCGCGTGCGGCTCAGGTCCAGCGTCAGGGTCGGGTACCGCTCGCTAAGGGCGGTGGCGAGTTGCTGGCGAATCACGCTTTCCAGCGTCGGGCGATCAGCGAAGCGCGCGCTGACGGCGTGCGCGATAGAGTCGGTGGATTGCATACACATCCTTTTGGCAATTCGATGCCATTCATGGCGGGTTCTAGGCAGGGAGCAGGCTCAGGAACAGGCGTTGGTCGAGTGGCGGGGTGATCGGGTTGTACACATCACGCACGATGGCGCGGTTGTCGTTTCCGGCCTGGGCGAGCAAGTCCTTGAAGGTGATAAAGCGGTGTTCGGGACGCTTGAGATGGGCCTTGGTGTACTCAGCCGCCGGCACACCGGCACGCGCGTAGTGAAAGTGTGCGTACCAGAGCACCGTGAGCGCGTTTTTCTCGCGTACCGCAAACTCGGTCACGTAGTCGCCGGCCGCAGTGCGTTGCGGGCCGTGGACCAGGCCGATATCCACGGCGGCGTGGATGCGCAGGTAGTCGATATTTGCCTGGCGGGGCCGCTGGGCCTTGAGCCCTTCGATGCAGTGTTGCCGGCCCTGGGTGCGCAATTCGCCAGCACGTGTGCGCAAGCGCTCGACCGTCTGCGGTTCCTGGTGCTGCCGCTGGATCTCATCGGCAATCGACTCGATGCGCTGGGCCTGATACTGGAGCATGTCGTCCCAGTCGCGGGGATTGAGGTCGTCGCGGCGTTGCGGGTCCTTGAGTTTGTTCTTCTGGAACTTGATGGAGCGCTCGATCGCGCCGACTTCCTCCAGCAACTGCTGGGACTGGGTACGCAAGCTGGCCAGGGAACGGGTAGGAGGCTTTTCTGCCGGGCGGCTCGGCGGCGCGTCGACGATCTCGACCCAACCTTCTCCCGGGTGTTCGATGAACCGGCCGCTGGGCTGCTGAGTGATTGGGTTGCGAGTGATGATGGTGGGGAAAGGCGTATCTGCGTCAGGCGCTTGCAGTTCACCTACCAGTGCGCCCTTGTCCCGGGACTTGAACACGCGTTTTCCGGGAACGGCGATTTTCAGCGGCTTGAACACTCCCGTCTGCGGCGGCAGGAACTCATCCTCGCGCAACACATCGGCCAAGTCGGCCTCGGCCGCGCTGCGTACCGTTTCGAGGCGTTCGATCAGCAGCGGCATATAGCGCGGGATGATCAACGGGGAATTGATGTCCATCAGCGCGCGGTAGATCTGCAGGCGGTGGCTGTAATGGTCAATCAGGTTGAGCAGCACCGCCTTGCGTTCGGCGACGGTGAAGCCCTCGGTGGCCAGCAGGTCAAGGTGGGTGTTCACCCTTGAGGACTCGACGGTGTGCAGCAGTCGCTGGTTCTGGAAGAAATACAATTCCTCGGCGGTGTGCGGTTCGAATGTCAGGTCGATGCTCAGCAGTGCCAGCAGGTCGAGGGTTTCCAGGGTCGCGGTCACGCGGTTGTAGAAGCGTCGGGCAGGCACTGCACTGAGGTACTTGTAGCGCTCTGCGGGCCCGCTCTTGAGATCACCCGCGAGTGTTTCGAGCGCATTCTCGATGTCGAGCACCGCCTTGAAATGGCGCTCGCTGGCGGCAAAGTTGGTTTGCACCAGATCATAGACATAACGGATGGCTGCTGTGTCGCCCGGCCTGCCGGCCAGTTCAACCAGGGATTCACCCTGGTCAGAGAAAAAGGTGCTGCGGTGCAAGGCGTCCGTGAAGGCGATGTGTAACTCATCACTGGCGAGCATGCTCGTGTAGACCTCCTGCGCATTGGCTTCATAGTCGAACTTGCCGTCCGCCACCTTGATTTTCCGGTAGGCCTCCAGCAGGTCGCGGCGATGCTGCTGTTGGGGGCCGGCGGTACGTTCGAAGCGTTCCAGCAGCACCTGGAAGTTCACCTTGGCGCGGGCCCTGGAACGCGCGGTGGCGGCATGCGCCTGGATAAGCACCGGGTTCTCGGGCGCGGCCCGCAGGGCTGTGTGGGCAACCAGCAACTGCTGGTCGAGTGATTCAAGGAGGGCCTTGGCGGGGAATATCCCGTCGACAAAGCTCAGTTGCTCACGACTGACCGCCGCTATAAGGCCCTCAATGCGTTTGGCGTGCTCGTGTGCTTGTGCGCGTTGTTCTTCAATCTGCACCAGTTTGGCCTTGAACCGGTTCTTGGGCCCGCCACCACGCAGTTTCAGCCCCAGGTCCAGCGACCAATGGCCCTGGCCGTCGGTCTTGAGTTCAAAGCCCGGATGCTCAGGTTTTTGCGGATGCACGATAAATAACGCGTCGGTTTCGGCTTGGATGTTCACCTCGAACAGCAAGCCGCCCACTGAGGCATGCCAGCGTCGGTCGATGCTGTACAGCCCTCGGTGCGGACCAATCTCTACGGGCGTCGGCGGCGGCACGGGCCACGCCACATTGAGTTCGCGCAGGGCGTCCAGCAGGCGCCGACGCGAGGCATCCCGGGCGTTGGAATGGATAAAATCCACCAAGGTCTGGTCGCCCGCCACCGGTTCGGATGGCAGGCCGATGGGGCCGTGCTCGATCAGCGTGGGGGCCGACGGCGCAGAGGCCGGGCGGCGCAGGGCGGCGAGGGGCAAGGTCGGTTCGCCCGGCGTGCGCGTGGGCAGGCGCGGCGCGGGGTCGGTGGGCGAGGCCGCGTGCAGCACCAGCAGGCCGATATTGAGCAACACGTCGACCCAGGCCAGTTCCCGCGCAGCCGCGTCATCACTCTGCAGGCCGCCGAGGTCGTGCTTGAGGCTGACCGCCAATTGCAGGATCCAGCCCACGGCCATCGCCGGGCCGCGCAACAGCGGCATCAACAGCGCGTTGAACAGCAACCAGCCGCCCTCCAGCAGCACGGCCCAGCGGCTTTCGGCATTCGACACCGAGTCGCGATCGGCCAGGTCCACCAGGGCCCGGGCATTGCTGCCGTAGAGGTATTGCAGCAGGTTGCCGGTCGCCAGTGATTGTGCGAGCGAGCCTGGCACTTCGCCGCCGTTGAGGTCCTGCGCCAACTGCGCGGGCGGTGGTGCGGGCCACTGTACGGTGTCGTCACCCTGGCCGAAGCGCAGGATATGCGGGCTCTGAAAACCGCCGTGGCTATAGATCGACCGCGTCTTGTCCGGCAGCCAGGCCAGCACACTGTCTTGCAGGGCGCCAGGCTCGGCAATCGCGTCGAACAATGCCTGGCGACTCGCGAACTGGTGCAGCGCGTCCGGGTACAACGGTCGATAGAGCAGATGCGTGCCATTGCCCTGGTCTCGAGGCTCGATGATGAACATGCTCGCGACGCTGTCCGGCCGCGCGTCGGGCGTGCGCACGAAGGCCAGCGGGCGGATCACGATGTCCTGGCCCTCTACCACCCGGCCGGGTGCGCTGCGCTGCAACACGGCCTTGACGTAGCGATAACCCTGGAAGGTCAGGCCGTGCTCCTGGCGAATCGCCTGTTCCAGCGCCTGGCGTGGCAGCTGCACGCTCAGTTGCTCGCCAAACAGGGCTTCGCGCCGGCGTATGTCAGGGCTGTCCCCCAGCAGCCACTCGCGGATTTTTGCCGGGTACTGCCGGCCAATGTCCACTTGGCGAATCAGCCCCGGCGTGCTGTGGAATACGCCCTTTTCCCCGAGCACATAATCCTCGTTGAACCAGGCGGGCAGGGCGGCACCCGAAGTGTCGCGCACGCTCATGCGGCCCTGCGGCGCAGCGGCGAGGTTGTGGATGGCCAGTTCGGTCAGGCTCATGCTCACCGGGGCCAGGTAGCCGCTGTGCAGGTCGCCTACCGGGACATGGAAGGTCAGTTGCAGGTTTTCCGGTTCCACGCTGGACTCGGGATGATCGCGGCGCATCTGCTCGCGCAGGGTGCGCACGGTGAAGGCCTGCAGACTCTCGACGCCGTCGAGAAACGACGCGCCAGCGTTTTCTCGCTGCACTCGCGCCTGGTCCACCAGCCCCTGGCGATAGGCAAAGCGCTGGTCGGCACTGGCCGCTTGCAGCCAGTCCGGCAGCGCCGCCTGGAGACGCGCCTGGTGCGTCGGGTCGGGGACCGGGGTGGCGAGGAAGGCCGGTACCGGGTCGGTGGCGTCGGCGAAGCGTTGCTCCAGGGCGCGTACACCGTCAGTGGCCGGCAAACGGAGGGCGTCGAGGTCGTCCAACTGCTGGTTCAGCAGCAAGGCGGCCTGGATATCGAACAGGTTGCCATCGGGCTCGTAGTGCTTGACCTGGATCTTCTCGGCCAGCAACGCGGCGGCCAGGCGTTGACCCCAGGCCTGGTTGAACGCGTCCACTGAGGCAAAGTTTTCAACGTTGCCCGAGGCCTGGCACAGCAGTACGTGGTCGCCTTGCACCAACAACAGGTCACTGCTCAGCAGGCGCGTGGTGCGGCCCTGGTGGATCACGCAGCCCTCCAGGCAGTACGCACGCACACCCTCGCGTTCGCGGCGATCGGGTTGGCGGCTGACGGCGTAGAGCATGTCTTGGGCGAGCCCGGCTGGCAGCAGGCTGGCGGTGCTCTTGAGGTTGTCGGCCACCAGGTCGCCGAGCCATTGCCAGCGGCTGGCACCGGTGTCGGCGGCGCCGTTCCAGTAGCGGGTCAGGGCATCTTGAAAGGCGATGGGCAGGGTGAAGGGCAGGTCCGCAATCACCCGTTCGATCACCGCCATGTCCGGCTCGCGCGGGCCGTTGGCCTCATAGGTCAAGTGCAAGGGCGGGCGCTGGGACAGGAAGCAGCGGCGCGTGTCGATCACCTCGGTCATGTTCAGGGGCGTGCCGTGGCCCAGGTAATCGAGGATGACATCGCTCAAGCGCCGCAGGTCCCAGCCGCGTCGTTGGTTGGGGACGGCCAGCTTGACGCTGGACATGTCCAGCACCAGTGAGGGGAATTGTTCCAGCAGGCGTTCGTGCACGTGCTGGTCGACCACCTGGCGCAACGTCGGGCGCCCGGTGAACTGCCGGGCCACGGCCCGGGCGAGTGTGTCGCTTCGATGAGGTAGCAACAGTGGGGTGGCGGGTGTGTCTTGCGGCATAAACGAGTCCATTCTGTCAGGGGGTAGTCCCTAGAATCGCAAGCCACGGCGCAGCGGGTGCGGTAGCCCGCTATCGCGACACGACGGCACCGCCGGATTGGCCTATCATCAAGGTTTTTTCCACTGATGAATGATCCTGATGACTGTCCGCAGCCTCTCTAATGAACTTGCAACCAGCGACATGCTCGAAATCGATGGCCTGCATGCCTTTGACTTCGAACTCGACGACCAGAAGCTGTCGATCAAGTGCATGGATGGCCGCGTTGAAAAACGCTGGTCCTTCAGCCTGGCGCAAGTGCAGGCCGCAACCTTTGATGAAGCCTTGCAAAGTTGGACCCTCACCGGTGATTCGGGCGAGCACCGCCTGGTGTGCATGGCCGCCTTCACCGGCAACAATAACGACGAGGAAGACGAGCATGATGATGCGTAAATTCTGGCCCCTGCTGATGGCCGGCAGTGTCGGCGCGATGTCGGTACAGGCCGCGCCGGCCGACACTTATGAACTGTTGGTGGGCAGCTACACCGCCGGCACCAGCCAAGGCATCTACCGGTTGCAGTTCGACAGCCGCACCGGCCAGTTCCAGGGCGAGCCGGTGCTCGCGGCCAAGGCAGCCAACCCCTCGTGGTTGACGGTGTCCAAGGACCAGAAGCATCTGTTTGTGGTGAATGAAAACGGCCCGGGCCAGAAAGACCCGGTGGGCCGTGTGAGCAGCTACAGCATCGACCCGCAGAACCATCAGCTGACTCTGGTCAACCAGGTGCAAAGCCTGGGCAATGAGCCTACGTATTCCAGCGTTGCGGCTGACGGCCGTTACCTGTTCGTGGCCAACTATTCGGTGTTGGAAGACCCGGGTGGCAGCCTGGCCGTGCTGCCGGTGGACGCCAGTGGCAAGCTGTCGGCGCCGGTGCAGTTGAGCGGGCACCCGGCCAGCCGCGTGAACCCTGAGCGCCAGGCGTCCAACCATGTGCATTCGGTGGTGTCGTCGCCGGATGGCAAGTACGTGTTTGTGCAGGATCTGGGGGCGGACAAGGTCTTTGTCTACCACTACGACCCCAAGGCCAACCACGAACTGCCGCTGACCCCGGCCGATCCAGCCTTCGTGCAATTACCGCCAGGCAGCGGTCCGCGTCACTTGCTGTTCAGCGCCGATGGCAAGCATGCCTGGCTGACCACCGAGATGAGCGCCCAGATCGCCGTGTTCGACTACCACGACGGCAAGCTCAACCAGACTCAACTGCTCGATTACGCCGCCGGGCAACCGGTGTCCGACAAAGCCGGTGCCGCGCTGCATGCGTCCAGTGATGGCAAGTTCCTCTATGTGAGCAATCGCGGCACGGCCAATCAACTGCTGGTGTTCAGCATTGACCCGGCGACCGCGCACCTCAAGGAGCTGCAGCGCCGCTCCGTTGAAGGCGATCACCCGCGCGAGTTCAGCCTGGACCCGAGTGGCAAGTTCCTGCTGGTGGCCAACCAGAAAAGCAATGCAATCGTAGTGGTCGAACGTGACCCCAAGACCGGCCTGCTGGGTAAAACCGTGCAGAAACTGGCGATCGATGCACCCAGCGACCTCAAGTTTCTGGTGCGTCAATAAGCCACAGGCCCCGCACGGCGGGGCCTGACTCCTTGTATTAATTCTATTAATAGCGGCTACTGTTTCAAAGCATTTCTAAGGTTTAGCCCTCGGGCGTAAGTTGGGTTCCAAGGCCTTCCCCGGCCACTCAACCAAACGAACACAAGGGTTACCGACATGAACTTGAACCTCTTCTCCATCATCGCCGCGTCCGCTGTTTCCGCCACCGTAGCCTTGCCTGCTGCCGCCAGCGTGGACGTTGCCGGTAAAAAATCCAGCACCAGCGCCTACACCCAGAAATACCTGCAACAAAGCGCCAACTTCTACGCCGCACTGGACCACAAGACCCAACACTGATTGCCAGGCAACACAGATCAAATGTGGGAGCTGGCTGTCCTGCGATGAACTCAACTCGGTGAATCAGTTGGACCGAGTCGTCAGCATCGCAGGCCAGCCAGCTCCCACATTTGATTGTGTGGATGGCAGGTTATGGTGTGTTGGCAAGTGATGGTTGTGGTTGTCAGGTGATGGTGTGCTGGCAGGTGATGGTTGTGGTTGTCAGGTGATGGTGTGCTGGCAAGTGATGGTCGTGCTTGTCAGGTGATTGGGTGCTGGCAGGTGATGGTGTGGTTGTCAGGTGACTGGGTGCTGGCAGGTGATGGTTGTGCTTGTCAGGTGATGGTGTGCTGGCAGGTGATTATGGGGTTGGCAGATCTATTGTGGCGAGCGGGCTTGCCCCGCGTTGGGCTGCGAAGCGGCCCCATTGCAAGCGCCCGGGTTTGACCTGACACACCGAGGCGCCGGGTCCTGGGGCTGCTGCGCAGCCCAACGCGGGGCAAGCCCGCTCACCACAAGAAGCGAGCTCACCCCAAGAGGTCCTTTCACCATGAGAGGCGAGCTCACCCCCTAAGAGGTCCTTTCACCATCAGAGGCCAGCTCACCCCAAGAGGTCCTTTCACCATGAGAGGCCCTTTCACCCCAAGAATCCCGCTCCCGCATTTTGATCTGCGCTCAGCCTGAAGGTTTTGCCATTACTGCTGCAAACAGCGGCGACTCCAGAAAGCGTTGCAACCAGGTTTGCAGCCTGTGATAAGGAGTACCGGCAAACCACTCGCGATCCACATGGGCAAACTGGCGCACAAACGGTGCCAGTGCGACGTCGGCCAGGCTTAAATGCCCGGCCAGCAAGTAGTCATTTTCCGCCAGCAACCCCTCCAGCTGCTGCAAAAACACCTCGCCTTCGGCCCGATAGTGTTCCATCGGCTGCTGCGGGTAGCGTTCGGCATACTTGTATCGATTCAAGTGATGTTTGAACACCTGGTCATTCTCGGCAATCAGTTCCAGCACCCGCGGGTCACCCCCGAGCAACCAATCCTCAGGGTCATGCTGCGCCAAGGCCCATTGCATGATCTCCAGGCTTTCCTCGATCACCCGACCGTCGACGCACAGCACCGGTACCGTGCCCTTGGGCGATAGCGCCAGCATCGCGGCCGGCTTGGCCTTGAGGCTCACCTCGACGATCTGCACCGGCACGCCGCAATAGCGCAACGCCAACCGCGCCCGCATGGCATACGGGCAGCGCCGGAACGAATACAGCAGCGCCTCGCTCACTTGACCTCCAGGGTGCTCAAGCCATTGCCCTGGCGCTTGACCTGGATCTGCACCGGGATGCGTTCGTGCATCTCCTGCACGTGGGAGATCACCGCGACTTTGCGGCCCTGGGCCTGCAGGCCATCGAGGGCGTCCATCGCCAATTGCAGGGATTCGGGGTCGAGGCTGCCGAAGCCCTCGTCGATAAACAGCGACTCGATCTTCAACGTACTCGACGCCATCGATGCCAGGCCCAGCGCCAGGGCCAGCGACACCAGGAAAGTCTCGCCGCCCGACAGTGAATGCACCGAGCGCAGTTCATCACCCATTTCCGTATCCAGTACCAACAGGCCGAGCATGCTGCCGCCGCGCTTGAGGCGATAGCGGCGCACCAGTTGGCGCAATTGCACGTTGGCGTGGTGCACCAGCAGGTCGAGGTTGTAGGTCTGGGCGATCTTGCGGAAGGTGTCGCCGTTGGCCGAGCCGATCAGTGCATTCAGGCGGGCCCAGCGTTGCCATTCGTCATAGGCCCTGGCGATCTGCTCGCCGAGGGCATGGTTGGCGTCCTGGCGGCGCTGGTCTTCGGACTGGCGCGCGCGCAGTTCGGCGCAGTGTTTCTCGCCCTCGGCCAGTTGCTGGTTGAGCGCGGCCAGGGTGCTGTCGAGGTGTTCGGCCTCCAGGTTGCCGTTGTGCAGGGCCTGGTGCTCGGCGAGGCGTTGCTCGCGTTCCTGCAGCAGGACCTTGGCCTGTTCGACGGCTTTTTCGCTGTGCTGCAGCTGTTGGCGCAGCGCGTTGATGTGCGCCTCGTCGAGGGCCAGCAAACGGGCCAGGCCTTCGTCGTCCAGTTCGGGGTGCAGCGCGCGCCAGGCCTGCAGGCGCGTGGCGAGACCCTGTTGCTCGGCTTGCAGCGCCTGCTGGCGTTCCTGCTGGGCCTTGAGGTCGGCGGCCAATTGGATCAAGGCGTCGCGCGTGTCCTGCAGTTGCTGGTTGGCGTCGGTTTCGCTCTGGCGTGACTGCGCCACCGCCTGGTCGAGTTGCTGCTGCCAGTGTTCGGCGCTGGAGTGCTCGCCGAGCAGGGCGCTGAGTTTTTCTTCGGCGGCCTGCCGTTGTGCGGCCAATTCCGCGACCTGCTGGAGCAGGGCGTCGAGCTGCTGCTGGCGATGTTGCTGGTGGGTTTGTTCTTTTTCGATGGCCTGCTGGCGCTCCTGCTGCTCAGCCAGTTCATCGCGCTGATGGCCCAGTTGCTCCAGGCGTTGGCTGACCTGCTGGTCCAGCTGCATGAACGTCGCGGCCGGTTCGCGGCGCAAGCCTTCGAGGGTATCGGCGGGCAACACGCTGGCGAAGGCGTTGAGTTCTTCGTCGAGGCGCTCGCGGTCGTTGGACAGCTCGCGCTGTTGGTCCACCAGCAACTGGCGGGCCTGCTGGCTGGCATCCTGGGCTGCCTGCAGTTGTTGCTGCAGGCGGCCGGCGTTTTGTTGCAGGTTGAGCAGGGCGCCTTGGCGCTGTTCGTCCTGGGCGATGTTCTGGGTCAGTTGGCTGAGTTGCTGGGTCAGCCAGTCGCTGCGCTTGGCCGTGTCCTGATTGAACAGCGCGGCCGCCAGCGGATGCGCATCCAGGCTCGGCTTGAGGCCTTGCTGTTGGCTGACCACCTGCTCCTGTTGTTGCAGGAATTCCTTTTGCTGGGCAATCAGGCCGCCGACTTCGCCGCGCAGCTCGGTGAGTTTTTCCTTGAGCGTGTCGACGGCTGTCTGCGCCGCCGCCTCTTCGCTGTCGTCATGCCGACCGAGGCTTTGCAGCAAGGCTTCGGGCTTGTGATACGGGTGCTCATGGCTGCCGCACACCGGGCACGGCTGGTCATCCTGCAACTGCTCGCGCAACTCCTCGACGCTGGCACTGCGGGCCAGGCGCTGGCGTTCCAGCAATTGCTTGGTCACCGTCAGGGTTTGCTCGGCGACGGTCAGCTCGGCCTTGGCTTGCAGGCCGGCCTGGTTCAGTCGTTCGCGTTGTTGCTGGGCGTCCGCGAGTTTTTGCGTCAGCGCGCGGGCCTGCTGGTCCAGCTGTTGCTGGCTGTCCCACAACCGCGTGAGGTCTTCAAAGGCGCGCTGTTGCTTGCGATTGTCCTGTAGCAGGCTGGCCAGCAATTGGATCTGCTCGGCCACGGCATGGGGTTCGGCACCCGCTTCCTGATACAGCAGGTCCAGGGCGTCGCGTTGCTCGGCGAATTTTTCTGCGGCGCGGGTGGCCCGCTGTTCCAGTTGCGGCAGTTCGGCCTGGCCTTTGTTCAGGCGATTGCCAATCAGCATCAGCTGTTGCAGACGGTCGCGATAGGCGCTCCAGGCATCGCTCAGCGGCGCGAGGACGGCGCTGCGCTCAAGCTCGGCGGCCAGCCGCTGCAGGCGCTCGGCAACGTGGGTGTGCTTGTCCTGCAAGCCCTTGAGCAACGCCTGGCCTTCGGTGCAGGCGGTTTCTTGCTGGAGTTTGTCTTCGGTGCGCTTGGCCAGGTCCTTGGTCAAGTGGGCGAGGGTGTTGTGTTCGGCGAAGGCTTGCAGCAGCAGCGGGGCGGCGTCAGCTTGCTGCTTGAGGGCCTCGGCCAGCGCGGCGTGCGCGGCCGCCTGCTGCTGGAGTGCCTGCTCCTGGCGGGTCTGCAGCTCGGCCTGTTGCGCCAGATGCGCCTGAATCTGCGCGGCCAAGGGCGTGAGCAGATTGTCGAGTTCGGCCTGGCGCGCAAAGTGGTGGCGCTGCGGCGCCAGCTGGTCCAGGCGGCTCAGGTCCTGGCGTTGCGGGCCCAGGCTGTCCCACTCGGCCTGCGCGCGCTGCAATTGCTCGGTCGCGCTGAGCTGGCGGTCTTGCCACTCACGCAGCTCCTTGAGCCAGGTGTGCTGCAGTTCCAGCTGCTTGAGTTGCGCCTGTTGCGCCTTGAACTGCTGTTGGGCAGCGTCGAATTGCTCGTCGAGTTCGGCGCGGGCCTCGCCGGCCAGGGGCACCACACCGGTGGCCTGGTCCTGCAGGTGTTTGTGCGCGTCCTTGGCTTCCTTGGCCTTGTCGAACGCGCGGCGACCGAGCTGGGTGTAGAGCGCGGTGTCGGTGAGCTTTTCCAGCAGTTCGCTGCGCTCGTTGTCATTGGCCTTGAGGAACGCACTGAATTCGCTTTGCGCCAACAACACGGCGCGGGTGAACTGCTCGAAATTCAGGCCCAGGGCCAATTCCAGCTGGGTCTTGTATTCGGTTTTCTGGCTGGCCAGCAGTTGGTCGCTGTCGAGGTCGATCAGGCTTTGGCGGCTGTTCTGCAACTTGCCGCTGGCCTTGTCGCGGGCGCGATTGGCTTCCCAGCGCGCGCGATAACGACGGCCATTGACGCCGACGAAATCCACCTCGGCATAGCCGCCGCCGGTACCCCGTCGGACCAGGGTGCGCGGGTCACCGATGGAAATATCCGTGTCGGCGTCCGGCATCTTGGCCTGGCCGGTATCACCCAGGCGTGGCACCGCGCCAAACAGCGCCAGGCACAGCGCATCGAGCAGGGTACTTTTACCCGCACCGGTCGGCCCGGTGATTGCGAACAACCCGGCACTCGCCAGCGGCTCGGCGGTAAAGTCGATCTCGAACGGGCCGGCCAGCGAGGCGAGGTTTTTCAAGCGGATGGCAAGAATCTTCATGGCTGTTCCCCCGCGTGTTGCACTTCCTGGAGCAGCACGGCGAAATCCTTCAAGGTCTGTTCATCCACCTCGCTGCCGTAGCTGTCCTGCCAGGCGCGGCTGAACAGCTCCTGGGGCGTGAGCTGGTCGAGTTCGACCAGGCGCTCTTCGTCGGTGTCGTCACTGCCGCGCTTGCCTGCATAGTCGGCGGCGATGCGCACCAGGCGCACGGCCTTGCCTTGCAGCGCGGTTTCGATTTGCTGGCGCAGGTCCGGTTGCGGTTCGTCGAGGCGCACGCGCACTTCCAGCCACGGATGGCGCTGCGTTTCGGCGAGCAGGTCGATGTCGGGCAAATCCGCCAGCTGTTTGAGGATGTCCGCCAGTGGCGCGGCCTCCAGGCGCTGCAGGTTGACCGAACGCGGGATCAGGAGCGGCTCGACACTCACCAGGCACTGGCCCTGGAAGGTCACATCGAGAATCTGATGCTTGTAGCCGATTTCGGAAAAAGACAGCGGAATCGGCGAGCCGCTATAACGAATACGCTCTTCGCCATTGACCCGTTGCGGCTTGTGCAAATGGCCGAGGGCCACATAGTTCACGCTGTTATCAAACAAGCTGGCCGGCAGCGCCTCGGCGTTGCCGATGATCAGGCTGCGCTCGGAATCTTCCGACACCGAACCGCCAGCCATGTGCGCGTGACTGATGGCTATCAACGGCTGGCCTTTTTTGCGTTTGGCATTGGCCGCCGCGATCAACCGTTCATGCACCTGGCCAATCCCCCGCAGGTAATCGTCACCGAGGTGGGCGCCGGTGACTTCCGCCGGGCGCAGAAACGGGAGCGCCAGGCACCAGGCGGCGACCTTGCCGTTGGCGCCGGGCAGCGGGATCAGCAGGCGTTCGGCGTCCAGCTCGCCATCCTCCAGCCACAACACGCGGCCCAGGGCATGAGTGCGCAGGCGCCGCATCAACGGGGCGGGCAGTTCGATGCGCGAGCCGGAGTCGTGGTTGCCGGCGATCATCACAATGGTCAGTTTCGGGTTTTGTTCGTGGGCGCTGATGATGAAGTCATACAGGCGCTCCTGGGCCTTGAGCGGCGGGTTGACCGTGTCGAAGATATCGCCGGCGATCAGCAGCACATCCGGGTGCTGGGTGCCGATCTGGCGCAGCAGCCATTCAAGGAAGCAGGCGTGTTCGAAGTCGCGTTCCTGGCCGTGCAGGTTTTGGCCAAGGTGCCAGTCGGAGGTGTGGAACAGACGCAAGGCGAACTCCGTGGGGAAGATGAAGAGGAGGGGGAGTTTACCTGTAAATGGCGCGATTCTTTCACCCTCCGAATGCTCAACGGTGAACGTCAGGCGGGTTCGCCCTGGAAACCTCTGACTCAGGGGGAGAGATAGCGCATGGCCACAGACGCTATTCGTATCGTTTGTCGGCGCAGGACGGCAGTTGTTATTGCGTACATACGTGCTTGTTTCAATCTTGAATCATCAGATGAACGGTCGCCTCACCTGTTAAATATGACAGTAGACAGTCCATTTTCGGCAGCGCTTACTGTCTGTGCGTGTTTAGAGCAGGACAATATTCAACTTCATTATCCCAAAGACAATGGCGAAGGGCTGGTGCGTGAACGTGGTGAGGATCTGATTATTCGCGCGGTGACTGAGTCTGAGGGTTAGTGTGATTTTCTAATAACTGAGGCTTATCTCATGTCAATTCCTGTAGCAACTAATGTGACGATTATCGGTGAGGCCGTTGCGGGTGCAGTGGTCCGCGGTAGTTATTTTTACGTTGATGATGTTCCCGAGCAAAACTCTATCTATCGCTGGTATATAGACGGCGTTAACTATCTCACTGCCAGAAGCCTCGACTTTCAAATCCAGGCCTCCCTCAGCGGGGCAAAAATCAGGTTTTCGGTAACGCCGATGAACGCCGATGGTGAAACCGGTATAGAAACTTTTTCGATGGAGATTGCCGTCGTAAACGGCTATCAAAATATCTCCGACGAAGAGCACCGTAATAGTTTTATGTCACAACGCGGTCATTGTTCTTATTATGTGCCCGACCCTAACGATAAAGTTTTCGTCGCGAGTGCGTTGGCTTTTTCGCTGACCGACGGCAAAACGCAAAGTGTGCATGTTAGAGGACGTGCTGATCATGCCGGTCAACCGCCACAGGCAATACGCGATTACCTGAAAAACAATCCAGCCACGCGTATGTTCTCGACCGAACGGGATTTTGCTGCACTGGTGCCGGTCTTGGGCAGTACCAAGCGGCTGTTATTGTGGGGGACTAATATGGACAATATTCCCCCGCAACTGGATTTGAATAACATTAAGTACGTGTATAGCAATCGCACCGCAGTGGCCTTTATTTACGACAATCCGGCGCCAGGGAAAAACACCATCGGTGCCTTTGGCAACGCCGCGAATGGCGGGGTGGTACCAGAGGATATTCAACGCAAACTGCTCTTCGATCTGCCCAAGGCAATCTATGCAACGGAATCTGCATTTTCAGTCGTCACTCTCAAGGGGAACGTCTATGCCTGGGGAAATGCTGCGGCCGGAGGCAGTATCTCGCAGGCGGCTGAGAACTATTTGATGGCGATGAAGGTTGAGCGGATTGTCAGCACTGCCGGTGCGTTTTGCGCCATTGGTCCGCAAACCGTCAATGACCCTGAAATCAAACACGTCGTGGCGTGGGGTGACGCAGCCAACGGCGGGCAAATCTCTTCCGAGGTCCTGACGTACATCCTTGACCAGGACGGTGTTGAGCAGGTGGTGGCTAACCGCAATGCATTCTGCGCCATTACCAAATACCGCAGAAGAGCGATCAGTTGGGGCGCTGCAGCCTATGGAGGCACCATGAATGAAGATGCCAAAAGACTCGCTGCCGGCGGCAATATCCTGTTATGCCGGGGGTCTGCCTGGGCGTTCTGCATGTTCAATAACTCCGGGCTGTCCGCCTCTTGGGGCCAGGCGGGTTACGGTGGGCTTGCCGGTCAAGACGATGGGCAAGAAAACGATGCGGGGAAAGTCTTTGAAAAAAGCGGAGAAAAGTACCGCATTGAAGCGCTCTTCGACGATATGCACGTCAACGATTGGTATCAACAACATCGCTCGCCGACACGCCACAACGCCACCTGTGATCCAAGTGCTACCCCAGGTGCCAACTTAGGCGAAATTGTCACCCCTAATGGCATCATCAGCCTTTACTCCAATGACTCCAGCTTCTTCATGGTTGCCAAGGAATCCGATGGGAGTACCAAGGATCTGTTTTCGTGGGGCCAGCCCACGGGAGGTGGCGCTATTCCACCCGCCACCCGGCAAGTGCTGATGGGCAGTCTAATAACGGATGTGCACTGCACGAATGGCGCCTATGGCGTGATTAGCACACAAGGCTCTGCCAGTGGCGCGGTCAACGCATTTGGCGGTGGCACTGCTTATCAGGATGCAGGTGACGTTCCGGGTGAACTGCAAGAGTACATGAGGGCAAATGTGAGTGGGTTGTACGCGTTGAAGTTCTTGCCGCCTTATGCCCCTACCGGCGCACGATCAGCGTCAGCCTTCGCCGCCAGGCGAACAGATGGACAGTACGTGGTGTGGGGGGGCGGAACAAGTGTGACGGATGAGTTGTATAACCCGGTCGATTCATGAGGGCGTACGTTTTGGACGGCGCTCAGCGGCTTGCGTTTTTGAAGGCCGTTGCGGAGGGCTGCCAACACTTTTTATTCCCAGAGTTGGAGAGTCAGTCATGAGTAACGTGAAGAAAAAGGCGGTTGTTGATGCAGTCCCCACTGCCAGTGAAGTGCAGGTTCTGGGCGATATCTTAGTGCACGCCACGGTGCGTGGTTTTTATCGGTATGACGCGAATGGTGCCAGCCATGAAGGGCTGTCAAGCTTTTATTGGTACCTTAATGGGCAACGCCTGGAGGCGGAAGGGCAGCGGGACTTCAACATCAGGCCTTCCGATGAGGGTAAGTATCTGCAGTTTTCGGTGGTGCCTGTTGACTCGAATAACGTAGCAGGCAGCGAATATTTTTCGCCTCAGTACCTAATTGTTTCAGGCTTCCAGGGTATATCGGACGAGGAAAACGAGTGGTGTTATTTAAAACAGCGCGGTAATTTTTCATTTCACGTCCCGGAACCCGCAGACAGGCTGTTTGTTTCCAGCGGTGGGGTGTTCGCGTTGCTTGAGCCCACCAGCGGCGATGTTCATTTGGAAGGACAGACCGGCTGGGGGTTGCCTGTGCCGCCCGCGATCGTGAACTTTCTAAAGAATAATAAAGCGATAAAGTTGTTTTCGGCAGAGTTCAGTTTTGCCGCCTTGGTGAGTGTCGGCAGTACCAATCAATTATTATGCTGGGGCAACACCGTTCCCCCCACGGCGCCTATTCTTCGGGGCGTAAAGTCGGTTTACAGCACCCGAAGTGCGTTTGCCGTGATCCATGACAATCCTGCTCCAGGCGCAAACAGTATTGCTGCGATTGGCCCGGTTAATAATCCGGCCTCGACGGTGCCTGACCAGATCCAGCGAGAGTTGTGGTTCGACCCGCCCGAAGCCATCTACGCCGCAGACGATGCATTTGCGGTGCGAACTCGAAACGGCAGGGTGTATGCCTGGGGGCAACCCAATAATGGCGGCAACATTCCGCCCGATGTGCGCGCGCAACTGGATGCGATGTTTGTGACTCGAATAGTCGCGTCGGCGGTTTCGTTCTGCGCCATCGGAAGAGATGGCGACATTGCGGTGTGGGGTGCCGTCGACGGTGGTGGAACCATTCCCTCTGACAGATTGCTCAGAATCCTTGACGATGGTGGCGTGCAATCGGTTATTGCTGCGACGGCATCGTTCTGTGCCATCACGCGAGATAGGCGTAGAGCGGTCAGTTGGGGCAGGGCTGCTGAAGGCGGCGATATGAATGCCAGCGCCGCTGCACTCGCCGCACGTGGCAACATCATTTTGTGCAGGTCCGCACGTTGGGCGTTTCTGATGGCCAACAGTAGCGGCCAGGCGGAGGCTTGGGGAGCGCCTCAATATGGCGGCGCGCCCTTGACGGCTCAAGAAAAAGACAGCTACAGACAGGTGATCGAGGGTGCAAACGCCGAACCGGGTTATCCTCGCCGGCGGGGCGAAAGCGCCGAAGCGCCGAGACTGCGCAGGAACGTTTCGTCCTCGGCGATCATTGTCGACGGTAATCTCAGCCTGTATGGCAACGATGTCAGCTTCTTTTTACTGAGCCGTCGTGATGACGGCACCACCAACGCTATTGTGCTGACAGGGCTGAACACCCATGGCGGGACAATGGACCCGGCGGTGCGCCAGATACTGATGGCCAGCCTGATTCGTGATGTCTACTGCACCAATGGTGCGTACGGCGTTATCACTACGCAGGGAGGTACCGACGGGGCGGTATCCGTCTGGGGAGCCACACTGGCGATGGAAGATGCCGGTGAGATTCCTCCAGAGCTGTCTGAATACCTGCTCAGCGGGGTAACGGAGCTGTACTCTATCAAGCGTTTCCCCTACGTGGTCCTGCCACCGCCACCTCCTCCTAGGCCTCCGCATACTGATCCTTCCTTTGCAGCACGTCGCGTCGATGGTACTTACGTATTATGGGGCGGGAATGTCAGGAACCAGTATTTCGACCCGAGGGCTGCACGCTAGCGCTGCTCTTTATCCAGTCGCCCACATAAACAACCCGCGCATGTCGCGGGTTGTTTATGCGGGCAGGTTGGGCATTTTCACCTATGCGAGGTGGCTCACTGCACGAGGGCTACCTCCCGTATTTGGATCTGGTCCATGAAAAAGGTGCTGGTTGCATTAATAGAGAACGCTATTTTTGCCTGCAGTGTTTGTGTGGGCGGGGTCGCAGCCGTTGTAAAGATATGGCTGAACTTCTCCCAATTGCGGTCCGGGGTCATGATCCTCGTAACCGTCGTGTCACCTAAGCTGATCTTGGCTGTCGTCTGGGAGGCACTACCGGTGGTTTTGCAATAGAAACTGACTTCGTATCGGGTGGCTGCCTTCAAGTTTTCAAAGGTTTTCTGTATGCCGGGCTCAATGGCTTCAAAGTTGCTTTTGGTTGCGCGCCAGACGACATTTTCGGCGCCCTCAATCATCAGGTCTCCCTTGCCGTTGACGCTGTTCATCCAGCCGTTCCAGTTGAAGTTGTAGAAGTCGGTCAGGTCGCGGAAATAATCGACCCGGACGTTGTAGATTCGCGTCGGGAAGGCTACGGCCAAGGCTTTACTCAGGCTTTGAGAGAATCCGACCCATACCTGGATGGTCAGCGAGGATCGGTCCATGAGCCGCTGGAGAGCCTCGATGGGGGTTGGCGGTTGCAGTCCGCCGATAGCGTCAGCCTCGCCCAGGCGGTGGGATATATAGGTCATCTCGTGATAGGCGTCGCCGTTGTTCAATGTTCCGTGGTATTCCATCCAGATACGGCTGTCGGGATGAATGAACGGCCACACCGATGTCAGGGTGCGAGCCCCGGCTACCAACTGCGAAAGTACCAGGTCAACGGCGTCGCCGACGCCCTGGATAAACGGGGTGGGCAATCCGGTCAGCGGCAGCAGTTCCAGATTCAATATTTCCGATTCGTAGGGAATGGCACCGCGGAAAAAATGGTACTGCACGCTGATGCGGTTGCCGCCTTCGCGAATACCTTTGGCGATAAACTCACTTGGGATCGGGGCGCTGACCTCGTTGGTGACGGGGTCGCCCTGTACGTCTGTGGCGTAGCTACCAATGCCATCCGGGCTGAGCCAGTCGACAAAAATTCGATCGGTCGCGTGCATCGGCCGGAATTTCAACAACACGTTCGCGCCCGACAAGGCTGCCAAGGGGTCGAGACGGTCCGGGAAGCGTTGGGCTTCAGCGACTTCCGGAGGCTCCAACTCGACACCCGGGCCAACGGTGAGGTTCAGCACCTCCGAGCGCAACACCTGCCGGGGGGGGCCGACGCGTTCCAGGCTGTAGCTGATGCGCAGGCTGCCGTTGAGGTTGAAGTCGAGGATGGTGCGGCTGACCGGGAATGCCAGGGACCGGCCGGCCGTTGCGGGGTTGATCACGATGGTGCCATCGGCCGAGCCGCCAAGAGCCGAACCGACGCAGCTCCAGTGGTACACGTTGCCGTCTTGGGCCCCGAGGTAGGGCAAGGTCAGCACTACGTCAGGTCCGATGATGTGGTCCGGGTTGATATTGTTGCCTTCGGTACCTTCCAGTTGTGGCAGTGGCATGTCAGCGACACGCTCGCCCACTTGGGCGCCTACCTCAGTCGATTTGCGCGGGGTGACACCGTTGGTCACCACGTAGTAGAAATAAATCAGGCCCAGGCCGTTGAAACGTTGCAGGTCCTCCTTCTTCACGCGGCGGCTGCCACCCTGGGCGCCCGCCAGTTGAGAGTCGATATAGGGGGTGCCACCGCCGCCGGGTATGCGGCGCTCGATGTGCAGGGTCTCCAGCCAGTCGGGGTCGTGCGGTTCGTAGAAAGGTATGGTGACGGTGATGTCATGGGCTGGGTCAATCAAGCCCAGTTCGATCGGGTTGATCGTCACCCCCGGCATCAATACCGGCGTGCCGATCACGGTGACGGTGTTGGTGCCGGACTGGCCCAGGGATTCGCCACTGGCGGTTTGCCAGAGGAACGACACCCGGAACGAGCCGCCGACCAATTGTTGGATAGTTTCACGGTCAACGGGCACCGTGGTCGAGCCTCGGTTGTTGTCTATCGCCGCCGGCAGCGCGAAGTCCCGCGTTGAGCCATCGGCCAGGGTGGCGAACAGGCTGACGAAAATCTGGTGCCGTGGGTTTGGCGCGGGGTTTTCTCGGACGGTGAAGACCAGTACTTCAAAGATCGAGTCGCTTTGGGTGTCGAAGTCGATCTGGTAGGACTCCTCGTCATCGACCAGGAAATTCGGTGCTTCCAGCAGGCTGGGGTCCAGTTCGCTCATCAGGATGTAAGGCTTGGAATACGCGTATTTTTCCCCGGACATGTTCTCCACCACATCCTGCACCCGAAAGCGCAAGTTCAGGGGCCCCATTAGGCCGCCCTGGAGGATGATGTCTTTACTGACGAACACCCGGATCGGTCCGCTGCCAGCCGCCTCTGCAGGGCTGACGATGTGTATGACGAAGATGCCGTCCCAGGACAGTTCGATGCGGTCGTTCTGGCGGATATGTTTATACGGTTCGATCAGGCACCACACCCCGCGTTCGGCAATAGGCGGATTGATCGTCGAGCCTTCCGGCAAGCCCTCGACGGTCATCACCAGGCCGGTATGCCACGGGCAGCCCGGGTCAGTATCAGTGCCGCCGGGGCGAGTGGTCTTGATCAGGATGGTTTGCAGCGGCGAGGTGCTCTCCTGGCCGGAGCTGGGGCGCAATACCCGGCCGTAGATCTGTATCTCGCCTTCCGGAACGTGCTCTCTGGGCACGAACAGGCCATACCTTTGCTCGTCCTCGAAGACATTATCGGCCGCTACTGGGTTAAGCAGGTCCTCCAGGTAAAGGGCGTAAAAGTCGAAAAAGTTCCAATCGAACCACTTTTCAAACACGAAGTAGGCATACGGGGTGATATGGCGGATGGCCAGGCCGTACACGCCGTTTTCCGGGTAAAGGGTGGCGTGCAGGGGGATATGGGGGTAGGCGGAAAAAGGCGGGTCGAGGTCTTCGACCCGCCGGGGGCTGTTGGCCGTTGGATTGTGGGTGTTGTAGGCCACCATGTCCTGTGACAGCAGCAGCGGTGGGGCTTCATCACCGCGGGAATCGGCGGCGGGATCAACGGGTAGATTGGACATGGAACAGACTCCTTGCTGGAGGGGATGCGCGCGGAAACGGGCGCGCATGAGGCAAGGAAAATCAGACACCCGCCGGGGGTGGGCGTCTACCTGTCAGAATTGACAGTGGCGACGGATGGTCTGTCGTCTCCTGTGGGAGCGGGCTTGCTCGCGACTGCGGTGGGTCAGTCAGTGCAGGGGGAACTGATAGACCGCCTTCGCGGGCAAGCCCGCTCCCACATTTTTGAACCGTGGCCACTGGTGCCCAGCGATGCTTCAGGGATCTGGACGCCAACCGCGTCTAGGCCAATGACGGCCATGAGCTGCGAGTCCTTCACGGGCGACGGAGTTCTGCCTCGCTTGCGCTAACCCATGTGGGAGCGGGCTAGCCCGCGAAGGCGGTGGGTCAGTCAAATCACTAGCGACTGACACGCCGCTTTCGCGAGCAAGCCCGCTCCCACATTTTTGAACCGTGGCCACTGTTGCCCAGCGATGCTTTACGGATCTGGACGCCAACCGCGTCTAGGCCAATGACGGCCATGAGCTGCGAGTCCTTCACGGGCGACGAAGTTCTGTCCCGCCTGCGCTAACCCATGTGGGAGCGGGCTTGCCCGCGAAGGCGGTGGGTCAGTCAAATCACCAGTGACTGACACTCTGCATTCGCGAGCAAGCCCGCTCCCACAGGGTTTTGTGGTCTGGCTGATTTCGGCTTACTTGGGGTACAGCGGCGGCAGGCTGGTGGTATCGGTCGCGGGATCGAGTTCACGCTCGGCCATCGGGATGGCCTTGATCGCGCGCCACAGGTCTTCGCCCAGCCAGTACTGGCCGCTCTCGCTGTACAGCGCGCCATTCAGCCCATCCAGCGCATCCGACAACGGCACAAATCGCGCGGCCATGTCCGCCAGGGTTTCCGGCTGCTGGCGCGCCCAGGCGTCCAGCGCCTGGCGCGTGGCTTGCGGGTCGTTGGCCTGGGTGGCGCGCTTGAGGTCGTCGAGCAGGGAGCGCGGGCTCGGGCCGGTTTGCGCCGCGCGCAGCACCGCCGGCTGCCAGCGTGCACGCCACCACAGGCCGAAGCCCAGCAAGGTGGTGCAGGCCAGGATCAGCGTACTCAGTTGCCACAGCCACAGGCGGCTGTCGTCCGGAGCGGTGATGATGGTCGGCGTGGCGGGGGTGTCCACCACCAGGCTCGGGTTGTTCGCCACTTGCAGGGTGCGCGCCGGCAGGCTGGTGCGTTCCAGATGGTCCTCGTGGGTGTTCCACCACACCACTTCGACGGCGGGCAACTCCAGGGCGCCGACGCGATTGGGCACCAAGGCTTCACGGTCTTCACGGCTACCGATCAGGCCGCGGTCGTTGGTCTGGTTGCCAAGCACCGGCTGGTCCGGGTAACGCCGCAGGCCGTTGATATCGGTGCTGGGCAGGGCCGGCAGTTGCGCACTGGACAAACCCTCGGCCTTGACCGTGAGGCTGCGGGTCAGCGAGTCACCGACCTGCACGTGTTCGGGCTCGGGGTTCCAGCTTTCGCTCAGGGTCAGGCTGCGTGCCGGCAGCCAGGCGGCGTCGGCGGGGTAGAGCTCCGGCTTGGGTTTGACCGTCAGCGACAGGGGCGTCGAACTCACGTGGATCAGCTTGCCGGGCTTGGTGCCCTGCAAGGTGTTTTCCTGTGGCGGGCGCGATTCCACCAGGGTCGCGCTGAAGGTCTGGGCGGGAACCTCCAGGGCGCCGCTGTGCTGCGGGTAGATCGCGTAGCGGGTTTCGATCACGCCATGGCGAATGCTGTTGATGACTTTCTCGTAGGTGCGCGACTCGCCCAACTGCTCGACCCGCGCATCCGGGATCTGCAACGGCGTGAGGCTGCTGTCGTCATACAGCGACACCGAGTGGTACACGCGCACGGTCAAGAGTGCCTGGGCCTGCACGTACACGCTGGTCTGGTCGAGGTTGGCCTCGACGAACACCGGCGCCAGTTCCGCGCTGCTGTCCTGGCTGGTGGTTTCGACCACTTGCAGGCTGATCGGCTGGGTCTTGTACTCGCCCACTTGCAGCGGCGGGATCACCACGGTGCCGTTTTGCTTGGGCAGCAGGGTGATGATCCAGCGCGTGGTGGCGTGGTTGTCGCCGCCCAGGGTGGTGAGCTGGTTGAGTTGGCGCGTGCCGCTGACTTCGAACTGCTCGTCCAGCGGCGACAGGTCGGGTTTGCCGAACTGGGTGACGTCGCTGGATTCCACCGTCAGCTCTACCGTCTCGCCGGAATTGAGGCGGCTGCGGTCGACACTGGCGACCAGGCTCGCCGCCTGGGCGTGGCCTGCCGACAGCGCGAGCAAAAGCAGTAGGGTCGTGCGGCGGCTCATCGAGTCTTGTCCTGATGTTGTTGCTGTTCGTACCAGAATTTACGCCGCAGCAGTTCGCCGGGGTTGTCCGGAATCTCCCGCAGCCACTGCTCCAGCGCCTGGCGATGCTCACCGTCGAGGCTGGCGTCGGCAGGGCGCAGTGGCGGGGTGGTGGTCTGCTCATCCCCGAGTTCGCTGCCCGGTACTTCGTTACCGCCGGGTTGTGGCGTGGCGCCGGCCTTGGTATCACCGGTGCCGGCTTCGCCCTGTCCCTGGGACGACTGCTCGCCACCCGTGGCACTTTGCCCGCTGGCGCCTGGTTGCGCAGTTTGGCCGGGTTGCGTGGTTTCGTCATCCTGGTTTTTTGCCGGTTTTTGCGGCTCGGGGTTTGCCTGCTCCTGCATCAGGGTTTCCACCAGGGCCTTGTTTTTCAGGGCCGGCTGCAGGTCGGGCTGGGCTTCCAGGGCCTGTTCGTAGGCATCGATCGCCGCCTCCAGCTCGCCCGACTTGGCCAGGGCGTTGCCACGATTGTAGTGGGCGTAGGCGTCATTGCTCTGGGCGAAACGCTTGATGGCCTCGGCATAGTTGCCGGCTTCGTACAGTGCGACGCCTTGCCATTGCGGGTCTTCGAAGTGCTCCGCGGCTTCGGCGGGGCGTTTTTTCTTCAGCAGGTATTGGCCTTGCTGGTCGGGGCGCAGCCACAGGTCCTGCAGGCCGAAGGCATAGCTGGGTTGCGGTGCGCCCAATAGCAGCAGCGGCAGGCAGAACAGCCAGCCACGCCGCCCGGCGCAGGCCGCGAGCAGCAACAGCGGGAGCAGCAGCCAATAACCCTGGTCGGCCCAAGTGTCGAGGTGCAGCAGTTGGCCGTCGTTGCGCAGGGTCTGCGGCGGGTCCAGCACGCCGAGCTGGCGCAGGTCTTTGTCGTCCAGGCGCGCGGCGCGGTAACGGCCGCCCATTTCGCTGGCGAAGGCCTTGAGCGTCGGGCTGTCGAGGCGCGGCACCAGGATCGCGCCCTGTTCGTCCTTGAGGAATTCGCCGCTTTCCTGAGTCACCGGCGTGCCTTCGCGGCTGCCGATGCCGAGGATCGACAGGCTCGGCGCCTGGCCGCTTTGCAGCAGCAGGCGGATGCCTTGGCGTTCCTGTTTGGACAAGGAAGAACCGATCAGCAACAGCCGGCCCTGGCCCAGGCCACCTTGCTTGAGCAGGCCCAGGGCTTTTTCCACCGCGAGGTCAGCGCGGTGGCCGACTTCGGGCATCAGCGAGGGGCGCAGCGCATCGAGCAGGTTGCGGCTGGTGGCCAGGTCGTCGGACAGCGGCACCAGCGTGTGGGCACTGCCGGCGTACACGACGATGGCGGTTTGCGCATCCGTGCGCGCCTGCAACAGGTCATACAGCTTGCGCCGCGCCTGTTCCAGGCGGTTTGGCGGACTGTCGGTGGCGAGCATCTCCGGGGTCAGTTCCAGCAGCACCACCAAGGGATCAGAAGGTTTCTGGCTGGACTGTTCGACCCGCTGCCAGCTGGGGCCAAGCAATGCCAGCACGGCCAGCAGCCAGGCGATGCCGAGCACCACCCACGGCGATTTGCTTTCGCGGCCATTGCCGCCGCTGAGCAGCACCGCATGAAAGGCCGGCGGCAGGATCATCTGCCAGCGCCCGGCGCGTTTTTGCCGGTGCCACAGTTGCCACAGCAGCCAGCCGAGCAGGGGCAGCAGCAACAGCCACCAGGGACGGAACCAGTGCGGCCACAGGTCGATCATCGACGCCTCCGCAGACGCAGGCGTTTGAGGCGCTGGCGCCATTCGGGATGCTGCTGCAGGAAACGCCCGCGGGTCGACAATTTGTTCAACAACCGTTGCAGCGCGTTGTTCGGCCAGCGTTCCTGGATCACCAGCAGCATGCTCAATACCAGTGCCAGCGCCAGCGGCGCGCTGTACAGCGCGAGTGCCGGGCGGGCCTGGGTCGGTTGCTGTTCGACCGGTTCGAGTTTGTCGAGGGTGTCCTTGATCGCTTGCAGCTCTTCGCCGTCGCGGGCGCGGAAGTACTGCCCGCCGGTGGCCTCGGCAATCGCCTTGAGCGCGGGCTCATCGAGATCCAGACTCGGGTTGACGCCGAGGATGCCCAGCGAGCCGGTTTGCTCAGGGTCGGCGCCGATGCCGATCGGGTAAATCTTCACGCCTTCTTCAGCGGCCAGGCGCGCGGCAGTGAGCGGGTCGATCTGCCCGGCGTTGTTGGCGCCGTCGGTGACCAGGATCAGCACGCGGCTTTGCGCCGGGCGCTGGCGCAGGCGTTTCAAGGCCAGGCCGATGGCGTCGCCGATCGCGGTGTTCTTGCCGGCGATGCCGATGCGCGCCTCGTCCAGCCAGGTGCGCACGGTGTGGCGGTCAAAGGTCAGCGGCGCCTGCAGGTAGGCCTGGCTGCCGAACAGGATCAGGCCGACGCGATCACCTTCGCGCTCTTCCAAAAAGTCGCCGAGCAGATGCTTGACCAGGCTCAGGCGGCTGACGTCATCGTCCTGCCAGTGCATGTCGGGAAAATCCATCGAGCCGGACACGTCCACCGCCACCAGCAGGTCGCGGCCGCTGGCGGCGATTGGCAATGGCTCGCCGAGCCATTCCGGGCGCGCGGCGGCGGTCAACAGCAGCAGCCACAGGACCACGAACGGTGCCTGTTGGCGCCAGCCCGGCAGATTGACACGGGCACGGCGCCGGGCCAGGCCTTCGAGGTCGCTGAGGTAGCTGACCTTGAGGGCCGGCTCGCCGCTGTCGGCCACCGGCAACACCAGGCGCATCAGCCACGGCAAGGGCAACAGGATGAAGATCCACGGCCAGGCGAACTCAAACATGTTTGCGAATCCAGGTGTCGACGGCCTGGGTGAGGCCGGCGATGGCCTTGTCGTCGAGTTTGCATTCGGGTTTGTAGGCGCCTTCGACCAGCACCATCCAGCGCGTCAGGCCGGCGGCGGGGCAGCGGTTGTCGAGGAATGCCAGCCATTTGCGGCCGTTGAGGGTGTGGCTTTGGCTGTAGGGGTAGTCGTTGCGGCACAGGCGCTTGAGCAGGCCGTTGAGTTGTTGCAGCCAGGCACCGGCAGGGGCGCCGTCGTAGGGCTTGGGCATCAGCGCCAGCTCCGCCAGGGCGGCGATGCGCAACGGATCCAGTGGTTGTTCGGCGCGCGCCACAGGACGCCGCGCAGGCAGGAAACGCCGCAGCGACCACAGGCCCCAAGCGAGCAACGGGATGATCACCAGCAACAACCACCAACCCGGCGCAGGCGGCCAGAAGCCGATGCTCGGCGGCGCGATCAGCGGTTGCAGCTGGTCGAGGCTACTCATTGCTTTTTAACCGGGCGTTGAGGGTTGAGGTACTCGCGCAGTTGCTCGACCATTTCGCTCTGGGTGCTCAGGGGCATCAGCAGGATGCGCAGTTTTTGCGCGAGCAGTTCCCAGCGGGCGATGCGCGCTTCGGCCTGGGCCTTGTAGGCCTGGCGCAGGTCGAAGTTCAGCGTGTCCAGCTCCAGCTGCGCGCCGCGTTCGGCAAAGCGCAGCAGCCCGGCGGCGGGCAGGGCGTGGTCGAGCGGGTCGGAAATCGGCAACAGCAGCAGGTCGCAATGGCGTGACAACAGACTCAGTTGTTGTTCCGCGCCTTCGGTCAGCGCGCGCTCGTCGCAAATCACGATAACCAGGCTGCCCGGGCGCAGCACTTCGCGGCCCCGACGCAGGGCCATGCCCAGGGCGTCGGCTTCCGGGCGGCTTTCGGTGTTGAGGCTCTGATTGACACGCACCAGGCGGTTGAGCAGTTGCAGCAGGCTTTGCTTGCTGCGTCGCGGCTTGATTTCGTAGTGCTCGCTGTCGCCGAACACCAGCCCGCCCACGCGGTCGTTATGCCCCAGCGCGGCCCAGCCGATCAGGCTGGCGGCCTGGGCGGCGAGTACCGACTTGAACATCTGCCCCGAGCCGAAAAACAGCCGGCAACTTTGCTCGACCATGATGAAAATCGGCCGTTCGCGTTCTTCGTGAAACAGTTTGGTGTGGGGCTCCTGGGTGCGTGCGGTGACGCGCCAGTCGATGGTGCGCACATCGTCGCCGGCCTGGTACACGCGCACCTGGTCGAAGTCGACACCGCGCCCGCGCAATTTGGAGTGATGCAAGCCGATCAGCGGGCTGCGCTGGCTGGGGGTGGAAAACAGCTGCACTTCGCGCACGCGGTGGCGCATCTCAATCAATTCGCTGAGTGTGACGCGGATTCCATCGCTTGCGTTCATGGGGTTCAAGCGACGGCAACGACGTCGAGAATGCGTTGCACCACGCGGTCCTGGTCAATACCGGCCGCTTCGGCCTCGAACGACAGAATGATGCGGTGGCGCAGCACGTCGAACAGCACCGCCTGGATATCCTCCGGGCTGACAAAGTCACGTCCGGCCAGCCAGGCATGGGCGCGTGCGCAGCGGTCGAGGGCGATGGAACCACGCGGGCTGGCGCCGTAGGCGATCCACTCGGCCATCTCCGGGTCGAACTTGGCCGGGGTGCGCGTGGCCATGACCAGTTGCACCAGGTATTCCTCTACCGCATCGGCCATGTACAGGCCGAGGATTTCCTTGCGCGCGGCGAAGATCGCCTGCTGGCTGACGCGGCGCTCGGGCTTGGTCTCGCCATTGAGCGCCTCGCCGCGCGCCTGCTGCAGGATGCGCCGCTCGACGGCGGCGTCGGGGAAGCCGATCTTGACGTGCATCAGGAAGCGGTCGAGCTGGGCTTCGGGCAACGGGTAGGTGCCTTCCTGCTCGATGGGGTTTTGCGTGGCCATCACCAGAAACAGCGGCGACAGCTCGTAGGTGCTGCGCCCGACACTGACCTGGCGCTCGGCCATGGCCTCCAGCAACGCCGACTGCACCTTGGCCGGCGCACGGTTGATTTCGTCGGCCAGCACCAGGTTGTGGAAGATCGGGCCTTGCTGGAACACGAAACTGCCGGTTTCCGGGCGATAGATCTCGGTGCCGGTGATGTCGGCGGGCAACAGGTCGGGGGTGAACTGGATACGATGGAACTGCGCTTCGATGCCTTCGGCCAGCTCTTTGATCGCCTTGGTCTTGGCCAGGCCCGGTGCGCCCTCGACCAGCATATGGCCGTCGGCGAGCAGGGCGATCAGCAGGCGATCGATGAGTTTTTCCTGGCCGAGAATCTGCGTAGAAAGAAAGGTTCGCAGCGCGAGCAGCGCTTCACGATGTTCCATCGATGACGGTTCCTGGAGAGATGAGCCTGCACGTCTTGCAACAAACGACAGCCTGGGGCGCCTACTTTAATGCATGGCAGGGGGCGGCGACTAACGGCGTGACGAGTATTTTTGGGAAAACTTGTAGGAATTTTGTGTGGGCGCGCAAATTGCTCCTTTGTGCTGTGGCAATAGGGCTTATCTGGCAATAGGGTCTCTTGTGGTAATAGGGCTTTTTTTGTGGTGAGCGGGCTTGCCCCGCGTTGGGCTGCGGAGCGGCCCTAAAACCAGAGAACGCGGTCCCCCTGGGGGAATGCGGCGATCTTGATGGGGCTGCTGCGCAGCCCAACGCGGGGCAAGCCCGCTCACCACAACAGGCCCGTTCACCACACAACAAGCGCGCTCATCACAACGAGCCAGCTTGCCCGGCCACTACGTCCGGATAAACGTACCCGTGCCTTTGAGGATGTTCTGCAAGGTCGCTTCAACTTCGGCCAGGTCCGAGGCAGCAGTGCCATGGCTGATCTTCAGTTGATCCTTGCCACCCAGTGCATCGGCGTCGCCGGCAGCGAGTTCGACCAGCAATGCCGTGTCACTCAGGGTGACTTTCAGGCCGTCCAGGGTCGACGGCTCGTAGTCCCAGGTCAGCTCCACCTCGTCTTCGTCGGGGTAACGGGTGAGCATGAACATCTCGCCGTTTTTGCCGTGGCAGCAGAGCATGGCCATGTTGTCTTCTTCTTCGTCGCACGGAGTGGCCATCAGGGCGTCGGTCTTGATTTGCAGCATGGGGAATCCTGTCTGGGGTAGGGCATTGCGCGGGCAATTGTGCCATTGCGGCGAATTTTGTGCTGCATCCCGTGTCAGACCCAGTGCATGACCTGACGGGCTGAATCAGTCATTTCCGGTACTCGCGGGCGGGGAAAACCCCTGTTTTTCTGCGAAAAAATCCGGGTTGCCCAAGTCGCAACCACTGGCCTGCTTACCGATGACCGAATATGTCGCAGCGTCGCAAGCAGCTGTCTTCCTACAGTCGTTAAGCTGCGCAACGGATGTGCATGTGCCAGGCGCCTGACCTGCCCGTCGTACCGTCACCTGGCAAGGTGCGCATCTTATGGAAGTTGTATGTGACCTCATTGTCTTGTCCAGCTTCACCCACCTGTCACCCTGATTCGTTTAAGGTACTTATCCACTTGTATCGACGAACAGAGCTGACGGTCTCCCCGCAAGGGGATAACACGCGACGCTTCCATCAATAACAAGCCCAAGCGGAGTACCACAGATGGCGTTCTTCACCGCAGCCAGCAAGGCCGACTTCCAGCATCAACTGCAAGCGGCACTGGCGCAGCACATCAGTGAACAGGCACTGCCACAAGTGGCGCTGTTCGCTGAACAATTCTTCGGCATCATTTCCCTGGACGAACTGACCCAGCGTCGCCTTTCCGACCTGGCCGGTTGCACCCTGTCTGCCTGGCGCCTGCTTGAGCGCTTTGATCACACCCAACCGCAAGTGCGGGTCTACAACCCCGATTACGAACGTCATGGCTGGCAGTCGACCCACACCGCGGTCGAAGTGCTGCACCATGACCTGCCGTTCCTGGTCGATTCGGTGCGTACCGAGCTGAACCGCCGCGGCTACAGCATCCACACCCTGCAGACCACCGTGCTCAGTGTACGCCGTGGCAGCAAGGGCGAGCTGCTGGAAATCCTGCCCAAGGGCACCCAGGGCGAAGGCATCCAGCAAGAATCGCTGATGTACCTGGAAATCGACCGCTGCGCCAACGCCGCCGAACTGAACGTGCTGAGCAAAGAGCTTGAGCAGGTACTCGGCGAAGTACGTGTGGCCGTGGCCGATTTCGAACCGATGAAAGCCAAGGTCCAGGACCTGCTGGCCGGTATCGACGCCAGCCGGTTCGTGATCGATGGCGAAGAAAAAGCCGAGATCAAGAACTTCCTGGAATGGCTGGTGGGCAACCACTTCACCTTCCTCGGCTATGAAGAATTCGTGGTACGTGACGAGGCGGACGGCGGTCATATCGAATATGACGCCAATTCCTTCCTCGGTCTGACCAAGCTGCTGCGTGCCGGCCTCACCGCCGATGACCTGCGCATCGAAGACTATGCCGTTGCCTACCTGCGTGAACCGACCGTGCTGTCGTTCGCCAAGGCCGCGCACCCAAGCCGCGTGCACCGTCCGGCCTATCCGGACTACGTGTCGATCCGCGAGATCGATGCCGACGGCAAGGTCATCAAGGAACACCGCTTCATGGGCCTGTACACCTCCTCGGTGTACGGCGAGAGCGTGCGGGTGATCCCGTATATCCGTCGCAAGGTCGCCGAAATCGAACGCCGCTCGGGCTTCCAGCCCAAGGCGCATTTGGGCAAGGAACTCGCCCAGGTGGTCGAGGTACTGCCGCGTGACGACCTGTTCCAGACCCCGGTCGACGAGCTGTTCAGCACCGTGATGTCGATCGTGCAGATCCAGGAACGCAACAAGATCCGCGTATTCCTGCGCAAAGACCCGTACGGTCGTTTCTGCTACTGCCTGGCCTACGTGCCGCGCGACATCTATTCCACCGAAGTGCGCCAGAAGATCCAGCAAGTGCTGATGGATCGCCTGAAGGCTTCGGATTGCGAGTTCTGGACCTTCTTCTCCGAGTCCGTGCTGGCGCGCGTGCAGCTCATTCTGCGGGTCGACCCGAAGAACCGCCTGGACATCGACCCGCTGCAACTGGAAAAAGAAGTGGTACAGGCCTGCCGCAGCTGGCAGGACGACTACTCCAGCCTGGTCGTCGAAAGCTTCGGCGAAGCCCAGGGCACCAACGTGCTGGCCGACTTCCCGAAAGGCTTCCCAGCCGGTTACCGCGAGCGTTTTGCTGCGCATTCGGCCGTGGTCGACATGCAGCACCTCAACAGCCTCACCGAAGCCAACCCGCTGGTGATGAGCTTCTACCAGCCGCTGGGCCAGGTCTCCGGCCAGCGCGAGCTGCATTGCAAGCTCTACCACGCCGATACCCCGCTGGCACTCTCCGACGTGCTGCCGATCCTGGAAAACCTCGGCCTGCGCGTGCTGGGTGAATTCCCGTACCGCCTGCGTCACGCCAATGGCCGCGAGTTCTGGATCCATGACTTTGCGTTCATCGCCGCCGAAGGCGTGAACCTGGATATCCAGCAACTCAACGACACGCTGCAGGACGCGTTCGTGCACATCGTGCATGGCGACGCCGAGAACGATGCGTTCAACCGCCTGGTACTCACCGCCGGCCTGCCGTGGCGCGACGTGGCGCTGCTGCGTGCCTACGCGCGCTACCTCAAGCAGATCCGCCTGGGCTTCGACCTCGGCTACATCGCCAGCACCCTGAACAACCACACCGACATCGCCCGCGAGTTGACCCGGTTGTTCAAGACCCGTTTCTACCTGGCACGCAAGCTCACCGCCGACGACCTGGAAGACAAGCAGCAACGCCTGGAACAAGCGATCCTCACCGCGCTGGACGACGTCCAGGTGCTCAACGAAGACCGCATCCTGCGTCGCTACCTGGACCTGATCAAGGCCACCCTGCGTACCAACTTCTACCAGACCGACGCCAACGGCCAGAACAAGTCGTACTTCAGCTTCAAGTTCGACCCGCGTGCGATTCCTGAGCTGCCCAAGCCGGTGCCGAAGTTCGAGATCTTCGTCTACTCGCCGCGTGTCGAAGGCGTGCACCTGCGCTTTGGCAACGTTGCGCGCGGCGGCCTGCGCTGGTCCGACCGTGAAGAAGACTTCCGTACCGAAGTGCTCGGCCTGGTAAAAGCCCAGCAAGTGAAGAACTCGGTGATCGTGCCGGTGGGTGCGAAGGGCGGCTTCCTGCCGCGTCGCCTGCCACTGGGCGGCAGCCGCGACGAGATCGCGGCCGAGGGCATCGCCTGCTACCGCATCTTTATTTCCGGCCTGCTGGACATCACCGACAACCTGAAAGACGGCGCCCTGGTACCACCGGCCAACGTCGTGCGCCATGACGACGATGACCCGTACCTGGTAGTGGCGGCGGACAAAGGCACCGCGACCTTCTCCGACATCGCCAACGGCATCGCCATCGACTACGGCTTCTGGCTGGGCGATGCATTTGCCTCCGGTGGTTCCGCCGGTTACGACCACAAGAAAATGGGCATCACCGCCAAGGGCGCGTGGGTCGGCGTGCAGCGTCACTTCCGTGAGCGCGGCATCAATGTGCAGGAAGACAGCATCACCGTGGTCGGCGTCGGCGACATGGCCGGTGACGTGTTCGGTAACGGCCTGTTGATGTCCGACAAGCTGCAACTGGTCGCGGCCTTCAACCACCTGCACATCTTCATCGATCCAAACCCGAACCCGGCGACCAGCTTCGTCGAGCGCCAGCGCATGTTCGAACTGCCGCGTTCGGCGTGGACCGACTACGACACCAGCATCATGTCCGAAGGCGGCGGGATCTTCTCGCGCAGCGCGAAGAGCATTGCCATCTCGCCACAGATGAAAGAGCGCTTCGACATTTCGGCCGACAAACTGACCCCGACCGAGCTGCTGAACGCCTTGCTCAAGGCGCCGGTGGACCTGTTGTGGAACGGCGGTATCGGTACTTACGTCAAGGCCAGCACCGAAAGCCACGCCGACGTCGGCGACAAGGCCAACGACGCACTGCGTGTCAACGGCAACGAGCTGCGCTGCAAGGTGGTGGGCGAGGGCGGTAACCTCGGCATGACCCAGTTGGGTCGTGTGGAATTCGGCCTCAATGGCGGCGGTTCCAACACCGACTTCATCGACAACGCCGGTGGCGTGGACTGCTCCGACCACGAAGTGAACATCAAGATCCTGCTCAACGAAGTGGTGCAGGCCGGTGACATGACCGACAAGCAGCGCAACCAGCTGCTGGCGAGCATGACCGACGAAGTCGGCCACCTGGTGTTGGGCAACAACTACAAGCAGACCCAGGCCCTGTCCCTGGCCGCCCGCAAGGCCTACGAGCGCGCAGCCGAGTACAAGCGCCTGATGAGCGACCTGGAAGGCCGTGGCAAGCTGGACCGCGCCATCGAGTACCTGCCGACCGAGGAGCAGCTCACCGAGCGCGCGTCCAACGGCAAGGGCCTGACGCGTCCAGAGCTGTCGGTATTGATCTCCTACAGCAAGATCGACCTCAAGGAAGCGCTGCTCAAGTCGCTGGTGCCGGACGACGAGTACCTGACCCGTGACATGGAGACCGCGTTCCCACCGAGCCTGGTCGCCAAGTTCTCCGAGGCCATGCGTCGTCATCGCCTGAAGCGCGAGATCGTCAGCACCCAGATCGCCAACGACCTGGTCAACCACATGGGCATCACCTTCGTGCAGCGCCTCAAGGAGTCGACCGGCATGAGCCCGGCGAACGTGGCTGGCGCCTATGTGATCGTGCGTGACATCTTCCATCTCCCGCACTGGTTCCGTCAGATCGAAGCCCTGGACCACCAGGTCTCTGCCGACGTGCAACTGGAGCTGATGGACGAGCTGATGCGCCTGGGCCGCCGTGCTACACGCTGGTTCCTGCGCAGCCGTCGCAACGAGCAGGATGCCGGGCGTGATACCGCGCACTTCGGTCCACACCTGGCCGCGTTGGGCCTCAAGCTCGACGAACTGCTGGAAGGCCCGACCCGCGAAGGCTGGCAGACCCGCTACCAGGCCTACACCGAAGCCGGCGTGCCGGAGTTGTTGGCACGCATGGTGGCCGGTACGACTCACCTTTACACCCTGCTGCCGATCATCGAAGCCGCTGACGTGACCGGTCACGATGCCGCCGAAGTAGCGAAAGCCTACTTCGCCGTGGGCAGCGCCCTCGACTTGCCGTGGTACCTGCAGCAGATCAGCGATCTGCCAGTGGCCAACAACTGGCAGGCCCAGGCGCGCGAAGCGTTCCGCGACGACGTGGACTGGCAGCAACGCGCGATCACCATCGCGGTACTGCAAATGGCCGATGCGCCACAAGACATGGAAGCCCGCGTGGCCCTGTGGCTTGAGCAGCACCAGGACATGGCGGATCGCTGGCGCGCGATGATGGTGGAAATTCGTGCTGCGGTCGGCACGGACTACGCCATGTACGCGGTCGCCAACCGTGAACTGCTGGACTTGGCGTTGAGCGGTCAGTCGGTACTGCAACCGGCTTGATCCAACCGCTGGACAGAAAGCCCCGCATCGTAAGATGCGGGGCTTTTTTTATGGCGTGGCAGTCCCCAGGCACGGCTGGATAACTTTTTTCAGCTCGGTGTTATTGGCTGGCAGTACAAACGTTGCGGTCAGCGGCTTGCCCCCCTCCTGGGCTGGCGCCAATGACAGTGTCAGGCTTTGACCCCGTGAGGCATCACTGGCCCAGTAGGCGAGTTCGTCGCGGGGCACGGAGCCGCGGAGTACAAAAATCGTGCTGACCTGGAAAACCCCGCCGTGGGTCCACACGCCATTGATCGAGTGATCGACGCTGGCGCGGGTTCCCGTCGTGATGCGCAGTGGTCCGTCTTTGGCGGCACCCTTGCCTTCAAAAGGCGCAACGTCGAAGCCCAGCGACTGCGGGGAGATCTCCAGTTCAATACCCGCCGATGGGTTCTGCGGGTGACAGCTGATCGCCAGGTTGGCCTTGGCGCTATACCCGTCATAGGCACTGGCACCAAAGGTGCGGGCCGTCAGCATCGGAGCGTCGGCGTAAGGTTGCTCAAGCAACCAGACGGGGTGTGCCGGGGTGATCACTTGCGTGGCGTCGTCACCGAGATGGGCATGCGCATTGAGTGCTGGAATAAAAGCGCTGGCGATCAGGGTACGGATAAGGGGTCGCATAGGGGCACTCATCGGCAAAGGAATGTTGATAATACGGCCACCCATTCTGCCGATTGCTCGCCGACAGGGCTGTCAGTCAATACGCAAAGAACCCGGCGTGGTTTAATCCACCGGGTACTCAACAACATTCAGCAAGCGAGGGTCTATGCGACTGTGTATTTTTTCCGGCTCAAGCCCAGGCCGGTTGCCGGTGTATGCCGAAATGGCCACTCAATTGGGTGAGGCGCTCGCCAAGGCCGGTATCGGCCTGGTCTACGGTGGCGCTTCGGTCGGTTTGATGGGCGCGGTGGCCGACGCGGCGCTGGCCAGTGGCGGTGAAGTGATTGGTGTCATGCCGGCGTTCCTGGCCGATAAGGAGCTGGCCCACACCGGCCTGGCAGACCTGCGGATCGTCGGTTCCATGCACGAGCGCAAGGCGCTGATGGCGGATCTGTCCGACGGCTTTATCGCATTGCCTGGCGGCATCGGCACGTTTGAAGAGTTGTTTGAGGTGTGGACGTGGGCGCAACTGGGCCAGCACGCCAAGCCTTGCGCACTGTTGAACATCAACGGGTTTTACGATGGCTTGGCCGCCTTCCTCGACAACGTGGTCAGCGAGGCGTTTTTGAAGCCGGTGCACCGCGACATGTTGATTGTCGAACCGAACGTGGAGCGTTTACTGGCGGCAGTGCGCGACTATACGGCGCCTACCGTGGCCAAGTGGATCGAGCGCGAGCAAACCTGAGGCCGCAAGCGCCTGGAGTCGGGTGTGGCGCAGCGCCTCTTCGCGACGCCACGTGCTGTTGATCCAGCGCCCCTTGCTGCCGACTTGAGGGCAAACCCGATGGCGCGGGCCCTCGCCATCGGTTGTCAGCGGCTGCCTTACCAGTCGTAGGTCAGTGTCGCGGTCACATTGCGCCGTGGGCCGTAGTAGCACGCGGTGGTGTTGGTGCAGGCGGTGATGTAGTCCTTGTCGAACAGGTTGCTGGCATTCAGCGCGATGCGGGTGCCTTTCAAATCATTGGCCAGCTTGCCCAGGTCGTAATGCACGGCGGCGTCGAACACGGTGACGTTGCCGCTCTGGATACGGTCGCGGGCGGCGGTGGTGGAGACGGCGGAGCTGCCCCACAACACGCCGGTGTAGCGTGCGCCGGCGCCCAGGCCGAGGCCGGTGAACGGGCCGTCATCGAGGGTGTAGTCCAGCCACGCCGACGCCTGGTGGCGCGGGGTGAAGGGCAGTTCGTAGCCTTTATCGGTGTAGGCCGAGGTCACGTAGCCGCTCTGGGTGATTTCACTGTCGGTGTAGGTGTAAGAGGCAATCAGCGACAGGTTGTGGTTCAGTACCGCCTTGCCTTCCAACTCGAAGCCACGGCTGCGCGCTTCGCCGATCTGCACGGTATTGCGCATGTCGAGCGGGTCGGCCGTGGTGAGATTCTTCTGGGTCAGGGTGTAGACCGACGCGGTGATAAAGCTGTCCTGGCCCGGCGGTTGGTACTTCACGCCGGCTTCATATTGCTCGCCTTCGGTCGGCTTGAAGATCGGCGTGGTCGCGCTGACGCTGGTGTTGAGCGTCGGGTCGAACGATTGCGAGTAGCTGACGTAGGGCATCACGCCGTTGTCGAACAGGTAGCCGAGCCCCGCGCGCCAGGTGCCTTTTTCATCGTCCTGCTTGATCACGCGGTCGCGTGGCGTCGCGCGGTCCGGGCGGAAGTCGCTGGTGGACGTGGCCCAGTCGTAGCGACCGCCGAGGGTCAGGATCCAGCTATCCAGCTTGATCTGGTCCTGCAGGTAGACGCCGGTCTGCTTCTGGGTCTGGTACATGTCGCGACCCACGTACTGGCCGCTGACGCTGCCGCCGTAAGTGGGGTTGTACGGGTTGATCGGGCTGAACGTGCCGTTGACCACGTCGTTGTCCAGCGCGTTGCGCCGGAAATCCAGGCCCATCAGCAGGGTATGCTCCAACGCGCCGGTGTTGAAGCGCGCCTGCGCCTGGTTATCGACGTTGAAGATCTGGATGTTGCGCTTGATGTCGGAGGCCAGCCGATTGAGCACCGGGCTGGTGGCGCTGGCATAGCCGTTGTTGAACGCCGAGCGGTTCTGGATGTTTACCTTGCTCCAGCGCAGGTTCTGGCGAAGGGTCCAGGTGTCGTTCAGATGGTGCTCGAACAGGTAGCCGAGCTGGAAGCTTTCGCGGCGCAGCTGATCGTAATCCGGATCGCCCAGCAGCGTGTCGCTGCCGATGTGGCCCCAGGGCGAACCCTGCTGCGAGCCTTTTTGCGGGTAGTACTGCTCGGTGGTGCCGCCCCAGTCGCGCTGGTATTGGACAAGCAGGGTCAGCGAGGTGTCATCGTTAGGGCGCCAGGTCAGCGCGGGGGCGATGAAGTTGCGGTTGTTGTCGACGTGTTCGACCTGGGTGCCGCTGTCCTTGACCAGGCCGGTCAACCGGTAGCTCCACACGCCCTGGTCGTCCAGCGGGCCGCTGAAGTCGAAGCCCAGTTGCTTGAGGTCATGGCTGGCGCCTTGTACCTGCAGCTGATGCAGGGGCGTGGTGGTCGGTAGTTTGCTGGTGAGGTTGATCAAGCCACCGGGCCGGCTCTGGCCATACAGCATCGAGCTGGGGCCGCGCAGCACTTCCACGCTTTGCAGGCCGTAGGGCTCGGACACGCTGCCCTGGCCACTTTCGCCATACGGCAGCATCAGGCCATCCTGGAACACGTAGGGCGAAAAGCCGCGCACGCGAAACTGCTCGCGGCTGTTGTTGCTGCCGGTGTATTCGCCATAGATACCGGGGGTGTAGCGCACTGCCTGGCTGACGTCCTGTACGGCCTGGTCATTCATCTGCTTGCGCGACACCACCGAGATCGACTGCGCAACTTCGGCCAGCGGCGTATCGGTCTTGGTTGCGCCACGGCTGCGCTTGACCACATAGCTGTTGTCGCCGTTCTCTTCACTGTCGAACGTGTTGGCGTTGATGCTGGTCTCGCCCAGGTTGAGGGTGCCGGAGGGCAGGGGCTTGAGCGTCAATACGCCGCCTTCGGTGGTGTCCAGGCCCAGGCCGGAACCCGACAGGGCGCGGCTCAAGGCCTGCTCGGTGCTCATGTCACCGCGGACCGCGGGCGCTTGCAGGCCAGACACCAGGCTCGGTTCATACACGATTTCACGCGCGCTTTGCTGGGCGATGCGGCCCAGGGTGGTCGCCAGGCCCGCGGGCGGCAAGTCGAAATTGGCGGCGTGGGCCAGGCCCAGCGGGGCCACCAGCAGGGCTAGCGGAAAGAGGGTACGGGTGCAGCGGGACATAACGAGGGCTCCATTGGCGGTCCGCATTCGTGGGCGGTTCATGGGGTATGTCCAGCGAGCATGAAAAAGCGATATAGGCGGATGAAAAAATAATTCAGGCGCGGTCGACGCTGACCCACCACTCGCCATAACGCTGGATGCGCAGCGGCATGGTTTGCGCCAGGGCGGCGAGGGCGCGGTCGCTGTGGTCGAGGGAGAACACGCCGGAGACGCGCATCGGCGCAGCGCTCGGGCTGACGCGCAGCACGCCGCGCCGGTACGGTTTCAACGCGGCGATGACGTCGCCCAGTGCCCAGTCCTGCACGTTGAGCCAGCCGTCCTGCCAACTGCTTTCGCCGCTGTGGTTGGCGGCCAGGCGTTCAATGCTGTCGTTGAAGCGTGCGCCCTGATCCGCTTTGAGCGTCAGTTGCGCGCCACGGCGGGTGGTGATGTGCACGTCCGGCCCCAGGGCCCAGACGTGGGTGAATGAGGCGTACGCCGCTACCATCAGCCGTGTGCCATTGCCCTGTATCTGGCCAAACGGGGTGCTGATATTGAAGGGGCGTGGCTCGTGGCGGATGTCGAGGATGATCTTGCCGGCGCGCAGCAACAGCCGGCGTTCGTCCGTGCGCCAATCGATATCCACCGCGCTTTGTGCATCGAGTACCAGGTGGCTGCCATCTGCCAGCCATGTGTTCAGCCGCTCGCCGGTGCCGGTGCGCAGGTCGGCGCCGAATTCCGCCAGTGGCATGCCTGGCTGGCGCAGCGCCTGGGTGACCACTCCGAGTCCGGCGACGGCCAAGGCGCCGCGCAGCAATTGACGACGACTGGGGCGCGGTGCTTGCAAGGCGCGGCGGGCCTGTGCGTCATGGGCCGGCGCCAGGCTGCGTTGCACATGGCTTTGCACGGTATTCCAGGCCTGGGCATTCAGCGGATCGGCCTGCAGCCAATGCTCGAACGCATGGCGTTCACTGGGCAGCAGCGATTCATCGCGCAGGCAGGCACTCCACTCGATAGCTTGTTCAAGGGCGGCGCGCGAACTCATGATTCCAGCAACTCGCGGCAGCACAGGCGCAGCCCCTTGGCCACGTACTGGCGCACGCGAATCGTCGACACGCCCAGCAGCGCAGCAATGTCGGCGTACTTCATGCCATCGATCTGGCTGCACAGGAACGCGGTGCGCGCACGCGGCGACAACCCATCCAGCAAGGCATCCACGGCCATCAGGCTTTCCAGGGTCAGGGCGTGCTCCTCCGGTGAAGGCTCCACCGCTTCGGGCTGGGCGGCCAGCACTTGCAGGTAGGCGCGTTCCAGGTCGCGGCGACGCCAGGTGTCGTAGATCAGCCGCTTGGCAATGGTGGTCAGCAGCGCGCGCGGTTCGCGAATGGTTTGCGGCGCGGGCAGGGCAACGACTTGGACAAACGTCTCGGCGGCCATGTCGGCGGCATCATGACGGCAGCCCAGGCGGGCGCGCAGACGGTCGAGCAGCCAGCCATGGTGGTCGCCAAACAACTGCCTCAGGATCTGCTCACGCAGGGTCGAAGCGTCGGAAGAGGTGAGGGGCGTGGCTGGCGGCATGTTGTAACTGTCTGGGCGGGAATGAGAGCGATTATCAATTATTCGCCCTCAGGTGACAACCGCTCGCCGCGTTCAGTTGAGTTGCAGCAGCTTGGTTTCCAGGTGATCCAGATGCTCGGTCATCAAGCGCACTGCGGTGTCCGTGTCGCGCTGCTCAATTGCATCGACAATCGCCACATGCTCCTCCCACGCGCAGTACGTGCAGGCCTGCGCTTCGTACTGGGCGATGATCAACGACGTCAACGGCACGAGGCTGTTGAGGAACTGCGCCAGCGGCGCGTTGCCGGCCATCGCAGCCAATTGCAGGTGAAACTCGCCGGACAAACGAATCGCCGGGCCACGTTGATCACGCTCGATACAGTCGCGCTCGCGCGCAATCAGCTCGCGCAGCTGGCGGATTTGTCCAGGCGTTGCCTGGGCGCAGGCCAGTTGCACCACGGTGATTTCGGTCATGCGCCGGGCTTCGAGGATTTGCCGGGTCTGCTGGCCATCCGGTGCGGCGACCTGGGCGCGCTGGTTGGGGCGCAGGATGATCACTTGCTGGTGGGACAGCTTGGCCAGCACCCGGCGAATCACGCTGCGGCTCACGCCAAAGGTCTCGCCCAGGCCTTCTTCGGTAAAGCGGCTGGACGGGGCGATGCGCTGCTCGAGGATGGCATCGAACAGCCGTGGGTAGATGTCATCCACCGAGGGCTTCTTGCCGGCCACCAGGCGCAGGGTGGGCAGGACGGGGTCGCGTTGCAAGGCGTGGGCGTTCATGGCCGGTCTCCAAAAAATCAACTGCCCAGGTGGTCGTCCGGGATGTTCAGGCGAATGCCCATGCGCAGGCCTTCCTGCAGGATATGCCGGCGCATTTCGGCGCTGGCCAGGGCACTGTTCTTGTTGCGGATGGCGCGCACCACCGCCTCGTTTTCCTGCAGGCGTTCGGCCAGGTGTTCCGGCGAGTTGCGCAACACCTGGGCGCTTTGCTTGAGCGCGTTGCTGGTTTGCTGCACCACGTTCTGGAAGATCGGGTTGGAGGTGAGGGCGAACAATTCCTCGTGGAAGCCGATGTAGGCGTTCATGCCCGCTTCGGCGTCACCGGCATCGAGGGCTTCGCGCATGTCCATCAGGGTCAGGCGCAGTTGCCCGACTTCCTTGCTGCTGATCGACTGCGCCACCAGGCCGACGATGAAGGGTTCGAGGGTGTAGCGCAGTTGCAGGATGTCTTCGAGGCTGGCGTCGGCCACGGCGTCACTGGACTGTGGATCGCTGACGCTGGTTTCCAGCACGACCACGCCTTTGCCGGGCATGGAACGCACCAGGCCGAGGGTTTCCAGCACGATCACGGCTTCACGCAGGCTCGGGCGGCTGATGCCCATCTGTTCGGCCAGTTCACGTTGGCCGGGGAGCATTTCGCCCCTGCGCCACTGGCCCCGCGCCAGGGCGGCGCGAAGTTTTTCGACGACTGAATTGACGACGGTTGAGGTGCTGATCACGTCTACCTCTCCTTTATGTTGCGAATACATTAGCGAGCATGGCGACTCTTGACTGTGGGAGCGGGCTTGCTCGCGAATGCGGTTATTCAGTCAATACATCTGTGACTGACGCAGCGCTTTCGCGAGCAAGCCCGCTCCCACATTTGAACGGTGCCGCTGATGAAATCGGTCAGAACTCCTGGTGCGCGGGCAGTACCGGCTTCTTGGTCTGGAAGGCATAGCCTTGCTGGCCGTCGAGCACTTTGTTCGCGCGCTGGATATCGATGTCTTTTTCCCAACGGGCAATGGCCACGGTGGCGACGCAGTTGCCGATCAGGTTGGTCAGTGCGCGGCCGATGCCCATGAACCAGTCCACCGCCAGCACCAGCACCAGGCCGACCACCGGAATCGCCGGGATCGCCGTCAGCGTCGCTGCGAGGATTACCAGCGCAGAGCCGGGGATGCCGTGGGCGCCCTTGGAGGTGATCAGCGACACCAGCAGGATGGTCAGCAAGTCGGTCATCGACAGCGGCGTGCCGGTGGCGTTGGCGATAAACACGATGGCCAGGGTCAGGTAGATCGAGAAACCGTCGAGGTTGAACGAGTACCCGGTCGGAATCACCAGGCCCACGGTGGAGCTGCCGATGCCCAGGTGCTCGAGCTTGCGCATGATCTGTGGCAGCACGGCGTCGGAGGAGGCGGTGCCCATCACGATCAGCAGCTCTTCGCGCAGGTACTTGAGCAGCGGCAGCATGCGCAGCCCCGACAGGCGCATGACCAGGCCGAGGATCACGGCGACGAAGGCAAAGCACGTCAGGTAGAACAGGCCGACCAGGCTGCCCAGGTGTTGCAGGGAATCGAGGCCGTAGGTGCTGGTGGTGAAGGCGATCGCGCCGAATACGCCGATGGGGGCCAGGCGCACGATCATGCCCATGATGCGGAAGATGATATGGCTCAGCTCGTTGATCAGCCGCGAGATGCCGGAAGCGGCTTCGCCAACCAGGTTCAGGGCGCTGCCGAACAACACCGAGAACAGCAGCACCTGCAGCACATTGTTGTCTGCGAAGGCGCCGATCACCGAGTTGGGGATCAGGTCCATCAGGAACTGGCTGGTGCCACGGATATGCTGGCCCTTGTCCGCCAGTTCATTGAGGCCGGCGGAGGACAACTGCTCCAGGTGGATATTGGCGCCGGTGCCGATCCCGGTGCTGAAGGCCATGATCAGGCCGATCACCAACGCGACGGTGGTGAGGACTTCAAAGTAGATCACCGACTTGAGGCCGATGCGCCCGACTTTCTTCAAGTCGCCGGCACCGGAAATACCGCTGACCACCACGCAGAACACAATCAGGCCAATCAGCATTTTGATCAGCTTGATAAAGCCGTCACCCAGGGGTTTGAGTTGCGAGGAGAATTCGGGAAGGGCCAGGCCGCAGATTATGCCTAGAGCCAGGCCAATCACGACTTGCAGGAAAATCGAACGCGAGCACCATCTGAGCATGGGAGGGATCTCTATTCGGTGCCCTGGTGGTTCCAGGGCTTAATTGTTGTGGTCATACCGGTAAGTCCAGTGCGCGGCCAGTCTACGCCGGGTTTTTTTGAAATAACAAGTCATTCTTGGACGGTTGACAAGTCCCGGTCTGACCAGTTGGTCGCCAACACCGATGCTTGAGCGGTTGGCGGAGGGTAATTTTTTTCGCTTATCATCCGCCGCTTGGCTTTGGAGGTGATGGATGGATAAACCCGGACTGACCACGGATGCAACCGGGCAGACCCACTGCAGTTGGCGCACGGCTGCGCCGCAGTACCCGCGTTACCACGACCATGAGTGGGGCGTGCCGGTGGCGGATGACATCCAGCTGTATGAAAAAATCTGCCTGGAAGGCTTTCAGGCGGGCATGGCCTGGATCACCATCCTGCGCAAGCGCGAGCAGTTTCGCCTGGCATTCGAAGGCTTTGATTTTCGCCGGGTGGCGCAGTATGGCGAGGTCGATATCGAGCGGCTGATGCAGGACCCAGGCATCGTGCGCAATCGCGCGAAGATCGTCTCGACCATCAACAATGCGCGCAGGGCGTGTGAACTGGTCGACGAGACCGGTTCGCTGGCGCGCTGGTTGTGGGCGTTCGAGCCCGACGAGACGGAGCGTCCTGCCGTGGTCGACATGGCGTACTGGACCGGCAACCCGACTTCACCGGCATCGGTGCGTTTGTCCAAGGCGTTGAAGAAGCGCGGCTGGACCTTCGTCGGGCCGACCACGATGTACGCGCTGATGCAGGCGATGGGCATGGTCAACGACCACCTCGAAGGCTGCGCGTGCCGGCCACGGATCGAAGACCTGCGCCGCCAGTTCAAACGCCCCTGAACCCGGCTGAACCTGTAGGCGCCGGTACGCCAGCGCCTGCAGTGGCGGGGTGGATTATTGCTTCAGCGGCGTCAGCACCTCGGCCTTGTCATCCAGCACCATCACCACCAGCAGCTTGGCTGGCTGGGTCTGGCTGGCATTGCTCGATTCAAAGTGCCGCGAGCCGGCCGGCTCGTAGAACGACTCGCCGACCTTGTAGGTCACGGCCTTCTCATCATTCACCCGCGAGGTGATCGCGCCTTCCAGCACGTAGGCCACGGCGGTGCCGGTGTGGCTATGCGGCACGGTGGCCTGGCCGGGGGCGTAGTCCACGGTGAGCATGATGGTTTTCTTGCCGGGCACATTGGTCAGGGCGTGCTCCTGCAGCACCTTGATCGATTCCTGGTTGTACACGGGTTCATGGGCGAAGGCGCTGAAGGAGGCGAGCATCAGGGTGGTGGCGAGCAGTCGTTTCATGGCGAAGTTTCCGAGAAGTTCGAGACCTCTTCACCCTACGCCGCGTGCCCCGGCTGACCAATGACCAATCCTGGCAAAGGCCAGGAGACCAATCGCTCAATGGTCGAAGTGCAGGCGGCTGGCCAGTTGTTCAGCGGTGAGCGCGATAAAGCCTTGCAGGGCCGGCAGCTCGAAGTGCGCCAAGAGCTGCGCAGCACACGCCCAGCGGCCCTTGACGGTCCACAGGTCGGGGTCTTGCTGGCTGCGTTGTACGGCATAGTCGAGGCAACCGGGGGCGCTGCGCACGGCTTCGGCGATCTGTCCCAGGCGCAGGCCCAGTTGCGTCGAGCGCCCGGCAGCCGCGCGGACATGAACAGTGTTGAAGGCGCATTCGGTCATGGCGAGGGTCTCCAGAGTCTGGGGGAGTGCACAGGCTAGAGCCTGGTTGCGCCAGCACCAATGTCCAATCCGGCGGAAAAGCTGTTAGCCAATCTGCTGGAGAATGTCGCGCACCTTGTCCAGTGCCGGGTCGATGTCCAGCGTCTCGATCGCCCCAAAACCGATGATCAGGCCCGGGTGTACCGGCGCGTCGTGGAAGAACACGTCGAGCGGGTACAGGCCCACTTCCACCTGGCGCGCCAACTGCATCAGCAGCGCGATATTCACCGGCACTTTGCACAGCGCCGCCATGTGGAACCCGGCCACGGTCGGCACCGCTTCGAACCACGGCGACAGGTCGCCCGCCAGGCGTTGCAGGATGCGTTCGCGGCGCCCGGCGTACACCGTGTGGCAGCGGCGAATGTGCTTGAGCAGGTAGCCTTCGCTGATGAACTTGGCCAGCGCCCACTGGGGCAGGGTCGAGCTGTGCTGGTCGGTCAATTGCTTGGCCTTGAGCACCGCGCCGTAGATCGCCGGTGGCAGCACCGCATAACCCAGGCGCAGCTCCGGCAACAGGGTTTTCGAGAAGGTCCCGACGTAAGTCACCAGGCCACGGGTGTCCATGCTCTGCAGCGAATCGGTGGGCCGGCCTTCGTAGCGGAATTCGCTGTCGTAGTCGTCCTCGATGATGATCGCGCCCAGTTCCAGCGCCCGTGCCAACAAGGCTTCCCGGCGCGGCAGGCTCATGGGCATGCCCAGCGGGAATTGGTGCGACGGCGTGACGTAGATCAGCCGCGTGCCGGCCGGGATCTGCTCGACCTGAATCCCCTGCGCATCCACCGGCACACTCGCGACGCTCGCGCCCATGGCCATGAACAACTGGCGCGCGGGGCTGTAGCCGGGGTCTTCCATGGCGACAATGCTGCCCGGTTCCAGCACTACCCGCGCGATCAGGTCCAGGGCCTGCTGCGCGCCATTGGTGACGATGATGTCGGTGTCACGGCAGTTGACCCCGCGTGAAAACGCAATGTGCCCGGCGATGGCACTGCGCAGTGCCGGCAAGCCTTCGGGTTGGCTGTAGAACCCACTGTTCTGCGCGATGCGCCGCAGCGCGTCCTGGGTGCAACGTCGCCATTCATCCTGCGGGAACTGATGGCGGCTGGTGGCGCCGCCGATAAATTCGTAGCGTAAGGTGCTGTCGCGCGTGGGGTGGCGCATGGGCGAGGGCAGCGCCTGCCAGGTCGCCAGGTTAGCAGCGCAGGCCAGGTCGGCGCCGGTTTGCAGGCGTTCGGTCTGCGGTGCGCGGGCGTTGACGAAGGTGCCACGGCCGGTCTTGCCGATCAGCAGGCCTTCGTAGGTCAGGGTCGCGTAGGTGTCCGAGACGGTCTTGCGGGACACGCCCAATTGTTCGGCGAGCAAGCGGCTGGGCGGCAATTGCGCACCGGCGGCCAGGCGTCCGGAACCGATGGCTTCACGCAACTGCTGGTACAACTGTTCGGCCAGATCCTTGCGGCCGTGGATCACGATGTGCAGTTCCATGTTTCACCCAGGAGCATTCAATCTGCGCCAAGACTACTCGCTCGCGGGGCGCGCTCAAAATGGTCTCTGCGTAAACCACCGGATTGGCTATAGGGCTTATGCCTTAAGGGTTCTAGGCTAGGTTGTGATTGCATTCGCTGCCTGAGAGCCACCCCATGGAACCTCGTCTGGATTACTACACCGCTTCGCCGCAAGCGCTCAAGGGCATGCTCGTGCTGGAGGCAGCGATCTTTGGCCTGTCCATCGAACAGTCGTTGCTGGAACTGATCAAGATTCGCGTCTCGCAGCTCAACCACTGCGGGTTTTGCACCGACATGCATTCGATGGCGGCGCGTCAGCGCGGTGAGACTGAGCGACGTCTGTTTGCCCTGTGCGTGTGGCGCGATTCGCCGTTTTTCACGGCGCGGGAGAAGGCCGCGTTGGCCTGGAGCGAGTCGGTGGCGTCGCTGCCGACCTCCAGCGTTTCAGATGAGCTGTTCGCGGCAGTGCGCGTGGAATTCAGCGAGCAGGAACTGGTGGACCTGACCATGGCGGTGTCCAGCATCAGTGGCTGGAACCGCCTGGCGGTGAGTTTTCGGCAGCAACCGCCGAATGCTTGATCAGGACAGGAAACCGCCGTCCACATTCAGCGACACGCCGGTGGTGTAGGTGGACGCATCGCTGGCCAGGTACAGCACCGCGCCGGCCATTTCGCTGGGGGCCGCCACGCGCTTGAGCGGGATCTGCGCCAGGGCCATTTTCAGGATCGAATCGTTTTTCACCAGCGCCGAGGCGAACTTGGTGTCGGTCAGGCCCGGCAGCAGGGCGTTGCACCGAATGCCGAACGCCGCGCACTCCTTGGCGAACACCTTGGTCATGTTGATCACGGCGGCCTTGGTCACCGAGTAGATGCCCTGGAACACGCCCGGCGAAATGCCGTTGATCGACGCCACGTTGATGATGCTGCCGCCACCGTTTTCGCGCATCAGCTTGCCGGCTTCCACCGACATGAAGAAGTAGCCGCGAATGTTCACGTCGACGGTCTTCTGGAACGCGCCGAGGTCGGTGTCCAGCACGTTGCAGAACTGTGGGTTGGTGGCGGCGTTGTTCACCAGGATATCCAGGCGCCCGAACTGCTCGCGAATGCCGGCGAAGACCTGGGTGATCTGCTCCATTTCACCGATGTGGCAGGCAATGGCCGTGGCCTTGCCGCCGTCGGCGATGATCGCGTCCGCCACGTGTTGGCAGCCCTCCAGCTTGCGGCTGGAGACGATCACGTGGGCGCCTTGCTGGGCCAGCAACTTGGCGATGGCCTCACCGATGCCACGGCTGGCGCCGGACACAAAAGCGATCTTGCCGTCGAGGTCGAACAGGTTGGTCTTGGACATGGGGATTCCTTGTTATGTGCAATCAGAGCGCGGATTTGCCGATGACATTCAGGCTCATCTGCTCCAGCAGCTTGTTCATGTGGATGAACTGCGCAAAGCGTTTGTCCTGGGTCTGGCCATGGAAGAAGCGGTAGTAGATCTGCTGCACGATGCCGGCCAGGCGGAACAGGCCGTAGGTGTAGTAGAAATCGAAATTGTCGATCTGGATCCCGGCGCGTTCAGCGTAGTAATCGACGAACTCGCGGCGGGTAAGCATGCCGGGGGCATTGCTCGGCTGGCGGCGCATCAGTTGCACGGGCGCCGGGTCGCCGGCCTCGATCCAGTAGGCGAGGGTGTTGCCCAGGTCCATCAGCGGGTCGCCGAGGGTGGTCAGTTCCCAGTCCAGCACGCCGATGATCTGCATCGGGTTATGAGGGTCGAGGATCACGTTATCGAAGCGGTAGTCGTTGTGCACGATGCTTGAGGTCGGGTGGTCGGCCGGCATCTTGTCGTTGAGCCAGGCGCGGACTTTCTCCCAGCTCGGCGCGTCGGGGGTCAGGGCTTTTTCGTAGCGGTCGCTCCAGCCACGGATCTGCCGCTCGACGTAGCCTTCGGGTTTGCCCAGGTCGGCCAGGCCACAGGCGTTGTAGTCGACCTGGTGGAGTTCGACGAACTTGTCGATAAAACTCTTGCACAGTGCCTCGGTCCTGGTCGCGTCCAGGCCCAGTTCGGCTGGCAGGTCGGAGCGCAGGATGATGCCGTTGACGCGCTCCATCACGTAGAACTCGGCGCCGATCACCGCCTCGTCGGTGCAATGCACGTACGCCTTGGGGCAATACGGGAAGCCATCTTTGAGCTGGTTGAGAATGCGGTATTCGCGGCCCATGTCATGGGCGGACTTGGCTTTGTGGCCAAACGGTGGACGGCGCAGCACGAATTCCTGGCCGGGGTATTCCAGCAGGTAGGTCAGGTTCGACGCACCACCCGGAAACTGGCTGATCGTGGGCGTGCCGCTCAGGCCCGGGATATGGGCCTTGAGGTAGGGATCGATCAGGCTGGCATCAAGTTCTTCGCCTGGGCGAATTTGGGTCGATTGGTCGTTCAGCGCCATGCTTATCCCTTCTGCTTATTCTAAAGGCCTCGGACTATTTCCTAATCTAATGCGCACCACCGCCCAGCGACAAGGTCGGGGCGGCTTAATAGGTTAGCGTGTTGGACGATAATCAGCGTGCCTGATCGGTCATTTTTCGGGCGCGGGCAGGGTCACCGGCGTGAGCACCGGGCGGCCGGCAAAGTATTCCACCAGGTTGTCGGCCACGCGCTGCACGGTGTCGTGGGCGGCTTCGGGCGACAGGCCGGCCACGTGCGAGGTGAGCACGGTATTGCTCAGGCGCTTGAGGGCGTCGGGCACCTTCGGCTCGTCGTCGAACACGTCCAGCGCGGCGCCGCCGATACGGCGTTGCTCAAGGGCCGCGACCAGGTCGGCGGTGACCACCACGCTGCCGCGGCCGATATTCACCAGGTAACCGTTGGGGCCCAGGGCGTCGAGGGCATTGCGGTCGATCAGGTGGCGAGTGCTGGCGCCGCCGGGCGTGGCCAGGATCAGGAAGTCCGAGTTGCGCGCCAGCTCCACTGCGGTGGCGCAGTAGGTGTAGTCCACATCATCGCGCGGCTGGCGGTTGTGGTAACTCACTTCCATGCCGAAACCCAGGGCTGCGCGCTTGGCGATTTCCAGGCCTACGGCGCCGAGCCCGAGAATCCCCAGTTGCTTGCCACCCAGGGACGGCCGCATCACCTTGGGCCACTCGCTGCGCCGCACCGCCGCGTCGTTCTGCGGGATGCCGCGTACCAGCGACAGCAGCAGCGCCATGGCATGGTCGGCCACCGACGGCGCGTTGACCCCGGCGCCGTTGGTTACCACGATGCCGCGGTTGCTCGCGGCCTGCAGGTCCACGTGTTCGTAGCCGGCGCCGATCACGCAGATGATCTCCAACAGTGGCAGGGCGGCGATTTCCTCGGCATACAACCCCAGTGGGCCGCGCGTCAGCACCGCCTTGATCTGTCCACCATGGGCCTTGATGGCCTGTGCGCGTTCGGCCGGTGTCGGCGCGAGGATCACATGAAAGTCATTGCTCTCGATGATTTGCAGGTATTCGTTGATGGTTTCAACCAGGACCAGAACAGTGGTGGTCATCGGAACGCTCTTCCTGAAGGGTTTGAAGGGATGAGTATGCGCGATTTGTAAGTAATATCGTTTCGCCGCGTCAGAAAAAATGCAGGGTCGAAGGCGAGCGCGTGCCGGTTCAGAAACTGACCTCGGCCGCTTTCACCCGCTGTACAAAGGCGCCCGCCAGCGTGGCGTTGTGGTGCTCGATAATCGCCTCGGCCTTCAGCGCCGGGGTGTCCATGCAAGTGTGCGCGTCTTCCGGCAGTACCACGCCAAAGCCCAGCTCCACGGCCACCCGGCACGTGGTGTCGATGCAGAATTGGGTTTTCATTCCGGCGATCACCAGTTGCTTGACCTGCGCGGCGTGCAGTTGCTGCGCCAGGTCGGTGCCGAGGAAGCAACTCGGGCGAGTCTTGTCGAAGAGCTGATCGCGGGCCGCATCGACGTCCAGCGCAGGCCACAGCTGCCAGAACGGGCTGCCTGCGGCGATTGGAGAACCCGCCGGACCGGTGTGGCGGGCCACGAAGATCGGCGCGTGGGCCGCGCGTGCGCGCTGGATCAGTTGATTGATGGTGCCCAGCACCCGCTCGCGTTCGAAGGGTTTCTCCGGGCCATCGTACAGGCCGGTTTGCATATCGATGATCAGCAGGGCGTCAGCCATGGTGTTGCTCCTTGTGATTGCCAGGTGGCGGAGCAATAAAAAGGCCCCGTCCATTGCTGGCGGGGCCTTGGGTTGAATCTGCGGATGTTTAGTTCAAGCACCCACAGCCACCGCGCGACCCGCCTTGAGCGGTCGTGGTGGTGGTACGGGTGAGGTACTGCGCGATCAGGTTCATGGCCCGATCATGCTGGGACAGGCGCGGGGCTGTCAACGGGCAACAAGGTGTTTCGTACGGCCTCAAGGAATTCGTCCGACAGCTGATTGCCGCGTGTCGCACGGGCGAGAGTGACGGCGCCGATCATCATCGCGTATTTAGCCAGCATCGCCTGGCGATCCTCATCCTGAAGCTGGGCAAAGATCTCCAGCGACTTTTCTACCCCGTCTATGAAAGTATGCTGCAGCGCTGTGTCGGCGGGCTCGTGGCACATATCCGGGGTGAACGCTGAAATCGGGCAGCCGTCACCCGGGTTGTCGCGGTGGGCTGCCGACAGATAGGGGGCCATTACTGCCTGGCGCGCCGCTTGCCGATCTTCGCTGGTGCGGATCTTTTCCTGCCAGCCCAGGTTCGCGTGCTCGAAGGCCTGCTGGCAGGCCTCCGTGGCCAAGGCTTCCTTGGACGCGAAGTGGCCGTAGAAACCGCCGTGGGTCAGGCCGGCCGCGGCCATCACATCCGACAGGGTGATGCCGTGCAACCCACGCTCACGAAACAGGTGCGTGGCGGCCTCGACGATGATTTCACGGTTGAGTTCGGCTTGTTTGCGGGAAACGCGAGGCATGGCGGGGCTCACAGGAAGAATGGCGGGTGCTGTATGAAAACTACAGCAACGGGCGCCATTCTAAAATAGATTTGTGCGGGAATGTATTAGTCCCCAGAGGCCGCACGTGTTGCGCCCCTGGCCGCATTCGGGGCGCAGCAGCGCCCAGGCGATCACTGCGGGGCGCTGCGTCGCGCCTTGTCCTGCTCGGCTTGTGCGATGGGCATGAAATTGTAGGTGGGGAAAAATTCCGTGGTGTACACCCCCCACGCGCTGTTTTCGATTGCCAGGTTGACCTCTGCCAGGCGCGAAGCCGGCAGGCGCAGCACGACGACCTGGCCGATGCCCATGGTGATGTTCCAACTCACCACCTCCACCCCGGCGGGTGGGAATACGGCGTGAAACGCTTGTTTGGCCAGTTGCGTCTTCAGCTCGCCCAGAGGGCGCGATTGATCGTGTTTAAGAAACACGGTCAACATGACCGCGTTATCGGCAGTGATGGCTGTATTTTTTTCTGGCGGCGCGGCAACGGTCGCTGCAGCGGGCAACAGCGCGGCGGCCATCAGTGCAGGTATTAACAGCAAACGAAGAGGGTTGCGTTTATTCATGGTCGGGCACCTTGTTCTTTGTTGTTTGGAAGAGTGCTAAACATCAATGTTTAATTAATTCGACATGGCTGTCTTGAGCGGGCCTTTATACGGAGCGTGTACTACGTAAATGCGTACGGGAGGTTGTGTGGGGATCATGTCGCGCGGAACTTCGCGAGAGTAAGTGAATTCGCTGTTATCAAGTTTCTCCAGGCGCCTGACGATGGTTCGGTTCGGGCCGAGGTCCGGGATCAGGATATGCGTCTTGCGGTCGCCCGTGACCATGAAGTATCCGCCGCCGCCATCGGCATGCTTTGAGCGGCCGGTGTCGGTGTAGAAGAACTCATAGCGATTGCGCAGTGGGTCCCACATGGATAGGCCAACGACGCCGGGGTAGTTGGCCTTGACGTCCTTGTCCGGCTCGCCTTCGATATAGACTTTGGTGGTTAGCCATTGCGGCGAAGACGCCAGCGCGTGAATGTCCGCTTCAGGTAACACATGTTCTGTGGCACTGGCGTGCGGGATGAGAAAATAGCTGAGTAACAGGCTGGTGAATACAGCATTAAGTCTTCGCATGGTCGAACTCCTGTTGTTTTAAATGAGTGGTGTTGTTGTTTTTCTTCGGGTCGGCTGCGGGCGATATTAGTTTCAAGTTTGGCGGTGACTCAATGGCTGTGTAGGCTTATGTAACAATTGTCGCGGTGGTGTGCTTATTATTTTATTTAGATAGTCGTTAGTGTCTGATTGAGTTGTAGGTAGGTTCTCTAAATACATCGAGTCCAGTTAATACGCCAAGACTTGGCTGCATTCACGAATAGCACGCTGCAATCGCTCGAAACGGTTTCAGCATTCCCGGCAACCATCGCACAGGGCGGCCCTGGAGCGGCTGCACCGGCAAACCGTTCCTCAGCTAAGTCTTTGCTTATTCAAGAGAATCCCGGACAATCACGCCCCTTCTATGGTCGGGGCGCTGCCTGTCAGGTTTTTCTGACTCGTCCCGGCTATGTAAATGCGGAGATCCGACCGGATGAATGATCAGGCCAATAGCGTCGACGAACGCTATGCAACGACACCTGCAACCCTCACAAGCTGGAGCCGCCAGGACACCACCTGGATGCTTGGCCTGTTCGGCACCGCCATTGGCGCCGGTACCTTGTTCCTGCCGATCAATGCCGGCCTGGGCGGCTTCTGGCCCCTGGTGATCCTGGCGGTGCTGGCCTTCCCGATGACGTTCTTTGCCCACCGTGGCCTGACCCGTTTCGTACTGTCCGGCCGCGAAGGCTCTGACATCACCGACGTGGTCGAGGAGCACTTCGGCATCCGCGCCGGTGCGCTGATCACCTTGCTGTACTTCTTCGCAATCTTCCCGATCCTGCTGATCTACAGCGTGGCGCTGACCAACACCGTCGGCAGCTTCATGGAGCATCAACTGCATATCATGCCGCCGCCACGCGCGATCCTGTCCTTGGTGTTGATCCTCGGCCTGCTGGCTGTGGTGCGGTGCGGCGAGCAGGTAATCGTCAAGGCCATGAGCCTGATGGTGTACCCGTTTATCGTCGCCTTGCTGTTCCTGGCGGTGTACCTGATCCCTCATTGGACGGGCGGCATCCTCAGCACCGCCAGTGTGGTGCCGGCGCCGTCCGCGCTGCTCAATACGCTGTGGCTGGCGATCCCGGTGATGGTGTTTTCGTTCAACCACTCGCCGATCATCTCGGCCTTCGCGGTGGACCAGAAGCGCCAGTACGGTGCCCACGCCGATGAGCGCAGCTCGCAGATCCTCTCGCGCGCGCACCTGTTGATGGTGGTGATGGTGCTGTTCTTCGTGTTCAGCTGCGTGTTGACCCTGTCGCCGGCGCAACTGGCCGAAGCGAAAGCGCAGAACCTGTCGATCCTGTCGTACCTGGCCAACCACTTCAACAACCCGACCATCGAGTTCGCCGCGCCGTTGATCGCGTTCGTGGCGATTGCCAAGTCGTTCCTCGGTCACTACATCGGTGCCAGCGAAGGCCTCAAGGGCCTGGTGCTCAAGAGCGGCCGGCGCCCGGCTGCGAAGACCCTGGACCGCATCACCGCCGCGTTCATGCTGGTGGTGTGCTGGATCGTCGCCACGCTCAACCCGAGCATCCTCGGCATGATCGAGACCCTGGGCGGCCCGATCATCGCGTCGATCCTGTTCCTGATGCCGATGTACGCGATCCGCAAGGTACCGGCGATGGCCAAGTACCGTGGGCAGGCGTCCAACGTGTTTGTCACGGCGGTCGGCCTGGTGGCGATTACCGCGTTGATTTACTCGCTGCTGTCCTGACCGCGGGACTCACGCCAAAAAGCCGATTCGCGCAGACCGCGAATCGGCTTTTTTTTGCGCTCGAAAAACCTCAATGCAGGCTAAGCTGACGCACCTCATTTGCCAGGATGGTCGGGCCGCTTGAACATTGAACCTGCTACCCCCGTGGCTGCGCCGCCCACCCGTACCCAGGACCTGCTCGCCGGCTTATCGATTGCTGGCCTGCTGCTGCCGGAAGCCGTGGCCTATTCGAGTATCGCTGCGCTGCCGCCCCAGGCCGGGGTGATTGCCTTGTTCGCCGGCCTGGTGTGCTACGGCCTGTTCGGCACCAGCCGTTTTGCGATTGTCTCGGCCACCTCGTCTTCGGCGGCGGTGTTGGCGGCCGCAACGTCCAGCCTGGCCGCAGATGACCCGGCCCTGCGGCTGTCCCTGGCGTTCGGGCTGGTGCTGGTCACCGGGGTGTTTTTCCTGCTGGCCGGGCTGTTCAAACTCGGCGGCGTCACCTCGTTTATCGCCAAGCCGGTGTTACGTGGCTTTGCCTTCGGCCTGGCGCTGACCATCATCCTCAAGCAGTTGGCGAGTGTGGTAGGCGTGCACTTGACCGATAACAACCTGGTCCGCTTCCTGCCGCAATTGCTCGAGCAACTGCCACAGTGGAACTGGCCGGCGGCCATGGTGGCCGGGGTGGCGTTGCTGCTGCTCTGGGGGTGTGCACGCATGCCGCGCGTGCCCGGCGGGCTGGTGGTCGTGGTGCTTGGCATCGCGGCCGGGCAATACCTGAACCTGCAGGCCCACGGCGTGGCCCTGATCGGCATGATCGACCTGCGCCTGGAGCTGGGGCATTTGCCGGTGTTGCCGTTCGCCGACTGGCTGCGCCTGGGGGAATTGGCGTTTGCGCTGGTGATGATCCTGTACGCCGAGTCCTACGGTTCCATCAGCTCATTCGCCCTCAAGCATGGCGACCGGGTGTCATCCAACCGTGATCTGCTCGCGCTCGGTGCGGCCAACCTGGTCTCCGGGCTGTTCCACGGCATGCCGGCGGGTGCCGGTTACTCGGCGACTTCGGCCAACGAGGCGGCCGGTGCCTACTCGCGCTTGGCGGGAATCTTCGCCGCGCTGGTGATCCTGGTGATTGTGCTGACGGTGTTGCCGTATGTCGCGCTCACCCCGGAGCCGGTGCTGGCGGCCGTCGTCATCTATGCCTTGGGTCGAGGCTTGAGCCTGCAACCCCTGGGGCGTTATTTCATCTGGCGGCGCGATCGGTTGCTGGTGGTCTGCGCGGTAGCGGCCGTGCTGGTGCTCGGCGTGCTGGATGGCTTGCTGGTGTCGGTTGCAATCAGCGTGATGCTGATGTTGCGCCAGATGTCCTCAGCCGACCTTCAGGTGCTCGGGCGCCTGGGCAACAGCCACGACTTTGTCGATCGCCTGCACCATCCCGATGCCGTGGCAGTGCCCGGGGTATTGATCGTGCGGCCCAGTGAGGCGCTGTTTTTCGCGAATGCCGAGCGCATCCTGGGCGCGGCGTTGCGCTTGATGCGTCAGTCTCCAGTCGACGCAGTGGTGCTGAGCCTGGAAGAGTCGCCCGACCTTGACGGCACCAGTATCGAAGCACTGGCAGGTTTTTTTGCCCAGGTGCGCGGGGAGGGCAAGCGCCTGGTGCTGGCCCGTGTGCGGCATGACGCCCGCGAGGTGCTGCAGGGACTGCCCGAGGCGTTGGCGCCGCAGGTGCTGCTCAGCGGCCTGAGCGTCGACGGCGCGGTGCAACTGGCGCTGGAGGCCAGCACAAGCTAGAAGCTGCAAGCTACAAGCTGCAAGCTACAAGCTACAAGCTACAAGCTACAAGCTACAAGCGACAAGCTCTAAGCTCTAAGCTCTAAGCTTGAGGCTTGAGGCTTGAGGCTTGAGGCTTGAGGCTTGAGGCTTGAGGCTTGCAGCTTGTAGTTTGCAGCTTGCAAAAAAAACGCCGCGTACCTTGCGGTACGCGGCGTCTTTTTACGTCAACACACCCTTAGGCTTGAATCACCGGGATGTTGGCGCTGGCTGCGATCTTGCGGAACTCAGCGATCTGGTCGAAGTTCAGGTAGCGGTAAACGTCACTGGCCATGGTGTCCAGTTTCGCTGCGTAGCCCATGTACTCTTCAACCGTCGGCAGGCGACCCAGCGTGGAGGCAACTGCCGCCAGCTCGGCGGACGCCAGGTAGACGTTCGCGCCGTCACCCAGACGGTTCGGGAAGTTACGGGTCGACGTCGACACCACGGTCGAGTTCGGTTCTACACGTGCCTGGTTACCCATGCACAGCGAGCAGCCCGGCATTTCCATGCGCGCGCCAGCCTTGCCGTAGATGCCGTAGTAGCCTTCTTCGGTCAGTTGGTGAGCGTCCATCTTGGTCGGCGGCGACAGCCACAGACGGGTTGGCAGCTGACCCTTGACCTGTTCCAGCAACTTGCCGGCAGCGCGGAAGTGACCGATGTTGGTCATGCACGAACCGATGAACACTTCGTCGATCTTCTCGCCGGCAACGCTCGACAGCAGACGGGCATCGTCCGGGTCGTTCGGTGCGCAGAGGATCGGCTCGTTGATTTCGGCCAGGTCGATCTCGATGATTTCGGCGTATTCGGCGTCGGCATCGGCTTCCATCAGCTCCGGGTTGGCAACCCAGGCTTCCATCGCTTGAGCACGACGTTCCAGGGTGCGTGCATCGCCGTAGCCTTCGCCGATCATCCAGCGCAGCAGGGTGATGTTGGAGTTCAGGTACTCGGTGACGGAGTCCTTGGACAGCTTGATGGTGCAACCGGCAGCCGAACGTTCAGCCGAGGCGTCGGACAGCTCGAAAGCCTGCTCCAGCGTCAGGTCGTTCAGGCCTTCGATTTCCAGGATGCGGCCGGAGAAGGCGTTTTTCTTGCCTTTCTTCTCTACGGTCAGCAGGCCAGCCTGGATCGCGTAGTAAGGAATGGCGTGCACCAGGTCGCGCAGGGTGATGCCAGGTTGCATTTTGCCTTTGAAGCGCACCAGGATCGATTCCGGCATGTCCAGTGGCATTACGCCAGTGGCTGCGGCGAACGCGACCAGGCCAGAACCGGCCGGGAACGAGATGCCCATCGGGAAACGGGTGTGGGAGTCACCACCGGTACCGACGGTGTCCGGCAGCAGCATGCGGTTCAGCCAGCTGTGGATGATGCCGTCGCCTGGACGCAGCGATACACCGCCACGGGTCATGATGAAGTCAGGCAGGGTGTGGTGGGTGGTCACGTCGATCGGCTTGGGGTAAGCCGCGGTGTGGCAGAAGGACTGCATTACCAGATCGGTCGAGAAGCCCAGGCACGCCAGGTCTTTCAGTTCGTCACGGGTCATTGGACCGGTGGTGTCCTGGGAGCCCACGGTGGTCATCTTCGGTTCGCAGTAGGTGCCAGGACGAACGCCTTTGCCTTCTGCCAGGCCGCAGGCACGGCCGACCATTTTCTGCGCCAGGGTGAAGCCCTTGGTGCTTTCAGCCGGTGCTTCCGGCAGCTTGAACAGGGTCGAAGGCGGCAGGCCCAGCTCGGCGCGAGCCTTCTCGGTCAGGCCACGGCCGATGATCAGCGGGATACGACCGCCGGCACGGACTTCGTCCAACAGTACTGGCGTCTTCATTTCGAAGGTGGTCAGTACTTCGTCGCTGTTGTGCTTGGTGACTTTGCCAGCATGTGGGTACAGGTCGATCACGTCGCCCATGTTCATGTTGGTGACGTCGAATTCGATCGGCAGTGCGCCGGCATCTTCCATGGTGTTGTAGAAGATTGGAGCGATCTTGCTGCCGAAGCAGAAGCCGCCAGCGCGCTTGTTCGGCACGTAGGGGACGTCGTCGCCGAAGAACCACAGTACCGAGTTGGTCGCCGATTTACGCGACGAACCGGTACCGACCACGTCACCGACGTAGGCGATCGGGAAGCCTTGGCCGCGCATCTCTTCGATCTGCTTCATCGGGCCGGTCTTGCCTTGCTCGTCCGGCACGATGCCTTCGCGAGCCATTTTCAGCATGGCCAGGGCGTGCAGCGGGATGTCAGGGCGCGACCAGGCGTCCGGGGCAGGGGACAGGTCGTCGGTGTTGGTTTCGCCGGTGACCTTGAACACGCGCAGGCTGATCTTGTCGGCCAGGGTCGGACGGTTCTTGAACCACTCGCCGTCGGCCCAGGACTGGATTACGGCCTTGGCGTGTTCGTTGCCGTTACGGGCTTTTTCAGCGACGTCGTGGAACGCATCGAACATCAACAGGGTGTGCTTGAGTTGGGCAGCGGCGACAGGTGCCAGGGTGGCGTCGTCCAGCAGCTCGACCAACGTCACGATGTTGTAGCCGCCTTGCATGGTGCCAAGGAGTTCAACAGCGCGTTGCTTGCTGATCAGGGGGGAAGTGGCTTCGCCCTTGGCCAGGGCAGACAGGAAACCGGCCTTGACGTAGGCAGCTTCGTCAACACCTGGTGGAATACGGTTGGTGATCAGGTCAACGAGGAATTCTTCTTCGCCAGCCGGAGGATTTTTCAGCAGCTCGACCAGGCCTGCGGTTTGTTCGGCGTTAAGCGGCTGGGGAACGATACCCAGGGCGGCACGCTCTTCGATATGTTTGCGGTAGGCTTCAAGCACAGTTATTACCCTCATCAGTGGTCCCACGGGACGCTCATCCAGAAATGATCGGCACGCATGCGCTCGGGGGCTTTTTGGGCCGCAAAGCCAGCGCTGCCGGCATTCCTCACAGAAGCTGCTTTCAAAGTTTTACGCCTGCAGAACGGAGCTGATGAGGGTTGGCGGGGGTCCTGACCTACCGGGTCGAACCCACGCCAACACCGTTCTGAAGGAACGACTGTGCTCGTGACGCTTTGAAAACAGCTTCCAGCGGATTATTGGCGCCTTACAAGGCCGGATGATTCTACGGCAAAAAATTTCTAAAGGTAAGTTGCCTCGCCAAGTTTGCAGGGTGATGAAGGTTAGACAAAGGGCTAACATGGCGCACTGTTTCGCTGATTTGCGTGTCGTTGCCCATGTCCAACCAAACCATCAAGACCCCCTGCGTCGGCCTGTGCTCCACGGTTTACGGCGATCTCGTGTGCCGTGGCTGCAAGCGTTTCCACCACGAAGTGATCCAGTGGAATGGCTATAACGAAGAAGAAAAACGGGCAGTGTGGCTGCGCCTGGAGCAGTTGTTGGTGCAGGTGATGGCCGGCAAACTGGAGATTTTCGACCCCAAGACCCTGCGCGGCCAGCTGGAGCAGCGCAAGATTCGCTTCGTGCCGCACCAGTCCGAGTACTGCTGGGCCTATCAGTTGATTGCCCGGGGCGCGCGGGTGATTTCCAACCTGGAAGCCTATGGCATGGTGCTGTTGCCGGAATTTCGTGACTGGAACCTGCCGGACTTGCGCGACGCCATCGACCGCGAGTTCTTTATCTTGTCCGAGGCCCACTACCAGCGCTATATCGCCCCGGGGTTCCTCAAGGACGCGTTTGGGCACTGATCAAGCTCCCACCTTTGAAGCCAGCCAGCACCGGCCTGCGTGTCAGACCCGGGTGGCCAGTTCCTCCAAGTGATCCATCAGCTCCTGCGGCTTGAGCACCAGCACGTCGCTTTCCACCTCATCCAGCACCACCTCCGCCGTATTGCCGATCAGTGCCCCGGAAATCCCGGTGCGCGCCACGGTGCCGATGATAGTCACCGCCGCCTGCCATTTATGCGCCGCGAACGGGATCAGCACATCCGCCGGGCCTTCCTCGATATGCAGGTGCGCATCGTCCACATCGAACTCAGCCTGGAAGGCCTTGCATTGCTCGCGATAGCGCGCCTCGATGGTCTCCTTGAGCTGGAAGGTTGGATCCGCCGCCGACAGCATGGGCGACGGATGGGCGCTGATCACATGCAGCTGCGCCTTGGCCAGGCTGGCGATATCAAAGCCATGATCGATGATCGAATTGTGCAGCGAACGGTGCTCGCCATCGGTGTTGCCCACATCGATCGCGGCCAGGATCACCCCGCCAGCCCACGGCGTAGCGGTCTTGACCAGCAGCACGGCCGTTGGGCAGTAGCGCAGCAACTTCCAGTCCGCCGGGGTCAACAGGGCCTTTTTCAACGGGCTGTCGGGGAAATGCTGCTTGATCACCAGGCCACAGCCTTCAGCCTGCTGCACGTCGATGATGGTTTCGTGCAGGCTCTCATTCCAGGCCTGCTCGGTGGTGACGCTGTAGCCATCCTCTTGCAGGGAGGATTTAAGCAGGCTCAACAGCGCCGAGTGCTCGTGCTTGCGGTCGCACACCAGCAGGTGCAGGTGCGCGCCGGTGACCCCGGCGATCAACTTCGCGCGCTTGAGGGCCAGGCTTTCCGAATGGTCGGGCTCGATGACCACCAGGATGCTGCGAATGGCTTGCATGATCGGGATCTCCAAAAAGGGGCGGGCTGGAACAACTATAGTTGCTGCTCGCCGGACGTCATGTTGATGCACATCAAGGCCGGTGGCTGGTGGTCTGCGGCGCGGTCGGTATAATCGGCGCCCTTTTGTGATCCTTTACCCGTGAGCCCGATGAACCTGCCCGAAATCCACGAATTCCTCGGCTGCCGCACCCCCGACGCCTGGGTCCAGGCCGCGCTGGCCGATCAGGACACCCTGCTGATCGACCACAAGAACTGCGAATTCAAGGCCGCCAGCACCGCCCTCAGCCTGATTGCCAAGTACCACGGCCATGTTGACCTGATCAACATGATGTCGCGCCTGGCCCGCGAAGAGCTGGTGCACCACGAACAAGTCATGCGCCTGATGAAAAAGCGCAAGGTTGAACTGCGCCAGTTGCACGCCGGGCGTTATGCCTCCGGTTTGCGCAAGGTGGTGCGCAGCCACGAACCGGTCAAGTTGGTGGATACGCTGGTGGTCGGCGCCTTTATCGAAGCGCGCAGTTGCGAGCGTTTCGAAGCCCTGGTGCCGCATTTGGACGAAGAACTCGGCAAGTTCTACTTCGGCCTGCTGAAAAGCGAGGCGCGGCACTTCCAGGGTTACCTCAAGCTGGCCTACCAGTACGGCGACGCCAAGGACATCGCCCACGTGATCGAGAGGGTGCGGGCGGCCGAGCAGGAACTGATCGAGTCACCCGACATCGAGTTCCGCTTTCACAGTGGCGTACCAGCCTGAGGCCACGGCCACGCCGATCAACGCGGTGATCGCGGTCAGCAGCAGGATCACCGTTTGCGTGCCCAACGGGCTGGCCAGCAGCGCAACCGCCAGGCCGGCCAACGGTTGTGGCAGGTTGTTGAGCAGGGTGATCACACCGACGGTCTTGCCGAAATCCTGCACCGGGATGACTTTTTGCCGGACGCTGCGCATGTACACGCTGTACATCTTGTCGAAGCCGATCACCAGCAAAAAGCCCAGGGTGTAAGCCCATAGCGTCGGGCTGAGGGCGGTGACCAATGCGCCGACGGCGATCAACACATACGACAGGCCACCCAGCACTTTCAGCGGCAGTGCGCTGCGCGCCAGGTAAAACAGAATCGCGATGGTCACCAGGGCGCCGGCGGCTTGCAGCAGGGCGTAGGCATCCTTGTCTGCCGCGTAGAGACCGATGACCATGGCGGCGGACGTGGCCAGCGTGACCCCGATGATCAAGTTGACCCCGACCGTCAGCGCAATCAAGCGCTTGAGTCCCGCCAGCTGCTGGATATGCCCGAAGGCAATACGCAGCGGTTGCACCCAGATATCCCGGTGCTGCGCATGGTGTGCAAGCGTCACGGTATTGCTGCGCTGCCAGGCCCACATGGCGAGGTCCGCCAGCACAAACAGGCCGGCGATGCCCAGTACCACCCAATGCCAGGCCCACACTTGCAGCATCAGTGCGGCAATCAGCGGCCCCAGCACCAAGCCGCTCTGGTCGGCGATCTGCGAGTAGGAGAGGGTCTTGGCATAACTGTATTGCTGGAAAACATGCGGCATCAGCACTTCGCGGGCCATGATGCCCTGGGTGGTCAGCACCCCGCACAGCGCGGAAAGCCCCACGATCCAATAAATGCCGTCGAACACCGCGTACAGTGCCACCGCCACCCCACACGCCAGCGCCCGGTAGACCTGGCTGATATGCAGGATGCGCACCGGGGAAAACTTGTCACACAATGCGCCGCACACCGGGAAGGCGAGAAAGCGTGGCAGTGACTCGACGAAAAACGCCAGCCCGGCCCACGACACACTCTGGGTGGTCTGAAACACGATCAACGGCACGATAAACAGCAGGATCTGGTCTGCCAGCCGTGACAGGAACAGTGAAACGAAGAACGCCAGGTAATCCTTGCGCATACAACTCCCTGTGGATGGCGTTAAAGAGTGCGGGCTATTTGTTAAAAACTCTTAAAAGCATGAAGCTTCGTCGGCCGCCGTTGACCAGTGGGGTCAGAGGCCCAGCTTGCCACCTATAATGCCCACTCTTCAATCCGCCTTTGCACACTGAGAACTTATGGAAAACCTGGGTCTGGGCAAGGTCCTGCTCGTTGAGGACGACGAGAAGCTGGCAGGGCTGATCGCGCACTTTCTGTCGCAGCATGGCTTCGAGGTGCGCGTGGTGCACCGGGGCGATGAAGCCCTGGCGGCGTTTCTCGAGTTCAAGCCGAAAATCGTCGTGCTCGACCTGATGCTGCCGGGGCAGAGCGGCCTGCATGTGTGCCGCGAGATTCGCAATGTGTCTGACACGCCGATTGTGATCCTCACCGCCAAGGAAGATGACCTGGACCACATCCTCGGCCTGGAGTCCGGGGCCGACGACTATGTGATCAAGCCGATCAAGCCCCCGGTGCTGCTCGCACGCCTGCGCGCGTTGCAGCGTCGGCAGGCGCCGGAGCCGACGGTGCGCGGCTCCATCGCCTTTGGGCGGCTGGCGATCGACCGCAGTTGCCGGGTGGTCAGCCTTGGGGAGGAGCAGGTCGACCTCACCACCATGGAGTTCGAACTGCTGTGGTTGCTGGCCAGCAGCGCCGGCAAGATCCTCTCGCGCGACGACATCCTCAACCGCATGCGCGGCATCGCCTTCGATGGCCTTAACCGCAGCGTCGACGTGTACATCAGCAAGTTGCGCAGCAAGCTCAATGACAATCCCCGCGAGCCGGTGTGCATCAAGACCATCTGGGGCAAGGGCTATCTGTTCAATCCGTTTGCGTGGGAGGTCTAGATGCTGCGGCTGTTTCTGCGCCTGTATGTGATTCTGGCGATCGGCCTGGCGGCGGCGATCTGGCTGGTCAACTACACCTTCGACGAGCTGCTGCCCGAGGCCAATGAAACCTATAACCGCGAAGCCCTGCGCGGTCCGGCCTATGGGCTGGTAGAGCAATTACGGCCACTGCGCGGGGACGAGCGCCAGGCCCGGCTGGACGAGCTGCAAGTGCATTACGGCCTGCGCCTCAAGCTGGTGCCCAAAGACACCCAGGCGCTGAGCGCGCGTGAACAACAACTGCTGGCCGAAGGGTTGCTGGTGGTGCGTGGCGACTTCCGGGAATTCCTCACCAGCATCGACGGTGGCCCGCAGTTGCTGGAAATCAAGCTGCCGGAAGAACCCAAATGGCTGTACCTGTGGGCCTATGGGTTTCTCGGGTTGTGCCTGGCCATCGTCCTGTACTTCTGGGTGCGCCCGCACTGGCGGGACCTGGAGCATATCCGCCTGGCCGCGCAACGCTTTGGCGACAACGACCTCGGCTCGCGCATCCTGCTGCCGCGACGCTCCACCGTGCGTGAGCTGGCCGGGCACTTCAACCAGATGGCCGAACGCATCGAAAGCCTGATCGCCAATCAGCGTGAACTCACCAACGCGGTGTCCCACGAGCTGCGCACGCCGATTGCGCGGTTGTCGTTCGAGCTCGACCAGCTCAAGCAACAAGCCGACCCACGCGAGAGCCGCGCGTTGATCGCCGACATGTACGCCGACCTCGGCGAGCTGGAAGAAATGGTCTCCGAACTGCTCACCTATGCCAGCCTGGAGCGCGGCGCCACCCAGGTGACCCGCGAGCGCATCGAGGCCCACAGCTGGCTCGACAGCGTGATCGGCAGCGTGGCGCTGGAGGCTGAGGCGGCTGGCATCCAGCTGTCGCTGCGCACCTGCGAGGTGGACTTTATCCAGATCGAACCGCGCTTCATGGCACGTGCGGTGATCAACCTGCTGCGCAATGCCATCCGCTACGCCGAGCGCCGGGTCGAAGTGTCGCTGGTCAAGTTCGGCAGCGGCTATGAAGTGCGCGTGTGCGACGACGGCCCCGGTGTGCCCGAGGACGGTCGCGCGAAGATCTTCCAGCCGTTCATGCGCCTGGACGCCAGCCGCGACCGCCGCACCGGGGGCTTCGGCCTCGGCCTGGCGCTGGTGCAGCGGGTTTCGCAGTGGCATGGCGGGCAGGTGCAAGTACTGGATTCGGAGTGGGGCGGGGCGTCGTTCCGGATGACCTGGGCGTATGCCGAGTAACAAGCGTCCATCGTGCAGAACTCACCGGTGGGAGGGGGCTTGCTCCCACAGGTTGATGGGGCTACCTCATTAGAACGTGTACTCAAGCACGCCCATCACCGACGTTTGTAGCCTGCGCTCGACAATCGGGCTCTTGCCCGCTTCATCCGCCAGGTACTGCACATCGAGCAGGGTCGAGAATTCGGTGTGTTCGCTGATCGGCACGCTCCACACCAGGTTCAGGCCGTTGCTGATGTTGCCTGCTCCGGCCTTGTAGGCCTGGAAGCGGCTTTGCGCCGCTTGGCCGGTGGTCACGCCGTACCAGGTCTGCAGGTAGTTGCGGTCACCAAAATGGCTGCTGAGGCTGGCGTCGACCGAACCGTAGCGGCCGTCATAAAGGTTGGTGCCCAGGCTCAGTTCCAGGTGGGTGAAGGCCTTGCCGCTGTCCTTGTGGTCGTCTTCCTTGAGCGCGTGCTCCAGGGTCGCGCCGACGATTACACCGCCCAGGTTGTAGCTGGCACTTACCCCCACTTGCGGACGGGCCTTGATCTCGCCCATGCCCTTGAGTCGCTTGGAGCCGGCGTGCAGGCTTTCGTTCTTGTCTTTACGCGAACTGCTGGCGCCCACGTAGGTGCTGAAACTCAAGGCATTGCCTTCATACCCCCAGCCCAGGCCCTTGTCGGTGTCGAGGAAAATCCCCCACGGGCTGACGACTTTGCCGCCCAGCAGCGGCGCGCTCATGCGCTGGTCGCTGCCGCTGTAGCGCGGCGCGTTGGCGACGCCGGCCTTGAGGCTGTATTGCCAGTCTTCGGCCAGGGCGCGGTCGGCACCGGCCAGCAGGCACAGTGAGGAGAGCGACAGGCACAGGGTGGTCGAGCGCATAAGAATGTCCATCCAGGGGGTTAGAGAACCAGGGGTTTATGAGGGGATTGCGTGCGTTTGAAGGCGTAGCCCGAGGCGCTGAGGCCGTTGACCTGGCGGCTCACGGTGTCGCCCAGGCCATAGCCGTTACCGGCCAGCACCGCGTGGGCGTTGTCGACCGGCAGCAGGATGTAGTCGGTCAGCGGTTCGTCGTGTCGTTGGCCGCGCATCACCAGGAAGCCGTCTTCCAGGCGCACGCTGACACCGCTCAACGGTGCGTCGGGCTCATGGGTGTTGAGCACTTGATACGTGCCGATGGTGTCGGCCCAGGCCAGGGGCAAGGGCGGAGGCTCGATGCGCTCGCCGATGGCAATGCGTTGGCCGTGGCTGCGCGCGGTGAGCATCTGGCGGCCTTGCACCGTGACAACGTCCAACTGGATGCGGCTGAGTTCGCCGAGGTCCTTGAGCCAGAAGCCGAGGACTTTTTTCTGCGCGCGCAACCAGCCTTCGTCGTCGCGCAGCAACTCGAAATCGAAGCCGGCCAGCTCGCCAGCCAACCGGCTGTGGCCATCCTTGATGCGAAACACGCCCCAGGCGGTCGCGTAGAACCCGGCCAGGCGCTTGCGGTCGATGGCCGCCGGCACGTGGCGCAACTTGAGGCCATGGCTGGGCGCCTGGCAGTCATCGGCGCAGACTGCCTGGCCGGTTTGTGCCTGCAGCATCAGGCGCAGGGTGTCGGTGGCCACCGTGGCGACCAGTTCCTCGGCATGGCTGTCATTGGCCATGATGATCACGCCCAGTTGCTGGTCCGGCAGCAGGGTCAACTGTGCAGCAAAATCATCCCCTCCACCGCTGTGCTGGTAGGTGCGTATGGCGGGGCCGACCGGTTCGTCACCGCAGGGCGCGAGGAACCAGGCCAGGCCCACCTGGCAGTCGAAGTCCAGCGCGTTGCCGGTGTTTTGCTGGGTGAACATTTGCTCAATCGAGGCACTGCGCAGCAGCCGCTGATCTTTGTAGAGGCCGTGGGCAAACAGCATCTGCAGGTAGCGCGCGAGGTCCTTGGGGCTGGTCCACAAACCGCCTGCGGCGAGGTCGCGCACCTGGGCATCGGGGCTGGCGATGCCGTCCTCGTAGCCTTGGGCGCGGTAGTCCTGCGCGCTGCGGGTGCCGGTAAAACCCGACTGGTTCATCTCCAGCGGCTTGAGCAGGCTGTGCTGCAACTGGGCTTCGAAGCTGTTGCCGCTGGCGCGTTCGATGGCGGCCCCGACCAGCGCATAAGCAAGGTTGGAATAGGCCACTTGAGAGCCTGGTGGACTGCTCAGCCACACGCCCGAGACGCGCATCGGCATCTGGCCCATGGCGAAGTCGCTGCGCAGGTCGCGCAGGTGTTCGCTGGGCAGGCCGGATTGGTGGCTGAGCAACCGCCGCAAGGTGATATCGCGGTCGGCGGCGGCCGGGTCGGCATGAAAGCGCGAACGCACATGGAACTCGCGCAGGGTCTGCTGGATCGGCGCATCCAGGGCCAGCCGCTGTTGCTCCACCAGTTGCAAGGCTGCCGTAGCCGTCAGCAGTTTGGAAATGCCGCCGGCGCGAAACGCCGTGTTCGGCGTGACCGGCACGCCCCGCGCCTTGTCGGCCAGGCCGAAGCCGCGCGCCCAGATCAGTTCCTGGCCATTGACCAGGGCAATCGACAGGCCGGCCACGTTGTCGCGCGCCATGTCGCGCGGAATACGCGCCTGCAGGTAGCGAATGACGGCGCCGTAGTCACCCTTGGGAATCGGCGGCGGGGCCGGCGATTGCCCTTGGCAACCGAGACTGCCGAGCAGGCAACCCAACAGCGGAATACCGCGCAATGTGCGAAACATGAAGAGCACCCGGATGGCCGTTTGGATGCTCGAATGCTAGGGAAGCGCGGTCCGACAATCTTTGCGAGCTTTGTCGGGAAACTGTCAAAGACTGTTAACGGGTCAACCCCAGGCGCTCATGCCATTGGGCGATGGATTCTTCGGGGTATTCCTCGAACTGCAGGTCGCCCTTGCGCACGCTGACCTCGACCCAGGGCGCCTTCGAACCGAGCATCAGGTGCGTGTGTTGCGGCGGTACCGGCAAGGGCGTGTCGATGGCCGAGGCGAACGGGTGGATCAGTTCCGGCCATTCCGGGCTGAACAGCCACAGGGCGCTGCCGCACTGCGAGCAGAAGTGCCGCTCGGCGGTGCTGGCGTGGGCGCGACTGGCGCCGTCGGGCTTGAGCCGCGCGTGATAGATCGAAATCTGTTTGCGGCCCTGGACCTTTAAGCTCTGGGTGTCCCCGGCCAGGTTGATCGCGTAGCCGCCACCGCCTTGGGTCTTGCGGCAGATCGAGCAATAGCAACGCTGGTAAGGGTAGGGGTGGGCGCTGTTCAGGCTGAACGTCACGGCGCCGCAATGGCAGGATCCTTCGAGTTGCATGGGGCGTCTCCTCTGGCAAGGTGACTGCTGAGCTTAGGCGCTTTGCGGCATCAGCGTGGCGATCAATGCACGAATGGTCCCCGGCAGTGCTTCCAGCTCGCGTACCAGGATGCTGCGCTCGCGAATCGCCCAGGGCTCATCCAGCTTCACCGCCACCAACTGCATGGTGCGACTGTGCCGCACGGCGGCTGACTCGGGAATGATGCCGATCCCGACCCCGGCCTCGACCATCCGGCAGATCGCCTCGAAGCTCGACACCTGGATGCGCAGCGACAAATGTTTGCCCAGGCGTTCCACGTGCTCACGCAGGAAACTCAACAACGTGCTGCCTTCATGCAGGCCGATATGCTGGTAGGCGAGGGTTTGCTCCAGGGTCACCGAGGGCAGCTGCGCCAGCGGGTGGTCGACCGGCACCATCAGCACCAGTTCATCGGTGCTGAAGTGCAGCACCTGCAGACCCGCGGCCTCCACGGGGCCGGCGATGATGCCCATGTCGCTGGTGCCATCGAGCACGCCGCGCACGATATCGCGGGACAGGCGTTCCTGCAGGTCCACGGTCACACCGGGGCGCTGCGACAGGAAACCCGCGAGTACCTCCGGGAGGAACTCGGTGACCGCCGTGGTGTTGGCGAAGATGCGGATATGCCCGGCAGAATCGACGCCGTACTGGGTGAACTCACTCTTCAGGTAATCGACCTGGCGCATGATCAACCGCGCATGGTGCAGCAGCCGTTCGCCCGCCGGGGTGATCTCCACGCCACGGCTGTCGCGGTACAGCAGGCGCGTGTCGAGTTGGCCCTCCAGGGCTTTGATCCGCGCACTCGCGGCAGCCGGCGAGAGAAACGCACGCTTGGCGCCCTGGGTCAGGCTGGGGGATTCGGCGATATGGATAAACAGGCGCAGGTCGGCGAGATCAAAGTGCATGCAAGACACCTATTCGGGCAACGGTGATGGCAACAAGGCGCGGGCAGGCCAGCGCCTACAAGGAATACGCTTGTAAATGAGGCTGGCGTTCAGCATAACCGAACGCTGGTTTATTGAAATGCAAATTCTCAGAACGGGCACGCGCTTGCATGATCCGGGGCAGACACTCACTGCCCGAGGACCTGCACCCGATGAGCGCCACTGATTGGATCGGCCGAAGCGAAACCGCCCACGATCACCTGAGCCCCAACCTGCTCAGGCGAATCGCCGCCACCTTCGGCGAACCCGTGCCAGAGCAGGGTGCTGACCTGCCACCGCTGTGGCAATGGTGCTTTTTCCAGGACCCGCTGCCGGAGACTGCCCTGGGCACCGACGGCCATCCGGCCCGGGGCGGCTTCCTGCCGCCGGCCGACAATCGCAATCGCATGTGGGCCGGTGGGCGTATCGAGTTCCTGCACGCCTTGCGTGCCGGTGAGGCGGCGACGCGCGTGTCGACCATCACCCAGGTCGAAGAAAAGACCGGCCGCACCGGTTCGCTGCTGTTCGTCACCGTGCGCCACGACTACTCCCAGGACGGCCGCCTGGCCATCTGCGAAGAACAGGACATCGTCTACCGCGAACCGACGCCACCCAAGGCCGGCAGCGGCGATGCCCTGGCCCGGGGCGAGTGGAAAGAGGCGGTCGACCCGACGCCGACCCTGCTGTTTCGCTACAGCGCCGTGACCTTCAACGGCCATCGCATTCACTACGACCACCCCTACGTCACCGGCACCGAAGGCTATGCCGGGCTGGTGGTGCATGGTCCGCTGATCGCCACCTTGAGCTTGCGAGCTTTTTGCCGTGCGCATCCGGACGCGACCTTGCGCCATTTTGCCTATCGCGGCGTACGCCCGTTGATTGCGCCGCAGCCGTTTGAAGTCGGCGGGCGCGTGACCGCAGAGGGTGTCGCCGCGCTATGGGCGGGCAATGCGGACGGCCTCGCGCAGACCGCCGAAGTACGTTTCGAATAATCCAAGAACAACAGGCGGAGAGCCGTGACATGCACCCCAATGACAACGAAGAACTGAATGCCATCCGCGACGGTGTGCGCGCCTTGTGCGCCGAATTCGACGCGGCTTACTGGCGCAAGATCGATGAAGAAAAGGGCTTCCCCGAAGCGTTCGTCAAGGCGCTGACCGACGCCGGCTGGCTGTCGGCGATGATCCCTGAAGAATACGGGGGCTCCGGCCTGGGCCTGGCGGAAGCCTCGGTGATCCTCGAGGAGGTCAACCGCTGCGGCGGCAATTCCGGCACCGTGCACGGCCAGATGTACAACATGTTCACTTTGCTGCGCCACGGCAGCGAGGCGCAAAAACGCTTCTACCTGCCCAAGCTCGCCAGCGGCGAATTGCGCCTGCAGTCGATGGGCGTGACCGAGCCCACCACCGGCACCGACACCACCAAGATCAAGACCACTGCGATCAAGCGCGGCGACAAATACGTGATCAATGGCCAGAAGGTCTGGATCTCGCGGGTGCAGCATTCCGACCTGATGATCCTCTTGGCGCGCACCACGCCCCTGGCCGAGGTGAAGAAAAAGTCCGAGGGCATGTCGATCTTCCTGGTCGACCTGCGCGAGGCCATCGGCAACGGCCTGACCGTGCAGCCCATCGCCAACATGGTCAACCACGAGACCAACGAGCTGTTTTTCGACAACCTGGAACTGCCCCTCGATAGCCTGATTGGCGAGGAGGGCAAGGGCTTCAAATACATCCTCGACGGCCTCAACGCCGAGCGCACGCTGATCGCCGCCGAATGCATCGGCGACGGCCGCTGGTTCATCGAAAAGGCCAGTGCGTATGCCCGCGACCGCGTGGTGTTTGGCCGGCCCATCGGGCAGAACCAGGGCGTGCAATTCCCGATTGCCGAAGCGCATATCGAAATCGAAGCGGCCGACCTGATGCGCTGGCGCGCCTGCGAGGAATACGACAGCGGCCAGAACGCCGGGGCCAGCGCCAATATGGCCAAGTACCTGGCGGCCAAGGCGTCCTGGGAGGCGGCCAACGCCTGCCTGCAAACCCACGGCGGCTTCGGTTTTGCCTGTGAGTACGACGTCGAGCGCAAATTCCGCGAAACCCGCCTGTACCAGGTGGCGCCGATCTCGACCAACCTGATCCTGTCCTACGTGGCCGAGCACTTGCTCGAACTGCCACGCAGCTTCTGAGGCCCTGACCATGAGCCATACCCAAGCCCTGTGTCGGTTCCTTGCCGAGTTGCACTACGAACACTTGCCCGAGCCGGTGTTGGCGCGCACCGAAGACCTGTTCCTGGATTGGCTGGCGTCGGCGCTGGCCAGCCAGGGCGCACACCCGATTCCGTTGTTCGAGCGCTATGCGCAAAAGATGGGACCGAGCAGCGGCCCGGCGCAGGTGATCGTCAACGGTGGCAGCAGCAGTGCGTATTTCGCCGCGCTGGTCAACGGCGCCGCGTCGCATCTGGTGGAGCAGGACGACCTGCATAACAGCTCGGTGCTGCACCCGGCAACGGTGGTGTTTCCCGCCGCCTTGGCCGCGGCGCAGGACCTTGGCAAATCCGGCCGCGAGTTGCTGCTGGCCGCGGTGGCCGGTTATGAGGCCGGGATCCGCATCGGCGAATTCATGGGCCGTTCCCACTACCGCATCTTCCACACCACGGCCACCGTCGGCACGCTGGCGGCGGCCGTGGCGGTGGGCAAGTTGTTGGCGTTCAACCAAGAACAATTCATCAACCTGCTCGGCAGCGCGGGCACCCAGGCCGCCGGGCTGTGGGAGTTTTTACGCGACGCCGCCGACTCCAAGCAACTGCACACGGCCAAGGCTGCAGCAGACGGATTGCTCGCCGCTTACCTGACGGCGGATGGGCTGACCGGCGCGCGCAATATCCTGGAAGGCGACCAAGGCCTGGCGGCGGGCATGTCCACGGACGCCGAGCCGAGCAAGTTGTCGGCTGGCCTGGGCAGCCGCTGGGCGCTGCTGGAAACCTCCTTCAAGTTCCACGCCTCGTGCCGGCATACCCATCCTGCCGCCGATGCGCTGTTGGATTTGATGCAGCGCGAAGGCCTCAGCACCGCCGACATCAGCCACGTGCAAACGCGTGTGCACCAGGGCGCCATCGATGTTCTCGGGCGAGTGAACGTGCCGACCAGCGTGCACCAGGCCAAGTTTTCCATGGGCACCGTGCTGGGATTGATCGCCGTGCATGGCAAGGCCGGGCTCACCGAATTCCACGAACGGGCGTTGACTGATCCTGGCGTGGCGGCGTTTCGCGACAAGGTCAGCATGACCCTCGATCCCGAAGTCGACCGCGCCTATCCGCAGCGCTGGCTGGGCCGCGTCACCGTCACCACGGTGGACGGGCGCACGCTGCACGGCGCCATCGACGAGCCCAAGGGTGATCCGGGCAACACCTTGAGTCGCGCGGAACTGGCCGACAAATTCCAGCGCCTCACCCAGTTCAGCGCCGCGCGCACACCGGCCCAGGCCGACGCATTGATCGCCAAGGTCTGGGATTTGCGCAACGCCGCGTCCATGGCCGATTGGCTTTGAGGAAGGAATTGTCATGAGCAACCAACGACCGCTGGACGGCATCACCGTTGTCAGCCTGGAACATGCGATTGCCGCGCCATTTTGTACCCGCCAACTGGCGGACCTCGGCGCCCGCGTGATCAAGATCGAACGCCCCGGGGCCGGCGATTTTGCCCGAGGCTACGACGAACGCGTGCGCGGGCTGGCCTCGCATTTCGTGTGGACCAACCGCTCCAAGGAAAGCCTGACCCTGGACCTCAAGCAGGACGAGGCCGGCGATATCCTCGAAGCCCTGTTGGCGGATGCCGACGTGCTGGTGCAGAACCTTGCACCCGGTGCGGCGGCGCGCATGGGCTTGTCGTTCGAGGCGCTGCACGAGCGTTTTCCTCGGCTGATCGTCTGTGATATTTCCGGCTATGGCGAAGGCGGGCCCTACGAGAAGAAGAAAGCCTACGACCTGCTGATCCAGAGCGAAGGCGGCTTTTTGTCAGTCACCGGTGGCCCTGGCGAAGACCAGATGGCCAAGGCTGGTTGCTCCATCGCCGATATCTCCGCCGGCATGTACGCCTACAGCGGCATCCTCTCGGCGCTGCTGCTGCGTGGCAAGACCGGCAAGGGCAGCCGCATTGACGTGAGCATGCTCGAAAGCCTGGTGGAGTGGATGGGCTACCCGATGTATTACGCGTTTGACGGCGCACCGCAGCCACCCCGTGCCGGCGCGGCGCATTCGACGATCTACCCGTATGGGCCGTTTCCCACCGGCGACGGCGGCACGGTGATGCTCGGCCTGCAGAACGAGCGCGAATGGGCGGCGTTCTGCGACAAGGTGCTGCTCACCCCGCAATTGGCCACGGACGAGCGCTTCAGCGCCAACTTCAAGCGCTCGGCCAACCGTGAGGTGCTGCGCCAGATCATCGTCGACAGTTTTGCGCAGTTGGATGCCGAGGCGCTGATCCAGCGCCTGGAAGACGCGCAGATCGCCAGCGCGCGCGTCAACGACATGCAAGGCGTGTGGGACCACCCGCAACTCAAGGCGCGTGATCGCTGGCGTGAAGTCGACAGCCCGGCCGGTCCGCTGCCGTCGTTGCTGCCACCAGGGCGCAATGCGGCGTTTACCCCGCGCATGGATGCCGTTCCTGCGTTGGGCCAGCACAGCCAAGCGATTCTCGACCAGCTCGGCTTCAGCGCCGAAGCCATTGAAACCCTGAAAACACGCGGCGTCATTTGACCCCGCACCCTTTGTAGGCGCCGGCGTGCCGGCGATGGCGTCCTTGAGTCTTGGTTTGACCTCTGGGCCGCTATCGCTGGCCAGCCAGCGCCTACCGGGGGGCGATAACAAGGAAATTGTGTGATGCCAAACCCTCTTGTGCGCTCGGCGCTGTTTGTTCCCGGTAGCCGGCCGGAGCGCTTTTCCAAGGCGCTGGCCAGTGGTGCCGACGCGGTGATCGTGGATTTTGAAGATGCGGTGGAAGAACCCCTCAAGCGTCAGGCGCGGGATAACCTCGCGGCATTTTTGACCGCCAATCCCAGCGCCCAGGTCTGGGTGCGCATCAACGCGCCGGAGCATGCCGAGCACTTCGAAGATGTGGCGTTCTGCAAAGCCCATGCAAATGTGGCCGGCGTGTTGTTGCCGAAGGTGGAAAGTGCCGCCCAGGTCGCCGTGGTGGCCGCCACCGGCAAAGTGATCTGGCCGATTATCGAGAGTGCGCGCGGTTTGTTGGCCGTGGCTGAAATCGCCCGTGCGCCGCAGGTGCAACGCCTGTCGTTCGGTGGCCTGGACCTGGCGCTGGACTTGAACCTCAGCAGCCATTCGCCGGCCGCGCAGTTCGCCCTCGACCAGGCGCGCCTGGCGTTGATCGTGCATTCGCGCGCGGCGGGTTTGGTGGCGCCGCTGGATGGCGTGCACCCGGCCATCGATGACCCCGAGGGCCTGCGCCGTTCGATCCGGCATGCGTATGAAATGGGCTTTGCCGGCGCGCTGTGCATTCATCCCCGGCAGGTGGCGGTGATCCACGAGGCGCTGGCGCCGAGCGCGGCAGACCTGGCCTGGGCCAAGCGCGTGGTAGACGGCGGCGCCGACGGGGCAGGGGCCTATCAAGTCGATGGGCAGATGGTCGATGCGCCGGTGCTGTTGCGTGCGCAGCGACTGCTGGCTGCGCATAAATAAACCACACAACCCCAGCTGTAGGCGCCGGCCAGCCAGCGCCCGGATTGGATCTTCGTTGTGTGCCGGAGCCGCGTTCGTCCACGCCGAACGCAGGTATCTAAAATTCGAAATTCACTACACGCATGACATCAGGCACCTTGCCCTACAACACAACAATAAGAAGGTGATTTCCCATGCTCAAGCTTTCCCGGGCGCTGCTGTGCGCCGCCACCTTGTTCGCTGCGGGCCTGGCCCAGGCGGCGGATCCGATTGTCATCAAGTTCGCCCACGTGGTCGCCGAAAACACTCCCAAGGGCCAGGGCGCGTTGCTGTTCAAGAAACTCGCCGAAGAGCGCCTGCCGGGCAAGGTCAAGGTCGAGGTGTACCCCAACTCGTCGCTGTTCGGCGATGGCAAGGAGATGGAGGCGCTGCTGCTGGGCGACGTGCAGATGCTGGCGCCGTCGCTGGCCAAGTTCGAGCAATACACCAAGAAAGTGCAGATCTATGACCTGCCGTTCCTGTTCAACGACCTCGCTGCCGTCGACCGTTTCCAGGCTGCCCAGGGCAAGGCCCTGCTGACCTCGATGCAGGACAAGAACATCCTCGGCCTGGCCTATTGGCACAACGGCCTCAAGCAACTCTCGTCCAACAAGGCCCTGCATGAACCCAAGGACGCCCGTGGCCTGAAGTTCCGCGTGCAGGCCTCCAGCGTGCTTGAAGAGCAGTTCAAGGCGATCCGCGCCAACCCGCGCAAGATGAGCTTCGCCGAGGTGTACCAGGGCTTGCAGACCGGCACCGTGAATGGCACCGAGAACACCTGGTCGAACTATGAGAGCCAGAAGGTCAACGAGGTGCAGAAGTACTTCACCGAGTCCAATCATGGCCTGATCGACTACATGGTGATCACCAACGCCACCTTCTGGAACGGCCTGCCGCCGGACATCCGCAGCACGCTGGAGCAGATCATGGTCGAGGTCACCGTCGAGGTGAACAAACAGGCCGAGGCGCTGAACCAGTCGGCCAAGCAGAAGATCGTCGACGCCAAGACCAGCGAGATCATCGAGCTGACCCCCGAGCAACGCCAGCTGTGGCGCGAAGCCATGCGTCCGGTGTGGCAGAAGTTCGAGGGTGAGATCGGGGCTGACCTGATCAAGGCAGCCGACGCTTCCAACCAGTAATTGATTGCTGAAACAAACCCGACTCCTGTGGGAGCGGGCTTGCCCGCGATGGCATCACCTCGGTGTTCCTCAAAGACCGAGTCGCCCGCATCGCAGGCAAGCCAGCTCCCACATTGATCCGGTTTCGTCAGTGACTTGTCGTGAATACCCCCGTCCAGTTTCGCGAGGTTTTGCCATGCAAACGCTAAGGCGCGTCTGGGAGCACCTGGAGGAAGGCTTTATTGCTTTCCTGCTGGCCGCCATGACCCTGGTGACATTCGTCTACGTCATGCTCAACAACATCTACACGCTGTTCTTCTCCCTGGCCGACAAGTGGGCCTTGAGCAGCAATTTCTTCAATGCCCTGGGCGACCACACCATGACCTGGGCCCAGGACATGACCTGGAGCGTGGCGCTGACCAAGGCGATGTTCGGCTGGTTGATCTTCTTTGGCATTTCCTACGGCGTGCGCACCGCCGGCCATCTGGGCGTGGACGCCTTGGTCAAACTGACCAAGCGCCCGGTGCAACGCGTGCTCGGGATGCTCGCGTGCCTGTGCTGCCTGGCCTACGCCGGGCTGTTCATGGTCGCCAGCTACAAGTGGGTCAGCGCGGTGATGACGGCCCATATCGGCGCCGAGGACCTCGACCAGTACGGCGTCGACGTCGGCGACATCGTGATCATCGTGCCGATCGGCTTTGCCCTGGTGTTTATCCGCTACTTGGAAATTTTCTACCGCATCTTTACCCACCGTCAGGTCGGGTTGGGCCTGGCCGACGAGGCTGGTGAGGCCAGCAAGTTGGCTGGCAGCCATGAGGAGCGTCACTGATGGCCGTGCTCTGTCTATTCCTGCTGTTGTTCGTGTTCATGTTCCTCGGCGTGCCCATCGCGATTTCCCTGGGCCTGTCCGGCGCGGTGTCGATCCTGATGTTCAGCCAGGACTCGGTGAGTTCGCTGGCGATCAAGCTGTTCGAAACCTCGGACGCCTACACCTTCCTGGCAATTCCGTTCTTCCTGCTGTCCGGTGCGTTCATGACCACGGGCGGCGTGGCGCAGCGCCTGATCGACTTCGCCAACGCCTGTGTCGGGCATATCCGTGGCGGCCTGGCGATTGCGGCGGTGCTGGCGTGCATGCTGTTCGCGGCGCTGTCCGGCTCGTCACCGGCGACGGTGGCGGCGGTGGGCTCGATTGCCGTGGCGGGAATGGTGCGCTCCGGTTACCCGAAGGAATTCGGCGCGGGAATCATCTGCAACGCCGGCACCCTGGGCATCCTGATTCCGCCGTCGATCGTGATGGTGGTGTACTCGGCGGCGACGGAAACCTCGGTGGGCAAGCTGTTCATGGCCGGGGTGATTCCCGGCCTGCTGCTGGGGCTGATGCTGATGGTCGCGATCTACATTGTCGCGCGCATCAAGAAGCTGCCGGCGCAGCCGCGCGTGACCTTTCGTGAGTGGCTGACCTGCGCACGCCGTGCATTCTGGGGCCTGTTGCTGCTGGTGATTATCCTCGGCGGCATCTACAGCGGCATGTTCACCCCGACCGAAGCGGCGGCGGTGGCGGCGGTGTACTCGGCGTTTGTCGCGCTGTTCATCTACAAGGACATGACGTTTCGCGACTGCCCCAAGGTGCTGCTGGAGTCCGGGCGCCTGGCGATCATGCTGATGTTTATCATCGCCAACGCCATGCTCTTTGCGCATGTGCTGACCACCGAGCAGATCCCGCAGGAAATCACCGCGTGGGTGATCTCCGAAGGGCTGACGCCGATCGGCTTTCTGATCATGGTCAACATTGTGTTGCTGGTGGCGGGGAGCTTCATGGAGCCGTCGGCAATTGTGCTGATCCTGGCGCCGATCTTTTTCCCGATTGCGATGAAGCTGGGCATTGACCCGATTCACCTGGGGATCGTGATGGTGGTCAACATGGAAATCGGCCTGGTCCACCCGCCGGTCGGGTTGAACCTGTTCGTGACCTCGGCGGTGACCGGCCTGAGCCTCGGGCAGACGATTCGCGCGGCGTTGCCGTGGCTGATGATCCTGCTGGTGTTCCTGATCATGGTCACGTACCTGCCGTTCATCTCACTGGCGTTGCCGCACTGGCTGGGCATGTAACCGGCGAAAACACTGCAATACCCTGTGGGAGCCGGGCGAGTCGCACCGCCGCTCCCACAGTTCAGTTTTGTGTCGGATCTCAGTTATCCATCGCGCTCAAAAGCGCATGCGCGACTTTCACGCGCTCACCATTCGGGTAGTTCTTGTTCGCCAGGATCACCACCCCCAGCCCCTTGCTCGGTACGTAGGCCACATAGGCGCCAAAGCCATTGGTGGAACCGGTCTTGTTCACCCACGTATCGGCGTGCGGCGCTCGTGGCGGGGTCAGCCAGTTGACCGGGTGCGGCTGCATGGCCATTTTTGTGGAGTTACCGTCGAGCAATACCTGAAGCGGGACCGGGTAGGGGTACATTTCCCAGCCGAGCCCCTGGGTCATGCCGTCCACGGTGTAATAGCCGGTGTGAGTGGCGCCTATCGCCTGCTGCAAGGTTTTACTCAGGCGTGTCGGGTGCATGTTCACTTCAACGTAGTGCAGCAGGTCAGCGGCACTGGTCTTGATCCCGTAGGCTTCGCTGTCCAGGGCGCCGGGGCTGACGCGTACCGGTTTGCCGTCCTTGCCATAGCCTTGGGCGTAGAGGCTCATTTGGCTTTTCGGCACGTTGATGAAGGTGTGCTTGAGCCCGAGTTGGGGCAGCAGGGTTTTTTCCATCAGTTGATCGAACGGCTGCTTCAGGCTTTGTGCCGCGAGATAGCCGAACAGGCCCAGGCTCGGGTTGGAGTACAAGCGCTGGGTACCCGGCGCGAAGTCGGGTTTCCAGTGCTGGAAGTAGCTGAGCATGCGCTGGTTGTTATCCGCCTCGGCGGGGAACAGCAAGGGCAGGCCGCCAGCGGTGTAGGTGCCGAGGTTGAGCACGCTGACGTGATCGAACGTGCCGCCGGCGAGTGCGGGCAAATAGTGGCTGGCTTTGTCGGAGAGCGTGAGTGTGCCGCTGGCCACCGCATAACCGGCGAGGGTCGCGGCGAAAGTCTTGCTCACCGAACCGACTTCAAACAGGGTGTCTTCACTGACGGCTTGCTGTGTGTCTTTGCTGGCGACGCCGTAGTTAAAGTATTGCGCCTTGCCGTCCTTGATCACGCCGACGACCAGGCCGGAAATAGACTGCTGCTGCATCAGGGGTTTGATGCTGGCGTCGGCTACGGCCTGCAGGTCGGCGGCGGCCAGGCAGTGGCTGGCACTGAAAAAGGCCGCGATGGCGGTGAAATTAAGCACGCCAGACCGTAAATGTTTGGGCATGATAACGCTTCCATGAGAATGATCGATTGATGAGAGCCTGCGCGGGCGAGGCAAATGTATGCAGTTCGCCAACCCTGGGCAAACGATGATATCTCGCAGCAGCCATTAGAAATTCTGGGGTCACTATGCTTCGCTCCCATCTGCCGCTGAATGCCTTGCGCGCCTTCGAAGCGGCCGCCCGGCACCTGAGTTTTACCCGCGCCGCCATCGAACTGTGCGTGACCCAGGCGGCGGTCAGCCATCAGGTCAAGAGCCTGGAGGCGCAGCTCAATGTCACCTTGTTCAAGCGCCTGCCACGCGGGCTGATGCTCACCCGCGAAGGCGAGACCCTGCTGCCGGTGGTGCGTGAATCGTTCGACCGCATTGCACATACCTTAGGCCAGTTCGAGGGCGGGCATTACCGCGAGGTCCTCACGGTCGGCGCGGTCGGCACCTTTGCCGTCGGCTGGCTGCTGCCACGCCTGCCGGACTTCCAGAGCCGCTACCCGTTTATCGACCTGCGCCTGTCGACCCACAACAATCGCGTCGACGTGGCTGCCGAAGGCCTGGATTACGCGATCCGCTTCGGCGCCGGTGCCTGGCACGGCACCGACGCATGCCAGCTGCTCGAAGCCCCCTTGACCGTGTTGTGCGTCCCGCAGATCGCCGAGCAACTGCACGCGCCGGCCGACCTGTTGAAGCACACGCTGCTGCGCTCCTACCGTGCCGATGAGTGGAACCTGTGGTTCCAGGCCGCCGGGCTGCCCGCCGACACCCTGGTACCGCGCAGCATTGTGTTCGACTCGTCGCTGGCGATGATGGAGGCGGCGCTGCAAGGCATCGGCGTGGCACTGGCACCGGCGATGATGTTCTCGCGGCCACTGGAGAGTGATGCGATTCGCCAGCCGTTCGCGGTGGGCATTACCACGGGCAGTTATTGGTTGACGCGCTTGCAGTCGCGGGCTGAAACACCGGCGATGGCGGCGTTCAAGGCATGGTTGTGCGAAGTGCCTGATCACTGAAGTTGGGTCGACCTGTGGTGAAGGGCTTGTCCTGTGGCAAGGGCTTTGTCCTGTGGTGATGGGGCTAGTCTTGAGGTGATGGGGCTAGTCCTGTGGTGATGGGGCTAGTCCTGTGGTGATGGGGCTAGTCCTGTGGTGAGGGGGCTTGTCCTGTGGTGAGGGGGCTTGTCCTGTGGTGAGGGGGCTTGTCCCCCGTTGGAGTGCGAAGCGCTCCCGCTTTTTTTGGGGCCGCTTCGCAGCCCAACGGGGGACAAGCCCCCTCACCACAGGACAAGCCCTTCTACCCAGAACAAGTCTCCATGCCACAGGACAACCCTTCTGCCCAGAACAAGCCCCCTTGCCACAGGACAACCCCCCCCACAGTATTTGTGCTGTCCTTGGTGTCATGCCTCATGCGATTCTCACCCTCGGCCCAAAGGCTTATCACAAGGAGCCTCGATGCAAACTTCCGGCGTGGACATCCGTCAACTCAAGGCCTTTGTGGTGGTGGCCGAGGAGCTCAGCTTTGTGCGCGCCGCGACTCGCCTGCATGTCTCGCAACCGGCGCTGTCCCAGACGATCCGCCAGTTCGAGGCGCTGCTGGACGTACAGCTGTTCCAGCGCAACACCCGCAACGTCGCACTGACCGAGGCGGGCTTGGCGTTGCTGGTGGAAGCGCGAGACATCGTCAACGGTGTGAGCCGCCTGGTACGCACCGCCCAGGAACATGCACGCGGGGTACGCGGTTCCCTGAATATCGGTTTCTTGATCGGCGCGGGTGTGGACCTGATGCCACAGATCCTCAGTGTGTTCGCCAAGCGTTATCCCGAGATTGAACTGGTGGTGCGTGAATACGATTTCGCTTCGCCCCACGCCGGCATCGACGACGGCATGGACGTCGCGGTGTTGCGCCCGCCGCTGGGCCTGGCGGAGATCGAGTTGCACACGCTGGTCACCGAGCCGTGCGTGGCCTGCCTGGCTTCCGGGCATCGCTTGGCCGGCGAGAGTCGCGTGAGCATTCATGACCTGCTCGACGAGCCGATCATTGCCGCGCCGGGCAGCGGTGTATGGCGCAGCTATTGGACCGCCGATGCCTATCGCAATGGCCAGCCGGCGCGCATCGTGCACGAAGCCTCGACGGTGGAAACCGAATTGCAGGCAGTCGCCGCCGAGCGCGGCATCAGCATCACCGCGCTGTCCACGGCACGCTTCTACGCGCGGCCGGGGCTGGCGTTTCCGGTGATCGCTGATATGCCGATGTGCGCCGTCGCGGTGGCCTTGCCGCCACATCCCAGCGTGGCCGCGCGCAACTTTGCCGAATTGGCGCTGGAAGTCGCGCGCAGCCGGGGCTAGTCAGGACAGGTCGTGCAGCGACTTGCCGTTGGGCGCGCCCACCTGCCATTCGGAAAACCGCACCTGCAGCCCTGCGCGTTCCGGTGTGCAGCAGTACGGGCCCACTTGGTAGGACGCGGCGGCCGGGAAGGGCGCCAGGCGCACCAGCGGCCAGTGCACGCCGTCCACCGACACTTGCACCCGCAGCACGCCATTGGCCACCGTGGCGCGAATCCAGAATGCCTGCGGGTCACCGGGAAAGACACCGGTGGCCCAGTCCGAGACCTCGTCGGTCAACACGCTGCTGAGCAGCGTCACGCCATCCGACAACTCGGCGCCGATCTTCACCCAATGCGCTTCATCCACCCGCACCATCAAGCCGGCCTGGTCGTAAAGCTCGGCGAAGGCGCCTTCTACTTTCACCTGGGCGGTGAATGCGCCGGCGGTTTGCACGTGCAGGAAGTGGCCGTTGTCGCGGACAAATCCATAGTGGGTTGCACGCCAGAAGTCAGTGTGGGCATCGGTGACGACGGTCAGGTGGTCAGCCTGCCGCGTCCATTGTTGCGGCGGGTTGAGCCAGGTGGCCTGTGCAAACATCGGTCAATCTCCTTGAGGGTGACAACACAAAACCCCGCGTACGGGGTTTTATGCAGGGCCTGGTGCGGGTTAGTGGTCCAGCAATTTGCTGCTCGGCCCGGCACTGCCATTGTTGAGGCGCGTGCGCAGCGAGAACAGCCACCACAGCACACCGACGCCCAGTGTAACGCCGGTGGTGAGGGCGCCGGTGTGGCTTTCTTCGGGCACGCTGAGGGTGAGGATTACCGCGATGGCCCAGGCGCCGCCCAGCAGGATCATCGGCAACAGCCAGCGGCCGAGGCTAAAGACGCCCTCGGGCGCGCCGGGCATGCGCCCGCTGCGGTAGGCCAGGAACGCCGCGATCAGCGTCAGCAGGTAGGTGCAGTAGTAGGTCAGCCCGACCATCGAGTAGATCGCGGTGACAAACCCGCCGCTCGCCAGGTTGAGCAGCACGGCGATGGCGGTGATCAGCACGATGGCGGCCACCGGCGTGCCGAAGTGCGGGTTGATCTTCGCCAGCACCTTGGAGCCCGGCAGCATGTTGTCGCGCGACAGGGCGAAGGTCATGCGCGTGGCTACCGCCATGTTGGCGATCAGGCACGCGAGGATCGACGCGAACGCGATCACGATCATGCCCACCCCCGCTGCGTTGCCCAGTTGCAGGCGCACGATGTTGATCACCGGGTTTTCGCTGTGGCTGAGCAGGTCGCTGACCGAGCCGGGGATGGCAATGCTCAGCAGCGCGAACACCACGAAGCCCAGCACGCTGGACACCAGCACCGCACGGATCATCGCCCGGGGCGCCGCGCGGCGTGGGTCCTTGGTCTCTTCGGAAAGGTCCGCCGCGCCTTCCCAGCCCAGCAGCACCGATACCGGCAGCAGGGTCGCGAGGGCGAGGGTGGTGAAGCTGATCTCGCCACCGCTGACCGGTTGCGCCGAGGTCAGGATCGCCACGCCCTGGGTGTGCTCGAAGAAGAACAGCACTCCCAGGAACAAGGCAATGGCCAGCAGCACCGTGCCGATGATTTCAATGATTGCGCCGATGTCATTGATCCGCGTGGCGAGGCGAATCCCGCAGATGTTCAGCAGGCCCACCACCAGCGTGGCGCCGATGCTCAGGCCCTGGATCTGGCCTTGGGTGGGATTGGCCCAGATCTCCGGCGCGAACACCGTGCCGATCGCCGCCGAGGTGGCGGCGGTGCCGGCGACAAACGAGGTGAACGCCACCCAGCCGGTGAACCAGCCGAAGTGATTGCCGGCCAGGCGGCTCGACCATTGATAGGCGTAGCCGGTCAGCGGAATGCGCCCCGCCAGGTGGCAGTAGACCATGACGATGCAGCACACCAACGGGATCACCAGCAGCCACAGGAGGATGCCGATACCGCCGACCCGGTTGAACGGGTCGGCAAACAAGGTGACCACGCCGGTGTTGATCGAGACCATGGAAAAGGCCAGCGCAAACGAGGTGAAGGCACTCATGGTGCGGTGCATTTTTTGCTCGTAGCCGAGGCTCGCCAGGTCGGCATCGTCGCCGGACAGTGGTGCCTGCGCATTCGGTGGGGCGGTCACCGGGGTGTCGACAATCGTGCTCATGACCGTTGCTCCTCGATGATGCCGATGACGTCGTCCAGCACATCCAGGGCCTTGGCCAGCAGCGGGCGCTCGATGTCCAGCGGCGGCTTGACCTTGATCAGGTTGCCCAGGCCGGCGTAGCGGCTCTCGCCGAACAATACGCCGCGTTCCACCCCAAGGCGATACACCTCCTGGGATTCACGGCACGCCGGCTCCTTGGTGGTGCGATCCTTGACCAGCTCGATGGACGCCATCAGGCCCGGGCAGCGCACATCGCCGATCAGCGGATGGCGGCTCTGCATCTCCTTGAGCCGCGCGGTGATGTAGTCGCCGGAATCGCGCGCCTTCTCGCACAGGTTGTCGGCGACGATGGCCTCCACGGCCGCGTAGCCGGCGGCCAGCGAGACCGGGAAGTGGCCGAAGGTCAGTGCTTCTTCGCCTTCGTCGAACCACTTGAGCTTGTCATCGGCGAGGATCCCGGCCAGCGGGAAGCCACCGCCCACGCCCTTGCCGAACACAATGATGTCGGGCAGTACGTCGTAATAGTCCGCGGCCCACATGGTGCCCATGCGCCCGAACCCGGTTTGCACTTCATCGAAAATCAACAGCACGCCGAGGCGATCACAGATCTCGCGCACGCCCTTGTAGTACGAACGCGGGAACTCGATATGCCCGCCATTGCCCTGGATCGGCTCCATCATCACCGCCGCCACGCCGCCGTCGACGCCCTTGAGGATGGTGTCTTCGAGCAGGCCGAGGCACAGCTGGGATTCGGTTTCCGGGTCCAGGCCCAGGCGGGTGCGGTAGGGGTTGGGGTGCGGCACGCGGGTGAAGCGTGGCTGGATCGCCAGGAACGGGTTGTTCGGGTGCGGCCAACTGGCGCCGAGCGTGGCCAGGGAACGGCCGTGGTAACCGTCCTGCAGCACCAGCAGGTTCTGCGCGCCGGGGCGGTTCTTGAACGCCAGCTTCATCGCCATTTCACCGGCGAGGCTGCCATGCAGGGCGAAGCCCATCTGGTTGAGGGAGGCCGGCGAGACTTCGCGCAGCTTGGCCACCAGCCGGGTGTGGGCCGGCGAGCCGAAGTTGGGGCGGATGTGGGTCATGTCGCGCAGTTGCGCGATCGCCGCCTCCACGACGCGAGGGTCATTGGCCCCCAGGTTGTTCGACCACGCCTGGGCGGTGCAGTCGATGTATTCCTTGCCTTGGTCGTCCCATACCAGCGAGCCACGGGCCTTGACCAGGTTGATCTTGGCGGACGCCTGGGGTGCGGTGTTCATCACGTCATTCATCTGCGTTATCTCTTTTATTAGGGCGGCAGTGTTTGTGGATGTGTGCAGTTAGGGTTATGACTCGCTGCATCGAGTGAGACCGATGCTAGCGCGCAGGGGACGGCGATTAGAAAGACCGATTGGCGTGGGATTGTTTGGCGTGGCTTATGAATGGTGGCGGCGTTATGCCATTTATTTTTGAAACATAATGAAACATTCTCCCGAGGCCGAGGCTCTACCGCTACACCTGCACTGAGTTCTTCCATGAAAATACCGCGTCCCTCCGCCCGCATGCCGCACCTTACCCAACTGCGCAACCTGAAGATGGCGCGCTCGGCCCACGCCTATGTTCGCGGCAGCACCGTGCAGTTCTACGAGTGGCTGCACAGCCAGATGGGCAGGCGCCTGCCGCAGGGGCCTGCCATCTGGATCTGCGGCGATTGCCACGCCGGCAACCTGGGCCCGACCGGCGACACCAAGGGCCGCATCGACATGCATATCCGCGACCTGGACCAGGCGGTGATCGGCAACCCGGCCCATGACCTGGTGCGCCTGGCCCTGTCCCTGGCCACCGCCGCACGGGGCTCGGACCTGCCCGGTGTGACCACCGCGCGCATGCTCGAAGAAATGATGATCGGCTACGAACAGGCGTTCAAGGACAAGCCCGACGAGGCGCCGCCGCGTCCGTCCCAGGTCAAGGCCGGGATGCGCAGTGCAGTGGCGCGCACCTGGAAGAATCTTGCGCGTGAGCGCATTGAAAATGCGCGGCCGACGATTCCACTCGGCAAGCATTTCTGGTCGTTGTCGCGCGCCGAAAAAACCGCGCTGGAAAGCGTCTGCGCCTCCGATGAAATCCACCAGTTGGTCACCTCGCTCAAAGGGCGGCCCAAGGATGCCAAGGTTGAGTTGCTGGACTCGGCCTATTGGGTCAAGGGCTGCAGTTCGCTGGGCCTGCTGCGTTACGCGGCGTTGCTGGGGGTGGGGGACAAGGACGACCAGGAATATTGCCTGATCGATATCAAGGAAGCCGTCGGCGCCGCAGCACCGCGGGCGGCGCGTGCCAAAATGCCGCGGGATAACGGGCGTCGGGTGGTGGAGGGCGCGCGCCAGCTGTCACCGAGCCTGGGCGAACGCATGGTGGCGACGCGGTTTCTCGACCATGGGTTTTTTATCCGGGAACTGCTGCCCCAGGACATGAAGCTGGAGCTGGATGAGTTGAGCGAGACCGATGCGATGCATGCCGCCGGCTACCTGGCGCGGGTCGTCGGCATCGCGCATGCCCGGCAGATGGACCGTGACGCGCGCAAGGACTGGATGGCAGTGTTGCAGGAGAATCGCTCCAAGCAGCTGGATGCGCCGTCCTGGCTCTGGACCAGTGTGGTGCAACTGGTGGGGAGCCATGAGCAGGGCTACCTCAATCATTGCCGGCGCTACGCACTGGAACATTGATCTCCTGCAGGCGCCGGCTTGCTCGGCGATCGCGGTCTGCCTGACACACCGTGATCGCCGGCCATGGCGTGGTCAGGCCAGGTATTTTTTGAACCAGCCCAGTGTGCGTTCCCACGCCAGGTTCGCTGCCGCCTCGTCATAACGCGGCGTCGAATCATTGTGGAAACCGTGGTTGGCGCCCTTGTAGATATAGGCTTCGTACGTAGTGCCGGCCGCCTTCAACGCCTGCTCATACGCCGGCCAACCCTCGTTGATCCGCGTGTCCAACTCGCCGTAGTGCAGCATGATCGGTGCCTTGATGCGCGGCACGTCCTTGGCCTCCGGCTGGCGCCCGTAGAACGACACCGCCGCGCCCAGTTCCGGGTAGGCGACTGCGGCCGCATTGGTCACGCCGCCGCCGTAGCAGAAGCCGGTGATGCCGACTTTGCCGGTGCTGCTGTCGTGGTGCATCAACCATTCGATGGCGGCGAAGAAGTCGTTCATCAGCTTGGTCGGATCGACTTTCTGCTGCAATTCCACGCCTTTTTCATCGTTGCCGGGGTAGCCGCCGACCGAGGTGAGGCCATCCGGCGCGAGCGCGATAAACCCGGCTTTGGCCAAGCGCCGCGCGACGTCTTCGATATAGGGATTGAGGCCACGGTTTTCGTGCACGACCACCACCGCCGGCAACTTGCCGGCGGCTTTCGCCGGGCGCACCAGGTAGCCGCGCACGTTGCCATTGCCCTTGGGCGAGGGGTAGGTGATGTAGTCGGCGACGATGTCCGGGTCGGTGAACTTCACTTGCTCGGCCAACGCATAGTTGGGGCTCAGGGCGGCGAGCAGGGCGGAGGCGGTGAGGCCTCCGAAGGTGAACAGCGCGGCGCGGTCGAGGAATTCACGGCGGTTGATCTTGCCGTGGGCGTAGCCGTCGTAGAGTTCCAGCAGTTCGGGGGCAAAGTCTTTCGCGGTGAGACGAGTCATCGGTGCAATCCTCGATTAGCGGTGACAGACACTGTAGACCAGCCTCAGTCTGCGCGGCCATGGGCGGCGGCGGCCAATTGACCGGTGTCGACCCGCACGAACAGCGAGTCGCCGATGGCCGTGAGCACGTCGCCGGCGTAGACCTCGCAGACCACGCGGGTCTTACGTCCCACCTCGCCCTCGACGCGGGCGCGCAAGGTCAGCGTCACGCCCATCGGCGTGGGCTTGATGAATTTGATCCCCAGGTTGCCGGTCACGCAGTCGATGCGCGGCAGGCTGCCGGGCTCGCGGTGTTCGGTGCGGTAGTGATAGGCCATGGCGGTCCAGTTGGAATGGCAGTCCACCAGCATCGCGATCAGACCGCCGTAGACCAGGTCGGGCCAGCCGCTGTATTGGGCGTCGGGCAGGTGCTCGGCGACCACGTGGACGCCGTCGGCATCCCAGCGGCTCTTGATATGCAAGCCGTGTGGGTTGCTGCTGCCGCAGCCGTAACAGATGCCTTGCGGCGCGGTGATGTCCTGTAGCGAAGGGGAGTGCATGCAACGTCCTTATTATTCTCGGGCGACTACTCTATTTAGCAGGGCGCGCGCCGGATGGGAATAAATCCGTGGCATGAGGTGTTAGCTCAGTACTGTGTCCTGTCCTCTTGCGGAGCGTTGCATGAAGCCTTTCATCTACCTGGCTGTCCTCCTCGGTGTTTGCGCCAGCGCCCAGGCGGTGGAGTACACGGACGTCAACCGCACCGCCAGCCAGATCAGCTTTACCTACCAGCAATTGGGGCAGAGCGTGTATGGCACCTTCGGTGATTTCGAGGGCACGCTGAGCTTTGACACGCAAAAGCCCGAGGCCGGGCATGCGTTGCTGAAGATCCAGTTGGCGAGCATCGACGCCGGCAGCCCCGACGCCAACGACGAGCTGCAACGCGCATCCTGGTTCGACACTGCGACCTACCCGGTGGGCGTGTATGAATCCACCGCCGTCACGCCCCTGGGAGGTAACCGGTTCAAGATCAGTGGCAACCTGACAATCAAGGGCACCACGCGCCAGGTGGAGGTCGACGTGGTGCTCAAGGAGCAAGGCGGCATTGGCGTGTTCGACGGCAAATTCATCCTCAAGCGCAGCGATTTCAAGATCGGCGAGGGTGAGTGGGCCGGCAACAGCGTGGTCTCCGACGGCATCGACATCAAGTTCAAGATGGTCGCGCCACAGCGCTAGCGGGCGAAGCGCTTGGCGCCTGCGACGCAACCGATCACCGCCAGCGTCACCAGCACCATGCCCAGGCTCACCTGTTCATGCAGCAGTCCCGCCGCCAGCGCCAGGCCGAAGAACGGCTGCAGCAGTTGCAACTGGCCGACGGCGGCGATGCCACCCTGGGCCAGCCCGCGATACCAGAACACGAAGCCGATCAACATGCTGAACAGCGCCACATAACCCAGGCTCAACCAGGCCGGCAGGCTGATCCCGCTCAAGGTCGACGGCGCCAGCAGCAGGCTCAGCGGCGCCACCACCGGCAGCGCCACCACCAGCGCCCAGCAGATCACCTGCCAACCGCCGAGGCTGCGCGACAACGTGGCGCCTTCGGCATACCCCAGGCCGCACACCAGCACCGCCAGCAGCATCAGCAGGTCACCCGCCGGGGCGGCGCTCAAGCCCTGGGCCACGGCATAGCCCATCACCAGCACACTGCCGAGGACCGAAAACAGCCAGAACACCGGGCGGGGTCGCTCGCCGCCGCGCAACACGCCGAACACCGCCGTGGCCAAAGGCAGCAGGCCGATAAACACGATGGAGTGCGCCGAGGTCACGTATTGCAGTGCCAGGGCCGTGAGCAAAGGGAAGCCGATCACCACGCCCAGCGAGACGACCGCCAGGGGCACCCATTGGTGGCGCGCAGGGCGTTTCTCCTTGAACAGCCGGAGCAACAGCAGGCCCAGCACGGCGGCAATGGTGGCGCGCAGCAGGGTCAGGAACACCGGGTCGAATTCCATCACCGCCAGGCGCGTGGCCGGCAGCGAGCCGCTGAAGATCACCACGCCGATAAAGCCGTTGATCCAGCCTTGGGTACGGGTGTCCAGGTTGCTGAAGGGGGTTGTGCGTTCCATGAGGGGTATCCAAGAAAACTGCGGTTGCGTTCGCGCCATCCTAGAGGCGAGTATTAGGACAATCAAAAAATTGTCATGGATACATCACCTATGCCGCGCGCGCGTTACAAATCCCTGGTCGATACCTTTGCCGACGACATCCGCAGCGGCAGGCTGGCCCCCGGCACGCGCCTGCCGACTCACCGGCAACTCGCCGCCGACCATGGCCTGGCGCTGGTCACGGCCAGTCGCGTGTACACCGAGTTGGAAGCGATGGGGCTGGTCAGCGGCGAGACCGGGCGCGGCACCTTCGTGCGCGAAATCGCGTTGCCGCCGGGGCAGGGCAGTGGGCAGATGAATGTCGTGGCCGGCCTGCTCGATCTCAATTTCAACTACCCCTCATTGCCGGGCCAGGCCGATTTGCTGCGCACCGCCTTGCGGCAGTTGGCGCTGTCCGGCGACCTTGAGGCGCTGCTGCGTTACCAGCCGCACGCCGGCCGCCTGCACGAACGCGCTGCCATCGCGCGGCACCTGCTCAACCGTGGGCTGACGGTCGAGGCCGAGCAGGTGCTGGTGGTCAGTGGCGCCCAGCACGGCTTGGCGGTGACCCTGATGGCATTGCTCAAGCCGGGGGATGTGATCGCCGTCGACGCGCTGACGTATTCGGGCTTCAAGGTGCTGGCCGAGACCCTGCACCTGGAAATACTTGCCGTGCCGGTAACCCCCGCCGGGCCAGACCTGCAGGCCCTGCAAACGTTGTGTCGCCAGCGCCCGGTGCGGGCCGTGTACTGCATGCCCACCCTGCATAACCCGCTGGGCTGGGTGATGGAAATGTCGCAGCGCGAGCAGTTGGTGAGCATTGCCCGTCAGCACAATCTGATGCTCATCGAGGATGCGGCCTACGCTTTTCTGGTCGAAAACCCGCCACCACCGCTGGCGACATTGGCACCCGAGCGTACGGTGTATGTCGGTGGGCTCTCCAAGAGCATCGCCACCGGTTTGCGCGTGGGTTTTATTGCCGCGCCGCCGGCGTGGGTCAAGGTGCTGGAGCGCACCATCATGGCCACCACCTGGAACGTGCCCGGCGTGATGAGTGCCATCGCCGTGGCATGGATCGAGGACGGCACGGTGGCGCAACTCGAAGCGCAGAAACGCCAGGACGCCCGCGCCCGGCAAGCCCTGGCCGCGCAGGTGCTAAAGGGGCTGGCGACCATCAGCCATCCCTCGTCGTACTTTCTATGGTTGCCCCTGGCGGAGGAGGTTCGCGCCGACCAGGTCGCCATGACCCTGCAGCGCGAGGGGGTCAGCGTGTCGACGGCCGAGCCGTTTGCTGTCTCAGCCCATGTGCCGCACGCACTGCGCCTGGCCTTGGGGTCGGTGGACATGCCTGCACTGCGCGAAGCCTTGCTGACCGTGCGCCGGGTTGTCGGGCCGTACTAGAGCGTCTGGCGTCGCAGGCTCAGCAGCGCGGCGCCGAAGCCAATAAACGTTGCCCCCACCACACGGTTGACCCACCTGGAAAACACCGGGCGCGCCAGCCAGCCCTTGGCCTGCGAAGCCAGCAGGGCGTACAGGCTCAACGACAACGCCGAGAGCAGGATGAAAATCAGGGTCAACACCAGGAACTGCGGCACCAGCGGGGCGTGCTGGTCGAGGAACTGTGGAAACAGTGCGGTGAAAAACAGCACCGCCTTGGGATTGGTCACTGCGGTCAGGAACGCCAGCTTGTAAAGCTTCCAGCGACTTGGTGGATTGACGCGGGCGGGGCCCTGCGAGCCGGGCGCGAGTGTGCCGGATTTTTTCAGCAGGTTGCTGGCGCCCAGGTAGAACAGGTAGCCGGCGCCGAGCACCTTCACGGCATTGAAGACCCACTCGGAGCTGATGATCAACGCACCCAATCCCAGCATCGCTGCCGCCGACATGCAGAACAACCCACTGGCATTGCCTGCGGTTGACCACAACGTGGAGCGCGCGCCATAGGCCAGGCTGTTGTTCAGGGCCATCAGGATGGCCGGGCCTGGGCTGGCAATGGCGATAGCGGCAACGAGGGTAAAGGCCAGGATCGAGTGAGTGTCCATATTCAGGCTCGGTGAGTTTCGGAGTGCTGATGCTAACCCGATCCTCACCTTCGCGCAGAGTGTTCCTCAGTCACGGGCGATCAATATTTGTAAGCCTGGCGCCCGATCAGCAGCCACTTGCCTTTTTGTTTCTGCCAGACCTGGAAGTTGTCGATATCGGTCGGTACTTCGACGCCGCTGTTCACCGCCAGCGCGTGGAAGTGGTTGCGCACCAGCGCGGTGTCGCCGTTGAGGGTGATGGTCTGGTTTTGCATTTCCAGGGTCTTGAACGCGCTGGTGTGGGTTTCCAGGTCGGCGATGAATTGGTCCTTGTTCTGCACCTTGCCGCTGGAGTGGCCGTAGGTGAGTTTATCGGCGGTCAGCGCGTGCAGTTGCTTGAGGTCCAGGTGCAGCATGGCCTGGGTCAGTTGGTCGACCGCTTGGGCCACATCCTTTTCGGCGGCAGCCGGCGCGGCGGCGACATAACCGCTGAACAGGCACAGAAAACCGATCAGCACTTTGACGTTTTGCATGGGTGTTTCCTTATTGTTGTTGGGGGCTGGCACGACCGGTTAAGTCGTCGTACAACCATGCAATATTTCCTGCGCTGAAGGAAAGTGAAATTTTGAAATATCTTGAAAAGATTAGTCTTGAAGACGCTTTAAAAAACCTGGGCGACTTATACGACGTCTCAACACAAGGCTAATCCTTACCGACTCTTCCTGTGCAGGTAGCACATCGCTATGCTACGCCCGGACACCCTGATTGCCCGGAGACGACAACATGGATTTTGATTGGCACAGCGATCCCATCACGCGTGCCACACCCGTCACCCGCCACTATAAAAACACCCAGAACGTTCGCCGTTTCATGCTTGAACACTGTGGTCCGGGGTTCAAGTTCGATCGGCCTTTTATGGCCTGGATTCGCAACGACGTGCCCAAGACCCTGGGCGATGTCGTGGATGAATGGCGACGTCGCCACGAGGAAGCACGCGCATGACCCCCGATGAGAAATACCAGGCAGCCCAGCAACGCCTCGGCTATCAGTTGGACGAATTCAAGGTGGGCGGCAACTACACGCCGCTGGTCCGTGACGGCAATCACTTGTACATCAGTGGCCAGATTCCACGTGTAGGCGACACCATCGTGCTGCCGGGCAAGGTTGGCGACAGCATCACCCTGGCCCAGGCGCAAACCGCCGCCGGCATCAGCGCCTTGCGTTGCCTGGGGCTGCTCAAGCAAGCCTTGGGTTCGCTGGACCGGGTCAAGGCCATCCCTCGCATTACCGTGTATGTGCGCAGCGCCGAGGACTTTGATCAGCAGAGTGAAGTCGCCAATGGCGCCTCCGACTTGCTGCACGAGATTCTGGGCAGCGCCGGGGTGCATACGCGCACGTCGGTCGGTGTGATGCAGTTGCCGAAGTCGGCAGCGGTGGAGATCGACATGATCGCCGTTGCCCACGACTGAACCGATGATCACCCAGGGCATCGCGGTTCTGGTCAATTACGGTGCCTACCTGGCGCCGGGACTGTTGCTGTTTGGCCTGTGGTTCGCGCTGACGCCCAGGTCGCTTGCGGCGATGCGCATCCTGATCCTGCTGGCGGCATTTGTGCTGATGCGCGATGCCATGACACCCTTGGGCCTGTGGGCATTGAGCGATGCGGTAAGCATCGCCTTCACCGACAATGCGTTGGTGCTGGCGGCCTTGGGTGGGCTGTCGCTGGTGCTGATCGGGGGGCTGGCCTATGTCGCCCCCGAGCTATGGCGGTGGGTGGTGTGGGTCAAGGGGCCGCGTGCAATCGGGCTTGTGGTCGGGCTGGGTGTCGGCTGCCTGATCGGGGTGCCGTTGCGGCTCTATCAAGGGATTGAGGTGCAGGCGATCCCAGGCTATTGGGCGTGGCTGCCGGGCATGCTGGTGCTGGCGTATGGCGCCAATGCGCTTGAGGAAGTGTTGTTTCGCGGGTTCTTGCAGGGCTACCTGGAACAACAGGTCACGCCGCTGCGCGCAGCCTTGCTCAGCGGCGTGGCGTTTGCCGCCTGCCATGCCTTTCTGGCCTTGAGCGTCACCCAGTTGGGCTGGCCGGTGTTGCTGTTTACCCTGATCGAGGGGCTGGCCTGTGCGCTCGTGCGCATGCGTTACGGCGTGCTGGCCGCAACGTCGACCCACGGCACGGCGATCCTGCTGATTGCCGTGCCGATGGTGTAACACCGCCTGTAGGAGCTGGCTCGCCGGCTCCTACAGGACCGGTATTGCTGGCGAGTCAGTGGGGTACGGGCCGGCATTGCAAGCGAGCCAGCGTTTTCCGTTCCCACCGGCTTACGCGCAGGGCAATGGCGGGGTGCGCGGTGGAATCTGGCGTTTGCTGCCCGTCGCTTCATAGGCCGCTGCAAAGCGCAGCAACGCCGAGTCATCGTACGCGCGCCCGGCGAACGTCAGCCCGACCGGCATGCCGATATCCGCCATCACGCCCATCGGCACGGTGACGGTGGGCACGCCGAGGTGGCGAATCGCAAGGTTGCCGTTGGCCACCCACACGCCGTTGCTCCAGGCGATATCGGCGCTGGCTTCGTTGACGTCGGCGTCCGCCGGGCCGACATCGGCCACGGTGGGGAACAGCACCGCGTCGAGCCCCAGCGTGTCCATCCAGTCTTCCAGGTCGATCCGGCGGGTTTGCTCAAGACCGCGCAGGCCATCGGGGACGGTGCTGATCTCGTTCCAGGGGGTGATGCCACGCTCGGCCATGCGCACGTATTCGTCCATGCCGGCGGCCAGGTCATCTTCACGGTTGGGCAGGGTGCCGGGGTCGTGCGGGAAGATCTGCGGGCCGTCGACATCCGCCAGGCGGTTCAGCGCCGGGTCGTTGTTGGCGCGCAGGAAATCATCGAAGGCCCACGCGGAAAGCTCCCACAGTTCATCGTGCAGGAATTCCTTGGACACCAGGCCACGGGTAAACACGGTCGGCGCGCCGGGGCGGTCGCCTTCGCAGTTGGACACCAGCGGGAAATCCACCTCGATGACTTCCGCGCCAGCCGCTTCGAGGGCCTGGCGCGCGGCCTGCCACAGGTCGATCACGCTGGCGCGGGTATTGATCTTTTGCCCGGTCGGCCCGCCGATGCCGGGTTTTTCGCTGGTGCCGGCGTCCGGGTCGGCGTTGATGTACATGCGCGGCACGCCGAAGCGTTTACCCACGAGGGATTCGGCCGTCACCGCCAGTTGCGCGTAAGACGCCGGGCGCACCGAAGTGGCGCTCGGAATCGGCACCCAGGGCTGCAGGCGCCACAGGTCGCCGCGCGTGTCCGGATCGTCGGCCACCACCACGTCAAGCACTTCCAGCAGGTCGGCCATGGTGCGCGCGTAGGGCACGACCACGTCCATGGTGGGCGTCAGCGGCCAGTTGCCGCGCACCGAAATCACCCCCCGCGACGGTGTGTAGGCGCACAGGCCATTGTTGGACGCCGGGCCACGCCCGCTCGACCAGGTTTCTTCCGCCAGGCCGAAAGCCGCGAAGCTCGCGGCGGTCGCGGTGCCGGCACCGTTGGACGAGCCGGAGGCGAATGGCGCGGTCAGGTAGTCGGCGTTGTACGGGCTTTCTGCGCGGCCATACACACCGCGTTGCATGCCGCCATTGGCCATCGGCGGCATATTGGTCTTGCCCAGGCAAATGGCGCCACCGGCGCGCAGGCGCTCGATGGTGAAGGCGTCACGCTGGGCGACCAGCTTGGCAAAGGCCGGGCTGCCCGACGCAGCCGTCAGCCCCTTGACCAGGTAACTGTCCTTGGCGGTGTAGGGAATACCGTCCAATGGCCCCAAGGTTTCGCCCTTGGCCCGGCGCGCATCGGACGCCTCGGCCTCCTTCAGGGCCTGAGGGTTGCGCACCACCACGGCATTGAGTGCGGTAGCGGTCTGCGCACCGTCATAGGCATCGATCCGCGCCAGGTACGCCTGGACCAGTTCAACGGCCGTGGTCTGGCCGGTTTCAAGCGCCGCGCGCAATTGGGCAATGGAGACTTCGGTAACTTGCATCAGATTTTTTTCGCCGCCTTCAAGTGGGGGTATGGCGGCAGTCTACGTACAGATATTTCACAAAACCAGCGCCGCATAATCCGCATGGGCGCCGCGCATCACCTGCCAGGTGGCGTCGTCAGCAGGAATCAGATGTTCGATGCGCAGCGAGGCGAGGGTGATGTCCTGGGGCATGCCGAAGGTGGTGAAGGTCGACAGGAAGTTCAGTTCGCCACGGGTCGAGCGCACGCGGGTGAGCACCAACGGCGGCAGCGCCTCGGACCGCTCGGTGCTGGCCGGCGCCGGCAGAGAGGCCAGCAACGCCGCCAGCGTCGGATTACCCAGCGCCTCCCGGCTGGCGCGCTGCCAGGCCAGGGTGCGGATTTCGTCGGCATTGATCAGGTGATCGCCGAGGCCGCACGGTTCCAGCAAGGTGGCCAGCAGGTTCAAGCCGTCGCTGGCCTGCGGCGGGATGCCCACCAGCTCGAACAGCACCGCGGTGCTGGCGTTGGCGGCCAGCACTTGCCATTCGCTGCCCAGCAGGATCGCCGGGGCCGGGTTGTTGGCGTGCAGCACATGGCTGACCGCCTCGCGAATCGCCGCCATGCCGGGCGCCGCGAGTGGCGTGGCGGTGTAGCGCGGCGCGAAGCCGGCGGCGAGGAATACGCGGTTGCATTCGTCCAGCGGCACTTCCAGCGCGGTCAGCAGGTTATGCAGGGTGCCGGGGCTCGGCTTGGCGCGGCCGGTTTCGAGGCAGCTGAGGTGGCGCTGGGAAACACCGGTGATCAGCGCCAGGTCGAGCTGGCTCAGCTTGGCGTGCCGACGCAGTTGGCGCAGGTAGGCGCCGGCGGTAACAGGCGTGTCCATGGCGTGTTCATGACCTCCGAGGTCATTGCGAGGGCGCCCACCTTATCACTAGGGTGACGGCTCGATCACTACAAGGAAGAAACCATGCTCAGACCCTCTATCGCCCTGGCCGCCTTGCTCGGGTTTTCGCTGTATACCCTGGCTACGATGCTCATGGCCGAGCAGTCGCTCATGGCGTTTGGATTGGAATTGATCTCGCGCCCGGACACCGCGCAGGTGGTGATTGACCTGTACCTGATGGCAGTACTCGCCTGCGTGTGGATGTACCGCGATGCTCGCGGGCGAGGGCGGTCGCTGGCGTCGGTGTTGCCGTATTTTTTGCTGACGGCGGTGTTCGTGTCGGTGGGGCCGCTGCTCTATATCGTCGTCAACCAGTGTTCGCGACGCACACAGCCCCCGGTCTGACGCAATTCCCTGTGGCGAGCGGGCTTGCCCCGCGTTGGGCTGCGCAGCAGCCCCAGTCATCGCCACCCCGTTTCTTCAGACAGACCGAGGTGTCAGGTTTTTTTTGGGGCTGCTGCGCGGCCCAACGCGGGGCGAGCCCGCTTGCCACGGAGGTAGAGGAGGGTCAAGGGTTGAGGAAGGCCTGGTAGTTGTCCTTGGTGATCTGCTGATAAGGGATGGTCAGCTCAGCCACGTAGGGCTCTTGCTTGACCATCTTCACTGCCAGGTCAATTGCGCCCACGGCCTGCCCCTTGTTGTCCTGATACGCCGTCACCAGCAACTGGCCTTTCTTCACGGCATCCAGCCCGGCCGCGCCGCCATCGCTGCCGGCGACCAGGATGTCCTTGCCCGGTTGCATGCCCGCCTGGCTGATGGCCATGGCCGCGCCAATCGCCATCTCATCGGCATTCGCCGCCACTGCGTCGATCTTGCGTCCGGACACGATCCAGTTGTTCATCAGGTCAATCGCCTTGCTACGCTGCCACTCCGCGCTTTGCTCCTCGACAATCTTGATGCCGGGGTAGTCCTTGAGCACGTTTTTCACGCCCTGCGTGCGGTTGTGCGTGGCGTTGTTGGACAGCAGCCCGAGCATGATCGCGAGGTTGCCCTTGCCGCCCATTTTCTCGGCCAGGTAGCGCATCTGGATCTCGCCCGCCTTGATCTCATCCGAGCCGACATAGCCCACCCCCGGTGGCACCTCCTTGAACTCGGGACGGCGGTTGACGTACACCAGCGGGATCTTGGCCTGCTGCGCATTCAGGGTCATTTTCTGCGTGGCGGCGGTGTCGACGGCGTTGACGATAATCGCGTCCATGCCCTGGGCGCTGAAATTCTGTACCTGGTTGAGCTGGCGGACCACATCGCCCTGGGCGTCTTCGAATTGCAGGCTCACGCCCGGCAGCTCCTTGGCATGGGCGGCCATGTAGTCACGCATCTGCGCGAGAAATACGTCGTCGACCTGGGCGATGCTTACGCCGATACGAATATCGGCGAGTGCCCAGGGGCTGATGGCGAGGGTGAAAAGTGCCGCAAGGAGGTGTTTCTTCATGATATTGCTCCGTTGTTTTTGTTGTTGTTAAAGCATCACGCCTGTCGCTTGGCCCGCAGCTGCACGACGGCCGCCGCGAAGTCTGCAGGTGTCCAGCGTTCGTCGAGGGCTTGCAGCATCAGTGCCTGTCCGGTTTGCGGGGCCAGGCCGTGCAAGGGTGGGTCGGTGTCGAGGTTGGTCGGGAAGGCATAGCCGTCGGCGGTGCAGGCCACCACCGCAGCAACCGCCTGCGCGTCCAGGCCGGTATTGGCCAGCAACGCCGGGTACACCGCCAGCATCATGCGGTCCCGGTCGAGGGCTTCCATGGGCTTGCCGAATGCCGAGGAGATTTGCAGCAGATTGGCCATGCGCTGGCAGTCGGCGGTGCGATTGGTGCCGGCGGCATGGAACAGCGCCGGATTGAAGAACAGCAGGTCGCCCTTGTTCAGTGGCAGTTGCACCGCATGGTGCTGGAAGTAGTCGATAAACTCTGCGCGGCGCCAGGCCAGGTAGCCCAGGGCGTATTGCTGGGAAAACGGTAGCAGCTGGGTCGGGCCGGTTTCCAGTGGCATGTCCGAGTGAGCCACCGCGCCCTGCAACGTCAGGTACTGCGACAGCAGGTGCAAGGGCAGGGGGAAGCGCTCCACCACCTCGACGGTCTGGAAACCCAAGTGATAATCGCGATGCGGCTGTTGCGCCTGGCCGCCGGGATGCACCACGTTCACCTGCGCCGTGACCTGGTAACTCGGGCCCAGCCACGCCTCGGCGATCAGCCCCAGCAACGGGTTGGCGTAGTACTCGACAAACGATTCCGGCGACTGCAACGCGGCCTTTTGCAACGCGTTCCAGATGCGCCCGTTGCTGCCGGCCTTGGCAAAGTGGTCGGCGGCCACACCTTGCGCGGCCTCATGCGCGAAGATCGCGTCGAACACCTGGCTGTGCCGATCCACCACCTCCAGGTCTTCATAGGCGCGGCGCACCACCATCACTCCCGGCCCGTCGCGAAACAGGCGATGCAGTTCGTTCATGACCGCAAGGCGGTCGCTGTTGCGCAAGGTCTGCGCCTGGTAGATCGGCACGTTGCTGACCACTTCAGCGGCCAGCGGATAGTCCTCGGCATGCGCCTTCTGCGCGCAGACGCGGCTGAAGTCAGCCAGGCGCACGGCCTCTTCGGTCACAAATGCGGACATCACGCACCTCCTGGCAGGCTCAGCGCCTGGTGCGGTTGCGGGCTGCCGCCGTCGGTGCAACCGACCACGCCTTGTTCCAGGTCGATGATCGAGCCGGTCATCATCCCCGACTCGCGTGACAGCAAAAACGCCACGCTTTGCGCGACCTCCTCGGGCTTGAGCAGGCGCCCGAACGGCTGCGCGCTTTCGGCCTTGGCCAGCCAGCCATCCTCGGCACCGTGGTAGTGGCGCTGGATTTCATCCTCGTGGGGCGTGTCCATCCAGCCGATATTCAGGCCATTGACGCGGATGCGGTTGCGCAGCGCGCTGAACGCGACGTTCTTGGTCAGAATCGCCAGCGCGCCCTTGGACGCCGCGTAAGCACTGAGGAACGACTGCCCGCCATGCCCGGTCACGCTTTGGATATTCACCACGGCGCCTTCCACACCGTTGCTGATCATCAGTTTCAATGCGTCCTGCATCAGGAAGAACGGGGCGCGCACGTTCACCGCCATCAACCGATCAAACAGCTGCGGCGAGGTGTCGAGAATGGTGCCGCGATCCGACATGCCCGCGCAGTTCACCAGCCCGTGCAAGGTGCCGAAGTGGGTGCGTGCCGCCTCGATGATCGCGCGACAATCCTCGACTTTCTCAAGGTCGGCCTCGACAAAAAACGCCGGGCAATCGAGTTGTGCCAGCAGTCGCACCTGCTCTTCGCCCTGGGCGCGGCGGCGCCCGCAGATGATCAGCCCGGCGGCGCCACGGCGCGCCAGGGTGTGGGCGACTGCCGCGCCGAGGCCCTGGGTGCTGCCGGTGACGACAAAGTATTGGCCTGAAAACGAGGTGGCGAGATCGGTAGAGGGCATGCAGTTTCTCCTGGATTCTTGTTGTTGTGGATCGTCCGGCTCGACGCCGGGCAAAACTGAGACTAGCATTGCAAAACCTCAGTAACGCCCAAAAAAGACCTCAAAAACACCTCAGGCGAAACCCATGCTCGAACGCGCAAAACATTTCTCCATCAAGCAACTCGCTACCCAGGCCGGGGTGAGCAAAGCCACGGTCGACCGCGTGCTGCACCAGCGCGGCAGCGTGCACGCGCAGACCCGGCGGCGGATCGAGCAGGCGCTGGAGGAATTGGAGGCCCAGGAGAAAAACGGACTGGCGGTGGGGCGCACGTTTCATGTCGACGTGATCATGCACACCCCGCAACGCTTCAGCGCGGCGGTGCAGGCAGCAATCACCGCGCAGTTGGCGAGCCTGGCGCCGTTTCGGATTGCCCCGCGTTTTCACCTGTTCGAAGAAATCGAGCCGCAGGCCATGCACGACCAACTGCTGCGGTGCCTCGACACCGGCAGCCAGGGCGTGGTGCTCAAGGCGGCCGATGAGCCGGCGGTGAACCAGGCGGTCAAGCAACTGATCGCGGCAGGGATTCCGGTGGTAACCCTGGTCACGGACCTGCCGCAAAGCGAGCGCATCGGCTACGTCGGCATGGACAACCGCACCGCCGGCCAGACTGCCGCCTACCTGATGTCGCGCTGGTTGCCGACGCAGCCCCAGGACGTCGCGGTGGTGATCGGCAGCGAGCTGTTTCGCGGCGAAGAAGAACGCGAGATGGGCTTTCGTGCCTGGCTGCGCGGGCGTGCCCCGCACTTGCGCGTGCTCGATATCAGCGGTGGCTACGGCGTGTATGCACGCACGTTCGAGCGGGTCACCGAGGCGCTGCAACAGCATCCCGACCTCAAGGCGGTGTACAGCGTCGGCGGCGGCAACCGCGCGATTGTCGATGCCTTCGCCGCGCTTGAACGCCCGCTGGAGGTGTTTATCGGCCACGACCTCGACCAGGAAAATCGCCAGTTGCTGCTCGACGAAAAAATCGCCGCGATCATCGATCACAACCTGCAGATCGATGCCCGCCACGTGTTCCTGCACATCCTGCACTACCACCGGTTATGGAAGGCCGGCCCGATTGCGCCGTCACAGGTACAGATCGTCACGCCGTTCAACCTGCCGGACTGAATCTCCCTCAATAACAACATCAGGAGTTCGACCATGCTACGTATCGCCGTTCTGGGTGCCGGGCGCATCGCCAAGATCCACGCCGCCAACGTCGCCGCCCACCCCAATGCCACGCTGGTGCTGGTGGCTGATCCCTGGCGCGAAGGCGTCGATGCGCTCAGCGCGCAACTGGGCTGCGAGGCGGCCTACGATTGCGCCGCCGCGCTGACGCGCAAGGACATCGACGCCGTGGTGATCGGCACGCCCACCGACACCCATGTCGATTTGCTGCTGGCGGCGGTCGCCGAAGGCAAGGCGGTGCTCTGCGAGAAGCCCATCGACCTCGATATCGCCAAGGCCCGCAGCGCCGCCCAAGCGGTGGAGCGCCAGGGCGGCAAGGTGATGCTCGGCTTCAACCGGCGCTTCGACCCTGACATGCTGCGCCTGCGCCAGGCCCTCGACGCCGGTCAGATCGGCGCAGTGCGCCAGGTCATCATCACCAGCCGCGACCCCGGCCTCGCGCCCCGCGATTACCTCGAACACTCGGGCGGCATCCTGCGCGACATGACCATCCACGATTTCGACACCGCCCGCCACTTGCTCGGCGAAGAGCCGGTGCAAGTCAGCGCCATCGCCAGCCGCCTGGTGGACCCGAGCCTGGAAGCGATCGACGACTACGACAGCGTGATGGTCCTGCTGCGCACCGCCTCGGGCAAGCAATGCCATATCAACTGCTGCCGCCAGGCGGTGTACGGGTACGACCAGCGGGTCGAAGTTTCCGGCGCCAACGGCGTGTTGCTCACCGATAACCATCGTCCCAGCACCGTGCGCCACTGGAGCGCCGAACACACCGAGGCGCTGGAACCGCTGCAGCACTTCTTCCTGGAGCGCTACGCCGATGCTTATCGCAATGAGCTGACGCAGTTCATCGAGGCGCTGAACCACGGCCACGCACTGCCCACCAGCATGCGTGACGGCTTGTACGCCCTGCACCTGGCCGATTGCGCATTGGCTTCGGTGCAGACCGGGGGCAGCGTGGCCGTTAACTACGACCTGTAGGCGCTGGCTTGCCGGCGCTGACGCGTCAACACCGGGCCGATTGCAGCGTCACTAAGGCGCCTGCATCGTCCGGCGGTCCACCAACCGGATGCTATCGCGCCCGCCACGCTTGGATTCATATAACGTGGTGTCGCCTTGCTCGATCAATGCGGTGAGGCTCGCCGGCGGTTGGTCGAACAGGTTGGCGCCGATGCTCAGGGTCACCGGCTGCGGGGTAGGCACGGTCTGCGCGGCCAGTTGATAAAACTGGTCGCGCAGGCTGCTGCCCAGTTCGATGATCTGCTCGCTCGACGCCGGGGTGAGCAGGATCACAAATTCGTCACCGCCCAGGCGTGCGGCCAATGCGCCACGGGGCACCACACTGCGGATCATCTCGCTCAGGGAGATCAGCAGGCGGTCGCCGGCCGTGTGGCCGTAAAGGTCGTTGACCCCTTTGAAGTTATCGATGTCGATCAGCAGCAGCGCACCCGGTTGCGCAGGTGATACCTGGGCCAGCAGGCGTGGCGCGCGCAAGTCGAGGGCGCGGCGGTTGTACAGGGCGGTCAGCGGGTCGCGGGCGGCGAGGCGGGCGATCTGTTGTTCGCGCCGGTAGCGTTCCGAGCCGGTCATCGACAGTGCGATCAGCATGATCGCCATGGCGCCTTCCACCAGCGACACCTGGATAATTTCGCCCTTGAACGCGGCAAGGTCGATCAACGTGCCGGGGATCAGCACCGACAGCGCCTTGGCCAGATAGAACAGGCCATGGATCAGCAGCACGTACCGCAGCTGCACCGCGCCGATGCTCAGCGATTTACCGTGCGGACGCAGCAGGAAGCTCGCGCGCAGCGTCGGCAGCGCCACCAGCAGCGATTGCACGCCGAGCATGGCCTTGGACCAGGGCAGGTCAGCCGGCAGCATCAGCATCCCGAGCCAGACCACCAGCAGCAACCACCACAGGCGCGAGAGGCGCACCTGGGTGAACCGCGCCACGCCGAGTAAAAACAACAGGTGCGCAGCCACCAGCAGGCCATTGGCGAACCAGATGCCGATCATCAGGAAACCGCTGCTGCGCAGCAGGGCCAGGGTTGAACCGAGGGTAATGGTGGCGAAACCGGCGCTCCAGAACAGCAGCGAAGGTTCGCGTACGCTGCGCCATTCAACGGCCAGGTACAGGGCGGCAGCGGTTGCCAGGGCAACGGTGAGTGCCAAAATCGTGGGAGGGTCGAGCGTCATTTCGTGCCGGGTCTGCCTGGGTGTGCGTTTAAACCGGGATTGTAAGCGCACACGCAGGTTTTTCAGAACACTTAGGGTGATGGCACACAGCCATCCGATGACCGGCGGTCTAGACGCCTTTGGTTGACGGCAACAGGATGGTCAGGATGCCCACCAGCGGCAGGAACGAGCACAGCTTGTAGACATACTCGATGCCATGGTTATCGGCGAGCAGGCCGAGCAAGGCCGCGCCGATCCCGCTGAAGCCGAACATCAGGCCGAAGAACACCCCGGCGATCATGCCGACGTTGCCTGGCACCAGTTCCTGGGCGAACACCACGATGGCCGAAAAGGCCGAGGCCAGGATAAAGCCGATCACCACGCTGAGCACGGCGGTCCAGAACAGATCGACGTAGGGCAGGGCGAGAGTGAAGGGCGCGGCGCCGAGGATCGAGAACCAGATGACTTTCTTGCGGCCGATCTTGTCGCCAATCGGGCCGCCAAAAAACGTGCCCGCCGCCACTGCACCGAGGAACAGGAACAGGTACAGCTGCGAATTGGCCACCGACAGGTTGAATTTCTCGATCAGGTAGAAGGTGAAATAGCTCGTCAGGCTGGACATGTAGAAGTACTTGGAAAACACCAGCACCGCCAGTACCACCAGGGCAAACGTCACCCGGCGTTTCGACAGGCCGTGGGTGGCTTTGCTGCCTTGCTTGAGCTTGAACAGGTTGAGGTGGTTGCGGTACCAGCGGCTCAAGCCATAGAGCACCAGGATCGCGAACACCGCAAACAGGCCGAACCAGGCGATATGGCCCTGGCCGTAGGGAATGATGATCGCCGCCGCGAGCAACGGGCCGAGGGCACTGCCGGTATTGCCGCCGACCTGGAAGGTCGATTGCGCCAGGCCGTAGCGCCCACCGGAAGCCAGGCGCGCGACGCGCGAGGTTTCCGGGTGGAAGGTCGACGAGCCGACGCCCACCAGGCCTGCCGCCAGCAGAATCGCCGGGAAGCTGCCGACAAACGCCAGCATCAGGATGCCGATCAGCGTGCACACCATGCCAGCCGGCAGCAACCACGGCTTGGGATGACGGTCGGTGTGGTAGCCGATCCACGGTTGCAGCAGCGAGGCGGTCAGCTGGAATGTCAGGGTGATCAGGCCGACCTGGGTGAAGCTCAGCCCGTAATTGGCCTTGAGCATCGGGTAGATCGAGGGCAGCACGGCCTGGATCAGGTCGTTGATCAGATGCGCCAGGGCGCAGGCGCCGAGGATACGCATGACTAACGGGCTTACTTGAGGCGGACTCGAGGTGGCAGCAGGTGATGCGGTCAAGGTCGACATGCAGGCATTCCATACAAGGCAGCGATCAGGGACAGCCCGTACTTGAGCAGGCTGTCCATTTCAAATTGTTTCGATGGTTATGCTAGAGTCGCCGAAAATGCCTGTCTCGCGTAATTCGGGAGGCAACCATCGCAAAAAGGGCGAAATGATTAAATCACTCGATGTTTTTCTGCAGGAGATCGATGCGGGCGACTGGGCCGTGATCAGCTCGGCCACCGACTACCCGGAGAACTGGGTGATCCCCGACCATCGCCACGAAAAGCACCAGCTGTTGTACGCCACCGAAGGCGTGATGGTGGTGCATTCGGCGCATAACCAGTGGACGGTGCCGCCCAATCGCGGTTTCTGGATGCCCAGCGGGCAGGTGCATTCACTGCGTTGCGTGGGTGCGCTGAAAATGCGCAGCGTGTTTGTGCGCCCCGACAGTTTTCCCAACCTGCCGACCGAGACCAAGGCAGTCAGCATTTCGCCGCTGCTGAGCGAACTGATCAAGGCCTCGGTCAGCCTCAAGCCGCCGTACGCCGAGGATTCGCGGGATGCGCGGATCATGCACCTGATCCTCGACGAACTGGCGCTGCTGCCAGCGTTGCCGCTGTCGTTGCCGCAGCCCGCCGACGCGCGCATCAATCAGATCTGCGAGGCGTGGCAGGAGGATCCGGGTGATGCCTCCACCGTGGCCGACTGGAGCGAGCGCCTGGCCCTGGACCAGAAAACCATCCAGCGCCTGTTCCGCAAGGAAACCGGCATGACTTTCGGCCAGTGGCGCCAGCAGGCACGGCTGCTGCTGGCGCTGGAGCGTATTGCGGTGGGAGAGAAGATCATCGACGTGGCCCTGGAACTGGGTTACGACAGCCCGAGCGCCTTTACCAGCATGTTCAAGAAACAGTTCGGCAAGACGCCGAGTCATTTTTTCAGGTAGCGCGGCGCGCTTCGACAGACCTCAAGGCCGGGTGGGAGGCCAGGCCGGCAAGCACGGCGGCAATCACCAGCAACGCGGCGCTCAGTTCGAACGTCGCCGGGTAGCCGCTGCGATCGAATGTCACGCCACCGACCGTAGCCCCAGCCGCAATTGCCAACTGGATGATCGCGACCATCAACCCGCCGCCAGCCTCGGCATCTTCGGGCAGCGTGCGCGCCAGCCAGGTCCACCAGCCCACCGGCGCGGCGGTGGCCACCAGGCCCCAACCGCCCAGCAAGACCGTGGTGATGATCGGTGAACGGCCGAGGGCGACGAGCAGCACGGCGATTCCTGCCATCAATAGCGGGATGGCAATCAGCGGCACGAACAGGTTGTTCTTGAGCACACGTTCGATCAGCAACGTACCGGCCAGCCCGGCCAGGCCGAGGACCAGCAGCATCAGCGACAGCGTGGACACACTGACCTGGGTGACGCTTTCCAGAAATGGCCGCAGGTAGGTGAACAGCATGAACTGGCCCATGAAAAACACACTGACGGCGAGCATGCCCAAGGCCACGGGTGTGTGTTTCATCAGCCGCAACACATTGCCGGTTTTCGCCGTGCCGTCGGCCTTGATCGTCGGCAGGCTCACGAGCAGCCACACTGCCGCGACCGCGGCCACCGGCACGACGCAGAAAAACGCGCCCCGCCAGCCGATCAGTCCGCCAAGAAAGCTGCCCAGCGGCGCCGCAATCACCATGGCCAACGCATTGCCGCCATTCACCAGCGCCAGCGCGCGCGGGACCTGGGCCGTGGGCACCAGGCGCATGGCGGTGGCGGCCGACAGGGACCAGAAGCCGCCGATGGCCACGCCGATCAGCGCGCGACCGAGCATGAACGTCAGGTAGTTCGGCGCGAGGGCGACCACGCTGCCGGAGAGAATCATCAGCAGCGTCAATGCCAGCAGCAGGCGCTTGCGCTCGACCCGCGCCGCCACGCTGGCGATCACCAGGCTGGTGAGCAAGGCAAACAGCCCGGACACCGAGATCCCTTGGCCGGCCTGGCCCTCTGTAATGTGCAGGTCGGCCGCCAACGGGGTCAGCAGGCTGACCGGCAGGAACTCGGACGCGACCAGGGCGAAGGCGGCCAGCGCCATGGCGAACACCGCGCCCCAGTGAGTTTTAGAGGTATTGGCCATTACTTCAGGTTGCCTTTGAAAAATTCCGTGAGCGTGGCGAAAGGGATCAGGTCGACCCGGTCGTAGAGGTCGACATGGCCTGCGTTGGGGATGATCACCAGTTTCTTGGGCTCGGCGGCGCGCTGGTAGGCGTCCTCGCTGAACTCGCGGGAGTGCGCTTCGGCGCCGGTGATCAACAGCAGCGGGCGAGGGGAGAGCGTCTCGATGTCGTTGAGCGGGTAGAAATTCATGAACTTCACATTGCTGGTCAGCGTCGGTCGCGTGGTAGTGCGCGCCGAAGCCCCGGCCGGGGTGAATTCGCCGCGCGGGGTGCGGTAGAAGTCGTAGAACTCATCACCCACAGGATCACCGGTCAGGGTGTGTGGGGTGCCGCCGGTGTACACGGTCTCGCCACCCTGGAACTCCACGTAGCGCTGGTTGGCAGCCTGCAGCAGCACCTGGCGACGTTGCGCGAGGGTCACGCCGTGCTTGAGGCCGTTACGGTTGGCCGCGCCCATGTCGTACAGGCTGACCGTGGCGATGGCCTTGAGGCGTGGGTCGATCTTCGCCGCACTGATGGCGAAACTGCCGCTGCCGCAGATACCGATCACGCCTATGCGCTCGCGGTCGACGTTGGGCCGGGTGCCGAGAAAGTCCACGGCAGCGCTGAAGTCTTCGCTGTAGAGGTCGGGCAGTACCGCGTTGCGCGGTTGGCCCGCGCTGGCACCCCAGTACGACAGGTCCAGTGACAGGCTGACGAAACCCTGCTCGGCCATCTTGGTGGCGTAGAGGTTGGCGCTCTGTTCCTTGACCGCGCCCATCGGGTGGCCGACGACAATCGCGGCAAGCTTGGCGTCGGGGGCGAGATGTCTGGGCACGAACAGGTTGCCTGCGACGGCCATGCCATATTGGTTGTTGAAGGTGACTTTTTCGACGGTCACCTTGTCGCTCGTATAGAAGTTGTCAGCACCGTTGGACATATCGGCTCCCAGCGCAGAAAGAGAAGTCACCAGCAAACCCAGGGCGAGCAAGAGGCTGTTCATGAGCGGTTCCTTGAGAAAAATGAGTCTGCGCATTTTCCCGGCACTGCCACGCGAGCTGTAGTGCGTTCCAGTGGATTGCTTGCCTGATCCTCTGAGTTTCGCCGTTTGCCAGGGACACCTGCGGGCGGCCGCGGTACAGTTCGATCAACAGAAAAAAGGGCCCTTCATGAGCATTCATTCAACGCCCCTGGACGTGCTGATCCAGGCCATTGGCGCGCGCGTCCGGGTACCCGGGGACAGCCCCATGCCGATCCCGGGCCTGGGCTTTTATCGCCGTGAGGAGCCGGCGACCCCGGTGGTGTGCATGGTCGAGCCGAGCATCGTGCTGGTGGCCCAGGGCGAGAAGCGACTGTGGGTGGGCGGCGAGGGTTACCCTTATGACACCTCGCGCTTCCTGGTGACCTCGCTGGACATTCCCGCCAACTCGGAAGTGCTCACCGCCAGCCCGGAAAAACCCTGCCTGGGCCTGACCTTCAAGCTTGACCTGCGCATCCTCGCCGAGCTGATCGCCCAGAGTGAGGCGCCGCCCAGGCGCGAGCGGGCGGTGCTCAAAGGCGTGGGAATCGGCACGGTCACCACCGGCATGCTGGCGTCGTTCGCGCGCCTGGTGGAATTGCTTGATGAGCCTGAGGCGATACCGGTGCTGGCCCCCTTGGTCCAGCGCGAGATTCACTACCGGCTGCTGCAAAGTGATCAGGCTGGTCGCCTGCGGCAGATCTGTTCGGTGGACGGCCAGGGTTACCGGATTGCCCGGGCAATCGACTGGCTGAAACTCAATTACCACGGCCCTTTGCGCGTGGATGAATTGGCCGCGCGCGTGCAAATGAGTGCCGCGACCTTTCACCATCACTTTCGCCAGCTGACGGCGATGAGTCCACTGCAGTATCAGAAATGGCTGCGCCTGAACGAGGCGCGGCGCTTGATGTTGAACGAGCATCAGGACGTGTCCAGTGCTGCGTTCAAGGTTGGCTACGAAAGCCCGTCGCAGTTCAGTCGCGAATACAGCCGACTGTTTGGAGTACCACCCAAACGCGACATGGCCGCGTTGCGTGGCAAGGCGGCGGTCACTGATCTGCGGGGGTCAGATTAGCGTAGAAAATGCAGCCGATCAGGCGTGCAAACAGGCTGAGGGTTTCCGGCAGGTTGGGGTCATCAAACAGCATCGACCGCGAATCCAGTGCGCACAGCGCGCCAAACAGGCGGCCGTCGGGCAGGAAGATCGGCGCACCGGCGTAGCTCTCGATCGCGTATTGCTTGACCACCGGGCGCGATGCAAAGCGGCCGTTGTCGCTGATCTGCGGAATGAACAGGGCCTGGGGGTCGATGCAGAACTCGCTGCACAGGGTGGTTTCGAGGTCGAGGACGTCGTCGACGTGGATGCCCATGTCGACCGTGTCATGCACGGAGCAGACGATCCATTCCAGGTCGGTGAATTTGGCGATGCCGGCAAAGCGCATGCCGGTCAGGCGGGTGACCAATTGCAGGATGCTGGTGGTGGCTTCTATTTCGGCGATGGCAGCGCGTTCATCGGCGCTGAGTAGCGATTGTGCAGCGGTGACGCTTGAAACCATGCTTGACACTCCAATGGCGCGACGGCCGGGGCCGCCACGCCGGGTAAGGGCTTAATTAATCCGTGGATGCTGCTGCACCAGGTTCTGGCGCTTGGCTTCCAGGGCGGCAATCTCGGCATCGATGTCTTCGATTTTCTGCTCGATATTGTCGTGGTGCTCCTGCAGGAGTTCCTTGGCTTCTTCCATGTCCGAGGCGGCAGGGGCTGCGCCGCGCAGAGGCTTGTTGGCGGTTTCCTTCATGGTCAGGCCAGTGATCAGGCCGATCACGGCAAACACCATCAGGTAATAGGCGGGCATGAACAGGTCATTGGTGCTTTCCACCAGCCAGGCCACGGCGGTTGGCGTCACGCCGGCGATCAATACCGACACGTTGAACGCACTGGCCAGGGCGCTGTAGCGCAGGTGGGTGGGGAACATCGCGGGCAGCGTCGAAGCCATCACGCCGATAAAGAAGTTCAGCACGACCGCGAGGATCAGCAGGCCAGCGAAGATCAGCCCGGTCTTGCCGCTGGTGATCAGCATGAACGCCGGGATGGCCAGGAACAGCAGGCCGATGCTGCCGGCGATGATGAAAGGCTTGCGGCCGATCTTGTCACTGACAAAGCCAATGAACGGCTGCACGAACAGCATGCCGACCATGATCGCGATGATGATCAGCACGCCGCTGTTTTCGGCGTAGTGCAGGTTGTGCGAGAGGTAGCTGGGCATGTACGTGAGCAGCATGTAGTACGTCACGTTGGTGGCCGCGACGATACCGATGCAGGTCAGCAGGCTGCGCCAGTGCTTGGTGGCGATTTCCTTGAACGACACTTTCGGGCCGTGGGTCAGGCCTTCGCGGTCGCCTTGTTCAAGCTTGTCGACATGTTGTTGGAACGCCGGGGTCTCTTCCAGCGCATGGCGCAGGTACAGGCCGATGATGCCCAGGGGCAGGGCCAGGAAGAACGGCAGGCGCCAGCCCCAGGCTTCGAAGTCCGCTTCGCCGAGCACGCTGGAGATCAGCACCACTACACCCGCACCCAGCACGAAGCCGGCAATCGAGCCAAAATCCAGCCAGCTGCCGAGGAAGCCGCGCTTGCGGTCTGGCGCATATTCGGCAACGAAAATCGACGCGCCGGTGTACTCGCCGCCCACCGAGAATCCCTGGGCCATCTTGCACAGCAGCAACAGGATCGGTGCCCAGATGCCGATGGAGGCGTAGCCTGGAATCAAGCCGATGGCGAAGGTACTCAGCGACATGATCACGATGGTCGCGGCGAGGACTTTCTGTCGCCCGTATTTATCCCCCAGCGCGCCGAAGAACAGGCCGCCCAGCGGACGAATCAGGAAAGGCACGGAGAAGGTCGCGAGGGCGGCGATCATTTGGACACTGGGCGAGGCGTCCGGGAAGAACACTTTACCCAACACATAGGCGACGAACCCGTAGACACCGAAGTCGAACCATTCCATGGCGTTACCCAGGGCGGCGGCGGTGATCGCCTTGCGCATCTTGGTGTCGTCGACGATGGTGATGTCTTTCAATCCGATGGGTTTGACGCTTTTCTTACGTAATTTCATGCGGGCCACTCTAAAGCAGAACAGGGGAGGTGCCATCGTTGCGATGGCACCGCTCTGTCACTTCAGATACAAGGGGACACGAAATAATTCACCACTATTTGTGTTTTTTTGCTTGGCGGGGAAACTGATTTTAAACCGATTGGGTTTTATGGGGGGATTGGTTTGGGGTGAGCTGGCTTTCTTCGTGGCGAGCTGGCTTCTTTTGTAGTGAGCTGGCTGTCTTTGTAGTGAACTAGCTTTCTTTATAGTGAGCTGGATTTTTTTGTAGTGAACTGGATTTTTTTGTGGCGAGCGGGCTTGCCCCGCGTTGGGCTGCGCAGCAGCCCCAAAACCAGTCGCCACGGTATACCTGATGTTTAAAGGGGGTACTTATGGGGGCTGCTGCGCAGCCCAACGCGGGGCAAGCCCGCTCACCACAAAAAGCGTGCTCACCATAAGCTTGCACACCATAAGCCTGCTCAGCATAAGTCAGCTCACCACAGTTCGGTGCGCCGCAAAAAGACACACTACTATATACAAACAGAAACGAGAGCTAGCCGATGACCGCCCCACGCCTTACCTACCGCCAGCCCCAGCCCACGGATGTGGCGCGATTGTTCGCGATCTTCGGTGACCCGCAAACCAACCTCTTCAATCCGGCCGGCCCGATGCAAGACCTGGCAGCGGCCCAGCGCCTGCTCGATCACTGGCTGCAGCAATGGGCGGCGCATGGCTATGGCTGGTGGGCGATTGCTCGGCGCGAAGCGCCGGCGCACATCATCGGGTTCGGCGGTATTGCGCCGCTGAACTACCTCACGCAACCGCGCATCAACCTGGGTTATCGCTTTGCCGTGGAGGCCTGGGGGCAGGGCTATGCCACTGAAGTCGCGCGTGATGCCTTGAGGCTGGCGTTTGACACCCTGGGGCTGCCCGCCGTGTTCGGTTTGGTGCGGCCGGACCATGCCGCTTCGATTCGCGTGCTGGAGAAAGTCGGCATGCAGCCATTCGGTGAACTCGATGACGTACCCGGCCAAGCCCCGAGCGTGGTCATGTGCGTGCGTCATCCTACAACTTGTCGCGCCTGACAGTTTTGACACCGGCGTGACACCCCACAAAAACCGCAATCTTTCAGATTGACAGCCGTCAGGCAGCCCGCTATAAAAGCCACAGTTGTACGACGACATATGACGTTACATATGTCCTGACTAACAAAAATAAAAAGTGATGCCATGAACTTGAATGAGCCCATCAACGCCCACCGCGTTGGCCAGGCGGTAGGCAACTATCGCTGGACCATCTGTGCGATGTTGTTTTTCGCGACCACCGTCAACTACCTCGACCGCCAGGTGCTCAGCCTGCTGGCGCCGCAGTTGTCGACGCAATTTGGCTGGAGCAATACCGACTACGCCAACATTGCCGCTGTGTTCCAGTTCGTCTACGCGATTTCGATGCTGTTCGCCGGGCGCTTCGTCGACAAGATCGGCACCAAGGCCGCGTATGTCGTGGCGATTGGCATCTGGTCCACCGGCGCAATCATGCACGCGTTCGCGGTGCCGATGGGCGAGGGCATCGCGGCGGTCAGCGGGGCGATCGGGCTGGCGGTGATTCCGGTGTCGATTGCCGGCTTCATGCTCTCCCGCGCGGTACTGGCGATTGGCGAGGCGGGTAACTTCCCGATCGCGATCAAGGCCACTGCCGAGTACTTCCCGAAGAAAGAACGCTCGCTGGCCACCGGTATCTTCAACTCCGGCGCCAACGTAGGCGCGATCCTGGCCCCCATCTGCGTGCCATTGATTGCCGGCCTGTGGGGCTGGGAAGCCGCCTTCATGGTGATCGGCATGTTGGGCTTCGTGTGGGTGGCGGTGTGGTCGGCGCTGTACGAAAAACCCGACCAGCAAAAACGCCTGTCCGCCGAAGAGCTGGCGTATATCCGCAGCGACCAGACCGTCCAGCCGTTCACGGCGGCGCCGGCCGGCACGCCGGAGAAAAAAGTCTCGTGGTTCAAATTGCTCAGCTACCGCCAGACCTGGGCCTTCGCCTTCGGCAAGTTCATGACTGACGGCGTGTGGTGGTTCTTCCTGTTCTGGCTGCCAACCTACCTGTCCGCGCAATACGGCATGAAAGGCGCCGACATCGTCATGCCCCTGGCGGTGCTGTACAGCATGACCATGGTCGGCAGCATCGGCGGCGGCTGGTTCCCCAGCTACTTCATGGCGCGCGGCGACGCACCGTACGACGGTCGCATGAAAGCCATGCTGGTGATCGCGCTGTTCCCGCTGGTGGTATTGCTGGCGCAGCCGCTGGGCTATATCAGCTTCTGGGTGCCGGTGTTGCTGATCGGGGTGGGGGCGTCGGCGCATCAGGCGTGGTCGTGCAATATCTTCACCACCGTGTCCGACATGTTCCCGCAGAAAACCGTGGCCTCGGTGGTCGGCATCGGCGGCATGGCCGGCGGTATCGGCGGGGTGGTGATGACCAAGATCGGCGGCTGGGTATTTGATTACTACAAGTCGATCAATGATATCCATACCGGCTACATGATCATGTTCGCGATCTGTGCGCTGGCCTACCTGGTAGCGTGGAGCGTGATGAAAGCGCTGGTGCCGCGCCACAAGGAAATCACTGATTTGTAACGCCTGGCCTCCCGCGCCGAGTACAGCGCGGGAGGTATTTTTCTACAGGGCGCGTACCCACGTCTCACTGACCAGGGTCTTGCCGAAACTGACGGTGGGCTCCTCCTCGGTCAGTTCGAAGCCCGCCTTCTGATATAGCTTGCGCGCGTCGGTGAGGATGTTCACCGTCCACAGCAGCATGCTTGTATAGCCGGCCTGCCGGGCAAAACGCAGGCATTCATCCACCAGCCGCTGGCCAATGCCCATGCCTCGGGCGCTGGCGTCGACATACAGCATGCGCAACTTGGCGGTGGTGGCGTCATGGCGCACCACAAACACCGAACCCACCACCTCGCCGTCCTTTTCCGCAATCCAGCAGCGCTCGCACGTTGGGTCAAACTCGCGCAGGTACTTGGCGACAATCTCCGCCACCAGCGCCTCGAACTCCCAGTTCCAGCCATATTCACGCGCGTATAAGGCCGATTGCTGTTGCACCACCAGGCCCATGTCGCCAGGTTGCGGGTCGCGCAGCAGGTAGGTCGGCGCAGTGCCTTGCAGCAGGGCCTGGATGCGTTGCATCGCGCCGGTGAGTTGGCGTTGCTGGGCGTCGGGCAGGGCATCGAGCAGGGCGATGACTTCGTTCTGCGTCTGCTGCTCCAGCGGGGCCAGTACGGCGCGGCCCAGATCACTGAGGTGCAACAGCACCGCACGTGCGTCGGTGGGCGAGCGGACTTTCTGGATCAGGCGGTTTTTTTCCAGGCCGCTGGTCAGCCGGCTCAGGTAACCCGCGTCGAGGCTGAGCATCTGGCACAGGTCGGCGCTGGTCAGGTCGCCTCGCGATGACAACTCGTACATCACACGGATTTCGGTCAGGGAGAAATCGCTCTGCAGCAGGTGTTCCTGCAGCACGCCGATCTGGTGGGTATAGAAGCGGTTGAAGCCGCGCACGATGCCGGCGCGTTCGACAAGCTGGGGTGTAGACATGGCGGATGCTCGAATGGTTGCCCGAGGCAATTATATTGTTGCTTCAGGCAACCAAGTCAAACATTTTACTCAGCGGTTACGTGTCACCCGCCAAACGGTGTTGGCCAGGTCGTCGGCGATGATCAACGCACCTCTGGGGTCCACCGTCACGCCCACCGGGCGCCCGCGGGTCTTGCCGTCGTCGCCGCGAAAACCGGTGGCGAAGTCGATCGGCTCGCCGGAAGGCTTGCCATTACTGAACGGCACGAAGATCACTTTGTAGCCCACAGGGTTGTCGCGGTTCCAACTGCCGTGTTCGCCGACAAACACACCGTCGGCGAATTTCTCGCCCAGCGCCGGGATGGAGAAGTCCACGCCGAGTGCCGCCACGTGGGAGCCCAGGCTGTAGTCCGGCTTGATCGCGGCGGCAACTTTGGCCGGGTTCTGTGGTTGGGCGCGCGGGTCGACGTTCTGGCCCCAGTAGCTGTAGGGCCAGCCGTAGAAGGCCCCTTCGCGTACCGAGGTCAGGTAGTCGGGCACCAGGTCCGGGCCCAGCTCGTCGCGTTCGTTGACCACCGTCCACAGTTGCCCGGAATCAGGCTGGATGGCCAACGCCGTCGGGTTGCGCAAGCCGGTGGCGTAGGGCTTGTGGGCGCCGGTTTGCGCGTCGATCTGCCAGACCATGGCGCGGTCGATTTCGACTTCCATGCCGCGTTCGGTGATGTTGCTGTTCGAGCCGATGCCCACGTAGAGCTGGCGGCCATCGGCGCTCACGGCCAGGGATTTGGTCCAGTGGTGGTTGATCTGCGCCGGCAGGTCGGTGACCTTGGTCGGCGGCCCGCTGGCTTTGGTCTGGCCGTCGACGTAATCGAAGCGCACCAGCGCGTCCTGGTTGGCCACGTAGAGCTTGCCGTCGGCAAACGCCAGGCCGTAGGGCGCGTTGAGGTTGTCGGCGAACACGGTCTTCAGTTCGTAGGTGCCATCACCGTCGGCATCCCGCAGCAGCGTCAGGCGGTTGCCGCCCTTGACCTTGGTGTTGCCCTGGGCCTTGATCACGCTGGCGATCACGTCCTTGGGCTTGAGCTTGGCCGCGCTGCCGCCACGGCCTTCGGCGATAAGGATGTCGCCGTTGGGCAGCACCAGGGTCTGGCGCGGGATGGCCAGGTCGGTGGCAATGGCGGTGACGCTGTAGCCCTCGGGGACCTGGGGTTTCTGTTCGCCCCATGGCGTTGGTTCGGCGATCTTCATGCTCGGCAGCAGGCTGCTTTGCTGCTCCGGCAACTTCGGGTCGGGGCCGCGGGCCTGGGTCTTGTCACCTTCGCCACCGCAGGCGCTCAGCAGCAGCGCTGCACTCAATACGGTCAGGGTGCTGGACGTTTTCATTGGGCATCTCCCGAGCGCAGGTTGGTCAGGCCGGTCCACGTCGCCGCCACCGCCAGCAGCGTGACGATCGCCGACAGCACCAGGCCCGTGGGCATCATGGCGTAGGCGTCCTTGGCATGCTGGAAGGCGTTGACCAGCCCCACTACCCAGGCCGCGAGCAACAGCAGGAAGTACACGGTCGGGCGCCCAGCCTTGGGCCGGGCGCGCAGCAGATTGACCAGTGCGAACAGCAGTGCAAAACCGCTGAACACCAACGCGCCGGCGATCAGCCAGGAAGCGAAGTTGGCCCATTGAATCTGGTAGGTCTGCCCGTAGGCAATATCACTGAGCAAGGCCCCTAGAAACAGCGGCACACTGCCGGCGAGCAACGTCGCATGCAGCGGCCCTGGGGTATAGCGGTAGGTGGGGAGGGTGGTCATGGGGGTGGCGGCTCCTTATCGTTCTGCGCCCATGGGCTCAGGGGCGCGATGACTTCGCATAGGAAAGGAACGTGCCGTTTGTAAGAAAGTTCAGTGGGGTTTCGTGTCGAGATGTTTTTCGAACCAGGCGGCATAGGGCGTGTTGGCAACCTGGCACCGATTGAAATCAGGACTGCCATCGGTCCACCATACGGGGCCGCGCTCGCCGAGAGCGACCTTGGCGCGCTGCACCTGTTGGCGTGCGGCCTTGAGTTGTTGGGGATCGCCGCTGGCCTTGGCCGTCTTGACCGCGCGGCGGGCGTCCATCAAGTCATTGACCCAGCGTTGTCGCGTGGCGTCATCCAGCGCCGGGTCCGTGCAGCGCCAGAGTTGGCCCTTGACCACAAAGTAGCGCCCATCCGGCGTGCTAATCATGGTGCCAGCGCAGCACCCGCAGTACGCCCCACATCATTGAAATCACAATAGCCATCCAACCGGCAAACAGGCTGAAGAGTGTCATTGCAAGGTTCATAACCACCTCCATTGCGTTGTCGTCTCGCTGTCGTCCTTATAGGTGACCGCCCTGTAAACGCAGGAATTCAACTTAATTGATCGAGCGTGCATCGCTGTGCTTCGACACGCGGGGCAAAAATGTGGCAGCGTTGGCATCCTTGATTCAGACAATGGAGCTGTGCCCATGCCTACCCTGCACCTGCTGTGCGGCAAGATCGCCGCCGGTAAGTCGACACTGGCCAAGACCTTGGCGGCCGAGCACGCGGCCATCCTGCTCAGCGAAGATGCCTGGCTCGCCCGCTTATACCCGGGTGAAGTGCTGTCGATCGCCGACTACCTGCGCTGCGCCCAACGGATTCAAGCGGTGTTGGGGCCGCTGGTGGTTGATCTGCTGGGAGCAGGCGTCAATGTGGTACTGGATTTTCCTGCCAACACCCTGGCCAATCGCGCAGCGCTGCTGGGGTTGGCGCAGGCCGCCGGGGCGCCGCACTGCCTGCATTACCTGGAACTCGATGACGCCATCTGCCGCGCGCGGCTGCACGCACGCAATGCACGTGGCGAGCATGACTTCGCCGCCACCGATGCCGAGTTTGAGCTGATCACCCGCCATTTCTGTGTGCCGAGTGCGGAGGAAGGACTGGTGATTGAGGTGCATCGTCCGTGAGTACCGTGCATTCCACCGGCCTTGATGCCGAGGGCTTTATCCTGACGGTAGGCCGGGTGCCTGTGCAGCCGGCGTTCCAGGCGTTGCTCGCGGATGTGTGCAGCTCGTTGTCGCTGCCGGCGTTGGGGCTGGACGGCATTTACCTGTATGGCAGCGTCGCGCGCGGCGAGGCCACGCCGGGTGTCAGCGACCTGGACCTGACGCTGGTGCTGCGCGAGCCGCCGACTGCGCAGAGTGTGCAGCAACTGGAGGTGCTGCGCCTTGCGCTGGAGCGGCGGCATCCCGAGGTCACCAAGATAGATTTCGATATCGGCAGCCGTGCGCAGGTGTTGTCGGCTGAACACCGCAACAGTTGGGGCTTCTGGCTCAAGCATCACTGCCGCTGCCTGTGGGGTGACGACTTGTCGCTGCAGTTCGAGCGGTTTCGGCCCTGCCGTGAGATTGCGTCAGCGGTGAATGCGGACTTCGCCGAGGTGTTGGGTGCCTACCTCACCCGCATCGCACAGGCCGGCACCGAGCAGGAGCGCCTTCGTTTGCAGCGCGAGGCGTCGCGCAAGTTGATCAGGGCGACGCATGTCTTGAGTGCCGAGTCGGCAGTGACATGGCCGCAGACGCTGGAAGAATATGTGGCGCTGTTCGTCCAGTGGTACCCGGCCAGGGTCACTCATGTGGCGTTCTTTCTGTTTGAAGCCAGGAACCCGAGTGCGGCGGGCGACCCGTTCTGTACCCGGCTGCAGGCGTTCCTGGACTGGATGGTGACTCATCCTCCGGTGGGAGCCGTCGAGCTTTAGCGAGGCCGCGAAGGCGGTATGTCAGGCACAGAAGGGTTGTCAGTGCCGCCGCCTTCGCAGCCTCGCTGGGGCTCGACAACTCCCACAGTGGGGCGGTGGGGTAGCTGGAATCCAAGCCATACAGCGAAACGCGGTGCTTGCTCAAATCCCCTTCATATACTGCTGAATATCGCGACCCCCTGTGCTAGCTTGCTGCACAAAATCCCACTCACACAGGCGCTTTCCTGTGGGAGCCGTCGAGCTTTAGCGAGGCCGCGAAGGCGGTGGGTCAGGCACAGAAGGGTTGTCTGTACTGCCGCCTTCGCAGCCTCGCTAAAGCTCGACAGCTCCTACAGTTGGGCGGTGGGGTGGCTGGAATCCGAGCCCCATAACCGCGCCCGAGGAAACCGGTGATCAAAACACCCATGCCGGTCGACATCAATGATAGGTATATTGGCAATCAACGCATCATTACATACGCACAGCCTATGGACCGCCCATGATCAACTTCCGCCTGATTCGTCACCTCTGGCTGTTCCTCGCCGTTGCCGAAGAGCAGAACTTCGGCCGCGCCGCCAAGCGCCTCGGGATGTCGCAGCCGCCGTTGAGCGAGCAAATCCAGGTGCTGGAGCAGGCGCTCAAGGTCACCTTGTTCGAACGCTCGCGGCGTGGGGCGAAGTTGACGCCGGTCGGCGCGGCGATCCTGCCGGCGGTGCGCAAGTTTGCCGAGCAGCTGGAGCGCCTGGAGCTGGCGGTGGAAGAGGCGGTAGCGGGGCAGTCCGGCATGCTGACCATCGGCGCGATTTCCACGGCGATGTTCGATGTGTTGCCCGGCTTGATCGACCAACTCAAGCAACGCTACCCGCACCTCACCGTGTCGGTGCGCGAGATCGACAGCGTCGAGGCGGTGCCGGCCCTGGAAGCGGGTGATATCGACCTGGCCTTCGCCCGGCTGGACGGCGACCTCGGCCAGGCAATCCAGTCGCTGCCGCTGCGCGAGGATCGCCTGATGGTGGCCTTGCCCAGCAATCACCCCTTGGCGTCGCGTACGCGCATCAGCCTGTCGAGCCTGGCCAGCGAGCCGCTGGTGATGTTTTCGCGCAAGGTCAGCCCGGTGTACTTCGATAACCTCATCGCCACCTGCCGTGCCAGTGGTTTCTCGCCCCGGGTCCTGCACGAAGTGCGCTCGGTGGCCTCGCAAATCGCCTTTGTCAGCTGCGGCCAGGGCATTGCGCTGGTGCCGGCAGCGCTGAAAAAACTGGCGCCGGACAACGTGGTTTTGCGCGCCCTGACGCAGAAACTCAACGTGGTGACCACCGCAGTCGCCTGGAACACCGAACGGCCCAACCCGCTGGTGAGCGAGCTGATCGAGCACTTCCAGACCCATACGATTGGCGTATGAACGCGTTCCGTTATCCGTCATTTACAGCAGGCAGGAAACCGCTGAAATTGCCGGGCTGTCTGTTCCAGGAAACCCCATCATGTCGTTCACTCACACCCACTTGCCGCTGACGGTAGACGGCGTATCGCTGGACATCGCCGCGATCCATCGCACTGGCGACCGCGCGCCCATCGTGTTCCTGCACGGATTTGGCTCGACCAAGGAAGACTACGCCGATATCGACCTGCACCCGGCGTTCGACGGGCACCCGTTCATTGCCTACGACGCCCCCGGCTGCGGTGAAAGCCAGTGCGCCGACCTGACAAAGATCAGCATCCCGTTCCTGCTCGACACCGCGTTGCAGGTGCTGGCGCATTTCCAGATCGAGCGCTTTCATTTGGTCGGCCACTCCATGGGCGGCCTGACGGCGCTGATGCTGGCGCACCGTTTTCCCGGGCGTGTGCTGAGCTTCATCGACATAGAGGGCAACATCGCCCCGGAAGACTGCTTCCTCAGCCGCCAGATCGTCGACTACCCGGCGGACGATCCCGAGGCGTTTTTCCGCGCCTTCATCGAGCGCACCCGCCAGGCCCCGGCGTATGCCAGCGCGCTGTACTCGGCCAGCCTGCGCCACAAGGTGCGGGCCGGCGCGGTGCGCGGGATTTTCCAGTCGATGGTGGAGCTGTCGGATAACGCCGGGCTGATGGACAAGTTCCTCGGCCTGCCGTGCCCGCGTCTGTTCATGTACGGCGAGCAGAACGCCGGGCTGTCCTACCTCGCGCATATCCAGGCACACGGTGTGCGCCTGGCGCCGATTGCCGAGTGCGGGCACTTCCCGATGTATTCCAACCCGCGTGCCATGTGGCAACAGATCTCGGCGTTCATCAGGACTTGAAGCGGCCCACCAGCCCATTCAGCTCATCCGACAGGTTCGACAGCCGTCCCGAGTCGTCCTGCGCCGAGTTGGCCAGGCTTTCCACCAGTCGCGCCTCGTCGTAGATCTGCTGGATATGCCGGTTGATCTCTTCGGCGACGCTGTGTTGTTCCTCGGCGGCGGCGGAGATCTGCAGGTTCTGGTCACGGATCTCGTTGACCGACAGTTGGATGCCTTCAAAACTGTCGCGCGCGCTTTCGATGGACGACACACTCGCGCGTGACAGATCCAGGCAACTGCCCATCTTTTGCGTGACTTCCTGGGTCTTGTTTTCCAGGGTGCCGAGCAGTTGCTCGATCTCGCCGGTGGAGTCGGAGGTGCGCTTGGCCAACGCGCGCACCTCATCGGCAACCACGGCAAAACCACGGCCCTGGTCACCGGCGCGGGCGGCCTCGATGGCGGCATTCAGCGCCAGCAGGTTGGTCTGTTCGGCAATCGCGCGAATGGTGCCGAGGATCTGATTGATGCTGCGACTGCCGGCTTCCAGCTCGACCATCGCCTGCGACGATTCGGTCAGGCGGCGGCCCAGGCGGTTGACGTTGTCGGTGGTGACTTCGATCTGCTGCTTGCCCTCGGCGACACGGCGGTGGCCGTTCTCGGCAGACTCCGCCGCGCCGCTGCAGGAGCGCGCGACTTCGTTGGCGGTGGCGACCATTTCGTTGAACGCGGTGGAGACCAGTTCCACCGCTTCGCGCTGGCGCCCGGCGGCCTCGTTCATGTTGTGCGCCACTTCGCTGTTGACCTTCGAGGCGTTCTGCAAGTTGGCCGACGCCGCGCCGATATGCTGGATCAGTTGGCGAATGGCGGCGAGAAACTTGTTGAACCAGCCGGCCAGTTCGGCGGTTTCATCCTTGCCCTGCACCTGCAGCTCATGACGCAGGTCGCCTTCGCCCTGGGCGATCGACTGCAGGCCGGTGCTGACCTGGCCGATGGGCTTGACGATGACCTTGGAGAACGCCGCGGCGATCAGCCCGAAGATCAACACCAGCACACCGACGATGACGGCGGTGAGGTAGGTCATGCGCATGGCTTCGGCCATGACTTCGCGATGTTCGATCAGGCCGATGTAGCGCCAGCCCAGGCCCGGGGAAGTCCAGACGTTGGCCATGTAGCGCACGCCATCGATCTCGACCTCGGTGGATCCCTGGGGCGTCGCGGCCAGTTGGGCATAAGCGGCGCCGAGGTCCTTGAGTGGCTTGAAGCTGTGGGCGGCGTCGCGCGGATCGACCAGCACCACGCCGTCTTCGATCAGCATCACGTAGCCGCTTTCGCCAAGCTTGATGCTCTTGACCAACTCGGTGAGGTTCTTCAGCGACACGCTGACCACGAACACGCCCTTGGCCTTGCCGCTGTTATCCAGCAAGGCGCGCGCGGTGCCGACCAGGGCCACGTCGTCCTTGTCGTAATAGTACGCAGGGGTGCGCACGGTCTTGCCGGGGCTGGCCATTGCCGCCTTGTACCAGGGGCGTGTGCGCGGATCGTACTTGGCCAGCTGCGGGTCATCCGGCCATTTCACGTAGGTACCGTCTTCCAGGCCGATGGACAGGATGGCCGCCGCCGGGTGCGTGGCACCGAAGCGCGCGAAGCGCTCGATCATCGCTTGGGCCTCGGCCGGCATAGGCTGGCTGGCGGCATCGGCGGGTTGATAGTTCTTCAGGGTGTTCACGGAAGTGTATACAGGATCAGTGGCCATTTGATCGACGTTTTGCAGCGTGCCATCAAAGAACTGCCGGATGTTGCCATCGATCTGGCGGATTTCCCGCGTGCTGCCGTCGATGAACTGATCGACGGCCTGGGTCCGCGTGTTCATCACCGAAATCACGGCGACCAGGCTTACCGGGATAAATGCGACCGAGACAAACGCGAGTACAAGCTTATTTTTTATTTTCATCGAGACGACCATCAGCGTGGAGGGCGGCCAAATCGACGCCGTCCAGCCTAGAGTGGCGGCGATTTGCTATGCCTGCTGTTTCGGCCTGGGTCGGATAAATCTTTAGGGTTTCTTGTACACAATACAAAGTGCTTATTGTTCTGTATCCAATCAGTACACATCACGCAGATAACGCTTCTGCTCGCTCAATGCGCGCCAGTACTCCGCCGCGCTCTCCGCGCCAAGCCCGCCGTGGGTTTGCGCGATCTGACGGAGTGCCTGGTCGACATCCTTGGCCATATGGCTGGCGTCACCGCAGATATACAGCTGCGCGCCTTCCTGCAACCAGCGCCACAGCTCCGCACCGTGATCGCGCAGGCGGTCCTGCACGTAGACCTTCTGCGCCTGGTCGCGGGAAAACGCCAGGCTCAGGTGGGTCAGCAGGCCATCGTGCTGCAAGTCTTGCAGTTCCTCCTGGTAGTAAAAATCGCTGGCCGCATGTTGTTCACCGAAGAACAGCCAGTTGCGGCCCTGATGCCCCTGTGCCCGGCGTTCCTGCAAAAACGCGCGGAACGGCGCCACGCCGGTGCCGGGGCCGATCATGATCATCGGCACATTACCGTCGCTGGGTGTCCGAAAGTGCCGCGACGGCTGCACGAACACCGGCACCTCGGCGTCGCCGGCGCGGTCGGCGAGGAAGGTCGACGACACGCCTTTGCGCCGGCCATAACGCAGCGCGGCCACCGTCAGATGGACTTCGCGCGGGTAAGCCTTGGCGCTGGAGGCGATTGAATACAGGCGCGGTTGCAGGCGCTTGAGGGTGCCGAGCAGCTCCTGCGCTGTGCATTCAATCGGATAGTGGTGCAGCACGTCCGCCAGCTGTCGGCCCCACAGCCAGTCCTTCAGCTCGGCTTTGCGCTCGGGTTCGAGCAACTGCTTGAGGCCCGGATTGGCGCTGCGCTCGGCGATGAACGCGAGCGTGTCGCCGCTGGGACGGGCAATTTCGAAGTGCTGGGTCAGCGCCTGTTGCAGGGCCACTTCGCCGAAGGTGTCGACATTCACGCAGGTGCTGGCGCGCAGGCGAGTCAGGTCGAGCAGTTCACTGACCAGTTCCGGACAGTTGCGCGGCATCACCCCTAACGCATCGCCGGCTTCATAGCTCAGCCCGGAGTCGGCCAGGTCGAGGGCGAACTGGCGGGTTTCCTTGTGCGCGCTGTGCGGGTTCAAGTGCCGGTTGAGCAGCAGGCGTGACCCGAACAGCTTGGTTTTGCCGGCGGGTGTGGCGGGCGCTGCAGGTTTGGCCGGGTTGAGGGTTTGCTGCAATTGCGCCAGCCAGGCGTCGGCACGGCTTTCGAATTCGGTGTCACAGTCGACGCGTTCCAGCAGGCGAGTGGCGCCCAGTTCCTGCAGGCGCTGGTCGAGCTGTTTACCGTGCTTGCAGAACTGGTCGTAATTGGGATCGCCCAGCGCCAGCACCGCATAGCGCAACGATTCAAGGCGGATGTCGGCGCTGCTGAGGCTGCGCCAGAAACTTTCGCCGTTGTCCGGTGGGTCGCCGTCGCCGAAGGTGCTGCTGATGAGGGCCAGGGTGTGGGTACTGGCGAGTCTGCTGGCGGGGAAGTCAGCCATGGCGCTGAGCACCACCTCTATGCCGGCGTCGCGCAGGCGTTGGGCACAGCGCTCGGCCAGGGTTTCGGCGTTGCCGGTTTGCGAGGCCCACAGCAGGGTGACGGCCGGGCCGGGCAGGGCGCTGGCTTCGACCGCTTGCGCACGACTGAACAGCCCACCCAGCAGGCCGTCGAGCCACAACCGAGTGTCTTTGGCCAAGGGGGCCTGCGCCGGCATCACCGGTACGCCGGCTTCGTGGCCAGTGCTGGCGCGCAGGCCACTGAGAAAGCCCGCAAGGTAGGTGCGTTCGCTGTCGCTGAGTGCCGGCGCCGGCACGTTGCGCAGGCCCGCGAGATCGGCGAAGGCGTCGAGGCGCGACATGGTGAGGTCCTCTGCTGAAGGGGGGATAACGCGGGTTACGGGTTTGGGCGCGTCGAGGAACTGATGGTCGATCAGCTCGATCCGCGTCAGGGCCACGGCGCAGAACTTGAATTCCGGCTGCAACGAAATCGGGTCGACGGCGTCGTTGGTCACTGCATTGATCGCCAGGTGTTCGCCAAACACATCGTTCCAGTGAAACGGCGCAAAACAGTTGCCCGCCCGCACGCGGTCGGTGACCACCGCAGGGAGCACGGCATGCCCGCGTGATGAGCGAATCTCGACCCGGTCCTGGTCCTTGATGCCCAGTTGCGCGGCGTCTTCGGGATGCAATTCCACGAACGGGCCGGGGTTGAGTTTGTTCAGCGTGGCGACCTTGCCAGTCTTGGTCAGGGTGTGCCATTGGTGCTGCAGGCGGCCGGTGTTGAGCACAAAGGGAAACGTCGCATCCGGCATCTCCGCTGGCGGCATGTGCGGACGGGCGAGGAACTGGCCCTTGCCGGTTTCGGTGGCGAACTTGAGTGTGTCGCCATGCCGGTAGCGGATCGGGTTGCGGTCGGCGCCATCTGCGGATGCGCAGGGCCATTGCAAGGGCGTTTCGCGCAGGCGTGCATGGCTGGCGCCGCGCATGTCATAGCCAGTCTTGGGGTTCCAGGCGCGCTTGATTTCGTCGAATACGTCGGCGGCGCAGGTGTAGGTGAAGGCCTCGGCAAAGCCCATCGCGCAGGCGACCCGGGCGATGATCTGCCAGTCGGGCAAGGCCTCGCCGGGGGCGTCGACGGCTTTCTGCATCAGGGTCAGATTGCGTTCGGAGTTGATCATCACGCCTTCGGCTTCGGCCCAGAGTGCGCCGGGCAACAGGATGTCGGCGTAGCGGTTGGTCTCGGTGTCGAGGAAGGCGTCCTGGGTGATCACCAGTTCGGCGGCCTGCAAGCCTTCAATGACCTTGCGTCGATTCGGCGCGCTGGCCACCGGGTTGGTGCAGATGATCCAGCAGGCCTTGATCTGCCCGGCGGCCATCTGCTCGAACATCGCCACGGTGCCGCCGCCGACCTGGCGCGGCAGGCTGCCTGCGGGCAGTTGCCAGAGGTCTTCGATAAAGGCGCGGTCGGCCTCGACCAGCACCGAGCGCTGCCCCGGCAGGCCCGGGCCCATGTAGCCCATTTCGCGCCCGCCCATGGCGTTGGGCTGGCCGGTGAGGGAAAACGGCCCGCTGCCGGGGCGGCAGATCGCGCCGGTGGCCAGGTGCAGGTTGCACAGCGCGTTGGTGTTCCAGGTGCCGTGGGTGCTCTGGTTGAGGCCCATGGTCCAGCAGCTCATCCAATCGCCGGCCTGGCCGATCCAGGCGGCGGCCTGGCGGATGTCGGCTTCAGCCAGGCCGGTCAGTTGCGCAACCCGCGCCGGCGGGTAGTCCTTGAGGAAACCGGGCATGGCGTCCCAGCCTTCGGTGAAGGCCGCGATAAAGGCCGGGTCCGTGTGGCCGTTTTTCACCAGCAGGTGCAACAGGCCGTTGAGCAGGGCGAGGTCGGTGCCGGGGGCGATCTGCAGGAACAGGTTGGCCTTGTCCGCCGTGGCACTGCGTCGGGGGTCGACCACGATGAGTTTCGCCCCGGCCTTGACCCGGTCCATCATGCGCAGGAACAGGATCGGGTGACAGTCGGCCATATTCGCGCCGATCACGAAGAACAGGTCGGCGCGGTCGAAATCTGCATAGGATCCCGGAGGCCCATCGGCGCCCAGGGACAGCTTGTAGCCACTGCCGGCGCTGGCCATGCACAGGCGCGAGTTGGACTCGATGTACTGGGTGCGCACAAACCCCTTGGCGAGTTTGTTGACCAGGTATTGGGCTTCCAGGGACATTTGCCCGGACACGTAGAACGCCAGCGCGTCGGGCCCGTGGGTGTCGAGAATGTGGCGCAAACGACTGGCCGTGTCGCTGATGGCCGTGTCGATGCCAATGCGCACCGGGTCGTGATCGCGCGCCTGACGCACGTAGGCGTTTTCCATGCGGCCGGACTCGGCAATGGATTGCCCGCAGGTAGTGCCCTTGGTGCACAGGCGGCCGAAATTGGTGGGGTGGGCCTTGTCGCCGATCACCTTGACCACCTTGTTGTGCTCGACCTGCATGACGATGCCGCAGCCCACACCACAATAAGGGCACACGCTGCGCACGCTTTGAATTGCCATCCGTACCCCTCGACTGCTTTGTGCCCGGCATAAAAAAAGCGCCCTGCAACCCTCCGTTGGAAACGGGGATTGCACGGCGCCTTTGTCGTGATTGGGCAGTCAGCGTTGACTGCTGTATGTGGGGTTCCTAGCAAGTCACGCGCCAGGTTTGAACGCAGGCGGGCTCACGTGTCGTGGCGAGGGCGCTGGCTCCCGCCGGGCTGCGCAGCGGCGCCAAAATCCTCGGTGCGCTACCCACGCCAACGAGAGCCAGGACCCTCGCCACACAAATGCTCCAGTGCGCAGTTATGAAGCAGGGCGCACCAGTTGGAGGCGGGATTCGGCGTATTGGAGGGGCAGAGGAGGCGCCGGGTGTGGCTGCTACGGGCACCTGGGCGGGTTGGCACGCCGCCTGCAAGTTCATCCTCAACCCATCTCGGTCAACGACGATCGACACCAGGGGCAATCGCGGCAGAGCCGGCGCAGTCGCCGATCCGATCCCGCAGAAGAACAGGCAAAGACGCCTGGAACCGCAAGGTTTCAGGCGTTTTTTTTTGCTTTTAAAACCGTGATGAACGTTGCCGGGTGCTTGGAATGAATAAACAGATGAAAACCCTGATCGTCGTCGGCAATGGCATGGTCGGCCACCACTGTGTGGAGCAACTGATCGAGCGCGGCGCGCTGGCGCATTATCGGTTGCACGTGTTCAGCGAAGAGCCGATGCGTGCCTATGACCGCGTACACCTTTCCGAATACTTCACCGGCCGCGATGCCGAGTCGCTGGCGCTGTCCGAGGCGTCGCTGTACCAGACGCCGGGCGTTACCCTGCACCTCGGCGTGCCGGTGCTGGAAATCGACCGCGCCCGTTGCGAGGTCATCACCGCCAATGGTTGCGTGGCGTACGACAAGTTGGTGCTCGCTACCGGTTCCTACCCGTTTGTGCCGCCGATTGAAGGCGCCGAAGGCGATTCGCGGCTGGTCTACCGTACCCTTGAAGACCTCGACGCCATTCGCGCGGCGGCAGCCAATGCACGGCGCGGCGTGGTGGTCGGCGGCGGCCTGTTGGGCCTGGAAGCCGCCAACGCCTTGAAGAGCCTGGGCCTGGAAGCCCATGTGGTGGAGTTCGCGCCGCGCCTGATGCCGGTGCAGCTGGATGATTTTGGCGGCCTGGCGCTGAAGGCTCAGATCGAGCGCCTCGGCGTCGGTGTGCATTTGTCGCGCGCCACTCAATCGATCAGTGCGGGCGAGCAGTACCGCTACCGCATGAACTTCGCCAATGAGGCGTATCTGGAAACCGACCTGATCGTGTTCTCCGCCGGTATCCGCGCCCAGGACGCACTGGCCCGCCAGGCCGGGCTGGAGATCGGCCCGCGCGGCGGGGTGGTGATCAACGACGAATGCCTGAGCTGCGACCCGAACATCTACGCGATTGGCGAGTGTGCGTCCTGGAACGGCAGCCTGTTCGGCCTGGTCGCGCCGGGCTATCAGATGGCGCGTGGCGTGGCCGCATTGTTGAGCGGGGAGGCCGCCGAGCCTTTCGTGGGCGCCGATATGTCGACCAAGCTCAAATTGCTTGGCGTCGACGTCGGTTCCATAGGCGATGCGCATGCCCACACGCCCGGCGCGCGCAGCTACCAGTTTATCGACGAGGCGAGCGCCAGCTACCGTCGCCTGGTGGTGGATGCGAGCGGCAAGCACGTGATCGGCGCGGTGCTGGTCGGTGACAACAGCTACTACGACACCTTGCTGCAATATCTGCAGAACCGCATCGCGTTGCCGGCGGAACCGGCGAGCCTGATCCTGCCGTCGTCCAGCGGCGCACCGACACTCGGCCCTGGCGCGTTGCCGGAATCGGCCACGGTGTGTTCGTGCCACAACGTCACCAAAGGCGCGATCTGCTCGGCCATCGACGGTGGCTGCAGCGACCTCGGCGTGCTCAAGTCCCAGACCAAGGCGTGTACCGGTTGTGGCGGCTGCGCCGGGTTGCTCAAGCAGGTGTTCGAGCATGAGCTGATCGCGCGTGGCGTCAGTGTCGATAAAAGCCTGTGCGAACACTTTGCCCACACCCGGCAGGCGCTGTATGCGCTGGTGCGGGTGGAGGGGCTGAGCACCTTCGAGGAGCTGCTCGCCAAGCATGGGCGTGGCCACACCGGCTGCGATGTGTGCAAGCCGGCGGTGGGTTCGATCCTCGCCTCCTGCTGGAACCAGCCGATCATGGACCCGTCCCTGGTGCCGCTGCAGGACACCAACGACACGTTCATGGCCAACATGCAGAAGAACGGCACCTACTCGGTGGTCCCGCGTATTCCGGGCGGTGAGATCACCGCCGACAAGCTGATCGTGATCGGCGAGGTCGCGAAGAAATACGACCTCTACACCAAGATCACCGGCGGCCAGCGCATCGACCTGTTCGGCGCGCAACTGCATGAGCTGCCGGACATCTGGGCCGAGCTGATCGCTGCCGGCTTCGAAACCGGGCATGCATATGGAAAGTCCACGCGTACGGTGAAATCCTGCGTGGGCAGCACCTGGTGCCGCTACGGTGTGCAGGACAGCGTGAAAATGGCGCTGCTCATCGAAGACCGCTACAAGGGCCTGCGCTCGCCGCACAAGCTCAAATTCGCGGTGTCGGGCTGCACCCGCGAGTGCGCCGAAGCGCAGAGCAAGGACGTCGGCGTGATCGCCACCGAGAAGGGCTGGAACCTGTATATCGCCGGCAACGGGGGCATGCGCCCACGCCATGCGGAACTGTTCGCCACCGACCTCGATGACGCCACGCTGATCCAGTACATCGACCGCTTCCTGATGTTCTACATCCGCACCGCCGACAAGCTGCAACGCACCTCGGTGTGGCGCGAAAGCCTGGAGGGCGGGTTGGAGTTCCTCAAGGACGTGATCGTGCACGACAGCCTGGGCCTCGGCGCGGAACTTGAAGCGCAGATGCAACGGGTGGTCGACCGCTACGAATGCGAGTGGGCCAACGCCCTCAAGGACCCGGAGAAACTCAAGCGCTTCCGCACGTTCGTCAACGACAAGCGCGCCGACCCGGACATTCACTTTGTGCAGGAACGCGGCCAGCGCCGGCCGATCATGGCCGCCGAACTCAACCTGATTGCCGTCACCGAGGAGATTGCCTGATGAGCCAGCCCAACAGCCAGCGACACCTGGCCAGCTGGAAACGCGTGTGTACCGAACAAGACCTGGTGAGCAATTCCGGCGTGGTGGTATGGGTCGACGGCGTGCAGGTGGCGCTGTTCTACCTGCCGCAGGCGCCGGACCAGACGCTGTACGCCATCGACAACCATGACCCGCAGTCCGGCGCGAACGTCATCGGCCGCGGCCTGGTCGGCAGCATCAAGGGCCAGCTGGTGGTGGCTGCGCCGATCTACAAGCAGCATTATCGGCTGCAGGACGGTCAATGCCTTGAGGCGCCGGAGCAGCGATTGCGGGTATGGCCGGTGCGGTTGAACGGCGGGGTGGTGGAGTTGGCGGTGGATTGATAGCGCGCGGGGCGGTTGTGCCTATGTGCTGGCGGGTTTGTTGTGGTGAGTGGGCTTCCTTTGGCTAGTGGGGCTTGGTGTGTTGAGTGGGCTTCCAGTGGCTAGTGGGCTTGTTGTGGTGAGTGGCTTCCTGTGGCTAGCGGGCCTGTTGTGGCTAGCGATCCTGTTGTGGTGAGCGGGCTTGCCCCGCGTTGGGGCGCGCAGCGGCCCCTCTCAAGATCACTGCGCTGTTTCAGGTAAACCGAGGGGTTGGGTTTGGGGCTGCTGCGCAGCCCAACGCGGGGCAAGCCCGCTCGCCACAACAATCCCGCTCACCATAGGATGCCCGCTTGCCTCAACAACTCAGCCTGGCTCACCAGAGCGCAGTGCATGGCTTCACTACATCCCCTTCGTCGCCCGCACTGAATCGTCCTTGATGTCCTCGGCAAACTTGCGCATCAGCCGCACGAGGTTGTCGAAATCACCCTCGTCCCAGGTCGAGAAGATCGACTGGCCGATCCTCTCCCGCGCCTCATCGACACGGTCCGTCATGGCCTTGCCCTTGTCGGTAATCACCGACTCACGCACGCGGCGGTCCGCTGCACTTTCCTGGCGCAGGATCAGGCCGAGGCTTTCCAGTTTCGCCACCTGCCGGCTTACGGTGGTGTAGTCGCGGCCAACACGATCGGCCAGTTCAACCACGCCAATCGGGCCCAGCCGCTCCACCAGCACCAGCAGCGGAAACAGCGCGCGATCCAGGGAAATCCCGGCTTCGCGCACCATCGCCTCGTCGCGTTGCGGGCGATTCATCACGCCGACGATTTCCACCAGCGATCCATGCAGGTCGCGCAGTTGGGCGGATATATGTGCGCTTTGCACATTTTTAATTGACACTGTGCTTCTCCCTCTTAATATGTGCGTATTGCACATATAGGTGGCCCGTATGAACGAGCGATGCGCTGTCGATGTACTGATTTGCGGTGCCGGTGCTGCCGGCTTGACCCTCGCGATCGACTTGGCCAGACGGGGCATCACCTTCCGTCTGATCGAGAAGAGCCCACAGCCGTTCCATGGCTCGCGCGGCAAGGGCATCCAGCCAAGGTCACAGGAAGTCTTCGAAGACCTGGGGGGTCTCGACCGCCTGGTGGCAATGGGGGGAGTCTATCCGACTGAACGGCGCTACCGCGACGATGGCAGCTTCAGTGACGGCAATTCTATCGCGCAGCATCCTGCGACACCGGCCGAGCCTTATCAACAGCCGCTGATGGTGCCGCAATTTCTGACTGAGCAAGTGCTGCGCGAGCGTCTGTTGGAGCTGGGGCATCGGCCTGAATTCGGCTGTGAACTGCTGGACTTTGTTCAAGACGATGACGGCGTCACCGCGCAGGTGATGGGGCCGACGGGCGCCGACACCGTTCGCGCGCGCTGGCTGGTGGGCGCCGATGGCGGTCGCAGTTTTGTGCGGCATGCGCTGCAGATTGGCTTCCCTGGCAAGACGCTGGGCGTACGCGCGCTGGTGGCGGACGTGGTGCTCACCGGGCTGTCGCGTGACCATTGGCACCGTTTTGGCGAGGGCGATGTACAGCGACAAGTCGCGATATGCCCGTTGGCCGGCACCGATCTGTTCCAGATCCAGGGCCCGATTCCTCTGGAGGTTGATGTCGACATGAGTGCAGAAGGGCTGACGGCGCTCATCGCCCAGCGCACCGGGCGTGAGGATATTGAGGTGCATTGCGTGTCATGGGCATCGGCCTACAGCATGAATGCGCGCCTGGCCGACCACTACCGCGTCGGCCGTGTGTTGCTGGTGGGCGACGCCGCCCATATCCATCCACCTACCGGCGGCCAGGGCCTCAATACCAGCGTGCAGGACGCCTACAACCTCGGCTGGAAACTCGCCGCGGCGGCTCACGGCGCGTCCGATGATCTGCTCGACAGCTACGAGGCAGAACGCCGTCCCGTCGCCGCGTCCGTACTCGGCCTGGCCACCCAATTGCTGGGCGCGATGGCCAACGGCGACTTGCGCCGGGGCAGGGAAGTGCACCAGCTGGATATCGGCTACCCGCAGTCCTCGCTGGCCCTGGTGCAGCCGACACGTACTGCCAGCCTGCGCGCCGGCGACCGGGCACCGGATGCACCGATCCGGGGGGCGGCAGGCCAATCGTTGCGACTGTTCAACCTCTTCCAGGGCACGCATTGGACATTGCTCGGGTACGGAGTAAAACGCGGCTCGGTGGCCGCGCGGCCGGGGCTGCATATCCATCGGTTCGGCCTGCAAGGCGACATGATCGATGCGCAGGGGCACTTTCAGCGCGCTTATGAACTGGCGCTCGGTGACTGGGTGCTGGTGCGCCCTGACGGGTATATCGCCGCGATTGTTTCATCCGCGCAGGTTGACGTTCTTGAGGGTTACCTTCAGCGGGTCTTGCTCTAGACAGCGCCACCGCCATCGCAGCCTCGCTGGCGCTACACGGATTGTCGTGGGCATTGAACGAGTACGAGCAAACGCCCCGATCCCCTCCTGTGGGAGCCGTCGAGCCCTGGCGAGGCCGCGAAGGCGGCGGGTCAGGCAACGAAGATATCGCCCGTGCCGAAGGATCAAGATGCAACCCGCTTCAGCCAAATCAAGGACACTTTATGGCGCTCATCACCGAGCGCCTGGAACAAGCCCGCAATGGCATCAACCCCAAGCCCGATCTTGGTGTGCGTTCAAACCGCGATTTGTTTGAAAACAACCGCTACACTGCCGCCCCCCAATTTCAGCAAGGATGCTCAGGATGCGTGCGTACTTCGCCGGCGTAATCCTCTTTCTGGCCCTGGCCACCGCCGCCATGGCCGAACCCCGATCGTTCTCGGTCAATGAGCCCAGTGGCAAGTTCCTGGTCGAAGTGCTGTTCCCCGAGGTCCCGCAGGACCTGCAAACGTTGGCACCAGCCTTGATCACCGTGCGCGACAGAGCGACGCTCGCGATTCTCCAGCAGTTGCAAACGCCCGCCGGCAATGTGCCGCTGGATCGCCACGGCAAAACCGACGCGGACCATCTGGTGGGCGAGTACGGGCTGTTGTATTTCGCCGATATCAACGGTGATGGTCGTCAGGACCTGGCTATCCGCAATGGCAGCGGCGCCGCTGAAGATTTTCAATTCAATTACGATGTGTACCTGCAAGACCCGCAACAGGTGCAATGGGTCTTGAACCAACCCTTGACCGACCTGGCGAACGAGACCTCCGGCGGGATGTTTTCGATCAATCCCACGGATGGCGTTATCCATTCGCAAACCGACCGCGGTTGTTGCTGGATGCGCGCCAGTCGCTGGCAGATGCAGGGCGACCAATTGGTCCGGCTGAGCTTCTACACCCAGGAAGAAGTGCCGGCCACAGACAGCAATGAAAATACCAGCATGCCCAGCGGCTACATGCTGCGCACCACCGGCGAATGGAAGGATGGCCAGTGGCTGGAAACACCCAGGCTTGAGGGGCCGGTCAACGAGGACGCGCAGCGACTGGTCGGCACGCTCGATGGCAAGATTCCGGTGGAAATCTGGTACCAGCAACAGGGCGCGGTCTTGATCGGCGAACTGCGCTACACCAAAAGTGGCAGCGGCCAGCCGATCAAGCTGGTGGGTGACCGCGGTGAGTATGCTGGTGAACCCTTCTTCTACCTGCATGAATACACCGATGACGGCCATCAGACCGGCATCTGGCGCATCACCCGTGATTACACCGGTACCTGGGTCAGTGGTGCGAAGGGCGACACGCGCGAACTGGCCATCCAGTTGCACGATGAGTACCAGCAACCGGATTACGATAAATTCGATGAAGTCGCCCGCGACCAGCGCGACGGTCACTACCAGATGCGTGATGATTTCCTGGACCGTGACGGCGACCTGGACTTGAAAATCCTGCCCGAGCGCGATGCCCAGGGGCGCGAAGTCGCGGAGTTCACCGTGACGCTCAAAGACACCGGCACCTCAAAAGTCATCGTCACCGCCCACCACCGCGTGCCGATGGAAACCGAAAATCTCATCATCGTGCCGGAACCGCTGGCGACTCGCCGTGCAGGTCCGTACCACATTCAATTGGTGAAAAACTTCGCGGTAATCGAGCACAACTCAGCGCCGGACAGCCCGGATTACCTGACCGGTTATTACCGCAAGCAGCCTTGAATTACCCCCCCCATAATCCGCCGCCCCAAAGATCAAATGTGGGAGCCGTCGAGCCCCAGCGAGGCCGCGAAGGCGGTGGCATTGCCAATGAATTTAGTGCCTGGCACACCGCTTTCGCGGCCTCGCCAGGGCTCGACGGCTCCCACAAGGGGGGGCTTTGTCTCACCCGGAGAATTCAGTCATGTTGGCGTTACGCGTGGTTCGGAGAGCGAATGGCTCAGCGCCTGCTGAACGCCAGCCGCGCGGCAAACAACACGAAGATCACGCCGGTGGTGCGGTCCATCCACTGGATGACTTGCTCGCGGCGCAGAAAGCCGGACAGTTGCTGCGTGGCGCCGATCAGCACCAGCGACCACAGCAGCCCGAGCACCACGTGGATGCTCACCAGGCCGAATGTCCAGGCGATCAGCGAATGCCCTTGCGGAATGAATTGCGGCAGGAAGGACACGTAGAAAATTCCCACCTTGGGGTTCAGCACATTCCCCAGCATGCCCTTGATAAACCAGTTGCCGCCGGGTTTCGCTTCGGGCGAAGCCGGCGCCAGTGAGCGACGTGGACGCAGCAGCATGTTCAAGCCCAGCCAGGCCAGGTAGGCCGCGCCACAGTATTTGAGCAGGTTGAATGCCACCTCGGACACCGCAATCAACGCGCCCAGGCCGAAGGCCACCGCCGCGCCCCACAGCAGGCAACCGGCGTTGATCCCCAGGGTGGCCTGCAGCGCCTGGCGTTTGCCTTCTACCGTGGCGGTCCGCAGCACCAGTGCGGTGTCGAGCCCGGGCGTGAGCGTCAGCAGGGTGGCGGCTAAGGTAAAGGCGATGAGGTTATCGGCAATGGACATGGCGAGGGGCTTCATGAGGGCGCGTGGGTGGACGTTACCTCAAGCAGGTCCAGGTCGCAAAGGCGTGGGTAGCTTCTGGGGGATAGCGCTGCTGGGGTGGGGGGCTTGTCGAGTCGTTGCACTGCTCGAGTTGGGCTGCGCAGGGGCCGTAATCAAGCAGAATGTGCAATGTCAGGCGAGGGTATTGGGGCTGCTGCGCAGCCCAACGCGGGCGGTGCGACGATTCGACAAGCCCGCTCGCCACAGGGGGCGCCTTTGCCACAGGAGGGGCCTTTACCACAGAGGGCGCCTTTGCCACAGGAAGGTCCTTTGCCACAGGGGGCGCCTCTGCCACAGGAAGGTCCTTTACCACAGAGGGCGCCTCTGCCACAGGAAGGTTCTTTACCACAGAGGGCCCCTTTGCCATAGGAAGAACCTTTGCCACAGGGGCCCCTTTGCCATAGGAGGGTCCTTTGCCCAGGGCTTCCTATGTCACAGGAATATCCTATGCCACAGGAAGCCCGCTGTCCCCATCGCAGTCAGCGGTTGAAGCGTTCAACCAAGGCGTATTGGGTGGACGCGGTATGGGTCAGTTCCTTGCTCAGGTCCGTGGATTGATGGGCTTGGATCGAGGTCTGGTCGGCCAGTTCGGCGATGGTGGTGATGTTGCGGCTGATCTCCTCGGCGACCGCGCTTTGTTCCTCGGTCGCGGCGGCGATCTGGGTGGTCATGTCGGTGATATGCGACACCGCTTCGCTGATGCCCACCAGTGCCTGGTCCGCTTCCAGCACCCAGGCCACGCCTTCCTCGGCCTGGCGCTGGCCGTGTTGCATGCTTTGCACGGCATTGTTGGAAGATGCCTGCAACTGAGTGATCAGCGCGTGGATCTGGGTGGTTGATTGCGTGGTGCGCTGGGCCAACTGGCGTACTTCGTCGGCCACCACCGCGAAACCACGGCCCATGTCGCCGGCGCGCGCGGCCTCGATCGCGGCGTTGAGCGCGAGCAGGTTGGTTTGGTCGGCGATGCCCTTGATCACATCCACCACGCTGCCGATTTCGTCACTGTCCTTGGCCAACTGCGCCACGGTGACGCCCGTCTCGCCGACCACGGCAGACAGGCGCTCGATGGCTTCGCGGGTATCGCGCGCCACTTCGCGGCCACGCCCGGTCAGCACGTTGGCTTGCTGGGTGGCATCGGCGGTGCGTTGCACGTGGCTGGCGACTTCCTGGGTGGTCGCGGCCATCTGGTTGACGGCGGCCGAGACCTGCTCGGTTTCGACGCGTTGACGGTCCAGGCCGTTGGAGCTGGCCGTGGCCAATTGATCGGATTGGCCGGCGAGGGCGCTGAGCTGTTCGGCGCTGTCCTGCAGGCGGGTCAGGCACGTCTTCAGGCGTGCAGTCTGGCTGAGAAACGCGGTTTCCAAACGGGCTTGAGGCCCGCGTGCGTCACTGTACATCTGCGCGATCAAGGCATCCGAGGTCGACGGCTCGACACCCGCCAGCAGGCGCAAGGTGCTGCCCTGGCGAACGCGCGAGCACAGCACACCCACCGGCACTGCGACCGCCACGGCCACTGCGAGGGCCAGCGGTGCACTGAGGAACAACCCGGCAACGCTGCCGGCAACGGCGGTCGCCACATAGGGCACGCAGCTCAAGGCCGCCGGCAGCCACGCATCCTGGCGCGGCACGCCTGGCTTGCCTTGGCTGATACGCCGGTACAGCGCCTCGGCGCGACGGATTTCATCGGCGCTGGGTTTGACCCGCACCGACTCGAAACCCACCACATTGGCACCTTCGAAGATGGGGGTGACATAGGCGTTGACCCAATAATGGTCGCCATTTTTCGCACGGTTCTTGACGATGCCCATCCAGGGCAGGCCTTGCTTGAGCGCGCTCCACATGTGCGCGAACACGGCGGGGGGGACATCGGGGTGACGCACGATGTTTTGCGGCGCGCCGATCAGGTCGGCGCGGTTGAATCCGCTGATGGCGACAAAGGCATCGTTGCAGTAAGTGATCACACCCCGGACATCGGTGGCGGAGATGAGTTTTTGCGAAGACGCGAGTGAAATCTCGCGTTGTGTAACAGGCTGGTTGTTGCGCATTCCGACTACTCCCTGGTTGCACTCAGTCCATCGGCGCCAACTGCCAAAAGGTTAATGCACATTCGACAATTCGCCAGCCACTGGTCAAAAGCCTGAAACTTCCCGGTGAAACACTTCATAATGGCGGCCATTTTTATATAGCCCGTTATTCTGGTGTGCCCGCATGGAAATCAAGGTCAACTTTCTCGACAATCTCCGACTTGAAGCCAAGTTCGATGATTTCACGGTCATTGCCGACCAGCCTATTCGCTACAAGGGCGATGGCTCGGCGCCGGGGCCTTTCGATTACTTCCTGGCGTCATCGGCATTGTGCGCGGCGTACTTCGTGAAGTTGTATTGCCAGACGCGCAATATCCCCACTGACAATATTCGCCTGTCGCAGAACAACATCGTCGACCCGGAAAACCGCTATAACCAGATCTTCAAGATCCAGGTTGAATTACCCGCCGATATTTCCGACAAAGATCGCCAGGGCATCCTGCGTTCCATCGACCGTTGCACCGTGAAGAAAGTCGTGCAGGCCGGTCCCGAGTTTGTGATCGAAGAAGTCGACAACCTCGACGCCGACGCCCAGGCGTTGTTGATGCCTGGCGTGGGCACCGAAGCCGGCACCTATATCGCCGGCAAGGACCTGCCGCTGGAGCAGACCATCGCCAACATGTCGGCGATCCTCGCCGGCCTGGGGATGAAGATCGAGATCGCGTCGTGGCGCAATATCGTGCCCAACGTTTGGTCGCTGCATATCCGCGATGCGCATTCGCCGATGTGCTTCACCAATGGCAAGGGCGCGACCAAAGAGGGCGCACTGGCCTCGGCGCTGGGCGAATTCATCGAGCGGCTCAACTGCAACTTCTTCTACAACGACCAGTTCTGGGGCGAAGAGCTGGCCAACGCGCCATTCGTGCATTACCCGGACGAACGCTGGTTCCAGCCGGGTCGCAAGGATGAGCTGCCGAGCGAAATCCTCGATGCCTACTGCCTGAAGATCTACAACCGCGACGGCGAGTTGCGCGGCTCGCACCTGTACGACACCAACTCCGGCAATGAAGAACGCGGCATCGTTTCGCTGCCCTTCGTGCGTCAGTCGGACGGCGGAGTGGTGTACTTCCCCTCCAACCTGATCGAAAACCTCTACCTCAGCAACGGCATGAGCGCCGGCAACACCCTGGCCGAAGCCCAGGTGCAGTGCCTGTCGGAGATCTTCGAGCGCGCGGTGAAACGCGAAATCATCGAAGGTGAATTCGCCCTGCCGGATGTACCGGCCGAGGTGCTGGCCAAATACCCGAGCATCCTCGCCGGTATCCAGGGCCTGGAAGCCCAGGGCTTCCCCGTACTGGTCAAGGACGCGTCCCTGGGCGGTGAATTCCCGGTGATGTGCGTGACCCTGATGAACCCGCGCACCGGCGGCGTATTCGCCTCGTTCGGCGCACACCCGAGCCTGGAAGTCGCGCTGGAGCGCAGCCTCACCGAGCTGCTCCAGGGCCGCAGTTTCGAAGGCTTGAACGATCTGCCCCAGCCGACTTTCGAAGGCCACGCAGTGACCGAGCCGAACAACTTCGTCGAGCACTTCATCGACTCCAGCGGCGTGGTCTCGTGGCGCTTCTTCAGTGCCCAGTCGGACTACGAATTCGTCGAGTGGGACTTCTCCGGCCAGGGGGAAAACTCCAACGCCGAAGAAGCCGCGACGCTGTTCGGCATTCTGGAAGGTATGGGCAAAGAGTCCTACATGGCCGTGTACGAACACCTCGGCGCCACGGCCTGCCGCATCCTGGTGCCGGACTACTCGGAAATCTACCCGGTGGATGACCTGATCTGGGACAACACCAACAAGGCGCTGTTTTTCCGCGCCGATATCCTCAACCTGCACAGCCTCGACGACGAGGCGCTGCAGGCACTGGCCGAGCGCCTGGTGGAAAGCGAGCTGGACGACTACACCGACATCACCACCTTGATCGGCATCGAGTTCGACGACAACACCGCGTGGGGCCAGTTGACCATCCTGGAGCTGAAGCTGCTGATCTACCTCGCCCTCAAGCAGTACGAAGAGGCCAAGGAGTGCGTGGAGATGTTCCTGCAGTACAACGACAACACCGTCGAACGCGGGCTGTTCTACCAGGCAGTGAACGCGGTGCTGGAGATGGAACTGGACGAAGACCTGGAGCTGGCGGACTACGAGGCCAACTTCCGCCGCATGTTTGGCAATGAGCGGATGGACGCGGTGATCGGCTCGGTCGAGGGCAGCGTGCGCTTCTACGGGCTGACGCCCACCAGTATGAAGCTGGAAGGGCTGGACCGGCATCTGCGCCTGATCGACAGCTACAAGAAACTGCACAGCGCACGGGCCAATGTAACGTCAAGCTGATGGACTTATGTGGGAGCTTGGCCGGCGATTGCATCACCGCGAAGCACCTGGTGCACCGCGGTGTCTGCATCGCCGGCCAAGCTCCCACAAAGGCTCGTTTCTTCGGTTAGATCTGCGCCAACGCCTGGGCCAGGTCGGCGCGCAAATCCTCCACATCCTCGACCCCCACTGACAACCGTACCAACCCATCGCCGATCCCCAACTGCGCGCGCGTGGCGGCGGGGATGCTGGCGTGAGTCATGATCGCCGGGTGCTCGATCAGGCTCTCCACGCCGCCGAGGCTTTCGGCCAGGGCGAAGATCTTGACGTTCTCCAGGAAGCGCGTGGCGCCGGCCAGGTCGCTGTTGAGGTCCACCGAGATCATCCCGCCAAACCCACGCATCTGTTTGCGCGCCAGTTCATGCTGGGGGTGGGACGTGAGGCCCGGATAGTACACCCGCGCCACTTGCGGTTGCTGTTCCAGCCAGGTGGCGAGGTCGAAGGCGTTGCTGCAATGGCGTTCCATGCGCAGCGCCAGGGTTTTCACGCCGCGCAGGGTCAGGAAGGCGTCGAAGGGGCCGGCGATGGCGCCGACTGAGTTCTGCAGGAAGCCCAGGCGTTCGGCGAGCGCGGGGTTGTCGCCGACGATGGCGATGCCGCCGATCACGTCGGAGTGGCCATTGAGGTACTTGGTGGTGGAGTGCACCACCACATCAAAGCCCAGCTCCAGCGGACGCTGGATCCACGGGCTGGCGAAGGTGTTGTCGGCCACGCAGATGATGTCGCGGTCGCGGCAGATACGTGCGATCGCGCTGAGGTCGGTGAGGCTCAGCAGCGGGTTGCTCGGGGTTTCGACCCAGACCATGCGCGTGTCGTCCTGCAACGAGGCTTCGAAAGCCGACAGGTCACTCAGGTCGACAAAGCTGAAGCGGTGCCCGGCGCTGCGTTGGCGCACTTTGTCGAATAAACGGAAGGTACCGCCGTACAAGTCATTGCCGGAGACGATATGAGCGCCGGCGTCGAGCAGTTCCAGCACGGTGGAAATCGCCGCCAGCCCGGACGCAAAGGCAAACGCCTGGCTGCCGCCTTCGAGGTCGGCGACGCAGCGTTCCAGGGCAAAGCGCGTGGGGTTGTGGGAGCGGCCATAGTCGAAGCCCTTGTGTACGCCGGGGCTGTCTTGCAGGTAGGTGGAGTTGGCGTAGATCGGTGGCATCAGCGCGCCCGTGGTCGGGTCGGGTGATTGCCCGGCGTGGATCACGCGGGTGGCAAATGCACTTTTATCGGGCTGACTCATACAAGGGATCTCCGCAGGTGGTTAAGCAGGTCGACGCGCGTGATCAGGCCGTGGAAGCCCGAGGCGTCGGCGATTATGGCGACCAGGCCGCGATCCAGTTCCGCCTGCAGTTCGGCGAGGCTGGCGCTGGGGGCCAGGGTCTGCAGGTGATCGGTCATGGCGCTGGCGACGACCATGGAAAAATCTGCCGCGTCGTGATGCAGGCCGAGCAGGATGTCGGACTCGTCGATGACGCCGACCAGGGTCTGGCCGTCGACCAGTACCGGCAGTTGCGAGACATCCGCCAGGCGCATGCGCTGGAAGGCGGTGAGCAGGGTGTCGTCGGGGCTCACGCTGATCACGCGGCCATCTTCGAAGCGCCGCGCGATCAGGTCGCGCAGGTCGCCGTAGTGTTTGTATTGCAACAAGCCGGCGTCGTTCATCCACTGGTCGTTGTAGACCTTCGACAGGTAGCGCGTGCCGGTGTCGCACACAAAGGTCACCACGCGCTTGGGTTCGGTCTGTTCGCGGCAATAGCGCAGGGCGGCGGCGAGCAGGGTGCCGGTGGAGGAACCGCCGAGAATGCCCTCGGCCTTGAGCAGTTGGCGCGCGTGGTCGAAGCTTTCTTCATCGCTGATGGAGTAGGCGTGGCGCACGCTGGAGAGGTCGGCAATCGAGGGGATGAAGTCTTCGCCGATGCCTTCCACGGCCCAGGAACCGGGAGTTTCCAGCTGGCCGCTGCGGCTGTATTCGGCCATCACCGAGCCCACCGGGTCGGCCAGGACCATTTCCAGTTCCGGTTGGACGCGCTTGAAGAAGCGGGTCAGGCCGGTGAGGGTGCCGGCCGAGCCGACGCCCACCACGATTGCGTCGACATCATGTTGGGTCTGCGCCCAGATTTCCGGCGCGGTGCTGGTTTCGTGGGCCAGGGGGTTGGCCGGGTTGTTGAACTGGTCGGCAAAGAATGAGCCGGGAATATCCTTGGCCAGGCGCGCGGCCACGTCCTGGTAGTACTCGGGGTGGCCCTTGCCCACGTCGGAGCGGGTGATATGCACTTCGGCGCCCATGGCCTTGAGGTGCAGCACCTTTTCCGTGGACATCTTGTCGGGCACCACCAGCACCACCCGATAGCCCTTCGCCCGGCCGACCAACGCCAGGCCCAGGCCAGTGTTGCCGGCGGTGGCTTCGATAATGGTGCCACCTTCGCGCAGGCGGCCGTCGCGTTCGGCGGCGTCGATCATGGCCAGGCCGATGCGGTCCTTGATGGAGCCACCGGGGTTCTGTGATTCAAGTTTGAGAAAGAGTGTGCAGGGGCCGGTATCGAAACGGCTGACCCGAACCAGCGGCGTATTGCCGATCAGCTCGAGGACGGCGGGGCGGGAAAGCGTGGGCATGTCTTCACCTGATTGCGAATGGGATGGACAGCAAAATGCACGGCATGGCTTGGAACATAGGCCGGTATCGGGCGGGTCGCAACCGCGCGGTCCGCTGAATGTCTTTTTTTGGCGCATGGGCGATGGGTGGGTGCGCTATCAGCGGGCAGGGTTTGAGTGCATGCCCGCGCATTCATTGGGTTTCGAGGTTGGCCTGGGGTTTGCTTCCACTTATCCAAACTTGGATACAAGATGGAGTTTCCCATGCACAACGCGTTTGGCTGGACCCTCGGCGAGTGGCTTGACGGCTACCGTAGCGGCAGCATCACCCCGGATATTCTGCTGACCCTCGCCGCTGAGTACCCCGGCGACGACAACGCCTGGATCGCCCGTGCGACCCCGGCGCAGCTGACCGAACAACTGGCGCAGTTGAGCGCGCGCCTGGCGGCGGTGGACGGTGATGTCACCCAGCTGGCGCTGTATGGCGTGCCATTCGCAATCAAGGACAATATCGATGCGGCCGGCTGGGAGACCACGGCGGCCTGTCCCGAATTTGCCTACACGGCGGCGCAGGATGCATCTGTAGTCCAACGGCTGCGCGAAGCCGGCGCGATCCTGATGGGCAAGACCAACCTCGATCAGTTCGCCACGGGCCTGGTGGGCACACGCTCGCCCTACGGCGCGGTGGGCAATAGCTTTGACGCGGATTACGTCAGCGGAGGCTCCAGCTCAGGCTCGGCGTCGGTGGTGGCGCGTGGGCTGGTGGCGTTTTCCCTGGGCACCGACACCGCAGGCTCCGGGCGCGTGCCGGCGGGGTTCAACAATATCGTCGGGTTGAAACCGACCAAGGGCCGCCTGTCCAATACCGGGCTGGTGCCGGCGTGCCGCACCGTGGATTGCATCTCGGTGTTTGCGTTGACCGTCGAATGCGCCGAAAGCGTGATGCGCGTTGCTGAGGGCTACGATGCCAGCGACGCCTATTCGCGTGTGGACCCGCATACCGCACCAGTCGCGGTGGGGGCGGCGATCAAGCTGGCGATTCCGGCGAGCCTGGAGTTTTTTGGCGATACCCTTAACCAGGCGGTGTTTGAGCACGCGGTGCAAGGCTTCAAGGCACTGGGCGCGGTGATCACCCCGGTGGACTTCAGCGCGTTCAAGGCCCTCGCGGACCAGTTGTATTTCGGCCCGTGGGTCGCCGAGCGTACCGTCGCCCTGGAACGCATGCTTGAGCAGCAACCGGAGGCGATCAACCCGGTGGTGCGCGGCATTGTCGAGAGTGGCCGCCAGTACAGCGCGTGCGACGCCTACAAGGCTGAGTACTTGCGGGCCGAGCTGAGCCGGCGCATCAACGACACGCTGGCGGGTTTCGACGCGTTGCTGGTGCCCACGTCGCCAACCCTTCGCACCCAGGCGGAAATGGCCCAGGAGCCGGTGCGCTATAACTCGCAGTTCGGCTATTACACCAACTTCACCAATCTCGCCGACCTGTCGGCCCTGGCGCTCCCGGCGGGCCTGCGCAGCGATGGGTTGCCCAGCGGCATCACCTTGCTGGCACCGGCCTGGCACGACACGGCCTTGGCCCACCTGGGCAAACGCTGGCAGGCCAGCCTGGACCTGCCCTTGGGCGCCACCGAACGTTATTTGCCCGCGCCGGCCACCGCGCTGCAGGCGCCTGGCAGCGTGCGGGTGGCGGTAGTGGGCGCGCACCTGACCGGCATGCCGCTGAACGTGCAGCTGACCTCGCGTAACGCGGTGCTGGTGGAGCAGACCCTGACGGCCGACAACTATCGGCTCTATGCCCTGCCGGGCACCGTGCCACCCAAGCCTGGGCTGGCCAAGGCAGACAGCGGGCGTGCGATTGTTGTCGAGCTGTGGGATATGCCGATTGCGCGCTTCGGTGAATTCGTCGCCGAGATCCCGGCGCCCTTGGGGATCGGCAATCTGCTGCTGGCGGATGGGCGCAGCGTCAAAGGTTTTATCTGCGAGCCCTGGGCCCTGGCCGACGCCCTCGACATCACCGAGTTTGGCGGCTGGCGCGCCTTTATTGCGAGCCGGGGGTAGGCATGCAACTGGCGACGACGACAACCGCCAAGCCACGACCGGACAGCCTGGCTGAACAGGTCTATGCGCAGCTCAAGGCGGATATTTTCGAGTTCCGCCTGCTGCCGGGCGATCGCTTCAGCGAAGGTGATGTGGCTATGCGCATGCAGGCCAGCCGTACCCCGGTGCGCCAGGCGCTTTATCGCCTGGAGAAGGAAGGGTACGTGCAGGTGTATTTTCGCAGCGGCTGGCAGGTCAAGCCGTTCGACTTCGCGTATTTCGAAGAGCTGTATGACGTGCGCATTGTGCTGGAACTGGCAGCGGTCAGCCGCTTGTGCGCGATGGACGAACCGAGCCCTGTATTGCAGGCCTTGCAGGCGATCTGGCAGGTAGAAGCCGGGGAGCGTCTGCAGGACACCCAGGCCGTCTCGGCGCTGGATGAGCGTTTTCATTGTGACCTGGTGCACGCCACGGGCAATGGCGAAATGGCGCGTATGCATTACGCCATTACGGAAAAAATCCGCATCATCCGCCGGCTCGACTTTACCCAGGCGTCACGCATTGCGGCGACGTACGAGGAGCACGGGCAAATCCTCGCGGCCATCCTGCAACGCCAGGCCGATCAGGCGCAGCACCTGCTCAAGCGTCATATTGAACTGAGTAAACAGGCCGTGCGCGAGATCACGCTGCACAGGTTGCATATGGCGAGGCAGGGTTGAGGTTCTGAATCAGGCTGAGCTGTTGTGGCAAGTGGGGGGGTGTGGCAAGCAGGCTTTGTTGTGGCAAGCAGGCCTTTTTGTGGCAGGCAAGCTTTTTTGTGGTGAGCGCGCTTGTTGTGGCGAGCGGGCTTGCCCCGCGTTGGGCTGCGAAGCAGCCCCAGTCCGCCAGATGCGGTGTGTCAGGCAATTCTCGGTGGATGGTTTTGGGGCTGCTGCGCAGCCCAACGCGGGGCAAGCCCGCTCACCACAAAAAAGCCCGCTCACCAGAAAAATGCGGGCCCTGGCACCAAGAGGCCTGTATATCAGCGCTTATGCGCGAACTCCAGGAAGCTCGCGCAACCGTGTCACCACCGCCTCGCTGGCCCGTTGCATCGGGGCGCGCAGCTCGTCGCTGATCAAACCTTCAAGGGCCAGCGCTGCCTTCACCGGTGCCGGGTTGGGCTCCATGAACATCGTGTTGATCAACGGCACCAATTCCAAAAACGTCGTCCGGGCCTCGGTCAGTTGGTTATCACGTACCTGCTGCCACAGCGCCACAAACTCTGCGGTACGCACATGCGCCGATGCCGCAATCGCACCGCTGGCACCCAGGCACAGCGCATTGAAGATCTGGATATCCTCGCCGCACAACACATCCACCGCACCACTGGCCAGTAGCGCCAGGGTGGTGTCCAGGTTGCCGCCGCAATCCTTGATCGCCACGATGCGTTCGTGCGCGACGATGTTGAGCAAGGTCGCCTGCTCGAAGGTCACGCCGGTGCGGTAGGGAATGTCGTAGAGAATGATCGGCGCGCTGGACGCGTCGGCCACCGTGCGAAAGAACGCTTCAAGGCCGGCCTGGGACGGGCGGATGTAGCTCGGCGCGGGCACCAGCAGGCCAGCCACCGGGCGCTTGAGGACCTCGCCCTGGAACTGCAGCAGTTCACTCTGGTTATTGCCCGCCAGGCCCATTACCACGCGGTGCGCCGGCACCCATTGCAACACCGCGTCGAGCACGGCCAGTTGTTCCGCACGGCTCAGCGACGCCGCTTCGCCGGTGGTGGTACACACCATGATTCCGGCTACGTGCTGTTCCAGCAGGTGGTTGACCAGCCGGTGCAGGCCGATGAAATCGATGGCGCCGTCGTGGAACGGCGTGACTACGGGAACCCAGATACCTTGAAACGAGGACATGCATTTTCTCCTGATGATTGACCGCTTGAGTCACCGTCAGAAGGGCATGGGGAATTGTGCAAAGGGGGAGGGAGTCCGTCGCGCTCAATGTCCTGTCAGCTCATCTGACGGGACAGCGCGCCCCGGTCACATGAGCGACTGTTTCTTCGATTTGAGGGCGTGCGCAACGCAACCTTGCGCCTTGGCAATCAAGCCAACGGCGGAAAGGTTAACGGAGGACATTGCGGACATTGACTGACACACCCTGAATAAGGCCTCCATCTTCATGGAATATTACAGGGTGTGTCAACGATGTTTATTCGGCGCTGTTATTCGAATCGATCGATGCGCGAATCGGAGTAGAAAAACTCATTCTTGTCCGTGCTGGACTCGTGGAAATACGCATAGTCGGTCAGGTAGAACAGGTGGTTGACGCGGTTGTACTTGTCGTCGTCGGTACGGCACGACAAGGCCTTGGCGCTGCCCAGCAGCTTGGGATTGAGTTCACTCGCCGGCAATTCGCGCTCGACCACGCAGCGCGTGACCTGCTGCTTGTTGTAGCTGCCGAGCAAGCTGTTGAGGGTCGAGCGGTTGATCTGGTAGACCACCGTGTCGCCGACCGGCAGTTCCTTCCAGTTACCGGTGAGGCTCAGCTGGGTCAGCGTCGAGCTTTCGGCCATGCTCGAGAAGGTCGACTTGGACACCAGTTCGATCAGGTTGCGCCAGCTCACCGACTGCGACTCGTAGCCATCGCCACGCAGGGCGATCGCCTGCTGGCCGCTCGCCGCGTCCTGGCTGATGAACTGCTCGATGGTCGAATTGCTGGTCTTGCCTTTCATGGTCGAGGTGCCGGTGAAGTGTACGTACTTCAGGGTGCGCGCCGGCTTGTCCTGCTTGAACGGCGCCAACGCGGCGAGGACTTGTGGCTGCACCGAGGTCAAGGCGATGTTGGCCGGCGCTTTCAGGCGCGGCTTGAACACCGGCAGCGCGGCGATTTTCTCTGGGGTGGCGCAGACATGCTTGAACAGCAACTCGTAGTCGTCGTTGCTGCCGGCCATCGCGCGTGGCGTCGGGAAGCTGTCGACGCGGCCGTCGCTGACACGATTGCGTGCGTCCAGGTCATACCCGGCCAGTTCCTTGTAGGTGCCGTTTGCGCAGGACACCGCAAAGTGCTCGCGTTTTTGCGCGTACGGCGCGTCGTAGGGCAGGTCGTTGAGTACCGTGGGGTTATCGAACGCCGCCCAGAAGCGGGTTTCACCCTGCACGGTCTTGACGCTGGCGGCGTCGATCAGCACCCAGTTATCGCGATCGTCGCTCTTGACCAGGCGCCAGTCAGGCTTGGGCGTCTCGGCACAGGCACGCACGAAGGTCGGGTTGGCGGCCAACTTTGCATACAGGTCGGCGGACAGCTCGCGCGCTTTGCTGTAGCGCCCGGCTTTCAGCGGATAGACACGCTGCGAGCCGTCGATGTACAGCAGGTACAGTTGTGGCGACGAGCACGCGGCTTCGAACTGCATGGTAGGGCGCATGCCGGTTTTGAATTCGGGCATCAGCACTTCGAAACTCAGCAGGTCGCCTTCGCGCACGATGCTGTTCTCGACCAGCGGTTGGCCCAAGGTAACGGCGAACATTTGGTCGACTCTGTTGGCCTGGGTGGCGCAACCGGACAAGGTGGCAATGCCACCGGCAAGCAATAGGGAAGTTAAAACGCGCACAAGAGCCTCATTGAGTCCATTCGGGGATGTAAGGGTGACGGCAGGGGAGTGTCAATCTTTAAGGTTATCGCATCGGGGCCTCAGGGACCTAACCCCAAGGCCCGCCGTTGCTTAGCCCTTGATGGCGGCTTCAATGGCGGCAATGTCGATTTTGGTCATGGTCATCATCGCGTCGAAGGCACGCTTGGCGATCTTCTGGTCCGGATTGGAGACGGCGGCGGTCAATACCCTTGGCGAGATCTGCCACGACAGCCCCCATTTGTCCTTGCACCAACCACAGACGCTGGCCTGGCCGCCGTTGTCGATGATTGCATTCCAGTACCGGTCGGTTTCCGCCTGATCATCGGTGGCCACCTGAAAGGAAAACGCCTCGGAGTGCGTGAAGATCGGGCCGCCATTCAGACCGATGCACGGGATGCCCATCACCGTGAACTCCACGGTCAGCACATCACCCTGCTTGCCGGAAGGGTAGTCGCCGGGTGCCAGGTGCACGGCATCGACCGTGCTGTCCGGGAAGGTGCTGGCATAGAAGCGGGCAGCCTCCTCGGCGGCGCCGTGGTACCAGAGGCAGAGGGTGTTCTTGCGTTTCATGGTCGGTCTCCACAGGTGACGGGTGTATGGAGTCTAGACGCCGAGCTGCGCTTCGATAGCCGCCTTGTCGATCACCGACCATACGTGCGCAAACCGGCCGTCGAGCACTTCATAAAACACGTTTTCATCGAATTTCACCTGCCGGCCATTGATCGGCAGCCCGAAGAATTCGCCCCTGGGCGTGACGTTGAAATTCAGCCGGCTGGCCACCGTGGGCGGGTCGGCGACCAGCAGTTGGATGCGAAATACCAGGTCGGGGATTTCGCGGAAGTCACGCTCCAGCATCGCGCGGTAACCGTCGAGGCCGACCCGTGTGGCGTTGTAGGTCACGTCCGGGTGGACGAAGTCGCCCAGGCGATCCCAGTCCTGCTGGTTGAGGCAGTCAATGTAGCCTCGGTAAAGGTCGGCGAGTTCGTTGCGGGTCATGTGCAGGCTCCTCGGTCAAAAGCGCTCGTCCAGAATCGCCGGCAGGGTGATGTCCTTGACGAAACTGGCGGAAGACAGACTCAGCGTCATGCGCACCACCTGTACCACATCGTGCACGGGAATCGAGTGGCCTTCACCGCGTTGCTCGGCCACCGCACGCGGTGTGCTCAAGGGGTCTTCGGTGTTGAGGTAGCCGAGGTTCAGGCAGGTGACGCCCAGGCGTTGCTGGCGATAGCCTTCACGCAGGGCATCGGCGATACCGCGCAAGGCGAACTTGGAAGCTCCGAAGGCAACCTCAGGCCGGCCACTTTGCGGCAGGCCGGAAGTGGAGCCGGTCAGGATGATGCGTGGATTTTTGCTCTTCAGCAGCACCGGCAACAGCCGCTTGATCAGCAGGATCGTCGAGGTGATGTTGCAATTGACGATGGCTTCCAACTGGTCATCGTCGTCAGCCAGGAACGCGTAAGCCGGGTCAAACGCCAGTGCCTCCCAGATGCCGAGGTTGTAGATCAGCGTGTCCAGGCCGTCATCGGCTATTGCGTCTGCGATGACTTGCGCTGCCTTGGCCGGCTCCGCGAGGTTGGCCTCGACCCAGCGCACCTGCACGCCGGCCCGTTGCTCCAGGTGTCCGGGATGGGAGCGGGACACGCCGATCAGCGTGTCCCCAGGCTCACCAAGCCCCTCGATCAGGGCCTTGCCCAACCCTTTGCTTGCACCGACCACCATGGTTTTCATTGAGTGTCTCCTTGACTGGGAAATCCGCTGAGGCGAGCAAGCTTACGCCCGACGCGCCATCAACAACACCGTCGCCGCTGCCGACAACAGCCCCGCGCAGCAACGATTGAAGATCCGTTTGCCGCGTGGCTCGGCGAACCAGCGCCGCATATGCAGGCCCATATAGGCGTAGGCGCTGATAGCAATCCATTCGAGCATCAGGAACAACGCACCCAGCAGCGCAAATTGCGGCGTGATCGGCTGCCCCGGCACCACGAACTGCGGGAGGAACGCGGTGAAGATCAAAATTGCCTTCGGATTACCGGCCGCGACCAGAAACTCCTGGCGCGCCAACGCCCACAATCCCACCTTGGCCGCGGTCGATTGCGCCTCTGCCTCGGGATTCGCCCGCCACAGCTGAAACGCCAGGTAGAACAGATACGCCGCGCCCACGATCTTGATCGCGTAGAACAACAACTCTGAGGTTTGCAGCACCACCGCAAGGCCGGCGGAGGCGAGGGCGATCATGCCGGCGAAGGCCAGCAAGCGGCCGATCCCCGCGAGGCACGAGGTGCGGTAGCCGTAGCGGGTGGAGTTGCTCACGGACAGCAGGTTGTTCGGGCCAGGCGCCATGTTCAGGGCGAAGCAGGCAGGGAGGAAAAGGGCGAGGGTGGCGAGGTCCATGGCGGCTCCGGTTCTCGGGTCTGGGGAGAAGGAGGATAACGGCAGTCGGTGCGGTTGAGCCAGCGCAAGGGCGGCCGTCGTAGAGACTCACACCTCGGTGTGCGTGGCGAGGTTGCAATATTGTCCTTTGAAATACAGCAATGGCTGCGTGGCAGCGGTCTCTTGCAGGTTCAACGCTTTCACTTCACCGATCACGATCAGGTGGTCACCTGCGGCGTATTCGGCATGAATTTCGCAATCAAGCCAGTGCAGGCTGCCGCCAAGAAGCGGATTGCCCAGCGGCGATGCCTGCCATTCGACGCCGTGCCATTTGTCGGTGCCGCGGCGAGCGAACTGGTTGGAAATCGTGACTTGTTCACCGGACAGGATATTCACGGCGAACCGGCCCGCCTGGCGGATTCTGGGGTAGCTGGCCGAACTCGACATCACGCTGAAAGACACCAGCGGTGGGCTCACCGACACGCTGTAGAACGACTGGCAAGTGAAGCCAATGGGCTCGCCATCCACGTGTGACGTAATCACGGTGATACCGGATGCGTAGTGCCCGAGCGCTTCGCGAAAGCTCAATGGCTCGATAGCCATGTTGGCGAGTGACATGGTAGGTCCTGGATAAGGGCGGCAGCTTGATCGTGGTGAGAAAAGCCTGGGGGCGACTGGATGTTTGGCGGGCTGCAGGCTTCAGGGAGTCTTTTTCAGAATCTCCCTGAAACTTTCACCGGCCTGGATCACCCAGCCTATGGCTGGAGCCGTGAACTCACGTGTTCAAGAGTTCTCGTCGAACGATTTCTGCGCCTGCACTGAGCGCGTTCAGTTTGCCTCTCGCTACGCGACGCGGTAGGGGCGCCATGCCGCAGTTGGTGCACGGATAGAGCTTGTCGGCATCGACAAACTGCAGGGCTTTGCGCAGGGTGTTGGCGACTTCCTCGGGTGTCTCGATGGTGTCGGTTGCCACGTCGATGGCGCCAACCATCACCTTTTTACCCCGGATGAGTTCAATCAACTCCATCGGGACATGAGAGTTGTGACATTCCAGCGAGATGATGTCGATGCTGGATTTTTGCAGCTTGGGGAAGGCCTCTTCATATTGACGCCATTCCGAGCCCAGGGTCTTTTTCCAATCGGTATTGGCCTTGATGCCGTAGCCATAGCAAATATGCACAGCGGTTTCGCACTTGAGGCCTTCGATTGCCCTTTCCAGGGTTGCCACTCCCCAATCGTTGACTTCGTCAAAGAAAACGTTAAAAGCGGGCTCGTCGAATTGAATAATGTCGACGCCAGCCGCTTCCAGCTCCCTGGCTTCCTGATTGAGGATTTTGGCGAATTCCCACGCGAGTTTTTCGCGACTCTTGTAGTGGTTGTCATAAAGCGTATCGATCATGGTCATCGGGCCTGGCAACGCCCACTTGATCGGTTGCTGGGTCTGCTGACGCAGAAACTTGGCATCTTCAACAAACACCGGCTTTTGGCGGCTCACCGCGCCCACCACTGTCGGCACGCTCGCGTCATAACGATCACGAATCCTGACCGTCTCGCGTTTCTCGAAATCTACGCCGCTGAGGTGCTCGATGAACGTCGTGACGAAATGTTGGCGTGTTTGCTCACCGTCACTGACGATGTCAATGCCGGCGTGTTGTTGCTCTTGCAGCGCCAAACGCAACGCATCCTGCTTGCCCTCGATCAATGCCTCATCCTGCAGCTTCCAGGGTGACCACAGTGTCTCCGGTTGTGCGAGCCAGGAGGGTTTCGGCAAGCTGCCAGCCGTGGAGGTGGGTAACAATTTTTTCATTCGGGATAACCTTGTATTGGCTGAGTCAAAGCGCGCAGTTGGCGGACCATTGTTCAAGAATGGCGTGGTACGGTTTGATGAAGTTCTCTTCAACAAACTGGCCCTGCTCAATCGCCAGGCGGCTACGTTCCTCACGGTCATAAACAATGCGCGTCAAGGAGTAGTCCTGGTGCTTCAAGCTCGGTTGATAGGACTTTCCGGCAGCAGAGTTCGCGTTGTAGATCTCGGGCCGGTAAATCTTCTGGAACGTGTCCATCGTGCTGATAGTGCTGATAAGTTCAAGGTTGGTGTAATCACCCAGCAGGTCGCCGGAGAAATAAAACGCCAACGGCGCAACACTGTTTGATGGCATGAAATAACGGACTTTTAAACCCATCTTCCTGAAATAGTCATCGGTCAAGGAGTGTTCATCTTGCTGGTATTCAACCCCAAGTACCGGGTGCTGGTTTTCAGTTCGATGATAAGTCTTGGTGTTTGAAACGCTCAGGCATATCACCGGCGGCTTATTGAAGTTGTCCTGGTAGGTGCTGGAATTCACGAAATGCTTGAAGAGCTTGCCGTGCAAGTCTCCGAAATTCTCTGGCGTGCCAAAGGTGGGCTGATGCTTGTTGTGGTCCAGCAGCACCACGCTGAAATCATAGTCGCGCACGTAGGAGGAGAAGTTGTTGCCTACGATGCCGTCGATGCGCTCGTTGGTGTTCAGGTCGACGATGGTGGTTTTCAATACTTCAATCAGCGGAATGGCACGGCCACTGTGTTCGACATCAATGCCCATTTCAACCGAGATGATTTCAAGTTCAACGGTGTAACGATCGCCTTTGGGATTGTCCCAGTGCGCCAGGGCATTGAAGCGATTGTCAATCATCCTTAGTGTATTGCGCAGGTTCTCTTGACGACTCTGGCCCCGGGCCAAGTTGGCGAAATTAGTGGTGATGCGTGTATTTTCCGAGGGGTGATAGTGCTCGTCGAAGCGAAGGCGCTTAAGCGTAAATGTAAACTCGTTGTTCATTTTGATCTGACACCCTGATGCCTGAGATAAAACCCGACGACATGAAGTGCACTGATGAGTGCTATTCCGCCGGCCTGTTGGTTTTGGCTCAGTAGTCTTTATATGATCTGTCTTAGAGGTGTAGTTTAGGCCGGGGGTTAGAGTTAGAGATAATGAATTGATTTCACTGAAGCGTTAGCCCTCCTCATGATGGGGTGGGTGGGCTTAGAGTTGATATCTTCAGTGCCTGAGAGGGCCTCTTCGCAGCCTCGCTGGGGCTCGACAACTCCCACAGGGGATTGGGGTTGTTTGTGGGGTTGGGGTTGGCTTGATGGTGGGGCGGGGCCTGGGATTTTTCTCATTTGGCGGGATAGTCTGCTGATAAAACGCAAGCCCCCTGTGGGAGTTGTCGAGCCCCGGCGAGGCTGCGAAGGCGGACTCACAGTCGACATCTTCATCGGCTGACAGGGCCTCTTCGCAGCCTCGCTGGGGCTCGACAACTCCTACAGGGGATTGGGGTTGTCTGTGGGGTTGGGGTTGGCTTAGCGCGAGAGCAGCGGCGCGGGGGCTTTTTCCTGTGGGCCTACATCATGCAGGGAAATCCGCGAGGTCTCCGGCAGTGCCAGTCCGCCGGCCAGCGCGAGCAATGCCACGGCTATCAGGTAAAACGCCGGTGACAGGTTGCTGCCGGTGGTGCTGATCAGCCAGGTCGCCATCAACGGCGCGGTACCGCCGAAGATCGTGTACGCCATGTTGTAGGTGATCGCCGAAGCGGTGTAGCGCGTGCGGGTCGGGAAGGTCTCCGAGAGCAAGGCGGCGGTGACCACGCCGCACAGCACGGCGCCGACCGCGAGCAACATCACCCCGACCACCGAGGCTGCGAACGAGCCGGAGCTGGCCATCAGGAACGACGGATACACCACCACGATCAACAGCGCACAGGCGGTCATCACCGTGACCCGGCGTCCCACCCGGTCCGAGTACAGCCCGGCCAGCGGGCAAATCGCCGCGGCGAAAATCAGCGCAATCAGCGACACCAGCAACGCCATCGCCCGACTCAGTCCGCCGGCCACTTGCAGATACGTCGCGAAGTAGGTGGTGAACATATAAAACGACAGCGCCGTGAGTGACACAAAAGCGCCCAGGCAGCAGATAGCCGCACCATGGTTGCGCAAGGTTTCCTTGAGCGGGGAGTGGGCTACCGCATGCTCCTGCTTGACGGCCTGGAAGGCGGGCGTCTCATCCAGCTTCCAGCGCAGGTAAAGCCCGACCAGCCCCAGCGGCGCCGCGATCAGGAACGGCAGGCGCCAGCCCCAACTGCCCATCGCTTCGGCGGACAACGACGCCTCCAGGGCGTACGCCACCACGGCGGCGGCAGCGAACGCGGAAAACGTCGACACCGGCACGAAGCTGCCGTACCAGGCGCGCTTGTCACTGGGCGCGTGTTCCATCAGGTAGGCGCAGGCCCCGGCGTATTCGCCGCCAGCGGAGAAACCCTGGGCGCAGCGGATCAGCGACAGCAGAATCGGCGCTGCAACGCCGATGGCGGCGTAAGTCGGGAGCAGGCCGATCAAGGTGGTGGCACCGGCCATCAGCAGGATCGTCATGGCCAGCGTGCGTTTGCGCCCGATGCGGTCGCCGAGCATGCCGAAGAACACCCCGCCCAGGGGCCGGAAAGCGAACGCCACGGCGAATACCGCGAAGGTCTTGAGCAGCGCGGCGCTGGTGTCGCCGCTGGGGAAGAATTGTTGCGCGATGGTGGTGGCGAGGAAGCCGTAGACGGCGAAGTCGAACCACTCGACGAAGTTACCGATACCGGCGGCGATGATGACCTTTCGCAGGGTGTGAGGGCTGACCTGTTCGGTGGAGGGGCTCGTCATGGGGGAAGGCCTCGTGATGGGATCGGGGATGCTTGATTATCGGGGGAGGGGCTTGCGCGGCGGGGCTCAAAAGAGTCGTCCGCGTAGTCAACAGCGACGTGTCGGGGGAGGAGAACGCAGGAATTGGGCCAGGTGCAGCGAGGGGACTATCGATGGGCGAAGCTGGATGATGTTGACGCGCAGGCGTGACGAAAAATACGGCCTGTGTCGATCTGACAACACACGCCGTTCAGGCCTGCATCAAGCCTTACGCGGCCTTGGCGACAGGCTGCGCAGACTTGCGATACGTCAGCAGCACAATCCCGGTTACCACGATGACGCCACCGGCGATCTGCCCCGCGCTGAGCATTTGATCGAGCACGATCCAGCCCATCAGCAGCGTCGCCAGCGGCTCGATGTTCATCACCGGCGCGTTTCGCGGCATATCCAGGCGCGGCACCGAAATGAACAACACGATGAAGCCCGTGCCGTAGAGCACGACCAGTGTGGCGAGTGCCAGCCAGCCGGTGCTGGTTGCCGGAAGGTTCAGGCCGTCGGCGAGGGCACCACTGACGCCGGCAAGGTTGACGCTACTGAACACGATGAAGATCGTCAGCAGGCTGCGCACGGAACCGCGTACCTGCGACAACTTGTGGTCGGTGATCCACAGGGCGCAGGCGAACACAAAGGCGGCGCAGAACGCCAGGGTGACGCCGAGCAGCCATTGCGGGCCGATCTCTGCGCTGGCTGAGAGGCGCCCGGGCACGTCCAGCACGAACACCAGGCCCACCAGGATCAAACCCATCAGCAGTGCGGTGCGAGCAGTGGGGCGCGGGCCGCCGAATGCCCAGGTGAGCAGCGCGAGCAAAATCGGAAAGACATTCGCCACCAGTAACGCCAGCGCGACCGGCACGCGGGCTACGGCCGAGTACAGGCACAGGCTTTGAGTAGCGATGAGCAGGCCCAGCAGCACTTGCCAGCGCCATGCACCGGGCGGCAGGCGCAGGCTTTGGCGTTGCCATAGCACCAGCACGGCGAGTACCAACAAGGTACCGCCCGAGCGCATCAGAATCGCCAGCAGCACGCCGGCCCCATCATCAAACGCCACGCGAGCGGCAATGTGGTTGCCGGCAAAGGCGCAGCCCATACAGAGCAGAATCAACACGGCGATGTGCCGCGAGAACAGGGCAGGCGTGGTTTGAATGGGGGCAGGCGCAGTCATGATAGGGGCTCGAACAGTGGGCGCCGTCATCGGGGATGGCGATTTATTGTTAGGACGTCGTACAACTTGATGGGGCTTTGTAACGTGTTTGTCGCGAAGGTGCAAGGATGTCGTTTTATTCAATCAGGGTGGATTTAGGCTATCGTGCGGGCCTCGAAATCGATGTGTCTCCAGGGAGGAAAAATGCGCGTTTACATCACCGGTGCCTCGTGCGCGGGCGTGACCACGCTGGGCCAGAACCTCGCAGCGCGGCTGGGCGTGCTCCATGTCGATGTCGATGATTTTTACTGGATGCCCACGGACCCACCGTTCACCACCAAGCGTGCCGCGCCTGAGCGCGTGTCATTGATGCAGCAAAGACTCGGCGACGAAGACTGGGTGCTGACGGGCTCGTGTATGAACTGGGGCGACGAATTGATCACCCAGGTCGAGCTGATCGTCTTCGTGGACACTGCAACGCCAGTCCGCCTTCAACGCCTGGCCGCGCGTGAACAGCAACGCTTTGGCGACCGAATCGCACCCGGCGGCGACATGCACGCGATCCATGTGGCCTTTCGCGAATGGGCCTCGCAGTACGACGATCCGCACTTTGGCGGCCGCAATCGAGCCTGGCACGCGCGATGGCTGGCCAGTCAAAGCGCTGCGGTGCTGCAGGTTGACGGGACCCACAGCACCGACAGCCTGGTGGCGCAGGTCATTGAGGCGTTGTCGCTGCGCCTGGCTCCTGATTAACGCACGATTGAGTTTCCAGCGGCAGCCACCTCAGCCGTGCGGGCCTGGGAGCGCGTTGCTCGCAAGGCGATCACCAGCGCCACGCCGTGAGCACCCGGTGTGACGCATGGCGCTGCAGGCATGCGCGCTCGCTGATAACGTCCGAAATAGCCTGGCAATGCTCGATCCTTTCGGGGGCCTGGAGCCTTAGTGCATGCCCTTGCTCACCTCTTCCCCGGTCGCCGAATCCTCCAGCCAGATCTTCAGCCGATTCAGTCCAATGTACTGCGAGCGCGCGATGATCTTCTGCCCGGGTTTTCCCTCGAATTCCAAGTCCGCAAACATGAAGTACCGCGGCAGCCGGTACTCCAGTTGAATTGTGTAGCTGCCCGGTATCAGCACGGCGCGTTGCGGTGAGTCATTTTTGTAGTAGTAGGTCGAGAACGGAATATTGCCGACCTTTTTATCGTTGACCCGGATGATGTTCAGGTCCGGCTGCAGGTCCAGGAAGCTGCGGTTGGGCCTTCCCGCGTAGGTGTCGGTTTCGACGATGGTGTAGCGAGACTCATCGCGCGGTTCACTGGAATCCACATTCGAGTAGGCCGGCATTTCGGCGCAGCCTTGAAGGCACAGCAGGGTCAAAAACGGCAGGGCAATTTTGCGCATGAAAAAACCTGAATCCATGTCAGAAAGTACAGTCGATGATCGATGAAGGGACGCGGCAGGCTTACTCGTGTGCCGTCCATACGGCCAGTTCATAGCCGTCGGGGTCGGTGAAGTGGAACCTGCTGCCGCCGGGGAAGGCGAAGGTCTGGCGGGTGATGACCGCGCCGAGGGTGTGCAGCCGCTGTTGTGTCTCAGCGAGGTTGTCCGCATACAGGATGATCAAGGGACCACCCGGTCGAACCGGTTCGCCGGTGGTGAAGCCACCCGTGAGGCGGCCGTCGGTGAACTCGGTATAGGTGGGGCCGTAGTCGACGAATGTCCAGCCGAATGCGCCACCGTAAAAGGCTTTGCTGCGTGCAATGTCACCGACGTTGAACTCGATATTGTCGATTTGTCGGTCTTTACCGCGAACGCTCATGGTCGCCTCCCTGGCAGATATTTAGGGCGGCGAGTGTAACGTATCCGTTGATGCCTGGACCCTATCGATTACGCGGGCAACGCTGGGGTTCATGAGCGCTCGGGCCTCAAGCGTGAAATTTGCGCCCCAGCGCGTCCAGCCGCACCGCAATCGGTGGCAACTGCTCGCTGCTGCGCGCCAGGGTTTCCACGTCATTGGCGGTGCTCTGCGCAATGCTCTGCACGGCCTGCAATCGCCCGACTATCTCCAGGTTCGCCGAGGTCTGCTCGCGGGTGGTGCTGACGATGTGGCCGTTGAGCTGGTCGATCTGCGCGATGTCGAGGCCGACCGCCTGCAGCATTTGCACGGCGACCTGGCTGTCTTGTACGCAGCGCTCCACACCCTGCCGGCTGTCGTGCATGGCCTCGACGGCTTCGCGGCTGCCTTGTTGCAGGCTTTCGATGATGGTTTTGATCTCCTGGGTGGAGACGGCGGTGCGTTGCGCCAGGCTGCGGACTTCGTCGGCGACCACGGCAAAACCACGGCCTTGCTCGCCCGCGCGGGCTGCCTCGATGGCGGCGTTGAGGGCCAGGAGGTTGGTCTGGTTGGCGATGCTGTTGATCACCTCCAGCACCGTGCCGATCTGCTCGGCTTGCACCGCCAGGCCTTCCACGGTCTGGTTGGCACCGCTGAGGCGCGAGGCCAACTGGGTGATTTCCTGCTGGGCGCGGCCGACGCTTTCCTGGCCGCGAATGATCTGTTGGCTGGCCTTGCCGGCGTGTTCCACCGCGTGCTCGACGTGCACCGCGATGTGGCCCATGGCGTCTTCCATGCGTTGCATCGAGCCGGTCATCTGGCTGATTTCGGCCAGTTGGTGCCGCGCGCCTTTTTCCAGGGTGCCGCTGGTACTCGCGAGGGCCTGGCCGAGTTGGCCGAGGCCGTGGGAGTCGCGGGCGACGCCGTCGATCAGATGGGTGATCTGCTGCAGGAAGTGGTCGAAACGCTGGGTGAGGGACACGTGCACCTTGCCTTCACCCTGGGCGGTTGCCACGGTGAATTGGGAGGTGACGGCGAGCATTTTCTCGAGCATTTCCTGGCTTTCGACAGCTTCGGCCTGGCTGTGCACGGCCAGGTAGAGCAGGGCGATGGTTTCCATCACCACGTAGAAGGCGTGGACGAACACCATGCCCCAGCCGCCGTGATGCTCCATCACGAACACCGGGAAACCCTGATGCTGCAGCGCATGGAAGACCACGTGGTGCACTGCGATGGTCAGCGCCGCGATCAGGATCGGCAGCCAATCGCGGTAAAACGTCAGCACTGCCAACAGCGCGAAGATGCCGAAGTGGGATTCGATCACGCCCTGCGCCTGGTTGATGTGCAGCGCGGCCATCACCATCAGTCCGGCCCCGAGCGCGCAACGCATGGCGCGGCGGCCGCCAAAGGCGCGATACAGCGCAGTGAGCACCACGCTGGTGCCACCGCCCACGATCACCGCCTGCAGCAGGGTGTCGTGCCAGAACGCCAGGCCCAGCGAGAACAGGAACATCAGCCAGATCAACGCCAGCATGATGCGGTCGGCCTTGCGGTAGTGCTCCAGGAAACGCGTGCGGACGGGCATTCACTCTTACTCCATGTGGACTGGCCAGGAACAAAGCATGCGGCGTGCCACGTGGGCCCGCAGGTAGAGCAAAGCAGGTATCAGGATTTGTGCAGGATCAGGGATGCCAAGAGTTTATCGGCATCCCTGTGGGGGACTTTAAGCGCGGCGAGCAGCGTGATCCACAAGGCCTATTGGGGCACGCCGTGGGCGTCCAGCCTGGATCAGAAGCTGTACTTGGCCGTCATCATCATGTTGCGCGGGGTGCCGTAGGCGTCGCCGCCGTAGCTCACCGAGTTGGCGATGGACGAATAGTAGCGGCGGTCGAAGATGTTGTTGGCGTTGAGCTGCAGGTCCAAGTGCTCGTTGACCTTATAGCCGGCCATCAGGTCGGTGACCGCGTAGGCGCCCTGTTTGAGGCGGTAGTTGCCACCGTCATTGAGCGGCACGTCGTTGTACATGCGGCTCTGCCAGGAAATGTTGCCGCCGACCCGGAGTTTTTCCAGCGGGCCCTGGAAGTTGTAGCGGGTGGTCAGTTTGAACAGCTGCTCCGGGGTGTCGGTGTCGAACTGCTTGTTCACTTTCTGCGGGTTGGCGTCGTCCTTGATGGTGTGGGTCCGCGCGTAGGTGTAGCCCCCGCCGACCTGCCAGTTCTCGGTCAGGGCGCCTTGCAACTCGACGTCGATACCCTGGCTGCGAATCTCGCCCGAGGCTTCGTAGCACGTGGCCTGTGGGCAGGTTTGCGGGAAGATCTGGACGGCGCGGTTTTCCTGGTCGACGTTGAACAGCGCAAGGCTCGCATTCAGCGCACCGCCGAGGTATTCGCCCTTGATGCCGACTTCATAGTTCTTGCCGACGATCGGCTTGACCGGCGTGCCCGCGGTGTCTTTTTCGCTCTGCGGCGTGAAGATGTCGCTGTAGCTGACATAGACCGAGTGATGGTCGTCCAGCTCGTAGATCAAGCCGGCGTAGCGGGTCAGGTTGCGGGTGACATGGTAGTCGCCGTCGCCATCACGGTTGTTGTAGTCGTACCAGTCCAGGCGCGCGCCGAGGATCAGCTTCAGCGGGTCGGCCAGGCTCAGGCGGGTGGTCACGTAGACGCCGTCCTGGGTGGTGACTTCGTGGTCGTTGTTGGTGTGCACAAAGTCCGGCTTGCCGGCCGTGAGCGGCCAGTTGGTGTCGTACGGGCTGTAGTTGTGGGTGGTCAGGTCGTAGACCCGCTTGCTGGCCCCCACCACCAGTTCGTGGGTGCGTCCGAAGGCCTGGAAAGGCCCGCTGGCAAAGGCGTCGACGCCGGCCTGGTCCTCGTCGAAGGCGGCCTGGTAGACCGTCCGGGCCGGTGTGTTGTTGACCCAGCGCGACTGGTAGGAACCGGAGAACAATGCGTTCTGCTGGGCGTAGTTGGCGTTGACCTGCAGGTTCCAGTCATTGGCCAGGCGCTGGCGCAGTTCGGCGAAGACCGTGTTGATTTCCTGGTCCTTGTTTTCCCATTCGGTGCCGGGGTTGTAGGAGCGCGGCAGGTTCAGGTGGTGGCCGTCCTGGCCGATCATCGAGGAACCCCAGAAGTAGTTGGTCTTGTCCTTCTGGTTGGAGAAACCCAGGGTCAGGGTGGTGTCTTCGCTGAGGTCGGCTTCGGTGACGGCATAGAACAGGCCGTGATCTTCCTCGACCTTGTCGATGAAGCTGTTGGCGTCGCGGTAGGAGGTGACGACCCGGCCACGCAGGGTGCCGCTGTCATTCAGTGGGCTGGAGGCGTCAAGTTCGCCACGGTAGTCGTCCCAACTGCCGGCGGCACCGGTGAGGGTGACTTTCTGCTCATCCAGCGGGCGCTTGCGGATCAGGTTGATGGCGGCCGAAGGGTTGCCTGCGCCGGTCACCAGGCCGGTGGCACCGCGCACGACCTCGACGCGATCGAACATCGCCAGGTTCGGCTGGGCACCCACGCTAACGCCGTTGTAGCCACTCGGGATGCCGTCGTACATCAGGTTGTCGATGTCGAAACCGCGTGAGGTGTAGGACTGCCGGCCAGGGCCGCTGGAGTAATTGAGGAACAACCCCGGCGTGGCGTTGACCACGTCGTTGATGCTGGTCATGGCCTGGTCGTCCATGCGCTGGCGGGTGATGACGGTGACGGCCTGCGGCGTTTCACGCATGGTCAATGGCAGCTTGGTCGCGGTTTTCATCGCGCCGGTGGTGTAGGACTGCGTGCCTTCAGTGGTTTCGCCGAGCTGGCTGTCACCGGAGATTTGCGTGGCACCCAGCTCGAGCGTGGCCGCTGGCGCTTCGGTGTCGGCGGCAAAGACCGCTTGGGAGCTGGCCAGGCAGACCGCCAGGGCCATCAGGTTGAATGAAAAACCGTTACCGCCGTGTTGTTGCACAGACATGAAGCTGACTCTCCCCGAGCGCCCTCCATGGCGAATAATAAAGATGATGATAATTATTCGTATCAGTGTGCCAGAAGGTTCTGTCGCAAAAAAGCCATTGGGGAGAATTAGTTAACGAATTTTTCACATCTGCAGTGGATGGCATTTGGCTATGCACTGCAGCAGTGACCTTTGGGGCGAGGTGTCAATCGCGTCGCGTGATCGCCACTCGGCTGGTTGCCTTGACCTCCCTCAGCGCCAGGCTCGATTGGATCGACGCAATCCCCAATTGTCGGCGCAAAACGCTTTCGACGAACTCGCTGTAGCTGTCGAGATCCTCGGCGAGCACCTGCAACAGGTAATCGGCATCGCCGGTGATCTTGTGGCACGACAGCACTTGGGGCAGGTCTCTGACCACCGCCTCGAAGGCGTCCGGCGCATGGTCGGTATGGATCGCGAAGCGCACATGCACAAACGCCAGGATGTCGAGCCCGAGCATCTTGCGGTCGAGGTTGGCCTGGTAGTCCTTGATCACGCCTTCCTCTTCCAGGCGTTTGCGGCGCCGCCAGCAGGGCGTGAGGCTCAGCGACAGGCGTTCACTCAGTTGCGCGTTGGAAATACTCGCGTCCTCCTGCAAGAGGGCGAGGATGGCGAGATCAGTGTCGTCGAGAGCGACCTGTTTGGTTTTATTTTTCATGATGAGCAGCCGAAGAGGTAAAAATTCCCGATAAACCTAACAGCGGCGCAAGTAAAAGCAAAGAAAGCCCGGCTCTGCCAGAACAAAATAGAGCCTGTCTTTTACTGGCGGATACCGACAAATGTTGACTGTTTTTAGTGATGACCATCGTTTGCACCATGGCACCGAACTCAAGGACGGCGTGCTAAAGCCCTCATTCGAACAACCCAGCCGCGCCGACACCGTGCGTGACCGCGTCCGGCATGTCGGGCTGGGCGATATCATCGTGCCGCGCCATTTTGATCGGGCCTGCTACGTCAACGCGCACAGCGAACGCTATGTGGCGTTCCTTGAACATGCCTGGGCCGAATGGACCGCCATCGGCCGCAGCCACGACGCACTGCCATTGGTATGGCCGGTACGTGACCTGGCCAATCAAAAGGTGCCGGAATTCATTGATGGCAAGCTCGGCTTCTTTGCCATGGACGCCGGCTCGCCGATTACCCGTACCACCTGGAACGCGGTGAAAACCAGCGCTGACATCGCACTCACCGGCCTGGCCCTGATCGATGAAGGTCATCACAGCGCCTTCGCCTTGTGTCGTCCGCCGGGGCACCACGCCGCCCGCGAGTACATGGGCGGTTATTGCTACCTCAACAACGCCGCGATTGCCGCGCAACAGGCCATCACCCAGGGCGCCCAGCGCGTGGCGGTGCTGGATGTGGACTTCCACCACGGCAACGGCACGCAGAACATTTTCTACTCGCGGCCGGACGTGCTGTTCATCTCGCTGCACGGTGACCCGGCCGTCTCCTACCCGTACTTTTCCGGCGCCAGCAGTGAGCGCGGAGCCGGCGCGGGGGAGGGCTTAAACCTGAACTACCCATTGCCGAAAAACACCACGTGGGCCAACTACCGGGTCGCGTTGCTCGACGCCTGCCGCCAACTGCGCGCCTTCGCCCCCGAGGTGCTGGTGATCTCCCTCGGCGTCGACACGTTCAAGGACGACCCGATCAGCCACTTCCTGCTCGACAGCCAGGACTTCGTCGGCATGGGCGAGATCATCGCCAGCGTAGGCGTGCCGACGCTGTTCGTGATGGAGGGTGGCTACATGGTCGATGAGATCGGCATCAACGCCGTCAACGTGCTGCACGGGTTCGAAAGCGCGACCGCCTGATTCCAACAACCCTCGCTGCTCGACTTTTTTCTGCCAAAACTCAAAAACATAACAAGAGGTTTTGTGATGAAAACAACCACGCCCGGGCTGGACGAAAAGCCTGCGTTGCAACGCACCCTGAACAACCGCCATATCCAGCTGATGGCGATGGGCGGTGCGATCGGCACCGGCCTGTTCATGGGCTCCGGCAAGATCATCGCGCTGTCCGGCACCTCGATCATCCTGATCTACATGATCATCGGGCTGTTCGTGTATTTCGTGATGCGCGCCATGGGTGAGCTGCTGCTGTCGAACCTCAACTTCAAGAGCTTCGCCGACTTTGCCGGCGCGTACCTGGGCCCGCGTTCGGCGTTCTTCCTGGGCTGGTCGTACTGGCTGAGCTGGAGCGTGGCGGTGGTCGGGGATGCGGTGGTGGTCGGCGGATTTTTCCAGTACTGGTTCCCGGACGTGCCCGCCTGGATGCCGGCCGTGGGCATGCTGCTGACGCTGTTCGCGCTGAACGTGCTGACGGTCAAGCTGTTTGGCGAAGTGGAGTTCTGGTTCGCGATCATCAAGATCATCGCCGTGGTCACGCTGATCAGTGTCAGCGTGGTGATGATTGCCAGTGCGTTTGTCTCGCCCACCGGTGTGACAGCCTCCCTGGGCCACTTGCTGGATCGACAGGCAGCGTTTCCGAATGGGCTGTTCGGCTTTTTCGCCGGCTTCCAGATGGCGATCTTTTCCTTTGCCGGCACCGAGTTGATCGGCACCGCAGCCGCCGAAACCCGTGCGCCGGAGAAGACCTTGCCGAAGGCGATCAACTCGATTCCGTTGCGCATCATCCTGTTCTACGTGCTGGCTTTGGCGTGCATCATTGCGGTGACGTCCTGGCAGCAGGTATCGCCGAGCAAAAGCCCGTTTGTGGAACTGTTCCTGGTGGCGGGTTTTCCCGCGGCCGCAGGCATCGTGAATTTCGTGGTGCTGACTTCAGCGGCGTCGTCGGCCAACAGCGGGGTGTTTTCCGCCAGTCGCATGCTCTTCGGCCTGGCCGACCTGGGCGATGCCCCGGGCATCTTTCGGCGACTGTCGACGCACAGCGTGCCGTTTATCAGCCTGGCGTTCAGCACCGTGTTGATGCTGCTCGGCCTGGTGCTGCTGTTTGTGGTGCCGGAGGTGATGACGGCCTTCACGATTGTGTCGACGGTGTCGGCGATCCTGGTGATTTTTACCTGGTCGACTATCCTCGCGTCCTACATCGCTTACCGCAAAAAGCGCCCGGACCTGCATGCCAAATCCACTTACAAGATGCCCGGTGGTGTGCCGATGGCATGGTTTTCCCTGGGGTTCCTGGGGTTCGTGCTTTGCTTGTTGGCGCTGCGCCCGGACACGCGCCTGGCGCTGTGCGTGATGCCCGCGTGGTTTATCTGGCTGGGGATTGCCTATCAACTGTCGCGTTTTCGTCAGCGCTTCAAGGCACAGGTGAACCGGACTGCGGCGCTATAGTTGTTATTACACAACGCTACGTTTGATCATGCGCGGCAATTCCTAACTCATAAGTCAACAAAGGATTCTCCTCATGAAAGTCAGTGCCCGTAACGTGTTCAAAGGTCAGGTCAGCCAGGTGCAGGACGGTGCGGTGAATGCCGAAGTGGTGCTGACCTTGGCGGGTGGCGAGCAACTGGTGGCAGTGGTGACCCTGGAAAGCGTACGTAACCTGGGCATTGCGGTGGGTAAGGAAGCCATCGCGCTGATCAAGGCGCCGTGGGTGATGCTGATGACCGAGTCCAGCGACATTCGCCTGTCGGCGCGCAACTGCCTGCAAGGCAAGGTGCTGAGCGTCAACGATGGCGCGGTCAACGCCGAAGTGGTGATCGAGTTGGCGGGCGGCTCCAAGGTCTACTCGATTGTCACCCGCGATGCGGTGGCCGAGCTGGGCCTGGCGCCGGGTGTGAGTGCCACGGCGGTGATCAAGGCGTCGCACATCATCCTCGGCGTGCCCGCCTGATCAATGCCACGGGGGGCCGGTTATTCCCGGTCCCCCGTGGTCGGTTTGAAGCGCTGCTCAAGCCAGTGAATTCCCTTCCAATAGAGCCACGCGCTGAGCATCAACACGCACGCCCCGCCCAAGGTGGGCACCAGCAGGAATGACCAGCCCGGTTGTGTCATGAACACAATCACCGGGTTGCCTCCAGCCGGTGGGTGAACCGTACGCGTGACCACCATCAGCACCGTCGCCAGCCCGGCGGCGAACGCCATGGGCACAATGCCCGGTCCCAACACCTGCAAGCAGCACAGCCCTACCAGCGAGGTCAGCAGGTGCCCGCCAATCACGTTGCGCACCTGTGAAAACGGCCCCTCCGGGTAGGCGAACAGCAACACCCCGCTGGCGCCGAAAGAGCCGATCACCCAGGGTTGCCCGGTGCGGGTGGCAAGGGTGCCCAAGGCCGCGAGGCCAAGGAAAGCACCGAGCCCGATCCACATCAGGGACAGGGCGCGCAGCCGCCGAACCGGGCTCGTCGGGTGGGCCTTCATTGCTTGAAACGTGCCGCTTCTTCCGAACCCTGGGTGGCATTGCCCGCGCTGTAGGAATGCGCGCCCACGCCGGCCAGCGCGCCACCTTGCACAATCAGGTATTCATCGCGAATCGGCCGATTGTCGAAGTAGCACTCGAGGATCTCCCGCGTGCCCGCCGCATAACGCGCCTGGGCCGACAGGCTGGTGCCGGAGATGTGCGGGGTCATGCCGTGGTGCGGCATGCTGCGCCAAGGGTGATCCGCGGGCGCGGGCTGCGGGAACCAGACATCGCCGGCATACCCGGCCAGTTGGCCGCTTTCCAGCGCAGCGGCAATCGCGTCGCGGTCGCAGAGCTTGCCGCGTGCGGTGTTGATCAAGTAAGCGCCGCGCTTGAAGTGCTTGAGCGAGTCGGCGTTGATCATGTGCTCGGTTTCCGGGTGCAGCGGGCAGTTCAGAGTCACTACATCGCAGGCCTTGGCCAGGCTTTCCAAAGTGTCGTGATAGGTCAGGTTGAGCTCTTTTTCCACGGCTTCCGGCAGGCGGTGACGGTCCATGTAGTGCAGGTGCATGTCAAACGGCTTGAGCAGGCGCAGCACACGCAGGCCGATGCGCCCGGCAGCGACGGTACCCACATGCATGCCTTCCACGTCGTAGGAACGTGCCACGCAATCGGCGATGTTCCAGCCTCCCTTGAGCACCCACTGGTGTGATGGCAGGTAGTTGCGCACCAGCGCCAGTACGCTCATCACCACATGCTCGGCGACGCTGTTGCTGTTGCAGTAGGTAACCTCGGCCACGGTAATCCCGCGGTCCATGGCGCCTTGCAGGTCGGTGTGGTCAGAGCCGATGCCGGCGGTGACGATCATCTTCAACTTGGGCGCCTTGTCCATGCGTTCGGCAGTCATGTAGGCCGGCCAGAACGGCTGTGAGATGACGATTTCGGCATCCTGCAGCTCGCGCTCGAGCACGCTGTCGGCGCCGTCTTTGCTGGAGGTGACGACGAGTTGATGGCCGTTGGATTCAAGGTATTTGCGCAGGCCCAGTTCGCCGGAAACACTGCCCAGCAACGTGCCGGGCTGGAAGTCTATGGCCTTGGGCGTCGGCAGGGTCTGGCCGTCGGGGTAGCGCTCCAGGTGCGGCAGATCATCTCGCGCGTAAGTGTCGGGTTGTCCAGTGATGGGGTCGTCGTAGAGCACACATACAATCTTCGCCATGGGACCTTCCTTCTTGTTTTGGATTGAGGCAGATCTGTACTGCCTGATCCGCATATTCCAGCGTCAGCGAAGGTCCGGCCAATCGCTTGGGCTGATCTATACATCAGCCTCGGTTATCAGCAGTGCAGGAAGGCGTCGACCCGCGCCTGCAGGTCCAGGGTGCGAAAAATCGCCAGCGCGCTGGCAAGCAGCAACGGCTGCGGATCGCGCTTGAGCATCACCAGGCCGATTTCCCGTTGCAGCTCAGGCACGATCGGCACGGCAGTGATTTCCTGGCGCATCTCGATCAACGACAACGCGCTGTGCGGCACCACGCTGCACAGCCCCGAGCAGCGCACCTGGGCATACAGCACGGTCATCGAGTCGGTTTCGACCCTGGGCTGTATGCGCACGCCGGCCTCGGCAAACGCCGCGTCGATGCCTTGGCGGCACTGCATGTTCGCGGTGAGCAGGCACAGGGGCAGGGCGGCCACGTCCTCCCAGCTCAATTGCGTGGCGCCTTGCAACAGGCTGTCGTCACGGGTGATCAGCACGTAGCGTTCCTTGAACAGCGGCAGTGTCTGGAACGCTTGCAGACGCCCGTCGGACAGGTAGGTCATGCCCACGTCCAGCTCGAAGTTGGAGATCTTCTGCAGCATCTGCGAGGTGGCCAGGGTGTAGACCTCGTGGCGCATGTCCGGGTAAGGCTGCAGGCAATAGTCGGTGAGCAGCGGCACCATCGACAGAGTGGTCGGGATGGCACCGAAGCGCAGCACACCGCTGGGGTGATAGTCGCCAACCCCGACTTCCTGGCGCATCGAGTCGCAGTCGGAGAGGATCCGCCGCGCCCATGCCAGCACCCGCTCACCCTCGGCGGTGAAACCTTCGAAACGCCGGCTGCGCTGCACCACGCACACCCCCAGGTCCTGTTCCAGGCTGCGGATCGCGCCAGACAGCGCCGGCTGCGAGATATTGCAGCGTTCGGCGGCACGGCCGAAATGCTGCTCCTGGGCCAGGGTCACAAGGTAGTGCAATTGGCGCAGGAGCATGGTCGTCGGACTCTATCGGCAGGGAGACCTGTGGAAGCTACGCAATTGTTCGCTATGTAGTAAAGGGTATAGCGAAAGGTTGCGCCTCACAGGTGGTCCGCATCGATCACCGCCCTGGCAAATGCCTCCGGGGCTTCCTGCGGCAGATTGTGGCCGATCCCACCCTTGAGCAGGCGGAACTCATACTTGCCGGTAAAGCGCTTGGCGTAGTCTTCGGGCGCCGGGTGCGGGGCGCCGTTGGCGTCGCCTTCGAGGGTGATGGTCGGCACGCCAATGGCGGGGGCCTGGGCGAGTTGCTGCTCCAGCCCGGCATATTGCGTTTCGCCCTGCACCAGGCCCAGGCGCCAGCGGTAGTTGAACACGGTGATGGCGACGTGATCGGGGTTGTCCAGGCCTTTGGCGCTGCGTGCGAACGTGGCGTCGTCAAACGCCCATTTCGGCGAGGCCAGTTGCCAGATCAGCTTGGCGAAATCGTGCGTGTTTTTCTGGTAGCCGGCGGCGCCGCGCTCGGTGGCGAAGTAGAACTGGTACCACCACTGCAGCTCGGCCTTGGGCGGCAGTGGGGTCTGGCCGGCGGCCTGATTGCCGATCAGGTAGCCGCTCACCGAGACCAGCGCCTTGACCCGCTCTGGCCACAAGGCCGAGACGATATCCGCCGAGCGCGCGCCCCAGTCATAGCCACCGAGCACGGCTTGCTGGATGTGCAGGGCGTCCATGAAGTCGATCACATCGCGGGCCAAGGCCGCCGGTTCGCCGTTGCGCAGGGTCGTGTCCGAGAGGAAGCGTGTGCCGCCATAACCTCGCGCATAAGGGATCAACACCCGATAGCCCTTGGCGGCGAGCAGCGGGGCAACCTGTGCGTAGCTGTCGATATCGTAGGGCCAGCCGTGCAGCAGGATCACCGCCGGGCCAGTGGCCGGGCCGACTTCGGCGTAGGCCACCTCCAGTTGCCCGGCCTTGATGTGCTTGAGCGCACCCAAGCCAGCCTGAGGGCTCGCAACCGGCGCGCGCGCGGGCGGCTCGGGCATTTCGGCCTGCGCCAGGCCACTGGCACCGAAGGACAACAGGGCCAGGGCCAGGAACAGCGGGTGACGTGTGGGGCGACGGTTCAACTGAGCGTGCATGGCGAGCCTCCTACGGCTTGATGTGTGCCTGATGCTCAGTTGAACGCTGCGCTGTATCTGGGTTGTTTCAGGAAACCCGTCGAATCAAACGCTGTGTATCACCGCCGGTCCCGTACACAGTGCGATACATACCTAGAAGGCCACCTTCACGCCCAACGTGCCTTGGCGCCCGTTGAACAGGTTGCTGTCGAGGTTGCGGTCATAGCCGACTTCGCCATACAGGTTCACGCCATTGGCCACCTCCAGCGTGGCGCCGGCACTCAGGTCGAGGGTGGTGGACTTCTGCTCGGTGTCGATATCCGTGACGTCATTGAAGGTAACGGTGTCAGTCCCGGCGCGTGAGTGCCAGACGTTCGCGCGCACATAGGGCTGCAGTGGCAGGCCGCTGACCGTGTACTGGCCGCGCAACCGCACGCCCAGGCGCGTGGTGATGCGGGTGTCAGCATCGTACGAAACATCCGCGATGCCGTCGTTTTGCTTGTCCAGCCAGGTCTTGCCGACGATCACCTGGGCCTGGGGCTCGACCACCCAGTTGTTGACCAGCGCGAACGGCCAGCCGACTTCGGCGGATGCGCTTACGTTGTGGCCCTGGGTGTCCATTTTCACCCCGCGATCCGACGCGTTGTTGCCGTCGAAGCGGGTGCCCATCAGGACCAGGTCGAGGTAAGCCTGGTTGGCGCCGATCAGCGTCCAATAGACCCCCAGGCTGTCACCGCGCAAGGTGGTCTTGCCGGCGTCGCGGTCTTCCCAGCCGCCATTGAAGCCTTTGACGTTGCCCCTGAGGGTGCTGTGGCCGACAAAAAAACCGGCGCGCTGGGTTTGGCCGCTGTCGCTGCTGCTGGCGTAGACGTCGCTGCCGACCTGGAAAGCCGTGACCGAACTGTCCAGCGTTGGGCTGACGGTCCCGGCGGAATGCTGGCGACTGCTGCTGCCGTACACCCGCCCCCAACCCGCCGGGAACGTACCGACCGGTTGTGGCTGGTCCTGGTCCCCCATGCGCTGGTGGTAGGTGCCCAGCATGCCCCGCACGATCTGATCGGCAGCCGGAAACAGCGCAGCATAGATCGGCACTTCCTGGCGGTAGATCGGGATCGGGGTTAGCCCGGGGTTGGATGGCAGTGGCGGCTCACCGGGGCCCGGCACGGGCACGAGGACGGGATCGGCCGGCGCCACGGGGACGGTAGAGCGCAAGTAGTAGTTTTCTGCCGTGCCGGCCGATACGCCGCCCTTGAACAGGCGATAGTCGAACGCCCCGGCGGACACCGGCCCTGCGAGGCTGAACGCGGTGCCGCTGCCGCTGGCGCCGTTGATGGCCTGGACGACCTGGATGCCGTCCTGCAGCGTAGCGCCCCCAACCCCACCCAGGTTGCTGACGCTGATCGCGGTAGTGCCGCCGAGGGTGCCCTGGCTGACCACCAGTTTATCGCTGGGGGAACCGTCAGCGCCGAGCACGCTTTGCAGCGCGAGCCCGCCGCCGTTGCCGTTGTAGTTGCCATTCACGGTCAGCGTGTCGCTGGCGATGGCGCTGCCGCTGGTCATGTCGATCAGGCCACGGTTGTTCACGGTCACCAGCTGGCCAGCGGTGAACGCAGTGATAACCCCGGTATTGACCAGCAGCGTGCTGCTGCCGTTGACCGACATCGTGCCGGTGCCGGTGTCGGCATCGCCCAGCACGAAAGTGCCGCCCAGTGTGAAGCGGGCATTGTTGTCCAGAATCACCTGTTCCCAGTTGGCATAGCGCCCGGGCGTGCTGGCCTGGGTATTGTCGAACGTCAGCGTGTCGGTGCCCGTGCCGCCATCGATCAACGCGGTGGATGACAGCTGGGTTTCAGTCAGGTTTTGCAGCAGGGCGGTGTCGTTATCATTGCCCATCAGGATGGGCCCGCGGATTTGCCCGCCGCCGATCCAACTGAACAGGTCATTGCCGGCACTGGCCAGGATCTGTCCGTTGATGGTGCCGCCGGTCACCGTGATGATATCCGCGCCGCCACTGGTGCTGATGTTGCCGCCGATCAGGCTGGTGCCCGAGACCAGGATGGTGTCTTGGCCAAAGGCGGTCACCAGGTTGCCGATGATCGTGCCGCCGCGCATATCGAAAATGTTGTTATCGAGCTTCATGTCCACCCGGCCGATGGTGCCGCCGCTCATCAGTGCCTGGTCGCCGTCCTCGAACGCGCCGGTGATCGTGCCACCGCTCATGAAGAACTGATCGCGCCCGTCGCCCTGGGCCAATGAGGCAATGGTGCCGCCGCTCATGGAGAAACTGTCGATGCCTGCACCCTGGATGATCGCGCCGGCCAGCCCGCCGGTGACCTGCGCCACATCATTCCCCGAGCCTTGGGTCACCGAGCCGGTTATGCTGCCCAGGTTGAGGCGGAAGATATTGCTGCCGTCGCCTTGGTTCAAGTTGCCGTCGATCCCGGCGCTCGGGCCTTCCACATCCACCAAGTCATTGCCGGCGCCATAGGTCACCGCCCCGGTGATGCGGCCGGTGGCAGTGAGATTCAGGGTGTTGTTGCCGCCAGTGTCGGTAAAGCCCGGCGCGGTGCCGCTGTCACAGGCAGAGGTGTCGTCGCCGGCGGTGTTATTGATGACGCATGCTCCGTAAGAGCTCAGTGGCGTCGCTGCCAGGGCGACCAGGTACAGCCAGGCAAAGGTCCGTGTGCGCATGATCCGTCCTCGATTGAGGGGATAATTGCCCCGGCACCTGCAACGGCAGGCGCGGGCCAGACCATGACAACGAAATGCACGATACAGATCAGGAAATACCGGTCACCTGTTCGAAAACACCGGCCAATGCAACAGGTTGGCATGGCTTTCTCGACTGCGCTTCAAGCGGCACAGTCCTGTTGCAGCATAGCCGTGCATGGACAGGGCGCCACTGTTAGAAATAACAGGTATAGACGAGTCAGAAGGATGGCGGCAGCACGATTTCGTAGGGTTCGCGCATTCGCTCCAACAACACCTGGGCGAGGATCGGCGCCAGGCCGATCTGTGGGTCGCCGGCCAATTGGCTGGCATACGCGTGGGCGGCGTGGAGTTTGCGCGCCACGCTCCACGTATCCAGGCGTACCTTGCGCGCGCGCTGCCAGGGGATCACCGCTCCTTCGCGGGCGGGCCAGTGCCAGGCCCAGATCGGCACTTCATACAGGTGCGCGCCTACCAGGCTGCAAGCCTTGGCGCTGGCACGGCCGACGGCGTCATGGTCGTCATTGCCGTCGTTGCGCCAGGTGGAAAACACCACGTCACCGGGGTGCAGGTAGCGGGCGATGAACTGGCTCAATTGCGGTTCGCGGGCGGCGAGGGCGTTATCGCAAAAGCCACCGCGAATCCACTTGAGGCTGTGCAGCGGCATGCCCAGGCGGCGCAGTGCTTCGGCGCTTTCCTGGGGCCTGACCACGCTCAGGCGGCTGGCCGGCCACACATTCGAGCCGGGGTGGCTGGCGCTGCCATCGGTGATGGAGATCAGTTGCAGCGGGTGTTCCAGGGTGCTGAGCAGTTGCAGCAAGCCGCCGCAGGCCAGCACTTCATCGCCGGGATGGGGGGCGATAATGACCACGCGTGCGCCAGGAGGCACCAGTGAATGAGGGGCGATCGGCGGGATTTGCGCCAGCTGCGGTGCGCTGTTCCAGATTTGGGCGGGGCCACGGCGGCCGTCGCCTAATGAGGCAAGCTTCATGGGTGACAGATCCTTGTCAATTGATGCTGGGTCGTGCTCCGTTGACGGGACGACGCTCTTTTTACCCACCACAGGCTCCGTCGTGGTGGTTGCATGGCAATCCAATCCTGGATTGCCAGCAAGGCGTCCTCAGCATAGCCAAGGTTTGGTTGCTTTTACATTCAGTAATGGCGTTTTTTTCAAGAGGCCAGCATCAGGCTCTTCAAATAATCGCCAAAGCCGCCCTGGGCCCGCGCTTCCAAGCGTGCACTGGTGATCACCTGCGGCGAGTGGCTCCAGGCGATCGAGGCGCCGCAGCGCTCCAGGTTGCGCACCAGTTGCACATCTTCATGACACGCCAGCGGTTCGAAACCGCCGGCCCGCACATAGGCCCCAGCGCTGATGCCCAGGTTGGCGCCGTGGATGTGCCGGTGGCCGTCGCGGGGCTGGTACGCCTGGTTGTAGCGGATCTGCGCGGCCGGGTCGAATCCTTCGCTCCAGGCGTCTACCGTGACCGTGCCGCACACGGCGTCGGCACCCAGGGCCAACTGTGCGACCAGCCAATCCGGAGCCACGCGGCTGTCGGCATCGGTGCACGAGATCCAGCGCGCACCCTGGTTGAGCAGATGCCGCGCGCCCACCCCGCGTACGTGGCCGACATTGCGTGCCTGCACTTCCAGACGCTGCACCTGGAAGGCTTCGGCAATCGCGGCGCTGCTATCGGTGCAACTGTCGAGCACCACCAGCACCTGCACCGCTTCGCCTGCCAGGCCTGGATGGCTGGCCGCGATCAGCGCCGCGTCCAGGCACTCGCCGAGCAATGCTTCTTCATTGTGTACCGGGATCAGGATACCGATCATCGCAGGCCCTCCAGCGTGGCGACCGAGGTCGCGTCGCGGCTCCACAGGTCGAGGAGAAAGTCGTGTTCGTGATGCCGGGCAACCAGCGGCATCGCCAGCCGTTCGTGCAGCAACGCATGCACCTGCTCGGCGGTCTGCGGGCAGCCGTCGATGGGCGGGCGCCAATGGCAGGCGAGCACTTGCCCGTTGGGGGCGAGGCTGGTGAGGGCGCGGTCGATCAGGCCGCCGAGGTCATCGGCGTCGAGGTAGTAGCACAGCTCGCTGAGCACGATGAGTTCGAACTGGCCCTGCGGCCATTGCTCGGGCAGGCGGCTCTGTTGCACCTGGGCATGGGCAAAGCCCAGCAGGCGACCACGGGCCAGGGCCACGGCGGCCGAAGCGGTGTCGCAACACAACAGGCGATCGCAGCGCGGTGCCAGTTCGGCGCTGAGTTCACCGTTGGCGCAACCGGGCTCGAAGATCGAGGCATACCGTGGGCGCGTCAGCATCGCCAGGGTCAGCGCGCGCTTGCGGCGCTCATACCAGCGTTGGCGAAAAGCCCAGGGGTCATCGTTATCAGCGAACAGTTGATCGAAATACGGCGTGGCCACGCTCATACAAACACCACTTCAAAAGGTTGCAACAGCCGCTCGACCACGTACGGCGCCAGTACCGGCGGCAAGCCGATCTGCGGATCGCCTTCCAACTGGCTGGCGAATGCATGGATGGCGTGGCGCTTGCGGGCCACGGCTTCGCAGGTCAGCGGAATCTTGTGGGCGCGGTGCCACGGCACTTGGCTGTCTTCGGGAGACGCCCAGTGCCAGGTCCAGACCGGCAGCTCATACAGCGTGGCGCCCACGGCCTGGGCCGCCTGGGCGCTCGCGCGGCCAACGGCTTCATGGTCGCAATGGCCGTCTTCGCGCCAGGTGGTGAACACCACGTCGGTCGGCTTGAGGTAGCGTTGGATAAACGCAGTCAGCTCGTCTTCGCGTGCTGCCACTTGGCTGTCGCTGAAGCCGGCGCGCAGCCATTTCAGGCTGTGCAGCGGTAACCCCAGGCGGTGCAGGGCCTGCGCCGATTCCTGCGGGCGCACCACGCTCAAGCGTTCTACCGGCCAGCGCCGGGATCCAGGGTGACTGGCACTGCCATCGGTAACGGAAATCAGCTGCATGGGCCGGCCCAGCGCCGCCAGGCCTTGCAGCAGGCCGCCACAGCCGAGCACTTCATCATCCGGGTGCGGAGCGATGATCACGGCGCGATGGCCCTCGGGCACCAGCTCTTCGACACTGATGTGCGGCAGCTCCGCCATCAGGCTAGAGGCCTGCCAATGTTGCAGCGGCGTGCCCTGGCCGACGATCGGGTTGGGTCTCATAACTGCCACCTCCCTGTGGGTTCGCCGGCAACCAATTCGCCCAGGCCCGCCAGGTCGCGCTCGGCATGGCTCTGGCGCACATACACCGGCAGGTCCGTCATCAATTGGGCAAAGTGTGGATCCTTGCAGTAAGGCCCCGCGCCCACGGCCCGGCCAACATGGCGCATGACCTGCTCGACAGCCTCCTCGATACACGCGCGGGTCTGCTGGGCCAGTTGCTGGGCGTCAGCCTTGGGGTCGCGGTCGATCTGTTCGGCGCTGGCGCGCAGTACGCAGGCGGCCCCGTTCAAGGCACTGTCGACGGCGCCGAGGTGGGCGAGGGCATGCGGTTCCGGACGTTTGCTGCAGTGTTCGCGCAGGGCCTCGGCCAGGCGTTGCGCGGCGCCGTACCAGCACGCGGCGATGCCCACGCCGCCCTGCCAGAAACCCGGACGGGCGAGGTAATCGCCGGGACCACCCACGGCGATCCCGAGGGCCCCGTCAAACAGCACCTCGACACTGCCGGTGGCCGCCATGCCCACGGCATTCCAGCCTTCGTTGGTGACGGTGATGCCCGGTTGATCCATCTGCACCGCCACCAACTGCTGACGGCCCTGTTCATCCCAGGCCGTCAACAAGCCATGGCTGACCACTGCCGCGCCTGAGCACCAGGCCTTGCGCCCGTCCAGGCGCAAGCGATGCCCGTCCTGGCGCACCTGGACCCTGGCGGTCGGCGGTTCCGCCGCCCACATGCCCCATGTGCTGCCCAATGGCGGCAGTGGACTGTCGAGTTCGGCAATGATCGCCAATGCATCGGTATGACCTTCGAACAACTTGCACAAGCGCAGGTCGTGGCCTGCCACCTGTGCCAGGCGACTGAATCGCGCCAGGGTCTCGCCGCTGCCAGGCAGCGGCAGTTGGTCGAGGCCTTCTTCCTGAAGTGCCTTCAGCGCCTTGCCCAGGTCTTGCGTGTCCGCGTAGCCCTGGAAGCTCTGAAGGAATCCATGCAGTGCCATGTCACACCTCTTCGTCACGCTGCAGTTCGAACAGTAGCAGCGAGCGGCCGGTCACCGCGTACTCGTGATCAAAATCAAACCGTTCCTGGCCGCGTACCGCCGGCTGGTTGGTGTCGAGCATGCAGGTCCAGAACTCACCTTCAGGCACCGACGGCAGGCGGAAATTGACCATGTCGTGATGCGCGTTCACCACCAGCAACAAGGTGGCGTCGGCACCGGCACGTCGAATCCCGGTTTCCTGCGCGCGACCATCCATCAACATGCCGAGGCAGCGGCCATGGCTGTCTTCCCACTGTTCGGTGGTCATCTCGTTGCCATCCGGCGACAGCCAGGTCACATCCTTGACGCCGATGTCTTCGTTATAGTCGCCCACCAGGAAGCGGCCACGACGCAGGATCGGATAGGCCAGGCGCAGCTTGATCAGACGTTTGACAAACTTGAGCAGCGCCTTGCCGTCATCGTCCAGCTCCCAGTTGACCCAGCCGATCTCGCTGTCCTGGCAGTAGGCGTTGTTGTTGCCGTGCTGGGTGCGGGCGAACTCATCACCGGCGACGATCATCGGCGTGCCCTGGGCCAGCAGCAACGTGGCGAAGAAGTTGCGCATCTGGCGCAGGCGCAGCGCGTTGATTTCCGGGTCTTCGGTCGGGCCTTCGACGCCGTGGTTCCACGACAGGTTGTTGTTGCTGCCGTCCTGGTTGTTCTCGTCGTTGGCTTCGTTGTGCTTGTCGTTGTACGACACCAGGTCATGCAGGGTGAAACCGTCATGCGCGGTGATGAAGTTCACCGAGCTGTAGGGACGGCGACCCCGATGGTTAAACATCTCGCCCGAAGCGGTCATGCGCCCGGCGAAGTCCGCCAACTGGCCGTCATCGCCTTTCCAGAAGGCACGTACGGTGTCGCGGAAACGGTCGTTCCATTCGACCCAGCCCGGCGGGAAGTTGCCCACCTGATAACCGCCGGGGCCGCAGTCCCAGGGTTCGGCGATCATTTTCAACTGGCGCAGTACCGGGTCCTGGCGGCACGCCACGAGGAAGCTGTGGCGCTCGTCAAACCCGTCGCGGTAACGGCCCAGGATGGTCGCCAGGTCGAAACGGAAGCCGTCGACGTGCATCTCGGTGGCCCAGTAGCGCAGGGAGTCGGTGACCATCTGCAGCACGCACGGGTGGCTCAGGTCGAGGGTGTTGCCGGTGCCGGAGTCGTTGATATAGAAGCGCTTGTCATCGGGCATCAGCCGGTAGTAAGAGGCGTTGTCGATGCCGCGCATGGACAGGGTCGGGCCGCGCTCGTTGCCTTCGGCGGTGTGGTTGTAGACCACGTCGAGGATCACTTCCAGCTTTTGCTCGTGCAGGTGCGCGACCATCTCCTTGAACTCGGCGATCTTGCCGCTGGCCAGGTAGCGCGGGTCGGGGGCGAAAAACGCGATGCTGTTGTAGCCCCAATAGTTGGTCATGCCTTTTTCCAGCAGGTGCTGGTCGTTGACAAAGGCGTGTACCGGCAACAGTTCGACCGACGAGATGCCCAACTGGCGGATGTGCTTGAGCACGTCATCTTCCATCAGGCCGGCGCAGGTGCCGCGCACCGATTCGCCGACCGAAGGGTGGCGCATGCTGATGCCGCGCAAATGGGTTTCGTAGATGATCGTGCGGTCCCACGGCACGCGTACCGGCTGGTCGTTGCCCCAGGTGTGCGCGGGGTCGATGACCTTGCACTTGGGCACGAAAGGCGCGCTGTCGCGTTCGTCGAAGCTGAGGTCGTCGTCCGGGTGGCCGATGGTGTAGCCGAACAGTGCCTCGGACCATTTGAGTTCGCCCACCAGCTGTTTGGCATAGGGGTCGATCAGCAATTTGTGGTGGTTGAAGCGATGACCGTTGGCCGGGTCATAAGCACCGTACACGCGGTAGCCGTAAATCAGCCCTGGGTGGGCGTCGGGCAAGTAACCGTGGAAGATTTCGTCGGTGTATTCGGGCAGTTCGATGCGTTCCAGCTCAACTTCGCCGGCGTCGTCGAACAGGCACAGCTCCACTTTGGTGGCGTTGGCCGAGAACAGCGCAAAGTTGACGCCCAGTCCATCCCAGGTGGCGCCGAGGGGGAAGGGCAAACCTTCACGAATCCGCGACGGCTCGTTGCCCGGCGTCGAAGGGGTTTTATGGGGTTTGCTCATGGTGTTGCTCCTGCAAGGGTCTTTTTTCGGGCCGAACGCGGCCGTGCTGACGAATATTCAGCTGACAATCGGGGTGGAAAAATCACCGCTTGCCGGCAGGGCCGGCAAGCGGTGCGGGGTCAAGGCTTGGGCTTTTTCGGCGCCGCTGGCTTCTTCGCCGCCGGGGCTGCCGGCTTGCTCGCGGCCGGTGGCGCAGGCTTGGCCTTGGCCGGCGGTTTGGGCGCGGTCTTGGGTTTGGCCGAGGCCTTGGGCTTGCTCGGCGTCAGGGCTTCGGCTTCGGCAAGCTTGCGCGCCATCTCCCAATGACGTGCGTCCTCCCCATGGGGTTTGCCTTCAGATTCCCAGATCTGATGCGCCAGCTCGCGTATGCGTTTGTCTTCAGTACTCATCACAATGCTCCTCACAGAAAATTTTCAGCTTTCTTGATCATCAGGATTGATAAAGACATTGACCGGGAAATCCCCCAGGGCAGCGCTGATCAACAGCTCCTTGTCTGGTGTGACTGCGCCTGTATGAAAAAGTCCCTTCCAGTTTTGAGTTGGCGCGGCGAACGGTAATTTCACCCGTGTATCGCCCCAAACCTGCGCATTGATCTGGGGATGCACACCGTTTTCAAGCAGGTCAAACGGCCAGCGCGGCACCACCACCAACAGATGGCGGCCCTGGTGTTCGCGGTGGAACGCGACCACCCGCCCGGCGTGTTGGCCGAGCACTTCCAGCGGCGTATAGCTGCCTGCGCGGAACAGTTCAGGATCGGCCTTGCGCAAGGCCAGCGCCTGGGCAATCACGGCCTGCTTGATGCGCCCGTCTCGCCAGTTGAACAGCAGTTCGCCGGGATCCGGTGGGGTATCCAGCGCGCGTTGCCGTGCGTTGAAATCCACCGGGCGACGGTTGTCCGGGTCCACCAGGCTGAAGTCCCAGAACTCGTCGCCCTGGTACAAATCCGGCACACCCGGCACGGTGATGCGAAGCAAGGATTGCGCCAGGCCATTCACCGCGCCGGCGGGGGCGATCACCTGGGCCGCGTTGCCGATTGCCGTGCGCAACGGACGGCCTTCCTCGCTCAGCAGCAGGCGTGACAGGAAAGCTTCGACGCCCTGTTCATAGGCTTCGTTGGGCGCGCTCCAGGCGCTCTGCAGCTTGGCCTCGCGTAGGGCTTTCTGTTGCCATTGCCACAGGCGCTGATGGTAGTCCTCGAAGTCGTCGGCCTGGTCCAGCGGCCAGCTGCCGAGCAGCACTTGGTAAAGAATCAACTCATCGCCGGCCGACGGCGCACTGGCGTCAGCGCGCAGCGGCGCGGCGAGCCTGCGCCACTGCTCGACCTGCTCGACGTACCACGCTGCGCACTCGCTGAGCACCGCGAGGCGCGCGCGGGTGTCTTCGCCGCGTTTGTGGTCGTGGGTCGCAGTGGCCAACAGGTTATCGGGGAAGGTCTGCAGGCGTTGCTGGTTGACCGCATGGAACTCGGCCAGCGGCGCGCTGAACTGCTCGGTGCTGAAACCCACGTCATTGCGCGACAGCAGCACGCCCGAGCGATAGAACGCAGTGTCTTCCACGGCCTTGGCGGCCGCCGGCGACGTCAGTTGCTGGAAGCGCACGCAGGCATGCTTGAGCATCTTGCGCTCGCGGCCCACCGGGCGATGGCGCCAAGGCTGGCCGCCGAGCCATTTTTCCAGGTGTTCGAGCACCGGCCAGTCGCCTTCGCCGAGGGTGCTGCGGGCACCGTCCATGGCGTGCTGGAAGACTTTGTCGTCAGCCGCGCTGCGGCCCAGCGCGCTGATGTAGGTGCGGTACACCGGGAAGTGCACGATCAGCTCCTGCAAGGCACGGCGAATTGCACCGAGGGTCAGGTCGCGGGTCATCACATCGTCGCGCGCGACTTGCAGCAGGGCCCGCGCCACGCTTTCGAAATCGCCGCCGAGGGAGCCATTGAGGATCTGCTGACGTGCCAGCCGCGCTTCTTCGATAAACGCCGAGGGCCGTTCGCTGTGCTGCGTCCACAACGCGGCCAGCGGCGCAAAGCCTTCCGGGTGGTGTTGCAGCAGCGACAGTTGGTTCATGAATTCGTAGCCGGTGGTGCCGTCCACGCGCCAGTCTTCACGCAGGGTTTCGCCTTCGCCGAGAATCTTTTCGACAAAGATCGGCAGGTGCCGCTCCGGCGATAGCGAATCCACGCGCCGGCGCAGCTTGCGGCAGTAGCCGCGAGGATCGGCGAGGCCGTCGATGTGGTCGATGCGCAAACCGTCCACCAGGCCTTCACTGATCAGCTCGAAGATCTTGCCGTGGGTGGCTTCGAACACGGCGCTGCGCTCGACGCGCAGGCCGCCGAGTTCGTTGACGTCGAAGAAGCGCCGCCAGTTGATGTCGTCCGCCGCGGTGCGCCAGCTGGCCAGGCGATAGGTCTGTTGCTCGAGCAACTGGTGCAGGCGCTTGAAGCCTTCAGGCTGGCGCCCGTCGAACTCGGCCAGCCGGCTTTCGATGGCGGGCATCACCTCGGTAGCGCGCTCGGCCAGCGCCTGCTTGAGCCAGGCGGCTTCGGCGTAGGCGTCGTCCTGGTAGGCGAGGGCGCTGAAGCGGTCGGCCAGCGGCTTGAGCAATGGGTCGTTGCCGAGGATCAACGCGTAGTCGCGTGGGCAGATCGGAAAGCGGTGTTGGTAATGCTCGACGTAGAACGCGCCATGGGCTGCATCGAAATGCAGGGTCAGGGTGCCGGTCTGCAAGGCTTCGCCGTAGTCGCTGCCGAGGAACGGCATCAACAATTGGCCCTTGAGCAGCGGGTCGGGGGAGTGCCATTGGATGTCGAAGAACTCGCTGTAGGGGCTCAGGCGCCCCCATTCCAGCAGGTCCAGCCACCAGGGGTTGTCGGCGCCGCCCACGGCCATGTGGTTGGAGACGATATCGAGGATCAGCCCCATACCGTGCTCACGCAAGGCCACGACCAGACGGCGCAGCGCCGCTTCACCGCCAAGCTCGGGGTTGACGCTGGTCGGGTCGACCACGTCATAGCCATGCATGGAACCGGCACGCGCGCTGAGCAGCGGCGAGGCATACAGGTGGCTGATGCCCAGTTGGGCGAAATACGGCACCAGCGGCACCGCGTCATCGAGGGTGAAACCTTTATGGAATTGCAGGCGCTGGGTAGCGCGCAGGGGCAGTGCTTTCATCGGTCACGCTCATAGGCTTGGTTGCGCGCGACGGCCAGCAGTTCGAGGCGGCGGGCGGCGCCTGCATTGTCGAGCAGGCTGGAAGCCTCGCCCGCCAGGCGGCGGCGCCAATTGGGATGGGTATCGGTGGTGCCGGGCAGGTTGGCTTGTTCTTCAATGCCCAGCGCGTCCTCGAGCGGCAGCAGCACCAGCGGCGCACGGGTGTGGCCAAGGTAGCGCACGCTGGCGTCGATCATGTGGTCGGTTTCATTGCGAATTTCTTCGACGAAATTCTGCGGGTCCTGGCTCAAGGCCTGGCGCAGTGCCTGGCGTTCGCGCAGGCGGTGTTCGCTCCATTGCTCCACGGTGGGCGCATCGATGAGGCCCAGCTGGATGTTCCAGTCGATATCACGGCTGTGCCACCAGCCGTTGAGGGTCGGCAGGTCATGGGTGCTGGTGGTGGCCAGGGCGTTGTCCGGCCAGTCGAGGATCGGGTTGAACTGGCCATCGTGGCCTTGTTCGAACAGCAGCACGCGCATGCCCAGGATCGAGCGGCCGCTGAGTTTTTCGCGCAGGCCGTCGGGCACGGTGCCGAGGTCTTCGCCGAGGACGATAGCCTTGTGGCGGTGTGACTCCAGGGCCAGCAGCCGCAACAGGTCATCCACCGGGTAATACAGGTAGGCGCCTTCGCGCGGCGAGGCGTCCATGGGAATCACCCACAGGCGCTGCAGGCCCATCACATGGTCGATGCGCAAGCCGCCGGCGTGGGCGAAGTTGGCGCGCAGCATTTCGATGAATGCACGAAAACCGTTGCGCTTGAGGCCTTCGGGTGAGAACGCGGAAATCCCCCAGCCTTGGCCCGAGCGGTTGAGAATATCCGGCGGCGCGCCCACGGTCAGGTCGGCCAGCAGTTCATCCTGGCGGCTCCAGGCCTGGCTGCCGCCGCCATCAGCGCCTACCGCCAGGTCGGCGATCAGGCCGATGCCCATGCCGCTCCCTCGGGCGGCTTGCTGGGCACGCTCCAGGCAGCGCGCGATCAGCCATTGGGCGAAGGCGTAGTAGCCGATTTCCTCGCGATTGGCTTCAGCGAACTGTACCAGTGCCGGGCTTTGCGGGTTGCGCCATTCCTGCGGCCAGTGACGCCAGTCGAGGTCCTCGCCGGCGGCGGCACGTTGCGCCTGCACGGCTTCAAAGCGGCAGTGGTTCTCCAGCGCTTCGCCACCGGCCTGGCGGAAGCTGAGGAAGTCGGCCTGCTGAGGGTGCTGGCCGTGGCGGAAATCTTCATACAGCGCGCGCAGCAGGCGTTGCTTTGCGTTGGCGGCGGCGGGCCAGTCGATCAGCGTGTGTTGCTCCAGCGTATGCAATTCATCTTCCAGGCCAAGGGCCTCGATGGCGCTGCGCACTTCGCGTTCGCCGAGGATGCAGGCCGGGGAGGCATACAAGCTGTTGAGGAACAGGCGACTGGATGGCGAGTAAGGGCTGTAGCGGCCGGTGTCGGCACTGAACATCGCGTGCATCGGGCTGATCGCCAGGGCGTCCGCGCCACGTTCTGCAGCGGAGCGCGCCAGGTGCTCCAGGGCCAGGGTGTCGCCGAAACCGCCATCCCCCAGGCGGCGCAGTGCGTACAGCTGGGCACTCAGGCCCCAGGCGCGCGCGGGCTGGGTGTCCACCGCTTCGGCCACGCTGTAGCAGTGCGTGGGCGCGACGGCCAGGGTAAAACTCTGGTCGTTGATATGCACCTGGTGATACCCCAGGGCAATCACGCCAGGCAGAACCGCGTTGCCGTCGAGGCGCAGTTCCAGGCTTTCGCCGCCTTCGAGGTTGACCCGGCACAGGGTATCGGGCTCGAAGTAACGTGCCAGGTCGAGGCCTTCGCCGGTGTCGATGGTCATCAAGGGGGGCAGGTGTTTGTCGTGTTGCACCTGCTCCAGTTCAAGCAGGCTGGCGTCGATCTCGGCATCGGTGTCGGCCGGGTGGCCCAGGCCTTTGAGAACGGCGCGCAGGGCGTCGGGTTTCACTCGTTGCGGACGGCCGTTTGCGTCGATCCAATCGACGGCCAGGCCCGCGCGGCTGGCGAGGATTTCCAGGTTCGCTTCGCTCAAGGGTGCTCTCCAACAGGGGATAGGGTCACGCGTGCGCTGTACGGCGGCAGTTGTGCGCCGTGCTCGGCAGGCGTTTGGAACAGAACGGGGGCGGCCGCCGGGTGATCCACGGCGGTGGTGCCCAGGTTCAGGTCGATCTGCAACAGGCTGCTGTTGCCCAGGCGCCAGCGCGCACTGACGGCGCCGTCGGCCAATACCTGCGCACCCAAGGCCACGGTGCCGGGCAGGTGCGGCACGATATGCGTGTGGCGCAGGTTCAACAGGTGCCGGTAGAGCTCGGCGTGGGGGTGATCGGCCAGCGCCGGGGAGGATTGCTTGAAAGTGGCCAGGGCGTTCGGGTCCGGGATGCGGTCACGACGCTCCGGGTCCTGGAAGGCGGCAAAGTCGGCAAATTCGCCGCGCCGGCCCTCACGCACCGCTTCGGCCAGTTCGCCGTGGTGATCGGTGAAAAACAGGAACGGCTCGCTGGCATTCACTTCGTCGCCCATGAACATCAGCGGGATCATCGGTGACAGCAGCAGCAGGGCGGTCGCCGCCTTGAGCGCCTGGGGCGGGCACAACTGGTGCAGGCGCTCGCCCATCGCGCGGTTGCCGATCTGGTCGTGGTTCTGCAGGAAGGCTACAAAGGCGGTGGGCGGCAGATCGCCGCTGGGTTCGCCGCGCTCATGGCCGTGGCGGGTAGTGTGGCCCTGGTAGACAAAACCCTCGCCCAGGCAACGCGCCAGTTGGGCGGTAGGTTCCTTGGCAAAGTCGCTGTAGTACGCGTCGGTTTCGCCGGTCAGCAGTACGTGCAACACGTTATGAAAGTCATCATTCCATTGCGCGTCGAAATCCTGCTTGAGCAGGCTGGCCTGGTTGAGTTCGTTCTCCAGCACCAGCCACACATGGCGGCCGGTGTCGACCTGCTGGCGCACCCGCTGCGCGAGCTCCTGCAGGAAGCCTGGGTTGTCGATGGCGTGCACGGCATCCAGGCGCAGGCCGTCGAAGCGGTATTCCAGCAACCACATCAGCGCGTTGTCGAGGAAGAAATTGCGCACTTCACGGCGGTCGAAATCGATACCGGCGCCCCACGGCGTGTGCACGTCTTCCTGAAAGAAGCCGGCCGCGTACTGGCCCAGGTAATTGCCATCGGGACCGAAGTGGTTGTAGACGACATCCAGGATCACCGCGAGGCCATGCTCGTGGGCGCAATCGACCAAGTGCTTGAGCTGCTCGGGAGTGCCGTAGGAGGACTGGGGCGCATACGGCAGCACGCCGTCATAACCCCAGTTGCGTTCGCCGGGAAATTGCGCCAATGGCATCAACTCAATGGCGGTGACGCCCAGCTCGGCCAGGCGTGGCAGGTGTTTTTCGACCTCGGCGTAGCCCCCCATCGCACCCACGTGCAGCTCGTAGATCACCGCTTCGTGCCAGGGGCGGCCTTGCCAGTGGCTGTGACGCCACGGGTAGGCGAGTGGGTCGACGACTACGCTCCAACCATGCACGTCCGCAGCCTGGGCCCTGGACGCGGGGTCGGGTACATCCATTTCTCCATCGATGTTGAAGCGGTAGCGGGTGCCGGCGGGGCACTTCACTTCTGTCTCGAACCATCCCTCTGCCTGCGGCAGCATGGCGATGGATTTACCGTCTTCCAATTCAACGCTGACATAAAACGCGTCTGGCGCCCACAAGGCAAAACGCGTGTGTTGCGCGTCCAGCATGATTGCGCCGTGGGGCCAGGTTTCCAAAGTCCGTAACGGCATCTATGAAGACCTCCCTTGATTATTTAGTCGATTTCCCCAAGGCCTTGGCCACCAGTTGTTCATACAGTTCGGCGTAGGGTTCTACCGCCTGGCACCAGTTGAAGGGCTGGGTCATGGCGCGGCTGCGCATGGCATTGAGCAGGCCCTTGTTGGCGAACACGCGGAACGCGCGGCTCAGCGCCTCTTCGTAGCTTTCTACCGTGGACTCATTGAACAGGAACCCGGTGACGCCATTCTCGATGGTGTCCGCCAGCCCGCCGGTGTTGCGTGCCACCGGCAGCGAGCCGAAGCGCTGGGCGTACATCTGGCTCAGGCCGCAGGGTTCGTAGCGTGAAGGCATCAGCAGGAAGTCGCTGCCGGCGAACATGCGGCGGGCGTCGGTTTCGTTGAAGCCGATGCGCACGCCGACCTGCCCAGGGAAGCGCAGCGCCAATTCACGCATGGCTTGCTCTTCTTCGGGCTCGCCGCGACCGATGATCGCGATCTGGCCACCGTTTTCGACGATAAAGCTCGACACGGCCTCGGTCAGGTCCAGGCCTTTCTGGTAGACCAGGCGCGAGACCACGGCGAACAGCGGGCCGGTGGAGTCATGCAGGCCGAACAATTCGCGCACGTGGCCGGCGTTGATCGCCTTGCCTTCCCAGTCGCCAATGTTGAAGTTGTGGGTCAGGTGCGTGTCGGTGGAGGTTTCCCAACTTTCATCAATGCCGTTGGGAATGCCACTGAGCAGGCCTTGCTGGGTCTTTGCGGCAAGGAAACCGTCGAGGCCGCAGCCGAATTCGGGGGTGGTGATTTCCTGGGCGTACGTCGCGCTCACGGTGGTGATATGGCTCGAGTAGGCCATGCCGGCCTTGAGGAACGACATCTTGCCGTAGAACTCCATGCCTTCCTGCTGCAGCGCGTGGGGCGGAATGCCCAGCTCCGGCGTCGAGGCCAGGCTGACCACACCCTGGTAGGCCAGGTTATGGATGGTGAACAGGGTCGGGGTGCGTGACCCACGCCAGTGCATATAGGCCGGGGCCAGGCCAGCGGGCCAGTCATGGGCGTGCACCAGGTCCGGGCACCAGTGGATCTGTGCGAGGTTGGCGGCCATGTCGGCGGCGGCCAGGCCCAGGCGGGCGAAGCGAATATGGTTGTCGGGCCAGTCACGGCCGTTATTGGCGCCGTAGGGCGTGCCTTCGCGCTCATAGAGCTCAGGGCAGATCAGTACATAGATAACCAGGCCGTCCTTGAGGTCCATGCGCCCGATCTTGCACGGTGGCAGCGCGGCATGGCCGCCCAGTTCACCAATGATATGGATCGGGTTATCACTCTCCATCACCTGCGGGTAGCCGGGGATCAGCACGCGCACATCGTGCAGGTGCGCCATGGCACGGGGCAAGGCGGCAGACACGTCGCCCAGGCCGCCGGTCTTGACCAGGTCGGCGAATTCGGAAGTGACGAACAGGACTTTCTTGCGATTGGGATTATGACTCGGGACCGGCCGCACCGTGTTGAGGTCGACTAAAGCTGTCGACCCGCCAACTGGCTGACTAACACGCTCTCCTTGAATACTTGCAGCGGCACTGATCATAGTTCTCTCCACGTGTTGGTCGGCTAGTGGCCCGCTGCCACTAGCTCCGTTGACCGCATCCTGCGGCCAGGCGCACAAGCGCAATGACAAACTGGCAAGGCGTATGCCAGTTGCACGGTTAGCTCAAAAAGAATGGATAGACGGCATCTGGTGTGAACCGCTTGTGCGCGCCTTACCCTAAACCTGACCTATGGCAGAGTTGGAAAGTTTCGATTTTTTCGCGGGGTTTTTGTTTTGAAACGGACCCATCGGTCATCAGTCTAGGACAGATCCTAGAGCCTGTAGGGTTTGTGGGGGATTTTTGTAGGACAAAATACTTGTAACGATATGCAAAGCTGGGAAAACGGGGGTGGGTTTGGTGGGCGGGGTAGGCGGAGGTAGGGTTGCAGGGGGTATGACGGGGAAGTGCTCCGATGTGGTGCGTGGGGTGCATCAGGTTGGGCGGGGGGCAGGTTTTGGGGCTGCTGCGCAGCCCAACGCAGGGCAAGCCTGCTCGCCACAGGGGGAGCGGCTTGCTGGGGGGAGCGGCTTGCTTAGGGGGAGGGGTTCCCTCATCAAGTGTGTTTGCTATGGGAGAACTGCTGCTCCCCTGTCAGTTGAGCAGTCGGAGGGGGGCCTGATTGGCCCAGGCCTGGATGTCCTCGATCATCTGCTGGTAGAACTGCCGGTAGTTCTGCTCGCTGACATACCCCACGTGCGGTGTGGCCAGGACATTGTCCAGTTGGCGAAACGGATGGTCGGCGGGCAGCGGTTCTTCGCTGAACACATCCAGCGCGGCGCCGGCCAGTTGGCCGTTTTGCAGGGCCCGTACCAGTGCCTGCTCATCCACAATCGGACCGCGCGCGGTGTTCACCAGGCGTGCGCTGGGTTTCATCCAGCCCAGCGCCTCGGCATCCACCAGGCCGCGGCTGCGGTCGCTGAGCACCAGGTGGATAGTGAGAATGTCGGCCTGTTCAAACAACTCGCGTTTGCTGACCCACGTCACGCCCGAGGCGGCTGCGCGTTCCGGCGTGAGATTTTCACTCCAGGCAATCACGCGCATGCCGAACACCTGGGCGAACTGCGCGACTTTCTGGCCGATGCTGCCCAGCCCCAGGATCCCCAGGGTCTTGCCATACAGGTCGCCGCCCAGTCCCACCTGCCAGCCGCCCGCTCTCAGCGAGTTGGCTTCGGCCACCAGGTTGCGCGTGGAGGCCATGATCAGTGCCCAGGTCAGTTCCGGCGCGGCCTGTTTGTAGCTGTCGGTGCCACACACCTGGATGCCCAGCGCCTTGGCCGCCGGGATGTCGATGGCCGCGTTGCGCATGCCGCCGGTCACCAGCAGCTTGAGCTGGGGCAAGCCCTGCAGCAGGGCCTTGTCGAAAGTGGTGCGCTCGCGCATCACGCAAATCACCTCAAACCCCTGCAGCCGCTCGATCAGAGTGGCGGTGTCCGCCGGGTAGTCGTGCAGGAAATGCACCTGGCCTACCGACTCCAGCACCGACCAGTCCACCACGCCACTGGCTACCTTCTGCCAATCATCAATGACTGCGATCTGTACCGACATTCACGCGTGCCTCGAAAAAGGTTGGATTAAAGGGCGTTCAAGCCCTGCAACAATGCTTTATTGAACTGTGCCGGTTCTTCCATTTGCGGTGCATGGCCCAGGCCCGGGAATTCCACCAGGGTGGAATGCGGGATCAGCTTGGCCACCTGCTTGCCGAGTACCGCGTAGTTGCCGAGCTTGGCCTTGACCTCCGGTGGCGCCAGATCCTTGCCGATCGCGGTGTTGTCCGCGGTGCCGATCCACAGCAGGGTCGGCATCTGCAGGTCCTTAAACTCGTAGTACACCGGCTGGGTGAAGATCATGTCGTAAATCAAGGCCGAGTTCCATGCCACCTGGGTATGGCCCGGGCCTTTGTTGAGGCCGGCGAGCATATCCACCCAGCGGTCGTATTCGGGCTTCCAGCGCCCTACATAGTAGGTGTTGAGTTCGTACTTGCGAATGCCTTCGGCGCTGAGTTTAAGCTCGCGCTGGTACCACTGGTCGACGCTGCTGTAGGGCACGCCGAGGGCTTTCCAGTCTTCCAGGCCAATCGGGTTCACCAGCCCAAGCTGCTCGGTCTGGGCCGGATAGAGCAGGGCGTAGCGGGTGGCGAGCATGCCACCGGTGGAGTGGCCGATAATGGTCGCCTGGTGAATGCCGAGCTTTTCCAGGAGTTGATGGGTGTTTTGCGCCAGTTGCTGGAAGCTGTACTGATAGTGATCAGGCTTGCTGGAAGTGCAGAAGCCGATCTGGTCGGGCGCGATCACCCGGTAACCGGCCTCGCTCAAGGCCTTGATCGAGCCTTCCCAGGTAGCGCCGCAGAAGTTCTTGCCGTGCATCAGCACCACGCTGCGCCCGTTGGCCTTGCCGGTGGCGGGGATGTCCATGTAGCCCATCTGCAGGGACTTGCCCTGGGATTGGAAGTTGAAGTGCTCAAGTGGATAGGGGTACGCAAAGCCTTGCAGTTCTGGCCCGTAGGCAGGGCCTTCAGTGGCTGCGAACACCGGGGTGACACTGGCGGTGAGCAGGCCGGCAAGGCAAAAGGTGCGGATCAGAGGCATGGGCGGGGCTCCAGACAAGATGTCTCGGATGCTGTTGGGAGACGATTAAGTGGGGATTAACACCCACTGCAAGGTCAGGGCTGCCAGCACCCCGTAACGCACGCCCTTGGCCAGGGTCACCAGCAGCAGGAAACGCCACAACGGCTCGCGCATCACCCCGGCCACCAGCGTCAGCGGGTCACCGATGATCGGTACCCAACTGAGCAGCAGCGTCCAGTGCCCCCAACGCTGGTAATGGTGCCGGGCTTTGGCCAGTTGCGGGTCGCTGACCGGAAACCAGCGCCGGTGCTTGAAGCGCTCCACCCCGCGCCCGAGCAGCCAGTTCAGCACTGACCCCAGCACATTGCCCAGCGTCGCGACCACCAGCAGCCACCACAGGCTGTAATGCCCGCTGAGCAGCAGGCCAACCAGCACGGCTTCGGATTGCAGGGGCAGCAGGGTCGCGGCGCCAAACGCAGCGAGAAACAGCCCCAGGTAACCGGCAAGCATCGGTCAGTGTGCCGGGTACTCGGCCACCACCACATCCTGGCCGTCGCGGGTCAGGCCGATGACCTGATACGCCTCGCTGCGCCCTTCGACTTCCATGCCCGGCGAACCCATGGGCATGCCCGGTGCGGCGATTCCCAGCAGGTCGTCGCGCTTGCGCAGCGCCAGGACCTGCTCGGCGGGCACATGGCCCTCGACAAACTTGCCGTCGATCACGGCGGTGTGGCACGAGCCCAGGCGCGGCGCCACGCCGAGGCGTTGCTTGACGTCACTCATATTGGCTTCGACATGGTCATTGACCTTGAAGCCGTTGCTTTCCAGGTGGCTGATCCATTTCTTGCAGCAACCGCAGTTGGCGTCGCGGTGTACGTCGATGGGGATCAGGTCGGCGGCCTGGGCCAGTGTGGTGGTGAACAGGGCCGACAGCAGGGCCAGGCGCAGGGTGGTTTTCATCAAAAGGCTCGCAAGCAGGAAGTGGCGATTGGGATGGCGGCGATCATGACGACGTCATCGCAGGCAAGCCAGCGCCCACCGGCGAGCAACCTTCGCGGTAATGTTTCAAAATTATACGAAGGGCGGATTTTCCAGCCGATGCTTGAGTTGGTCCAGGGCAATCGCGGACAACTCGATCATGCGCTCATGCAAGGTGGCCAGCTGCAATTCGGTCTCATAGGTCAGCACGCGCTTGAACAGCGTGCCGCCGCGAAACGGCTGCAGGAAGTAGTGAATGGAGCCATCGACGGCGAGGGAGGTAAACACGGTCTTGAACTCGCCGGGGCGGCGGGCGACCTGTACGCGGTAACTCATGGGCACGCGCACGCCCAAGAGGTCGATCATTTCGGTAAAGCGCGTGCCGACGGGGAGTGAACCGGTGGTGCCGGTGTCGGCACTCAGGGATGTGGGGTGCCATTCGTGCCAGCGATCCGGCTGGGTCACATAGTCGTAGACGGCATCGATGGGGGCCTGGATAAAGCGTTCCTGACTGATCCGCTCCAAGCGGACTGACTGCTCTGCAGCGCGCATGGCACACCTCCTGTGTGGCTGTGAACTGTCAGAATAGTCCGACTCCCGCGCATTGCACGGGAGTATCCAGGCCATTTATCAGCTCACCTTGAAACGCCCCATCAAGGCAATCACGCGTCCATTGGCGTCCAGCAGGGTCTGCGTATTGGTTTGCGTGGCATGGCCGCTCTGCACCAGTTCCTCGACCATATGTCGGATCTGCACCATGCTGCGGTTGATCTCCTCGGTCACCGCGCTTTGCTGCTCGGCGGCCGTGGCGATCTGCGTACTGAGGTTGTTGATATGGCTGACCGAGCCTGCCATCTCGTCCAGGCCGGTGTTGACCCGCGCGGTGGCATCCGCCGCCGATTGGCAACTGGCCTGGGTGTTTTCCATGGCCGCCACCGAGGAACTCACCCCGGTAGTCAGGCGCGCGAGCATCTCGTTGATCTGCGAGGTGCTGGCCTGGGTGCGCGCGGCCAGTGCTCGGACTTCGTCGGCGACCACGGCAAACCCCCGGCCTTGTTCGCCGGCCCGTGCCGCTTCGATTGCGGCGTTGAGCGCCAGCAGGTTGGTCTGGCCCGCAATCGCGCCGATCACGCCCAGGGTTTCGGTGATGCGCGCGGCGTCCTGGCGCATGTTCTCCACGGTGTGGGTGGCGCTGGCCACTTCGCCGATCAGGGCGCTGACACTGCTGGAAGCTTCGCCGACCACCACGCGGGAACGGTCGGCGTGTTCGTTGGCGCGTTGAGTGAACGAGGCGGTTTCTGCGGCGTTCTGCGCAACGGTGTCGGCGGTGGAACTCATCTCGGTGATGGCGGTGACGGTCTGGTCGGTCTCCGAGGCGTGGCGCACCAGGATCTGGTTGGTGTGCGCCGAGGTTTTCTGCAGTTGCTCAAGGCCCGACGACATGGCGCCGGTGGCCTGCGTGACCTCGCCGATCATGTTTTGCAGGTACACGATAAAGCGGTTGACCGAGTGGCCGATGGCGCCGAGTTCGTCTTCAGCGCGGATGGTGATGCGTCGCGTCAGGTCGGCGTCACCGGCGGACAACGCGTCAATATTGGCTTTCAGCGTGTTCATGCGTTGCACCAGTTGGCGGATCGCATAGGCCGCCAGCAGCACCAACAGCAGCACCATGGGGATTTGCACCAGGGCCAGGCTGCCGAGCACGTCGTCGCGCTGGGCGGTGATCAACGAGGTGGGCAGGGCGGTCGCCAGGAACCACGGCGTGCCTTCTATGGGGCGCATATAGAACGTGCTGGCCACGCCCTGGTTGTCGAACTCGCTGCGCTGCAAGGCCTGGTCACGGTGGGCCAGGGCTTTGCTGACCTGGGCGGCAAATGCCGAAGTGCCGGTGAGTTCGCTGATGTTCTTCAACACCACCGGGCCACTGAGGCGCGTGCTGTTGCTGATGATCTTGCCGTCGCCTTCGACGATCAGCATCTGCCCGCCGATGTCTTTTTCCTTGCTGGCCACCAGCGCGTTGAAAAAGCCCAGGGTCACATCAATGGTGGCGACGCCATACGCCGCACCGTCCCGCTGGATCGCCATGGCGCAGTTGGTGCGCGGCTCCTGGCTGGCGTCGTCCTTGTAGGCGGCAGCCCAGGCACATTGGCCACGCGGCGCGGCGAGGCCGCCCTTGTACCAGCTCTGGTCGTAGTAATTGGGGGCAGGGTCGCTGTTCCAGAACGTGTTCACTACGAGCTTGCCCGACGCATCGCGGTGCCAGAACGTGCTGTGCTTGTTGCGCCCCGGGGTGCGCTGGTTGGGCAGCGGCCAGATGCCGCCGCCGAAGACTTTCAGCTCGCCGTACTGGTCCACCAGGCCGGGCAGGACCTTGTCGATGGCATCACTGTCGAGCAGCACAATGGTCTGGGTGATGCTGCGTTGCTGGGCCTGGACCTTGTTCAGTTCGCCCTGGATTTGCTCGGCCACTTCACTGATGCGGTTGAGCACCACCTGTTCCTCGGTGTACTGCAGCTTCGGCGCAACCAACTGGCCGATACCCACGACCGTCAAGACCAATAACACCAGGACGAACAGCACCAGAAACAGGGTGTAGCGAGTTTGGATGGAGCGCAGTGGGGGCATGGGATTCGTCCTTACGAAGCGTTTATTGTCGACGCGGCTTTTTGGAGCTTCGTAGGGCTATCGGCGTGGATGGGCGGAGCTTTAGGTACGATGGTGCTAAATAGCTGGGGCTGACCAGAGCGAGGCCGACTACCCGCCACGCTCCGTGTAGGAACCGATATTGAGGCGCCGCTCTACGTCCCACGACCTTGATCGCTAGGTGACCATAAGACGGTCTTCCTCAAGGGTTTGCCCATCTCTTCATTCAGGGCGTTTTCGGTAAACGGTCTCGGATTGACAGTGCTCGGCGGTGTCGAGGGGTCATTGTCGAAATCAAAAGGTTCGGCATCGCTGGGCAGGCCAATGGCTTGACGTACTTCATTCCTGGCGAGACCCGATTCTCCCGGCGCTTCGCGGGTTTCCCCCGGCAGAAATGTTCCGGTTGCGCCATTGTAGGCGGAGGCCACCTGACCGAAGAGAGCGGTGGCGGGTACCCGTGTGTTGGTGCGGTCGGCGTTTTCGAGCGTAGCCGGCGAGTCAAAGTGAATGATGCCGCGATCGGCGCGGGCACCGGGCACGCCATTGGTGATCGTCCCGAAGGCCCCTTCGCCTGCGCTTTCGGACTCCTCAGGTGTCATGTTTTCCAGTCCAGTGCTGCCAAACAGGTATTCGTTACCGCCGTGGTTGATCGGCCGTATGCTGACCTTGGCGCCGTTTATTGCCGCAAGTTCATCCATTCGCTTGAGTGCCTGTTGCCCCGTGGGTGAACTGCGCAGAAATTCAAAGTCGTCGGCGACGCTCTGCTTGAATTCCTGTGCCTGGTCCTCGTTGGCTTCTGGTGGGACGTCCACGCTGAAGCCGCGGTTGCCGGCATTGCTGGGTTTGACCTCGGTGAAAGCCGATCCTTGAGTACGGTCGAAACTATCCCCGGCCTTGGCGTAGATGCGGTCATTGGGCTGGTTGTTCCAAATGCTGTCTTTGCCTTTGCCGGTGTAGAACGTCGTGCGTGCGTTCCCGACCAAGTTGTCATCGCCATTGCCACCATGTGCAACGGTGTGCCCGCTGCCGGAGAAAAGCACATCGTCGCCGTCGCCACCATCCATGTAGGTTTGCTTGGTGGCGGGGCCAGAGCCCGCAATGAGCAGGTCATTGCCCTTGTTGCCGTACATCACGCCGTTGCCGCTGCCGCCGATGATCGTGTCGTCGCCCTCGCCGCCGGCGGCATAACCCAAACCACTGCCCAACACCAGGGCATCGTTGCCACGCCCTCCGAACAGCCTGCTGCGACCGCCGCCAGCCTGGATGCGATCGTCACCATCACCGCCTTCCACTCTTGTACGAAGCTTGACGTCATCGTCGATGATGACCGTGTCGTCGCCGCCGTGGGTATCGATCGCCAGCTCCTGCTCGCGGTCTTCCTTGCTTTTGACGTCGAATACATGCGGTTTATCGTTGATTGTGATCTGCATCTTGTCATTCGGTAAATTGCGCACATGGACACGGTCAGCGCGATCACCGGTTTCTACGTGCAGGAAATTGTTCAGGATCTGCGGCTTTTTCGGGTCACTGGGGTCCCAGTCGATTGACCGGCTGATTTTGGTGCCACCTTCGTCGAACAGCACCTGTGTCCGGCGGTTAACCATGTCTGGCTTGAGGTCGGTCGGTGGGGTGTAGGGCGAGGTGGCTGTCTCGGGAGGCTTGGGTAGCTGGGCGTAAGGCTGGGTGGCCGAGGGGTTGGATGGCGTGGATATCATGACAGGTCCTTTTTATCGACTCTTGAGGCGCCCCTGATGACGCATCAGGGCTGCTCTTACGTGGCATCGCGCCTGCAAACGTTCCTCTCGCCCGGGGCCGTTTGAGTGCCAAACGTTTCGTCGTGGGGGCGCCTCCCTCCAGGCGCCCCTTGAGTTTGGCGGTCAGATATCCAGCATCGCCATTACCGCCTCGGGATAACGCAGGCCGGCGGTGGCATCGGCCGGGAAGATCGCCTCCAGCGCGGCCAGCTCGCGGGTGCTGAGGGTCAGCGAGACGGCGGCGACGTTTTCTTCCAGGTACTTGCGCTGCTTGGTGCCGGGGATCGGCAGAATGAATTCGCCCTGTGCCAACACCCACGCCAGTGCCAGTTGCCCGGCCGTTACGCCTTTTTCGGCTGCGAGTGCCTGGACCTGTTGGACCAGCAGCAGGTTTTTCGCAAAGTTGTCGCCCTGGAAGCGCGGGCTGAAACGGCGGTAATCATCGGCAGCGAAATCATCCGGGCTTTTCAGCGCGCCGGTGAGAAACCCCCGGCCTAATGGACTGTACGGCACAAAGGCGATGCCCAGGCGTTGGCAAGCAGCCAGGCAGCCGTTGAGTTCCTGGTCGCGGCTCCACAATGAATACTCGCTTTGCAGGGCGCTGATGGGGTGCACGCGATGGGCGCGCTCCAGTGTGGCGGCGGACGCTTCGCTCAGCCCCAGGTAACGCACCTTGCCCTGTGTGACCAGATCGGCCATGGCGCCGACGGTTTCTTCGATGGCCACGTCGGGGTCGATACGGTGCTGGTAGTACAAATCCAGGGTGTCGATGCCCAGCCGTTGCAGGGTGCCATCGATGGCATTGCGAATGTATTCGGGCCGGCCATTGACCCCGCGCACTGCCGGATTCGCCGGGTCACGCACGATGCCGAACTTGCTCGCCAGGAACACCTGGTCGCGCTTGCCGGCGATGGCTTTGCCGATCAGTGCCTCATTGGTGTGCGGGCCGTAGATGTCGGCGGTATCGAGGAAGTTGACCCCCAGTTCCAGCGCGCGATGCAACGTGGCCACGGCCTCCTGGGTATCACTGCCGGTGGTGTAGAAATCCGTCATGCCCATGCAGCCGAGGCCGATGGCAGAGACGTGCGGGCCGTTTTTACCGAGTTGACGAGTGTGCATGGGTAAAGCTCCTGGTGGGGAAGGGCTCCATTGTCATCCTCGACAAAACCTTGATAAACCGGCTAAAAGCACTATCACTATTCGTAATTTCTAAATAATCAGCCAGGAGCCGGCCCGTGGACCGTTTTAATGCGATGCGTGTGTTCACCCGGATCGTCGAATTGGGCGGGTTCGCCAAGGCGGCCGACAGCCTGCAATTGCCACGCGCCTCAGTGACCATCCTGATCAAGCAACTGGAAGCGCACCTCGGCGTCCAATTGCTGCAACGCACCACGCGCCAGGTCAGCCCGACCCTGGACGGTGCGGCGTACTACCAGCGCTGCGTGCAATTGCTTGCCGACCTTGAAGAAACCGAGGCGGTGTTTTCCACGCGCCGGCAGAACCCGCGCGGCACCTTGAGCGTTGATATGCCCTCGGGTATCGGCCGCTTTCTGGTCATTCCCGCCTTGCCGACATTTACTGCTCGATACCCGCACATTGATTTGGAAATCGGCCTCAACGACCGCCCGGTGGACCTGATCCGCGAGGGCGTGGATTGCGTGTTGCGCGGTGGCCTCGCCTTGGACGAATCGCTGGTGGCGAGGCCGTTGGCAATGATGGATCAAATCACCTTGGCGAGCCCCGGTTATCTGGCGCGCAAGGGCGTGCCGGCAAGTCTTGATGACCTGGCCGGGCACCACATGGTCGAGTACGTTTCCAGTGCCAGCGGCAAACGCTTTGGCCTGGAGTTTCAATTCGGCGCTGAACTGCGTGCGGTCAACCTGCCCAAGGTGGTTGCGGTCAACAGTGCCGACGGCTACTTCTGTGCCTGTGAAGCGGGCTACGGGTTGATCCAGGCGCCGTACTACCACGCGATGCAGCGCCTGGCGCAGGGCAGCCTGGTGGAAGTGCTGGGGCAGCTTGCAGTGCCGAAAATGGCGCTCACGGCACTGTACCCGCCACACCGGCAGCTGTCGCAGCGGGTGCGGGTATTTGTCGATTGGCTGGTGGAGTTATGCGCCCAACCCGGCACCGGGCTGCAACGTCAGCGTCTCAGGTGAGGTAGGTTTTGCGCTCTGGAAGACCCATTTCGCGCCTCATGCCATTCTCCGTGAAATGCTCGGGGTTGATGCGGGTGGGCGGGGTGGATGGATCGTTATCGAAATCGAAAGGCGACGCGCTGCTCGGCAAACCGACGACCTGGAACTCAGTGTTCCTGATAGGAATTGAAATGTCAGGGCGTGCTGGCGGGTGCTCTATGGTTGTGCCTGGCAGGTTTGTTCCCGTCGCACCGTTGTAGGAATGCCCCACTTCATGAACCAGCCCGATGAGTGGAAATCCAAAGGTGCGTCCATCCGGTGCGACCGTAGTGCTTGTGTCGTAAGCGATCACCCCCTTATTGGCGCGCGAGCCAGGTTTATTGTCGGTGATCTTGCCCCTTTTAGGGTCATCACCGTCTATACGGCGACCGTTTTCCCAAGCCTTATCCAGTTCCAAACTCCCGAAATTGTAAGCGTTGCCTCTGTCTGTTTGTTCCTCGATAGTGACTTTTCCCCCTGCCACGGCGGCTTCCCTGTCCATATCCGTGAGCATCTTTTGCCCAGTGGGAGAGCCGCGCAGAAACTCGAGATCATCCTCTACGCGTTGTTTGAATTGTGGCGTGCCTACGACCCCAAATCCCGCACCGCCAGCAGTGCTGGGTTGCACCGGGGTCAATGTTGAGCCTTGCGACCGGTCGTACACATCGCCGGTCTTGGCATATATATGATCGCCTTGCTGGTTGTTCCAGACTCGATCCTGACCTTTACCGGTGTAGAACGTCGTTCGATCGTGCCCGACCAAATCGTCGTCACCTTTGCCACCATGGAGTACCGTATGCCCATTACCGGCGTACAGCCGGTCGTTGCCTGCTCCCCCATCCAGATAGCTCTGTTTTGTGGCGGGGCCGGCGCCCGCATACAGCCGATCATCCCCGTTGTTTCCGTACATGGCTGAATTGCCGGGGCCGCCGATGATTGTATCGTCGCCGTCGTTGCCTTCGGCATAGCCTGCATGCGAGCGCAGCTTAAGCGTGTCGTTGCCCGGCCCGCCCAGAAGCCGAGTGATGCCACCGCCGCCAGTGAGCGTGTCATCCCCTTTGCCCCCTTCAATCGTCAGCGGGTTTTTCACGTCTTCACTGACGGTTACCTGGTCGTTTCCGCCGTGGGTTTTGATCAGCAAATGCAGGGGCTTCCCGTCTCGGTCCTTGTCATCGAGCGCGTATGACTTTCCATTGATCTGGACCTTGAGACGGCCATCAGGGTTTTTGCCGACATGGACCGCGTCGGCAGCATTGCCCGTTTCCATCACCAGTGTGAGTTGCTTTAACTCCGGCGGTCTGCTCAGGAAGTCCCACTTGGCCTGCCGTGAAATCTTTGAGTAGTCGTCGTTGTGCAAAACCTCGGTCTTGGTTTGCATCGGGCCCTTGCTCGGGTCCAAACGCGGCTGGACGTAGATGGAATCCTCGGGCGCTGAATGTTTTGCATCGCGCAGCGGATCATGATTTTGGCGGCTTGTCGGAGGTGCTGCGGGGCTGATCATGGGTGAGAAGTTCCACTGTTTGCCGAAGATGTACTCCTTGTGTGAGAGCGCCGGAAAAACAGTTCCATATTTTCTTACAGCTTGATTGGCGTAAAACTACACACTTGCATTTTATTTCGACGCCAAACCCTTGCGGTAAGCGCCGGGCTGCTGCCCGGTGACCTTATGAAACGCGCGCGTAAACGCCGCCACTGATTGATACCCCACCGCCAGCGCTACATCGGCCACGGTCTGGTCCTGCTTGAACAGTTGGCAGGCATGGCGCACGCGCATCATCAGCAGCACTTGCCCCGGCGATTGCCCGCACAGCTCATTGAACCGCTTGAAAAACGCCGAGCGCGACAGCCCCGTGCAGGCGGCCATGCTTTCCAGGCTCCAGGGTTGCTCGGGGTGGGCGATCAATTGCTCGAGCAAATGCGCAAATGTCGGCTGCCGGGCCAGCGCGGCAAGGCCGCCAAGTTCGGTGTTATCCAACACCTGTTGGCGCAGCACATACAGGAACAGCAGATGGCAGAGGCGTTCCAGCAAGGCGGAAGAGGGCGGTGTGCGTGCGCATTCTTGCAGGATCAGGTCGAACAGGTTGCGCGCAGCCGTGAGTGACGGATCGCCGGCTCGCAGCACGATCCAGGCGGGCAGGGTGTCGACAATCATCGCCGACAGGCCGGACTGGAAATGGAAGAACCCGCAGACCAAGCCCACGCCGTCGGTGGCGCTGCTGTCCAGCGGCTCCATTGGGCGACGCGGGCATTCCTGCGCACCTGCCGCCGTGGCTTCACCCGACAGTCGATACTCAAGGTCACGCAGCAGGAACACCGCGTCGCCGTTGTCCAGCGCCACCGGGGTGGGCTCGCCATCGATGTGCAACCAGCACTGACCCTGCACGATCAGGTGGAAACTGGCCCGGGCCAGGCCGTGGGTACTGGCGTGCCAGTCGCCGCAATAACGCCCGACGTGGAACAGGCTGGTGTTGAGTTCGAGGCTGTCTAATAACCAATCGACAAGTGCACTGGACGAATTCATCTAATGGAAAGACTCAAGAGCAAGTAATCGCTACTTTAGCCTATTGAGGGGTTTTTTTATAACCAACAGACTGGTTACACCAACCCCCAAGGAGACCACTCCATGTCCCGTGTACCGCTGCTCACCCCCGAAACCGCCCCGGATGCGGCCAAACCCTTCCTCGAAAACGCGCTTAAAGGCTCGGGTTTTATCCCTAATCTGCTGGCAGTGCTGGCCAATGCTCCGGCGGCGCTGGAAACCTACATCACCGTGTCCGGCCTGAACGCCAAGGCCGAACTGAGCCTGGCTGATCGCGAAGTGGTGCAACTGATTGCCGCGACGACCCATGGCTGCGACTTCTGCGTTGCCGGTCACACCGCCGTGGCGCGCAACAAAGCCAAGCTGCCGGAGGCGGTGATCGAGGCCCTGCGCCAGCGTGGCGAATTACCCAATGCGCGGTATGAGACACTCGCCGCCTTCACCCGTGAAGTGATCGCCACCCGCGGCGATGTCAGCGATGCCGGTTATGACGCGTTCCGTGCGGCAGGCTACTCCGAAGGCCAGGCCCTGGAAGTTATTTTGGGCGTCAGCCTGGCAACCCTGTGCAACTTCGCTAACGTGTTTGCCCGTACCCCGCTGAACCCGGAGCTGGCGCAATACCGTTGGGAAAAACCGGCCAGCTGAAGTGGCGATGGTCCCTCTGCGTTAACAAGGAGAAACATGAATGCTTGACCCTATCTTGAGCCGTTGGCTCGATGTTCAAGCGCAGGCCCTGGATGTGGGCAGTTGCGATCCACAGGAAGTGCTGCCACGGCTGGCAGAAGCCAATGTATTGCGTATCGGTGTGCCCACGGCACTCGGCGGGCTGGGCGGTGATGTGGCCGGCGCCGTGGAGGCCATCGCCAACGTCGCCAGCCATTCGCTGGCGGCGGCTTTCGTGTGCTGGGGCCAGCGTTCGTTTATCGAGTATTTGCTGCAAAGCCCGAATGCGCGGCTGCGCGAGCAACTGCTGCCGGACCTGCTCAGCGGCAAGCTGGCGGGGGCGACCGGATTGTCGAATGCGATGAAGTTTTTGTCGGGCATCGAGACGTTGCAGATCAGCGCCGAGCCCAACGACCACGGCTGGACCCTCAACGGTCGCCTGCACTGGGTGACCAACCTGCGCAAGAACGGCTTTGTTGCCGCTGCGGCGATTGAACATGCCGGCGGTGGCGCACCGTTTATCCTGGCGATTCCGGATTCGGTGGCCGGCTTGCAGCGCTCGCGCGACCTGGAGTTGCTCGGCCTGCAATCGAGCAACACCGCGGCGTTGGGCCTGGAAGGCGTGGAGCTGAGCCGCGACTGGTTGCTGCATGACGATGCGCGCAAGTTTTTGCCAGCGGTACGCCCGGCGTTCCTTGGCCTGCAGTGCGGCATGTCGATCGGCCTGGCGCGGCGCTCACTGGCTGAAGTGGCCAACCATCTGGGGGCCAGCCGTACGGTGTTGCGTGAAGAACTCGAGACATTGCGCGTGACCCTCGATCATTTAGTCAGCGAGCTGAAGAGCGGCCTGTTGGCCGGGCGCTTTGCCGCCGAGCCGGTGCCGTTGTTCAAGCTGCGCATCGCCCTGGCCGAAACCGCCGCCAGCGCTGTGCAGCTGGAGTTGCAGGCCAGCGGCGGCAAGGCCTATCTCACCGCGCATGGCAGTGGGTTTGCGCGACGCTGGCGTGAGTCGGCTTTCGTGCCGATCGTCACGCCAAGCCTGGTGCAATTGCGCACCGAGTTGCAGCGTCAGGCCAACCTATGAGCCCGGCGGTATTGACGGCCCAGGGGATTTGCCTGGGGTACGCGAGTGGCCCGGTATTGCAGGGATTCGACCTGCAGTTGCAGCCCGGCGAAGTGGTGTCGATCCTGGGTCCCAGTGGTGTTGGCAAGTCCAGCCTGTTGCGTGTGCTGGCCGGTTTGCAGGTGCCTCAGGGCGGCAGCGTACGTGTGCTCGGTGAGCCTTTGAACGGCCCGCATCCACGCGTCGCGGTGGCGTTCCAGGACCCCAGCCTGTTGCCTTGGCTGAGCCTGGAAAAGAACGTCGCCTTCGGCCTGGATTTCGCCCGCCAGCCGCACCTCAGCCCTGAAGAACGCCGCCACCGCGTCGACCACGCCATCGCGGCGGTAGGTCTTGAGCACGCGCGTCAGCAGTTTCCGGCGCAGTTGTCCGGTGGCATGGCGCAGCGCACGGCGTTGGCGCGCTGCCTGGCTCGCCAGCCGCAGGTATTGCTGCTGGATGAGCCATTCGGCGCCCTCGACGAAGTGACCCGCGCGGACATGCAGCACCTGTTGCTCAAGGTCAATCGCGAGCAAGGCGCGGCGGCGGTGCTGATCACCCATGACATTGATGAAGCGCTGTTGCTGTCCGACCGCATCCTGCTACTGGGCAACCGCCCGGCGCGGACGCTGGGCGAATGGCTGATCGACCTGCCGCAGCCGCGTGAAGAACAGGTGGAAGCCATCGGCACGCTGCGCATCGAGATTCTCAAAACCCTACGGCAGGCGAGCCGCCCCCAACCCAACCCCCTTGACCTGCCGGAGCCCTGCCATGTGCCTGGATGACCTGACTCACTCGCGCCGTGATTTTCTCAAACTGTCCGCCGTACTCAGCGCCGCCGGCGCGTTGCCACTATTGAGCAGCCTGCAGGCGCGCGCCGCCAGCGAGCCGGATGCGCCGGTACGCATCGGCTACTTGCCGATCACCGACGCCACGCCGTTGCTGGTGGCCCACAACAATGGCCTGTTCGAAGCCGAAGGCATCAAGGCCGAACGCCCGGTGCTGCTGCGCAGTTGGGCGCAGGTGATCGAGGCGTTTATCTCGGGCCAGGTCAACGTGATCCACCTGTTGTCCCCCATGACCGTGTGGGCGCGCTATGGCAGCAAGGTGCCGGCCAAGGTGGTGGCGTGGAACCACGTCGGTGGTTCCGGCCTGACCGTGTCACCGGGCATTACTGAGGTGAAGCAACTGGGTGGCAAGTCGGTAGCGATTCCGTTCTGGTATTCGATCCATAACGTGGTGGTGCAGCAGCTGTTTCGCGACAACGGCCTGACCCCGGTCGCCCGTGCGGCCGGCAGTGCGATTGCCGCGAACGAGGTCAACCTGATCGTGCTGCCGCCCTCGGACATGCCGCCGGCCCTGGCCAGCAAGCGCATCGATGGCTACATCGTCGCCGAGCCGTTCAACGCCTTGGCGGAGAACCTCAAGGTCGGCCGCGTGCAGCGCTTTACCGGTGACGTGTGGCGCAACCATGCATGCTGCGTGGTGTTCATGCATGAACATGATCTGACCAACCGCCCGGAATGGTCGCAGAAGGTGGTGAACGCTATCGTCAAGGCCCAGGTCTGGACCCGCGACAACCGCGAGGAGGCGGTGAAACTGCTGTCCAAGGACGGCCCGAACCGCTACACGCCGCATGCCGAACCGGTGCTCAGCAAGGTGCTCGCCCCGGCGGCCGGCGACCGCGCGGCCTACCTGGCCGATGGCGCTATCCAGCACGCCAATTGGGATGAGCACCGCATCGACTTCCAGCCCTATCCGTTCCCCAGCTACACCGAGGAACTGGTGCGGCGCTTGAAAGACACGCTGATCGAGGGCGACAAGAAATTCCTCGCTGACCTCGACCCGGCCTTCGTGGCCAAGGATCTGGTGGACGACCGCTTCGTGCGCAACGCCATCGAGGCGGTGGGCGGCATGAAGACCTTTGGCTTGCCGGACGGCTTTGAGCGGACCGAGGAGATTGGCGTTTGAACAACCGCAGAGTCCCGGGCTGGTTGCTCGGGTTAAGTGGCCTGGCGGGTTTGCTGGTGCTCTGGTGGCTGGGGGTGAAGGTACTGGGCGACGCGGACGGCCTGTCCGCGCGCTTTTCGCTGGCGGCGACGTTCAGCAGCCTGTGGGAATTGCTCGGGCGGGGTGAGCTGTATCTGCACATCGCCGTCAGCCTCAAGCGCATTTTTGTCGGGCTGTTCCTGGCCTTGCTGGTGGGGGTGCCACTCGGGCTCCTGGTGGGCAGTTCACGCAACCTGGAGGCGGCGACCACGCCCGCGTTCCAGTTCCTGCGGATGATCTCGCCGTTGTCCTGGATGCCCATCGTGGTGATGCTGATGGGGGTAGGGGACCCGCCGATCTACTTCCTGCTGGCCTTTGCCGCTGTGTGGCCGATCATGCTCAATACCGCAGCCGGCGTGCGTCAGTTGGATCCGCGCTGGTTGCAATTGAGCCAGAGCCTGAGCGCCACGCGCTGGGAAACCTTGCGCCGCGTGGTCATCCCCGGGGTGGTCGGGCATGTGCTGACCGGCGTGCGCCTGGCCATCGGGATCCTGTGGATCGTGCTGGTGCCGTGCGAAATGCTCGGGGTCAGTGCGGGGCTGGGGTATTACATCCTGGATACGCGTGATCGGTTGGCTTATTCGGAACTGATGGCGATGGTGCTGTTGATCGGGGTGCTGGGGTTTGCGCTGGACGCGCTTGCACGCGGGTTGCATCAGCGATGGGTGCATGCGGGCTGACAGGCCCTGAAACAAAAGCCCGGCATTTCGCCGGGCTTTCGTGGGTCGGCTCATCGACCCGGCTTACGCCGCCACTGAATTCCTGGGTGACGCTTTTTCCTGTTTGAAAATGTGCAGGTCACCAGGCAGATCATCGGGTTTCAAACGCTGGGCCGGATCAGGCACGTGATTGGTTTTCCTGAGCCCGAGGCTTGGCCCCGGATCGGTCCTTTTAAACACCCCGACACCGATGCTGCCCGTCAACTCTGCCACGCCCGGAATACCTTGGCTGGTTTTCATGTGGGCGTTGCCCACCAAGGCAATCCATTTTTCGCCGGCGGAGTTTTGCCGGATGGTCTGCGCGGCGTAGTAGTTGAATTCCTTTAGCCTTGGCACAAAGTCCTCGGCCTTCATCGCTTGCTTGTACAGCTCGCGTTCATCCTTGTGCCGGGTCAAGTAACAATGGTCCAGCGGCACGACTTCTATACCTGCATCGGAAAACTTTTTAACCAGTTGATTGAAAGAGGGAAACCGTGGGGTTATGCCATCCCCAAGGTAGCCGATGCCGTCGTCGACGAGCTTCATCTGTGCGTCATAAAACGTGGCTTCCATATACAGCTTCTTCACGCCTTTTTGCTTGAAGGTGTCCACGTTGTCGAACAGTGTCTGGAAGCTCGCCAGGTCTTTGTGAACGTCACCAAAGACAACCCCATCTGCCGCGTCCAGCGCTTTTTCGATCAGTTGTGAAGGTGTGACACTTTTGGGGATCTCGGGAATGGTCGGGCGCGCTGGCAGTTCGCCAGAGGCCATGCGTTGGTAGAAGGCGTCCATTTCCCGACCAAACTTTTCGCGGGTTGCGGCTTTTCTGCTGGGGGTGAAATGGGCGTCATTGCGCGCACCGTTGATGCTCGTTACGTACTCTGCGTCAGGCAAGTGGTCGGTTTTGGGCGCGGTGGGGACGTGACGGCCCTGCCGGTCGATGGGGTTATACCGGGCGTTACCTGGCCGTCCTATGGCGCCCTCCATCCTCGGCGAGGGCGGCATCATTGCATCCAGAGGGTTGAAGTCGTCCAACGGGGTGCCGTAAGGCCTCATCTGGACCGGATCGTAGGCATAGCGTTGGCCATTCGCCAGGATGGTGTCGGCCTCGTAGGTCTGGCCTCCGTACTTGAACGAACCGTACGTCAGGGGCCCATGTTCGCGGCTCATCGCATTGGCCAGGTTCAAGGAGTCTGTCGCGCCCTTGATCTTGTCCACACCCTTGCCGATCAGCTTGGCGCCACCTTCCACCAGGTCGCCGAGCCCACCCAGCGGGTTGAGTTCACTGATGACGGTGGTACCGAGGATTTTCGCGACCTTCAAGGCCTTGCTCGCCGCGCCGGCAGCTTTAGCGCCGACCTTGGCAACCTTCCCCGCGCCGGCGGTGACAAACCCGAAGATATCCATGCCCAGGTCGATTGCGCCGTCCAGGTGGTTACCGTTTTGAAAGTTGACGATCGCCGACCTGAGCGGAATCAGGTCGAGAAAAAAATCCGCCAGTTTCCCCTCGGTTTCCATTTGCTTGTCGAACGTCGTGGTGCCCTTGGCCTGCTTGACCACATCGTTGTTATCAATATCCAGGTGTTCGACAAAAGCATCGGCAATGGCCTGGGTTCGCGTGCTTGCAAAGCTGTTGGGGGTGGCGCGTGGCTCGCTCGCTTGACCGCCTGAAGCCAGGGCTGCGGCAACGGTATCGGAGGGTTTGAACGACTCTATCGGAAAGACACGGTTGGCTTCGCGCTCGCGCTCTTGAGTCAGGACGGTGTTCGGCACCGCGGTGATGGAACCCCGTTTAAAGTCAATCTCATAGACCTTTTCGCCGTCTACCCCCGTGGTTTTGACCAGCAACGCCTGGTTTTTTTCTGCGAGGGTTCGATCGGTAAAGCCCAGGCCCAACTGGTAGGTATGATTTTGAAAGAACTCGAGCTTGCCGTATTCGAATTGTTCCCTGTCAGGCAGAGGAAGCTGGGCAATCATTTGTTTGACGGCCGTCTTGAGGCCTTGTTTGCGCTGGTCGATGGCTGTGGTGAATTGAGTGTCGAACTCGGTTTTCACCTCCAGATTGAGGGACTTGCCTCGTGTCGCCTCAACGATCCGATCGTCGGTGGACTCCCATTCATACTGGTGCAGGCCGCTCATGGCGATATCCAGCAGCGAATGCGGGCCGGCGGGCGCGCGATTGGGGTCGTAGAGCGGCTGGGCGTGAGGCTGCACGGTCTGCTTGACCGTCAGGAGTTTCTCTTCAAAAGGTACGTTCTCGCCAAACCGTTCTTTCAGCTTGGCCAGCGCAATTTCCTTGCGGCTGGGAATAGGGGCCTCAATCTGGCTGCTGGCGTCGACGCGCATGCGTGCCTGCTGATTGAAGGCACTCCTGACCTTCTCAACGTCGGTGGTGTTGTAACGGCCAGCCTCTGTTTCAGAAAGCACGCCGTTGACCACCCCCCAGACTCGCAGCGCAGCGGTCTGTGCCTGTTGGGTCATGGCAAGGTTTTGCAGGCCGGCATTTTCGGCCTCCAGCATGACTTGGGCAAAGGTCATATTGGGCACCTTACCAGGTGCCTGGTGTTCTATCGTGGCCGCTGCGATCGATAGGCTGACCCAGGCAGGGCTGCCATAGGTGACATTGGCGGGGATATCTTTGATCAGCAGTTCAGCGGCTGTCCTGGCCAGTAGCAGGTAAGCACCGACCTTGGCCATTCCAGATGTGGTGTAGCGTTTGGTCTCCAAATGCTTGCTGAGGTTGTCCACTATCGTGGAAGCGGGTTTGCCCCAATGACTTTGCTGGACCAGATCGAAGCCAGCAACCTTGGTTTTATTGGGCTCAGCAATCGATGTCGGGTCCAGAAACAAATTCATCGCCGCCAACGTGTAGTCGTTTACGCTGGTATCGGTGGCAATCCCGTTCAATTGAGTCTGCAAGGCTTGGCCCAACCCTTGCGCACGCGCGGTGCCAAGGAGTGCTTCCAGTGCCTTTGCCGGGTCCTTCAGGGCCTCGGCAGACAGTGGCTGGTTGCTGTTCAAATACTCCAGAAGCCCCTGGCTTGTCACCATCGGTGGGGGATTCGGATGCTCTGTCACATAGAACCGCGCGTTTTCCATCAGCGAGCGCTGCGCCTGGCTACTCAACGGCACTGGCCAGGACAGCGCGCCACCAAAGTTGCCCAGTGGGTGTTCCATGGCGCGGTCGAGCACGGCGTCGGCCAGCGCGCTCAGGGCAAAATGGCTGTTGGGCATTTTCAACCCGTAGTCGGTGATGAAGTCTTCAAGCGTCGATGCGGTGTCTACTTGCGAGGCGTAGGTTGAGGCCGGATGAATATCCATGAGAGCGGTCGTCAGCGCGGAGATGATGGCCTGGGGCGTGGTGTTCACCCCCAGGCGGGCGGCTATCTCGTTGAGCTTTTGCCCCAGGGTCCGCAGGTTCTGCTTGTCCGCCAGGGACCGTGCCAGCCCGGTATGGCTGGTGTCGGTGGGTGAGCGCCGCTGGCGCCCTGTAGGTGTCTGGTCGGCGTCCTCTGAGGGCTGAGGTGTCGGCGCAGGGCTGACGAATAATGCGGGTGTCGCAGCGGGAGCGGGAAGCGGGAGAGTTTCAGCGCTGGGCTGGTGGGGAGGCGCATAGGCAGATATTGACATCGGTGGGTACCTTTTTGACTTGCCAAGAAAAGCGCCTGTCATTAGGAGGTTCCCTGTTCCTCAGGCGCCTCTTTGGGTGTGGAAAACACCCGCCGAGGTTCCTCCTGAGGGGACTGCCGTGTGTAAGACCGAGTGTCGGTGAATCAGAGAATTTTCTGATACCGCTCAGGCGTCAGCGGTGGTAGTACCCCGGCCCACCTTCTGAATAGCGATGGTCGTGCCAGCCGCCTCCGTGCGGGAAAAAGAAGCAGCCGCTCATGCTCAACATGACCAGCAAGGGGATCAGCAGTGCGATACGACGAAGCATGTCCAAGTCCTCCGGGGGCTTACAGGATCAATCAGGCGTCAGACAAGCCAAAGCTTTTCATCGCCTGTAACATAGGACCCTGCCGACCCGCGTCCATCCCCGTTGCCGGGTATGTACTTGGCATGTTCGGCGATACAAAGTGGATACATTTTTCAGGTTCAGGAACCCGTCATGACCCAAAAGCAACGTTTGAAATACTCGATTCTGATCGCCCTGGCGGTACTGGCGACGATGTTTGGCCTGTCCTATCTGCAGAACATCGGGGCGATCAGTGAGAAGACGTTCCAGACCATCGCCATTGCCGTTGCAGTGGTCGTGGTGGTGATCAACGGCATCATGCGCCGCAAGGTCAAGCTCTAAGCCTGCGACGCAACGTCAGGCGCGACCTTCGAGTACCTTCGCAGCCTCTTCATGGAGGCTGTAGCTTTTATCTGCATTGAGGGTAATCACGCCCTCGCTGCACAGGCGCTTGAGCACCTCGCGCACACTCAGAAACGACAGCGGGATGCCCAGTTCGAGCAAATGGCTGTGCACGCCGCGCACGCCCAGCGTGCGCTGGTTGTCGGCGGCGGTGAGCAGGGCGTCGATGACCTTCAGCCGAATCAGGCTGGTGCGCAAACCGAAACACTTGAGCAAATGGCGAATACGCTGGTTGCCTTGCTGTTCGGGCGCTTTGCCGAACGTCTGTGCGCCGCTGCCGTAATGGGCGTCGGCTGCCGGTGAATGTCCGTCCGTGGGCACTTGCGGGTTGTACATGCAAAACTCCTTATCAGAGCCTGATCAGGAAAATGATGGCGCTCTTAGTTAATAAGACGTACGAGCGAGCAAAATCATGAAGTCTCGGATGTAGAAATTTTGTCGGTATCGGTTTTGTCACAGTCGCGCCGCCTTAAATAAACCTCGGCGCGCGCTAAATTGTCCGCGGCTTTTTGCGTCCTTACGGTGGGGTAGCTACCCCTGGTGAGGGTGTTCAATTTGACTGTGGAGTCTGCGTGATTATTTCCAACGGGTTGTCCAGGGTGTGCGTGGCGGGGCTGTTGCTGGGGTTGAGCCTGGCCGCATCGGCGCGGGAACAGTCGACACAAGCGTCGGCGGATATTCGGCGGACCAGTTTCGGCGTGCCACATATTCGTGCCAGCGACGAGCGCGGCCTGGGCTTGGGCATTGGTTACGCGTATGCCCAGGACAACCTGTGCCTGCTGGCCAATGAGGTGGTGACGGTGAATGGCCAGCGCGCCAAATTCTTCGGTCCCGAGCAGTCGACCCTGGAGGAACGCAACAACCTGGCCAGTGACGTGTTTTTCACCTGGTTGAACACGCCGCAGGCCGTCGCCGCATTCTGGAACGCGCAAAGCCCGCAGATCCGCCAGCGCATGGAAGGCTACGTCGCCGGCTACAACCGATACCTGAAAGAGCAGGGCGCTCCCGCGCAGTGCCAGGCGGCATGGGTGCGGCCGCTGGAGGTTGGCGACCTGGTGAAGCTGACGCGCAGGTTGTTGGTCGAAGGCGGTGTCGGCCAGTTTGCCGAAGCCCTGGTAGGCGCGGCGCCGCCTCAGGCGACCGCCAGCGTGCGGCCGACCGCCAAGGCCTTTGCACTGGCAGACGCCCAGCAACAGCGCTTTAGCCTGGATCGCGGCAGTAACGCGGTCGCGGTCGGCCGAGAGCGTTCGTTCAATGGCCGTGGCATGTTGCTGGCCAACCCGCATTTCCCGTGGGTGGGTGGCATGCGTTTCTACGAGATGCACCTGACCATCCCCGGCCAGCTCGATGTGATGGGCGCCGCATTGCCCGGCCTGCCGGTGATCAATATCGGTTTCAACCAGCATGTGGCGTGGACCCATACGGTGGATACCTCCAAGCACTTCACGCTGTATCGCCTGACGCTGGATCCCAAGGACGCCACGCGCTACCTGCTCGACGGCAAATCCATCGCCCTGGAAAAAACCACGGTGACCGTGCAGGTCAAACAGCCGGACGGCAGCATTCAACCCGTGGTGCATCCGGTCTACAGCTCGCAGTTCGGCCCGGTGGTGCAATGGCCGGGCAAGCTCGATTGGGACAACCACTACGCCTTCAGCCTGCGCGATGCCAACCTGGGCAACGACCGCGTGCTGCAGCAGTGGTACGCGATGAACCAGGCCAGCGACCTCAAGGCCCTGCAAACCTCGGTGCATACGCTGCAAGGCATTCCATGGGTCAACACCGTGGCCGCCGATGATCAGGGCCAAAGCCTGTACATGAACCTGTCGGTGGTGCCCAACGTCAGTGCGGCGAAATTGGCGCAGTGCAGCGACCCGCGTGCCGGCCTGCAGATGATCATGCTCGACGGCGCCCACAGCGCCTGCGCCTGGGATGTGGACCCGCGCGCGGCCCAGGCCGGCATCTTCGCCGCCGACCAATTGCCGCAACTTGCGCGCACCGACTACGTGCAGCACTCCAACGACTCGGCCTGGATGGCCAATCCCAAGGCGCCGCTGACCGGCTTCTCACCGGTGATCAGCCAGGACCACATCGGCCTTGGCCCGCGTGCGCGTTTTGCCCTGCAGCGGCTGCAGTCGCTGGAGAAGCAACCGATCCGCGTTGTCGACCTGCAGAACATGGTCATGGACAATGAGGTCTACCTCGCCGGCCAGGTCATGCCTGACCTGCTCGAGTTCTGCGCCAAGCAACTCGGCGACGACGCCACCACGTTGCAACCGCTGTGTAGTCGTCTGAACACCTGGGACCGGCACGCCAACCTCGACAGTGGCCTGGGCCTGGTGCACTTCATCGATCTGGTCGAACACCTGCAGCAAATCCCCGACGCCTGGCGCGTGCCCTTCGACCCGACCCAGCCGCTGACCACACCACGCGGCCTGGCCATCGACCGTGCGCCCGTCGCCCAAGCCCTGCGCGAAGCCATGCTGGCTTCCAGCGCTGCGGTCGCCAAACTCGGCCTGGGTGCCGACAGCCGATGGGGCGATATCCAGGTGTCCGGCCAGACCCCGGTGCATGGCGGCCCGCAGGAATTGGGGATCTACAACGCCATGCAAACCGTGCCTCGCGCCGACGGCAAGCGCGAAGTGGTCAGCGGCAGCAGCTACCTGCAAATCGTCACCTTCGACGACCAGGGCCCCCATGCACAAGGCGTGCTGGCATTCTCCCTGTCGAGCAACCCCGCGTCCGCGCATTCCAAGGACCAGACACAGCTGTTCTCACAGAAAAAACTGCGCACGCTGCCCTTCACCGACGCCCAGATCAAGGCCGACCCGGCGTATCAGGAACGGCGCGTGCAGGAGTAGGGCAGGCACGCAACTCCTTGATCCCCATGCGAAATATTTTTGAAATCAAGGGGTTGCAGGCAAAAGCAAATGAGTACATAATGGCGCCCATCGAACGCAACGAAGCATTAAAAACTTCAATGTATTCAATGAGTTAGAGTAGAGGCAGGGTTTTATAGCCCACTCAAGTTTTTATGCGGTGAATGTCAGTGGTAAGGGCATTGATCGTTTGAGGCCGAGTAGCAAAATGGTTATGCAGCGGATTGCAAATCCGCCTACGCCGGTTCGATTCCGACCTCGGCCTCCACTCTTAAAAACCCCGTAGATTAACGTCTACGGGGTTTTTTATTGCCTGGGATTTGGGCAATCACTTCCGCAATTTTTTGGATCGCTTCCACAAGTAGCCTGTTTTTAGCATCGAGCTGACAGAGAACTTTCACCGTTTTTGTTATGAGCTGCCTTCGCTCCCTAGCCATAGCTGCATTCAGATTAGGTTCTTAGGAGCGACAGCTTTCGGCCCAGAGTGTGTAAAAACGCTTCGCCAAAATTGAAGTGTGCGCGTCTACGTTAAATCTGAAATTTATCGGCACGTCAGCAGTAGCCTTGAACTCCCCCTCGCTATCTCCCCCTCAACCCTTTATGATGAGATCTATTCTCATAAACGCCAGTTCTCGGAATGCCCACACATCACCCCCTGATGGCCGCCCTGGCTCTCCATTACGACGACCTAGTTGACTACATCAAGCGTCGCTTCCACGGCCGAGACTTCGCACGCGACTTGATGCATGAAGTGTGCGTGCAGATGCTGGAGAAACCACCCCGCGACCCCATCGCCACGCCTTTGGCGTTCCTGCGTAAAACGGCGTTCAACCGCGCCATCGACCGTATTCGCGCCGAGCGTACGCGGCAGGCTCATTTAAATGGCCATGTGCCCGAGTACCTGAGCGTCGACGATTGGGACGGCGCCCAGGCGCTGGATTTCGAGCAGCAGCTGGCGGCGTTGCTAGACATCATCCAGGCGTTGCCCGTGCGTCAGCGGCAGGTATTCCTGCTGCATCGCATCCATGACATGTCGCAACGGGAGATCGCAGAGGAGCTGGGAATTTCGGTGAACATGGTGACCCAGCATTTCGGGCGGGCCATGAAGACCATCGGTCAGCATTGGGAGCCGGCGCGCCGAGCCCTTCGGAAAAACCCATGAATTCCTCGCCTTCCCGTGACCCCAAAAACGATCTGCTGCAGCCGTTCGCGGACGCTTTGCGTGAGCGCGTGCCGTCCAAGGAAACCTTGCTGGCCGAAGGTAAAGCCTTCACCAAAAGCCGCCGCAGCAAACAGAAATCCCTGGGTGCCGGATTGTTGGTCCTGGCGCTGGCAGGTGGCTTGTGGCAGTTGGATCCGGCCTGGCAGACGGAGGATGTGCAGGTCGCCATCGGCCAACGTCAGGAAGTGCGTTTGCAGGATGGTAGCTTGGCGATGCTCAATTCCGGCGCTCATCTGCGTATCGAAAAACGCCTGCGCAGCCGTCAATTGGAATTGCTGAACGGCGAAGCGATGTTCACCGTGGTACATGGCGATTCGCCGTTTATTGTGCGTAGCCAGGGCGTACGAGTGCGGGACATAGGCACAATATTCAATCTACGCAGCGATGAGCGTGGGGTGGATGTGGGTGTGATCGAGGGCAGTGTCGAGGTCAACAATGACCACACCGCGCCACGCCTGCTGAAGGCGGGCGAGCAGGTGCGTGCCACCGCTGAAGGGATCGGCACGGTGGCACCGGCAAGCCGCGAGGCGCTGACGGCCTGGCAGCAGGGTAAATTGCGCTTCGACGGTACGCCACTGAGTGAGGTCGTGCGCGACCTTCAGCAGTACCGCGAGCAGCGTATTAAAGTGGCCAACACAGCCACCGGTGAACTGCGCCTGTCGGGGGAGTTCGACAGTAAAAGCGTCGAGACACTGATCGAAATGCTGCCGCGGATTCTACCGGTGAGCCTGATACGTACCGCCGATGGCCGCGTGATTCTTAACAAGACTCGCTAACAGACAAGAATTATTTTCAACACGACATCAAGATTCCTACAGCGTCATACGCCATTGCCCATAGAGAGCACTTTCATCACTGGGGATCACAATGGGTAAGAACACGCGAGTGCAACGTCTGGCATTACTGGCTTCCAGCCTGTTACTGGCGGGGGCCGCCAATGCGCAATCCGGCACCTACCGCTTGGATATTCCCGCGCAAGCGCTGGATAAGTCCCTCAATGCGCTGGCGCAACAAACCGGCAGCCATGTGCTGTTCGCCACGGATATCGCCGAGGGCCGGCAAGCCCCGGCGCTGCACAGCCAGATGACCGTGGAGCAGGCCCTGCAAAGCCTGATCGGCCAAAGCGGCCTGCAGGTGCAGAAGGTCGAAGACGGCAGTTATTTGATCGCCCCATCCGCCAGCGATGACGCGCTCAACTTAGGCGCAACCACGATTCAGGGGCACGCGCTGGGTGTGACGACGGAGAACTCCGGGTCCTACACTACGGGCGCGACGAGTACGGCAACCAAGTTGCCGCTTACCCTGCGCCAAACACCACAATCAGTGACGGTGATCACCCGCCAACAAATGACTGATCAGGGCTTGGGCACAATCTCTGAAGTATTGGGGCAAACCCCCGGTGTGTCGGTGATGCATGACGACAGCGAGCGCTTCAACTTCTATTCCCGTGGTTTCGCGCTGAATAGCTTCCAGTACGACGGCGTGCCTACTTCAGATTTCACCACTAACACCAACGGCCTGGGTGTGCGGGACATGGCCATCTATGACCGGGTGGAGGTCGTACGCGGCGCCACTGGATTGATGAGCGGCGTCGGCAGCCCGGCGGGCGTGGTCAACTTAGTGCGCAAGCGTCCTACCACGGAATTCCAGGGGTACGTGTCGGGCAGTGGCGGTAGCTGGGATCGCTATCGCACTGAGATGGACCTGTCCGGGCCCCTCACGCAAAACGGCGCAGTGCGGGGTCGGGTCGTCGCGGCGTACGACGACTCCAACTCCTTCATCGATTACTACTCGTCGAAGAAAAACGTGTTCTACGCCATCGGTGAAGCCGACATCAGCGACAACACCATGGTGTATGGCGGTATCGACTATCAAAAGATCAACTCCGACGGTTCCAGCTTTGGCCAGTTGCCGTTGTTTTACGCCGATGGCACGCGTACCGATTTTTCCCGCTCGAAAAACCCGGCGGCCAGATGGGCCTATGCCGACAGTGAAAGCACCAAGTACTTTGGCGGTGTCGAGCATCATTTCGACAATGACTGGATGCTGCGTGTCGAAGCCAGCCACTGGAAAGGCGACACCGAGCAACTGCAAGGCAACCTGATCGGTTGGGGCCCTTACCCAGACCAAACGACCCGTCAAGCCCAGTTGTTCCGTAGCCACAAGACCTATGTCATCAACACCGATTCGGTGGATGCTTATTCCACCGGGCCGTTCTCCTTGCTCGGTCGCACCCACGACTTGATCCTGGGGCTTAATGTCAGCGACCGCCGCTCGGATTACTTCTCGCAAAATGCCGATGCAACCTCTGCGCGCCCGAGCGTGGACTTTGACAACTGGGGCAATAATGCGCCTCGCCCTACGTCCTACGTAACCTGGAGCTCCCAGGATTATCACATCAAGGAAGTCGGCGCTTTTGGCGCGGTGCGCCTCAAACCTACGGACGATCTGTCCGTTATCCTAGGTAGCCGCGTCGTCAACTACAAGCGCGAAGGCGAGCTGGGTTATAACTCTGACCCGGCCAACCCTGACCATGATGATGCCAAGAAAACCGGCAAGGTCATCCCCTACGCTGGCGTGGTCTATGACCTGACTGAGCAGCATTCGGTCTATGTCAGCTATACCGACATTTTTGAACCGCAAAGCAACATCGATATAAGCGGCAAAGTCTTGGAACCCATGGCCGGCAAGAACTACGAGGCTGGCCTCAAGTCCGAGTTCTACGGCGGTGCATTGAACACCAGCATCGCGGTGTTCAAGACCAAGCAGGACAACTTTGCGCAGTACGTAGGCAGCACCGACGACGGTCGTGATGCTTACGAGGGTGTGACCAATACCACCAAGGGCTTTGAGTTGCAGGCCTCCGGCGAAGTATTGCCGGGCTGGCAGGTACTGACCGGGTTCACCTATTCCCAGCCGCGTGATGAGCAGCACAACCGTATCGACTCCCAGCGCCCTGAGCGCCAGTTCAAGCTGGCAAGCACCTACAAGCTCAACGGTGCGCTCAAGGACCTGACCGTTGGCGGCAACGTTATCTGGCAGGGCAAGACATACTTCGTCAACGAGTCACTGGAATCGGAGGCCAAGGAGGGTAGTTTTGCCGTGGTCGGTTTGTTGGCACGTTATGACATCGATAAGCACCTGAGTGCCTCGCTTAATTTCAATAACATCTTTGATCGCGAGTACTACACAGGCTACGGCCTCTACAACAGCTACTACAGCGGTGATCCGCGCAACGTGATGGTGGGGCTCAAGTACCAGTTCTGAAGACGCCTGCGCCATTCAACTGCCAGAACACCCGTCGATGGTGGCCAGGGAGAGTAGACGACTACGCTCCACTGGCCTATGGCACGATCAGTAAGCTGACTTTCCAACACGCATTATCGAACAACCAACATTTCAGGATCTTGTCCGCTTTGACGCGATATTCGCCTTGAATGAAGAGTGGATGCTCAGGCTGCTTGGCATCAAGCACACTCCCAGGTTCAATCTAGGAAAGGCGTACCAATAACCGCGTCTTAAATTTTTCCGCGGCTTTGGCAGTAATGCTTCATAGCAGCGATGGGTTCCCACCAAGCGGGACATACAGGACATGATCAGAATCTGTCCGCTATTGCTGCTCACAAACTTGTCCGTTTGATCGACACTCTTGCCAATTGCCCGCTTGCGAATCCCGTCTATAGTCAATGCTGCACTTCGCAAAGGCAGAAAGGTCAAGTCGATGTCAGCAGTCTTCTATGCTCGGAATGTTCCAGCGCCACCCTACACATTTCACGTCATGGCCAAGCCCAGCGGGGCTGATTGCAATCTGGATTGCGATTATTGCTTCTATCTCGAAAAGGCCGCGCTGTATCGTGACGAGCGTCGTCATCGAATGAGTCTGGATGTGCTGGAAAGTTACATCGCAAACTACATCGCTTCGCATACCGATCAAGCCGAAGTAGCGTTCACCTGGCAGGGTGGCGAGCCGACACTGATGGGGTTGGAGTTCTACCAGCATGCGATAAGGATGCAGGCGGTTCATGGCGCTGGCCGCAAGATCACCAACAGCTTCCAGACCAATGGATTACTGATCGACGACAAGTGGAGTCAATTTTTCGCCGAGCATGATTTTTTGGTGGGCTTGTCACTAGATGGCCCGGCCGATATTCACGATGAGTACCGTGTCACCTCCGGCGGTAATGCAAGCCATGCCTTGGTTCTGCGTGCGCTTGAGTCGCTGAAAAAAAATAAGGTTCGCTTCAACGTCCTCGCATGCGTCAACCGACGCAGCTCCCAGGATCCACTCAGGGTGTACGAGTTCTTCCGCAAGCTCGGCGTCGAGTACATCCAATTCATCCCCATTGTCGAAAGGCTTCCCGACGTGGCGGATGCTGCCATGGGTTTCACCTTGCACGGCCCGGACAGTGACCTGGTGCTGAGTGCTTCGCACAAGGCCGAACCGAATCTGACCTCCTGGTCTGTTGGCTCAGAAGACTACGGCACATTTCTCAACGCGATCTTCGATGTCTGGATCAAGCGTGACGTGGGCCGGATTTACGTTATGAACTTCGAGTGGGCGCTTGCGAACTACATGGGCGAGCCCGGCGCGGCTTGTCATCACCAGCCCACCTGTGGCCGGGCGGTGGTCGTCGAGCATAACGGCGATGTTTTTTCCTGTGATCACTACGTCTATCCGAAATTCCGCCTGGGCAATCTCACCCAGCAGTCCCTGTCCACTTTGCTGCAATCCCCGGAGCAACAGAAGTTCGGCCAGGACAAACTGACCTCACTCCCCAAGCAGTGCCAGCAGTGCAACATGTTGAAAGGGTGCTGGGGGGGATGCCCAAAACATCGTTTCATCGAAACAGATGAAGGCGAACCAGGGCTCAACTATTTGTGTAAGGGCTACTACCAGTTCTTTGCGCATACAGCGCCTTATCTGCGAGCCATGTCCGGATTGATTGCTCAAGGCCGTTCACCCAGCGAGATAGTGGGTGCCACGTTGATGATTACCAGGCTTGGATGAGTGTTATCAGATGATTGCCTGAGACTTTTGAATGCAAAGGGAGTTGATGCATGTCTAAACCGAGTAAACCGTCATTCATGCTGGCCACCGCGTTCCTTGGCAGTGTCGGCTCGCTGACCACCCAAGCCGCCGCCCCCGCAACGGCGGGCGCCAGCCTGCCGCTTCCGACGCCACCATTCGGAGGCACCGTCGGTGAAACCTACAAAACGTCCAAGTCCGACTTTCCGCAACCTGTGACCCCGCCCAAAGATGCACCGAACGTCTTGGTCATCCTGATCGACGATCTCGGGTTCGCCGGTACTTCGGCTTACGGCGGCCTGACGCCTACCCCCAACTTTGATCGATTAGCCGAGCAAGGCTTGCGTTACAACGAGATGCACAACACCGCTTTGTGCTCACCGACTCGCGCAGCGTTATTGTCTGGGCGCAATCATCATCAGGTCGGCATGGGCGGCATCACTGAAGGCGCAACGGGGTTCCCTGGCTACAACAGCGTCTGGGAGGACAACAACGCCGCCATCGGACAGGTGCTCAAGGATCACGGCTATACCACCGCCGCGTTCGGCAAGTGGCATGACACGCCGGACTGGGAGACCAGCTCGGCAGGGCCTTTTGATCGCTGGCCAACCGGCAAGGGATTTGGCTATTTCTATGGTTTTCAGGGGGGTGAAACCAGTCAGTTCTACCCTCAGCTCTTTGAAAATACTGTGCCGGTAGAGCCGTCAAAAACTCCGGAACAGGGCTACAGCTTCAACGAAGATCTTGCCGATCACGCGATCAACTGGCTGCGCGAGCAACAATCGGTGGCGCCCAAAAAGCCTTGGTTCGTCTACTACGCTCCTGGTGCCATGCATGCGCCGCATCAAGTTCCAGCGTCCTATATAGAACCGTTCAAAGGCAAGTTCGATATGGGCTGGGACAGCTATCGTGAGATGGTTTTTGCTCAGCAGAAAAAACTGGGCATTGTCCCCGCTTCAGCCAAACTCACTCCCCGCCCCGCAGAACTGCCGGCCTGGGACACGTTATCCGACGATCAAAAGCGTTTGTACAGTCGGCAGATGGAAGTCTTCGCCGGTTTCTTGACCCAGACTGATGAGCAAGTGGGGCGCGTACTGGATGCCGTGGCTAAAAGTCCGAACGCCGATAACACCCTGGTCATGCTAGCACTGGGTGACAACGGTGCTTCTGCCGAAGGCGGGTTGGATGGCACGGTCAACAACATGGCCACGCAAAACGGTATTCCGGACAACGTGCCGAACATGCTGAAAGTCATTGACGAAATCGGCAGCCCTAAACATGAGAACCATTTCTCAGTGGGCTGGGCATGGGCTGTGGATACGCCGTTTCAGTGGACTAAGCAGGTGGCAAGTCATTTCGGCGGTACACGCAGTGGCTTCACCGTCAGTTGGCCTGCCCGTATCACGGCGCATGGCGAGGTGCGTAATCAGTGGCATCACATGATTGACGTGGCCCCGACCATTTACGAGGCGGCCGGCATCAAAATGCCGGAGACCTTCAACGGGCAGAAACAGGTTCCGCTGGCGGGTGTCAGCATGCTCTATAGCTTTAACGATGCTAAAGCGTCGACCCGGCACACCACCCAATATTTCGAAGTCATGGGCAATCGCGCGATCTACCATGACGGCTGGGTAGCAGCCGCTCGCCACGGTTTGCCGTGGGAATTGCTGGGGCGCAAGGGGGATTTCGAGAATGACAAGTGGGAGCTTTACGATTTGAGCAAGGACTTCAGCCAGGCAGATGACCTGGCGGCGAAGAATCCGGCCAAACTCAAACAGCTTCAGGCGTTGTTCGAATCCGAGGCCAGGAAGTACAACGTACTGCCGCTGGACGACCGTTTTGTAGAGCGTGGAAATGTTCCGGACCGCCCGAGCCTGTCTCGCGGTCGTGATCAGTTCACGTTCTATCCTGGGACTGTGCGAGTGCCGGAAGGTACAGCGCCGAACGTCAAGGCTCGCTCTCACACGGTGACCGCCGTGTTTGAAGCCGACGCGAAAACCGAGGGAGTCATTGTCGCCCAGGGTGGCAGCGCGGGATACACGCTGTTCGTCAAGGACGGTTACCTGGTGTACGAGAACAACTTCTTTGGCAAGGAACGCGACCAGATCAAATCACCGGAAAAGCTGCCTGCCGGTAAGGTGGTCGCCGAATTCCAGTACACGCATGAAGACAAAACCTTTGGCGGTGGCGGTACGGGTGTATTGCTGATCAATGGCAAGGAAGTCGGGCGAGCCCGTTTTGCTCACGTGCCGCCGATCCGCTACAGCGCAACCGAGTCCTTCGACATTGGTCGCGATACTGGCGAAGCGGTTTCCAACGACTACGAGGGGCCGTTCCCATTTACCGGCACTCTCGAAAAAGTGGACATCAACATCCAGCCTCAGCAGTTGAGTGCAGAGGCTCAAGAAAAAACCAAAAAGCTGGAGCGTGACGCAGCCATCGCGACGCAATAAAGAGGCGTTAAACCGAAGCCTGAGTCAGGCTTCGGTTTGATCAGTTATTTCGAATTGCAGCCCCTCGCGGTAGCTGCCGACGAAAAGCACATGTGTACTAGACTGCTTCTTTGTGTGGTTTATCGACGATCGTCACGCTTACCAAAAAATAAGTTTATTCACACTTTACGTCGGATTGAGAGCCCAACCGCCCACCGCCATAGTAATTTAAGAAATCCCGCATAACCGGCATCAGCGCCTCCTGCGAAGCAATCTCCCAGAACTTTCTCTCCCCCAAAACCGGCTCTAACCGCTTTATAAGTTCCTGCGCCGTATTGTGCTGGCCCGTACGCAGCCAGTGCCTGAACATATTCTCGTTTTCCTGCCTCGGTAGCTGTGCAGCCTGGAGCAGTTTGAGTGTGTATCGGTAGTTCAGTGGCCACAGTTGCTTTAAAAAATCGAGTCTCTCAGCGATGGGAAGCCTCACTAGCCAGTGCCTCACATCCTTATCCACCTGAGCAATGCCAGATCGCGAGGCCACCTGTTCCGGTGTGAAATGAATGTCGTCCATGGTGTGCGAGGCCGAGTGTCTAAGGGAGATCTCATTCTGTCCCAAGCACAGGAATAACGGGCAGTTTTATTTTGTCGCGCGCACGGCTCTCAAATGGCAGCCCATCCAAAAAAATAGGGTCAGACCACCGTTAAAGAATTGTGGTTTGACCCCGTTTTCAATGCCCGCTTTTGGCCGACAGCTGTCGGCCGTTCCGTAGTCTGCCCGCCATCTGTTTAGCTTGCAGCAACGGCCCGAGGAGGGGAGATCAAGGTTGATTCAGGCACAGCCATTTGGATGTCAAAAAGCAGGATCAGTCACGTGATGGCCCTTGTCTGCTCGTACTGTCCGCCTCCAATCGTCAATTGTCCTGGCTCTAACCGGAACGTGCTTAACCACCATTAGCCCGGTTGGACTGCCAACGCGTGGAACGACCCGCTATGCCTGTAAGTCTACCTGTATCTACTCATGGGTAAGGTACAGCGCAATGGATAAGACAATCACCGTTGATCAACTAGCTACCATCGACCTTAGATCAATCAACGAAATATGGCTCGGCGAAACGCATACCCAGTTATGCCTATGGCGTGGCGAACAGGTCTTCACTCACGAGATGATGAGCGAGGGCACCCACGATCAGAATGTCCGGCGCCTGTGCGTGCAGTTGGTCAACTCTGACGACCAAGCCGCCGTGGCCAGCGTTGAGGTAATTGTGCGCGAACGGCTGGAAAAAATCGGGAAGGAGGGCGAGTTTTATCCCGCAGAGGAAGCTGATACTCATCAATAAGAAAAGGAGTATCGGCCATTCATGGGGAGGTAACCCAAGGCCTGTTGTCGCTTGCAAGCGTATCTTCCGCTGATGAGCCTGGAACGCTTAGGATTACTCACTCAATTCAGTAACACCATGGAGCAGTCAACAGGTTATGGAGATTGAATTTCGCGGTAATGGCATGCGTGACAACCCGTCTGTAGGTACATGCGATGAGTACGCTGTGAGCGGGATTACCAGCTTTGACGATCTCGCCGATGCTCGTCGTAAGATTGCTGGGTCGCACCCTGGATTTACACCTCTGTTCTCGCTCGATGATCTGCACCAGGCCCGCTACACCTCGGGACATGCGCGCAACAATTCAGGGATGGACGATGCATCGGAGCAGGACATCGCGGGTTTACCGCCAGAGTGCTTCGAGAATGGTGAATACATAGGCTATCCGACTACGAAAGCCGAGTTCGCAATCTGTCTTCGCAATTTCATGAACCTGGTTGTAGCCACGTCTTTCGAAGACGCTTGCGCTCATGGTTTGACGCTGGATGAGCAGGCCCTGCAGGAGTGGATCGGTTATCAGAACAACCCTGTCTCTCTTCTGGAACAGCCCCTTTCAGCTGTCGTGGTGCCCGTTCAGCAGTCTTGCCAGGCACTCGCGGCTTTTCCGAATGGCTATTTCACTTCCGACCTGGATCCAGCGAAGAACTTTGCGGTTGCGCGCCATTTTTCGGAAGCGCATGGCTTTGAGTTGATGGGCGTAGGTGCTTCTTACATCGGCTTCATTCGTGCTGAGCCACTTGATACATCCTTGGCTAACGTCGTAGCCAGAGACTTCTGTGCGCTCTACAACACTAGCGAGGAAGACCTGCAATCACGCGTTTGCGCAGTTGCACAGGCGATCTCCGGTCTGACGCATTTGTGGCTGCGTTACGTGGAATGAACTCCGTGCGCAGTAAAAGTGCATCGCCCCTGAATTCATAGAGGCGTTCAATTGTCGGACTTTGGCCAATTAGCCAGTTTTGAATGACGCAAGCGGGTCGGAAGCTGGCTGACCCGACCGGCGGCCTCTGCCGATTGCTGCCGATCGCGAAAGTAGTCCCTTGCAAAGGGCTTCTGTCATCCAATGGCTCGCGTTCAGGTGCGTCTTGAAACTCGAAGTTATCTTATAGTTTCAGAAAAACGCCAAGGTGATATTTACGCTAAAGCCATTTCCTTCTGGTCGGTTTTTAGTATCAAACTCGGGGACCCAGCGGACATTGATATTGGCTTGAGCGTCCGCAAACTTTCCAGTCCAGCCAATGGCGGGTCCCATGCCTACAGAACGTCCACGATACCCGTGCAGGAAATCTGCGGTTTCGCCTTTATCATCACTGATCTGCTGGATGTAGCCCGCCGCTAATCCGGCGTTCCAACCACCCCCGAATCCGTGAGTCCAGAGCGCATCAAGCCGAAAGATATTACCGTTGCGATAACGTGTGGCGTCGTTTTGGGTGTAGAACTCAATAGCACTTAACAGGCAGAACTCACCGCCAGTTCCATCCAGATGGGTGAACGCGACGGTGGGCATGAAGGTGTAGTTGTTCTGACCCGGATTGGCCAGGCGATTGTCATTGTAGGCGCCGGTCGGCAGATAAATCGGCAAGGAGAAGGAGATATGATTGCGCTCATCGAAGTGGTAACCAGCAGCGAACGGCGTAACCAGCATATCGGCAAACTGAGTGCCCGAATCATCGGTGCCCAATGTTCGGCCACGGGGGCCACTGAGATTTGCGGTGATATCAGTATATTGCACAGGCACGCCGATGGCCGACGCGTAGTTCCAACGTCCCTTGCCGGTGTCCCACACGTGGGTGAAGTTGGCCATGGTGTAAGACACTTTCATGTCCAGGCCGGAACTCAACTCGCCCACGACAGGCACCGAGCGGCCGCCCTTGAGACTGCCGTCATACCAGATGCTGGTCAGGGACATCACCCAGCCAGGCTCTGGTGGCACTATCCCAGCATTGGAAAAAACTTGTTGCCCGGTGATAGGCCGGCCGACGCCACCCTCAGCTGCAAGTAACTGTTGGTTGCCGACCATCACCACCGCAACCAAAAGCCCCCATCGTTTACAGTGCTTGCCCATCAAATCGCTCCGTGCGGGAATGTCTAAAAACGTCTGTCGGGTCGTTATAAAACCGATGACTAGCGTCGGCGTGGGAGCATCACCACGTGGCGATGAACACAACATGGTGTTCCCTCAGCAAATAACGGGGGGTGTTTTGCACCGCCCCTGTGCCAGTCGCTGGTTACTCTGTGTGTCGCTTGGAGCAACCATCGATAGCACCTTACGAATTGGTTTCTGCCCTGGGGCAAATGAAAATATTTGAAAGCGCTACGTGGCGCCCGGTCAGGCGCCGCGTAATCTCACTTTCTCTCTTCAGCCAACTGCGCTGCTTTTTGGTCGATCAATTGCTGAGCCTTGGCAATTTCCGGTGGCTGCGGCTTGAGGTCGATGGTCACGTCCTTGATCTCCCCGGTGAAGGCAAATGGCACGTCATAGCTGAGGTTCACGGGAGTACCGGTGTCCTCACCGATATCGAATGTTTCTACGCTCATGGTGAATCGCACGGCCACGGTGTGCTCAATGCGTCCTTGGGCGACTTGCTGGTCATCAACAAACAATGTGGCTACGCCACCTTTGCCCATTCCGCCGCCGTCATATTTGAAGTCCATCACCAACTTGTGTTTGCCGGGTGTAAGTGCGTCAGGCGCGATGATGCTGGTGTGTCCGATATTGCCGAAGTTGTAATGGAACACAGGCTTGCCCTTGTCGAGATAGAACGCCCAGCCGTCAAACAGGCCTCCAAGCGTTGCGATCATGCCTTGTGCTCCGCTCACGGGGATCTCAACGTTGGCGGTCAGACTCCAGGATTTATTTTTGATGTCCGGCGCTACCCCCTCTGGGATGCGCTTGCTTCCTGCGTAATAAGTAAACGAGGTACGCCCTGGTGAAAGACTTGGTCGATTGATCGGATTGAGGCGCATAACACGATCGTTATTGAGCGGTAATACACTGTAGTTGGCAGCTTCAGCATAGAACAGCTTCTGCATTTCCTTGAGCTTGTCTGGCATGTCTTTGGCTACGTCCTTGGACTGACTAAAGTCCTTCTCGACGTGATAAAGCTCCCAGTTATAACCGGTGATGACGTCAACATCTGGCACGCTGGTAGACCAGGGGGCCGCCACTGGTGTGGTGGCTGCTACCCAGCCGTCATGGTAGATCGCCCTGTTTCCGAACAGCTCGAAGTATTGCGTCGTACGCGTGGATGCAGCCTGGGGTTGATCGAAGGTATAGGCCATGCTCACACCTTCAATTGGCCGTTGTTTGATGCCTTCGACAGAGGTGGGGGCCGGTACATGAACAACGTCAAGTATGGTGGGCAGAATGTCGATCACGTGGTGCCACTGCGTGCGGATACCACCTTCGTCCTTGATGTGCCCGGGCCAGGAGATGACCATGCCATTTCTCGTACCGCCGTAATGTGAGGCAATCTGCTTTGTCCACTGGAACGGCGTGTCCATAGCATGTGCCCATCCCACCGGGTAATGGTTATAGGTTTTCCAGGTACCCAGGTCGTCGATTTGCGACAGCATTTGTTCAGTCGTTGGCACAACACCATTCATGGCCGCTTCTAGATTGGTGGCGCCATTGAGACCCGCCTCTGCACTGGCCCCGTTGTCACCGACGATGTAAATGACCAACGTGTTGTCGCGCAGCCCCATGTCATCAATGGCCTTTTCAACACGGCCGACGTTGTAGTCAGTCTGTTCAAGGTAGCCTGCGTAAATCTCCATCATGCGTGAATAAAGTTTCTTCTGATCGGCATTCAACGAGTCCCACGCTGGAATACTCTCGGGCCGAGCAGTGAGTTGTGTCTCTGGTGGGATAATTCCGAGTTGCTTCTGGCGGGCGAAAGTCTGCTCACGCAGCTTGTCCCAACCCATATCGAATTGACCTTTGTACTTCTCCACCCACTGTTTGCGCGGATGATGCGGCGCATGGGTCGCGCCCGGCGCGTAATACAGCAAGAACGGTTTATCCGGTGCTACCGAGTGCTGCATATGAAGGTAATTGATTGCCTGATCGGCGAGATCGTAGTCGAGGTTGTAATCCGGTTTGCCGACATAAGGTTCGATGGGTTGAGTGCCATCAAATACCAGAGCTCGCCATTGATTCATGTCTCCGCCGATGAAGCCATAGAACTTCTCAAATCCCAAACCGGTTGGCCAGCGGTCGAAGGGGCCAGCCTGACTGGTTTCCCAATCAGGCACATTGTGATCCTTGCCGATCCAGGCGGTGTTCCAGCCATTGTCACGCAGGATAGTGCCGATGCCGGTTGTGTCCTTGCCGACCATGGAGTCGTAGCCCGGATAGCCGGTGGCCATTTCCATGATTTGACCGGTATGAACCGAGTGGTGGTTGCGCCCTGACAGCAGCGCTGCTCGGGTTGGAGAGCACATGGCAGTGGTGTGGAATTGGGTGTAGCGAAGCCCCTTGTCCGCGAGCGCCTCAAGGGTGGGTGTGTTGACGGGGCCGCCAAAGGTGCTGGATGCCGAAAACCCGACATCGTCCAGTAACACTATCAGGACGTTTGGTGCGCCTTTCGGCGCAGTGGGTGAAGCAGAAAATTGAGGCTTCGACGAGTCCTTGATTGTTAGCCCAAGCTTGCCATCATAAGGGGGCGGATTTAGAGGGAGAGCCTGCTCAGCGTGCGCAACGCCAGCCAGCATGAGTATTGCTGGAGCTGTAATCCGATAATAGTGAGGCGTAAAAGATGCACCCGAGCGATGCTTTACGGTCTTCATCCGTGACTTCTCCATCAGCATTCGACAGCAAATTTGAAGAAGTATAGGTCGCTATTTTTGACCTGGAATTATTTTGTATTTGAGTGTCGGAGGTCGCCTGTTGTGTCAACGTGCTTACTGCAATGCCAAAGTTGATGGCCAAAGCTGCGGGAACATCCAAGACAACAGTTTGCGTAACAAGTGTGAAGCCATGAAACGTTGATCTACGATTCACGCGGGCCCCGCTGTTGTTGATCGACACTGGCCCCGCGAACTTTGGCTCCGCAGGTGTTTTAGCGCCTGCCGATCCCTTGCCCACTTGGCCATCTCTGCGAGAGTCGATATCGAAGTTTACGTCACCCTAGGGCGCCAGGTCCGCTTCACTTATTGGCCGATAGCTGCTTTTTTGTGACCGTCGTATGGAGAGCCAGCACACACCACAACAAACCCCAGCACCGATACCCAATCCATCAAGCCGGCCCCTCACTCCTGAGAATACGCTGCTCCTTCACCTCCCCGGCGTACCCGCCAATTTTCGCTTGCTGGGCCGTCAGTAATGCGCTGATCTTCATCAGTGCCACGGCTTCGTCTGGGGTTTTCGCGTTGGCCGCCATGGCCGTCAATTCGACCACGGACCAGCCTATGACCGCTGCCGCATCTTCCAGGTCGTAGAACAGTTCCTGCTGTGCCGTCCTGGGGCCATCGAGGCCTTGTATCAAGTCTTTCATCTATGACTCCGATGGCGTGAGTTCAAGCGCCATGACCACCATGCCGATTTCTGCCAGGTCGGTGCTGAAGGGGATTTCTGCAACCTGCTGGAAACCCGACGCGGCGTAAAAGCGACGGGCATTGGCATTGCTCTTGAGGACATCCAGCCAGAGCAAGCGTTCTCCACGTTGCAATGCCCATTGGCGAATGAACTGCAGGAGTTGCTTGCCATACCCGCGCCCTGCGGCACTGGTGAGGAAGTAGATCTTTTGCAGTTCGGCGCCGGGTTCACCGGTCACGGGGGCTGGGGTGGACCGGTTGACCTTGGCAAAGCCTACGAGGTGGCCGCTGTCATCGGCGGCGATAAACCAGGCGTGCTGGTCGGGCTGGGCGAGTGAGCGGCTGAGGGCGCTGGTTGAGAAGTCCTGGTCGAGAAAAGCCTGCAAGCCGGCGGGCGACCAGATGGCCGAGAAGTGTTGCCGGTAGGTTTCACAGCCGACTTCGCGCAAGGCGTCGAGGTCGGCCTGGGTCGCTTGCCGAATGGAGAGCATGTTCTTCCCTGAGTGGCGCGTCGGCGCGCTTTATTGCGCTGCCGAGTCGCCAGTGTGTCTCAGGCAGCAAGGGCGTGTAAACGCCGTCGTCACAAGCTCCAACCCAGCCCCAGGGCCTTGTGCAGCGAGGCAAAGTCCTTGAGTAATTCGGCATCGCCGGAAATCCGGCTCTCCTGCGCCTGGTAGCGCGTGCGCTCCGCATCCAGCCAATCCAGGGTGCTCGCGGTGCCCGCACGATAACGTTGGCGCGTCAGGTCCGCCGCGCGTACCGCTGAAGATTCGACGTTGCGCAACAGCACCACGTTCTGGCGTTGATGCCCGTAGCGCGCCAGGGCGACGTCGGCATCGCGCAGTGCACTCAAGACCACGCTCTTGTACTGCGCGAGCGCTTCATCGCGACCGGCTTCGGCGCCTTTGACGCTGGCGGCGACGCGGCCGAAATCCAGCACGTTCCAGGTCAGGCGCGGCAGGATCAACCAGGTGCCGTTGTCCTTGCGGGCGAGGTGGCCGGGGTCGCCGGCTGAGAAGGACAGGTCGCCCATCAGGCTGAGCTTGGGGAACCAGTCGGCGGTTTTCTCGCCGATCTGCGCGTTGCTGGAGGCCAGTTTGCGTTCGGCGACGCGGATGTCCGGGCGGGCTTTCAAGAGGGCGGCGGGATCGGCCACGGGTACTTGGGCGGGAATGAAAGGCAGTGCCTGCGGTGTGGCGAGGCGCTCATCCAGTTCGCCTGGCTCCAGGCCGCACAGCAGGCTCAGCTGGTCCTGGGATTCGACGATGGCGGCTTGCAAGGGCAAGCGCTGGGCCTGGGTATTTTCGGCCTGGGTGAGCACTTGTTCGAGTTGCAGCTGGGAGGCCACGCCTCGGTTGCGGCGTTGTTGAGTGAGGTCCAGGGCCTGGTTTTCGATGTCGACACTCGCCTCTACCAGCGCCAGGCGCGCCTGTTGGTCGCGCAGGTCGGTGTAGGCCTGCACGATTTCGGCGGCCAATTGCACCTGGGCATCCGCCAGTTGTGCCTGTGCGGCGTCGGCTTCGGCCTGTGCGGCTTCGACGGCGCGGCGCGTGCCACCGAACAGGTCGGCTTCCCAACTGGCATCGAAGCCGGCGAGGTACAGGCTCAGCGGGCCGCGCCCACCGCCACCACCGCCCAGCGCCGAGGTATCAGGCGAGCGCAGTTTGAGCATCGCCGCATCGCCCGTGACCTTGGGCATCGCCTGCGCACGCGCACCGCTGAGGCTGGCGCGCGATTGGCGCAGTCGGGCCCGGGCGGTGGCGATGTCCGGGCTGTTTTGCAGGGCCTGGCTGATCAGCGCGTTGAGCTGCGGATCGCCCAGCCCCTGCCACCACTGCGCGACGGCAGGCGCGTGTGGCACGCCGCTGTCGGCATGTGGCAAGCGTGCGGCGGCGAGGGTTTTCGGCGCAACGTCGGGTGCGCCATGGTAGTCCGGGCCCACGGTGCAGGCGGACAGCAGCCCGACGGTCAGGAGGAGGGGAAACGAGCGAGCAATCATCGTTGTACCGTGCGCTTTTTCAGAATGAAGATCAGGGGCAGGCACGCCAGCATCGCCAGGCCCAGTAGGTAAAACGCGTCGTTGTAGGCCATCACCGAGGCTTGCCGTGCGATGTCGCTGGCCAGTTGGGTCAACGCCTGCAAATGCGCGGTGGACGGGTCGCCGGTTTGCGCCAGGTAGCTGGCGGCGTTGCTCGCCATGTGATCCTGGGTCAATTGGCTGTTGGCGAGAATGCCTTCGCGCAGTCGGTCGTCGTGGAAGTGGCTGCGTCGGTCCATCAGCACGCCCAGCAGCGCCAGGCCGATGGTGCCGCCGAGGTTGCGCGACATGTTGTAGAGCCCGGCCGCGTCGCCGGCATCCTGGGTCTCGACCGAACGCATCGACAGCTGACTGAGCGGCATCATCACCAGGATCTGCCCGAAACCGCGCAGCAGCTGTGACCAGACAAAATCATGCCCGACGCTGTCGGCGGTGAGCTGGGTATCGACAAAACAGCTGGCCCAATACAGCAACAGGCCGATACCGACCATCCAGCGCAGATCATAGCGGCCAAGCATCCTCGGCAGGATCGGCATCAGCAGGAACGCCGGGATACCGGACAGCAGCATGATCGCGCCGGATTGCTGGGCGTTATAGCCGGAGAGAATGCCGAGGAACTGCGGGACCAGATACGCCGTGCCATACAGGCCGGCGCCAACTGCCGTGCCGATCAGCAGCACGCTGCCGAAGCTTTTGTTGAGCACCAGTCGCAGGCGCAGGATCGGCGTGCTCGAACGAAATTGCCCGACGGCGATCAGGAAAAAACCAACCAGCGTGGCGATGCTCAACCAGCTGATCAGCAGCGAGTCGAACCAGTGCTCGCGCTGGCCTTCTTCCAGCACCACCGTGAGCGAACTCAGGCCCATGGCCAGGCCGAGAATGCCCAGCCAGTCGGCGCTGATGAAACGTTGCAGGTTCATGCGCTCAGTGGGCAGGCCGGTGATCAACAAGGTGATCAACGCGATGCTGATGGGCAGGTTGAGAAAGAAGCACCAGCGCCAGTTGATATTTTCGGTCAGCCAGCCGCCAATCACCGGGCCGAGCAGGGGCCCGAGGATCACCGTCATGCCAAACATCGTGGTGCCGATCGCCAATTGATGCGGGGGCAGGCGGGTGCGCACGATGGTCTGGGCGGTGGGGATCATCGCACCACCGGCGAACCCCTGGCCGATGCGCCCGGCGATCATCGCGCCGAGGCTGGAAGACAGGCCGCAGAACATCGAAAACAGCGTGAACATCAGCGCCGTGCCGATCAGGAACCGGCGCAGGCCGAAGACCCGGGTCAGCCAGGCGGCGAGGGGGATCATGACGATTTCCGACATCAGGTAGCCGGTGGCAATCCACGTGCCTTCGGTGCCGGTGGCGCCGATCTGGCCCTGGATCTGCGGCAATGCCGAATTGGTGATCGAGACGTCCAGGGTGGCGAGCAGCGCGCCAAGCGCCCCGGCTGCGACGGCGATCCAGTCGGTCAGCGAGGCGTTGCGCGGTGTCTCGGCGGCCACCCCGGCCATGAGTGCCTCAGCCATGGTTGGCGTCCGCGCCGTGGGTGCGGGTGTCCACGTCCACGGTGGCCGACAGGCCAGGCATCAAGGCGGCGCGAATGTCGTCAGGCACGTCGAGGGAAATCCTCACCGGCACACGCTGGACGATCTTGGTGAAGTTGCCGGTGGCATTCGACGGCGGCAGCAACGCGAACTGCGCGCCAGTGCCAGGGGAGAGGCTGTCGATATGGCCCTGCAGGTCATGGCCGGGCAGGGCGTCCACGTGCACGCTCACGCGCTGGCCGGGGTGCATCGCGCCGATCTGGGTTTCCTTGTAGTTGGCCGTCAGGTAGATCGCGCTGACCGGTACCACCGTCAACAGGCGCGTGCCGGGCTGCACGTATTGGCCGACACGCACGCCGCGATCGGCGATGCGGCCATCCAGCGGGCTGCGAATCACCGCGTCATCCACATCCAGCTTGCTCTGCGCCTCGCTGGCCTTGGCCACGCCGAGTTGCGCCTGGGCCTGCTTGAGCTGGGCCTGCAGCGTGCCATAGCGGGTCTGGCTGGAACGCAAGGCGGCCTGCTTGGCCGCCACCGTGCTGCGCGCCTGCGCCAATTGGTTGTTGAGTTGTGCCAGCCGCTCTTCCGGTTCGGCACCCGAGCGGGCCAGCGGTGCATAGCGGGCGACTTCGGTCTGCGCATGCTGGGCATCGGCCTGCGCGCCCTGCAACTGCGCGCGGGCTTCGGCGATGGTTGAATCCTGCTGCACCAGGTCGGCCTGGGCCTTGGCGAAATCGGCTTCGCGCGCGGCAATCGTTGCCGAGGCCTCGTCGCTGACGGCCTGGTATTTACGTGCATCCAGGCGCACGAGAATGTCGCCGCGCTTGACGTCCTGGTTATCGCTGACCAGCACCTCGGCGACGTAGCCGTTGATTTTCGGCGCCACGCTGATGCTGTCGGCCTGCAGGTAGGCGTCGTCGGTGGTCTCGATGAAGCGCCCGGTGATCCACCACCAGGCGGCCCATGACACACCGACCAGCACGGCCACGGTCGCCAGTGTCAGCAGGATCCGCCGGGCCTTGCCGCGTTGGGTGTTGACGCTGTCTTCAGGCATGACCTGAGGGGAGGGAGGTGCGGCGGACATCGGGTCACTCCAGAATTTATATCAGGTGGAATAAATTCCTTTTTTCGCGAATTTTTGTCAACTGGTATATTTTGCTTCGGGTATTCGAAGGGAGCAGCACATGGCACGACATAAACCGGCCGCCGAGGGTGGCTATCAGCGCGGTGAAGAAACCCGCGCGCGCATCGTCGAGGCGGCGGTCGTGGTCTTTGGCGAGCGTGGCTACGACGGGGCGTCTACCCGCGACATCGCCACCGCGGCCGGCGTCAACGCGCCGGCGATCCAGTACTACTTCGACGGCAAGGAAGGCGTGTACCTGGCGTGCGTCGAGCACTTGATCACGTTGCTCTGGCGCAAGATGAGCGAAACCGTCGAGGCCGCTGAACAGGCGCTTGCGGATGACAATACCGCTGATGCGGCCTTGATCGAGGTGTCACTGGGCATCCTCGGCGCGGTGGTCTCGACCATTCAGGACAGCCCCCAGACCAGCGCATGGCGGGCGTTCCTCGACCGCCACCAGGCCGGGTTATGCCCGGCAAGTGCAACCACGGCGTTCGACGAGCGCTTCAAGGCACGCATCGCCCGGGTGATCCGGCTGCTTATCGCGCGGTTGGCCGGGTTTGCGCTGGAGGATGAACGCACGGTCATTCATTCGATGGCGCTGTTTACCCAGGGCCTGGCGTTCCGGGTGCAGAAGCCCAAGCTGCTTGAGGCATTGAAGTGGACCGAGGTCAGCGTCAAGGAGATGGAACTGGTCAGGGACGTGGTGCTGATGCAGGCACGGTTTACGCTGGAGGGGCTGGTTCGGCACCGGGACCTGCGCGCTGAATGAGTACGCGGTCGACTGGGCAACGCCGCCGTTCTACGTTCACCTGATGACGGCGTTGGGCAAGGCGGATTACGTGCCGCCTATGTTTGCCTTTCTGCGCAAGGGCTAGCCTCGACGGGTGTTTGCTGTCACGGTCACAGAGCCCAAGCTATTGAAAAACAATGGGTTGTATCGCCATGCATACAAACCTTACCCACGTGTTACACGATAGTCATGACGCACTTCATTTTGCACGGTCATAGCCTGCGAGAAGTTAATCTCGTCAAGCAAGAGAGTGCAGAATGAAGTTGAGTTACCTAACCAAGGCGGCAGTGGTCGTCGCGCTGTTGTCGACCCTGTCGGGCTGCTGGATGTTCATGCCACCGGGAGGCGGCGGTGGCGGTCATGGCGGTGGCCATGGTCAAGGCGGCGGCCCGGGTGGGCCAGGTGGCGGTCCGCGCTGACCGATAGGCACTAAGGCAGGCAAGTCATGCACCATGACTTGCCTGTTTTTTTTGCCCGCGATAAATCACAGGCAAAGAAAAGCCCGTGATGGGGGCACGGGCTAAAGGGATGTTCATTAGGAGCTGGATTGACCATAGGCGCTCGTCTGTGAAAGGTTCGTGAAAGACAACAAGTATTTCACTGTGGGCGTTCGTCATCCGTTCAGCGCGGATTCAAGCACGCTGGGCAACTATAGCGTTGAGCCATTTCTGCTGGTGGAGACGCGTAGATGCTAGTGATCGTTGCCTTGCTCGTCCTCGTGGGGCTCGGGGTGTGGTTGACCTACCCACGGGTGGGCAATCTGCTGTTTGTGCTGATTGCACAGGTGCAGGCGCGGCGCGCGCGCTTGAAGGGCGTGGTGGTGCCTATCAAGGGCATGACGCTGGCCACCTGGCAGGGCGGTGAGCCCCAGTCGCCGGCGCTGCTGCTGATCCACGGCTTCAGCGCGGACAAGGGCGTGTGGCTGGATTTCGCGCGGTATTTTACCGATGACTACCGCGTGATCATTCCGGACCTCGCTGGCCACGGCAGCAACGCCTTTGTGCCAGGCGGCGACTACAGCATCGCGGCCCAGGCGCGGCGGATGGTGGCATTGCTCGACGCGTGCCAGGTCGCGCAGGTGCACGTGATCGGGAGTTCGATGGGCGCCTACATCGCCAGTTGGCTGGCTGCGCAGTATCCGGAACGGGTGCTGTCCATGGTGCTGATCGGCGCGGCCGGCGTGCAATTGCCGCAGCCCAATGAAGTGGAAGAGCTGGTCAATGCCGGCGACAACCCTTTCCTGATTCACACGCGGGCGCAGTTTGATCGGTTCTTCGCCATGACCATGGCGTCGCCGCCGTGGATTCCCGAGGTGCTGCTGGCGGCCGAGGCGGCGGTGTATATCAAGCGGCGTGCTGAGCTTGCAGAAATTTTCGCAGACTTCGAAGGCAGCCCGCGCATGGAGCCGTGGCTACCCGAGGTGCGCGTGCCCAGCTTGATTCTGTGGGGCCGCGAAGACCGCATGGTGCCTGTCGCCAGTGCGCAGACCTGGCTCGCCGGCCTTGCGCAGGCGCAACTGCAGATCATCGACGGCGTGGGGCACTTGCCGATGGTCGAATGTCCCGAGCTGACCGCGCAGTATTGCCGGGACTTTCTCGGCGGCGCCAAAGTGTACAGCTCGATCCGCTCCTAGCTGTACGGGGCGGCGGCGCGCGGATGGCTTTACTGTCGCAGGCCTGCCACCCCCGTTTGGATGCCGCGTCATGGTCATGTCTACCAGCCTGCTGTCAGCTTTTGTGTTGTTTGCCTTCGTATCCTCGATCACCCCCGGTCCGAACAACACCATGTTGCTTGCCTCCGGCGTGAACTTCGGGTTTCGCCGCTCGATCCCCCATGCGCTGGGCATCAGCATCGGCTTCATGCTGCTGGTGATTGCGGTGGGCCTGGGCCTGGGTGAGGTGTTCAAGGTCTTTCCGTGGGCCTATACGGTGTTGCGCTACGTGGGCGCGACGTACCTGCTGTACTTGGCGTGGAAAATCGCCACGGCAGGCGGCATGTCCGACAGCAACGATGAACGCGGCAAGCCCATGACCTTCCTCGGCGCGGCGGCGTTCCAGTGGGTCAACCCCAAGGCCTGGATCATGGCGCTCGGCGCCATCACCACCTATACGCCGGCCGAGGGCTATGTCACCAACGTGCTGGTGATTGCCCTGGTGTTCGCCATCGTCAACCTGCCCAGCGTATGCGTGTGGGTCGGGTGTGGCACGGGCTTGCGCAATGTGCTGCGTGAGCCGCGCTGGGTGCGGCTCTTCAACGGCGTGATGGCGGGGCTGTTGGTGCTGTCGTTGTACCCGATGCTGTTTGCCGGTTGAGATAGTCGCTGCCGCGATTGAGGCTGGATCAGACCGGCGAGATGGTTGCCAGCAGGCCGATGCCGATGGTCAATACCAAAAAGCCGAACAGGAAAAGTGCCATCTTGGTCATAAGGCCTCCGAAGGGAAGGGAGTGGGGATGGCGCTATTGTCCGCCCAGGCGGCTTTTCGATACAGATGCAGATAACAAAGAAAAAACCGTATCAGATGCGTGTGCCGCCGTTCTGCCACGGGCTTTGATCGGGGGCGCTTTTCTCAAGATCAGCGTGTGAGACAGGCACCGCATTTGCCCCTAAGATGGCGCCCACTGCATCAACAATAAACGTGGGCCAACCCTCGATGGAAAGACGCCAATTCAGCGGTGGCATGCAAGGCAAGAACCTGCGCTACCTCAACGAAACCTCGCAGCAGCCGGCGCCGCTCACCCGCGTCGGCTTTTTGCTGCTCGAACACTTTTCGCTGCCGGCCTTCACCCAGACCCTCGACACCTTCGTCACCGCCAACCTGCTGCGGCCTGAACTGTTCGCCACGCGCACCTTTGCTTGTGCGGATGACGAAGTGATCAGCGACCTCGGGCTGGTCATTCGTCCTGATGCACGCCTGGGCTCGTCAGTGCTGCAGGATCTGGAGCTGCTGGTGATCTGCGGCGGCTTTCGCACCGAACTCAAGGCCAGCGAAGACTTCATCCACCTGCTGCGCAGCGCTGCCGAGCAGGGCGTGAAACTCGCCGGGCTGTGGAACGGCGCGTGGTTCCTCGGGCGTGCGGGCCTGTTGCAAGGCTATCGCTGCGCCATCCACCCCGAACATCGGCCGGCCCTCGCCGAAGTGTCCAAGGCCACCCACGTCACCAGCGAACCCTACGTGATCGACCGCGACCGCCTGACCGCCTCCAGCCCCTCCGGCGCCTTCCACATGGCCCTGGACTGGATCAAGGCCTTGCACGGCAAGGCCCTGGTCGAAGGCATCGAAGACATCCTGGCCTTCGAAGAGTCGCGCTACCGGCGCATCAAGCCAACCGAAAATGTCAGCGTCAGCGCCCCCCTGCGTGAGGTGGTGAAACTGATGGACGCCAACCTCGAGGAACCGCTGGAACTCGACCAGCTCGCGGTCTACGCCGGGCGCTCGCGACGCCAGCTCGAGCGCCTGTTCAAGGAGCAACTGGGCACCACGCCGCAGCGCTACTACATGGAACTGCGCGTGACCGAAGCGCGGCGCTTGCTGCAGCACACCGAGTTGTCACAGGTGGAAGTGTTGGTGGCCTGCGGCTTTGTCTCGCCGAGCCATTTCAGCAAGTGCTACAGCGCGTATTTCGGATATCGCCCCTCGAAGGAGAAGCGGTTGGTCAAGTAGCATGGGCGCGGCAGACGACAATCCGCACGAATGCTCAGTCAAGGAGAGCTAATGACCATCACGCTTATCGATCGATATCGCGGCAGCTTGCTGGGGCTGGCGTGTGGTGACGCCGTGGGCACGACAGTTGAATTCATGCCGCGCGGTACGTTTGCGCCGGTCACCGATATGGTCGGCGGCGGGCCTTTCCAGCTCAAGCCGGGACAGTGGACCGACGACACCTCCATGGCGCTCTGCCTGGCCGAGAGCCTCCTGCGCAAGAACGGCTTTGACGCGGCAGACCAGATGGCCCGGTACCTGAACTGGTGGACGTGGGGCTACTTGAGTTCGACGGGTGATTGTTTCGACATCGGCATGACCGTGCGTGAGGCGCTGTCGGCGTTCCAACAGCACGGCGACCCGTTTGCCGGTTCGACCGCGCCGTTTTCGGCCGGCAATGGTTCGATGATGCGCCTGGCGCCAGTGGTGCTGTTTTACTTTCCAGACCTTCAGCGTATCGAGGACTTTTCCCGCCAAAGCTCGCGGACCACACACGGCGCCCAGGAAGCGATCGAATGTTGCGTGGTGCTCGCGCGGGCCATCGCCGGGGCGTTAGGCGGCGCCGCCAAAGAGCAATGGCTGACCATCCCAAGTACCGGGCTGCAGGCGCCCAAAGTGCTGGCGATTGCCCAAGGCGGCTACCGCGAAAAGACCCGCGAGCAAATCACCGGCTCCGGCTACGCAGTGGCGTCGCTGGAAGCCGCGCTCTGGTGCGTACTCAACACGGACAGCTTCGCCGAGGCGGTGTTGGCGGCCGCCAACCTGGGGGATGACGCCGACACCACGGCGGCCATCGTCGGCCAACTGGCCGGCGCCCACTATGGCGTGCAAGGAATTCCGGCCGGCTGGCTGGAAAAATTGTGCATGCGTGACGACATCGAGGAAATGGCGGAGGCACTGTTGAAGGCATCCACCGACAACCCGGCGGCTTAAAACCTGTCCAGTCGATAGGGCGCCAAGCCCGACTGCAACTGATCGCCGTTTGCCAACTTGCCAACCATCTCCGCCGTCACCGCCGCCTGCGTCAACCCCAGGTGCTGGTGACCGAACGCCAGCAGCACCTTGCCGTCACACACTCGATCAATCACCGGCAGCGAATCCGGCAGCGACGGTCGAAAACCCATCCAGGGCGTCGCACCTTCCTGGCTCAGGTCCTGACGAAACAGACCTTTGCTCAGTCGATGCAGCTGCCAGGCGCGCTGCATGTTGGCCGGGCGCTCCAGCCCGGCGAATTCCACCGTGCCGGCCAGGCGCAGGCCGCCCGCCATGGGCGTCATGATGAATTTGCGCTCCAGGGAGGTCACCGCGAAGGGCAGGCGCTGATGCTCATGCGGCAGCATCAGGTGATAGCCGCGCTCGGTGTCCAGCGGCACGGTTTTGCCCGTCAGTGCCGCAGTGAGCCTGGCCGAGTGGGCGCCACAGGCGATCAGCACCTGGCGCGCTGCCAATGGCCCTTGATCGGTGCTCAGCGTAACGCCTTGATCATCTGTGCGGCCGTCGAGCACCTGGCGCTGGAGAAACTGCACACCCGCAGCTTTCGCCGCCTCGACCAGCTCGCAGACCACCTGATAGGGATCGAGAAAGTGCCCGGTACTCGGAAAAAACAGCCCGCCCTGAATGGCATCGCTCAATTGCGGCGCCGCCTCGCGGATTGCATCGCCGGTCCAGAAAGTCAATGGCACCTGCTGCTGGCGCATGCGCTCCTGCACTGCCTCCAGTGCCGCGCGCGACTCCGGGCGTTCGAATACCAGCAGCGAGCCGTCTTCGCGCAGCAGTTGCGCGCGGTCGATGCTGTGCAGCAAGCGTTGCCACGCGGCCAGGCTGGCTTCGTTCAACGCGCGGATGCCCGCTACCGTACGCCGGTAGTGGGCCGGGCGCAGGTTCAGCAGCAGGCGGATAAACCAGGGCAGGGCGCGTGGCATGTATTGCCAGTCCAGGCGCAGCGGGCCCATCGGGTCCATCAGCATGCCGGGCAAGCGCTTGAGGATCGACGCGTCTGCAATCGGAAACACCTGCTCGGTGGCCAAGTGGCCGGCGTTGCCATAAGAGGCGCCCATGCCGGGCGCCTGCGAGTCGATCACCACCACTTGGCGCCCTTGGCGCGCCAGCTGCAACGCGCAGGCGACCCCGATAATGCCGGCGCCGACCACGGCGATCTCTGTACGCTCTGGCATTGTTCAGGCCTCCCGTTGGCCATCGAGCAGGCGGCGCAGCAGCAACGGGTTGCCCTGTTGCAGCGCCGTCGGCAGCAAGGCGTCGGGGAAGTCCTGATAGCACACCGGCCGCAGGAAACGCAGGATCGCCGCCGTGCCCACGGACGTGCTGCGGGCATCCGAGGTGGCCGGGAATGGCCCGCCATGCACCATGGCGTCAGACACTTCCACGCCGGTCGGCCAGCCGTTGACCAGCAGGCGCCCGGCCTTGCGCTCCAGCACCGGCAGCAGCGCCTTGGCGTTTGCCAGGTCGGCTTCATCCATCTGAAGCGTGGCGGTGAGCTGGCCTTCGAGCTGTTCAGACACCTGGCGCACTTCTTCATTGTCAGCGCACGCCACGATCAGCGACGCCGCGCCGAACACTTCGGCCTGCAGGTGTTCATTGGCCAGGAAGGCGCTGGCTTCGGTCACTAACAGGTGCGCCTGGCCCTGGTTGGGACCTTGCGCCGGCACGCCGCGGGCCACCACCTTGGCGTGCTGGCTCAAGGCACCGACCCCGGCTTGGAAGGCATTGAAAATACCCGGTGTGAGCATGGTCTGTGCCGCGCTGCGCGACAGCAGGTCTGCCGCCTGTTGGATGAACCGATCCAGGGCCGGGCCCCGAACCGCAATCACCAATCCAGGGTTGGTGCAGAACTGTCCGGCACCCTGGGTCAGCGACGCCACGAACCCCTGGGCCAGGGCGGCGCTGCGTGCTTCGAGCGCCGCTGCAAACAGGTACACCGGGTTGATCGAACTCATTTCCGCATACACCGGGATCGGCTCCGGCCGCGCCTGTGCCGCCTGGGTCAGCGCGATGCCGCCGCTGCGCGAACCGGTAAAGCCGACGGCCTTGATGCGCGGATCGGTCACCAGTGCGATGCCCACTTCGCGGCCCGAACCGTAAAGCAGGGAAAACACGCCCTCGGGCAAGCCACAATCGCTGACCGCCTTGGCCACGGCGCGGCCGACCAGCTCGCTGGTGCCGGGATGCGCCGCGTGGGCCTTGACGATCACCGGGCAACCGGCCGCCAGTGCCGATGCGGTATCACCGCCAGCCACGGAAAAGGCCAGGGGGAAATTGCTCGCGCCAAACACTGCCACCGGGCCCAGCGCCACGTGGCGTTGACGCAAATCCGCACGCGGCAGTGGCTGGCGTTGCGGCTGCGCGGTGTCGACGCGCACGTCCAGCCATTCACCGGCGCGCACGGTCCGTGCAAAGGTGCGCAGCTGTGCGCAGGTGCGGCCGCGCTCACCCTGGATCCGTGGCACCGGCAAACCGGTTTCGGCCGCCGCGCGCTCAATCAACGCATCGCCCAAGGCTTCGATGTTCTCGGCAATGGTTTCGAGAAACTGCGCGCGCTGCGCCAATGAAGTCTCGCGGTAGCGATCAAAGGCGGCCCACGCCAGTGCGCACGCCTGCTCGACATGCTCGCCGCTGCCACCGGCGTAGGCCGGCTCCAAGGGCGCGTCGGTGGCGGGATTGATGGCCCGGATCACATCGCGCGTGCCGCCAAGGAGTTGCTGGCCGATCAGCATTTTGCCCGTCAGAGTCATGGGGTTTTCCTGGAAAAAAGAGAGGATGGCCGCCGTGAGCACCACGGCGGCGCGTCGCGAATCAGTCGCGGTTCTGCTCGGCCGACCAGTCGGCGTACCACTGGCGGAACAGCGCGTACTGGGCCTCGGCATAGCGCCGCTGGGCTTCGCTGAGCACGTCGCTCGGGTTGAAATGCAAGGCGTAGCCCTGGTCACCGTTGAGCACCATCAGGTGCTTGTAATACAGCACCAGGTCGTAGCCTTCGTCGAAGGACGACAGCACCGCCAGCGCAGCTTCCAGCTCGCGCGCCAGGCGGCGGGCCTTGGCATCGCCCTTCGCCGCTTGCTTGCTCAGCGCCACCAGGTGCAGCACTTCACGCGGCAGGGCGTTGCCGATGCCGGTGATCGCGCCAGTGGCGTTGCAGTTGACGAAACCGTGCACCACCTGGGTATCGACGCCGACCATCAGGGTCACGCTGTCGTCCTGGGAGGTGATGTGTTCTGCCGCGTAGCGCAAGTCGGCGCCGCCGCCGAACTCCTTGAAGCCGATCAGGTTCGGGTGTTCGCGGCGCAGTTCGAAGAACAGCTCGGCGCGGGTGGCGAAGCCGTAGTACGGACTGTTGTAGATCACCGCCGGCAGGTTGGGCGCGGCCTTGAGGATCGCCGAGAAGTGCGCCTTTTGCGCGGTGGCGGAGGCACCACGCGAAAGCACGCGCGGGATCACCATCAAGCCATGGGCACCGACCTTCGCCGCATGGGCAGCATGGGCCACCGCCTCACGGCTGTTGACCGCACCGGTGCCGACGATGGTCGGTACCCCGGCGGCGACCAGGCGCGCGACGCCTTCCTGGCGCTCGGCTTCGGTCAGCAGCGGCCAGTCACCCATGGAGCCGCAATAGACCACGGCGCTCATGCCGATATCGATCAACTCGCGGCCCTTGGCAACCAGGGCGTCGAAGTCAGGCGTGCACGCGGCGGTGCACGGGGTCATCAGGGCAGGGATGCAGCCGGTGAAGATGTTGTCGCTCATTGGGTTAACTCCTAACCACGTTCAATCAAAAGGGATGGGCTCAAATGCCCCAGGCAAAAGGGTCTTGCGCGTCGATCAGCAAGGTGCTGTCGGCGGTGATGTAGGCGCGGCCGGTGATGAACGGGCGCACACGCTCGCCGTCCCATTCATAGCGGCCTTCGAATTGGCTGCCGGTGATGCTGGCTTGTACCCAGGTTTCGCCGGGCGCGAGCTTGGCGTCTGCGGCCAGGCACGCCAGCTTGGCGCTGGTGCCGGTGCCGCAAGGGGAGCGGTCGTAGGCTTTGCCGGGGCACATCACGAAATTGCGGCTGTCGGCCTCGGCGTCGTCGGCGAACAGTTCGATATGGTCGATCGGTGCGCCATCCGCACCCTGGATGCCCTGGGTTTCCAGAGCCTTGAGCATCGCCCAGGTGTAATCGGTGAGGGCGTCGACGTTGTCCATCTGCAGGCGTTGGCCATGCTCGGACACCAGGAAAAACCAGTTGCCGCCCCAGGCGATATCGCCCAGCACCACACCATGGCCGGGCACGTCCACGGCGACCTGGCGGCGATGGCGGTAGGCGGGCACATTGCGCAGGGTCACCGCGCCGTCGGCGTGCAGCGTCGCGGCCACCGGGCCGACGGGGGTGTCCACGGTGTGCACGCCCGGCGTGATCCTGCCCAGATGGTGCAGGGACGCGATCAGGCCAATCGTGCCGTGACCGCACATGCCCAGGTAGCCGGCGTTATTGAAGAAGATCACTCCGCAGGTGGCACCCGGTGTGACGGGCGCGCAATACAGCGCACCGACCAGCACGTCGTTGCCACGCGGCTCCAGGATGCAGGCGCGGCGCCATTGGTCATGCTCGCTGCGCAGGTGCTCCAGTTGGTCAGCAATGGTGGCGCCACTCAGGGCGGGGAAACCGCTCATCACCAGGCGCGTTGGTTCGCCGCCGGTGTGGGAGTCGATCACATGCAGTCGCTTCATAAAACGCTCCAATCAGTGGGTAGCCGGGGCCAGCGGTGCGTGGGACGGGGACTCGTCGACGGCTTCACTTTCATCCGCTTCGTGTTCCAGGCGCACCAGGTGGGCCGGCACGCCAGTGGCGGCGCCCCAGTAGTAGATGCCGAGGGCGCAGACCGCGACGACGACGGTGTCGAACGGATGACTGAGCACGCCGATGCCGCCGAAACTGCCGAGCTTGGACAGCAGGATGGTCACTGCGTAGAAACCGATCAGCCACGCCGACGAGCGCACTTGTTGCTTGAGGTTCAGGTGCGCGGTCGGCACCCAGCGGGCGCACAGCAGGTACACCACGAACATCAGGATCTGCAGGCCAAGCAGCCACGACACGGTGCTCCAGCCCGACCAGTACACGATCAGTGCGGCGATGATGAACGACAGCGGGCCGAGCACTGCCATGCCCTTGACCCGGAACGGTCGCGCCATGCCCGGCGCATTGCGACGCAGCGCGGCGACGGTCACCGGGGCCACGGCGTAGCTGAGGATCAGCGCGGCGGACACCACGTTGATCAGCGCTTCCCAGGACGGGAACGGCAGGGTCCAGAACACTGACAGGGCAAAGGTCAGCCACAGCGCCGGGCGCGGGATGCCGGACTTCTCATCGATGCGCGTGAAAATCTTGAAGAACGTGCCGGTCTGCGCCCAGCCGTACACCACGCGCGGCGTGGCGTTCATGTAGATGTTGCCGCAGCCGCTGGGCGAAATCACCGCGTCGGCGACCACCAGGTAGGCCAGCCAACCCACACCCAGCGCGAGGGCGATATCGCGATACGGCAGCGCCAGTTCCTTGCTGATTCCAGCCCAGCCATTGGCGAGCATTTCGGTGGGTACGCCGCCGAGAAACGCGGTCTGCAGCAGCACATAGATGGCGGTCGACAACAGCACCGAGAGGATCAGCGCAATCGGAATCGTGCGTTGCGGGTTCTTCACTTCACTGGCCACCGAAATGATCGGCGTCAGCCCCAGGTAGGCAAAAATCACCCCGCCGGCCGACACCGCCATCTCGATGCCCGAGAGGCCGAACGGTGCAAAGCCGTGCACCTGGAAATTCGCCGGCTTGAAGAAGGTGAACAACACGCCGATCACCAGCAACGGCACGATGAACTTGAACACGCTCACCAGGTTGTTGGCGATGGCGAAGGTCTTCACGCTGCGGTAGTTGAGCACGAAGAACAGGCACAGCAGGGCGAATTGCACCAGCCAGCCGAGGGTGGTCGGGTCACTGGAGCCGGCCTTGGTCAGCTCGGGAAACCACGCGGCGGCGTATTGGCGCGAGGCGACCACTTCAATGGCGACCAGGCTGGAAAACGCGATCAACGTGATAAAGCCCATCAGGTAGCCCAGCAACGGGCCGTGGGAGTACACCGGGTAACGTACCACGCCGCCGGCGCGGGGCAATGCCGCGCCCAGTTCGCAGTAGACGATGCCCAGCAGCAGCACCGCGAAACCACCGATCAACCAGGAGACAATCCCGGCTGGACCGGCGATTGCCGAGACGTGGCTGGCCGCGAACAACCAGCCGGAACCAAAGATGGCACCCAACCCGATAAAGGTGAGGTCCATCAACGAAAGTTGCTTCTTGAACTTGCCTTGACCTGACATAGCGTCGCCTTCTTGTGAGTTATTGGATAGGCATGCAGTGGCGCTATCGTGAACGCATCGGCAGGGCGCCGATTGATGTTTTGCGCAAGCGCGAATGACGAATTCAGCACAGTTTTCCACGCTCGACAGCGCCCCGGGCATGCGGCAATCTGCTCGGCGTCCGCGTCAGAAAGTTGGGGAGAGAGACCATGCTGCACAGCGCATTTGCGACCCTTTGCCAAGGGAGCGAGGCCAGCCGCCCGCACAGCATCGAGCAGCTATTGGCCGGCGTCGCCCAGCTGCTGCCGATGCTGGATGTGATCCCCAACGCCGCGATCTTCATCAAGGACATGGACGCCCGTTACCTCCTCGCCAACCGCACCCTGGTGCAACGCTGCGGCCTCAAGCACCTGCAGCCGCTGCTGGGCAAGACCAGTGCCGAGGTGTTCCCCGCGCAGTTGGGGCCGGGCTACACCGAGCAGGATCGGCGCGTGCTGCAAGAAGGCTTTGTGCTCGAAGACCAACTTGAACTGCACCTCTACGGCACCCGCGAACCGGGCTGGTGCCTGACGCACAAATGGCCGCTGTACAACCACACCGGCCAAATCATCGGCCTGGCTGGCCTCTCGGTCGACCTGCAATCGGCCAGCGAAACCCACCCGGCCTACCAGCGCCTGGCAGCGGTGGACGAGCACATCCGCGCGCACTTCAACCGCCGCGTGACCCTTGGTGAACTGACGCGGATCGCCGGTATTTCCGTGGCCCAGCTGGAGCGTTACTGCAAGCGCGTGTTCCACCTCACCCCCCGGCAGATGATCCAGAAAGTGCGCCTGGAACACGCCCACCGGCTGTTGCACTCGGACATGCCGATTACCGAGGTGGCGCTGCAATGTGGCTACACCGACCACAGCGCGTTTACCCGCCAGTTCAAGGCGTCGACGGGGTTTACGCCGAGGCAGTATCGGCAGGCGACCGGCGGACCGGATTAGCCCCCGAACATCGCAATGCAACGAATGGCCCGCGTACGCCTCATATGTCTACGAGTAATGTTTCACGACGACAGGTACCAAGCTTATGACGGCGGCTGAAAACAACCATGTGAACTGGCTGGTAGAACAATCGATGCTGCATGCGGCTCGCCAGCGCGCCAAGCTCTATTCGGGGCAGGGCCGGTTGTGGCAGCAGCCGTACGCGCAGACCCGGCCGCGCGATGCGTCGGCGTTGTCGTCGGTGTGGTTTACCGCCTACCCGGCGTCGATAGTGACCCGCGAGGGCGGTACGGTGCTGGAGGCGCTGGGGGACGAGAGCCTGTGGCATGCGCTGTCGAAAATCGGCATCCAGGGCATCCATAACGGCCCGCTGAAGAAATCCGGCGGCCTGACCGGCAGCACGCACACGCCGACCATCGACGGCAATTTCGACCGCATCAGCTTCGAGATCGACCCGCAGCTGGGCACCGAGGCGCAGTTGCAGGCGTTGACGCGCATGGCCGCGGCGCACAATGCGGTGATCATCGACGATGTGATTCCGTCCCACACCGGCAAGGGCGCGGACTTTCGCCTGGCCGAGATGGCCTACGAGGATTATCCCGGCCTGTACCACATGGTCGAGATCCGCGAGGAAGACTGGCCGTTGCTGCCCGACGTGGCCGAAGGACGCGATGCGCAGAACCTCAGCCCTGCGCAGGTGGATGCGCTGCGCGACAAGCACTACATCGTCGGCCAGCTGCAGCGGGTGATATTCTTCGAGCCGGGCGTGAAAGAGACCGACTGGAGCGCCACCCAGGTGGTGATCGGCGTGGATGGCAAGCCGCGTCGCTGGGTGTACCTGCATTACTTCAAGGAAGGCCAGCCGTCGCTGAACTGGCTCGACCCGACCTTCGCCGCCCAGCAGATGATCATAGGCGATGCCTTGCACGCCATCGACGTGATGGGCGCGAAAATCCTGCGCCTGGATGCCAACGGCTTCCTCGGGGTGGAGCGCAAGCTTGATGGCACGGCCTGGTCGGAAAGCCATCCGCTGTCGATCACCGGCAACCAGCTGCTTGGCGGCGCGATTCGCAAGGCGGGCGGCTTCAGCTTCCAGGAGCTGAACCTCACCGTGGATGACATCGCATCGATGTCCCATGGCGGCGCCGACCTGTCCTATGACTTCATCACCCGTCCCGCGTACCAGCATGCGCTGCTGATGGGCGATGCCGAATTCCTGCGCCTGATGCTGCGCGAAATGCATCGCCAGGGCATCGACCCAGGCTCGCTGATCCACGCGCTGCAGAACCACGATGAACTGACTCTCGAGCTGGTGCACTTCTGGACCCTGCACGCCCACGACACCTTTCTCTACCAGGGCCAGACCTTCCCCGGCAACATCCTGCGCGAGCACATCCGCGAGCAGATGTACGAGCGCCTGGCCGGCGAGCATGCGCCCTACAACCTCAAGTTCGTCACCAATGGGGTGTCCTGTACCACCGCCAGCATCATCACGGCGGCGTTGGGCATTCGTGACCTGGAGGCGATTACCCCGGCGGATATCCAGCAGATTCGCCAGATCCATTTGCTGTTGGTGATGTACAACGCCATGCAGCCGGGGGTGTTTGCCTTGTCGGGCTGGGACCTGGTGGGTGCGCTGCCCTTGGCTGCCGATGAGGTGGCACACCTGATGCAGGACGGCGACACGCGCTGGATTCATCGCGGCGCCTATGACCTGGTAGACCTGAACCCTGAGGCCGAACTGTCCGCCGGGCAGATGCCGCGCGCGAAAAGCCTCTACGGTAGCCTGAACAGCCAATTGCAAGACCCTGAGTCATTCGCTTCGCAACTGCAGAAAATCCTCGCCGTACGCCGTGCCTACGACATCGCGGCGAGCCGCCAGATCCTGGTGCCGGACGTGCAGCATCCCGGCCTGCTGGTGATGGTCCACGACTTGCCGGCGGGTAAAGGCACGCAGATTACCGCGCTGAACTTCGGCGCCACGCCGATCACCGAAACCCTGCACCTGCCCGACATCGCGGCCGGGATGGTGGTAGACATCATCAACGAGCGGGTGGAGGGCGATCTCACTGCCGAAGGCGAGTTCACCATCACCCTGGATGCGTATGAGGGGCTGGCGTTACGGGTTGTCAGCAGTTCGCCGATGCTCTAGGGCCCGAATGCCGCCATCGCTTCATCAATGAAATGCCGCAGCTTGGCGGTGCGCTGGCGGTCGGCGGGGTAAATCAGGCTCATGGGCTTGGAGGGCCCTTCAAAGGTGGGCAGCACCCGCACCAGTTGGCCGCCTTGAGCTGCGCGTCGGCACTGTTGACCCGCATTCTGCCTCCAATTTTGTCGAGGTGGGCCGCGCCGCGTTGGAGGACAGCGTGGTGAGGCATTACTGAGCCCCGCCCGTGAACGGCTGGAGCGCGCCCGCCAGCGCTCCAGTACGTCGCGCCTTCAGGGTTGCGCGCGCGCCTGCGCCTCCTGCAACACCCGCAGCAGATTCCCGCTCCAGATATTCGCCACCTGCTGCTCGTTGTAACCGGCATCCAGCAAGCGCTGGGTTACCACCGGCAATTGGCTGACGTCTTCCAATCCGCTCACGCCACCGCCGCCATCCCAGTCCGCACCGATACCGACATGATCCGGGCCGGCCACTTCCAGCAGGTGCAGCAGGTGCTGCATGAAGACATCGAGGTCGGCCTTGGGCTGGGCAAAGCGCTGGTTGATCGTGTCGCGTTCCTGGTAAAGGTCCTTGATTTGCTCCGGGCTAAGGGCGGCGAGGTTGTGAAAGCGTGCGCCGAGCGCGGCCATGGCTTTGTTGCGCTCCGGGTTGGGTGTCAGCGGGATCAGGTAGTCGCTGTAGGCGTTGACCTGAATCACGCCGCCTTTTGCCGCCAGTTGGCGCACGCGGGCGTCGTCGAGGTTACGCGGGTGCGGGTTGACCGCGCGGCTGCTGGAGTGCGAGGCGATGATCGGCGCGCTGGACAACGCGAGCATCTGGTCGAACACCGCATCACTGGCATGCGACACATCCAGCAGGATGCCCAGGCGGTTGGCCCTTTGCACCAAATCACGGCCCTTGGGGCTCAGGCCTTTCCATTCGGGCAGTGCGGTGGCGGAATCGGCCAGGTCGTTGTTCATGAAATGCACCAGGCCGAGCATGCGCAAACCCTGGCGATAGTAGGTGTTGAGCAACGCGGGATCGGAGCTGAGCGGGTCGGCGTTTTCCATACTGATGAAGACCACGCGCTTGCCCTCGGCGGCGATGCGGCGGGCGTCGTCGGCGGTGAGGGCCAGGGCGAAGCTGTCGGGATTGCGGTCGATCACATCGCGAATGCGGGTCAGGGTCGCCAGCCCATAGGCGCTGGCATACGCACGGCCTTCCTCGGTGCGCGGGCCCTGGGGCGTGTACACCGCGAAGAAACCACCGTCCAGGCCACCTTCGCGCATGCGCGGCAAGTCGACCTGGCTGCCATCCTGGCGGTAGTCATGGCGTTCGAGAATGTTCCAGCCGGGGCGGGTCAGGGTCAGGGGGGTATCCAGGTGGCTGTCGAGTACCAGCAGGCGTTGGTGCAGGGCCAGGGTCGCGGGGCTGACCACGGTGTCGGCGTTGGCCAACAACGGCAGCAAGGCGAGCAGCAGCAGGCGCTTGTTCATGTTCAGAACTCCATGCTCAGGGTGCTTTGGAAGGTGCGCGGCGAGCCCGGGCGGAAGACCGCGGGGCCGCTGGTGCTGGTGAGGATGTAGCCCAGGTAGTCCTTGTCGAACAGGTTGTCGACGTTGAAGCGCACCTTCACATTTTTCAGCGGCCCGTAATGCAGGCGCTCGCCACCCAGGTCCAGGTAGGCGTTGTAGAGGGTGTAGCCGGGTACCGATTCGCTGTTGGTGAAGTTGCTGTAGCGCTCGCCGATATAGCGCGCCGAGAAATTCAGCACTGCCCACGGCGCCAACTCATAGGTGACGCCGGCCTGGGCCAGCCAACGCGGGCTGTCGGGTACCTCGTTGTGCTTGATCGAAAGGCCGCCGGCGTCGTTCTGGAACGTCGAGGTGTTGTAGGTCAGGTTGCCGTTGAGCACGACTTTGTCAGCCAGGTACGGCAGCTTCCATTGCCCGCTCAGTTCACTGCCGTAGGCCTGCACCTTGCCGACGTTCTGGTAGTAGGTTTCGACCTGGCTGCTGCCGGGGACCGGCGAGGCGAAGGCTTGCAGGCGGTTGTCGAAGTCGGTGCGGTACAGCGCCCACGCAGCGTTGAAGCTCGGGCGATTGATGCGGTAGCCGACTTCATAGTTCTTCGCGCGTTCGGCTTCCGGCGGTGGTGCGCTGGGGCTGGCGGCGCGGAAGATATCGTCGGCACCGCGCGGCAGCGCCATGTTTTCCGAGTAGGAGGCGAACACCTGGGTGTCGTCGGTCAGGTTGTAGACCAACCCGGCCTGGGGCAGGAACGCGTCGTTCCACTGGGTCGCGATACGCGGCTGGCGGTTGTTGATGTAGTCGCCGGCATTGCGGTAGCCCTCGATGCGGTATTTCAGGTGCAGGCTCTTGAACCCGTACTGCAGGCGCAGGCGATCATCGAGCAGTGTCCAGGTGTCCTTGAGGTGGTACTGCAGTGAGTCGCGAGTGGAACTGAAATCGCCTTGCAGGTGCACCGGCTCATTGAACAACGGTTCGCCGGCCGGGCTGCCGTCGGTGAGGTTGTAGCGTGCCTGCTGACGGTTGAACACATCGGTCTCGGCCCACAGGCCGGTGTCGATCTGGTGCTGGCCGACCTCCCATTGCAGGCCGGTGCGGCCGCCAAATCGATGGCCGCTGAGGGACGACAACCCATATTGCACGCCGCGAGGTGCGAACAGGCCATCGACGTTGCCTTCGGCGTTGTGCAGCGCCAGGGAAGTGGCGTAGGCCTCGGGGGATACGCCAAAGCCTTTCTTGGCCTCGTAGTACAGCGTGGTGTAGTTGAGCAGGTCGGGGCGAATCTCGAACTGGCCGCCGAGGCTGTACAAGGTGTCGCGCCGCTGGTTGACCGCCTGCTTGTAGAACTGGTTGTAGTTGGTGTTGCTGTAGCGCACGCCGGGCACGGTCTCGGGCAAGTCGGGCAGGCTGCCGAGGTAGGCGAAGTAACGGCCCGAGCGGCCGAACGGGTCGTTGGCGCTGCCGTCGTACTGGGCGATGCTCACGTACGGCGAGTCATAGTCGTAGAACGCGTTGTGCACCGCGCGCAGCCATACCTCATCACGATCACCGAAGCGGTAGCGCACCTTGGCTTCCAGGTGCTCGCGGTCAATGGTGCCGGGACCGCGCCACAGGTCACCGTCGATTTTCGAACGGCTGAAATACGCCGAAAGGCCCTGGTACTCACCGCTTTGCAGCTTGACGAAACTGCGCCGCAGGCTGTCGCTGCCCAGGGTGTAGGAGAGGCTCGCGCCGGGCTCGACCGTGGGGTTGCTGGTCTGGTAATCCACATACGGGCCCAGGGACGCGTAGCCCGATTGCGAGACATCGCCGGCGCCGGTGGAGGCGGTGACCCGCTCGGTGTTTTCGTTGTCGACGTAGCGATAGATCGGACTGCCGCCAAACTGGTCGGTGCGCCCCAACGGCACACCGTCGATGGAAAAACCGATCTGCTGCAGGTTGAACGCGCGCACGAACACCGAGTTGCCGAACTCATACAAGCCCAGCGCATCGTTGACCTGCACATTGAAACCGGGCAGCGCCTCGAGCATTTTCAGGCCCGAGGTACCGGCCGGTGCCGACAGCAACGCCTGGTGTGAAATGGTCAGGGTATTGCTGATCTTGTCTTCGCCGATGGCGGCGCTGGCCTCGGTTACGCGCGCGCCGACCACCTCGACTTTGCTCAGTTGCGGTTCGGTGGAACTGGCGGCCTGCGCCGCCCAACTGGAATCGGCCACCAACAGGCTGGCGAGCAGGGTTTTACGGTACTGAGCAATCATTGTCTGTCCTTGGCAAAGAGGTGGCGTCAAAAACCGGCGTGGGCCTTGGCGAGAAACTCGGGCTGGGCCCACTCGTGCACGCTGAAGTCGTTCTGCAGGAAGCCGCGTTGCACCAGGAAGTCCTTTTTCAACTCCAGGGCGGCGAGGTTCTGCGCGGCCAGTTGCGGCACGAAATCCAGCTCGGCGATGGCGCGGCGGATAAACCCGGCATCCGGCAGGAAGGTCACCCGCGTGAACAGCTCGGCGGCGGCATCGCGGTGCTGGTTGATCCAGTGGCCGGCGCGGATTGCAGCGCGCAGGAATGCCACGACCACCTCGGGGTGTTCTTCGGCAAACGCGCGGTTGACGGTGGTGGCGTAGGGGCCGTTGTGGTTTTTCAAGGTCCAGTCCGGGTAGCGCTCCAGGTCCTCGATCACGGTGAATTCGCCGCTGGCCAACAGCGCCGGCACGTGCCCGGCGGCCACATGCACCGCATCCACACGCCCTTCGGCCAGCGCCTGGACTTCATGCCCAGGCTTGCCATGCAACCCATGCAGTTGCGACCAGAACGCCGAAGGCCGGATCGCCGGCTGCAACGTCTGCGGATCACCTTCGTCCTCAAGCTCGATCAGCCGCACCTGCGACGGTTCCAGCCCCGCCAGTTGCAGGGCATTGAACAAGCCGTGTTCGGCCAGGGCCTTGAGCACATCGACCCGCGCCTTATTGCGGCTGACCGGCACCCCGATGCGCTTGCCGAACAGGTCGGCGACCTGGCGGATGCGGCCCTCGGCGCGCACCAGAATCTGCCCGGCGCGCTGCGTGGCGGTGGTGGCGACCAGGAGCGTGTCGGCCTGGTCGGCGCGCGCCCACAAGGCCGGCACGGCACCGCCGTCGCGAATCAGCCGCTGTTCGCCATGGGTGAAGTGCGGCAACCAGCCAAGGTTTTCCGGCAGTGAACGCAGATAGATGGCTTCGGCGCCGACGCGTTGGTATTCCTCATCCAGCCAGCCGAATTCCACGGCGATGTTCGACGCGACCAACAACGGGCAAATGCTGTAGTGGGTAGGCAATGTTTGGCTCATGACAGATTCCTCAAGGCAAGTGGGGTGACACTCAGGCGTTCCAGGCCTTGTTGCAGGTCGGCGATCAAGTCCTCGACCGCTTCAAGGCCCACATGCAGGCGCAGCAACACGCCGGGTTCGATGTGCGCGGAAGGGTGGCGTTGTTGCGGGCGGATCAGGCTTTCGAAACCGCCCCAGCTGGCGCCCATGGCGAACAGTTGCAGGCTTTCCAGAAAGGCCTTGGCCTGGGGCGCGTAGACGGGCTTGAGCACCACGCCGAAGAGCCCGGTGGAGCCGAGAAAGTCGCGCTTGAATAACGCGTGCCCGGTGGCCTCGGGCAAGGCCGGGTGCAGCACCTGGGCGACTTCGGGGCGCTGCTGCAACCACTGCGCGACCGCCAGTGCCGAACGCTGGTGCTGACGCAGGCGTACACCCAGGGTGCGCAGGCCGCGCAGGCCGAGGTAGGCATCGTCGGCGCTGGCGATATAGCCGAGCTGGCGCACGGTTTCGCGCACTGACGCGTACAGCGTTTCGGTGGTGACGATCACGCCGAGCATGGCGTCGCTGTGGCCTACCAGGTACTTGGTGGCGGCATGGATCGAGATGTCCACGCCGTGCTCGAACGCCTTGAAGAACAGCGGCGTGGCCCAGGTATTGTCGAGCATCAGCAGCGCGCCGTGGGCATGCGCGGCTTCTGCGAGGGCGGGAATGTCCTGCACTTCGAAAGTGCTGGAACCGGGTGCTTCGGCGTAGACCAGGCGGGTGTTGGGGCGCAGCAAACCGGCGATGTCGGCACCGAGCATCGGCGCGAAATAGGTGGCCTGGATGCCGTAGCGCGGCAGTACCTGGTCAAACACCTGGCGGGCATGCCAGTAGCAGTTGTCGGTCACCAGGATATGGTCGCCAGCCCGCGCCACTGCCAGCACCGCGCCGACAATCGCCGCCAGCCCACTGGGCATGATCAGCCCGCGAAAGCCGCCTTCCAGCTGTGCCACGGCGTCTTCGAAGGCGGCGGTGGTGGGGTTGCCGTTACGGCCGTAGATGTGCCCGCGATAGTGCGGGTCGTCGGCCTGTTGCAGGTGGTTTTCGAGGGTGCCGGTGTCGGGCCAGATAAAAGTCGAGCTGCGGTACACCGGGGTGTTGACGGTGCCGGCGTGGCTGGCCGGATCGCGGCCCAGGTGAGTCAGGCGGGTATCGTCGCGCAAGGGGGGCGTACTCCAGGAGGGGCTCATGCGCGTTCCAGCCGCTTGGCCCAGCGTGAAAGGGGGTAGATGTAGATAAAGAACGCGATGAACACCAAGCCGTAGGCGGGCAGCAGCAGGTCGTTGCGCAGCTGGGTCGAGAGGTGCGACTGCACGGTGGTCATCAACTCTTCCACCCCCAGCAGGTTGGCGAGGGAGGTGGACATGGTCACCGCGCAATACAGGTTCATCCACGGCGCCACCAGGCTCGGCAGTGTCTGCGGGATGATCACGTGACGCAGCGCCTGGCCGTGGCGCATGCCCAGGGCCTGGGCGGCTTCCCATTGGCCGGTCGGCACTGCACGCACGGCGCCGCGCACGATCTCCGAGACGTAGCCGATGGCAGGCATGGCCAGGCCCAACGCGACCTTGAGCCAGTCCGGCAGTTGCCACCAACGCCCGGCCCACTGCACTTCATAGGGCAGCAGGTAGGCCACGTAGAACATCACCACCAGCCACGGCAGGTTGCGCAGCAAGCGGCTCAGATGCCCGGCGCCACGCCGCAGGCCGGGGTGGGCGCTGACCTGCAGGCTGCCGAGCGCCACACCGCCGAGCGTCGCCACCAGCATCGCGGTGATGCCCATCAGGATATTCAGGCCAAAGCCTTGCAGCAGGGCCGGCGCCCACTGCCACAGCAGTTGGAAAAGGCTCGATTCAGGCGGCATCGGGCAGCTCCTGGCCAGGCAGGCGCAGATAGTCTTCGAGGCGACGCAGCAGCCAACTGCTGAGGCCGATCAACAGCAGCCAGACCAGCAGCAATACCTGCATCATTTCCGCGACGTTGAAGTTGTCCGACCAGATCCGGTTGCTCGCATAGAGCAGTTCCGGCACCGCAATCGCGTAGGCGATCGAGGTCGACTTGATGGTTTGCACCACCGTATTACCCATCGCCGGCAGGCTGTTGCGCAGGGCCAGCGGCAGCACGATATGGCGCAACACCGTGCGCCCGTGCAGGCCCAGGGCGGCGGCCGCGTCAAGGGTGGCGCGCGGCACCGTGTCGATGCCGGCGCGCAGGTTTTCGGCCTGGAATGCGCCGCTGTGCAGGGCAATCACGATGATTGCCCACTGCGTGCCATTGAGCAGGCGCACACTGGCGCCGTCCACCAGCGGCAACAATGCGCCGACGCCAAAGTAGAAAAAGAACAGCTGCACCAACAGCGGCGTATTGCGAAACAACGCGATGTACGCCGCACTCAGGTGACGCCACAGCGGGCGGCGCGAACCCAGTCCGGCTGCGCCGAGGATTCCCATGACCAGCGACAGCGCGATACTTGCCACCGACAACAACAGGGTCAGCCCCAGGCCGAGCAGGAAGCGCTGGCGGTCCATCGGGTCCCACAGGATGCTCAGCGACAGCCCATGCTGTTCCAGCCACAGGCGCAGATTGATTTCACTCATGGCTGGCCCGTGCATGCTGCTGCGCGACCCAGGCATTGGGGGCCAGGCCGTAACGCTGTTCCAGGTCGATGATCACGCCGTGGGCATGCCAGCCTTCGACGATGCCTGACACGGCCGCCAGCAGCGCCGGCTGGCCCTTGCGCAGGGCGATGCCCCAGGGCGCCGGGTCCTGGCCTGGCAACTTGACTTCGTAATCGGCCCATTCCGGCTGGCGCGCCAGGGCGCTGTACAACGCATCGTCACCCATCGCCCCGAGGCAACGGCTGTCGGCAACGGCCTTGCGCACTTCGGCGGTGCCGTTGAACGAGGCGAATTGCACGCCATAGCGGCTTTCAAAGGGGCGTACCCACACACTGGTGGCGGGTGCGCACAGGGTTTTGCCGCGCAGGCTTTGCCAGTCCGGCACGGCGGTGCTTTTCGGCGCGAATACCGTGGCGGCCGAGCTGTAGAAACCCGGGCTGGCAAAGTCCACTTCACGCCGCCGCGCCGGGGTGTCGAGCAACGAAGTGACCAGCACTTCGCAACGCCCCTGGTCGAGGAACAGCAAACGGTTCAACGGGTTGACCTGCACCAGTTGCAGCTTCAGCGGCTGGCCGACCTCGGCGGACAGCTGCTGTTGCAGGTCGACGATCAGGTCCATGATCAAGCCGGCGGGTTTGCCTTGGGCGTCCAGGGTCTTGAACGGCGGGAATTCGTCACTGGTGCAGACGTTCAGCGTGCCGCGCGATTGCGCACGTTCCAGCAGGGGCTCGGCATGGGCGGGCACGGCGAACACTGCCAGGAGCGCGAGGGCGGCGACCGTCCGGCTCATGTCGCACTCCAGCCCAGCCGCGAACGCTGCGCCGCGCCGCTGGGGAAGGGCTGCGGCGTGCCGAGTTGCTGGGCCAGGAAGGTCAGGTAGGCGGCTTCTTCAAGGTTCACCAGCAAGCGCGTCGCCGCGAGCACATCACGCTCCGACCAGGCAAACGGCCCATGATTGGCCAGCAACGCCGCCGGCGCGTGGAGATGCTCACGCAGCGCCGCGACTACCGGCTCCGGCGCATAACGCGGGCCCCAGGCGGTCAGCGGGATTTCCTCGTCTTCCGCCAGGATCCCCAGCAGCTGTGCGGCGTGGGCACGCAGCGGGCGCCCGGCGATAGCGAAGGCGGTGAGGTACGGCGAGTGGGTGTGGATCACCGCATTGACTTGCGGGCGCTCGCGGTAGATCGCCACATGCAGCGCGGCAACTTCCTGGAGGTTGTCGGTGAGGCTGCCCTGGCTGTGGCGCAGGTCGAAATCGACGATGGCCGCCACGCCACTGTCGGCGCCGCTGAGCGAGGCGATCACCAGCCGCTCCTCGCCAGGAATGCGCAGGCTGATGTTGCCCGCTTCGTTGCTCGACAGCGCCTGGTGCTTGATCAGCAACTGCTTGGCCAGGGCAAATTCGTGTTCGAATACTTGGGTAAAACGCACAGGGTCAAAGCTCATCGGGAACTCCTTGTGAGGGTCAGAAGCGGTAGTCGGCTTTCACGTAGTAGAAGGCGCCTTCGGCACCGGCCGGCGAGATGCTCTGGTAGGCCACGCGCCCGCCGACAAAGCGGTTGGCGACGTCGATCTTGTCCGGGTAGCTGTCGAAAATATTGTTGCCGCCCAGGGTCAGGGTGAGTGCCTGGCTGATGTCGTAGGACACGCTGGCGTTGCTCACCCATTGCGCCGAAAAGGTCTGGTCGCGGGCTTCGCCGAGGTTGGAGTCGAGGGTGTAGGTGCCGTAGCGAATGGTGTTCCAGCTTGCCTGCCACCCCCCCTTGCGCCAGTCGGCACCGAGGATCAGCTTGCTGTTGGGCGAGGCGCTTTCCACGTAGCTCAAGGCTTCACGATTGATCAGGGTGATGCCGGTGCCGGCCAGGGGGCCGGGGTTGTCCTTGATGTCGGTGACCTGGGTCTTGCTGTAGTTGAAGGCGCCGTTGAGGGTCAACTGGCTGGCATCGGCCAGGTCCAGGCGATAGTGGGCAGCGACGTCGACGCCGCTGGTCTTGGTGTCCAGCGCATTGGTGAAAAAGCTCACCCCGGAGTAATTGCCGTAGCCTTGGTTGGCGAGAATCTGGCTGACCTGGGTGCCGCTGAGGGTTTCCGACAGGGCGATGCGGTCCTTGATGCGGATGTGGTACGCATCGACGCTGACGCTGGCGCGCTCAATCGGTTGCCAGACCACGCCGAGGGACAGGCTGGTGGATTTTTCCGGCTTCAGGTCAGTTGCGCCCAAGGCCCGCGCCACGGGCGTGTTCACGCTGACGGTGCCGACCTGGTAGGCGGTCGGGTCGCCGGCCTTGAATTCGGTCTGGGTCGCCGAGGTGCCGATCTGCCCGAGGGTCGGCGCACGGTAGCCGCTGCTCAGGGTCGAGCGCAGGCCCCACTGCGGGGTGAAGTCATAACGCGCGGAAAACTTGCCGGTCGTGGTGGTGCCGAAATCGTCGTAGTGCTCGCTGCGTCCGGCCAGGCCCAGTTGCAGCTTTTCGGTGACCTGCTGCTCCAGGCCCAGGTAGCCGCCGAACACGTGGCGGGCATAGCTGCCTTCGTCGCTGTCCTGGGTGCCAGGGAAACCCTGGGCGCCACCCGCGCGGGCGGGCAGGGCCGTGCCGTGGGTCCAGGAGGCGAGGTCGCCGGCGATCACTTCATAGGACTCGTTGCGCCAGGCCAGGCCACTGGAAAACACCAGGGGGCCGGCGCCCCAGCCGACCTTGAATTCCTTGACGTGATCAAGGCCGACGTTGGTCTGCTCATTCACCAGCGCCCCGGCGTTGAAGCTCGTCGGGCTGGCGGGGCCAAGGCTGGCATTCAGCGAATCGCTGAGGTGATAGTCGATGCGGTTGCGCCCGTAGTTGGCGCTGAGGTCGAAGCTGCCGAGCTGTTCATCGCGGATCTTCACGCCGCCGGTGACCGAGGCATCCCGCGAGCGCACATCCAGCAGTGGCAGGAAACCGTTGGGGTACACGGCCACCAGGTTGTTGGGGTCAATCGGGCGGCGAAAAGTCGCCTGGGATTCACCGGTGCGGTCCTGGTAGGTGGCAAAGCCGTACAGGTCGACTGCGTCGTTGAGTGACAGGCCGCTGTTCAGCGCCAGGTTCCAGTCCTCAAGGCCCGGGGAACCGTAGCGCCAGTGACGGTCGGCATCCGCTTCGCGGGCATCGCCGGAGGGGTAGAACTGCCGACCATCGGTGCCGCCGGTGGAGGTGCGCTCGCTGCGCAGGCCTTCGCCGCTGAGGGTCAGGAAACCGTCGCCAGGCAAGGTGAAGCCGGTCCAGCCGCCTACCGAGCGACGAAAGCCATCGCCCTTGGTGTACTGGCCAAAAGTGCTCTGCACCGCGCCGCCGTGGTCCTGCTCCTTGAGCACGATGTTGATCACCCCGGCAATCGCGTCCGAGCCGTACTGCGCCGAGGCGCCGTCGCGCAGCACTTCGATATGGTCGACCGCGCTGACCGGAATCGTCGACAGGTCAACCGCCTGGGAGCCACGGCCCAGGGTAGCCTTGGTGTTGACGAAGGCCGAGGCATGCCGACGCTTGCCATTGACCAGCACCAGCACCTGGTCGGCCGCCAGCCCGCGCAACGACACCGGCCGCTGTGACGACACGCCGTCGGTGCCGTTGACTTGCGGGTAGTTCACCGACGGCACCAGGGTTTCCAGGGCCTTGGCGAGGTTATCGGTGCCGGCGCGTTCCAGCTGTTCGCTGCTGATCACATCCACCGGCGCCGCGCTTTGCAGGGCAGTGACGTCGCTGCGGCGGGTGCCGATCACTTCGACCGATTTCAATCGCGGTGCCTGCGGCTCGCTGTTGATGGCGGCAGCGGGGGCGGCGGTGCTGGCCAGTCGGTGGATCAACACCGCACCGCTGGCGGTCTGGCTGAAGCCCAACTGGGAGCCGCTCAAGGCAATGCCCAGCGCCTGTTCCTGGCTCAAGCGGCCCTGGATCGAGCGGCTGGCGCGGCCTTCTACCAGCGGCGGGTCAAACGCAATCGGATGGCCGCTTTGCTGGGAGATGCTCAGCAGCACCTCATCCAGCGGCCCTGCGGGGATATTGAAATCAATCACCGTCTGTACCGACGTCGCCTCGTTTTGAGCCAACGCCAGGGTCGGCAGCGTCAGCCCGCCGAGGGCCAATGCGCAGGCCAGCGGCGCCAGGGTGAATCCTGTTTTCAACATGCAAATCTGCTCCGGGTCGTGATGTTCTTTACGACCTTGAGCAACTTCGCGGGCGGATTTTCACCACTAAGTTAGAACGATTAGTTGGGTGTCTAGATGATTTTGTTGTGCGTATAAGCTTCGATCAAACTGATCTAAGTGCGCACTGAAAATATAAGGGAGTATTCGCACAAGGGTACTGACAGCCAGATCGGGTTGTCCGCGCACAGCATACAAAGTTCACCGATGTGAACATGTACGGCGGTCTGCACGCTTACGGAAAAGCTCATCAGGAGACAGATGCCCATGTCTGACGTATCAGTTTTGAACCCGCTTGGCTCGGTGCCGAGCCTGCATTGCGAAAACACCGTTCCGCGCAGCATGGTGCACCGTGCCGCCGTCAGCGAAGTATTCCTGACCGGCGCCGAACGCATCAAGGACGGACACTTTCGCTGCAGTGCGCAATTACCGCGCACCCACAGTTACTTCAGTGAACATACGCACCGTGCCGCGCACTACGACATGTTGTTATTGCTTGAAGTGTTCCGGCAGGCGTCGATTTATATCTCTCACGCGTTTCTGCAAGTGAATGCCCAGGACAAGTTTATTTACCTGGACAGTGTCACTCGCGTGACCGAACGGCATTTGCTGGTGGTCGGCGATCGCCCGGCGTCAGCCTCGATCGACGTGTATGTCGTGGATGAATACCTGCGCCATGGCGAGCGCAGCGGCGTCACCCTCAACATGTCGCTGAGCATCAATGGCGAAGTCGCCGCGCGCCACGAACGCATGAGCATTCGCTGGATGAGCGGCGCGGCCTGGAACAAGATGCGTGCTCGTGGACTGGCGGCCATTCCGTTGGACGCCGACCCATTGGCACAACTGCCGCCGCCCTTGAGCCCCTCGGCAGTGGGGCGCCACTGGTTGAATAACGTGGTGCTCGGCCGGGACCTGGAGCAGGGCGCCGAGAGCCTGGTCGCGCCGCTGATCGTCGACCTCAACAACCCGGCGATCTTCGACCATCCGCTGGACCATATCCCCGGCATGCTGTTGCTCGAAGGCTTTCGCCAGGTCGCGCTGGTGGCGGCTGACCGGCAACTGCAGGTCGCCCCCGAGCAACTGTTGCTGTCGCGCTGCCATGTGGTGTTCACGCGGTTCGGCGAGTTCGGTCTGCCGACGCGAGTGCGTGCAGATCTCGCCTCCTTGTCCCGTGATGAACACGGCCAGATCACCCTCGCGCTGGATGTCGAGCAGGACGGCGTGGTGATTGCCACCGCCGAGCTGGAGTTGCTGCCGGTGGCGGCCAGCCAGCCCTTGGCCCTGGTGGCAGGGGGTGTGCGATGAGCGCGCCGGAGTTTATCTGGTTCGATTTCGGCGGCGTGCTGTCGCCGCCGATCCCTGCATTGTTCGAGCAGTACCAGCTCAAGACCGGCCTGGCCCCGCGCGTGTTGCAGCAGGCCATGAGCGACGTGGCGGACGAGTTGGGCGTGCCGATGCTCGCACCGGTGGAGAACGCCTTGCTGACCGAGCGCGAGTGGGGCGCACGGCTGGAGCAGGCGCTGCGTCGCCGCGATCCGCAGATCGACCTGTCGCGTGCGCGCCTGCAAGGCTTCGGCGAGCAATGGTTCGCCGGGGTGCCCGCGAATGCGCCACTGGTGGCCGCCGTGCGCGCGTTGAAACGTAGCGGTTTTCGCGTCGGTATTCTCACCAACAACGTGGTCGAGTGGTCGCTGCATTGGCGCGCGATGGTCGGCCTGGATGAGGTCGTGGACCTGATCGTCGACTCCAGCCAGGAGCGCACCCGCAAGCCGGACACGGCGTTTTTTGAGGTGGCCACCGCACGTTCGGGCGTGGCGCCGCAGCACAGCCTGTTGATCGATGACGTGGCGGAAAATATTCACGCCGCTGCAGCGTTGGGCTGGCAAGTGCTGCACTTCACCGACAACCACCAGGCCCTCGCGCAACTGCAGCGCGTCACCGGTGTGAGCCTGTTGCAACCTGCCGTGGAGCCTGCCTGATGAATATCGCCGTGACCGCCACACCTGAAGTGACCGTGGCGCGCATCCCGCACCTGGATGCGCCGCCGGCTTATCAACCTGCCAGCCCCGCCAATGGTCTGCCGAGGATCCTGCTGCCCAGCGGCCACCTGGCCTTTCACCTGACCCGTTATGAACACGTGCAGGCGCTGTTGCTGGATAACCGCGCGATTCGTGCCCCGTGCAACGAAGAAGACGGCGCGAGCTTTTTGCCGACTATTACGCCGCCAGAACTGCTGCTCAACAATGACATTCCCGACCACGGCCGCCTGCGCAAAGTGGTCGCCCGCGACTTCAGCCCGAGCGGCGTGGCGGTGCTGCGTGAGAAGGTCGAGCAAACCACCCACGAACGCCTGGATGTGCTGCAACGCCAGGCGCCCGGTGCCGACCTGTTTGCCCAGGTGCTCGACTACATTCCCGCGACGGTGGATTGCCAGTTGCTCGGCATTCCCTTGAGCGATCGCGAGTACTACCGGCCCCTCAGCCATACCGTGCAGGTGGCGTCGGACGCGGATGTGCCGGAGCTGCTGAACCAGTTCTGGGGCGTCTACAACTACCTGACCGACCTGGTCACCGGCGCGCGGCCAACCTATCCCGATGGGTTGATCCAGCGTTTCGTCGCCAGCCGTGCCGACAGCGAACCGCCGCTCAACGACAAGGAACTGGTGGGCATCCTGCTCGGTGTGTTGATCGGCGGCGACCAGAACATCCTCACCGTGCTGACCAAGTCGGTGTACACCTTGCTGGCTGCTCCCCAGCTGTGGCAGCAATTGGTGGAGGACCCGAGGCTGATTCCGGAGGCCGTCGAAGAACTGCTGCGGCTGATTCCGCTGGGCACTATCTCGACCTTTCCGCGCCTGGCCAGTGTCGACCTGGAAGGGCCGTGGGGGCTGATCCCCGAGGGCAGCATCATTTACGCCGATGCGTTTGCTGCCAACCGCGATCCGGCGGCATTCCCCGAGCCGCTGGCGATTCGCCTGGACCGCAAGGGCGCGCGGCATTTGCAGTTCGGCTATGGCATGCACAACTGCATGGGCGCGGCACTCGCCCGGCTGGAAATCACCACGGTATTGCAGATCCTCGTGCAACGCTTTCCCAACCTGCGCCTGGCGGTGCCGGCGGACCAGGTGCCCTGGATCGACGGCATCATCCTGCGCCGTCCGGCCCGTTTACCGGTGCTCGGCTTTACTTCAACCTGACCTGGAAGGACCCATGAAAACGACCTTTGCCGATACGGCGCTACTGAGCATCATCCTGCTGGCGATATTTGTCGTGCCCAGTTCCATTTCCGGCACGGCCCTCGCGCTGCCGGCCATCGGCGCGGATATCCAGGCGCCGCTGACCAGCCTGCAATGGGTGGTCAACGCCTTCAACCTGGCGTTTGCCTGCTTCACCCTGGCCTGGGGCGCGCTGGCGGATCGGCTCGGACGCAAGCGCTGCTTCGTCGCCGGTGCGTCGCTGTACGTGGTCGCTTCGGTGCTGTCTGCGGTGGCCGAGAGTGCCTGGCTGCTGGACGCGGCACGGGGGCTGGCGGGCATCGGCGCGGCGGCGATTTTCTCCTGCGGCATCGCTATTTTGTCCACCCACTTCAGCGGCCCGGCGCGGCTGCGCGCATTTGCCTTGTTCGGCACGGTGGCGGGGCTGGGCGTCAGCCTGGGGCCGACCTTGTCCGGCCTGTTGCTGGACAGTGTCGGCTGGCGCGCGATTTTCTGGGCGCATGCGGTGACCCTGGTGATTGTCCTGTTGGGGAGCCCGCTGATTACCCGCGACGGGGCATTGGCTGAGCGCACCGCGCGCTTCGATGTGCCGGGGGCGACGCTGTTCGTGCTGGCGCTGCTGGCGCTGATGGTTGCCATCGTGCAGGGCTCGCAATGGGGCTGGAGCAGCCAGGGCGTACTCGGCCTGGTGGCCGTGGCGGCGGTGTTGCTGGCGGTATTCACCTGGCAGGAGCGGCGTCATCGCCAGCCGATGCTCGACCTGTCGCTGCTGGCGCGCGGGCCCTTTGTCGGCCTGGCGCTGGTGACGGTCGCCGCGTCATTCGGCTTCGTGACGTTGCTGACCTACCTGCCGAGCTACCTGTTCGGCGTGCTGCAACTGAGCGCGACCCACGCCGGCCTGGCGATGTTGCTGCTCACGGTACCGATGCTGTTTTGCCCGATCCTGGCCGGCAAGTGGGCGGCGCGCGGGGTGTCGGCGATTGGCATCCTCAAGGCCAGCCTGATTGCCTTGCTGGTCGGCGTGGTCGTGCTGGCGCTGGTCAGCCAGGTGGGGGTGGCGCTGTGGCAATTGGCGCTGCCCTTGCTGCTGGTGGGTATCGGCATGGGCCTGTCGGCGGGGCTGGTGGATGGGCTGGCGCTGAAGACCGTCCCGGAGCAAAAGGCCGGGATGGCCGCCGGGTTGCTCAACACGTTCCGCCTGGGCAGTGAGGCGATTGCCGTGGCCCTGTACGGCTCGCTCCTGGCGACCTTGCTCGACAGCCAATTGCGCGCCACCTTGAGCCGCCTGGCACCGGACCCCGGCACCCTGCAACGCTGGATCGACGAGGTTGCCGCCGGCAACCTGACCGGTTCGCTGCAGGCGCTGGGCACAGAGCAGGCTAGCACCGTGCACAGCCTGTTTATCGGCGGCTATGACAGTGCCTTCCACGGCGTGCTGTGGGTGTCGGCGCTGATCCTGCTGGTGTTGACGGTGGTGGTGACCTGGCTGGTACGGCCACTGCGTGAACAGGAGCGTAGCGAGGCGCAACTGGCCGCCCAGTAAGCGCAGTTTCACACTGCCCGCGATGGTTGCGGGCGGTGATTTTGCGTGCCTGGAAGGTTCTCCAGGGTTATGCAAAAAATGCAGTTTGATGGCTTTTTTTATTCTTTTATCTGGTGATGCCCACTGGGGCAAACTGGATTCACCTGCCCGGATGCAGGTCTACCTCAAACCGACAGGCCCACCACCACTTGTCCGCTGGCGTGTGCAGTCCATGAAGATTATGGACCTATGGACCCGAATGCTTTGCTCAAGACCCGTCTCATCGGCCAGATTTTCCAGCAGCACTACAGCTGGTTGTGCGCGCGGTTGTCCTACCGCACCGGCTGCAGCCACAGCGCCGAGGATATCGCCGCCGAGACGTTCCTCAAGGTGTGGATGCTGCCCGATCCCACTGCGATCCGCGAACCGCGCGCGCTGCTGACCACCATCGCCCAGCGCCTGATGTACGAGAGCTGGCGCCGTCGTGACCTGGAGAGGGCGTACCTGCAGATCCTCGCCGAGGTGCCCGAACACGTGCATCCGTCGCCGCAGGAACAGTTGATCCTGATCGAGAGCCTGCTGGCCATCGACCGGCTGCTCGATGGCCTCTCGGGGCAGGCCAAGGCGGTGTTCGTACACAGCCAGCTGGACGGCATGACCTATACACAGATCAGTGACCGGCTGGGCCTGTCCCTGGGGCGCATCCACCAATTGATGACCCAGGCCCTGCGAGCCTGTTACCTGGGGTTGAGTGAGTGAGCAAACACCCGTTGAACGACCCGGTGGCCGAAGAGGCCATCGGCTGGCTGGTGCAAATCCAGTCCGGCGACTTCAGCCCCGCGCAGCAAGAAGCGCTGGATGAATGGCGCAGTACCTCGGCGCACCATCGCCAGGTGTACGCGCAATTGATCGCCGGCCTCGACCAACTCAAGGCCTCGCCGTGGCGTGGACGCTCCAGCGCGCAGCTGTTGCGCAGCCTGGAGCAGCCGAGCAGCCGGCGTTCGTTCCTGCGTACCAGCCTGTGTGCGGTAGGCCTGGCGGCGGGCGCGGGCTGGGTCTCGCGTTTCGACGACGCGGGGCAGTCCTATGCCACGGGTACCGCCGAGCGTCGCACCTGGCACCTGGCGGATGGCAGCACACTCAAGTTGAATGCGCGCAGCCAGGTGCTCGCCACGCTGAAGGGGGAGCCGCGCAGCCTCGAGCTGCGCGCCGGGGAAATGCTGGTGAATGTGCTGCGCCCGCTGCAGGTCGACACCCGCGCCGGCCGCATCAGCGCCAGCACTGGCCGCCTGATGCTGAGCGAGCAGGGCGCTGCGATACGCCTGGTGACCCTGGATGCCGACGCGGTGTTGCACTTCGAAGGCGGCACGCAGCAGCGCGTGGCGATGCACCAGAGCACGCTGTTCGATCACCAGCGCATCCTCACCCAGGTGCCCATGGCCGCCACCGATACCGCCTGGCTTGACGGCTGGCTGGTGGTGCGCAACCAGACCCTGGCCAGCGTGGTCGACGCAATTCGCCCGTATCGCAACGGCATCGTGCGCCTGGACGCCGCTGTAGCCGGTCTGCGCGTGACCGGGCGCTTTCCCCTGGATGATGCGCGGCAGACCCTCGAGGCCCTCGAGCAGAGCCTGCCGATCAAGGTGCGGCAATGGGGTGGGGTGGTTGTGTTGATTGGCGCGCGGGCCTGATTGGCGGTTGATGCACGTGCTGAATGTCTTTAGGATCACGCCCTTTTCAAGGGATTGAAAGCATGCTTGCCAAACACGTTCGCGCATTCTCGATGCTGGGCTTCAGCCTGGCGCTGACCGGCTGTATTCATTACGAGCACCAGAGCGCAGAAGGAAAACCTGCGGACCAGGTTGCGGTGATCCAGCAGTTCGACAAACACCTGACGATCACCCGTATTGATAACAACGGGACGCTGTTCTGGCTGGGTCGTCAGAACGAATACCGCCTTGGCGCCGGCACCCACACCCTGCAAGCTACCTGGTCGATTGGCGACGGCCGAACCGCGCCCCTCGCAACCACGGTGAGCCTGGTCGGTGGCCGAACCTATGGGCTGTATGGCGAGGCGTCGAAGGGCCGCTGGAGCTATGACATTCGTGATGTCGAGACGGGGCAGAGCGCGACAGTCAAAGCCCCATCGAACTAAGCACCTGCTTCACGGCAACGGGTTGGCCACCGGCGCCGGCTGTTTGCGAAAACGCGACGTGCGCACGTACCGAGCCAGCATCCACAGACCGGCGGCAATCGTGGTCATTATCGCACTGGCAAGTAAATAGCCGAGCACGCTGCCAATTTGATAAGGGGTCAGGAAGCCCGCCAGCAAGATCATCCCCGCATCGAACAGCGGCTTGAGAGTGAGCAGGGATGCGAGGATGGACGCGGCGTAAATCGGCAGGGAGACTACCAGGCGCAGCGCGCCAGACAGGTTGTTCATGCGTGATGTCTTCCATGAGGTGTTGAACGAAGGCCGCATGTTACGGCTTTTTCGCGTTCGGTTCATGCAAGCGTCACAGGTCATGCGGCTTCAATATGCGTAATAATCATATTTATTATTGCTGAATATGCGATTGATGAATTGTTCGCACAGGCCTAGGGTAGTGATCACGGGCCGCCGCTGTGGAATGGCCACCGACCTGCCAAGGATTCTGCCATGCCTTTAGTTCGAATCGACCTCGCCGCCGACACTACCGAAGCAACCGCTGCCGCCATTGGCGACGTGGTGTACGCGGCGATGACCAGCGTTGCGAATGTGCCCGAGCACGACAAATTCCAGATCATCAATCGGCATGCTCGCGATGAACTGGTGTATCCCGCCGCTGGCTACCTGGGCGTGACTTACACCCCCAGCATCGTGTTTATCCAGGTCACCTGGAATGCCGGGCGCAGCGTGGCGGTGAAGAAGGCCTTCTATCAATTCATCGCAGAAGGCATTCACGCCAAGACCGGGCTGCGCAAGGAGGATGTGTGGATCAGCCTGGTGGACGTGAAGCGCGAGGACTGGTCGTTCGGCAACGGTGAAATGCAGTACGCGCCGACCGAATAAGCAAAAACCGGCGACTCATCCAGGAGTCGCCGGTTTTTTTCATGGGGCCGTCAGCGCCTGCAGAAACTGCGTGTGTTTCAGCGTCTGCGAAAACATCGGCAGTGTGAAATTTTCCGCCGCCTGCTGTTGTTCCTCGGTAAACGTCGCCGTGCAGTCGGTCAGGGTGACAACGTTGTAGCCTTTCTCATACCCCGAGCGCACCGTGCCCTCGACGCAGCAGTTGGTCAGGAAACCCGCCACCACCAGCGTCTGGATGCCGTTGTTGCGCAACACCAGGTCCAAGCCCGTGGTGGCAAAGCCATCCAGCCCGCGCTTGCCTTCGACGACGATATCGCTGCTGTCCTGGGACAGCGTCGCAGTGATCTCGGCGCCCCAGGTGCCCGCACTGAAGGCGTTGCCGTCGGCCACGCCCTTGAGAATCCCATAGTCGCGCGTGGTCAGTTCGGGGTACCCCGCGGCGAAGCTGATCGGCAAATGCACGATCTTCACCCCGAGCTTGCGCGCTTGCTGCACCGTGGTGGCGGTATTGGCGAGCATGTCGGTGGCGTGCATGACGTCTTTGACAGCGTCATGGAACACGCCACCCTGGGTAGTGAAATCATTCTGGAATTCGATCAACACAAGCGCGGTGGTGTGCGGGTTCATGCGCATTCTCCGAGAGGCGGGCGGTGGGCTTTTAATCGTAGATCAAGTGCGGCCCGGAGGCTGGATTTGTTTGACTGCAGTGCGCGTCTCGCCGTTCGTCCATTGCCCGGCACTCTCGTGCACCCGCTGCCTCTCATGTTTAAGCCCGGATTCCCCGCGCGCCAGACTGGAGAGACAGCATGCACATTGACGAAAAAGCGCCGGGCAACCAATCCCAACAGGTGGTAACGCGCACCACCGACAACGAAACCGGCCCGGACCCGAAGCGCACCGAAGGTCAGATCCCGCTGCCGCCGGAAGACGGTGCGCCGCTTGAAGAAGACATGTCGGACGTGGACGCCGCCGATTCGGTCGCGAGTGAACACCCGGATGCCTGACGACGGCACACCCGTCAGTCGTCCACGGTGAACGTCACCCAGCCAGGGCCGTCCGTGGTTCGTTCGATCTCGACGATCACCCCACCTACGGATGAGCCATCGGGCAGGTTGACCGCGACAAAATTCGGGTGCCCAGGCCATTGAAGGGGCCGGTCGAAGTTCAGGCGCGCGATTGTCGGCTTGCCGCTGCTGGTCAGTTGGATTTCCACCGACTCATTGAGGTGTTCATCTGAAGCGGTGCCCAGATGACGAGAGGCCGTGATGACACTGGCGGTACCCTGGTAATCGTAAGACATGGACTGACCTTTTGTGAGTGGGCGTGGACGCGACGCGACGCGCTGAAATTCTGCTGCGCGCGCTGCTCTAGTGAATAGAGCCCGTGCGCCAACGCATCGTTCAATCGACATCACACAAAGGCCCAGGCGCTGCGCTCGCCTGCAATCACACGCGGCGGTCACAAGGCGCCGGGCAGGTTTTCCTCGATGATGATTTTCATCGCCAGTGGCAGCAGCGCAGGCGTGTCGATCATGCCGTGGGTGTGCAGCAGGTAGTCGATGCTGGCCTGCACCTGACCTTCCGGGTCCTGATCGAGTACCAGCGACATCACGCCCTGGCGCAGGAGCGCGGCGTGCTGGGGGGTGGCCTCATGGCCGATCCATACCGGATCGACCTGCCTGTGCGCCAACGCCGCATAGATCCCCTGCGAACCGCTGCCGGTGTCATACAGCCCTGCCAAGGGCCCGACGGCGAGGCACTGCGCGACGGCCGCGCGGGTCAGTTCATCGTCATCAAAGCACTCGACCGGGCCGACAATGCGCGTAGCCGGTGCACGCTGCGTCATTACGTCGATGAAGCCTCTGGCGCGCTCCTGATGAGCACTGTAGGCGAGCGAATTGACCGTCAGCAGCACAGCGCCGGGGCGTTGGCCGATCCATTCGCTCATCAAGCGCCCGGCACTGCGCCCGGCGGCGTGATTGTCGATGCCGACATACACCGCGCCCTCGACTGTGCTGAGGTTGGTGGTCAGCAAGACGGTGGGCGTGCCGTTCTGCACGATGGTGTTCAGCGCCTGGTGCACGTCCGGCGTGTCGGGCGCGACGACGATCATGCCATGGCGCCGCGAACGCGGTTTGCGCAGGGCGTCGAGCAGTTGCCCGGGGGCGTTTTCCGGCCAGCGCTGGCGGCGCAACGTGAGGTCCGAGCGCAGGCGTTGTGCCTGGCGCTCGAACGCCGCATCCAGGCGCTTGAAATGGTCAGTGGCGCTGTCGGCCAACAGTACATCGACGATCATCGGGCCGGTGAACGGCGCGGGCAGGCCGCGACGCACACCCAGCGCACGCGCCATCGCCAGGACCTTGCGCCGCTTGGTGTCGGACACGCCCCCGCGATCATTGAGGACCCGGTCCACGGTGCTCAGGCTGACGCCGGCCAATTCTGCGACCTTGATCAGGCCGTGACGCTTGAGGGTGTTGCCCATGCTGCGTGCGTATCCTGTGGCCGGTTAAAACTGCGATTGTACTTGCAGGCCCAGTACCAGGGCATTCTTGACCTGACGAACGCCGTCCGGGTCCTTCACGTACTGCAGGTTCGGCATGATGTTCAACCAGCGTGTGGCCTGGATCCCGTAGTTCAGCTCGACAACATATTCGCTGTGCTGCTCGGGCAAGTCACCGCCAGCGGCGTTTACCGCGCGGGCATTGCGCAGGTACACCGAGCTGGCGTGAACACGTGCAATGCCGGCGCCCAGCGTGTCGGTGGGACGCGCATCCCACAGGCCCTTATAGACCAGGCTGAGTTTCTGGTAGCTGTCGATCGCCGTCGTGTTGCGATCCTGGAACGTGGCGCTGGCCGTCAGGGTCAGGCCGCGAGAAGTGTCGCCGTTGACCGAGGTCAACTGCTGCTTGGCCACGACCCACTCGCCATGCCGTGTAGCGTCGGTGCGATAGGCGTTGCCACGGGTGGCCGCCGCTTGCCCGAACTGATCCTTGTACACATCCTCGGCCTGTGCGGTGCTGTGGTAATAACCCACACGGTATTCGCCGGGCAGTTGGTTGATAGTCGGGCTCCATACCAGTTCCAGCGGCGTGAAGGTGCCGGTGGTGCCGTGGGTGTTGAGCTTGAGGCCGTTGTCATTCTCCAGGTTCGACGGGTTCACGTTGAACGCGCCGACCTGTGCATACACCGTCGGGCTCAAGCGGTAGCGCAACCGTGCGGCCCACTGGCTGATCGGGCCGTTGTAGATGCTGTTCACGTAGTTGCCCGGTTGCGAGCCACAGAAGGCCAGCCCCTGGAACAGGCAGTCTTCCACGGCGAAGTCATCGCTGACGGCGAACCGGCCCAGCTTGATGTTCACCGCATCGCCAAGCCAGCCCTTGCTCAACCACAGTTCGCTGAGGCGGGTCACGCTGCCACGGCCCTGGATCTCCTGGGTCGAGCCCATGCCGGCGGCGCCCGGTGCGCTGATCTTTTGATTAAGATTATTGGCGCCGTTGCGGTTGGTCAGCCCCAGGCTAAAGGCTGCGTCCTGCCAGCCCAGCAGCTTTTGCAGGTCGATGTCGACGCCTGCGTTGAATTGGTCGGCGTAGCGGGTCGAGCGGTCTTTGTGCTGGTAACCGCCGCGTAGCAAGGTCGAGGTTTCGCCGGTGTAACCCAACTTGATATCCACCCCCTGGGCCAGCCAGGCGCTGCGCAGGCCGCCCCAATCGCCGCTCATCCAGGGTGAGTCGCTGGCGAACGCATCCGCAGCGTGTGTTGCAGGTACGCCCATGGCAACGCAGGCCGCCAGGCAGCGCAGTGGAAAACGTAGCATCTGATTGTTCCTTCAAAGGCAGGGACGCGGCCTGGTGCAGGCCGCGTCACGGGTTCAGCGGGAGGTGCCGTCGGCGCTCAGTTGGGCTGGCAGCTTGCGGTCTTCGCGTACAGCGGCGACCTGTTTGGCGCTCACCTCGGGGGCGGTGTTGCCCCAGCTGTTGCGGATATACGAGAGCGTCGCCGCAATTTGCTGGTCCGACAATTTCCACGCAAAGCTCGGCATCGCACCGCTGGTGGGGTTGTCGACGGTCACCGCGCCACGGCCGCCTTCGAGCACCGTGGTGATCAGGCTTTGTGGATTTTCTGCCTGGATGCCGGGGTTGCCGGCCAGGCTCGACGCCAGTTGGTTGATGCCCTTGCCGTCACTGCTGTGGCACGCCGAGCAGTTGGCCGAGTACACATTGGCGCCTTGCTGCATCAATGTGCCGGAGGCCTTGAGCGGCCGCGGGCTGCGGGTGTCCGAGCCAGGCAAGGTCTTGAGGTAAGCCGCGATGGCGTACAGGTCCTCGTCGCGCAGGTGCTGGGTGGAGTTGGTCACGGCTTCGGCCATCGGGCCCGACGCCACGGCCACGTGGTTGCTGCCGGTCTTGAGGTACTGCACCAGTTGCGCATCGCTCCAGCCGCCGATACCGACGTAGGGGTTGCCGGTAATTTCCGGTGCGTGCCAGCCAGCCAACTCGCCGCCTTGCAGGAACGCGCCGCCCTTGTCACCGCCGAGGAAGTTCTTTGACGTGTGACACGCGGCACAGTGGCCCAGGCCCTGTACCAGGTACGCGCCCCGGTTGACCTGCGCAGACGCCTCAGCCTGCGGTTGGAACGGTGTGTTATCAAAGAACAGCAGGTTCCAGCCCATCATCATCAGGCGGATGTTGAACGGGAATGGCAACTGGTTGGATACCACCTCGTTGTCCACCGCCGGGACGGTCTGTATGTAGGCCCAGAGGTCATGCATGTCCTGGTCGCTGACTTTCACGTAGGCGTTGTAGGGCATCGCCGGGTAGAGGTTTTCGCCATGCCGGCCTTTGCCTTCGCGCACCGCGCGGGTGAATTCCTGCTCGGTCCAGGCGCCGATGCCGGTGTTCTTGTCGGAGGTGATGTTGCTGGCGAGCAACTTGCCGAACGGTGTTTCCAGCGCGTAGCCACCGGCGAATGGCTTGCCGTGATGCGGATCGGTGTGACAGGCCGCGCAGTCGCCGGCAATCGCCACGTAGCGCCCGCGCGTCACCGCCGGGTCTTCCTGTGCCTGGGTGGCAGGCGCCTTGACCCCGGCGCCGTCAGCAGATTGCTGCCCGGGTTGCGCAATGCTGTCCGCTGCATCGGCAATGCCGAATGCACCATACAGGCCGATGGCGGAACCCAGGGACAATACGGCGGTGGCCGTCAGGGCCATGCGAAAGCGCGCATTCATGCCGGTACCTCCACCAGAGGGCCGCGTTTGGCCAGGTATTGGTCAATGATCGCCTTGGCGGTCCACAGGCTCAGCGCGCCAATGGTCGACGTCGGGTTATAGCCGGCGTTGTTCGGGAATGAAGAGGCACCCAGGACGAAGACGTTGTGCACGTCCCAGCTCTGCTGATAGCGGTTGAGCACGCTGGTTTTCGGGTCCAGGCCCATCACCGCGCCGCCGATGGTGTGGTCGCTGGAGGGCAGGTAAGGCCCATAGTTCACGGCTGCCGAGTCAAAGCCGTTGACGATTTTTGCACCCATGGCCCTGCCGATTTCCACCGCTTTGTCTTCGGTGAACTTGGCCATGCGCCGGTCGTTCTCGTTGTAGTCGAAGGTCACGCGAATCAACGGGTCGCCATTGGCATCGTTGTATTCCGGGTCCAGGTCCAGGTAGCACTCGTCATGGGAAAAGCTGGTGCCCTGGTTGAAGATGAACGTGCCGTTCTGGAACGCGTGGGTATAGGCTTTTTTCCATTCGCTGCCCCAGCGTGGAGTGCCTGGCGGGACAGCGTCTGCGTTGCCGATCGGACGTGCGCCACGGGCTACCACGAGGATCCCGGCGCCGCCGATGAAGCCCTTGCCGGTGTGGTCGAAATTGTCGCCGTTGTAGTCGTCCACCTGGGCGGAGAGGGCGCCTGCACCGATGTACTGGTTGAGCTGCTCGTCCTCGAAAAACAGGTTGGCACCGGACACGGTCTGAAAACTGTAGGCGCGGCCCACCACGCCTTGGCGGGTCTCGGGATTGTAGGGTTTGCCGATTTTCGAGAGCAGCAACAGCCGCACGTTCTGCATCTGGAAGGCGGAGAAAATCACGATGTCCGCCGGTTGCTCCCACTCCATTTTGTTGCGGTCGAGGTAGCTCACGCCGCTGGCGGTCTTGCCGTCTTCGGCGAGATTGGCGCGCAGCACGGCCGATTCGGTCAGCACGGTGAAATTGCTGCGCTGCATCAACGCGGGAATCACACAGGCATTCGGGCTCGACTTGGAGAAGTTGCCGCAGCCGTAATACAGGCAGTAGCCGCAGTAGGTGCAGGGCCCCATCCGCACACCCAGCGGGTTGGTGTAGGCCTGCGAGGCCTGGCCTGCGGGCACCATGAATGGGTGCAAGCCAAGCTTTTTGCTGCCTTCGGTGAACAGGTCGGTCAGGCGGGTGGTGGCGAGTGGCGGCAGCGGGAATTCACTCTTGCGGTTGCCTTCGAAGATGTTCGCACCGTCGATTTTCTCGCCATTCAATACGCCGGCCTTGCCCGATACGCCGGCGATTTTTTCGAAGCGCTCGTAGAAGGGTTCGAGGTCGTCATACGTCACGCCCCAGTCCTGCACGATCAGGCCTTTTTCGATTTGCTGCTGGCCGTAGCGCTTGAGTGTATAGCTGTAGGGTTCGAAGTCGAACGGCAGGAATCGCCAGGCCATGCCCGCCCAGTGCGTGCCCGATCCGCCGACGTTGTAGCCCAACTCGTTCAGGCTCCAGTCGCGGGTCGGCAGCGCGGTTTGCGAGCGGTTGTTGCGAAACGTGGTGGTTTCGATCGCGGGCGGCAGCAGCATGCTGCGGCGGGTGTCCCAGCGCAGTTCATCGGTGTCCACCGAGGGCGGGAAGTCGGTGGCGGTCTCAAACCACGGACCGCGTTCGATGGCGACGACATTCAAGCCGGCACGGGTCAGTTCTTCGGCAATCAGCGAGCCGCACCAGCCGAGGCCGACGATCACTGCGTCGACTTTGGGGCGTACATTGGCCATTCGGGAATTCCTCTTCGTTACAGCAAATCACGGTCAGTCGGCGATGATGGCCAGGCCTCATCGCTCAAATGTTCTGGGGACTCAAAGCGTGTTGTCGATCAGGCTGGTGGGGATGATGTTGAGCTTCTGGCCCTTCTTGGCGATGACGTCACGAAAGTCATAGCGCGCGCCGGGGAAGCCGAGCATCTTCCAGCTCGCCATGCCCTTGTTGCCGCCGTAGAGCGGGTCCGACAGAAAGCCTTCACGCACGTTGGCCAGCACTTGTTCGAAGATCTCCTTGGCGCCGTCATCAAACTCGGCTCCCACCTGCACGGCGTTCTTCTCGAAGCGGGTCAGTACCTGGTCCTGTTGCTCGCCTTGCAGCTGCACGAATGCCTTGCCGAATTGCGCCTGGCTGTCCGCGTCAATCGCGACCAACCCTTTGCGCCAGCGCTCGGCGGGGGTGAGTGCCGATTGGGTGCCTTGTTCAAAGGTACCTTTGACGAAGCGGCCCAGCCGGTACAGCGTGGCGCCCTTGCCGTAGTCGCCCGCCAGCTGGCGATCGATGAAGGTCGCGCAGCCGGCGTCCTTGCCGCCGATGGACAGCGCGTCGGTGGGGATCAGCCGCTCGGCGATGGCTTCGGCGGTCTGGAACTCATGTTGATTGAAAAACGCCAGGCCTCCCTGGCGGACCGGGGGCAGGGCCGGCAGGCTGGCAGTGCCTGGCTCCCAGGGTTGGCCGCCGGTGATTTCCGCAGCGCGGGCGGCGGGCAATGTCGAGGCAGCCGCCAGCGCTATGGCCGAGGATAAGAAGTCTCTGCGCTGCATGAAGGTTCCTTTGCGAGTCTGGCGCGTTTCCCGTGCGCACACGGCAGCGCCCGCAGGGTTTTATGCCTGCGACACTCACACCAACAGGGGCGGCGCGGGGGACGAGCGGGATGATTCAGAATGTTTCGATCTGGAGTTTAGGCGGCGACAAATCACGGTGCTATTAACAATTTTGACGTAAAACCCTCAAAAACTGACGCGTTGGGTCATCGCAAATCATTGATAGGAAACAGAATCTTTCCAGTGGCGGGATTTAACGGTTTCCACTGGAGGCTAAAAACGCCTGTGTGCGCCGGATCTGCTGGCATAGAGGGAGTACACGCATTGGTGACGCGACAGTAGGTTGCAGTGCAGACGGTTTCCCTTACCCGTTACCAGATGTTACCGCTCGTCGGAAAATGAGCACTATCAGAGAGTTGGAGCGGTCGATGTACTGCGAAGAATAATCACAGGTGGCTATGCGATCCCTAATTCTTGATATGCCGAATGGACGCGAGCTCGTTGAGGAACTCGATCTTGCGACCGAATTGATGATGTCCATTCCCATCGAATTGGTGGGCGGAGATGAGTGGCTGGAGGCTTTTGCCAGGCAACAGCGCGCCTTCAAGGAATGGCGCTCGTACCTGCATTGCAAGGCCAAACATTCGGTGTATGACATCGCCCGCAAGATTGCCTGAGGCAAGGCCTGGCGGGTCAAAAGCGTGATGTAGAGGCCATTGATAAGGGGTGTGCACGTGTGTTCACACCCCGTCCTGCAGGAAAAATGGCGCTGGCTTCAGGCCGTCGGCCTGACCCGGAAGGCCAGGAATACCGGGCCGTAGGGAAAGGTGCTGACTTCCAGCTCGTCCAGCGGGTTGAGCGTGTGCGTTCGGGCCCCTGCGTTGCTGTAGATAACATGGCTGCTGGACACCGCAATGTTGATCTTGCCGGCCGCCGCCTGGATCAGTGTGACCTTGAACCCTTCAATCACACCGTCGCCCAGCGTCAGCGTAACGTCCGTGTCGCTGATGACCAGGATCGACTTGCCCGAGTCGGCCATGGTCAGGGCCCTGCTGGCGGTGATCGAGACATTGGTGTGCACGTGCCCCCCAGCGTGGTAACTGACCATCCTGGGGTCTGCAAAGATGCGGCTGAAAGTCCCGACGTAATTGACACTGGCGCGCATGTCATCAAATTGCTCGATGACGTAGGTGCCGATGCTGCCGGAGACGTCGGCGTCGGCGTCCAGTGCCCATTTACGTCCCACCATCAGCCCGATCTGGGTGCTGGCGCGCACACCGGCACGCATCTCCTCGAGAAACAATTGGCTGATCTGGCCACCGCCCTTGCCCTGGGCATAGGTGAACCGTGCGATGGAGTGACTGTCCCCGGTAGGGCTGCCCTGGGAAGTATCGACCTCGTAGTCGATGAAGTCCGCCGAAACGACGGTGGTGGTCGTATTCGCGTTAGGCGCCCAAGTGAAATCCAGCACCCTTCCGGTCTTGACCTGCTCCAGCGTGGTGGTGGGCTGGGACGTCGTGGTCGAACCTGACTGCTTCAAATCATCGGTCATGATGCTCATCCTTAAGTGCAATGCGTGTGGGTGTGGGTCGAGCGATGAAGTGCGATTTGCGCGTGCCGTGCGACTATTGATTTGATCCAGCACGCGCCTCAGTAAAGCAGCATCCGTACGGCCTTGCCGTGGTTCAACCCGCGACGATAAAACGGCTCGACGCGTGCTCGCTTGATCTTGGTTCCTGGGGCGACAGGTTTTGCTGCTGAAGTCCGCCCAGGCGGCCATGACGACGCGAGCGCCACTCTGGAACTAAAAAACCACCGCCAGGCTCTCAGTTTTATCTTTTCGATTGGGATGAGTCATGAGCATTGGTGCAAGGTTGAAGGCGGAGAGACTGAGGCTGGGTCTATCGCAGTCAGAGATTGGAAAAATCGGCGGCGTCGAAGTGAACGCCCAGGGGCGTTACGAGAACGGCATCCGGCACCCGCGCGCGGATTACCTGGCCGAGGTGGCAAAAGTCGGGGTTGATGTACTGTTCGTCATCACCGGGCAGCGCGCGCAGAGCGGCGCTGATGATTCCCTGAAAGCCGTCGAGGCGTTGGACAGCGCCACCGAATGCCTGGAAAAGGCCAGGGAGCTGATTCATTGAGTCTCAGCGACCCCCCGCCCATCTCGGGCGCAGCTGCTACGCTTTGTTTGAAGGATTATGGACTTTCAACAAGATGACAGGACGTCATGGATAAGCGACTTGCAGGTCTCTCGTTTCTGCTGACCCTCGGCTGGGTAGTCGCCGTGGTGTCGGTCATTTGGTATTTCTACGAAAACTAGGCCACCTGCGCGTACGCAGCTGCCGGTGTGTGCCTGCTGACGGACCATTCGTTGTCACTCAGCGGCGACAAGGACACCCGTTCGGCGCAGGACCTTTTGCATCCAACCCTGAGTAGATGCCTGGCCAGCGTCTCGTCGTAGTGCCACTCCCTCTTCATGACTAAGGACGGTGATCATGAATTTCAAATGCGTGTTTTCCCTCCTGCTATTGGCCGGTTGCGCTTCGCAACCCAATCACCAAGGTGTCAATTGGGGGGAGGGCAGCTGCCCCAAACCAGCCCCTGAAGACGTCTCCGCCACTCACCACCTGATTATCCAGGATGGCAAAACCCTCAAGTGCCAAATCCGTCCATACGTATGGAACATGGCTTGCCAAGGAATCGTCGACGGAGAAACCGAAGGCGTTGTTTGCCAGGACGGCGGGGGCAACCAGATGATTTTCCTGTTCGATAAGAGCGGGGTGCTGACTACGCATCGCAGCCTGAGGGCAGGCTAGGATCGGATTCAAAAAGGATAGCGAATCATATGTACTCTAAAACGTCGTTGATATTGACGGGGCAAGCCGTCTTATTCATGTGCATGCTCGCGACCGGGTGTTCAACGCACAAAAACTCACATTCATTGCCGAATCTTGCGGGTGCACAAGGCACGCTCAAGCTCGCGCAACAGGCAATTTCAGCGTATGAGCGAGGCGATAAAGAACGATGGCAGTCACTGTTATGCCTTGAATCTGTTGATGACCCGCTGACGGGGTGGAATCAAATGCGTTCGCTGGTGGGTGATATTTCTGAAGTTAGATTGGTAAAGGTGTCTGAGGCATCAAACGCGGGTAATGGATCTGATGCAGACAGCTTTACCAACGTTGTTTATGAAGTGAAATCGCAGCATTACCCTCTTAAAACGCTTCTCCTGAAGTTTTTCCCTACTGAAAAAGATCAATGTGTGGGGTTGGTTTATTAGCCGGAGACAGCGGGCGGCCTGTTAATGTGTGCCGGCCCCTGCCAGAGCGCATCGGTGATTTCACGCTGAGGCATGACGGTTGATGGCGTATGGGGCGGTAAAATCTACACTTTTTGTTTTTTCAGGGAGATGAAAGAAATGTTCCACAGGTACGTACGCCCGGTTGGCTATGGTTTGGCGATAGTAGGCACCTTCTCACTGCTGTTTTCGGCGTTCGAGTTGTTTGCGGGAAGAGACACCCTGTTTGCCGTGGCTAAATCAGCTGTATTTGTTGCGCTTGGCATTTGGGTGATCAAGAACTCAGTAAAGGCCTGATACGCAGGATCACTCCGGTGACATCAGCACGGCCAGGGTGAGCTTGATGAACTCTTCGTTTTCATCGATGGTGTGCAAAGCGCTGCGCACGTTTTCTGCCACTTCAGCGGAACCGCGTTGCTCGACCCAGTTCGATAGCTCCATGACAGAAGCCTCGAGGGCCAGTTGGTTCTCGTAGAGTTTTGATAGCAGGGAGGGCAATAGATCTGAGTTTGGCATGGCTGATTCTCCGTGGATGTATCAGCGTAGCAGGTGGTGAAACAGGGACTTTGATTTGAGTCGGCAGAAGGCCGGGAGATGGGAATCGCGGAGCATAAAAAGAAAAGGGCCTGCATGAAGTTCATCATGCAAGCCCTTGATATCTTTGGTGCCCGAACCCGGAATCGAACCGGGACGCCCTTACGAGCGGGGGATTTTAAGTCCACATACAAAGATATATAAAACAGTAGGTTAGGGCGATTATCGGTCCGCAATTGTTTGCGCGGGCCTCGCTTGAAGCCCTTTGTTTTCAAGGGCTCATATTTTATTGCGGAACGAGTTTTCACTTCGTTGGCAGCACTTTCAGGCCTTTACGGCGCCGGATATATTGCTCCGTCATACCGACAGTTGTGTGCCCCAGCTGATCTCTCGCATCGCGAATGCTGCCTGTCGATTCCTCCTTGTCTGTAGCCGCTTTTGCACGAAGGTCTCGCATTTGAAACGCAGACTTTTCAATCCCGGCCTTCATCCTGGCCGCGTCAAATCTGCCTCTGAGCATGCTCACTGTCATCGCTTGGCCGTTGTCTATTACGACGAGTCTGGTTGATCGAATCTTGTGCCCCTTTTTCCTTTCCAGAATGCGGTCAATAACCACCTTCAGCTCTCCTACAACCTCAATGCGGCGTTTAGCGCTGGTCTTCCCTTGCTTGATCAGTAACTGGTTATCCAGCAAGTCACGTTCGTCCATCTTCAGCGTGTCGCCTATGCGCTGAGCTGTGAGGTAGAACAGGTCTAACGCGTCCTTGAGTGGCTGATCAGCGTGCAGGTACACCGCGGCAAACATTTCGTCTTCGACGTAGGTGTCCCGGCCTGTTTCCTTATTTCCTTTGATGCCCGCGCACGGGTTGGCAAGTGAGGTATAGCCGCTCTGACGGGCGAAATTCCAAATGGCGCTGAGCAGCGCCTTCTCTCGGTTGGCGCGAACCTTTGCTGTTTTCGACCGATAACGCAGGTACTGAACGACGTGCTTCGGCTCGATCGCCTCAAGAGGGCCAGGTGGGTCATTGAAAAAGATCAGAAGCTGCTTTAATTCCCTTAGGTTGTCTTTTTGGGTGGCTGAGGACTTAGTAGGCACAACCTCTTCCATGTACTTGTTTGCAACGTACTCAAATGTCAGTACGGCGCCGACGAGGGCACTCGCTGCGCGGCTCTTTTCAAGTCGGGCGTATTCAACGATAGCCGCGCCGTAGTCGGAACCCAGCGCGATTTCCTTTCTCGGTTTGTCGCCTGCATCGTAGTAGTAATAAACCCTTCCCCCGGAGCGCAGTCGCTTTCTCAGCCGGGGGATGCTGCCGGGGTTAGTGGGTCGTCGTGCCATTTACTGAATTCCCATCCTTGGTTGCCATTCGGTCTTTTCGGGCTTTCGTTCTTTAGGGCTGGCCAGCAGCGATGCCGATATTACGCATGGCCAACCGTTCCGTTTGATCGTGTGGCGTATGCCGTTTCGGGATAGAACTTGAATCTGGCCGGCCTTGGTTCTTGCGCCGGTAAGCTCGCAAACATCTTCGTGCGACAGGAACTGAATTCCGTCCATTTCTACCTCCCACTGCCCGTAGTGCGCAGTGTCTTGTCGTTGTTCATGGGGGGTGCCTTGCCGCGCTGGGCGGCAGAAGGTGGGTTAGGTTTTTGCTGCTTTTGCGTGCCCGACGCACACCTTGGTGGGTTCGCCTTCTGCGTCCAGGTGGGCGTGGCACATGAATCCTTTTTGGTCGTGGGCCATGAACTCCGCATCGCAAGTGGTGATGGGCGACTGATTAGCAATCGAGCCCAGCCGATATGCGCACCCGTGACAGGCGCCGGCCGGGTCGCACTTGCTGGCGATCATCACGCCCTGGCAGGCGCCGATGAGTGTTGGCAGGTTCACGCTGGTGAACTTGTCGGGGTGGACCCCGCATTCCTCGATCAGCACCTGGTCACTCATCTCCGCGCAGTTCTCCGCGACCGAGTTGGCCATGCCAATCAGTTGCGCCGTGAACTCAACCAGGCGCTGCGAGCCATTACGCTGCAGGTAGCTGGTCAGCGCCTCTCGCCGCATCGCCAAGTCGAACTGGGCAATGCCTGCCAGGTCCGTGGCATCGCTGCGTGTCATGCTGTATTCACTGTTTGCAGGCATGTCGATACCTCGCCCGCCGCTCACCGGCAGGCATGTAGGGGGATGGAGTAGTGGCGTTATGCCTAGATATCTGTGTTGTTGGGATGGGTGTAAAACGGGTATTCAACCCACCCAGTCGCCAGGAGGGCGCGTGCCTCATCAACTAGATGCGCCAATTGCGCACGCTTACCGCGGCCAAACGATGTTTCTCAAATTCGTCTGGCGGCGCCCAAACGACAATGCTCCGGTCACTGCCAAGATCATTGAGCAGGCGCCCATCCATGGCCTTGGCGAAGTCGCCGCCGAACTGACGGGACCCTGGCCCGATTACCCGGCCGCCCTTGATGAGGCGATGGCTGCTGCTGAGCGATGGGTCGACAGCCAGTTGCCTTGATGTAGTTCACCGGCAGGCATGTCGGGGGATTGGGGTTAGGCTGTTGCGAATAGATCGAGTTGGTCGGATTCAACCTTCTGCTCTTGCTGCCGGAGTACTTCGAATTCGATGCGCGCCCGGGCGATCGCCGCGTACTGCTCGTCAATCTCGCAACCGATGAATTGGAAGCCTTCACGCATCGCGGCTTTGCCGGTGCTTCCGCTGCCCATGAATGGATCGAGCGCCACGCCTCCGGCTGGGGTAACCAGGCGCAGCAGGTACGCCATCAGATCAGTCGGCTTGACGGTCGGGTGGGTGTTCCCCGTCGTCGGGGTGTTCTCGACCTTGCGCAGGGTGGTGCCTCGGGTGAACTGCGGGCCGGGATTGGTCAGTCCCTCATGCCGATCGGTACGACTGGTCTTGGCGCAGTAGAAAAACCGGGCTGCGCTGCCGCTGTCACCGTGGAAGGCGCCGGCCATGCGCTCGCGCAGGCCGCTGTACTTGACTGCGCCGCTGAAGCCGTTTGCCGTGGGTTCGTTGCCGGTCACCGGTGCCGATGCGCCCGCCTGAGTGGGGAACAGAGCGACGATTTCGGCAGTACCATCGTGGATCAGATTGGCGGGCCAGCGCCCAGATGCAGCAGTGCCACCACCGGCGTGCAGGTTGGTCGCGCCTTCTTCCTCGATCGATCGAGTGCCGTCATGGCCGCGATCGCCTGAGCAGTTTCGAGCATAGGCCGCGTCGACCACGCCGATCCGGCAGGCGTCGATGTTCAGCGCCCCGGTGCCGTGCACGGCGACATTGGCTGCAACCGTCCCGGTAAACGGCTTGCGGGCCATGCAGATGGGTTCGTGCGCAGGCTTCAGCGCAGTGCCCTTGCCTTTGTGCTCGCCCTTGAGGTTGTGCGACTTCGGAAAGCCCGAGCCGAACACCCACATGATCTGGTCGCGGATCTCGAAGCCAGCCATCTCGATGCCGACCGCCATATGGTGGTAGGTGCGGGCAGCGGCAAACGACAGCAGGTGGCCGCCTGGCTTGAGCACGCGCAGACACTCTGTGGCCCATTCAAGCGTGAAAGCCTGAAAGGCCCTCATACCGTCTGGCGTCAGGTCATACTTGCCGGCCTCGGCCGCGATCGAGCGATGTCCGCCATTCGGCCCACAAGCGCTAGCGTGTGAAGGCATGCTGGCCCGGTACGCGGCGCGGTTCTCGATGTCCTGGCCATCCCAGCTTTTGCCCATGAATCTTATGCCATAGGGCGGGTCCGTCACGATGCTGTCGACGCTATTGTCAGGCAGCGTCCGCATCGACTCAATGCAGTCGCCGATCAAAACGCGATGCTGTTTCATGGCTTGGGCCCCTTGTAGATGAAGACGTAGGCGAACCAGAGGGTGGCGATCATGGCGTCACCCGGCGCGCCCACTGCACATAGGGGCCATCATCCGTATCGAAGATCCCCATCAGGAACCACTCAGGGCCTGGCGATTCGGGATTCCAGGCGGTGCACGCAGCATCCTCGTCAGGAAGATCCTCGAGTTCGTCGCCAGAGTGCCAGCCTTTCAGTTCCAGACCTTGTTCCTTGACCCAGGCAATGTAGGGCGTCGGGTCTTCGCCTTCGCCAAAGCTCGGAATGTTCGGGTGATACCACCAGCCGCCTGCATCGCGCTTCACCTCGACCGGCCCGATCGGCTTGCTGCCGCTGTGCGCCTCACAGGGAGTGACGTAAACCACGTCGGAGTAATGCCCACCGCCAGAGCTGAATTCCATCTTGCAGCCGCACTTGGCGGGTTCGCTGTTGACGAACGTAATCTTTTGTTCAGGCATAACTTCGTCCTTGCCGCTATAGCGGCTGACTTTGAAGGGGGAGGGATGAATAAATATTTGTTGCGTGGTATTTCGTTCAGATTCGTTCAAGTCGCATAATCGCCGCCTAAATATCAGAGCGATTCAGATGAGAAACAGGGGCAAGGTTTTCTGGGACTGGGCGGACCCCGCTCTTCATACCCGATCCGTAGATGAGCGGCAGGCAGATGGCACCTTGCTGAACGTCCAGGTGCGAATGTCGCTTCTCGGAAGGACCGAGTTGTTTATTGGCGTTTACGGGGTGGATGAGAAGATGCTTTTTGAGGAGGCCCCTGAGTCAATACCCGGGGAGACAATGACAGCAGCTCTGGCTAGGGGGCTAGATATAGCGAGACTTAATGCCCCAAACGCTCTGCGGTCAATTTCTATCCGCAAGGCCGAGAAGCTTCCCAGAGCGGGATCCAAGCAATCGAAACGGTAGCTGGTCGACGACATGGAACGTTTATCACTAACGCTTAGTCCTCAGTTAGACGGGTACAACACGGAGTTTCCGGCTAGACCTGTCGCAAGGCGAACTGATGAGCGGAATCGATGACTTCAGATTCAAATCACACCATCTCCTTATTGAGCTTGATGCCGCTACTAGCACAATGATGATGTTGGTTTCATCGAAGGAGGTCGCAGGGGCCATTTGGGACGCTGCTACTCTGCGTCACCATCATGCCTTTGAGGCATGGAACTCCTTTCTTAACTCCCCCGAAAGCCTTTTAGACAATGTGACGCCGCCGGTTCAGTAGCGGCCGTTACTCGGTCATGGGCATTCACAAACGTCATTCTGAGGCATTCGGAGATCGGGAGGATCGTGCGGGCGCCCTTTGAATGGTCCAGTCCATCGGGGCTGCAATGTCTCGTCGCGCGCTGCCGGGCTGTCGGTCATTTTGGCGAATGCCGGAATGTTGAGGTCCCCCAGGTCGGTCTTGGCGCGCTGAGGTAAATTAGTTTCATTAGGAACCCTTGCCAATCCATGCGCGGTATTGGAAGGGAGCAACAGAGCAGTTAGAGTTCAGTGATTACCGGGGGAGGGTAATTATGAGCTGCTACATATGCGGAAATAACGTTGCGCCAATCGAACTGCCGGACATTGAGGAGTATCCGTGCCCTGCCTGCGGACGCTACCAGATTACCGACACAGCAGTTGCGCTACTTAAGCAGCATTCCTGGGCGTTCGATATCTACCTGGCACGACGATGGATAGCCGATCAACAAGATAGTTACACCACCCCAATAATCGATTCGAATATTGTCACCCGGCTTGTTTACGTCTAAGCGGTCTCCAGTAGGGAATTGCGCGCTTCCTTAGACGTTGGTGTCTTTGCCGGGCCATGCCCGGGCGGTGGAGTGGATTGATTTGAACTGCTGATTCCACCAGGTGCCGAAACAGCTACCACCCAGAGGACATAGCGATGAGTGAAGAAAAGAAGAAAGAGCCCGAGCAAGAAACCCCGGCGCATTCCACCGAGGAAGAGCGGGAGCGCCTGAAGGACTTCAACAAAGACGGCATACCGCCTGGCGCTTGCTAATCAGTCCGCCAATTGACGCAATAGCCGCCAGCCGATCCAGCGAACCACGGTGACGGCCTTGCTGTTGCCGATCGCCTTGTAGCGTGGGCCGTCCGGGCATTCGCTGGCTGGCTTGCCGCGCCAGGGGATCAGGGTGTAGTCGTCGGCCATGCCCTGCAGGCGTTCGCACTCGCGGGGAATCAGGCGCCGGACACTGCTAGATGAGACCAAAGCCTCGCTACCACCCCCAGCATCACCGAAGCTGCGACGAAGTGATGGGAGGCCCTGCCCGTAGTCGCTGATACCTCGCAGGACCGACACAATCGGCTGCCCGCGACCTGTTCCGTCTTCACTTCCGTCGAACCCTTCGGCTTTCAGCGTGTGCGTGATGTCGCCAGTGATGCAGACGGCAACCTGGCCGCCGGCGTTGGCGTGGCTGCCTGAGTGATTCATTGCGCGCAGGGTAGGGGCTATCTCACCGGCGTCAGCGCCGTGATCCTTGCAGGAGAATGCCAGCACCGCGTTTTCCTGGCCGTTGTTCCTGCCCAGGGCAAAGGCGAGCCTTTCGCTGACGCCGGGGTCTTGTGTGCCCTGCACTACCAGCAGGCCAGACTCGGCGTCCTGATTGGTCGCGCTGCCCGCCGCCTTTCCGTTGGCGTTGAGTGTGCCTGCGATCAAGTGCCCGGCCTGGGCCTGGTTGTCGTCAGCCCCGCACGTTCCAACACCGTTCGCTGTCAGTGCAGCTACTGGCTTGTCCTGAACAAAGAACGTCTCGCTGTCCAGGTCATTGCGGCCTTCATGGTGGGTGAGGGTGCCGGCCTTCTCGATTGATCCGGACATGCGCCCGGCGCCGAAGGCTGGGATGCCGCCGAACATAGATACCGCTGGCCCGAAGTCGCCTTCGCAGCTCGGGCAGCCATAGGCGCCTAACTGCTCGGGGAAGACGTACTCGCATCCCTCTCCGCACTGGAGCGCAGGGCCGAAAGGAGCTGTTCCGGTAACGTCCTGCCCCTGGCCTCGGCGCGGCGCAGTATCCCGGCGCACGCCCTCGCGCTCAAAAAGTACCTCGGTGGGATCGAACCCGTCTCGAGCACTTGCGACAACGAACACACGACGGCGTCGTTGGGCCAGGCCGAAATATTGGGCGTCCAGGACCCTCCACGCGATTGTTCTTTTGGGTCCATACACACAACCAGCGTCCTGCCACTTTTTCCCTGGAGGCTGCAGCTCGCAGTCTTCCCCAGCAAGCGCGCCAAGAAAGCATCCGAAGGCGTTCCCTTTGTCGCTGAGGACGCCGGGGACGTTCTCCCAGACGATGACGCTGGCAGGCTTTCGCTGGCCGGCGCGAACATAGTCAACTGCATCAGCAAGCTCCACGTATTTGATGGTGAGGGCGCCGCGCGGGTCGGTGAGGCCTTCGCGCATACCTGCGACCGAAAAGGCTTGGCACGGGGTGCCGCCGACCAGCACGTCCGGCGCCGGGATCTTGCTGGCCAGCACCAGGGCTGCCAGCTTCGTCATATCGCCGTGGTTCGGCACGTCGGGGTAGTGGTGAGCCAGGACCGCCGATGGGAAAGGCTCAATCTCGGCGAACCAGGCGGCGCGCATGCCCAGCGGGTGCCAGGCTTGGGTCGCGGCTTCAATGCCGCTGCACACGCTTCCGTAAGTGATGGGCATACTTAAACCTCGCTGGTATATTTCGCCGATTCTTAAAATTTGGTGATTAGCATGGAACGCTTGAGAAAATCGGTTTGTAGCTTTTGGTTTTTATTGGTCTGCATCGTGTTTGTGAGCGCTTTTTTTGCTTCTTATTACTATTGGAAAATATTTGGCAGCCAACTATCTACGAATGCGTCAGATTGGTCGGCATTCGGTAGTTATTTTGGAGGGGTATTTGGCCCGCTGATATCTTTTTGTACTCTTCTGGCCGTTCTTAAAACGGTTTACTTACAGAGAGAATTGCTTGATGCGCAGAGGGAAGAATTTCGTGCTCTAAATCAGCTTCAATCTGAGACTCTCACGGCACAGTCAGAACAGTTGAATCTTGGTAAGGCGGAATCAAAGCATGCCGAGATACAGGCCTACCAGACGTCTCAGATTAATTTGCTTGAGATGTTCATTGAGCACCGCAGGCGAATTGTTGACAGCTTGGAAGCACATATATCTTCAACTAAGAATTCGGAAATTCCTATCGGCCAAAAAAAGGCAGCGCTCTCAAGTCTTCAAGCAAGACAGGTTAAAGCCCATAATGCAGCGAATGACCTATTGATTCTGGCTTTTGAAATTTCTGTAACGCAGTTTTCAGAAGTGAGCAAAATTAAGATGCTTCTTGCTGAAAAGCTGCCGGATATTCTAAATTTAGAAATGCCATCCTCCGAGGGGTAAAGGTTTTGCGGAGTCTCCTTCGCTGGCTGGCGTGATTCGTTGATATGGGGTATTACGGGTGACCGGGATGGAGCCGGATCAAGGAGGAAAGAGTGGACAGAAAACCCTCTAATAAGCTGCTAGCAGAGCAAAGTGGACTGACCATGGCTGAAGTCGGGACGTACTTGACGGAGCTAGTGTTGCAGCCTGACGGAAGCTGGATTGCTTACTTCGGCGCTGAGATCGAACGCTCGCCAGATGCCAGGACAAAGTTGGACGCGTCGCGAACGCTGTTGATTCCAGCCTGGCTCGCAAAGCATTGGGTTGATCGCGATATTGGGTAGGCGCCGCCCTCCGTCGAGCGTGCGGCGCAGCAGTTGGTGTTAGGCGGTCGCGCGCTTGAGCTGCTCGGTCAGTTGAGTGGGCAGCCCCCGCAGCGTCAGCGTGCCGCCTGCTTCGTCGAACTCGATCTTGTCGCCCAGCAGGTGCGCCTCGAAGCTGATCGACATGCCCTCGGCCCGGCCTGTGAAACGCCGGAATTTGTTGAGCGTCTTCTTGTCCGGCGGGAGGGTTTCGGAAATCCCGTAGTCCTTCCCCTTGATGAAGTCGTAAAAGCTCTTCGGCCGGTCTTCGTCGATCAGACCCGAGAGCTCGTCGAGAGTGATGGGTTCCCCCATCTTGGCCTGAGCCATGGAGTAGCTGACCAGGGTGTGCGTCTTCTCGCGGGCCGCATCTTCGACCATGTCCTCGCTTTCAACGAAGTCGCTGAACGCCTTCAGTAGCGTGCGCGTTTCGCTAGGCGCGTCGATCCCTTCCTGGCAGCCGATGAAATCGCGGAAATAGTCGTTGAGTTTGCGGCCCTGCTTACCCTTCAGGTACGAGATGTACTGCTTCGACTGCTTGTTGTTCTGCCATTCGCTGATGTTTATGCGCGCAGCCAGGCGGATGTGGTCCAGGTCCAGGCGGTTCACCGTCATCAGTGCGAGCTCTTCGGTCATCGTCACCGCTTCGGTTTCCTGCACCAGGGCGATGACCAGGTAATCGGTCAGGCCCTGCTGGTAGTGGCAGAAGAGGGCGTGCCCGCCGGTTGTGAGGTTCGACTCTTCCATCAGTTTGGTCAGGTGCTCGACGGCGGTGGTGCTGAAGGCCAGGAAGTCGGTTGCGCCAGCCAGGTACTTGCCGAGCCAGCCGCTCAATGGGTAAGCGGCTGATTCTTGATGGAAGAACCCCCAGCCCTTACCGGCAGTGGCGTTGTAGCTTTCGTTGAGCTGGCTCATCAGGTCGTCCCGGGCCTGGCTTTCGACCTGCTCGGAGACGCCAATAAACAGAACAGCCGGGGTGCCGTCTGGCTTCTTGTCGATCTTGTGGATGACACTGTGGCGAATGGGCATTGCTTTTACCTCGGGTAAGCGCCGCCCTCCGGTGATCGGTGGTGGCAATTTGGGTTTGGTTGGGGTATCTGTGACGACTGAATTGCATTCAGCTAGGAGCGGAAATTGACAATAGAAAATATGGTGGTAACGCTAAACCGAGTCCCGGAGATCAGAGCAATAGTTGATTCAGGTACAGATTGGACTGTCTTAGCCGGTTTCGCGCTTACCGCTGTTGCAGTGCTGGTCGGAGCTTGGGTTTCAATTTTCACATTCAAAAAAACCGCCAATAACCAAATGGTCCTGGCGAAAGCGGTGGCACTGAAAGAGAGCAGGCAAGCTTGGATCAACGAACTGCGTGACACGTGCTCTGATTACATTGCTGCTATCGGACTTTTACAGGCTCACGCTGATGGATCTGAAGCTCATGGAGCATTCATCCAAATCGTTAAGGCTGATGATCCAGCTACCGCTGCGGGCTTGAAAGAGACGTGGGAAGGCGAGAAAAGAAAGTTGTTAATGACAGCGTTTTCACTGAGCGCAAAAATACAGCTCCTCTCGAACCCTAAGGAGCCAGCCTTTGTGCAGCTCGCAACTGAAGTGCTCAGCGCTTTGGAACATGCCAGCACCCCAGGAGGTGGCGTTTACGGTAACTGCGGCAGAATTGTTGTGCTAGCTCAACAAATCCTGAAGATAGAGTGGAATCGAGCAAAAGAAATGCAGTGAATCCCCTCCGGTTACCGGATGCAGCGAGTAGGGTGAGTTATTCGTCGTGGCAGATGCGAAGGGCTTCGCGGTTATAGGCGAGCAGCAATTTTGCCGACACGTTTTCGGGTATCACGTATTCGTGTCGAGGCGGGGAGAGGAACTGTGCCGACCCTGCTGGGCCCAGGCCGTGCAGGTGGTGAATCATCAGGGTCATTGCCTCGCCTTGTTCCTCGATGCAGTTCCAGGCCATCAGGTCAGCCAAGGCCTGGCGGGTGCCGGCCATGGTGTGGAATCGCAATTCTTCCTCGCCGCGAGTCTTTCGCCTCGCCGCAGTCTTTGCCGATCGTTCTTTCTGCGCGGCAGCCATGGTCTACCTCTTCTATTCCGCTGGCCGGCAGTGCGAGCCAGGTTTGTCGTTTACGTTGCTGGGTGCGGGCTATGCGGCGCATGAATCGACCTTCACCTGGTGCCAGGCGCCGACCGCTTCGAAAATCCGCGCGGCGTGCGTCTCGTCCAGCGATATAGCTTCGGGAATGGCGATCCAGCCGGATGCCACCACCTGGCTTTGATTGGCCGAGTCGCGCAGCTTCTTGTAGCAATGCTCGATTACGTCTTCCAGATGGTCGGAGAGGTAGACGCCATCGGGCGCAACTTCCACTGACTTGCTGTAGCGGTCACCGCGGGCATCGATGCAAAGGGCGCTGAGGTAGATCGTCCATCGGTGGGGGACGCCGCAGACCGCCTGGCCAATCTTCCCTGGGGCGATGTTCTTCAGCGACTTGTAATTGATCATGCCCTGGCGGCCGCTGGGGTCGATGTTCACCACTGCGACGTGGTTGGCAGCCAGCAGCGAGCGGCACGACCGGGCGATGCGCGCCTGCAGGCTATGCGCCTTGCGTTTGCTCATAATGCCTCCGTGAGTTTGCGCAGCGCTTCACGCTCGGCCCGGGTGATGGGCGGCTTGCGGCGCTTGAGGATGGTTTCGGGATCGATCTTGGTGGAGCGGGGCGGTGGCAGAGGTTTGCGAGGCGGGCTCGGTAACTGCGCTACGGTTCCGCCGGCGGCCAGGAACTGCGCTGTACGTTCCGCGATTGAATCAACGTTCTGTCGCTGTTCCTCGACCAGACTTAGGTGGTTGCTGACGTACATGGCGACCTCACTTGATTCGGATCGAACTGTCGCCGCGCTCCAAGTGAGCCCAGGTAGGTTCGGGTAAAAGTTCGTGTTCAGCGTCTTCACCGGCTGCCACGCGCTTGCGCACCGCTTCGTTATGCTCGCGGATTTCCTTGAGCTTGGCGGCAATGGCCTTTTTGTCCGGAGCAATGCTCGACTTCACAGTGGTCAGTTCGTCCGGCACTGCATCTTCGTTGTCCACGATCACTCGTTCGCTGCCCATGGCCAGCGTGATGGTGAAGAGCGGACGCTTGATCGACTTGATGTTGGCGGCTTCCATGTTGCGGCGCAGGTAGTCGCTGATCTGCGAAACACTGTTGGACTTGATCCGCTTGAGTTCAGCCAGGCGCTCGATTTCGTTGTCGATAGCCGTCACGTCGCTTTCAATGTTTCGGCGCAACATGACGATATTGTCGGCCTTGTCGTTGAAGTCACCTTGCACTTCGTCCATGGCGTGCTGAAGAGCCTCTTTCAGGCCCTCATCATCGGTGTCGGCCATGGCCTGGAGCTCAGCCAGCTTGCCGGTCAGCGCGTAGAGTTGAGTCATGCTGCATCCTCAGTCAATTTTTCCAGAGTGGCTTTACGCTCTTCGAACGCCCGGGTGATCCGCGCGATGAAAGCCGGCTCGTTGCGGCGTGTTGCCTCACGAATGTATTTCACGTTCAGTGTTTTCAGCTCGTAGGCGGTTACCGCCTTGCCGATGGTCTCGACAGCCGAGGCGAGCCAGTCAATGCGCTCCTGTTTTTGGCGCAGAATTTCGGCGTCTTTGTCTTCAGCCTTCTCAATCTTGAATTCTTCGGTGATGGTGTCGACGTACGTGGGATCGTCGAACATACCCAGGTAAATGTCAGCCGCGAAGCCCAAGGCTTGCAGGCACTTACCGATGCCATCGGTGAGGGACTTTTTCGCCGTATCCCAGTCAGTAAGGATTTTCCCCTGCTGCAGGTATACGAATGGTGTGTGGCCGTACTGCTGGATTGTGCATTTCTGCCCGGCCTTGCCCGTGTACCAAAGCTCTACCTTTACGGTATGCACCTTCGCGCAGATCATTGGCGCTCCAGGCCATTCTTTCGTTGGCGCTTGAAGGGGCGCGCCTTCGTCAAAGCGATCCTCAAGAACTGTCCAGCCCCAGCCTTCACCGCACGGGCCAAACAGCTCTGTGGCCCGATGCATCAGGTAAGTGGGCCTGATGGCGGTCCCCTTGAAACCGCCTGCGCCCGTAAATTTTTTGGTGACCTCGGGGTCGGTAGTTTCGACCTGATTCCATATCCTGGTGTTCTCGGACATCACTTGTTCCTCCAGCCGTCAGCACGCTTGGCCAGCTCCTTGAAGGAAGCCGCCGGCAGCCTGCTCATGTATTTTTTGTTGTCGCGATACCATTCTTCCAGGGCGGCTTTGGGCGTCTGGATGGCAACGACGTGGGAGACCTGCTGCTTGTACGAAGTCGAGTTTGAAACCTGAGAGTGGAAGGTCCGGCTCACCACTACGGTGTTGGTCATTCCCTGCTTGACCAGGTTGTTCAGTTCTTCCTGGGATTGAACGGCAATTGCACCGGGGTGCTTCTGCTGGAACAACCTGTAGCAGGCCTCTCTCACAAGCTCGGTGCTGCCGTACTCGACATATTCAACATCGGGAATCCCTGCCTCGATCTTCTCTGCCACTTCATCCAGGCGGCCCGTGTCGATCCAGGCGTTTTTCGACACCTGTTTCAAATCCCATCCGCTAACCGTTTGGCGGTCTCGCTCAAGCTGCAGATGCTCGGGGAGGATGTCGTAGCCGTAGGTAAGATCGGTGTCGCATACGAAGAGGGTGCCGACGTACAGCTTGCCGGGCCGGGAGGGCAGGATGTGGCCGTACTTGGTGCCGATCACGTCGCTCATTGGTGGCTGCATGCGCAGGCACATGCTGCGGATTTCCGTTTCGTCATCAACGGAGAGGCCGGAGACGACGAATTCAACACCCTGATTCTGCCGGTGCGCCGGGGTCTCGTTGATGCATAACACTTCGGCGTCGAACTGGTCGCTGTGCCGGAACTCTGGTACCCATTGTCTGTTGCCGTTCAGCACCTTCACGTCGTAGCCATTTCGGGTCAGTACCAGCAGGGCGATTTTGTAGCCCTCGCCGAAGCTGCCGATTGCGTCGGAGCGGTCAGCCTTGGAGGTGTTGCCCAGCACCAGCGTGCTGGCCTCCAGCCTTGCAAAGCGGCTGGTGATGAACAGCTGGCCGTCGGCGAATGCATATTCAAACGGCGACTCGCTGTCCAGCGCGTTCTGTACCAGCTCCCGTATGGCTTCTTTCAGGCCCCAGTGGCGGACGTAATCGCGAGACAGGGGAAGTTCGTAGGATTTAGAACGAATGCGATCTGCAATTGCTGCGAGCATGACTATCTCCCGCGCCATCCTTGCGGTGGGCGCTGTGCGGAATAATTTATTGGGTGATCAGGCCGCCGATGGCGGGCCCAAAGAAAACGATGGTGAGGAAGGTCAGGCCTACGATGGTCGACAGGGCACGGATGGCGCGGCGCCGGTGCTGCTGGTGGGTGGTCATGGCATACACCACTGGCTGCCGCAGTAGTAGCGACCATCATCAAAGTTCGGGGGGCCGGATTTGCGCCCGCATCCGCACTCAACTTCCTCCTCGATTTCCCCCTCTGACTGGTCAGCCAGTTGGCAGTTAGTGCCGCCGCAGTGCGGGCACTCGGTATGGGCCAAGCTACTGAATGGGCCAACCCAACGAATCCCGGCCTGGTTGCAGTTTCCGCAAATCATCGTCATGGCCGAACCCTCACCGCAATTCGACCGCCCTTCATGGTTGCCGCCAAGCGCTTCGGCAAGGTCGCCACGGCACGCTCACGCGGCTGGCCGATCACTTCATTGAAGGGAAGGCCAAAGCCCAGCATGATCAGCTTCGACTCAACTTCGTCGAGCTGCTCGTCGATCAGTGATTTAACCGGTGCAGTGCTCATGCAGCCTCCTTGCGGAGCCTGGTGATTTTCAGCAGGCGCTGGCAGTAGTGGTTGAATTCTTCGACGGTGATCGCGTCGCCGGTGAGCATGTTGGTGATCATCCGCACCACCACCGCCTGGGCGCCGGGCTCGCTGGCGGGATGCTCCAGGGCCTCCAGCGCCTCATCGATCAGGATGTGCGGGCTCATAGGTCTGCATCCACGTCGTCTTCTGCCTCTTCCCGTTCCGCTGCTACTGCGTCGGCGGCGTAGGGCCGGAGAAGGTCCATGGCGATCCGCTCGGCGGCCTCGATGGGGTGGGGCTGGCCGATCAAGTCAGCAGCGTGTCCGCGTGAATCTGCCTGGCCGCCGAGGATCGACGACAAGAACAGTCGAGCAAGTGAGTCGCGCTCGTCCAGGCCGTCGATCTGGCGCTGGTTCAGGTGGCCTTGCAGAGCAGTGCAGAACCGATCGAACGTCACCACTTGGGACTGGCCGTAGCGGCGCTTCCACTTGATGTCGACGCCGCACACCAGGCGCTCCGCCGAATGCTCGAGCCAGTCCGTCACCTCGTCGCTCTCGCTGACCTCTGGAGGCAACTGAGCGTCGTAACGCTCTTGGCAAATATTCAATGCTGCGTTCATGGTCGCCTCCAAGGTGGCGGGTTGTTCACCTGTATTCGTCAACACTCACTTCTCCCGCTGGTTGCCGATGGGCGCGGGGGAGGAGTGCTGACGGGTAGAGGCGGGGAAGAGGTATGCCTGTTTTTGCAGGGGCAGGCACCCTGTTTCCTCGCTTTCCACAGTCGAGGGAAAACCATATGCTTCGGCTTCCACAGTCGAGATAAGGAATATCGTTATGGCGCAGTACTTGGTGCGTGTTGAGCTGTTCGGGGCGAACGCAAAAGGGTATGAAGATCTTCACGAAAGAATGGAAGCTTTAGGCCTGAAGAGGACGGTGACATTCACCGGTGGAGTTATCCACGAAATGCCAACTGGCACGTACTTTGGCCCCAGCGGTCTTGATGTCACGGCTCTCAGGGATCGAGTAAGAGCAACTGCGGCCACTGTCTCGCCCCATAAGGATCCAGCTATTTTTGCCTGCCAGATCAAAGACCAAGAGTGGTCTGCGTTTTTGTATCCGGCTTAGCGTTTAGACCCGCCCGAGCAGCCTGCCGCATTCCTGCCCTTGGGCATCCGTTCCACCCATTGCTTTAGGTTCCCCATCGCGATTGCGAAGGCCTCATCAAAACTGATGACTTCGTCGGTCGCGATTTCTTGCACAATTTCCTGCACCTGCTCTATCTGAGCTTCGTTCATGGATGCTCTCCGCTGTTATGGTTAGTTCCCAATGCATCCGGGTAACCAGGTGCATCAGTGAAAAGGCCCGTCATGCTGCGAACATATCTTGCTGATGCGGCTGCGGCATGCAGCGCCGGAGCCCGGCGCGGATGGCTGATTCCAGCAGTTCGGCGTCTTGCTCAAGCTCAGGGAATTCCCCGGCAAATTCGCTCACCGCGCTGCGCAGTCCGGCCGCCTCACGCTGCAGAGTTGGAATCACGATGCCGATCATGTTGCCGATCGTGCGCAGATCCAGGCTGCATTCCCGGCACAGCCGGATGTAGTCGAGCATGTACTTCGGCATTTCACTTCCTCCGTTGGATTTCCAATGCCGCCTCATAGAAGCGGCATCAGTAAATCTGTGGGTGCCTCATCTCCACCACGCGCATCGCCCGATTCATATCTCTGGCCGGCGTCACACATTTCGTGAACGGTGTTCTTCGCCTACCGGCTTGCGTGGTTTCGCGTACTCACATCTGGTGAGCACGGCCAGTACCAGAGCTGGCGTGGAGATCGAATTTATTGTTCGCGCTGTGCCCGTTGCCGGGGATCGATCTGCGAAGGTCCTGAGCTGTTAAAGAGCGGTCAGGCCGTGAGGCCCTGGCGAGTCCCTGTTGGGTTACTCGATGGAGCGAACATTAACCGGCGGTTATATTGCGAGTCAATACCGGCGGTTAATTAATTTTGTGTGATGGAGATGTATGCTCAACGAGTACTGGATATGCATACAGTTTTTTGGATGAAAGGTGATGGTATGGCTAAGGTGACAAAGCAAGCGCGACCAGTGGAACGCGAAGAAATAAGCGGAATGGAGCGCCTTGCACTACGCGTCTCATCGATGATCAATCACCCCGTGGCGCAGGCGCAGCGCTGGGTCACGATTCATCGCTTGGACACAGACGGTGATCGGGAATGGGAAGAGGTGCTGAGTGTGATCGTTGATACCGACGAGCTTGAGCTGACCCTCAATGACGACGGCAGCGTGACTGTGAGGTGGGAGCAGCAGGAGGTAGTGATGGCGGGGAAGGGCGGAGCGGAGTTTGAACTGGAAGAAGAGCCGGCGCCATTCTGACGTGTAAAGAAAAGCCCTTCGTTTTAAGGAAGGGCTTTTCGGGTAGGCATTTCGCCGGAGATCGAGGGAAGGGCGACTCCTTTCGCATCGACAACCTTTTATGGTCGGGTATTGGGCTTTTGTCAAGTGTTGTCGTCGAGGATGAAATCGATGGTTTCTCTGATTTCAGGTGCAGCGTTTACGACCTTTATTTTTTTGTAGGCAGCCATTCCGAGAATCTTTATCGGCGATGCGAGTAGGGCGCTCAGGAAACTGTGAGGCGAACTAACAACATTGTCAAAATCGATGACGATGGATTTTCCTTCCTCAATTGCTGGGAAAATTCGTTTGTCGCGGAATCGTATTGCAGCCTCTTTGTCTTCCGCATATTTTCCAAAGAAGTTGAATATGCCGATTACAAAACGACCATTTTCCTCGTTGCTATCACCTAGTTTTTGTTCTTTGTCTGCTGAATCGCGAAACTCTTGCATCATCTTGTGCAAAAGGAAGGTTGTGTTCTGCTCAAGTCGTAGCGATACAAGCACCAAGGTTCCTGGCCATGGGTGGTTTAGTTTTCTTTGGGTTACATCTCTCGGGGAGATATGTACGAGGCCATTGCGCGACAAGACGTGCATGTCGGCGTTGAGGCGCCGAATGATATTTGAGGATATGTAAAGCCCCATGCCGGCATTATTTTTTGCCTTGTATGGGTCAGCACTCCCAAATGTGCCAGAAACTTTAGCGCGGAGGGCAAACTCAATGGCCTCTTCGTCGCTTTCCAAGGGGGGGAAAGCCTGCTCTACGTGTTTTTTTATTCCGATTCCGAGATCCGCAATGATGAACTGGATTTCATTTCTGCTTTTATACCAAGTGAATTGCACAAGGGAAGGAATGCGAGTATTGCCTTCATAACATGTTCCGTGCTCCATGGTGTTGTATAGGAGTTCGCTAAGAACATAGCGTAGGGTGTTTTCATACTCAACGTTGAAGCCTTTTGTGTAACTCTCCGCGGATTGAATGATCGATCCAAAATCGTCCGCGTTTCTCAAGGCAAACAATGGTTTGAATTGATGGCCTTTAAATTGTTGCTCTTCATTAAAAAGAACGGGGAACAGGCCGCGCGCGCCCATGCTTCTCCACATTTCGCTTGCGCCAGTTCCCCTGTCATTTTCAATGTAAGTGACCCTGCATCCCTGAGTTTTGAGCTGCCATCCATAAATTGCAAGAAGGGATAAGGCTTGATAGTTTGCGGTGTGGCACTGAGTTAGATCAATTTCGACTGGAGTGTTATGAATATCCCAATTGAAGAAGTTCATAAGTCTATCGAAGTTGTAGACGTTATGCTCTTTGAAGGAGAATCTCGGGGGAACGGTTAGGCGCTCGGCTCGTTGTTTTTCGAGTTCTCTTTTCAGTTCTTCAAATCCTTCGTGGTGCATCAATTCTTCCTTTTGAGTTATTCGGTGAAAATTGACCTATTTGTTTGAGCGTCAGTCACACATCACTATTCTTTAATGGCTTACGTAGCCATGACTACGACGCAAGGTGAAGTATCAATTCAGTAGCGTGGTTCATCCAAGAACTATGATTTCTCTCTCGGCCCAACTGCACAAAGTAGTTCATAGCAAATGCGCATTCCAAACAAGCAGCACACGCGCCTTAATTTAAGTGAGTCACTCAGCCTTCCCCGCTCAATCCTTCCCACCCTCATCTCATCCGCATACACCGCCGGCTTGTCCCAGCCGGAATTTTACACCGGTTGCCCGTTCCACACGTAAAGAACCCGGGCCAGGATATGAGTGTCATCCACTCGGATGTCCTCAGGATCGTGGTGCTTGTTGTCCGAGATCATCTTGAAGCGGTCTTTGCCTTTCTTTTGAAGGCGCTTCACGTACAGCATCTCGTCGTGGGAGAAGAGGTAGATCCCGTCCCCAGTGAACTCCCGGATCGTGATGTCAACGAGCAAGGGGTCGCGATCCTTGATCGTCGGGGCCATTGACTGACCCCATCCGGTGATCATCTTGAGGTGGAAGTGCTCTTTGAAGGTGACGCCCAGGTCACGCAGGTGCTTCGGGCTGACCCTGATGTCCTGGAGCATTTCTGGGTATTCGTGCGGGATCTGCCCGCCGCCCATTGCCGCGCGCACGTCGTAGTGAGCAATCCACACCTCGTCACCTACTTGCCCAGGCTGGTAATACTTGATCTCCGTCGAGTCATCCGATTCAGCGGCAGCAAGTAGGCGTCGACGAGACTCCTCAGAAAGTCCCTTTCCCTGCTTCGTCAACATCTGTCGCACCAATTCAGCAGCAGAAAATCCCGCGCCGGCCGATCCCTCCCCTCCGCTTGTCAGCCCGCTGATCTCTTTCGCAAGTCGTTTGCTGAATTTCTCAACAGGCACATCCAACAGACGGGATAGCACTGCCGCGAATTTTGGATTGAGTGGATTGGTTCCGTTTAGATACATCGCGACAGCTGCCGCAGAAATATCCGCGGCCTCGGCAAGGCTCGCCTGGGTAAGCCCAAGCGCATTTTTCTTCGATACGAATAACGCCTTGGCTGCTTCGCACTCGGCTTTCAGTTCGGGTGATAACTCTTTCTTTTTGCTCATCCGTGAAATTTAACCGTTGGTTAACTTAAAAGCGGCAACCGGCGGTATTGCTACAAAACTAACCGCCGGTTAATATTGGGCTGACGAATATTGCTGAGGCAACGACATGAAGAAGACGCCACTGCCAGAACTGGTTGAGCGAATTGGTCAGTCCGCTGTCGCCAAGGGCCTTGGCGTTAGCGCACCAGCCATTTCCAAAGCCCTAAAGGCTTCCAGGGAGATCCTGGTAATTGAACACGAAGACGGGAGGCTGACTGCGGAAGAGGTTCGACCGTTTCCGTGCCAGCTCTCTGTACAAAAGACAGCCGCCTGACATCCCTATCCGCCGATCCATTGAAGCCAGATTAGAAGAGAGCAGTCCCCATGCAAACGTCCAGTTCCAGACACACCGTACAAACCCGTGATCAGGTGCTGGTCGCCCACGCTGCAAATCAGATCGCACGCACCAGCCTGAGCCAGGACGACTTCGCGCAGGCGCTTAGTCGCGAACTGCATCTGTCGTGCCCGGAGAAGGCCATTGCCAAGGAGGTGCCTGACTTCGCCGCGCTTACCTTGCAGAACGACGTGTCCGACTTTGTGAAGGCGACCGGCCGCTGGCTCAAGCGTGTTCAGCGATGGCTGTCTGGCGATCAGGAAATGCCGTCCTGGCTGGAAGAGTCGTGGGTCAACGCCCTTGAGCCTGAATTTCGAGACCACTGCGTAAACGAGCTGGCAAGCCGCCACGGTCTGACCGGTGCCCGCCAAATGACCAGCGACCAATGCGCGAACAAAAGTTTCGGCGCACTGATCCGCGCCCTGGGCGATGTGATCGACACCGGCAGCGAAGTGTTCGACGACCAGGTGATGTGCGAGCAGGACCTGCCGCACTTGCCTGCGTTCGCGAAGCAATGCCGCCAGGTTGAGGCGAAGGCGGGGGAGTTAGGGCGCAAGGCTGAGCAGCTGATGAAGGACGCACGGCCGAATTTGAAATCCATCGCCTGATTGCCAGGCACAAAAAAGCCGACGTTCGAGGTCGGCTTTTTCTACAGCGGTAAACAACTGGAGCGAATCATGCACCAACACACAGAATCGATCAATAGCCCCAACAATCTCGCGCCACGTTTTCCGCAATCTCAAAACGTGGCGCGAACTATGTCGTCTGTAGAAATTTCTGAGTTGACCCGGAAGATGCACAAGAACGTGCTGGCCGACATCCGCGCAATGTTCGTAGAACTGGAAATCGACTCGGCTGAATATTCAGCCCAGTACAAAGACAGCACTGGGCGCTTCCTCCCGTGCTTCAACCTCGACAGGGAGATGACTGACACCCTGCTTACCGGCTACAGCGCCAGAATGCGGTTGGCAGTTGTTCGTCGGTGGAGGGAGCTGGAGGAGCAGATTGCGAAACCACAGCAGCTCTCCACTATCGAAATACTGCAGATCGCCATGGAGTCTGAAAAGGCCCGCTTGATGCTCACCGCCCAGGTCGAGCAGCAGGCCACAAAGATCCATTCCTTGGAGAATCTGTTCAAGGAAGGTATGACCCACACCCAGTTCTGCAAGGGCCTCAATGGGGTCAACGTCATGCAGGTGGGCAAGTACCTGGAAGCACGCAGCTGGCTCTACAACGAGAGCAAGTCCGGCATCCGTCACCGTGTTGGGGCGTACGCTCGTGACAAGTACATGACCGAGCACCAGGTCGAAGTCACCCCTCACGGAAAAGACCCATTCATCTCCTACACGCCAATCCTGCTGAAGAAGGGCGCCGCACGCCTATACGACCTGTACCTGGCTGGCGAGCTGCCCATGAAGCAGACATGGGACGGCCTGTTCACGCACGATAAAGCAGTTCGAGGTGCAGCGTGAGCATGGGCCTTATGGTCGCCGCAATGAAGCTTCGCGTCGGCAATCCATTGCGCAAGCTTGTCCTGATCAAGCTGGCCGACAACGCCAGCGACGTAGGCGAGTGCTGGCCGTCCTATCAGCATATCGCCGACCAGTGTGAGATCAGCAAGCGCTCTGTCATGAATCACATCACAGCCTTGTGTGAGGCGGGACTGTTGCGCAAGGAAATCCGGAAGGGTGGTCCGAAGGGGAATTCGTCGAACGTTTACTTCCTCACCCTCGACGGGGGTGGTGCACCTCCTGCACCAGGGGTAGCGCAGAAGATTCACCCGGGTAGTGCAGCAGGTTCACCCCCTAGTGAATCTCCTGCACCAGGGGGTAGTGCAGCAGCTGCACCCAGAATCAGTAACTCTCTTGAACCAGTCATGGAACCGGTCATTGAACCAATTACACCCCCGGCCTCCGCCGAGGTTGTGCCGGCTCAGTCCCGCGGCTTGGTGCTAGTGGTTGATCGCACCGATGCCCCACGGGTTGAGATCCCCGCCGACATGCCGGGCCCCAAAGACCAGACCTGCAAAACCTTCAAGGTCTGGGCGAACTACGCCATGGCTTACCGCAAGCGCTACAGCGCTTGGCCGGTGTGGAACGCCAAGGTCGGTGGCCAGCTCGGCCAACTGGTTGACCGGCTCGGCGCCGACGTCGCCCACCACGTCGCTGCCCACTTCCTGAAAACCAGCGACGCCGCTGTGCTGCGCAAGTGCCACAGCCTCAACGAGCTGCTGGCCAACGCTGAGAGCTATCACACCCAGTGGGTGACCGGTCAGCGCATCAACGGCACAACCGCCCGCCAGATGGAACGGACAGAGGCGAACCACTCCGCAGCAGAACAGGCCGCCCAGATGGTTTTGGCCAAACGCCAAGCAGGTGACCGCAATGAATACCTTTGAAATGAATGACCAGCAGGTTGCCGGATTGGCCGCCGCCATCTGCGCCACAGCCGAGGCAATGGGACAGGAAATGAACCCAGGCACCGCGGCGATGATGGCTGAGGACCTTTGCGCTTACCCGGTGCCCATCGTCAAGGCCGCGCTGAAGGCTTGTCGCTTCGAAGTGAAGGGCAAGCTGGCTATGGCTGACATCCTGCAGCGTGTCCAAACCTCCGACGGCCGCCCTGGGAAGGACGAGGCTTGGGCCATCGCCATGACCACCAACGATGAATTTGAAACCGTGGTGCTGACCGACGAGATCCAGCTGGCGCTTGCCGCTGCGAAACCCATCTTGGATGGTGGCGACAAAATCGGTGCGCGCATGGCGTTCATCGACGCCTACCAAAGGTTCGTGGGCCAGGCCCGCGAGGATGCGAAACCAGTCAACTGGCACGTGTCCGTGGGCTTCGACGCCAACCGCCGTATCCAGGCTGTGACCAAGGCGATGGAGCTGAAGCGCATTCCTCGTGAGCGCGGCCAGAAGTACCTGGCAGACCTGAGCGTCGAGCCGATCACTGAGGACGGTCGCGCCATCGCCGGCTTGCTCACTGGCACCGTCACACGGCCAGAGCCCCAGCTTCGGCAGAAGTTGGAACTGGTGAAAAACTCGATGCTGGAAATGCGCAAGGCCAGTGCCGAACGGAAAACCGAAATGCGGATTGACGCGGCAAATGAGTTGGCGGATCGCAGGGCGCTGCTCATCAAGCAAGCTCAGGAACTGGAAGCGAAGAGGGCGGCGCCATGACCGACAAAATCAGCGTGAACTGCCAGGCCAAGCTCTCTGAGGCTATCACCAAGTTGAGCGCCATGTACCGCGACAAGAAGTTCGTGGTGGTCTCCCTGCGCCCGGGCAAGGACCGCACGCTTGACCAAAATCGGTTGTGGTTCGGGATGTACAAGCGCATCGCCGAAATGACCCAGATCGGTGACGCGGCTGACGCCCGACGCTACTGCAAGCTGCATTTCGGCGTGCAGATCCTGCTGAATGAAGATGCTGGCTTTCAGGCCGAGTGGTACCGGGTCATGCGTCATCTGCCCTACGAAACGAAGCTGGCCATGATGGGGGAGTGTCATCTGTTCGGCCCCGACGGTTTCCCGGTGACCAGCCTGTTCAATCGCGCCCAGGGTATCAATTACACCGACCGCATCGCCGCCTATTTCACAGGCCAAGGTGTGGTTTTCACTGATCTACTCAGCAAGGAGGCTGCATGATCGCCAAGCAACCCAAACCAAAGAAGTGCAAGAACCCAGCATGCGGCATCAGCTTTCCGTCGCAGCGCCTGGGCCAGGCCGTATGCAGCCCGAAGTGCGGCCTGGCCATCAAAGACGTGAACCAGGCCAAAGCGCGTAAGTCGCTGGCCGATATCGGCCGCAAGGAGCTGCGCGCGGCGAAAGTGAAGATCAAGTCACGTGCCCAGCACATGAAAGAGGCACAGACAGCGTTCAACGCCTGGGTCCGTGAGCGGGACATCGGCCTTCCATGTGTGAGCTGTGGCCGGCACCACAACGGTCAGTGGCACGCCGGGCATTACCGCACCGTTGGCGGCAACCCTGAGCTTCGCTTTGAGCCGCTGAATGTGTGGCGCCAGTGCGCGCCGTGCAACAACCACAAGTCGGGCGACATCGTGAATTACCGGTTGGAGCTGGTGAAGCGCATTGGTGTCGACAAAGTGGATTGGCTGGAAGGGCCTCACGAGCCCCAGCGCTACACCATCGAGCAGTTGCAGGCCATCAAGGCCGAATACCGCGCAAAGACCAGAGAGCTGAAAAAAGGGGAAGCCGCATGACCTATCGCAACGTTGTTTCAGCAGTAGTTCGAGCCCTCGCGGCCGAGACCATCAGTTCCGCCGGCGGCTGCGACTTTGAGCCCAAGGTGCAGTGTGCCAAGCAGAAGGGGGAGATCGTGGGCAAGGAGGCGGCGTTTCTCCAAGACTGCTGGGTGTTCGGTCGGCTGCATAAGGCGCTTACCCCGGCGCACTGGCGGGCACTGGTGGCCAAGTACTCCACCCACGAGGAGCGCAAGCACGGCGCGATCCTGGAGCTGCTGAATTCGGTAAAGTCGCCGGCGCCGAAACGGTTTCGTGAGTGCGCTGTGCTGACGTGGGCTATTCCGCAGGTTGCCGGTGCCGAGGGAAAACGTTCCGCCGCTGTGCTGCCGGCCGCCTGGTATGACATCACCAATTGGGACAATGACGGCAAGCCGGAATCGACGCGGTACCGGTGGCGCTCAGGGATCCGCAAGACGCTGGATGACCAGGTGAATGAGGCGCTCACTGCGGCTCAGGAGCTGCTCGACGCAGAGGGGCTTATCGAAAGTTGCGCGGCGTAGCAAATAGCCATTGCAATGAGTGAGAAAGTGAGAGAGTATTTACCCATCCTGTCGATCTTGCGCGTTAGGGATTGACACTTAAGAGCCTCGCCACTGTGCGGGGCTTTTTGCATTCTGGGGGCGGTGACCGAGCGGCTTAAGGTTGAATGAGTGCGCATAGATACCGCACCGGCAGCTAGTCGTTGAGGTGCCCGCTACGGGGCTATACCAAGGCGACCATGGGTTCGAATCCCATCCATCCCCACTTATTCTGAACCCGGCCAAGCGCCGGCTTTTATGTTCTCATTCTGAGATGCCATATTGCCATCAAGTTGTTACGCTTGTTTCGCTCGAACACTTAAGGATTTGAGCTTGATAGGAGTGGTGGCATGAAACGCGATAAATACATTGTTGAATTTGTTCTGAAGGCAATCGAGTCACTGCCGCTCGGGGATGAAGTTACCGATAGCCAGATTCACCAGCAGTTAAAAGAGAAGGGTGTCTTGGGTGATCGCTTGAATGACCAAGTAAAAGCTGCCATGTACATGCTGCGTGAAGCGGGGTTCATCGAGGCGCGAGTGAGGACAGATGGCCCAGGCATCAAGGATGCCGCTGCGTGGCGTCTTACCTGGGCGGGAGCTGACTTGTTATCACCATACAAAAAGTAAAGAAGACTTATTAGACAAGCCCAGCCATCGAGCTGGGCTTTTTCGTTTTCGGCCCCGCCACACCCTTCGCACTGAGCAGGGAGTGCCGCCGGGGCTGACCTATTTCAAAGCCTCCACTGCGGAGGTAATAGAGCGATCATCGAAGGCGCTTCCGTCTTGCTCTGATCGAACAATCCGCATGTTCTTAGGCGCGTTGACCCCTAGAGACACGGTGACGCCTTCGACCTTGATCACCTTGATTTGGATTTCTTCACCGATGTATAGGCGTTTATTGGGTGTGTTGGCTATGACTAGCAATGGGTATCCCTTTTGATTGGCTCCTGTATCCGTGGGATTAATTGCATGAGTCCTGCGCAAAAAATGTAGGACTTGTCTGATTGTTCTGCCGAAAGGCCTTATTTAATCCTTCTCTCCTTGATCGGGAGAACAACAATACATGGAGTGACGATGGATCCTACTGACCTCGGCCCAGGCACAGCTACCTGGCTGGGCGGTAGCGCCACCGTAGTATTGGGTGGCCTTCTTTGGCTGCGCAGGTTTCTCTCCAAGGACGCAACCGACCGGGCAATGGACAGCGCCGATATAGGCACGCTAAAGCGCCTGAACGAGCTGCTGAACCAAGAGCGCGCCGCCCGCAAAGAAGCCGAGGCCCGCGCCGATCAATTCGCGAAAGAGCGGAATGACCTTGCAGCCGCCGTTGGGCGCATGGAAGGCAAGATTGAGGCGCTGACCAGCCAGGTCGCCCAACTCACTGACCGCGTGACGCAACAGAGCGACGAGATTACTCGCCTGCGCACCAAGCTGGGAGGAATCGCCTGATGGACAGATGCGCATTGGAATTTATCGCACGCCGGTGGTGGCGCCGGGCCGAAGTCTGGGCGATTGCCGTCGTGCTGGTTGGTGGTGGAGCTGTTCTTGGTTATCAGGCCGCCTATTGGTCTCTCGCTGAGAGCCAGAGCAACCAGGTGAAAGGCATTCGCGAGGCGTACGACACCGCGATGACTGAGCGGGACAAGCGCTTGGAAGAACTGACCCGCCAAACCGGTACTGCTGCCGACAAGGCCACGAAGGCCGCAACGACCGCGGCCCAGGCTGCCGACAAAGCGGACGAAGCCCTCAACCGCGTATCGCAATAATCCGCGCCACATTTTCGAATGCGCCAAATCGTGGCGCGTATGAGAGTCGCTGGCCCTCCCGGTTAAAACCACAGTCAACGTTTCAAGGATTTCCAATGAAGGTTTGGGTAGTGCAACTGGAAAAATCGTATTCAGCACGAGCTTGAGCTTGGCTACCCCAATGATTTTGCAGTTGATCGGCCATACGCTTGCATGTCAAAACAGGAACGGTTTGATTAATGCCTGCAAACACGGTCGTGCGGTGTCGTCCGCTCTGGAAAATGATGTGGTAGGAGAAGTGGAAGAAAATGACAGGCAAACGTACATGTTCTTGGGGGATTCGATCTAAAAATTTTTCGAAATCATTGATTTTATTGAGGTAAGGACCTGGGTCGTCATCTCTTTTAAAATGTTCGTTGGCTAGGCGGAGGGCGGACTGCGATGAAAGGATTAAAATCACATCGGTATCGTTTTTCGTGATCCCTTCAGCATAGTCACAAAGCGGTACAACATATTTGTCCGTGCATAGAATCATATTGCGCTCCATATCATTAATTTCCTTGTCGCTTGATACCGGCAAGCCGCCACTATTGCAAGCTCAAGGTGATCCATGGACAGGCCTTACCCTCCATTGTCACTGCTTGAGCTGTCGGACCTATCCGACTTCGGCATCCGACTTATCCCTGCGCCTGAGGTGTGGGAGTGGCTCCAAACCGAGATCCTTGCCGACACCGGCAGCATTCACAACGAAGACCATGCTCACCTGCTGTATGCAGACATCCGGGTCATGTGGGCCTCGTCGAGCTTCGAGAAGCAGAGCCGCACAGTCCTGGGCCAAGCCGAACAGGTCGTGTTCCGTGCCGGCGGCTGGCAGAAAGCCCGGATGGAGCAACAGATGCGTGATTGGTTCGGCGACGTGCCCGCCTTCATCATCACCTTGGCTGCCGACTACTGCGCCCAGTGCAGCGACCTTGAGTTCTGCGCCCTGATCGAACACGAGCTGTATCACCTGGCTCACGCGACCGACAAATACGGTCAACCAGCATTCACCCAAGACGGTGCACCGAAGATCAAGCTACAGGGCCACGACGTTGAAGAGTTCGTCGGAGTTGTCCGCCGCTACGGTGCAAGCCCTGACGTTCAAGCGTTGGTGGATGCTGCAAACAGTCCTGCTGAGGTGGGGAAATTGAACATTGCGAGGGCCTGCGGAACCTGTCTGCTCAAGTCGGCCTGATTTTGGACAGGTTTGGACGGATGAACGCCTATGGCAGCTCTAAGCAGTGAGGTGAAGACCTTTGTAGTACAGGCTCTCGCTTGCTTCGATACGCCTTCTCAGGTGGTTGAGGCGGTCCATAAAGAATTCAGCTTGAGCATCACCCGCCAGCAGGTCGAATCACACGACCCGACAAAGGTTTCAGGTAAGAAACTTGCGGACAGATGGAAGACCCTTTTTGAGCAGACCAGAAAGCGTTTCCGCGAAGAGACTGAAGACATACCCATTGCCAACCGTGCCTTCCGCCTGCGCGCCATGAACCGCTTCGTGGAGAAGGCCGAGACGATGAAGAACATCGGCTTGGCCATGCAGATTCTCGAGCAGGCCGCGAAGGAAACCGGCGACATCTACGTCAACCGGGCCAGGAAGGAAGAAGTCGGCGACGAGCCGTTGATTCCGACCCGCATCCAGGTCGATGTGGTGGATGCGAGGAAGCCGAATGCCGAGCCTTAATGTTCCGCAGGCTCAGTTCCTCACGTTGCCCCACAAGTTCCGTGCGTTCGTTGCCGGGTTCGGCTCGGGCAAGACCTGGGTGGGATGCTCGGCGTTGAGCAAACACTTCATGGAATGGCCTGGCGTCAACGCTGGCTACTTCGCACCGACTTACCCTCAGATCCGGGACATCTTCTATCCGACCATGGATGAGGTGGCCTACGACTGGGGGCTGAAGACCAAGATCAACCAGGCGAACCACGAAGTTCACATCTACAGCGGCCGGCAGTACCGCGGCACTGTGATTTGCCGGTCGATGGAGAAACCGCAGACCATCGTCGGTTTCAAGATTGGCCATGCCCTGGTGGATGAACTGGACGTGCTGACTGCCGTCAAGGCGCAGCAGGCCTGGCGCAAGATCATCGCCCGGATGCGCTACAACTTGCCCGGGCTGAAGAACGGTGTGGACGTCACCACGACGCCGGAGGGCTTCAAGTTCGTCTTCCTGCAGTTCGTGAAGCAGCTGCGCGACAAGCCGTCGCTCAAGGAGATGTACGGCCTGGTGCAGGCCAGCACCTTCGACAACGAGCTGAACTTGCCGGAGGACTACATCGCCTCGCTGATGGAGTCGTATCCGCCGCAGCTGATCATGGCGTACCTCAAAGGCCAGTTTGTCAATCTGACATCCGGCACGATCTACACCGCCTACGACCGCAAGCTCAACGGGTGCTTCGACACCGTGCAACCTGGTGAGCCCCTGTTCATCGGGATGGACTTCAACGTCGGCAAGATGGCGGCGATTACTCACGTTAAGCGCGACCAGGGGTTGCCTAGGGCCGTGGATGAGCTGATCGACGGCTACGACACGCCCGACATGATCCGCCGCATCAAAGAGCGCTACTGGCAGCACGACGGCAATGACTACAAGAAGACCTGCGAGATCAGGATCTACCCGGATGCCTCGGGTGATTCACGTAAGTCCGTGAACGCCAGCATTACCGACCTGGCCATGCTCAAACAGGCCGGGTTCTCGGTCATCGCTCCAGCGGCAAACCCGCCGGTGAAGGACCGAATCAACGCAATGAACGCCGTCTTCTGCAATGCGCAGGGCGAGCGCCGCTACCTGATCAACCCCTTCACCTGCCCGACCTACGCCGATGGCCTGGAGCAGCAGGTGTGGGGTGCGAACGGGGAGCCAGATAAAACCGCAGGCATCGATCACGCGAACGACGCCGGCGGCTACTTCATCCACCGCGAGTACCCGATCATCAAACCGGTCACCGCTATCAAAATGGGATACGCCCGATGAGTAACGACGTCTCCTTCAAGCGGGCGGAATACACGGCAGTGCTGGACCGCTGGGCGACCGTTCGCGACGTCTGCGCGGGTCAGCACCGGGTAGTAGATCGGCTGCCGTACATCAACGCACACGATAAGTCGCCGGAGAACGAAGACCGGAACAAGGCCTATCGCGAGCGCGCAGTTTTCAAGAACGCCACTGGCCACACCCGTAACGGGCTGCTGGGTCTGGCCTTCCATAAAGACCCGACACTCACGGTGCCAAAGAAGCTGGAATACCTGCAAGACAACGCCAACGGCTCTGGAGTGAGCATTTATCAACACTCCCAGGGAACGCTTGAAAAGGTGCTTGAAGCTGGTCGGCACGGTCTGTACGTCGACTATCACCAGGACGACGGTATCGGCGGGCACTCGGTAATCCTGTCCTATTGCGCTGAAGACATCATCAACTGGCGCACAGGCATGGTGAACGGTCACAGCGTGCTTACTCTGGTAGTGCTGCGCGAGTCTCCCGAAATCCCTGATGGCTTCGGCTACAAGACGGCTGAGCAGTACCGGGAACTGGCGCTTGAGGATGACGGGTTTGTTTGTCGTGTTTGGCGCCGGTCCGGTCCGAAAGGAGGCGGGCCGCTGGCGGTCATCGAAGAGTTCAGGCCGGAAGGCGTCACCGGGCGTCTCAAGGAGATCCCGTTCACTTTTGTCGGCGCGCAGAACAACGACCCAAGCATCGACGAGTCGCCGCTGTACGACATTGCCATGATCAACCTGGGCCATTACCGGAACAGTGCCGATTACGAAGACAGCGTCTTCTGGTGTGGCCAGGCCCAGCCATGGATCAGTGGTTTGGATGAGCAGTGGCGCGACTGGATGGAGAAGCACGGTGTCTATGTCGGCTCCAGGGCGCCAATGATGCTGCCGGCCGGCGGCCAGTTCGGCTACGCGCAACCACTGCCGAACACGTTGGTCAAGGAAGCTATGGCCGACAAGAACCAGATGATGATCGAACTGGGTGCACGGATGGTGGTGGCGTCACTGGCTGCCAAGACCGCAACGGAGTCCCGCGGCGATCAGTCGGCATCCACTTCGGTTCTGGCCGGTTGCGTGGCAAACGTCAGCGAGGCCTACACCCGGGCGATCATGTGGTGCTGCGCCTACATGGGCATTGCAGACAAGAAGGTCGCCTACCAGGTGAATCAGGAGTTTGTCGAACTCACGGCTGATCCGCAGATGATCACGGCGTTGGTTGGTTTGTGGCAGCAAGGCGGCTTCGCCAAGGCAGACCTTCGGGCCTACCTGCGCAAGCTAGGCCTGATTGCGCCTGAGCGTACAGACCTGCAGATCGACGGCGAACTGGAAGAGCAGGGCGACGGCTTGGGCCTAGACGACGAGGACAAACAAAATGGCGGCAAACCAAGCAATCCTTGACGCCACGATCCGGCACGCGGTCTTCCTTGAAAAGCTCAAGGCGGGGGAGGTGGGCAAGTTTGCACCCTTCCTCAAGGAGATTGATCGTTCGATCCGTGACCGGCTCACCAAGTCAGACCTGACCGAGTACAACACGAAGCGCCTGGAAGCGTTGCTGAAAGAAGTCGACAGTCTATTGCTGGGCATCTTCGACCGCTACAGCGCGCAACTGAACCTCGACTTGGTGGATATCGCCAACTACGAGGCCGAGTTCGAGGCAACCAGTCTTGCCAGATCGGCGCCGGTTGGCGTGTCGTTGGATGTGGTCGCACCGACGGCTGCGGCGATCCGCACAGCAGTGTTAACGAACCCGCTCAGCGTGCGTGGCACTGACGGCGGGAAGCTACTGAAGGCTTTTATCAAGGGTTGGACCGGTGCAGAGCGTGAACGCGTTACCGGCACCATCCGGCAGGGCTTCTTCGAAGGGCAGACGAACTTCCAGATCATCCGCAACATTCGCGGCACCAAGGCGGCAGGATACAAAGACGGCATCCTGGCCACTACCAACCGCAATGCCAGCACGGTCGTGCACACCGCGATTCAGCATGTATCGTCCCAGGCGCGCATGGAGGTGGCCAAGGCCAACACGGATATCGTGGAAGAGATCCAGATGGTGGCCACGCTGGACAGCAAGACCAGCCAGCAATGCCGCTCAATGGACAAGCGTAAGTTTCCAGTGGATTCCGGGCCAAGGCCCCCGTTCCACCCGAACTGCCGTACGACGTTCGTATTGCTCACCAAACTCAGCGCCATGTTCGCCAAAGGCGCTACCCGGGCTTCAGTGGGTGCTGACGGCGGGCAGCAGGTGAGTGCTGACCTCGATTACTACCACTGGCTCCAGCAGCAGCCAGCATCGTTCCAGGACATCGCCATCGGCCCAGTACGGGCTAAGTTGTTCCGGGAGGGCGGGTTGACCGTCGAGCGCTTCGCCGAGCTGCAGCTTGATCGCAACTTCGCGCCGCTGAACTTGGTGCAGATGAAGAATCTGGAGCCGCTGGCTTTTGAGCGGGCGGGAATGTGATTGGTTGATTTTGATCAGCAGTCTTTTCTTTGGGTATCCAGATCTTCCATGTACTGGTAGTACGCGTCTTTCCACTCTGTTACGAGTTTCTCGTACTCTTCTTTTATGAAAACGGGCTTTTCAAATGACTTGTAGTCCGCAACCCTAATTGTTAACCAATCAGAGAGCTCACCTGATTTCTCTCCTAGGTTTGACTTGGTCAGCAACATCAGCGAGTAGCCTGCTATGGAAAACGCCTCTACGTAAGCAGCCTTTTTCTCTGCAAAGCCCTGTGAGGCACTGCCGGTCGTAAGCGATGCTAAAGAGGCCATAAAGGCGTCACTTTTTATCCGGGCATACTCCTCTCTTTTGTCGAGTCGGCTAATGCAGCTGAGTCTTTCACTCGATCTGGTGGTTTGCGCGCTGCTAATCCAAGAAGTGACGTTTGTCGCTAGCACTCCAGCGAGCGTGATTGCAGACGAAATTGCCGCGATTTTGAACGCGCTTTTCAAGTCCGTCTCGTTCTTATCTTTTGACTCTTCTGATGCCATTTCAGTTGCCTCGTTAAAAACGGCATTGAAAAGCTTCAGAACTAAAAACGCAACGGAACCCGCTTCGGCGGGTTTTTTTATGCCTGCAAAGCGGGCGAACAAACCCAAGGGGGGCATCAACGTGGCAGAAGAAAACGAAATCGACCTGGAAAACCCGGCAATCAAGGCCGCTATCGCGACTGCCGTTGAAGCATCCGTTTCCGGTTTGAAAACCAAGAACTCGGAACTGCTGGGCAAGCTGAAGGAAACCTCCGGCAAGCTGACCCAGTTTGAAACACAGTTTGAAGGCATCGACATCGACGCAGTCAAAGGCCTGCTCAGCCGCGCCGGGCAGGATGAAGAAACCAAGCTGCTGACCGAGGGCAAGGTGGACGAGGTGTTTAATAAGCGCACCGAACGTCTGCGTGGCGAGCACGACAAGCAACTGAAGACGCTCGCCGGCCGCGCCGAGAAGGCCGAAGCCTTCGCTGCCAAGTTCCAGGGCAAAGTCCTGGGCGACTCGGTACGCGGCGCGGCACTGAAAGCCGGCGCACTGCCGGAAGCAACCGACGACATCATCTTGCGCGCCAAAGGCGTGTTCTCACTGAATGAAGAGGGCGAAGCGGTCGCTGTTGACGAGAATGGCCAGACCATCCTCGGCAAAGACGGCAAGACCCCTCTGACTCCGCTCGAATGGGCCGAGTCTCTGCGCGAAAGCGCACCCCACCTGTGGCCAAGGGCTTCAGGGACACAAGCCCCGGGCGGGGGTGGCGGCCAGGCTGCATCCAAGCGCTCCGAAATGACCTCCGAGCAGAAGCGCGACTTCCAGCGCAAGCACGGCCAAACCGCATATCTCGCATTGCCCAAGTAAGGGGAAAGACCCATGCCAACGACTGTAAACAGCGACCTGATCATCTACAACGATGAGGCGCAGACCGCATACCTGGAGCGCATCCAGGACAACCTGGACGTGTTTAACGCATCGTCCAACGGCGCAATCGTCCTCGACAACGAACTGATCCAAGGCGACTTCCGCAAGCGTGCTTTCTACAAGCTCGGTGGCGGTCTGGAACACCGCGATGTCAACTCCGATGGCAAGGTCACCGCCAAGAAAATTGGCGCCGGCGAAGCTGTGGGCGTCAAGGCTCCGTGGAAATACGGCCCGTACCAGACCACCGAAGAAGCGTTCAAGCGGCGCGGTCGTGCGGTTGATGAGTTTTCCCAGATTATCGGCGCAGACGTGGCTGACGCCACAATCGAAGGCTTCATTGAGTACGCCACCGGCGCGCTCAAGGCCGCCATTGGCTCCAACGCTGCGATGGTGGTGTCCGCCAACATCGAAACCGACGGCAAGAAGACCCTGACCCGTGGCATGCGCAAATTCGGCGACAAGTTTGGCCGCATTGCGCTGTGGGTCATGCACTCGTCTGCCTATTTCGACATCGTTGATGAAGCAATCGCGAACAAGGTCTACGAAGAAGCGGGCGTCGTGATCTACGGCGGCCTGCCTGGCACCCTGGGCAAGCCGGTGCTGGTAACCGACAAGGCGCCAGTGGATGCGATCTTCGGCCTGCTGCCGAATGCCGTGGTGATCACCGAGTCCCAGGCCCCGGGGTTCCGTTCTTACGACGTGAACGACGAGGAAAACCTGGCTATCGGTTACCGCGCCGAGGGCACCGTCAACATCGACGTGCTGGGTTACAGCTGGAAGGAAACCACGGGCGGTACCAACCCGACTCTGGCCGCCGTCGGCTCTGCTGCGAACTGGGTCAAGCACTCGGACAGCAACAAGGTCACCGCCGGCGTGATGATCAATCTCACCACCACGCCACCAGTCGGCGGCTGATAACCACCCCAAGAAGCGGCCAGCGATGGCCGCCACGGAGATTCCGATGAAACTCGTTTATACAAACCAGCTTGACGGCTTTGAGCCTGGGAAGCGTTACCGCGTCCCGGGTCTGTTCCGCAGCATTGAGCGCGATGCAACGGCAGTGACCGTGGTTGGTGACTATCCCGAGATCGTCACGGCATACGAAGATGCTGGCGTCGATGTTGAGGTGGTTGCGTTGCCAGAGTCTGTTGTTGTCGGCACGCAGGCGGTGGCATCTGAAGAGCTGTCTCAGTTGCTTGCCGCTCTGAAAGCCGAGAGTGGCGCAATGGTTCTGCTGGTCGACGGCCTGGAGGCTGGCGAAATCCACCGTCCAGAGTCTGGCGAACTGGCGTTGCGCCTGTTTGACGTGCTGGGCACCATCCATGCTTCGGTTGGTGAGTTGACCACTGAGCGTGATGGCCTGGCCTTGACTGTCGACGCGCTGCGCGCCGAGGTTGAAGCGCTGAAGAAGTCTGCCCTCGCGCCGCCGGTTGATGAGGCCGGTGAAATCGCGGCGCTGAAAACAAAGCTCGACGAAGCCAAGATTCAGTATCGGGCCAACGCCTCAAAAGAATCCCTGGAAAAGCTCGTCGCTGAGCTGCCCAAGGAGTAATACTGCAGGCTGTCGGTGATCCGGCAGCCGCTCATCAAAACATTCCAGCGAGTTGACGCATGACACTCATCATCGAGGACGGTACCGGCAAGCCTGACGCCGAAAGCTATGCGAGCGCCGAGGACCTGGCCCTGTATGCCGTGAAGTTCGGCACGGCCATTCCCGCAGGCGTTCCCGAGCAGGAAGCGCTGCTTCGCCGGGCTGCCTTGGCGATGGATGGCAAGACCTGGAAAGGCCGCAAGATGAGCAGCGAGCAGGCATTGGCCTGGCCGCGCCGGGGTGTTGAGCTGGACTGCCAGATCAAGCCAGACAACTACCTGCCAGCGCGCATTCAGTACGGCCAGATGGCCCTGGCAGCCGAGATTCATCAGGACGACATCGACCCAATCGACAAGCGAAAGGGTGCTGTAACGCTGGAGCGTGTCGAAGGCGCGGTAACACGCGAGTACGCCACGATCTCCAACACCAGTGGTCGGCTGTTGCCGGCGGCCCCGGACCGGCCTAGCGCTACGCAGTTTGCCGACTACCTACAAAAGCGCGGGCTGTTCGCAGTGCGCGCATAGCTGTAATGGAGACCATCATGGCCTTTTACGACGAAATGGCCGTGATGGCTCTGGAGATGATCACAGAGTTCGGCCAGCCTGTGACCATCAGCAAGACCGAGCCGGGCGAGTATGACCCGGAGACGGGCGGGGAAGCGCCGGGGGCAACAGTCGAGCAAACCGCCCAGGGCATCCTGCTCGACTTCACCGGCATCGAATTCCAGAACAACAGCCTCATCAGGCAGGGCGACAAGAAGCTCAAGATCGCCGCGCAGGGTTTGACCTGGGTGCCGGGTCTGCTCGACAAAGTCGTAGCCCAAGGCCGCACCTGGTCAATCGTCCCGCCATTGAAAGAGGTCAACCCCGCCGGCACGCCGATCCTGTATGAGTTGCAGGTGCGGTCATGAGCCGGGCAGGCGCCGGACAGTCCGGCAGCTTCGCCCTGAGCCTGGCTGAGTTCGCCGCGCAGACCAGCGAAGCCATCGACGCGAGCCTGCGCGAGATCATCATCGAGATTGGTAGCAGCATCATTCGTATGTCGCCGGTGGGCAACCCTGAAATATGGGCCGCCAACGTTGCTCATCGCGAGGCCAACTCCCGCGCTGCTGATGACTACGACTTCAAAGTCGCCGTCCGCAATACGCTCATCAACCTGAACGAATCGAACTTCACGAAGGCGGGCAACCTCAAGCGCGGTGTGAAGTATGCCAAGCCGCTGACAAAGACTGAGCGCGACCAGAATTTCAACGTGAACGGCCTGGTGGCCGGTCAGGACTATGTCGGCGGCCGCTTTCGGGCGAACTGGAATTTCTCCATCGGCTCTGTCGACAACAGCTTCCGTATTCACCCAGACCCGACAGGAACCGAGGCAACCGCTAGGCTTGTGGCGGGCGCTATTGAGTTCAAGGCCGGGCAGACAGCTTTCATCGTCAACAACTTGCCCTACGCGATTCCGCTGGAGTTCGGCCATTCGACCCAGGCCCCCGGCGGCATGGTCCGGGTAACCGTGGCTCGCTTTCAGCAGATCGTGCTGGAGGCCATCAGGAACAACCAGGTATGAGTCACGCAATCATCACTTCGATCTACGAGGCCAAGCTCGTCGCATGGAGCGCTGCCAGGGCGGAGAAGCTGAAGATCGTTTTCGAGAACACGGCGTACACGCCGGCGGCGGGCGAGACCTACCTGCGAGCCTTCACTATCCCGGGCGACACCGCGAGCAATACGCTCGGCGGTGATCACCGGCTGTTCACCGGGGTCTTCCAGGTGAGCGTCATCGCGCCGGCGGGCACGGGTAAGACCAAGACGAACCCTATAGTGGCTGAACTGACCGATCTGTTCCCGCTATACGCCAGGGACACGAAGGGTGCGGTCACCGTGGTGACCATGTCGCCAGTTGACCCCGGCCCCGGCATCACCGGCGATTCCACCTACACCGTCCCGGTCTCGTTCTTGTACCGAGCCGACACGAACTGATCCCGCCCATTGGGCAAACCCACGAACCCGCCATCGAGCGGGTTTTTTCATATCTGCAAAGAGGAAATACCCATGGGCTACAAAATTCCGGACGGAGGCACCTTCCAGCACGGTGCCACCTATGGCCCGGACATCCCGTTTTCGGCGCTGAGCAACGCGGCTGAGGCCGTGGCAACTGTAACTGGCGGTACGCTTTCGGCTGGCGACATCGTGATTGTCACATCCGGCTGGACTCGCCTGGGCAATCGGGTTGTGCGTGTGAAGGTGGCTACTGCCACTGCCATCACCCTCGAAGGAATCGACACCACCGACGTGCAGGTCTACCCGGCGGGCTCCGGCATCGGTTCGCTGAAGAAGGTGCTGACCTGGGTACAGATTCCGCAAATCACCGATGTGGCTTTCGCGGGTGGCACCCAGAACTATCTGGATGTGGTGTTCCTGGAAGACAAACAGGGCCGCCAGATGCCAACCGACAAAGCAGCGGCCAGCTTGGCGCTGACCATTGCGGATGACCCGGGCCAGGCGTTCAACGCCATCCTGCGTGCAGCGGATGCCAGCCAGACCATTCAGGCTGCGCGCCTGAACCTGCCGGGCAACGACACACTGTTCTACGGCGCTTTCACCTCGTTCTCCAATCAGCCGACTGTGTCCCGCAGCAACTTGCTGACCCGCACCGTCAACCTGGCGCTGCAAGGCGAACCGACCCGTTACCTGACGGCGGTGGCGTAACCCATGGCAAAGATCAGAATTGCCCAAAACCCGACGTTCAAGGCCTACGTGTCGATCCCTATCGTTGGGGGGGAGCCCGAGAAAATCGAGTTCACCTTTAAGTATCGGGATCGCCCGGGGCTTGCCGCTCTGTTTGATGAGTGGAACCTGAAGCGCGATGAAGCTCGGACCGCCCTGGGCGAAAGCCCAACGCTTTCCGAAATTGTTGCTGCTGACACTGAGCAGCAGTCGCAGCAGATCAAGGACCTGGTGGTTGGCTGGGGCTTCGATGACAAATTTGACGACAAGAGCATTCGGGCGCTGGTGACCTCCTGCCAGGGCGCCGCTGAGGCGGTCGTGAATGCCTACCAGAGCGCATTTAATCAGGCCCGCTTGGGAAACTGACGGACGCCGCCCGCGCACTCTACGCACCGGCGGCACCTGCTGAGCTGATGGGCCTGTTCGGGCTCACCCCGGGTGACCTTGAAGATGTGACCGAGGTCTGGCCCTGCAACTGGCCGGCGTTCTTCCTGTTCAACCGGATGTCGACTCAGTGGCGGGCGGGTGCCGGTGGCGCGATCGGCCTCGACTACAGCTGCATCCGCGACGTGGCCGGGTTCCTCGGCATCAAGAAAAAGAAACTCGCTGAAATCTTCCCTGACCTTCAGGTGCTGGAAGGCGAAGCCCTGCGCGTTATGGCGGAGGAAAGGGAAAACAGCCCGTAACCACGGGCACTTATTCAAGGTGAGTCGATGAACATTGCAGAACTCGGCGTCAAGATCGACTCGGCCGATGCAATCCAGGCAAAAACGAGTCTGGATGAAATGGCGAAGGCCGGCGGCCGAGCCGAGCAGTCCGCCGTTTCGCTCATGAACGAAATGCAGGCCCTGGAAAAGTCGCTGTCTACCAGCGCCAAAACCACACAGGACCTGGCAAAGCAGCGTGATGCCCTGGCGAAGCTGACCAAGACCGGCGCCTATGGTGAGGCCGAGGCCGCGAAGATCTCGGCGCAGCTCGACAAGCAGCAGGTAGCCCTGGCCAAGTCCGCCATGGACGAGCAAAAGGCCCTGAATAGCCTTCTGGGTGCCATCGACCCGGCCCGTGCTGCACTGGCGAAGCTAGATACGCAGGTCGAGCAACTGGGCAAACACCTGGACGCCGGCCGCATCAGCCAGGATCAGTACAACACTGCCCTGGGTAAGATCGACAAGGACTACGCCAAACTCGAAAAGACCACCACCGGTTTCGACAAACTTCGCCTCGGCACCCGCCAGGCGCAGGAAAACGTAGTGCAGTTGGGCAATGCTCTCTCCTCGGGCGACTGGGGTAGCGGTGTGCGTGCGGTTGCTCAACTGGGTGCCGGCGCTGGAGCAGGCGCCGCCGGGTTGCTCGCAATCCTGGGGCCGATGGCGCTTGCAACGGCTGCTGTTGGCGGCCTCGCATATGCCTACTACAAGGGCAGCGAGGAGCAGGACAACTACAACAAATCGCTGATCTTGACCGGAAATTACGCAGGTACAAGCGCTGGCCAGCTCGCCGATGTAGCGCGTCAGGTCAGTGCAACCGTGGGCACCACTGGCGCGGCTGCCTCGGCTCTGGCCCAATTGGCTGGATCAGGCAAGATCGCGAGCGGCAGCTTCCAGGAGATCACCGAAGCAGCGCTGGAGATGGAGAAGGCGACCGGAAAGTCAGTCGATTCAACCATCGCCGAGTTTGTGAAGATCGCAGACGACCCGGTAGCTGCCGCCAAGTCGCTGAACGACCAATACCACTTCCTGACAGCTTCGGTTTACTCTCAGATCGTTGCGCTGAAGGAGCAGGGCGACACGATCGGCGCTACCAAGCTGCTGACCGACACCTACGCAGACACGATCAAAGACCGATCTAGCCAGATCATCCAGAACCTAAGTCTGTGGGAGCGGGCGTGGAAAGGTGTCGGCGACGAGACCAAAAAGACTCTGGACGCGCTGAGTGATATCGGCCGTGCAGAGAGCGCTCAAAAGCAGATCACTGATCTGACTCAGAAGCTCGCTTATCTGAAATCGACGGTGGGCACTGGTTTCGAGGACGGCGACGCCAAGCAGCGCATCGCGGACATTGAGCAGGAGCTGACATTCCGCAAGCAGCAACTGGATACCGAACGGGCGATTGGATCTGCTCATCAGCTTGAGGGTGAGACTCAGAAGGCAGGTCTTGAGGCGGCAATTCGCCTGAAAGCTCAGAACGACGCAAATCTCACGCCTCTAGAGAAGCGCAACAAGCTGCAGAAGGAGTACCTGCGCGACGTTGAGGCGCTGCGGAAAGCCAACCCGAACGACGAGAACGTCACCCCTGCGGCTGTCGCCAAAGGCCTGGCCAACATCGCCGAGAAGAACAAGGACCCGAAAGCAGCTGGCACGCAAGTCGACTTGACCGGCTTCAACAACGCCAAGAACGACCTGGCGGCGATCACCGACACCTACAAGAACTACCAGAAGGAACTGGAAGCGGCGCAGAAGGCTGGCCTGCTGTCTGAGGAAGATTATCTTCTCAGGCGCCAGGCGCTGATCGGCAACCAACTCGACCAAACGACGGCAGCCTACCAGGCCGAGATTGCCGCGCTGGAAGCCGCCAAGGGCAAGAAGACAACGTCGGCCGCGCAAAGCATCCAGCTGGACCAGAAGATCGCTGACGCACGCGCAGCGATGGTCAAGGCGCAGAAGGATGCCGACAGCCAGCTTGAGGTGTTGGCGACCAATGAGACTGGGCGACTCGCCAAGCAGGAGCGGGCGATCAGCACATATGTGCAGGCGCTCGGGCAACAACAGCGAGCCCTGGAGCTTGCCGGCCAACGTGCGGTTATTGGCGTAGGGCAGGGCGATCGCCAGAACGCGCTCAGCGGCGAACTGAACGGCCAGCAAGACCGGTTTGCTCAGCAGTCGCTGGAACTCGCCAACCAAAAGTCCGACCCGTCGCGCAACATGTCGGAAGAGGAGTTCAAGCGGAAGTCGCAGGCGCTCGCTGACGCGAACAAGGCGGCTACCGACCAGATCCGGCAAAACTATGCGGACGTTGAGGCCGCTCAGGGCGACTGGACCAATGGTGCTACGTCGGCTTGGGCGAATTATCTGGATTCGGCGAGGAACATTGCTGGTCAGACCAAGACGCTGTTCGGTAACGCCTTCAGTTCCATGGAGGATGCCGTCGTCAACTTCGCCATGACTGGGAAGCTGTCGTTTGCTGACTTCGCGAAATCAATCCTGGCCGACATGGCGCGCATTGCCACCCGGCAGGCAAGTTCTGCTCTGCTCAGCAGTCTGTTTGGTGCTGGGCTCAGCTACTTCAGTGGCGGCGGTGGTGGAAATGGGCTGGCTGCAGGTTCAGCAGGGGCGAATTCGTCGAACCTCGGTGCATCTGCAGACGGTTATTCCAGCGCGTATTTCCCGCAAGCGAAGGGCGGCGCTTGGTCGGGCGGTGTGCAGCTGTTTGCCGATGGCGGCGCCTTCACGAACTCCATCGTCAGCAAGCCCACAGCGTTCGGCATGGCCAATGGCAATACCGGCGTCATGGGCGAGGCTGGGGAGGAGGCAATTATGCCCCTGACCCGGACTTCGAGCGGCAAGCTTGGGGTTATGGCCATGGGCGGCGGTGGGGCTGGCGGAACGCAGATCAATGTCGAGGTGCACATCGATGGCGATGGCAATGCATCGTCCACCGCCGACGCATCTGGCTACGACCTCTTCGGCAAGGAACTGGCGACGTTCGTAGAGCAGAAATATCAGGAACTGCGCTCTAAGGATATGCGCCAGGGCGGCGTCATCAACAATGCAATCAAGGGGCGATGATGGCTATCGAGCGATTCATCTGGGCAACGGAGAAGGGCGCGGAGGGTGATATCACCCAGCGCGTCCGGGCCAAAAAGTTTGGCGATGGTTATGAGCAGACGGTCGAGGACGGACTGAATAATCAGTCGGAATCCTGGCCGGTGACGTTTACCGGTATGGCCGCGCGAATCCTGGAGATCAGGAAGTTCCTCGACAAGCACAAAGGGGCAAAGGCGTTTCTCTGGACGCCACCTCTCGGCGCGCTTGGGCTCTACAAGTGCAACGGCTACAAGCCAGTTCACCGTGGCGGCCAGGTATACGCCATCACCGCAACCTTCGAACAAACCTTTCACCCTTGAGATAATCGCCCATGGCACTGATCACGGACATCCAGAAGCTGGAGCCCGGCGGCGAGATTCGCCTGTTTGAAATTGACGGGACTGAGTACGGCGCCGATTACCTGCGCTTCCACGGTCACGCTATCCCACACACGCCCGAGGAATTGCTGGCCTACGAGGGCTCCGAAGATGATCTACCCGCCAAGTCGATTATCTGGCAGGGCCAGGAGTACGCGGCCTGGCCGGTGCAGATTGAGGGTTTCTCCTCGAGCAGCGACGGCACCGCCTCTCGGCCGACTTTCGCCGCCGGCAACGTCAACGGGCGCGTCACGGCGCTGTGCCTGGCCTTCGAGGACATGCTCAAGTTCAAACTGACGGTTCGCGAGACCCTGGCCCAGTACCTGGACGCCGCGAACTTCCCTGACGGTAACCCAGCTGCTGACCCGACTCAGGAGGCGCTGGAGATCTGGTACATCGACCAGAAAACCAGCGAGGACGGCGAAGCGGTGGTGTGGGAGCTGTCTTCCCCGGGAGAGATCGACAACCACGGATTGCCCGGCCGCCAGATGACAACGTTCTGCCACTGGGCCATGACCAATGGTTACCGGGGGCCGGACTGCGGCTACATCGGCGCGGCCATGTTCGACGACGAGGACAACCCCACGGATGACCCAGCACTGGACCAGTGCAAGGGGTGCCTGTCGTCCTGCAAGCTGCGCTTCGGCGAGAACAACGAATTGTCCTTCGGTGGATTCCCCGCCGTTTCCCTCATCGCCCGGAGCTGACTATGCGTAAACACATCATTGCGGCCATCCAGGCGCATGCGACGGCCCAGTATCCGAAAGAATGTTGCGGCCTGCTGCTGGCCATCGGGCGCAAGCAGAAGTACTTCCCGTGCACGAACATTTCCACGGAGCCAAACGAAGAGTTCCGGCTTGACCCCGAGGACTACGCCGCGGCGGAAGACTTGGGCGAAGTGATCGGCATCGTTCACTCGCACCCGGACGCCACCAGCAGGCCGTCACCCCATGACTTGGCCATGTGCGAGGCCACGGCCTTGCCCTGGCACATTTTGTCGTGGCCCGAGGGCGACATGCGCACGATCACGCCAACGGGCGGCACGCCGCTGCTCAAGCGCCCGTTTGTGCACGGGGCATGGGATTGCTGGCAAGTCTGCGCCGACTGGTATCAGCGGGAGTGGGGGATTGAGTTCGAAGCCTTCCAGCGCACCGACGGCTGGTGGGAGAGTGCGGAGAACGCCAGCCTGTACGAGCAGCACTATGAGGCGGCCGGCTTTGTTCGCGTCGACCGACCGCAGCGCGGTGACATGATCGTTATGCAGGTAGGGCGCACGGCTCACCCGAATCACGCCGGAATCTACCTGGGCACTGATCCGGCGTTACCTGGTGAAGAGTCAGGCGCGTTCGGCCCGGGGCCATTCCTGCTGCACCACCTGTACGGCAGGCCGTCCGAGATCATCGTCTACGGCGGGCCCTGGCATGACCGGACACGCCTGATCCTCAGGCACAAAGACGCAAAGTACCGAACATTATGAGAACGGAGGCTGGCGATGGACGATGTTCGTTTGAGCAACTGTGAGTCAAGTCTCTGTGCTGAAGATATTCCCGTATCAGCAGCGATGGTCGAAGCTGGCCTGGCCGTGCTTGAGGAGATAGATGACTGGCCAATTTCCAGATCTAGGGTCGAAAGAGCTTTTCAGGAGATGTACCTGTGCGGATTTCTAGAATCTGAGCGCGCGTCCTGACACCTCTGAGGATTTCGCCATTTATTGAAATCGCCTGCAGAATTCTCATGAGCTTCAGGCACTGATCTCTTAGCTCACTGATTTTGAGTGTTGCATTGGATTTGTTGGCGCCCTTTGGCTTAATCAGATCGGTTAACGAAGCTGTTTGACCCTCATTTAGCCCCCATTGCCAATGCACTATTTTATGTCGGAGGTTGCTGACATTATCGAAAGCCTTCAGCGTGAAAAGCAGGTCGTCTGCTGCTTGTCGGTCCTGGGGTTTTGAGTCAGAAATTCGCCCCTGAACGTATCTGATCATCCCTGCCATTGAGACATTGGCTTCAACTGATAGCTTTTGAGCCTCTGCCACAGGCATCTTGAGGTAAAAGGCAAAAAGCTCCGAAATTTGCCACTCGACTGCGGAGTAATTGACGATGAACTGTCCCATCGCATGCAGGTGCTCATCCGAAGGCCCAACGTCGTACTGGCGTTTCCAGTCGATGGTAAAAGATTCTCTGGGCTTGAAATCGCTGTCGCTCACGTAGATCTCCCTATCTTTTTTATCCGCGCCGAAATTGGCGCAACCCCAGTCCTTGGGCTTGCAGGCGAAGGACTGGGGAATCCTTTATTTAGTGGGTGTAGGTCTTCCAAGGGATTTGGGAAGGGTGGAGCTTTGCAAGAAATTTGGCGATGTCGGGACGGCCGTGGTAACGAAATGTTCCACGTGGGTCTTGAGATGCGAGCACTACAGGAACATTTGGGAAGAATGGTTGAAAACCTTCGCGCGCCCGATCAGCGGCGCTCGTTGAGCCGGTTATATGGTGTTTGACTAATACAACGGCAAAAATTTGACCCTGTTCGCTTATCAATGCGCCCTGAAAACTACTCATCTGCTCTTCCCTAGAATGTTGAGTTTCCTCTGAACTCGCAGAGGCTGGGCACAACGCTACTACGCATTTGCTCAGCCCCGCCACTGTCATTCCATCCACGCTGGATGCCTGGACAGGTTCCGACAGGGCGTTATTCTTGGTAGTGGCATTTTTGGTGCTAGAGTTGCTTTTTTCTCAAAGGAACTGAGTCATGGCCCTCAGAATCAGGAAGAGCATAAAAATCGCCCCGGGCGTAAAGATCAACCTCAGTAAGAGCGGTATCAGCACGTCTCTGGGCGTGAAGGGCGCAACCGTAAATCTCAGCAAGCGCGGCACCCGGGTCACTACTGGAATTCCTGGTACCGGTATTTCGAGCTCGACGCTTTACAAGCCAAAAACCAAGGAACTCGAACCCTCACAGCCGCGTGAGTATTCGACTGCGGAATGGATGTTGGCCTGGATCATCGGAGAAATCCTGGCCATTGTCGGCTGGGCCAAGTTTGATGGTGGCGGGCGCATATTGTGCGCGATGCTTGCGATAGCGATACCGGTTGGAATGTTTCTTTACTACCGCTCGAAGCGTAGCCTCTAAGGCTTTGGACAAACAGCAGAGAACGACATGCGGATTTTGATAGCGGCGGTAGCGGTGGCGATGCTGGGTGGGTGCACAACGCCTTCGGATTTGCTGAAAGGGGAGCCAGCGCTTTCGGCCAACACGAAGAAAAGCCCAAAAGCATTTGCCTTGTGCGTATACCCAACCTGGCAAGACTACCGAACCAGCTCGATCATGAGCGAGACCGCAGATGGGTATCGACTTATCGCCGGCAGTGACGTGAACAGTCAGACGGATGATGTACTTGATATCAAGCGGACTTCCTCTGGTAGCGTTGTGAAGCTCTATCAGCGCATGGCATGGCAACAACTGGGTCGACGAGATTTGAGGGAATCATTCAATAACTGCTTGTGATGAAATTTTATATAGACCGCCTACGGGCGGTTTTTTTATGCGCGGAGAAAATTATGGCGGCAACAGCAATCCACTACGTACCTATGACCAACGTATTGCTTTATGGGCAGTTGCGACAGTTTGGACGTTCCTTTCGCTTGTCTGTTCGCACGCCTGCCGAGGCAATTAAGGCCCTGTGCGTGCAGATTCCTGGATTTGAACGGTTCATATCTAATGCAAAATCTCGAGGGATCGAGTTTGCCGTATTTCGCGGCACTATCCCGCTAGGCGAAAAGGAAATGGGATTCTCGGGGTCTGGTGATATCAGAATTGCGCCGATTATTACCGGCAGCAAGCGAGCGGGTCTTATTCAGACCATCATCGGTGCGGTACTGATTGCCGTGTCGTTCATCCCTGGGTTTCAAGTACTTGCCGCGCCCGGGATTGCGCTTGCGGCGGGTGGCGTAATCCAGATGTTGAGCCCTCAGGCTACGGGCCTGAAGACCAGCGCAGCGCCCGAGAACACCCCCGGCTACGCCTTCGGCAGCGCCAAGAACACTACGGCATCCGGTAACCCGGTACCGCTTTGCATCGGCGAGCGCCGGTGGGGCGGCGCGATTATCAGCGCTGAGATCTACGCAGAAGATCGCATGTAACTATCACTTGCAGCACCGCAGCCGCCCATGAGGCGGCTTTTTATTGCCTGGAGAAAAGCATGGGCGCAGCACACAAAATCGACGTTTATGGCGCCAAGGGCGGATCGGATAAGCCCAAAACACCTACTGAAGCGCCGGATAGCCTGCGCTCTGTCGCCATGGCAAAGATGCTGATCGCCGTGGGCGAGGGAGAGTTCGAAGGCACACCTACCGCGCGCGATATCTTCCTCGACAACACTCCGCTTCAAGACCCCCAAGGCAACATGAACTTCCCGAACGTTAAATGGGAGTGGCGCACCGGGGCGGTAGACCAAACCTATATCCAAGGCATCCCCTCGATCGCAAACGAAACAACGATCGGTACGGAGTTGCGCAGTGGCACGCCCTGGGTTCGAGCCATCACCAACACTCAACTTTCTGCTGTGCGCGTGCGCTTTGCCTGGCCGGCACTTCAATCGGTCGACTCGGGCGGGAGCATCAACGGGTACACGATTGGCTACAAGGTCGAGTTGGCAACTGACGGCGGTGCCTACCAGGAAGTGCTGAATGAGGCCGTGTCCGGAAAGACTACAAGCGTCTACGAGCGCACGCGCCGCATCGATTTGCCGAGGGCGAGTTCAGGTTGGCTGCTGCGGATCACTCGACTGACTGCGAACCAGAACAACAACAAAATCTCCGACACCATGCAGATTGCCGGCTTCACCGAGGTGATCGACGCGAAGATTCGATACCCGAACACCGCGCTGCTCTTCATTGAGTTCTCGGCGGAACAGTTCCGCAGCATCCCGGCCGTGACCGTGGGCTGCAAGGCTCGAAAATGGTCGGTACCGAGCAACTATGACCCTTCGACCCGGACTTATACGGGTATATGGGATGGCACCTTCAAAGAGGCGTATACCAACAACCCGACATGGGCAACGCTCGGTATCACCACGAACGACCGTTTCGGCCTTGGCCGTCGTATCAAGCCGTGGATGGTGGACAAATGGGAGCTGTACCGCATCTCGCAGTACTGCGACCAACTGGTGCCGGACGGGAAGGGTGGCCAGGAACCGCGCTTCATTTGCAACCTGAACCTGCAGAGCAAGGCCGACGCCTGGTCACTGCTGCGCGACATCTCTGCGATTTACCGGGCCATGACCTACTGGGCCCAGGGCCAGGTATTCACCCTGGCGGATATGCCGCGCGCTACCGACTTCGACTTTGCCTACACCCGGGCGAATGTCATCGATGGCAAGTTCACCTACTCGAGCGCATCGGAGCGCACCCGCTACACGCGGGCGCTGATCAGCTACGACAACCCGGGGAACAACTTCGACACCGACGTCACAGCTGTGACCGATGCCAAGTTGCAGCGGCGCTACGGCGACAACCCGCTGGAGATAAGCGCTATTGGCTGCACCCGCGAATCCGAGGCCCAGCGCCGGGGCAAGTGGGCGCTGCTCACGAACTCCAAGGATCGGGCGGTTACCTTCAAGGTCGGCCTCGACGGGCGCATCCCGCTGCCTGGATACGTGATCCCCATCGCAGACGAACTGCTGGCCGGCCGGCCGGTGGGCGGGCGTATCTCGGCGGTGAACGGCAAGGTCATCACCCTGGACCGCGATACCCAGGCCAAGCCCGGCGACCGGCTTATCCTCAACCTGCCCGACGGCAAGTGCGAGGGTCGCACCGTGCAATTGGTCAGTGGGCGCCAGGTCACCGTGACCGTTGCCTACTCCGTGCCGCCCGAGCGCGAACTGGTGTGGGCGCTGGACGCTGACGACCTGGCCATCCCGCTTTATCGCGTTGTGAGCGTGGCGCGGCCGGAGCCTGGGGTGTTCGAAATCTCTGCTGTGCAGTACGACCCGAGCAAGTTCGATCACATCGACACCGGCGCCCGGCTGGAAGAGCGGCCAATCAGTGTTGTGCCCATCACTGTCGTACCGGCACCGGCAAGCGTCGACATCACGTCGAACTACTCCGTGGATCAGGGCTTGGCAATCAGCACCATGAACATCTCATGGCCGGCTGTGGCGGGCGCTGTCGCGTATGACGTGGAGTGGCGCAAGGATAGCGGCAACTGGATCAAGCTGCAGCGCACAGGCGCGACAAGCGTGGACGTCACCGGCATTTACTCGGGCGCCTACCTGGCCCGGGTTCGATCGGTGAGCGCCTTCGAGATCTCTTCGATCTGGAAGAGCTCCAATCTGACCAGCCTGGAAGGGAAGGCTGGCCTGCCGCCGGCGGCGGCGTTTCTGACCACCACCAGCGAACTGTTCGGTATCGGCATTCGTTGGGGTTTCCCTGCTGGCGCCGAGGATACCCAGCGCACCGAGATGTGGTACGGCCAAGCCAATGACCTGTCCGTGGCATCAAAACTTGCAGACCTGGCCTACCCCCAGGCGGATTACAGCATGCAGGCCCTAAAGGCTGGCGCGCAGTTCTTCTTCTGGGCGCGCCTGGTGGACCGGACCGGGAATATCGGGCCGTTCTATCCCGTCGGCAACGGTGTAATGGGAATGGCCAGCGCCGATGCGGCGCCGGTGCTGGACCTGATCGCCGGCCAGGTCGGGCGCACGGAGCTCGGCCAGGACATCAACGACGAGATCGACAAAATCCCAGGCTTGCAGGCGCAGATCGATGCGCTTGATGGGCTGTCGGCCTACGACCCCGAGTCTGTCTACCTCGAAGGCGACCTGGTGGTGGTTGGCAAGCGGATCTACCAGGCCACGCAGTTAGTGCCGGTAGAGACTTCGCCGCCGAACGTCGCGTACTGGGTGGACGTGGGCCAGGTGCTTGTCACTGCCAACGGACTGGCGCGCCAGGTTGAGATCAACACCACCAGCATCACCGAGCTGGATGGAGTGGTCACGGCGGCTGCGTCGAGCCTTCAGGCTTTGCAGGCGGCATATCGGGATGACACCGGGGAGGGCGACCTTGCAGATGCGCTTCAGGGCTACAAAGCTTCGGCGAGCTTTGCGCAAGAAGTGAAGACGCGTGCCTCTCAGAATGCGGCCATGGTGCAGCGGCAGACCGAGCTCACTGCTGAGGTGGGCGACGTCAGTGGCTCGGTGAGCGAACTCGAAAGCGTGGTGGTTACGGATCGCGAGGCGACTTCTCAGGCAATTCAGCAGGTCAGGGCAGAAATCGGAGAGACTTCGGCGGCCGTGCAGGTCGTGAGCGAGGCCCAGGCCGATACCGACGGCAAGTTCAAAACGATGTACTCCGTGAAGATGCAGGTGAATGCCGACGGCCAATTGGTTGCTGCCGGCTTTGGCTTGGGTATCGAGCAGGATGAAGAAGGTGTGCTTCAAAGCCAGTTCCTCGTGAGTGCCGATCGTTTCGCCATTGTCAGCACGTTGGCCGGAGGCCAGGCGTTCACGCCGTTCACGGTGCAGGATGGGCAAGTCTTCATGCGCTCGGCCTTCATCCAGGACGGCAGCATCACCATGCTGAAGATCGGACAGGCGCTGCAGTCCGACGATTACGTTGCGGGGGTAAAAGGCTGGCGTCTTGATAAGGCGGGCAACCTGGAGTTCAACGGACCCGCACCTGGTGGTGGGCGCCTGACGATGACCAATCGCGCGATCAAGGTCTATGACGAAAACAACGTTAAGCGCGTACAGCTCGGAGATCTGACGGCATGAGCTTCGGGATGAGAATTTGGGGGCCGACAGGGAAGTTGGAACTGGATGAGAACTCATTCACTGTGAGGATTGTTTATTCTGCAGTAGTTGCATTCATTACAGGAGGTGAGAGGTACATCAATATTTCCATCCCTGGCGTGTCGCCAGCAACACACTCCGCAGTCTGTATCCCGATTGGCGCTTACCCTCAAGACCCAAATGCCCAAAATAACTACGCAGTTCAGTACGAGCCAGCGGTTTACTCTGGCGGGGTGACAGTTTGGTTCGGCAATCGTACCGGGGCAGTTAATGCAATTAATGGACTTGGTCCTCAGCGGTTGTTAGTTATGAAGGATAGGTAGATGACATTCGGCTTGACGTTTACCAACAATAACGACGTGGTAACGCTCGACTCTGAGTTCTCCAGACTTGTGATTGTACAGTCTGGCAGATACTCGGGCGGCGCCGTGTTCTCCCCCGCCATTACTACGGCCGAGCCTCCTTTGGTATTTGTCCGTCCTGACGGTAGCACTACCTTCCAGTACACCACCATCAGTGGCGGCCCGGGAAATTGGACTGGGTTTTCATTCTCGTCTGCTGGTGCTGGTAATTACTTTTGTGCTGCCTTCAAATCGCGTGAGCTTGCAAAATATGGTCTTCGGCTATGGGATGGCGCCTCCAATTTACTATTCGATAGCGGAACCCCTTGTGCGCAGTTCACCCGGACAATCACCAGTTGGACATATACGGGTTCGAGTCAGACGGGGCAGGGTACGACCAGATCTAATTGGACAGCATATTCTCCACTAGATACCGGAGATTACATGCTTGTAAACAATGTGGGCATGGATGTAGGTGGTAATTCGACGAGAGCAGCAAAGCTATATGTTGTGTGGAATTACGGCACTAATAGACTTGAGCCTTACATTATTGGTGTAAATAACTCCGTTAATTTCTTCATTCCTATCGTATTTGCCAAGCCTATTTCTTAGGGGATTTATATGACCTGGTACAAAACAGGCACAGTTGCTGTGACACCTGGCAGCAATGCCGTGCTCGGCACTGGCACATCCTTCATCGCGAACGCTCGCGTCGGTGATGCGTTCCGCGGGCCTGACGGTGAGTGGTACGAAGTCATCAATATCGCCAGTAATACGGCGCTCTCGGTCGCGCCAGATTATCAGGGCGCAGCCGTGACTGCGGGTGCTTACTCGCTGGCGCCTATGCAGGGGTACGTCAAAGATTCGGCTGATGCCTTGCGGGCTGCCACTCAGGTGATTGCGAGTGGTGTTGCTGACATGCAGGAGCAGGTTGCGGCCGCAACCGAGGCGGCACAGTCAGCAGGGCAGTCGAAGGCTGTGGCCACTGATCAGGCGGACATCGCAACCACTGCCGCTGAGGCTTCGAGTGACAACAAGAACGCCGCGCAGCTGGCCGCTCAGCAAAGCCAGAGCTCAGCCCAGACGTCCGGGGAGGCTGCCGAACGGTCTGAAACAGCTCGTGATTCTATTATCCAGTCGGAGCAAGCGGCGGCAGCTTCAGCTGCTGCGGCTAAAGACTCCGCAGACCGCGCTGAAGAGGTTACCGAAGGCAAGGCAGCGAGCGGTGACAACAACGACATCACTTCGCTGCGCGCTCTGACTGCTGATGGATTCGACAAGTTGAGGCAAGGCCTCGCGGCAATGGTGGGCGCAACGCCAACTGCTGCGGGTGTCAAAGGTTTGGTGCCTGTGGCCTCAATCGCTGATCGACTGAAAGTATTGAGTGGTGCGGGAACATGGGTGCCATTGCCAACGGGCGGCATCTGGGGGGCGATTACCGGAACGCTCTCGGATCAGGCGGACCTCAAGACGGCCTTGGATTCAAAGATGACCGGGTCTCCACAGCAACTATCTACGGCATGGGTTAACTTTGACGGGACAACTGGTGCGATCAAAGGAAGCTACAATGTCGCAAGTGTGACTCGCAGTGCTGTCGGAACTTATCGCATAAATTTCATTACTCCTATGACGAACGTTAACTACGTGCCGGTATGCTTATCTAATGCATTGATTGCTACAGATCAGGGGAATCAGGCGTATCCTGTGGCTCTAAATCTTGCCTATGTTGACGTAGTAAACAGGGTTAGCGGAGCTTTTATTGATCGTCCTTTCTACGGCGTTTCAATTACTGGAGGAAGATGATGAGGATGTTATTTAACAATGAAGGATTTGTGGTCAATCTAGCTGAGGAGATTGATATTGACGAATACGCACTACTTATAGGCGGAACAATTGTGCAAATGGTTTCCGATCGCCCTAGTGATAGGCATCAGGCGCTAATGACCGGCGAATGGGAAGTGCCGAAGGATGTCATTTACGCCGAGAACATTCTCACAGAAAACCAGTGGCGCGACTCGCAAATGCCACTGGCCCAGCAAAACGTCACTGCCATCGAGTACGGGGAGGAAGGCATTCCCGGCACTGCCCAGCAGTGGCAGAAGTATTGGCTGGCCCTACGAAAGTGGACGGCTGATAACCCTGATTTTCCCAAAAAAGAGAGTCGACCGATTAAACCACAGTGAGTAGATATCCATGCTAGATGGCTATTTCGTGCTTAGTAGGTTTCCATCTTCGCGGTGAGCAGAAAATCACTAAGTTCCTGATATTTTTCGGTCTTAACGATGGCCTCATTAAAGCTGGTTTTCAGATTAGGCAGGGGATGCGCTCTGACTAGCACTATCGCTTCGGATGATGTGATAAAATCTTTTATATCTGTCACATTTATTTTTCCGATATCCGGGAATAAGTGCTCGGCATACTTGGCTATTTCCAAACTGTTAGGGGTCCACATTCTGTTTGTTTTATAGCGGTTTACAGCTCTATAAAGGCAGCTAAGCAAGTCGGCTTGATTTGAACTTAGGTAAACATTTTCATCGGTCATATTTCGTCCCTAAAATTTCCGGTTTATATCTGCGCAGTTTTTTAGCGCGCTACCAAGTGATATCTGAATTTCCGTAGACGCATTATTTGTCGCCGGCTGAAAAACTCTTAAACATCCAACCCTATTATAAGCTTATTATCTGGAGACAAGCATGCCCATCATCCAGCAGCAGTTGCTGCAGATTCTACCGAACGCCGGCCGCCAAGCCGGCGTTTTTGTTCCTGTCCTGAATGCTGCCATGGGCAAGTATGGGATCGTTACCAAGCTGCGTATCGCGGCATTTATCGCCCAGGTCGGGCATGAGTCAGGCCAGTTGCGCTACGTGCGCGAGATCTGGGGGCCGACGGCGCAGCAGGCCGGCTACGAAGGCCGCGTCGACCTCGGCAATAACGTGCCGGGTGATGGCTTCAAGTACCGTGGCCGGGGCCTGATCCAGATAACGGGCCGTGCGAACAATGCGGCTTGCGGCGAGGCGCTGGGCCTGGACCTGATCAATCAACCCACACTGTTGGAACAGCCGCAGTACGCTGCGATGTCGGCGGCCTGGTTCTGGTCTACGAAAGGCCTGAACACGCTGGCGGATCAAGGCGAGTTCGTGAAGATCACCCGGCGCATCAATGGCGGCCTGAATGGGTTGGCCGACCGCCAAGCGCTGTACGAGAAGGCGCTGAAGGTGCTGGCATGACGCCCGGGCAGACCCTGGCCGCGATTCTGCTGGCGATGGCGATCAGCGCCGCGGGCACCTGGCAGGTGCAGGACTGGCGCCTCGGGAAGTTACTGGCAGAGCAGGGTGCCCAGTTTGAGGCCGACCTGACCTCAATCGGCAATGCCGCGGCGGCTGGGGCTCGCGCCGAGCAGGACAAGCGCCTGGCCACAGAGCAGAAGCTCGCCGCCCAGGACCAACAACACACCAGGGAATTATCCGATGCCCAACGCAGCCAGGCTCTTTTGCGCGATCGCCTTGCCACTGCTGATGTGCGCCTGTCAGTCCTCCTTGCCGAGGATCCAGCCAGTAGTTGCAACGTGCCTTCCGCCCCCGGCGCCGTCGGCGTGGTTCATGCAGCCCGTCGAGCCCAACTTGACCCAGCGCATGCTCAACGAATTATCGCCATCACCGACGATGGGGATAACGCCGTAATTGCGCTGCGGGCGTGCCAGGCGTATGTGAGGGAAGTGAGTGCACGCCCGAAATGAGAGCCACCCACGAAGGGTGGGTGGCTGCTAGAGTTTACTTGGCTTTGGGTGCGGCATTTCCTCGGCCGCCGCCGGAAGGTTTGCCCGTGGTACTTGGAAGGTTTGGAACCGCGGGCGCTTTGGAGCCTCCGCCGCCTTCGCCTTTACCAGTCGAACCGGAATTGCTCTTGCCGCCTCCAGACTTGGACATGACTTTCTCCTTGTTACGACTCAATTTGATTGCAAGGAAAACCTTAGACCACCAATAGAAAGGCGCCTCCAGTTCCATTCGGGAGAATGTTGCCTGTTATTTCAATGCCGGTTCGATCGGCTGGATTAGCTCTGGCCCCTTATTCCTCACATTGCCCACGGCCGTGTCGACTTTGAACCACTCGAAGGCCTCGGCCGGTTCGCCCTGGTGCAGCACCATCTGCTCGGCGCGCTCCTTGGGCGTGGCCGGGTCCAACCATTCCCGGGCCAAGTCCGGCGTCAGCACCACCGGGCGCCGGTCGTGGATGTCCACCATGCCGCCGGCGCTGTCGGCGGTGATGATCACGAAGCCATCATGCTCGCCTGGGCCTTCATCGCTGTCGGGCAGTTGTCCAATGGCGGCGCACAGCACGGGCTCGCCATCCCGCCGGCGGATCAGGTAGGGCTGTTTCTTCGGTCCGCCTTCATCAACCCACTCAAACCAGTTATCGATCGGTGTGATTGCCCTGTGTGGCCAGATCGCCCTGAAGAACGGGCCGTGGGCCACCTTCTCGACGCGGGCATTGATGGGGGCGGCGCGGTCTTTGGCCCAGTGCGGCCGCCATCCCCAGCGCACCAGGTCGGCGTGCAGCAGGTCGCCCTGCAGGTGGAGTAGGGCGACTTGGGTTGTCGGGGCAACGTTGTAGCGCTCGAGTGGCAATTCACCGACGGAGTTCGCCAGGGCATTGGGCATGCTCAAAGCCGCAACAAAGTCGTGGATGCCGCTGTACTGGGAAAGTCTTCCGCACATAGTCGTCTCCGCTCGTCGGCCTCAATGAACAGCCGCGGGCCAGGCCAATCTCTACACTGTAGACACTGGCCCCGGGTATTCGTCATGGCAATCAACATCGATCAGATCAACGCAATGGAGGCGTGGTTTTCCCTGCGAAACGATCCGGACTTCATCTCAGCCACACCGGAAGAGCGTTACGAGAGGCGCCTGTCTCTGGCTGACGATATGAAAGAGCGCGGCATAATCGACAGCAACGAGTGGCGGGAACTCACAGAAGAGGCTGTCGCCGCGTACGCAGATGAATTGGGCTGACGCGTCCGCTTGTCAGATATCTCTTACGCCAAATTGACCGCAAGCCATCTGCGTTATTAACTGTACATTCGTACAGTATTTGCATAAGGCAGCACCATGAGCTTCAACATCCTGGGTCCAATTGCGGGCGGCGGTGCAAAACTGCCTCTCTGCTCTTTTCATGTGCCGGCGGGTTTCCCGTCCCCGGCGGCCGATCACATCGAGCAGCACATTTCCCTAGATGAAGTACTGAATATCAGGGCTCCTCATGTGTACCTGGTGATGATTACCGGTGAAAGCATGCAGGGTGCGGGAATTTTCGAAGGCGACCTGGCAGTGGTGGATCGCTCAATTGAGCCTGCGCACGGGCACATAGTTGTGGCCCTCCTGAATAACGACCCCATGTGCAAGCGGCTCTGCAAACGCGGCAAGGAGGTGATACTGCTTTCCGAAAACCCGAAGTACCCGGCGCGATACGTGCTGGAAGGCGACGAGCTATCGATCTGGGGCGTGATCACCAGTACTGTGCGCAGCCATGTCTAATCCGCCAGTATTCGCTCTGATCGACTGCAACAGCTTCTACGCAAGTTGCGAGCGTGTATTCAGGCCTGACCTCGCCAAAACGCCGATTGTCGTGCTGAGCAACAACGACGGCTGCGTGATTGCCCGAAGCTACGACGCCAAGCCCTTTATCAAGATGGGCGAGCCGTATTTCCAGATTAAACAGAAGCTCAAACAGCACGGAATCGTCCCGTTCTCGTCGAACTACGCGCTTTACGGCGACATGAGCGAGAGAGTGATGACGCTGATAGAGAGCATGGTGCCCGCAGTCGAGATCTACAGCATCGACGAAGCCTTTGCTGACCTCACCGGTATTGGAGGGCTTGACGCGCTCGGCCGGCAGATCCGCGCGCAGGTGCTGCGGTGCACCGGCATCCCCGTCGGCGTCGGCATCGCCAATACAAAGACGCTGGCAAAGCTTGCGAACCACACCGCCAAGCGCTTGCAGGCCCAAACCGGTGGCGTGGTGAACATCACTGATCCAATCAAACGGGACTGGGTGCTGCGCAATACAGATGTGTCCGAGGTCTGGGGTGTTGGCCGAAAAATGAAGCTCCACCTGGACACGATGGGCATCAAGACAGCGATGGACCTGGCCAAGGCCGACCCCTGGACGCTCCGCAAGAAATTCAGTGTTGTGATCGAGAAGACGGCACGGGAACTCGCAGGCACCTCCTGCCTCGAGTTGGATGAGCCCGACCCACCGAAGCAAGAGATCTGCTGCAGTCGCATGTTTGGTAAGCGGCTGACCGACCTGGCTCCTATCAAGGAGGCCGTGGCCACTTACATGATGCGGGCCTCAGAAAAGCTCCGCGCGCAAAACTCGCTCTGCAAGAAAGTCCGGGTCTGCATCCGCACCGGCATGTTCAATCCGGATGAGGCGAAATACGCCAACGGGGTAGTGGTGGATATGCCGTACCCGACCGACGACGTGCGGCTGCTGACCAAAGCCGCCGTCGATGCCCTCGACCACATCTACCGCCCTGGATTCAAATACAGCAAGGCCGAGGTGATGTTGCTCAACCTGTGCCAGCCAGGCGAATACACGGACGATCTATTCGCGGTGTCCCAGCCGGCCGAGGCCACCCGAGTAATGACCGTGCTGGACCAGATCAATGAAAGATGGGGTAGGGGAACACTGAGGTCGGCCAGTGTGCCGACGAACCCTGAGTGGGGGATGCGCCGGGAAATGATGAGCCAGAGCTACACGACGAAGCTCAATCAGCTGTGGTCGGTTGCTTGCAAGTAGTGAAGCGCTCAGCGCCAGATCAACTTCACTCGGGCGACATAAGAACCGCCAGAGTCAGCTTGATGAACTCCTCGTTCTCATCGATGGTGTGCAGAGCGCCGCGGATGTTCTCCGCCACATCGGCTGAGCCACGCTGCTCGACCCAGTTCGATAACTCCATGATCGAGGCTTCGAGGGCCAGCTGGTTTTCGTACAGCCTGGAGAGCAAGGAAGGGAGCAGGTCTGAGTTTGGCATCGGCGATCCTCTGTTGGAGTGAACAGCGTAGCAGCAGGTATACAGAGTGGTTTCCCATCAAGCGGCAGGGGCAAACGACGGCGGCTGTCGGAACAGCTACGAGGCGTGAACCACGTCTCAAAAATCAAACTAACATGTACTAACTTGAACGTTTTTACATTTAGGTTCCCTAAGCCACATCGCCGCGCCGAAAGGCCTCTATCCATTGGTTTTAAAGGGTCACGTGATGATCTCTACCTTAGAGTTACGCCATATAATTGAGACGGCGTTCCTTCCCACCAGGTGCGTGTGCTCCATCAGGTTTGACTCACTCAACATTCAGCTGATCGACCCTATGACTCAGCAGGAATTGTTGACGGTCGCCGGGGTTGATCCAAAAACTCTAGGATCAAGCCGCGCAATCGCCAGGCTCATCGCGGAGATAAAAGAGGAGGTAAGACTTCGAGGGGATGCTGCGCTTGAGGAAGTTGGCCAAGCCTGAAAAGGAAGTCCGTTTGTATTCAGGGTTTTTGGGTTAGGTGCTCGGTCGGCAGAACGCCGGAGAGGGGAATTGCGGAACACATCCCAAAATTGCGGAACACAAAAGATAAGGGCCTGCATGAAGTTCATCATGCAAGCCCTTGATATCTTTGGTGCCCGAACCCGGAATCGAACCGGGACGCCCTTACGAGCGGGGGATTTTAAGTCCCATGCGTCTACCAGTTTCGCCATTCGGGCGGCAGCGCGTTGTAGCAGGGTAGGGAATATATAGATCCGCACGCTTGGGCGCAAGGTCGAAGGGTAGCTTTATTGCTGAAGGCTTGAGTGAAAAAGCTCGGCAGATCAGTGATCTACAGGGCGTATTGAGACTAATCGGACGATTCCGCTGGCGACAGAACAAGAGCCATAAATGACAGCTTTGACTACTTGCGATACTCGCCGGCCAGACAGTGAATCAGCGGCTGTTTGGTGTTCATGAATGCAGCCATTTCGCTACGACACATGGTCGACCTCTGAGCCCGTTGCGGGTGTAAGGTGGGGCTGCAACGCCAGAAAATCTCAGGAAAGCGAGGTGACTATGAGCGCTCCAATGCTGACGAAGCTGCATCTGAATGGCTACGACATCGTGCAGGTCAACCATGGACCGTGGCGGGTATGTACGCCCCAGGACCGGTTGGCGACCTTCAATTCCCGTGAACAGGCATTTGCGTATGCCGCTACCTTGCCAGGGTACAAGGCACGCAACCGGCCGGTGTCCAATGATGATTGAGTGCAACAAAAAAGCCCCGGCCTGGCCGGGGCTTTTGCATGGGCGGCCTAGACGAAAGGCTGGCCGCTGAATCCGCGTGGCAGGCGCTGCAGGCCTGGCAAGTCGGTCAGGCGTTGTGTCCACGCGCTGCGCCAGTCGGTTGCGGTATGAGTCTTGGCTTTGCGTGACGCGCGGCGAGCGGCGTTGCGCTGGGTGCGGCGCGCTTCCTTGTAGGCTTCGGTGTTGCGGCAGGTGCGGCATTTGACCCGGTTCAACTCGGTGCTGGACGGGAGGTTGGTGCCGTGATGGCCGCAAGCCAGATGCCCGGCGACCTTGAAGTGAATGACCATGTAAGCGTCTCCTTCTTATGGGGTACGCGCATCGGTAGACCCACAATGCGCGCGGGGAGGGCGGGAGCGGAAAATCCCGGCACCTGAAGTTACGACCCCATCGGTGGTGTGACGTTCGTTTATCCCCCCAAACGGATAGGTACGCGGCTACGGCTAGTCGATCAGCGCCAATAGATCGGTATCGCCCACATCCACGCCGGCCTGGGTCAGCAAGGTCGTCACCTGGCCGCGGTGATGGGTCTGGTGATTGAAGAAATGCACCAGCAGGCTGAAAAACGGCTTGTCCGCCGCGACTCCGCGCATGTTGTGGTAGTGCAGGCGATGGTCGAGGTCACCATCGCTCAAGCCGTGGGCCCACTCGATGATCAGCTCATCCAGCCAGACGCGCCGGGACGCGAGTGCGCACAGATCGGCGAAGGCCAGGTGCTTGAGGTCGCGTGGTGCCTCGATGGCGCTCAACGGGGCCAGTGCCGAAAAGCCGACAGGGTGCAGCGCAAAGCGCTTGAGCCAGACCGTATCGCCCAGCACCAGGTGGTTCAGCGTGCCGAAGATCGAGCCGAAAAACGCTTGGCGGTCCTCCAGCAATGCGGCGTGGTCCAGGGTGCCGGCCGCGTCATAGACCTTGCGATTCATCCACTGGTTGTAGGTCGCCATCAGCGCGATCTGTTCGATACGGTTCACGGGGTGTGTCTCTTGTTGGCGGGGTCGCGCCATCATAAGGCGTGGCCGCCCGGCGGTCATGGTGTTCCCGCAGTGGCGAGCTATGGTTGTTAGACGCCAACACCACGCTCTGGGAGGGTGAAACCATGAACACCAGCGACTTACTTGAACAACTGCTGCGCGCCGGGCAGTCGGGCGGTGGCACCGCGGGAGGCGGCCTGGGCGGGCTGCTTGGTGGTCTGTTGAAAGGCACCAGCAGCACCAATGCGCCTGCGGGTGGCGGCCTGGGTGGGTTGTTGGGTGGCTTGGGCGGCATGCTCGGGGGTGGAGCTGCCGCGCGCCCGGCCCAGGGGCGTACTGGCGGGATGAATTATACGGCGTTGGCCTCCCTGGGAATGATGGCTTTCCAAGCGTATCAGGCCTGGCAGAGCCAGCAGGCGGCCAAGCCACAAGCGGCATTCCAGACCGTCGACCAGCTCCACGGCGCCGAAGCCGAAGCCCACAGCCACGCAGTCTTGCGTGCATTGATTGCGGCCGCGAAGGCCGACGGCGAGATCGACGAAAAAGAGCGGCAGTTGATCTCGAATGAAGTAAGCCGACATGCCGACGACCCACAGTTGCAACAGTGGCTCGACGCCGAAATCGCCAAGCCCCTGGATGCGGCGGATTTTGCCGAGTTTGCCGAAGACCCGGCAGTGGCGGCCGAGATGTACGTGGCCAGTGTGCTGCTGGTCGATGACCAGCAGGAAGCCGAACGCAACTACCTGGATGACCTTGCGGGGCAGTTGCAGATCGACCCGCAGTTGCAGCTGCTGTTGGAGCAACAGGCCAAAGCCTAGAACCGCAGTGTCGCACCGGTGGTCAGCCACTGGTCGCGGGCGCCGGTCAGGCTGCGCCCCAGTATCAGGTCGATGTCGACAAATTCCCCCAGGTGCAGGCGCGGTCCGGCCTGCCAGGCCTGGTCGCCGCCGACCTGGCCGTAGCGCTCGGCGATCAGCGTCAGGGCGTGCGCAAGCTCGTACTCCAAGCCGCTGCCCCAGGTCAGGCGATGTTGCTGATCGCCGTCGTTGTAGGCATGAGTCCAGCCGGCGTTCAGGTTCAGGCGCAAGGCTTCAAGGGCTTGCCAGGTGAACGGGACGTTCAGGTCAGCGCCATCAAACCCGTGTTGTCGATCCAGCGCCAGGTGCGCGCCAGCGGAAACGGCGATTTCCACGCCCAGGTCTTGTCGGGACAGCACTTGGGCCTTGAGTTGTGGGCTGACCTGAGTCTCATGGTCGGCCCGTGACAGCGCCGCGCCCCATTGCACAGAGGGCATAGCGGCGAAGGTGCAGGCCGGCGACAGCGTCTCGCTGTGGGTGCTGCCATCGTGGCGATTGGCGCTGTACCAGGCGTCTATGTTGCATGCTCCTGGCGCATTGATCGCGCCGTCGTCGACCACGTAGGCACCGCCGGCCGCGTGGGCTTTCGACACCAGGGCCACCAGCAGGATCAGGCCCAGCGTGAGGCCGATAAAGATCAAATTGCGCCGCAGCGCCCGACGTTTCGCCGGCGGCAACAGCAGCAGGCTATTGCGCGCACCGCGATAGTGGCGCGCACGGTATTTGGCAAACCCGTCGGGGCGTTGAGGGGTGTGTTTTTTGTGCATGATGCACCTCGCGTGAATTCAGCTTTCTACGGTGAGTACCGAGACACCGCTGGCGTTGGCCTGGCTGACCAGCTCGAAGGTGTCATCGCCACCGGGCAGGGCGATGACCACATCGGGGCGGCTGTCGGTCAGCATGAAATGGTTGCGTTGGCGTTCCGCCTGCTTGCCGTGGTGTTGCCAGTTGGGCGGGTAGCGCACCACGTCGATGCCCAGCTCGCGTGCCCATTCCTCGATGTCGCTGCCGAGGAACTGGTTGCCGCCGTGGATCAATACCTGCACCGGGCGCAGGCGGTGGTAAGCGTCCAGCACCTGGCGGGACTTTTTGGTGTCGGCGTAATGACGACCTGCACAGATCAAGACGCGCATAAGAAATTTCCTTGCAATGCAAACGCTGCCTGGGTGTAGGAGCCCGGCTTGCCGACAAGCCGGCTCCTACGAGGCATGGCAGGGTGAAACTCAGTACCACTGCTTGAAGCGGCGGATGTAGAGGGTTTTCATCAGTTGGGCCACGCAGCAGTAGGCGAGCAGGGTGCCGACCAACCACGGGAAGTACGCCAGCGGCAGCGGTTGCAGGCCGACCAGGGTGCCCAGCGGCGAGAACGGCACGTAGATCCCCAGCCCGATGACCACGGCGGTCATCATCAGCACCGGCCACGCGGCTGTGCTCTGGAAGAACGGGATCTTGCGCGTGCGCAGCATATGCACCACCAGGGTTTGCGAGAGCAGCCCCTCGATAAACCAGCCGGACTGGAACAGGGTCTGCATCTCGACACTGTTGGCGGCGAACACGTACCACATCAGCGCAAACGTGGTGATGTCGAAGATCGACGAGGTCGGCCCGATCCAGATCATGAAGCGGCCGATGTTCTTGGCATCCCACTTGCGCGGCTTGGCCAGGTATTCCTTGTCCATCTTGTCCCACGGCAAGGCCAGCTGGGAGATGTCGTACATCAGGTTCTGCAGCAGCAAGTGGATCGACAGCATCGGCAGGAACGGAATGAACGCACTGGCGACCAGCACCGAGAACACGTTGCCGAAGTTGGAGCTGGCGGTCATGTTCAGGTACTTCATGATATTGCCGAAGGTTTCGCGGCCCTTGAGCACGCCTTCTTCAAGCACCATCAGGCTCTTTTCCAGCAAGATGATGTCGGCCGATTCCTTGGCGATATCGGTACCGCTGTCCACCGAGATACCCACGTCGGCATCGCGCAGCGCCGGTGCATCGTTGATGCCGTCACCGAGGAAACCGACCGTGTGACCGTTGGCCTGCAAAGCCTTGAGCACGCGGGATTTCTGCAGTGGCGTGAGCTTGGCGAACACCGTGCGCTCTTCCACGCGGCGCAGCAGGGTCGCGTCGTCCATCGCTTCGATTTCCACCCCCAGCAGCGGCTGGCCTGGATCGAGCCCGACCTGGCGGCAGATCTTGCTGGTGACCACCGCGTTGTCGCCGGTCAGCACTTTGACCGCCACGCCGATTTGTTGCAGCGCGGCAATCGCCGGGCCCGCGGTTTCCTTCGGTGGATCGAGGAAGGTCAGGAAGCCCTGGATCACCAGGTTGCGTTCATCAGCGGTGGTGTACTGCTGGCGCGCCAGCGATTTAGGGATGTGACGGTTGGCCACCACCAGCACCCGGAAACCGTCTTCGTTGTAGTCGTTGGCAATCGCCAGCAACGCTTCGCGGCGGTGCTCATCCAGCGGCACGGCCTTGCCTGCCTCCATCACGTGGGTGGAAATGCCCAGCATCTCCTCCACAGCGCCCTTGCACACCAGCAGGTGGTCGTCGGCGGCGTCCTTGACCACGATCGACAGGCGACGGCGCACAAAGTCGAAGGGCAATTCATCGACCTTGCTGTAGGCAAATGGCACTTGGAACTTGGGGTTCTGCTCGGCGAACTGCACCACGGCCTGGTCCATCAGGTTCTTCATGCCGCTCTGGTGATAGCTGTTGAGCCATGCCAGGGACAGCACCGCGTCATCCCGCTGGCCAAAGGCATTGACGTGATGCTCGAGGATGATTTTGTCCTGGGTCAGCGTGCCAGTCTTGTCGGTGCACAGCACGTCCATCGAGCCAAAGTTCTGGATCGCGTTGAGGCGCTTGACCACCACCTTGCGCTTGGCCATGGCCGTGGCGCCCTTGGCCAGGTTGGCGCTGACGATCATCGGCAGCATTTCCGGGGTCAGGCCCACGGCCACCGCCAGTGCGAACAGGAACGCATCGCCCCAGTCGCCCTTGGAGAAACCATTGAGCAGGAACACGATCGGCACCATCACCAGCATGAAGCGGATCAGCAGCCAGCTGACGCTGTTCACCCCGCGATCAAAGGCGGTTTGCACCCGCGAACCGACAATTGCCTTGGCCAGCGAGCCAAAGTAAGTACGTGGTCCAGTGGCGACTACCACGGCTTTGGCGCGGCCGCTGACCACATTGGTGCCCATGAAGCAGATGTTCGGCAGGTCCAGCAGGTTGCCCTGGTCGGCGGCCAAGGCGCTGGCGGATTTTTGCGTGACCTCGCCCAAGGTGTCGTATTTCTCCACCGGCAAGGCTTCGCCGGTGAGCACGGCCTGGCTGATGAACAGGTCGCGGGACTCGATCAGGCGGATATCGGCGGGGATCATGTCGCCGGCCGACAACTGCACGATGTCGCCGGCCACCAGTTCACGCATCGGCACTTCGCGCAGGGCGGGCTGGCCGCCCACTTGCTCGCGGCGCAGCACGGTCGCCGTGGTGCGCACCATGGCTTTCAAGGCTTCGGCGGACTTGGCCGAGCGGTGCTCCTGCCAGAAGCGCAGCAGGCTGCTGAGCAGCACCATGGTCATGATGATGATGACTTTGGTGGGGTCGGCCTCTTCGCCATCCTGCATCGGCAGCCAGCAGTCAGTGAAGAAACTGATGCCGCCCAGGGTCAGCAGCACGTAGATGAACGGGTTGTTCAGGGCCTGCAGGAACTGGACGATGGCGTGAGGCGGCTTGTCGTGCGCCACTTCGTTGTAGCCTTCGCGTTGCAGGCGGGCAGCGGCGTCCAGTTCGGTCAGGCCATCCTGGGTGGCGCGAACGTTAGCGAGGGTGGCGGATAAGCCGTTGTGGGCTTCGCGGGCGGCACGCATCGACAGTTTGGTGTCGGCGTCGGTGCCCTTTTTCTTCTGCAGTGGCGTGTTTTTTACGGCGCTCATGGTGTGTACTCCTGTCGCCAGTTGTCGACAAAACAGGCCCGTTACTTGCCTGCATACAGGCGAGTGAAAGCCGGCCGAGCCGCTAACTTTGCGATCGGTTCAAATAAGGTGTTCATCTAACTTTGATGGCGGCGTTAGTTAACTAACGCGCAGCCGATTACATCTGGAAGTGTTCATGAGGAACTCCAGGTATTGATCAGATAGTTGCTGTTTCCAGCGGGGTTAAGCTGCGCGAGCGCTCACATACAGACCGAGCATCAAGCCAGCTTGCGCCAGGCGGGAAACGGTCGGTCTCTGTGGGTCTTGAGGGTCGGCGTGATCCCAGTGCTGCTGCAATTGGCCAGTGGCTGGGCAGATACGCCAGTGCGCCAGCGGGTGGGCCGGGCGCACTTGAGGAGAGGGTACGGCAAGTGGCGAGCGGGTCGGCGAAAAACCCACGGGCTCGCGACACAGCTTGGCGCGCAGGGCGGCGGCCAGTGTGCGTACATCAGGTAAAACAAAGGCTTGGAAGGTCATAACACACCTCGGGACCGGATACGCATCCGGCGAGGCAGTTACGGAGGAGCATCAAGCTCTAGCGCAGCTTACCGGACCTGGAAGGCGAGTCCTGTCATATTCTGGGTTTGGCGCCCGATGCCCGCAAACGCGGTGCTCGGACAGCGACTAGATACTGTGTCCATTGGCTTCTTTTGTGAGGTTTAAAAAAGGCCCCAGTAGCGGGCACGGGCAATCTACTCAGGCAGTTACAAAATGTCAACGGATGATTAATTAAATAACCCGCGGTTCAGAGTTCATTCAGATAAGAGGCACTCTGAAGTTGCCGGTTATATAACTTCATATGCCCTGTGCCGCGAGAATAGCCAGATAGATCAAGACCACGCCGCAGGCGCCGTAACTGATGCGTTGCCACAACGGCGAAGCGTTCTGGCGCAACAGATTCACCAGCGCTGCAATCAAAAAGCACGACAACACCGAGGCCAGCATGAACCCCGCAAAAAACATCAGCGTCTGCCCGTGGCTGGGCGTCGCGCCGACGATGCCGGACAAGGCGCTGCCCAACGCGCCCCAATAGACGATGTTCTTCGGGTTGGCCAACGAAATCGCCGCGCCTACCGCCAGCGCATTTTTACCGGAGCGGGCTACGTTGCTGTCGGCTTCGGGCAGGTGCCAGGCGTCGAGCAGGCTGCGTACGCCCAGCCAGGCCAGGTACAGCGCACAGACCACCGTCAGCGGCACGCGCACCGCGTCATGCTGGATCAGCAAGGCGATACCGGTGAGCCCGATCACCGCCCAGACGGCATCGCCCACCAGCGAACCGACCTGCACCAGCAAGGCTGGGGTGAAACCGTGCAACAGGCCACGGCGCAGGGTTTCCGCCAGCACCGCGCCGGGAGAGAGACAGAAAACAAAACCGAATACCAGCGCGTAAAAGAAGATCGTCAGCATGCCCGCGTTCCTTCAAATGATGCCGGGCAGTGTGCGCAGGGATGGGTGTGCAGTCTTGAACCAGATTGCGCTGTTCAGCGCTTCATTACGCTCTGGTAGCGGCCGGGAGTGATGCCGTAGGCCGCGCGAAAATGCCGATTCAGGTGGCTCTGATCGGCAAAACCCAGCGTGTGCGCGACTTCACTGGCCGCCACGCCGTTGCGCAACAGGCCCTTGGCACGGCGAGTGCGCAATTGCATGGCCCATTGCCGGGGACTGAGCCCGGTTTCTTTCTGGAAGGTGCGCAGCAGATGGAATTTGGACAATCCCAACTCATCGCCCAACTGCTCCAACGGTACAGACTGATGCAGCTGTTCGGCGAGCAGCTCCTGGGCGCGGCCGATCAGGCTTTTGCCGGTGGCCGCGGTGACGGGCAGGCGCACACCACTGAGGCGGACCACTTCGCCGAGCAACAGCAGCAAAGCCTCTTCGTGCAACTCGCGCACCCGCGCATCGCCACTCAATGCGCCTTTCACCGCCATCGCCAGGCGCTGGGCCAGGTCCGGCTGGACACACAGCGAGCGGTCGAACTCAACCTGCGCCAGCCCCAGATCACCGGCCAATTGGTCGGCGCTCACGTACAGGCTGACAAACTGCCAAGGCGCGCCCTCGGCAGCGCCGCCGCCCTGAATCTGCCCGGGGTTATACAGGGTGATCGAGCCCGGCCCCGCCGCAAACTCGCGGCGGTCCAGCCAGACTTTTTCCTCGCCCAGCAGGTTCACGCCGATCACGCACTCATCATGGCTGTGGCGCGCAAAGGTCAGGCCGGTGCAGGTCGTGCTGCTGAGTTCGTAGTTGCCCAGCCAGGCGTGTTGCATGGCGCTCATCGAGGTGGCTCGCTAGGAGTGAGGGCCTCAGCATACGCTGGCAGCGCGGTTCAAATCGACCGTTGATTGTTCGCGGGTCGACCCGTGCAGCAGCAGGATGCGCGGGGCCTGGGTCGAATCCAGTGGGCCGGGCGGGAGCAGCGATACATCCAGGTTTGGCAGGGGGCTCATGGGTTCTGCGGTGACAACTGCGCAATGCGCTCAAGTTGTGTTTTCAGGTCAGCAGGGCTGAGGTCGGCGACAGGCAGGGCGAAAAATGCACGGCAGCGTGCGGCGATAATCGCCAGCGTGGCATCGAATGCGGCTTGGATCGAGGCTTCATCGCCTTGCACATCGGAGGGATCCTCCAGACCCCAATGCGCCTTCACCGCCGGCCCGAAATACACCTGGCAGGCCTCGCCGGCGGCTTTGTCACACACGGTGATGACCACGTCCGGCGGGCTGCCTTCAAAGGCCTCGTTGCCTTTGCTGTACAGCCCCTCGGTGCTGATGCCCGCCGCCTGCAACGTGCCGAGGCTGCGTGGCAGCACCTGGCCCTTGGGGAAACTGCCGGAGCTGATCGCTGCAAACCCGCGCGGCGCCAGGTGATTGAACACGGCTTCGGACAAGATGCTGCGGCAGCTGTTGGCGGTACACATGAACAGGACTTTCATGGCTCGATTCCTTCAAAGACTCAGGCGCAAGGCGAGGGCGGCGAGGGTGATCAACAGCACCGGCAGGGTCAGCACGATCCCGACCCTGAAGTAATAGCCCCAGGTGATGGTGATGCCTTTGCGCGCCAGGATGTGCAGCCACAACAACGTGGCGAGGCTGCCGATCGGGGTGATCTTCGGACCCAGGTCACTGCCGATCACGTTGGCGTAGATCATCGCGTCCTTGACCACGCCCACGGCATGGCTGGACTCGATGGACAGCGCGCCGATCAACACCGTCGGCAGGTTATTCATCGCCGACGACAACAACGCGGTCAGCACGCCCGTGCCCATGGCTGCGCCCCATACGCCGTGCTGCGCAAAGGTATCCAGCCAGGTCGCCAGGTAGGTGGTGAGCCCGGCATTACGCAGGCCATAAACCACCAGGTACATGCCCAGGGAGAAGATCACGATTTGCCAGGGCGCTTCCTTGAGTACTTTGCGCGTGGAAATCTTGTGGCCCTTGGCGGCAATCACCAGGAGCAGCACGGCGCACGCCGCCGAGATGGCACTGATCGGAATGCCCAGCGGTTCGAGGGCAAAGCAACCGACCAGCAGGATGCCCAGCACCCACCAACCGGCGCGGAAGGTGGCGCGGTCGTGCACGGCACTCGCAGGGTCTTCCAGGTCGGCCGGGTCGTAGGTCTGCGGGATGTCGCGGCGGAAAAACCACAGCAGCACCGCCAAGGTCGCCGCGACGCTGACAAGGTTCACCGGCACCATGACGGCGGCGTATTCGTTGAAGCCGATCTTGAAATAATCCGCCGAGACGATGTTCACCAGGTTCGACACCACCAGCGGCAGGCTCGCCGTGTCGGCGATAAAGCCTGCCCCCATGACAAACGCCAGGGTCGCGCTCGGGGAAAAACGCAGCGCCAGCAGCATCGACATCACAATCGGCGTGAGGATCAGCGCCGCGCCGTCGTTGGCAAACAACGCCGAGACCAGGGCACCGAGCAGCACCATATAGGCAAACAAGCGCCGGCCGCGTCCACGGCCCCAGCGCGCCACATGCAAGGCGGTCCACGCAAAGAAGCCGGCCTCATCGAGCAACAGGCTGATGATGATCAGTGCGACAAACGTGGCGGTGGCGTTCCAGATGATGTGCCACACCACCGGGATGTCGGCCAGGCTGATCACACCGCAGGCCAGGGCCAGGATCGCGCCCAGCGTGGCACTCCAGCCCACGCCGAGGCCCTTGGGCTGCCAGATGACCAGCACGATGGTGAGGATAAAAATAGCAACTGCGACAAGCATGAATAAACGCTCCGTTGGCTCAGCAGCAGGTGCTGGCCCGTTGTGGTCTGTCGCCCATTGCTTCCAGGCGTTGTGCGTCGCTGTGCAACCAGGGTTGGTTGGCTTGCAGGGTGGTCTGCAACACCTCGGTCACCCAGCCAGGCAGCGCCGGGTTGAGGCGGTAGTAGATCCATTGGCCCTGGCGACGATCCAGCACCAGCCCGCAACTGCGCAGTTGCGCCAGGTGGCGGGAAATTTTTGGCTGGCTGTCGTCCAAGGCATGGATCAGTTCGCAGACGCAAAGTTCGCCTTCGCGCAGGATCAACAACGTCAGGCGCGCGCGGGTGGCGTCAGCCAGGCATTTGAACAATGTGGGTGGAGAGAAGAGGTCCGACATGCGCAGCCTGTTTGTAATATATGGAAATACGAATATACGGATGTCCATATATTTTGGTCAAACCTTGTTTCAATTGACGTGGATCAAATCCGCGGAAATCAGCCACAAGTGTTTGAAATTAAAATGAAACAAGAATGTCCTAAAGTGCCTGCCCATTGCTGATGAAGGATGACCCCGCGTGACCCGTGCCACTCGCAACCTGCGCAAGACCCTGGATTCCGTCGCGGAAAATAACGAAACCGCGGCGTTCGACCTGATGCGTGCCGTCGAAAAACTCGGCGATGAAGTCCTGCGCCAACGTCTGCTCAATACCATCCACCGCCTCAACCAGGATGCCCACGAACTGCGCGAAGCGCGGGATTCGGTGGAGCAGGTGTCGGTACGCCTGGCCTGAGCAAGATCGTTCAAGACAAGCCCCTGGTTGCGCTGGCATGCTTGTCGACTGTCTGTCGATGAGCCGTCTCCATGCCTACTGCCTTACCTCATTACGCCTTCGCTCGCGGCGCGATCGCCGTCATTCCCCTGTCCCTGGCCTGTGCGCCCTGGGGCCTGCTGGCCGGTTCGATGGCCATCGATGCGCAATTCACCCCACTGCAAGCCCAAGGTTTGTCGGCCATCGTGTTTGCCGGCGCGGCGCAGTTGGTCGCCATCGGCATGGTCAAGAGCGGCGCCAGCCTGATCTCCATCGTGCTCACCACGCTGCTGCTGACATCCCAGCACTTGCTCTACGGCATGCACCTGCGCCCGATTATTTCCCCGCTTAAAAGCCGCTGGCGCATGAGCCTGGGCTTTCTGTTGACCGACGAATTCTTCGCCCTGGTCAGCCACTACGACCGCGAAACCTTCAATCGCTGGTATGCACTGGGGGTCGGCCTGACGTTCTATATCGCCTGGAACCTGTTCACCCTGGCCGGCATCGTGCTCGGCAAAAGCATCCCCGGCCTGGATCAACTGGGCCTGGAGTTCTCGATTGCCGCGACCTTTATTGCCTTGATCACGCCGGTGGTGCGCGACGTGCCGACAGTGGTCTGTGTGGCCGTGTCATTGTTGTGTTCAGTGTGGTTGAGCTTCCTGCACTGGGAGTCGGCAGTGGTGGTGTCCGGCGTGCTGGGCATGAGTGCCGGGTTTGTGTGCAAACGCCTGGGAGTAGGGCAGCGATGATCTACCTGATGATTGTGGCCATGGGCCTGGTGGTGTTTCTCAACCGTTACCTGTTTATCGAGCCGCGCTTGCCGGTGCGCCTCAATCGCGGGGCGCGCGAGTTCCTGGGGTTTGCGGTGCCGGGCATGCTTACGGCGATCTGCGGGCCGATCATTTTTCTCGCCGACCACCAGCTCAACCTGAGCCCGTCCAACCCTTACCTGCTGGCAGCTATCTGCGCGGTAGGGCTGATGTTCTGGACGCGTAACGTGTTGATCACCGTGCTGCTGAGCATGGCGTTGTTCTACCTGTTTCGTTGGTGGCTCTGACGCACAGGCGAAAAAAAGCCCGCGGGAGAGCGGGCAGAAGGGAGACTTCTTAAAAATGAGCCTGCCGACTATAGGCGGCGCGATCGCCCCTCACAGTGAAACTAAATTCATGCTGCGTGCGGGGCAGGTTTCTGCCTGGCTTTCGCCTCGACGGTTCCGCTAATGGTAGAGTCGCGTTTTTTTTCCAAGGAACGATGGCATGCACAAGGTCGTAATAGGCGCATTGGTACTGGCCGCCCTGGCCGGTTGCGCGGGCTCGAAGATGAAAGAGGCGCGCGCCGGCAACCCCTACAAGACCATGGCCTCGGACAAGGCCACCCTGGTGGTTGCCGAGTGCATTCAGTTCGGTTGGCAGGATGAAAGTGTGTTTGGCGTCGACGCCGGCGGCTTCAAGGAGCCCACCGGAGCGGGTGGTTTTACCGTCTACACCACCGCTGGCGATTACTTCGTCGACGTGCTGAGTGCCGGCGCCGGCTCGACCGTCAAGTACTACGCAGCGCAAGACAACATGCCGGCCAAACGCCGCCTGGCGGCCCTCGCGACCTGTCTGTAATCCATTGCCTTAGTGCTTTTAGGAATCGCCCGGCGGGACAGCCGCCGGACATTCGCTTATGATGCACGCGCTCGCCCGACATGATGGCTCTTTACCAGTACACGGACGTCGAGGCCTAAACGTCGGGCGAGCATCCTTTCAACCCTTAGCGCGGCATAAAACCCAGGTGCCAGCGACGGGGAATCTTCAGCGACACCAACCCCAGCACCCCCGCCAATGCGCCGCTGACCCACAGCGCCCGCAGGCCCAGTTGTTGTTCCAGCAGTGCGCCAATCACCGCGCCGATAAACATCCCCGCCCATGGAATCAGTTGCACCCGCCAGCCGTTGCGGCGTTCGCCGAGGATCCAGCGACCCAGCCCACGCCCGAAGCGTGACAGCGCCCCGGTGACGTAGGTGAGGCTCACCGGCAAGCCGTTGACCTCTTCCACTGCCGCATTGAGCATGCCCATCGCGATGATCGCCGCCAGCAGCGCGGGCAACGTGTCGGCGAAGGGCAGCAGCGCGCCGCCGCAGAGCAAGGCGGCAATGCACAACAGCAAAGGCAAGGCATGCCGCCGGCTGAGGCGGCTGACCACTACGCCCAAGGCGTTGCCCACCACGAATGTCGCAACCAGCAACAGCAGGCGTGCGGTCAAGCCGAGATCGCCGGCACTGATCGCCACCGCCAGGCGCGTGGTGTTGCCGCTCATGAACGACACAAAGTCACCGCTGGCCATAAAGCCGATGGCGTCGGTCATGCCCGCCAGCACCGACAGGCTGGCCACCAGCATCAGGCCGACGCGACCCCGCCAGCGCTGTTGATGGGCGAGTGCGGCATTGGCGAAGGGCTTGCGCGGCGAAGGCAGCATGGGGCCGGGTTCCTCGGTGAGATTATCCGGCCACTACCGTAGGACGCTTTGCGGCGCCATGCAATGACCTCAGACACTCTCCAGGCGCCACCCCTCCGGCTGCCAGCGTAAATGATGCGTCGGCCGAATCGCCTGCACGAACGCCGGGTCATGCGAGACCACCAGCATCGCCCCGTCGAACCCCTGCAGCGCCTGCTCGAAGGCGAGCACCGATTCCAGGTCAAGGTGGTTGGTAGGCTCGTCGAGCAACAGCAGCTGCGCGGGCGTTGCTCGCCACAGGGCAATCGCCATCGCGGCCTTCAAGCGCTCGCCGCCGCTGAGTTGACCGGCCGGCTGGGTGACCCGTAATGCATCCAGTTGCAGCAAGGCCAGGCGCGTGCGCAACTGGGCTTCGGCCAAGGGGGTGTCGAGCAGGTTGAGTTGGTCGATGATCGAGCGTTGGTCGTCGAGCAGCGCCAGATGCTGGTCGATGTAGGCGCTGGGTACCGGCACTGAACATTCGCCCCTGACCGGCTGCCACAGGCCTGCCAGCACTTTGAGCAGAGTGGATTTCCCACAGCCGTTCGGCCCTTGCACCGCCACGCGCACCGGCCCGATCAAATCGAGTGTCAGCGGCGGCAGTGACAGCCAGGGTAATTGAACCTCGGCCAAGGCAATCACACGGCGGCCATTGGGCACCGCCGAGCCGGGCAAGGCCAGCAGGGTCGGTGTTTCGTCCTCGACGCGCGCGTAGGCCTCGCGCACCTGATCATCCAGCTCGCTTTTGTGCGCGTGATGCGCGCTGCGCACAGTACTGACGATTTCGGTGGCGGCGCCTTTCCAGCGCGCCTTGGTAAAGCGGTCGACATTGGCCTTCTCGGCATGTTTGCGCGAGCGCGCGGCATTGCGCTGCAGGCTGTCATGATCCTTTTGCAGGCGCCGGCGTTCGCGGCTGCGCTCCAGGCGCGCGTGTTCCAGCGCGGCGATGGCGGCGTGCTGCTCGGTGTCGCGCTGCAGGCGATAGGCAGCATAGTTGCCGCCATACACCTGGGTACCGAGCGGTGACAGCTCAATGATGCGCCCGAGGGTGTTGAGCAATTGCCGATCATGGCTGACCACCACCAGGCCGCCGCGCCATGCCTGCAGCACCTGCAACAGCCAGGTGCGGCCGTCGCCGTCGAGGTGATTGGTAGGTTCATCGAGTACCAGCAGTTGCGGTTCCGCAAGCATCGCACCGATCACCGCGACCCGCGCCAGCTGGCCACCACTGAGCTGATCGGCGCGCGTGTCAAAACCAAGCGCGGCCAGGCCTGCGGCGTCCAGGGCGGTGCGCAGACGTTCGGCCAGGTCCCACCGATCATCGATCACCTCAAGATCATCGACCCGCGCCACGCCCGCCGCCATGCGTGCGAGGGCCGCAAGGGGCTCGGCGGTGCCGGTGATAGCGGCGACGGTTTGCCCCGCATTCACCACCACGGCCTGCGGCACGTAAGCCACGCGGGCCGAACAGTCGAGCGAACCGGAGGAGGGCGGCAATACCCCGGCGATCAATTGCGCGAGGATGCTTTTGCCGCGGCCATTGCGCCCGACGATCCCCGTGGGGGTGTGATCGATGGACAGGGAGAGGTCGTGCAGCAAGGTTTCGCCATTGGCGAATTGGAAGCTCAGGTGTTGCAGTGAAACCAGGACGGGCAGCCGGTTGACGTCAGTCATCAGCACCTCCAAAAAAATGTCGGACAGGCCAACAAGCACGCCAGGCGGCTCGTTGCAGATACATTTTGGAAGGCTTAGTGGTTCACGTCGGCGGTCATCCCGGGCGTCAGAAGGGAGGCAAAGCCTAACCTGCCTTGGCTTTTTCTGGCAAGTCGGCGCTCAGTTTCTCCAGGAACATGGCCAGCGCAACTTCCTCGGCTTTCAAACCTTTGCGCAGGCGCGGCTTGGGCAGTCGGGACAGTTCACCCAGGCTGAAATGCTCCAGCACGGCCGGGTGGATATAGCACTTGCGGCACACGGCCGGGGTGTTGCCGAGTTGCTTGGCGACATCCTTGACCATCGCCACCACATGCCGCTTGGCGTCGGATTCCGGCTGCCATTCCAACTCGCGCAGCACCGCCAGCGCCATCGCGGTACCGGCCCAGGTGCGGTAATCCTTGGCGGTGAAATCGGCGCCGGTGAGGCTGTGCAGGTACGCGTTGACGTCATGCGAGCTGACCGTGTGGCGCTCGCCGTCCTCGTCCAGGTACTGGAACAGGTTCTGCCCCGGCAACTCCAGGCAGCGCTTGACCACTGTGGCCAGGCGCCGGTCCTTGACGCTGACCTGGTGCTCCACGCCGCTCTTGCCGCGAAACTGGAACTGGATCTCACTGCCCTTGATGTCGACATGGCGGTTGCGCAGGGTGGTCAGGCCGTAGGATTTGTTGTCCCGCGCGTACTGGGTATTGCCGACGCGGATCAAGGTCGCATCCAGCAGCATCACCACGGTAGCCAGCACCTTTTCGCGGGTGAAACCAGGCTCGGCCAATTGCGCCTCGAGTTGCTTGCGCAGTTTGGGCAGGGCGTTGCCGAATTCCTGCAGGCGTGAATATTTGTCGGTGTCACGCACTTCGCGCCAGCGCGTGTGGTAGCGGTATTGCTTGCGTCCCCGCGCGTCGCGCCCGGTGGCCTGCAGATGGCCGCGCGGGTCGGCGCAGATCCACACGTCGGTGTAGGCCGGGGGCACTGCCAGGGCATTCAGGCGCTTGATCTCGTCGGCATCCTGGATGCGTTCGCCCTTGGCATCGAAATACTGGAACTTGCCGCGCAGGCGCTTGCGGCGGATGCCGGGTTGGGTGTCATCAACGTAATGCAGGTCGCGGGGCAGGTCGGCGGGCAGCGCGGAGTCGGGCATGGTGCAGGTTCCTTGGCAACAGATCAGGCCGGTATTCCTGATTGACCGCAGCCGTTTGCGGTCGTGCCAAAAGGTTTTTTACGCGAGCACCGCCACCGCCTTGATCTGTGCCCATAGCCGCTGGCCCGGGTGCAGTTGCAGCTGATCGCGAGAGAATCGCGTGATCCGTGCGAGCAGCGGCGTGCCATCGGCTTCCAGGCGCACCAGCACGTGGGCACTGTTGTCTGCCGGGATTTCCTGGGTGACCGTCACCGGCAGGCGATTGAGGATGCTGCTGGCTTCCTCGGCTTGCAGGCTGAGGCTCACATCCCGCGCCTGTACCTTGACCCGCAACGCTTTGCCCAGCGCCAGCGGCGCATGCGCCACGCGCAGGTGCTGGGCACTGTCCGGCAGTTGCAGCGTGAGCAGTTGGTAATGATCGTCGTAGGCGCTGACGCTGCCGTTGATGACCACGCCTGCGTCGTCGCCCAGCGCCATCGGCAGGTCGAGACGCGCCAGGGTTTCGCCAATCGGGCCGCTAGCCAGGGCCTTGCCGTCGCTGAGCAGCACGATGTGATCGGCCAGGCGCGCGACTTCATCCTGGGCATGGCTGACGTACAGCACCGGGATGTCCAGTTCATCGTGCAGGCGTTCCAGGTACGGCAGGATCTCGCCTTTGCGCTTGCTGTCGAGCGCGGCCAGCGGTTCGTCCATCAACAGCAGGCTTGGGCTGGTCAGCAATGCACGGGCGATGCCGATGCGCTGGCGCTCACCGCCGGACAAGTGCTGGGGGTGGCGATCGAGCAGATGGCTGATCCCGAGCAGTTCGCTGGCCTGGGCCATATCGACCCGCCGTTGCGCGCGCGGGATGCGCTTGAGGCCGAACTCCAGGTTCGCCCGGACCGACAAATGCGCGAACAGGCTCGCCTCCTGGAACACGTAGCCAAGGGCCCGTTTGTGCGGCGGCACGAACAGCCCGGTGCGGCTGTCCTGCCAGACTTCATCGTTGATCTGCACAAAGCCCTCTTCGGCACGCTCCAGCCCGGCGATACAGCGCAGGCAGGTGGTCTTGCCGGAGCCGGAGTGCCCGTACAGCGCCGTCACGCCGCGTCCGGGCAAATGCAGGTCCACGTCCAGCGCAAAGCCTGCGTATTTCACATTGAGGCGCACATCAATCATCGGTATCAGCTCCAGCCCATCTTGGATTTACGGCTGGAGTAGAGCGCCAGCAACACGAGGAACGCGAACACCACCATGGAGCCGGCCAGCCAGTGGGCCTGGGCATATTCCATGGCTTCGACATGGTCGTAGATCTGCACCGAGACCACGCGGGTCTTGTCGGGGATATTGCCGCCGATCATCAGCACCACGCCGAATTCGCCGACGGTATGCGCGAAGCCGAGGATGGACGCAGTGATAAACCCCGGGCGTGCCAGGGGCAGGATCACGGTAAAGAAGGTATCCCACGGGTTGGCGCGCAAGGTCGCGGCCACTTCCAGCGGGCGTGTGCCGATGGCGGAGAAGGCGTTCTGCAACGGCTGCACCACAAACGGCATGGAATAGATCACCGAGCCAATCACCAGCCCGGCGAAACTGAAGGTCAGGGTACCCAGGCCCAGCCATTGGGTGAACTGGCCGAAGTAGCCATTGGGGCCCATCGTCAACAGCAGGTAGAAACCAATCACCGTCGGTGGCAGCACCAACGGCAAAGCCACGACTGCCCCAATGGGGCCGCGCCACCAGGAGCGGGTGCGCGACAACCACAGGGCAATCGGAGTGCCGATGACCAGCAGGATCACGGTGGTCAGTGACGCCAGTTTGATGGTCAGCCAGATAGCGGAAAAATCGGCACTCGACAGTGGCATTTACTGGGCCAGCTCGTAGCCGTAGGACTTGATCACCGCAGCGGCTTTCGGGCCCTTGAGGTACTCGACCAGGGCTTTGGCAGCGGCGCTGTCCTTGCCTTTGTTGAGGATCACTGCGTCTTGCTTGATCGGGTCATGCAGGGACGCCGGCACGATCCAGGCCGAACCGCTGGTGACTTTGCCGTCCTTGTAGATCTGCGACAGTGCGACGAAACCCAGCTCGGCATTGCCGGTGGAGACAAACTGATACGCCTGGGTGATGTTCTGGCCTTCGACGATCTTGTCCTTGACCTTGTCGGTCAGGCCTTCTTTGGCCAGCACTTGGGTCGCGGCGAGGCCGTAAGGTGCGGCTTTCGGGTTGGCGATGGACAGGTGCTTGAATTGGTTTTTCTTCAGCACTTCGCCCTTGGCGTCGACGTAACCTTCCTTGGCCGACCACAATGCCAGGGTGCCCACGGCGTAGGTAAAGCGCGAGCCTTTGACGGTGTCGCCTTCGGTTTCAAGTTTTTGCGGGGTAGTGTCGTCGGCACTCAGGAACACTTCGAACGGCGCGCCGTTCTTGATCTGGGTGTAGAACTGCCCAGTGGCGCCGTAGGCTGCGACCAGCTTGTGGCCGGTGTCTTTTTCGAAGTCGGCGGCAATCGCCTGGATCGGTGCGGTGAAGTTGGCGGCAACGGCCACCTGGACTTCATCGGCGTGGGCCGAACCGAAGGCGAGGGCGGCGACCAGCATGGCCAGGCGTGAGGCGTGAATCTTCATGAAGCAGCTCCTTGAGGATTGTACGGCTTGTTATAGGGAGAAGGCTTAACCGCTATGTATGGGAATATATAGCGGTTGGCCATTGCCGGTACAGTGCAAAGTTGCTTCAGCTGCTGCCGCTAGTTGAGCTTGGCCAGGGCCTGTTCGGCCAGTTCGCGGGTCAGTTCGTATGTGGGGGTTTCCTTGCCCAGGCGCAATGCCTGGCCCGCCCACAGGTTACTGAAGCCGGCTTCGTCCTTGGCCTTGAGCGGGATCAACGCGCCGCCGGACGTGGGAAATGCCGGCGCTGCCGGGTTGATAGCCCCCAATTCACGCATCACGCGGTTGACGATGCCCCGCGCCGGGCGGCCGGTGAAGAGGTTGGTCAATGCGGTTTCGCTGGCCTGGGCAGTGCGCAATGCATGGTGGTGGGAGGCGCTGACGTTGGCTTCAGGGGTGAACAGGTAGGCAGTGCCAATCTGGACGGCGGAAGCACCGAGGGCAAATGCCGCGACAATCCCGCGCGCATCCCCAATCCCTCCGGCGGCAATCACCGGCACGCTGACGGCGTCGACGATTTGCGGCAGCAGGGCGAACAGCCCGATCTGGGTATTGAGGTCGTCGCTGAGAAACAACCCACGGTGGCCGCCGGCCTCGATGCCCATGGCGATGATGGCGTCGCAGCCGTGCTGTTCCAGCCAGATCGCTTCTTCAACCGTGGTGGCAGACGACAGCACTTTCGCGCCGGTGGCTTTTACCCGGTCCAGCAGAGATTTTTCCGGCAAGCCGAAGTGAAAACTCACCACCTCGGGGCGAAACGCTTCGACCACCTGGCACGCGGCTTCGTTGAACGGCTCACGGTTGGACACGGGTGTCGGCGCATCGAAATCGGCGCCCAGTTCGCGGTAGTAGGGTTCCAGCAGCGCTTTCCAGCGTTTGTCACGGGCGGCGTCGGTCGGGGGCGGCTGGTGGGAGAAGAAATTCACGTTGAGGGCGCGCGTACTGGCTTGGCGGATAGTGCTCAGAGCCTCGCGCAGTTGCTCGATGCTCAGCGCCGCAGCGGGCATCGAGCCCAGTGCGCCGGCGTTGCTGGCGGCAATCACCATGGCGGTGGTGGTAGCTCCCGCCATCGGGGCCTGGATGATGGGTACGTCGATGCCCAGCAGGTCGAGAATGCGCGTGTCTGGCCAGGTGCTCATGGGGTGCGTCTCCAGCGATAGTGAGGCTTTGCGCTGTTTTAGCAGGGCCCTTGGCACCCGGCCAGTCTGTTTTATTCACTGGACGAAGCGGGCGTTTCGTGGTGCGCCATCAGTTGATGGCATCCCCCAGCACGGCATGGATACGCTCGGCGATATGGCTGGCATGGGTTTCCAGGGCAAAGTGGCCGGTATCCAGCAGTTCGACCACCGCGTTCGGGTTGTCGGTTTTATACGCGTGGGCGCCAGGCGGGATGAAGAACGGATCGTTCTCGCCCCAGATCACCAGCGTCGGGACTTGAGTGGCCCTGAAGAACGCCTGGAAGTCGGGGTACAGCGTGAGGTTGTTGCGGTAGTCGAGGAACAGGTCCAGCTGGATTTCGTCATTGCCGGGACGCTGCATCAGCAACACGTCGAGCATGTAGGACTCGGGGGCAACCCATTCCGGGTGGTCTACACCGTGCAGGTATTGGTAGCGCGTGCCTTCCAGGCTGATTACCGCATTGCGAATCACCTCGCGATTAGCCTGGCTCGGCTCGGCCCAGTAAGCCTGGATCGGAGCCCAGGCAGCACCCAGGCCTTGCAGGTACGCGTTGCCATTTTGCGAGACCAGCGCGCTGACCCGCCCTGGGTGCGCGACTGCCAGGCGCAGGCCGACCGGTGCGCCGTAATCGAAGACGTACAGCGCGTAGCGGCTCAACGCCAACGCATCGACAAAATCCCCCACGGTAGTCGCCAGGTTGTCGAAGCTGTAGACGTACTCGCGTTCATCCGGCACCTCGGTGAAGCCGAAGCCGGGCAGGTCCGGCGCGATCACCCGATAGCGGCTGGCGAGCAGCGGGATCAGGTTGCGGTACATATGCGACGAGCTGGGAAAACCGTGCAACAGCAGGATCACCGGGGCGCCAGGGTCGCCGGCTTCGCGGTAGAACATGCGTACGCCATCGACGTCGACGTGATGGTAGTGAACAACGAGGGCATGCGTGGTCATGGTAAGTACGCCTATTGTAACTTGATAAAGTTGATATACGGGTTACCGTGTTAAAAAGCTGCGCTTAAAAATGTAACCTGTCAAGTTCTTTTATCAGGTTAGCTATTTTTCGTGAGTAACTATCCTGGCGAGCCAATAGCGGTTACCATTCCAGCGCTCTCAAGAGGATCGACCATGGCCATTTCCCCACCCCCTGCCGTCCCGCTGGAACCCTACGTGCTCGCCGATGACCCGGTGCTGGACATGCTCAACACGCGCGCCAATGTCGATGGCCAGCCTTTCGAGTTCTGGCAACACGATGCGGATGTCGAGCGTTGGCTGGTGCGTCTGGGATGGGCCGAGGAGGGTCGCGTGCCGACGTTCGAGCACGGGGCTTTGCTCGCGGCGGCCTTGAAGTTGCGTGAAGTGGTTCGGCTGTTAGTCGAACAGCGCAAGGCCGGTACGCAAGGCGACCCCGAGCCCCTCAACGGTTTCCTGCGCAAGGCCGTGAGCCATCCGCAATTGGCGTGGCCGGCGCCCGGTGAACTGCGGCTGGAGCGTCAGCGCAAACTGCAAACCGCTGAACAATTTCTCGCACCGATTGCCGAGGCGGCTGCGGGTTTGCTGGTGGGTGGGGATTTCAACCTGATCCGTACCTGCGAACATCCGGAATGCGTGCTGTGGTTTTACGATCGCACCAAAGCCCACAAGCGCCGCTGGTGCAGCATGGCGTTGTGTGGCAATCGGCATAAGGTTGCGCAGTTTCGCAAGCGCCAGTCGCTCTAGACTTCGCTTTCGCGCGCAAGCAACTGGCGTTTACGCTCGACGCCCCAGCGGTAGCCCGACACATCGCCATTGCTGCGCACCACGCGATGGCAGGGGATCGCCACCGCCAGGCTGTTGGCCCCGCAGGCCTGGGCCACGGCACGAAACGACTTGGGCGCGCCGATACGCTCGGCGATCTGCGCGTAGCTGGCCGTGCTGCCCACCGGAATCTCGCGCAGCGCTTGCCAGACCCGTTCCTGAAACGCCGTGCCGCGCAGGTCCAGCGGTAAGTCCAGGCCCAGCGCGGGTGCCTCGATAAACCCGACCACCTGCGCGATCAGTTGCTCGAAACGGCGGTCGGCGCCGACCAGGTTGGCCTTGGGGAATTGATCCTGCAGGTCACGCACCAGTGCGTCCGGATCATCTCCGAGCAGAATGGCGCACACGCCGCGCGTGCTTTGCGCCACCAGGATGGCGCCCAGCGAGCACTGGCCGACGGCGAACAGGATCTCGCTGTTGGTGCCCCCGGCCTTGTAGTCGCTGGGCTTCATACCGAGCAACCGGTTGGCCGACTCGTAAAAGCGGCTGTTGGAATTGAAGCCTGCGTCGTACAGCGCGTCCGTCACCGAATGCTGGCCCTTGAGCCCATCGCGCACTTTGCGTGAGCGGTGGGCGCTGGCGTAGCCCTTGGGGGTCAGGCCGGTCACGCTTTTGAACACGCGGTGGAAATGAAAAGCGCTGAGGCCGGCCTGCGCCGCCAGCGTGTTGAGGCTGGGCGCGGTGTCGGCCGACTCGATGTGCCTGCACGCATCGGCCACCACTTGCGCGTGGTGCGCGGCCAATTGCGTCTGGTCGCCGGCCGCGCGTTTGCTCGGGCGATAACCGGCCGCCTCGGCGTGCGCGGCAGTGTCGAAGAACTCGATATTTTCCGGACGCGGCAACCGCGAGGCGCTGCTGGGGCGGCAATACACGCCGGTGGTCTTCACGCCGTAGACGAACAGCCCATCGGCCTTCGGGTCGCGGGCGAGAATGGCAGCCCAGCGCGGGTCTTGTTCGGTAGTCATGCTCGGCACTCTTGACGGGTTCTGGCCAGATTAGCCCTGCCGCGAGGGCCTGGCACTCCGAAGCTTGCGGTCAAATCAGCCGGCGGCGCGAAAGGTCAGGTTGATGCGCTGCGGGCCCATGACCGGATGCACGCCTTCCTTGATCGGCATCACCCCATGAAAGCGCAGGCGATCGACGCCGCCCCAGACCACCACGTCGCCATGGAACAGCGAAATCTTCTGGGTCTTGTCGCTGCGTTCATGGCCACCAAACAGGAAAATCGCTGGCAGCCCCAGGGAGACCGACACCACCGGTTCACTGTAGCGGCGTTCGTTTTTGTCCTGGTGCAGGGACATCTTCGCGCCCGGCACATAGCGATTGATCAGGCAGGCATCCGGCCTGAAGTCGACGAAGCCGGCGTCTGCCGCGGCTTCCATGGCCAATTGGCGCAAGGTCTCCGGCATGGACGGCCAGGGCTGCTGGCTCCGCGGATCGAGGGGGGTGTAGCGGTAGCCGGTCGCGTCGGTGGTCCAGCCCAGGTCGCCGCAACTGCTCAAGGCCGCCGACATGGTGAAGCCGCCGGGCGTGACCATCTGTCGAAACGGCGATTGCGCCAGCACGCGGCGCAGCTCTGGCAGCAGTCGCTCAATCCAGGGCAGGGCGTAGCCCCTTAGGACGTAGGACTCTTCGCCGATCTGCTCGCGCCCAGCCGGTTGCTGCAGGGCGTCATCGGCGAACAGGTCGGCGGTGGGGCCGGGCATGGCTTACAGCGCCTTGCTCACATTGATGTCGGTGATTTCATCACTGGCATCGTGGATTTTGGCCAGCGCTTGTTTGGCTTCCTCCACGCTATTGGTGTGCAGTTGCGCGAATTCGAAGCGGCGTTCGCCGTTGAGTTTGTACTTGATGACGTATTTGGTAGTGGCAGTCACGATCATTTCCTGGAAAGGGTACGGGTCAGCTCAGTTTCGAGCTGGTACGGCGCACGATGCGAATCTTGTGGGACAGCGCGGGCTTCTTGGTGACGCTGATCGCGCGGCGCGTGACCACGTCGAGGGTAATGTTCCAGAACCCTGTGCTCGGCGCGGTGATCTTGGCAGGGAATTTGTCGAAGGCGCCACCGTGGTAGGTATGGCGGCCGCCATTCTTGAAGCTGCGAAAGTTCGCATCACTCATCAGACGAATATTACAAGTCTGCGAGCATTCGATGACGACAATGTCTCCCTCGTTGAGGTGCTCGCGCTGGTGGATGAATTTCATGCGGGTGTCTCCAGAAGGGCTTTTTCTGAAAAATCAGAACGATACGTAGGTTAAGATGGAGTTTATCAGCCCCAGCGCGTTTATTATCGGCCCGTGTTCGACCGCGTCGACAATTTAAAACAGTTATTTACCGAGTTATCAGGGATAAATCCTACTTGGGCGGGAGAAATTTACCATCCCCGCTGTCGTAGGGTCTTTATCGGAGGTTTTATATGAAGTGGAGTGTGTTGGTTCTGGCCTTGGCGATAGGTGGGTGTGCTTCGGTTGCAGATATCAAGCAGACGCCGCCGACATTGGCTGTCATCTCAGGGAAAAAACCGCAGGAATATGCCGCTTGTGTCGTGCGCAAATTGTCCACCACGCGCCGTCCGCCACAGATCGAGCCGCATAAGGATGGTGTCCAGGTCATCGTGCCGCAGAAGTTCTCGGCGGATCCGTCGGCCATTTTCGAGATCGAAGAGCGCTCCAGTGGCAGCAGCATCAAGCTCTACGAGAGCATGTCCAATGTGCCTATTCGTCCGGGTGACGTGAAGAAGGCTGGCGAAGAGTGCATTTCCGGCTGAAACCGGCCCTTTACCCCGCAAGTTCGAATTCGATAAAAGCCTGACCCTGCCCCTGGCAGCGTCAGGCTTTTTTTTGGGTGTTGTTCCTACGCGTTCATTCCCCTACCATTTGTAGGCTTATGCCATAAATGCCTAAGCATATAACTATAAAAATGGAGTCGTGATGATGTCATTGGAACGCATGCTGATGGGCAGCGCGCTGCTGTTGATGTTGGGCAATGCCCACGCGCTGGAGGGGAACAAGATTTTTACCGAGGGAGGATCGCAGCCGGGCGCCATGCCCTGTGTCGCCTGCCATGGCGCTGACGGGCTGGGCATGGCGGCTGCGGGCTTTCCCCGCTTGGCCGGTTTGCCGGCAGCGTACCTGCGTAAACAGCTGGAAGACTTCAAGCGCGCCAGTCGCAGTCATCCGGTGATGCAGCCGGTGGCGAAAGCCCTGACTGACGCGGAAATCGACGCGGTGAGCCAGGCCTTAGCCGCGATGCCTGCGCCTGCGCCGACCGTGGCGCAGCGCAGCGAAATGCCGAGCAACCCCGCGCAGAAGCTCGCCCTGCAGGGCGCATGGGAGCGGCAGATTCCGGCCTGTGTCAGTTGTCATGGACCGGCCGGCAGCGGCGTCGGCGATGCCTTTCCGCCGTTGGCCGGCCAGCCTGCGGCCTACCTGAAGGCGCAATTGTTGGCTTGGCAGGGCGGCACCCGACACAACGATCCGAATGATCTGATGGGGCACATCGCCAAATCGCTGACGGCAGACGAGGTACAGAGCGTGGCCGAGTATTTCGCGGCGCTCAGCCCGGAGGTGAAGCCATGAAGGCCTTTATGTTGCTCGGAATGCTGGTCGTGTTGCCCGCGCATGCCGCGACCATCGCCATGGAAGACCAGTCGCAACTTCAACCGGCGACCGCCCACCCGCCAGCCGCGCCTTTCCAGCCACCCCAGGAAAGCGAACTGCCTGACAACGCCTACGGCAAGCTGGTCCGGCAAGGCTACGCGTTGTTCGTCGATACCCAGCGGCTCGCGCCACAGTTTGTCGGCAACGGCCTCAATTGCAGCAATTGCCACCTCGACCAGGGACGCCTGGCCAATTCGGCGCCGCTGTGGGGCGCTTACCCGATGTACCCGGCCTATCGAAAGAAGAACGACAAGGTCAACACCTTTGCCGAGCGCTTGCAGGGCTGCTTTCAGTTCAGCATGAATGGCGGTACGCCGCCCGCAGCGGACAGCCCCGAGATCACTGCGCTGTCGGTGTACGCCTATTGGTTGGCCAGCAAGGCGCCCTTGGGCGTCGAGTTGCCGGGGCGCGGCTATCCCGACGTGGCGCAACCGGCCAAAGGTTACGACCTGGCGCAAGGCGCGCAGGTGTACAAAGGGCAGTGTGCGGTGTGTCATGGCGCCGAAGGGCAAGGGCAAAAAGTCGGTGACAGCTACGTAATGCCGCCGCTCTGGGGTAAGGATTCCTACAACTGGGGCGCGGGCATGCACCGAATCAATACGGCGGCGTCCTTCATCAAGCACAACATGCCATTGGGCAAGGGCGGCAGCCTGAGCGATCAGCAGGCGTGGGATGTGGCGGCCTACGTCAACAGCCATGAACGGCCGCAGGACCCGCGCCTGATCGAGGGTTCGGTGGAGAAAACCCGGGTGAAGTTTCATGCCAATGATGGGGTCAATCTCTATGGGCAAACCGTAGATGGCGTGCTGATCGGGCAGGGCATCCGTTAAACTGTCGGCCATTCACTGCAAAAATGCCGCGCAACCCCTGGGTTTGCGCGGCATTGGTCTTTTCCTGGAAATAATCTCATGAAGCGCGAACACGTCAGAGCTCACCACGCCGAGGGTCAGATCTCGGCCACCCATGTCATCCAGAATCCCGCCGACCTGGGTGAGTGGATCGTATTCTTCAAGAAAAGCGGCGGGCGCAGTTTCTTCCTGGTCGATGATCAGGATGAAGTCGAGTCATTCGAGCGCCTGGATGACTTGATCGAGACCATTCGCGGCCTGGGCATCAAGTTCGCCGAAATCCACATGTAGGACACGCGTGCCTACTTGCACACCACCACGACGCTGCGGCTCTTGAAGTTGCCGACATCCTTGCCCAGGGTCTTGTCGTCCTCGCTCAGCGCAGGGGTGCCTTCGGTACCGACGATGCGGTAGCCGGTGCCGGCGCAGGACGCATCAGCCTTTTCGTAGCAACTGGCCCAGGAGTTGGCCTCGCCGGAGCAGTCGATCGTCAGGCCTTGTTCACCGTTCTTCAGGTAAACGTCAGAGGTGGTGGTGCAGCCGGCCAGCGCCAGTACCGCAATCAGTGCCAGGATCTTGTTCATGTGGGTTCGTCGTCAAAGGGTGTTGGGAGGGGCGCGCTGACAGTGTCGTTGGGCGTTTTCGGCAGATTATAGCGATCTGCCACCTAGGTACAGACAATCGCAAAAAAGCCCCGTTCAACGGGGCTTCTGGTCGTGTCGCGAGCCTTACTTGCCTTTGGGGCGCTTACTCGACGCGTGGCCAGCTTCGTCCACAAACACTTCGGCTACCGCAATCGCTTCACGCTCGGTCGCGAACGTCCCTGCGACGCTGTCTCCGTGGAAGTTGATCAAGTGCCAGCCATCTGCTCGCTGAGTGATCAAGTAGCCGTTCACGCCTTTTGGTTCTGACATCTATTAAGAATCTCGTGGTCTGGTTCAAGGGTCTAATGATAGCGCCAAATGTCGCGGGTCAGCGCAAGTTATTCTAGGTCAGTGTTACGGGTTGAAAAGCGTGCTAAAAAGGTTGCAGGCCTTGGTGACGACAAGGTGCAGGCAGTTTTTGCCGTGTTGGTGATAACGCTCTTCGTAAGATAAGCGGAACTTACGCTGACATTTTTTCTCTATGTTGACATCGCAACGCCAGCAGGACCCATTGTAAGGTGACTGCGGCCTGATTAGACTGCGCCGAATTCGTACGCACAGCCCTTTGTAAGGACCCATATGATCAAGAAATGCTTGTTCCCAGCAGCCGGTTACGGCACTCGCTTCTTGCCAGCGACCAAGGCCATGCCCAAAGAGATGCTGCCGGTGGTGAACAAGCCACTGATTCAGTACGGCGTCGAAGAGGCACTGGATGCCGGTCTGAACGAAATCTCCATCGTGACTGGCCGTGGTAAGCGCGCGCTGGAAGACCACTTCGACATCAGCTACGAGCTGGAAAACCAGATCAAGGGCACCGACAAGGAAAAATACCTGGTCGGTATCCGTAAACTGCTCGACGAGTGCTCGTTCTCCTACACCCGTCAGACTCAGATGAAAGGCCTCGGCCACGCCATCCTGACTGGCCGCCCGCTGATCGGTGACGAACCGTTCGCCGTGGTCCTGGCGGATGACCTGTGTGTCAACCTGGAAGGCGACGGTGTGCTGACCCAGATGGTCAAGCTCTACCAGAAGTACCGCTGCACCATCGTTGCGGTCATGGAAGTGAACCCGACCGAAACCAACAAGTACGGCGTTATCGCCGGCGACGACATTGGTGATGGCCTGATCCGCGTTCGCGACATGGTTGAGAAGCCAGCACCGGAAGATGCGCCATCGAACCTGGCGATCATCGGTCGTTACATCCTGACCCCGGACATCTTCAAGTTGATCGAAGAAACCGAGCCAGGTAAAGGCGGCGAGATCCAGATCACCGACGCCCTGCTCAAGCAAGCCAAAGACGGTTGCGTGATTGCCTACAAATTCAAAGGCCAGCGTTTCGACTGCGGTGGCGCTGAAGGCTACATCGAGGCGACCAACTTCTGCTACGAGCACTTCTACAAGACCGGCAAGGCTTACTGATTCACGGTAAGCGTCGCCTGCTCTAAAAAAGCCACCTTCGGGTGGCTTTTTCGTTTTTCAGCCCCATGTAAGTCGGTATGCTGATGTCCTGCCGAGGAGAGTGAAATGGCCTACGATTTTGACCTGTATGTAATTGGCGCCGGTTCCGGCGGTGTTCGCGCGGCGCGCTTTGCTGCGGGCTTTGGCGCCAAGGTGGCCGTGGCGGAAAGCCGCTACCTGGGCGGTACCTGCGTTAACGTCGGCTGCGTGCCGAAAAAACTGCTGGTCTACGGCGCACACTTTGCCGAGGATTTCGAGCAAGCCAGCGGTTTCGGCTGGTCGCTGGGTGAGGCGAACTTTGACTGGGCGACGCTGATCGCCAACAAGGACCGCGAGATCAATCGCCTCAACGGCATTTACCGTAATCTGCTGGTCAACAGTGGCGTGACGCTGCATGAAGGGCATGCGCGCCTGGTGGATCCACATCAGGTGGAAATCAATGGCGAGCGCTTCACCGCCAAGCACATCCTGATCGCCACCGGTGGCTGGCCGCAGATTCCGGAGATTGCCGGCCTTGAGCACGCAATCGGTTCGAATGAAGCGTTCTTCCTCAAAGAGCTGCCCAAGCGCGTGCTGGTGGTGGGCGGTGGCTACATTGCCGTCGAGTTCGCCGGGATTTTCCATGGTTTGGGTGCGCAGACCACGCTGCTGTACCGCGGTGACCTGTTCCTGCGCGGCTTCGACGGTTCGGTGCGCACGCACCTGAAGGAAGAGTTGACCAAGCGCGGCCTGGACCTGCAATTCAATGCCGACATCGAACGCATCGACAAACAGCCCGATGGCAGCCTCAAGGCTACGCTGAAAGACGGCCGTGTACTGGAAGCTGATTGCGTGTTCTACGCCACCGGCCGCCGCCCGATGCTGGACAACCTGGGGTTGGAGAACACCGCGGTGAAGCTCGACAAGCGGGGCTTTGTCGAAGTCGACGACCTCTACCAGACCGCTGAATCATCGATCCTGGCAATCGGCGATGTGATCGGTCGCGTACAACTGACGCCGGTGGCCCTGGCCGAAGGCATGGCCGTGGCGCGCCGCTTGTTCAAGCCTGAGCAGTATCGCCCGGTGGATTACGCGATGATCCCGACGGCGGTGTTCAGCCTGCCCAACATCGGCACCGTTGGCCTGACCGAAGAGGAGGCCAGGGACAAGGGGCATAAGGTCCAGATCTTTGAAAGCCGCTTCCGTCCGATGAAGTTGACCTTGACCGATTGCCAGGAGAAAACCCTGATGAAGTTGGTGGTCGATGCCGACACCGACAAGGTGCTGGGCTGCCACATGGTCGGCCCGGATGCCGGGGAAATCGTGCAGGGCCTGGCGATCGCGCTCAAGGCGGGCGCGACCAAGCAGCATTTCGACGAGACCATCGGCGTGCATCCTACGGCGGCGGAAGAATTCGTCACCATGCGCACGCCTGTGGCCAACTGATCAGGCGTTGGGTGTTGCCTCTGGCGTCGTTGCAACGACGGCGGCCAGGCGCAACGCCTCTATCGTCGCCTGGGCCTTGATCAGGTCCAGTTCCAGGGTTTTATGGCTGTGTTGCTGTTCGGTCAGCGCGTCCTGGCGTGACTGGCTTTCCAGCACGGCTACGCGCAAACGCTCTTGCAGCAGCGTGCGTTCGCTGTCAATCAGGCTGACCTGTTCGCTCAGCGCGAGCTGTCGAGCCTGATCCTTGCGGCTTTGCTCCTGCAAGGCGCTCAGTTCCTTCGCCGTGACCCGGTGCTCGATCAATAGCCGCTCATTGTCGCGGTGCAGCTGGGTGATTTCATCCTGACGCACCATGGCGCTCTGCTGGGCCTGGCGCAATTCGGCTTGCAGTTGTTGCAGCTGGCCCTCGTGGCGGCGCTGTTCCTGTTCGCGCTGCTCCTTGATGGCGTTGCGGTAGTGCTCCAGCGCATCGCGGGCGTGCAGGTGCTTTTCTTCCAGTGAACGAATCTGTTCGTCCTTGTCATTGATGCGTAGTTCGTAATCGCTGCAGGCCTGGCTGAGCCCGGCGTTGCGGGTTTGCTCGGTCTGCAGGCTGGTGCTGGCGGTTTGCAGGGCTGCGCTTTCTTCCGCCAGGGCGGCGGCCTGGATATCAAATTGCTGCTGGAGCTGGCCTTGGGCTTCTTCAAGTGCCTCTACCTGGGCGAGCAGGGCGGTTTTCTGCTGCTCGAACTGCGCCAGGGCCAGGTCGATGGGCTCCTGGGCCTTGTCTTTCAGGCGCTGGGCCAGGCGCGCGACCAGCTCGCCAAGCTCGTCATCAATCGGCGCCTCGGTAATGGTGAGACGGCTTTCACTGTCGTCCAGCTCCTTCAAATAGCGATGAATCGTGGTTTTCGAGCCGGTATTGCCCATTTCGATGCGTACTGCATCGATGCTGGGGTTTTCGCCACGGGCGAGGATTGCCAGGCGTGCCGTTTGAACTACTGCTTTGTTGATCCCGCCGCGAGCCATGGGGTCTCCGTCGATTTAGTGCTGTGGTATGTAGTATGTATATACGTACTATAACATGAATGAAATCACCTTTAAATTCATGATTTAACGGATGGGATATTGGCGTATTATCCCGTGTCATAGCCGTTTTGGTTGCCGACACACCCCATAGCCGTACGAATAGGCCCTGCATGAGCGATCTGGATCGTTACCTCAACGCGGCGACCCGCGATAACACGCGCCGCAGCTATCGCGCGGCGATCGAGCATTTCGAGGTGAGTTGGGGTGGGTTCCTGCCGGCCACCAGTGACAGCGTCGCGCGGTATCTGGTGGCGCATGCCGGGGTGCTGGCAGTCAACACCTTGAAGCTGCGGCTCTCGGCGTTGGCGCAATGGCACACCAGCCAGGGGTTTCCCGACCCGACCAAGGCGCCGGTGGTGCGCAAGGTGCTCAAGGGCATCCGCGCCGTGCACCCTGCGCAGGAAAAGCAGGCTGAACCGCTGCAGCTCCAGCAGCTGGAGCAGGTGGTGGCGTCTCTCGACGCCGAGGTTGCCCGCGCCAGCGCCGATCAGGATGAGCCGCGCCTGCTGCGCGCCAAGCGCGACACCGCGCTGATCCTGCTGGGCTTCTGGCGCGGCTTTCGCAGCGATGAGCTGTGCCGCCTGCAGATCGAACACGTACGCGCCACGCCCGGTGCGGGGATCAGCCTGTATCTGCCGCGCAGTAAAAGCGACCGCGACAATCTCGGCAAAACCTACCAGACCCCGGCGCTGCTACGCCTGTGCCCGGTGCAGGCCTACAGCGAATGGCTCAGCGCCTCGGCTCTGGTGCGTGGTCCGGTGTTTCGCGGGATTGATCGCTGGGGCAACCTGGGCGAGGAGGGCTTGCACCCCAACAGTGTGATTCCACTATTGCGCCAGGCGCTGGAGCGCGCCGGCCTGCCTGCCGAGCAGTACACCAGCCACTCGCTGCGGCGCGGCTTTGCTACCTGGGCGCATCGCAGCGGCTGGGACTTGAAGTCATTGATGAGTTACGTCGGTTGGAGCGACATGAAATCTGCCATGCGCTATGTTGAAGCGACGCCCTTTCTCGGCATGACCTTGGCGACGCAACCGCTGCTTTGAGATTTCTTCTATTAATACAGTTACCTGATAGGGAAAACCAATCGTCAGCATCAGGTTTGCCAATGAGCCAACCGCCGAGAAGGTGGGTAGGATTCACCTCATCAACTTCTTAACCCCTGACGGAGAGTCAACGATGCCTATCATCAACAGCCAAGTAAAACCGTTCAAAGCTACCGCATACAAAAACGGCAACTTCGTAGACGTGTCGGACGCTGACCTGAAAGGCAAATGGTCGGTAGTCTTCTTCTACCCAGCCGACTTCACCTTCGTTTGCCCAACCGAACTGGAAGACCTGGCTGACAACTACGCCGAATTCCAGAAACTGGGCGTCGAAATCTACAGCGTTTCCACCGACACCCACTTTGCCCACGCTGCCTGGCACAACACCTCGCCAGCCATCGGCAAAATCCAGTACACCATGATCGGCGACCCAACCCTGACCATCTCGCGCAACTTCGATGTGCTGATCGAAGAAGCTGGCCTGGCAGACCGTGGCACCTTCGTGATCAACCCAGAAGGTCAGATCAAGATCGTTGAGCTGAACGACGGTGGTGTTGGCCGTGACGCTTCCGAGCTGCTGCGCAAAATCAAGGCTGCCCAGTACGTTGCTGCCCACCCAGGCGAAGTGTGCCCAGCCAAGTGGAAAGAAGGCGAAGCCACCCTGGCTCCGTCCCTGGACCTGGTCGGCAAGATCTAAGTCTGTGAAGTATCAAGGGCGGGTTTCCGCACTTAAGTAAGCTGCATCCGCCCTCAAAACGCCCGGGCGAGATTCGCTCGGGCGTTTTTTTGTCTGCAATAAACCGAATTAATAGGAAATCGCCCGTATGTTGGACGCCAATCTTAAAGCTCAGTTGAAGTCATACCTGGAACGGGTCACCCAGCCGATCGAGATCGTCGCCTCCCTCGACGACGGTGCGAAATCCCAGGAAATGCTGGCCCTTTTGCAAGATGTAACCAGCCTCTCCACGCTGATTACCCTGATCACCGATGGCAACGATGCGCGCAAGCCTTCGTTCTCCATCAACCGCCCGGGTGCCGATATCAGCCTGCGTTTCGCCGGCATCCCCATGGGCCATGAATTCACTTCGTTGGTGCTGGCCCTGCTGCAAGTCGGTGGCCACCCGTCGAAGGCCAGTGTCGAAGTGATTGAACAGATTCGTGCGCTCAAAGGCGAGTTCAGCTTCGAGACGTACTTCTCGCTGTCGTGCCAGAACTGCCCGGACGTGGTCCAGGCGCTGAACCTGATGGCCGTGCTCAACCCGAACATCCGCCACGTCGCCATCGACGGCGCGCTGTTCCAGGCTGAAGTCGACGAGCGCCAGATCATGGCGGTGCCAAGTGTCTACCTCAACGGTGTGAACTTTGGCCAGGGCCGTATGGGCCTGGAAGAAATCCTCGCCAAGCTCGACACGAGTGGCATCGAAAAGGCTGCCGAAAAAATCAGCGCCAAAGACGCCTTTGATGTGCTGGTGGTCGGCGGTGGCCCAGCCGGTTCTGCGGCGGCTATCTACGCCGCACGTAAAGGTATCCGCACCGGTGTAGCGGCGGAGCGTTTCGGCGGCCAGGTGCTGGACACCATGTCCATCGAGAACTTCATCTCGGTGCAGGAAACCGAAGGCCCGAAACTCGCCAGCGCCCTCGAGGCCCACGTGCGTCAGTACGACGTGGACATCATGAACCTGCAGCGCGCCAGCAGCCTGGTACCAGCGAAAAATGCCGGCGACCTGCACGAAATCCGTTTCGAAAGCGGTGCGACGCTGAAGTCCAAGACCGTCATCCTGGCGACCGGCGCGCGCTGGCGCGAGATGGGTGTGCCAGGCGAGCAGGAATACAAAGCCAAGGGCGTATGCTTCTGCCCGCACTGCGATGGCCCGCTGTTCAAGGGCAAGCGCGTGGCGGTGATCGGCGGCGGTAACTCCGGCGTTGAAGCGGCCATCGACCTGGCCGGTATTGTCAGCCACGTGACCTTGCTCGAGTTCGACAGCAAGCTGCGCGCCGATGCGGTACTGCAGCGCAAGCTGTACAGCCTGCCCAACGTTGATGTGATCACCAGCGCGCTGACCAGTGAAGTCAAAGGTGATGGCCAGAAAGTGACCGGCCTGGCCTACAAGGACCGTGACAGCGGCGAGTTCAAGACCATCGACCTGGAAGGCATCTTTGTCCAGATCGGCTTGCTGCCTAACACCGACTGGCTCAAAGGCACTGTCGAGCTGTCGCCCCGTGGCGAGATCATTGTCGATGCCCGTGGCGAGACTTCACTGCCAGGCATATTCGCCGCCGGTGACGTCACGACAGTGCCGTACAAGCAGATCGTGATTGCCGTAGGCGAGGGCGCCAAGGCTTCCCTGAGCGCTTTCGATCACCTGATCCGCACCTCCGCCCCGGCGTAAATCCGGCGCCGCAAATGAAAAACCCCATGAGCGATCATGGGGTTTTTTATTGCGTGGGGCTTTTACAGCGGCGCTGGCTGAATGATCTCGACCCAGTACGCGTCCGGGTCCTTGATGAACGCCAGGCTTTTCATGCGGCCATCGCTCAGGCGTTTCTGGAAGTCGCAGCCCAGGGCTTCGAAGCGTTCGCACGCGGCCACGATATCCGGCACCGAGATGCAGATATGGCCAAAACCACGCGGGTCGGTATTGCCATTGTGGTAGGCGAAGTCGGCGTCGTTTTCGGTGCCGTGGTTATGGGTCAGTTCGAGGATGCCCGGGATCGACTTCATCCATTGGGTCCGTTGTGCGGCATCGGCCGGGATCTGGGATTTGTCGACCAGGGCCAGGAAGTACAGGCTGAATTCGGCTTCCGGGAAGTCGCGTTTCTCAACCAGGGAAAAACCCAGGACGCGGGTGTAGAAATCCAGCGACTTGGTGATGTCCTTGACCCGCAACATGGTGTGGTTGAACACAAAGTTTGCAGTGGCGGTGTCAGGTTGGGCGGTGACGCCCGGGAAGGTGTTCAATTCGTGCAGGCTCATGGGCCCTCCAGAAAAAAATGGGGCAAACGCGGCTCCAGTGAAAAGCGAGGAGCGATCCCTTGGCTTGCGGCAGGCATCCGTGCAGCCGAGCCATGATACGCAAGGCTCGGCGGTGGCGCCAAATGAAAAAGCCGCTGCAAGCCTTGCGAGCTGCGGGTGGCGGGCTCACACTTTGTCGCTTGAACCTTGGGTATTTGTCGCAATGATCGAATTTCGTAAACCGCTGTTGAGTGCCGTATGCGTGCTGTTGGCCAGCCCCGTGGTCATGGCGGCCGATCCGGAAATCCATTGGCCCAGCGGCTGGCAAGTGGAAGAAGTCGTGCCTGACGACCAGGCCCCGGCAGCGCCCGCCACGGTGTCGCGCCAACGGGCGATCAAGAACGATGAAAACGGCACGACCTTGATGGTCATGGAACTGACCGGCACCCCCATCGAGGCCGGGCATAAAGTTAATCTTCAGGGCGTATTGCTGGAAATGCGCAAATCCATCCAGAAGGACTTTGCCCAAGGTGGCTATCAAAGCGTCTGCACCAAGATGCACCCAACAACATTGAGCCGACTTGACGCGTTGGAAACTACTTGTGTGATTACCGAGAACGGGCGACACGTGCTGTCACAAACATTGGTGGGCGCTGTTGATACCGATAAGGCCTATGTTTTTTCATATGCGGGGCAGGCGCAAACCTACGAAGCGAGCAAGGATGAAGTCAGTTCGGTGCGCGACAGCCTGAAACTTTAAATCGGTTATGTCGATCGATCTTGAATACGGTGAAATGTTATTTAAGTTTGTGTTCGAACCCTCCAATAAAAAAGCCCCGCATCGGCGGGGCTCTTTATGGGTAGTGCCTGATCACTTGCGCAGCCATGACTCTACAGTGGCTGCACCGTGCTCTTCTTTCCAGGCCTTGAGGCCGCGGTGGTTGCCGCCTTTGGTCTCGATCAGCTCGCCGGTGTGCGGGTTCTGGTAGACCTTGACGACGCGTGCGCGGCGCTGTTTTGGTGCGGCGGTGGCTGCAGCGCTGGTCTTGCCCAGGTTAGGGTCAAGGATGGCGATGATGTCACGCAGGCTCTTGCCGTAAGTCTTCATCAGGCCCTGGAGCTTTTCTTCGAATTCGATTTCTTTTTTCAGGCCGGCGTCGTTCTTCAGGGATTCCAGCTGGGCGAGCTGCTCTTGAAGGGCTTTTTCTGCTGCGCGAAATTCGGCGAGTCTGGACAAAATAGGTACTCCAATAGTGTTGTTGGCTGATATCAATTACAGACAAAGCTATAAGCCAAGCGCTTTAAGGCAACTCAGGAAAGACGCCTTCCTGCGAGTTCTGCACAGGCAGGAAAAATTGTAGTAGTTAATGCGCTACGAGTAAATCACGTCTTTTGTATTACTTACATTATTTCAACCTGTCTAGTACCGGGCTATTCATTGGTGGCCCAGGGATTTAATCAATTCATCGCTGGGCACAGGCTTTCCGAACAGGTAACCCTGCAGGAAGTCCACGCCACGCGCCGCCAGGTATTCGCATTGCTCGACTGTTTCCACGCCTTCGGCAACGATGCCCAGATCGAGCTTGCCGGACAGTTCTATGATGCTGTCGAGAATATGCCGGGAGAGTGCATCGGCGCCGATCATGGCGACAAAACTCTGATCAATCTTCAAATAGTCCACATTGAAGTTGCGCAAGTAGCCCAGGCTGGAATGGCCCGTACCGAAGTCGTCAATGGCGATCATCACCCCCAGTTTATGCAACGCATCGAACAGGCGGCGGGTAATATCCGTGGGTTCGATCAGCTCGCGCTCGGTCAACTCCAGCACCAGGGTGACCTGGCCAACAGGAAAGGCTGCCAGAAACTCTCGGCAATCGTCCACCAGCGCCAGGTCCTGGCAGTGGTGGGCGGTAATATTCACGCCAATATGAAACCCCGGGCTGAAACGCGCCGCGTGGGGTGCCAGTTGCGCGGCGGTCTGGCGGAGCAGGGCGCGCGTCATCGGCACAATCAGCCCGCATTCCTCGGCGAGTGGAATAAACAGGTCCGGCCGTACCAGGCCTTCCTTCGGGTGCTTCCAGCGCATCAGCACTTCACAGCCCGCCCACTCCCGCGTGTCGCCGCGTACCACGGGCTGGAAGTACGGGATGAATTCATTCGCCCCCAGCGCCCGTTGTAATTCATGGGTTGGCGCGGTCACGCGCTTTTGCAGGGCGTGCGCAAGGACGCCGGCCAACAGGCCAAAAAACACCACCAGGCTGAACATCGCAGGGTATCGGTCCTGCATATAACGCCACACTTCACCGGCCGGCATACCGGCGTCGACACTGTAGCGATAGCGCTCGGACGCCAGGTGATGATGGGCCACGGCAAACACCGGTACCTGCGTGCTGCGCACTTTGCCGTCGGCACCCAGCCAGTTGGGCCCGACCTGCAGGATCAGGTTCGCATAACGGCTGATCAGGCGCAGCGCGTTGGTCAGGTGGTAGCCGTCGATCGAGGCAAACGCGGCCTTGTCGCCCTCCACCAGGCGGTACACCAGCAAGGCCGTATCCGGCGTCACCGGGTTGCCGTTCATCAACCACAGCCGCCCATCCACGTAGTCATCCGGGTTCACCCGCGACTCGTACTGGCTGCCGAACAGCGAGCTGCAATAGATGTTTTTCTGCCAGGACAATGTGGTTGCGCGCACAAACGGCCGGCGTGTGACCTGCTCGCGCAGTGCCAGCTGCGCACTGCTGTCGCACGGCTGTCCGGCGAGTGGCAGCAATTCCTGGGCGGCGAGGGCGGTGTTGTCGAGCATCAGGTCGAATTGGCGCACGGCTTCCTGCGCGGTCTGCGCGGTGCTTTTCTCAAGGGTGCGTTCGGCTTGCCAGTGCAGGATGAGCACACCGAGCAGGATGGGCAGCAGCCCGCACAGCACACTGATCGAATGGCGAGTGAAGGACTTTCGAGGGCCTGTGACAGTCAGGGGCATGAATTCCGGGCCTGTTGCGCGAGAGGGCGGTGACGGTAGGGCAGTCAGGGATGCCCGGATGATAGACGGCCCGGTTCAAATATGCTCGTCAGCCCCAGCGATTCTGCGATCTCGATAAAGGCCTGGGCGGCAGGCGAGGACTGCCGGCGGTCCAGCACCGCCAAGCCGATACGGCGCGTCACCCGGGCGACAGGCGCCGGTATACATAGCGCGGGTCAAGATCGCGCGGCAACGCTGCTGGGCAGTTACCTGTGCAACAAACCGCTTGCGCAGGCCAAGGCAATAGGGATTTGATGAAGACTGCGGACAAACACGGTTACGCTGTGTAGAATCGATTTACGCATACAAGAATATGGACTTGCGCTCACGCAAGCCTCGGCCGTCAGAGACTGATGACACCATGAAGCTACTCGGCTCCCCCCTCATCTTTGGTGACTTCCTCGCCCGCAGTGTGCGAGGCCTTTCCTGCGCGCCTCCCTTCGACCTCATCCTTGCTCGCCACTAATCAATTGCTACCCAACAAGAATGATGAGGCACCGAACATGACCGACCATTTAGACAACCCAATGGGCCTGATGGGCTTTGAATTCATCGAATTCGCATCGCCGACCCCGGGCACCCTGGAGCCGATCTTCGAGATCATGGGCTTCACCAAGGTCGCGACCCACCGCTCCAAGAATGTGCACCTGTACCGCCAGGGCGAGATCAACCTGATCCTCAACAACGAGCCCAACAGCATTGCCTCCTACTTCGCGGCGGAGCATGGCCCGTCGGTGTGCGGCATGGCGTTTCGCGTCAAGGATTCGCAGCAAGCCTACAACCGCGCGCTGGAGCTGGGTGCGCAGCCGATCCATATCGAAACCGGCCCGATGGAACTGAACCTGCCGGCGATCAAAGGCATCGGCGGCGCGCCGCTGTACCTGATCGACCGCTTCGGTGAAGGCAGCTCGATCTATGACATCGACTTTGTCTACCTCGACGGCGTAGACCGCAACCCGGTCGGTGCCGGCCTCAAGGTCATCGACCACCTGACCCACAACGTGTATCGCGGCCGCATGGTCTACTGGGCCAACTTCTACGAGAAACTGTTCAACTTCCGTGAGGCGCGCTACTTCGACATCAAGGGTGAATACACCGGTCTGACGTCCAAGGCCATGAGTGCACCGGACGGCATGATCCGCATCCCGCTGAACGAAGAGTCGTCCAAGGGTGCCGGTCAGATCGAAGAGTTCCTGATGCAGTTCAACGGCGAGGGCATCCAGCACGTGGCGTTCCTCACCGATGACCTGGTCAAGACCTGGGACGCGCTGAAGGGCATCGGCATGCGCTTCATGACCGCACCGCCGGACACCTACTACGAAATGCTCGAAGGCCGCCTGCCGAATCACGGTGAGCCGGTCGATCAACTGCAATCGCGCGGCATCCTGCTGGACGGCTCGTCGATTGAAGGCGACAAGCGCCTGTTGCTGCAAATCTTCTCGGAGACCCTGATGGGCCCGGTATTCTTCGAGTTCATCCAGCGCAAGGGTGATGATGGCTTTGGCGAAGGCAACTTCAAGGCGCTGTTCGAATCCATCGAGCGTGATCAGGTGCGTCGTGGTGTACTGACCGCCGACTGAGGGTAAAAAAGCCCGGCCGGGATTGCTCCTGGCCGGGCTTTTTATTGCCTGCGGATCAGGCTTTGCGCTGACGCACCAGATGCTTGAAGCCTTCATACACCAGCACCATCACCGCCAGCCAGATCGGGATATAGGTCAGCCATTGACCACCCTTGATGCCTTCACCCAGCAGTAACGCCACTGCCAGCAACAGCACCGGCTCGACATAGCTGAGCAGCCCGAACAGGCTGAACGCCAGCAACCGGCTGGCGATGATGTAGCTCACCAGCGCCGATGCGCTGATCAGCCCCAGCGTTGGAATCAAGGCATACAGCTTCGGATAGGCATCGAGCACGGCAACCCCCTGTTCGCCGCTCTGCACGAACCACCAGGCCACCGGCAGCATCAATGCCATGTCCAGCCACAGACCGCCCAGGTGATCGGTGGACAGGTATTTACGCACCACGAAGTAGACCGGGTAGCCGATGATCACGACCAGCGTGGCCCAGGAGAAACCGCCGGCCTGATACAGCTCATTGAGCACGCCGAGCGCGGCGAACACGACGGCGATCTGCTGCAGGCGCGACAACCGCTCGCCGTACACCAGGCGTCCCGTCAATACCATGGTCAGCGGCAACAGGAAGTAACCCACCGACACATCCAGGCTGCGCCCGTTCAGTGGCGCCCACATGAAGAGCCACAACTGCACGCCGAGCAATGCCGAAGACAGCACCACGCCGCCGATCAACCGCGGCTTGGCCGCCAGCCTGCGCAGCAACTCCCACACACGGCGCCATTCGCCGCTGACGATCATGAACACCGTCATGCACGGCACGGTGAGCAACATGCGCCAGCCGAAAATCTCCAGGCCGCTCAACGGCGTGAGCAGCGACGTGAAGTAATACATCACGGCAAACAACACCGACGCCGCCACGGATAACACAACACCTTTAGACACACTGTCCTCGCCAAAACCGGTTGCTACAAAAGAAGAGAGAAAATCAGGAGGGGATTATGGAGCTTTTGACGGGAGACGGTTGCGCTGTTTTGGGGCGTTTTGCGCGAAAATTTTCATGGGGTGAGGTTTGGAGGGAGTGATAGAGACAAACCTCCTTTGATGAACCCACTTCCCATGGCGGGCCAGTTTGTTGTGGTGAGCGGGCTTGCCCCGCGTTGGGCTGCGAAGCAGCCCCAGTCAGCGAGTATGCGGTGGATCAGGTACTCCTCGCCGACTGGTTTTGGGGCGGCTTCGCCACCCAACGCGGGGCAAGCCCGCTCACCACAGAAAGCCCGCCCACCACAGGGAGCCTGTTTGCCACATGAAGCTGTTTGCAGCCACAAGCCCGTTCACCACACTAAGCCCGCTTGCCACAACAAGCCCGCTCACCACAGAAAACAGCTCAGCACAAAAAGCCCCGCTTGCTACAAGGCCCTATTCCCCGCTTACAAACGAGCTATCCGCCCGGACACAAAGTGCCCCACATCATTGAACCCCGGCGTGGACGAGTGCCCGGGCGTCACCAGCGAGTCGATGAAGGCTTCATCCTCCGCCGAGATCTTCACGTCGAGCGCGCCGATGTAGGCATCCCATTGTGCTTCCGTGCGCGGACCGACAATCGCCGAGCTCACCGCAGCATTGTTGAGCACCCAGGCGATCGCAAACTCGACAATCCCCACGCCACGGCCTTGGGTGTACTGCTGGATCTGCTGGGCGATGCGCAACGACTCCACGCGCCACTCGGTTTCCAGGATGCGTTTGTCCTGGCGCGCTGCGCGGCTGCCGGCCTCGGGGGTTACATCCGGCGCGTACTTGCCGCTGAGTACGCCACGCGCCAATGGGCTGTAAGGCACCACGCCCAAGCCATAGGCGGCGGCCGCAGTGATCTGCTCGACCTCGGCCTGGCGATTGACGATGTTGTACAGCGGCTGGCTGATCACCGGCTTGTCCACGCCCAGGCGCTCAGCGACGCGAATCACTTCGGCGATGCGCCAGCCGCGATAGTTGGACAAGCCCCAATAGCGGATCTTGCCCTGGCGGATCAGGTCACCGATCGCCGACACCGTGACGTCCAGCGGTGTGTCGTGGTCTTCGCGGTGCAGATAGTAGATGTCGAGATAGTCGGTATCCAGGCGCGTCAGGCTGGCTTCCAGCGCATTGAAGATACGCTTGCGGCTCAAGCCACTGCGATTGGGCAGGCCGTCGGTGGGGCCGATGGCGACTTTGGAGGCCAGCACCCAATCCTCACGATGGCGCGCAATGGCCTCGCCGACGATTTCCTCGGAGCGTCCGCCGGTGTAGACGTCCGCCGTGTCGATAAAATTGATGCCCTGGTCCCAGGCCTTGTCGATGATGCGCAGCGAGTCCTCGGTGTTGGTCTGTTCGCCAAACATCATGGTGCCCAGGGTCAGGGCGCTGACCTTCAGTCCGGACTGGCCCAATGTGCGGTAAATCATGCAAAGCTCCTCAAGGCAGGGAAACGTGACCTATGCAATACCAGAGAGGGAGGCTCTAGAACAAGCCTGATGTCGCGTTTTGCTGCTCGTATGTGCGTACACGGCCCTACCGCCGATAACACTTGCTTGAGGAGCAAGCGAAATCAGCGGGTGATGATTCAAGGCAATCGCTGAGTATCCAGCAGGTCAGGCGGTATAGAAGGGCGCGCGGACGTCAAACTTACCGTCGAACTGGAATTCCCCGCCTTGGGGATTAACGAAACTGCAATTCAGCTTGCCTTTTGCGTGACCGGTGCCGGGTAATGAATCGAAATGCAGTGTTCCCTTGCGGTGGACATAAAACGTCCACCCAGGCAGGGCGCTGCAATTAACGTACACCCCTTTGGCTTCTGGGCCGATGACATAGTCATGCTCGGTCAGGTTCTTATCTATTTGAATACTGACAATAAGATTTGAGGGCAGGGGTAGGGCAATGCGCTGCGAGCCAAAAACTTCCCACACGTGCGGAAAGACGGGCGATTCGTGACTGATGATGCCTGCACTCTCGGCGACAAACTGCTTATGTAAAAAAGGGCTGTTGGTGAATTCTCCCTCGAAGGTTCCCGTATTGAGCCTTGGATAGGAAACTCCCTTTAAATGGAGCACGCCGGCAGTCACATCCACATGGTCATTGTTCAATGCTGAGGAGAAGTGAAAGGCTGCTTTCATCTCGTCATTTTGTACGGAAACGGTAATCTTGCCGCTGACAATCGTGTAGACCGAAATCCCTGCGCGATGGGGCGTAAAGACGAAACCAGTGGCCTCGCCGGGGAAGCTGTAGGTGTGGTCCTTGCCATTTTCCTCAAGGCTGGCTGGCAATACCACACTGAGTCCGTAGTAGTTCTGGTGCGGATCGCTGCTTTGCAGTTGTACTCCGCTGAAACGCCATTGGCCGCCCGCTTTGAAAATGTGTTGCCTGTCAGGATCCGATACGAATGAGTGATTATGGCTGCCGCTGAACTTTGCGGTCAGCGTGCCTGTACTGGTGAGTGCCTCTGTCTCAGCTTTCATCTCGATGTTCCTTGCTTAACGTGAAGGGTACCTCGGGATGACTATGCTAATCGGGGTCAATGAACTCAGATACTGTCATAAATGACAGGTTTAAACGGCCGCGTTTTTATCGCCAAATTGTCACTGGTGCGTCGTGTTAAGCAACGACTGGCAGCGCCTCTGCAGAAAATCATGCAGTACTTTCACGCGCTCCGAGACCTGCAGGCGATGAGGACACATCAAGTTGAATGGCGCGGGCTCACCTTGCCAGTCAGTTAAGAGAGGCACCAGCCGGCCTGCTTTGATGTCGCGGGCAACATCCAGGTTGGCCTTATAGGCGATACCGTGGCCGGCCAGGGCCCAGCGTCGCACGATCTCACCGTCATCGCTGAGGTAGTCACCGCTGACCTCGACCTCCTGCAACTGTGCGCCCTGGCGGAAATACCAGGTGCTGTTGGCGCGGCCGCGACGCATATAGCGCAGCGTGCTGTGCTGCGCCAGGTCTGCCGGTGTGCGGGGTGTGCCGTGGCGTGCGAGGTAGTCGGGGCTGGCGCACGCGATGCGGTGGTGGCCGGGCACCACCGGCAGCGCCACCAGGCTGGAGTCCTGCGGCACGCCAAAGCGCAGGGCGATGTCGACGGTGTCGCGAAACAGGTCGGCGTTGCTGTCATTGAGCAGCAGTTGCAGGCGGATAGCCGGGTGTTCGACCTTGAATTCATCCAGCCAGCCCAGCAATACATTGCGCCCGAAGTCCGAAGGCGCCGCCAATTGCAACAGGCCGCTGAGGCTCTGGCCTTGCTGCTTGATCGCTTGCTCGCCCTCGGACAGTGCTTCCAGCGCCACGCGCACGCTGTCCAGATAGCGCCGGCCTTCTTCGGTGAGGCGCATGCTGCGGGTGGAACGCGCGAGCAGGCGAATACCCAGGCGGGTTTCCAGGCGTTTGAGCGCGATGCTCGCCGCGGCCGGCGTCAGGTTAAGGCTGCGTGCGGCGGCCGAGAGACTGCCGGTGTCGGCGGTGCGTACAAACACGTCCAGATCGAGGATCGAGCTCATTTGTAAAAATCCTTTAAAGATCTTGTCGTTTTACCGGGATTTTTCGTCGATTGCCAAGCTGGGAAGATGAACGCTCACTTTCTGACCCAGGACACTTCTCCATGACTTCTTCCCTCAACGGCAAAACGGTGATCGTCATCGGCGGCAGCAGCGGTATCGGCGCCGCCGTGGCCAAGGCCGCCGCAGCACGGGGCGCCCAAGTGGTACTGGCCGGGCGTCGTTTGTCTGCGGGCAACGAAAACGGCCTGCGCAGCGAGCCGGTAGACGTTACCGATGCCGCTTCGCTGCAGCGACTGTTCGAAAGCGTGGGGCGGTTTCATCATCTGGTCTATACATCCGGGCCATCGGTGCGCGCCAAGACGCTGGCCGAGACCGACCTGGATGAGGCCCAGGAAAACTTCAATGTGAAACTCTGGGGTTCACTGCGGGCCATTCAACTGGCGCTGCCGTTTCTCGACGAGCATGGCAGCATCAGCCTGACCTCCGGGCAGTTGGGGCGTAAAGCGGCGGCTGGCCAATTCATCAAGACCGGCATCAACGCCGCGACCGAGGCATTGGGCAAGCAGTTGGCTAAAGAACTCGCGCCACGGCGCGTCAATGTGATCAGCCCCGGGGTCATTGATACACCGGCCTATGCGGGGTTGACCGAGGAGCAGCGCCTGGCGATGTTCGCCAAGGCTGGCGGCGCCTTGCCGGTAGGGCGTGTCGGGCAGGCTGGGGAAGTGGCGGCGGGGTATGTGCTGGCCATGGAGAATGGCTTCATGACCGGCGCCGTGATCGACATCGACGGCGGCGGCTTGCTCTGACGGCACCGGTAGGAGCCGGCTTGCCGGCGATCGCGCCCTCTGGCGCGCAGCAAGGCTTTGGGCCTTATCGCCGGCAAGCCGACTCCTGCAGGATGAGCGTTACGCCTTCAGGGTTCGCGTCATCCGCAACGCCAGCACGCTGCCCGCCACGATCACCGCCGCCAACAGGTACAGTGCCACATCCGTGGAGCCGGTGGCATCTTTCACGAAGCCGACGATATACGGGCTGAGGAAGCCGGCCATCTGGCCCATGGAGTTGATCAACGCCAGGCCCCCGGCCGCTGCGCCGGCACTGAGCATGGCGGTTGGCACTGGCCAGAACATCGGCAGGCCGGTGAGAGCGCCCATCGTCGCGATGGTCAGGCCGAGGATGGCAATGGCCGGGGTGGTGGCGAAATTCACCGCGATCACCAGGCCAATCGCGCCCATCAACATTGGCACCACCAAGTGCCAGCGGCGCTCTTTGCGCAAGTCCGCCGAACGACCGACCAGCAACATGAAGACTGCGGCCAGCAGGTAGGGGATCGCACTGAGCCAGCCAATCACCAGGTTATCGCTGAACCCCAGGTTCTTGATGATCGACGGCAGCCAGAAGTTGATCGCGTACACGCCGCTCTGGATGCAGAAGTAAATCAGGCCGAACGCCCAGATCGCCGGGTTCTTGAACACTTCCGCCAACGAGTCGGTGGTGGTTTTCGGCTTGTTCGCGAGGTCCGTCGCCTGGTCGGCTTCCAGCACCGCGCGTTCATGCGGCGTGAGCCACTTGGCGTTGGCGAAGCTGTCGCTGAGCAGGAAGTAGGCGAGGGCGCCGAGGATCACGGTCGGAATGCCCTGCAGCAGGAACATCCACTGCCAGCCCGCCAGGCCGCCTTGGCCGGCGGCGAAGTGGTTGAGGATCCAGCCGGAAAACGGGCTGCCGAGCAGGCCGGACACCGGGATCGCCGACATGAACAACGCCATGATCCGCCCACGACGGAAGGTCGGGAACCACTGCGAGAGGTACAGCACCACACCCGGGAAGAAGCCGGCTTCGGCGGCACCGGTGAATAGACGCAGGGTGTAGAAATGCGTCGGCGTGGTGACGAACAGCAGGCAGGTGGACAGGGTGCCCCAGACGATCATCATCAACGCGATCCAGCGCCTCGGACCGAATTTGGTCAGCGCCAGGTTGCTCGGCACGCCGCACAGCACGTAGCCGATAAAGAAGATCCCGGCACCCAGGCCGTACACGGTTTCGCTGAATTTCAATGCATCGAGCATCTGCAACTTGGCGAAGCCAACGTTTACCCGGTCGAGGTAGTTGAACAGATAGCAGATGAAAATGAAGGGGATCAGGCGCAGGGTAATGCGCTTGTAGATGGCGTTTTTATCGTCATCGGTGGCCAGTGTGGCAGCGGCGCTCTGTGACATGGGGAGTCTCTCTTTATTATGATTTTTCGCGATGCGCAGGTAACGTTGATCGCCCAAAGAGTCTCAGCCACGTGGCAGGGTGCTGTCTTTGTGCTTGCGCACAGTGAAGCATCAATTGCGCTGTGCTGATGAACAACCTGCGTTTTCAAGCACTTCTTTCAAGGAGATGGCCCCATGTTCGAGCTGGATCATGACCTGGCTCAGGATATCGTCGATCGCACCATGGCGATCCTGCCGCACAACGTCAATGTCATGGACAGCCAGGGCCTGATCCTTGGCAGCGGTGAACCGGAGCGCATCAATACCCGCCACGAGGGCGCCCAACTGGTCCTGGCCAATGGGCGCGTGGTCGAGATCGACGGGCAGACCGCCAAGCACCTCAAGGGCGTGCAGCCGGGCATCAACCTGCCGCTGATGCACGACCAGCGTCTGATCGGCGTGCTGGGCATCACCGGTGAGCCGGAAGGCCTGCGCACTTACGCCGAGCTGGTGCGCATGACCGCCGAGATGCTCGTCAGCCATCGGCACCAGCAGGTCGAACAACAATGGCGGCGCCAGCGCTGCGATGACTTGCTGGCCTTGCTGCTCGCCGACACTGGCGACTCGCCGCGCCTGGTGGACGAGGCGCAACAACTGGGCCTCAAGCCGCAGCTGCCGCGCACCCCGTACCTGTTCGAGCTGGGCGTGGGGCAATCGGCGGAGGCGTTGAGTGCCTGGCTGACCTCGCGCTATCCGGACAGCTGGTGTGTCAGCTCGGCGCAGTTTTCGCTGCTGTGGTGTCGGCCTGCCGCGCTGCAGGTCGACAATCCGCGCTTGTTGGAAAAGCTCGAAGGCCTGGGTTGGCAGGTTCTGCGCGTGGCCGTGGGTGGGCAAGCCGATGGCTTGGCGGGGCTGCGCCGCTGTTACCGGCGTGTCGGTGATCTGCTCGCGTATGGGCGCGATATCCTGCCGCAATCGCGGCTGCTGACCCTCAACCGTTATCGCCTGCCCGTCATGCTCTGGCGCCATCGCAATGACGATGCCCTGGACGAATTGCTCAAGCCGCTGCACAAGGTGCTGGCCAAAGACACCAACGGCCAGTTGCTCGCGACCTTGCGCAGTTGGTGCGACCACGACGGGCAAAGCCAGGCGTGCGCCGACGCCCTCGGCATTCATCGCAATAGCCTGCGTTATCGCATGGAGCGCATCGCCGAGCTGAGCGGCGTTGATCCGCTGACCCTGGACGGCATGCTGGCTCTTTACCTAGGCGTACAGCTGCTGCCCCAGGCTTTGTCGGAATGAACAACAAACCTGAGCCAGACTTGTGCATCGGACCGGCGTCATTCCCGAAGCCAACTGGCAGCATGGGCGTCATAAAAACCGGAGAAAGCCCATGAAAATCATCATCGCCCCCGACTCGTTCAAGGACAGCCTGAGTGCCGAGGGCGTCGCCCAGGCCATTGCCGCCGGGCTGGCGCAGGTCTGGCCGGATGCGCAGAGCGTCTTGTGCCCCATGGCGGACGGTGGTGAAGGGACGGTGGATGCGGTGCTCGCGGCCTGCAACGGTGAGTTGCGGCGCCAGGCGGTGCGGGGTCCGTTGGGGGCCACGGTGCAAGCGCGTTGGGGCTGGTTGGCTGAAAGCCACACCGCGATTATCGAAATGGCCGAAGCCAGCGGCCTGCAACTGGTACCGCCGGGCCAGCGGGATGCCTGCAGCAGCAGTACGTTCGGCACCGGTGAGCTGATCCGCGCCGCCCTCGACCTGGGTGCCCAGCGCATCATCCTGGCGATTGGCGGCAGCGCCACCAACGATGGCGGGGCCGGCGCGATGCAGGCGCTCGGCGTGCAATTGTTCGACGCCGATCACCAGGCCCTGGCCCCCGGTGGCCTGGCCTTGGCCGGGCTCGCGCGGATCAGCCTGGAGAACTTCGATCCACGGCTGGCGCAGGTACGCTTTGAAATCGCCGCCGATGTGAATAATCCACTGTGCGGCCCCCACGGCGCGTCGGCGATATTCGGTCCGCAAAAAGGCGCCAATCCCGAGCAGGTGCAACAGCTGGACGCCGCCCTCGGCCACTTCGCCGACCAGTGCGCCCAGGTGTTGCCCAAGGATGTGCGCGATGAGCCCGGCAGCGGCGCCGCCGGCGGCCTGGGTTTTGCCGCCAAGGCGTTTCTCGGTGCGCAGTTCCGGGCCGGTGTGGACGTGGTCGCGGAGCTGGTCGGCCTGGACGATGCCGTACGGGGCGCCGACCTGGTGATCACCGGTGAAGGCCGCTTCGACGCCCAGACCCTGCGCGGCAAAACCCCGTTCGGGGTCGCGCGTATTGCCCGCCAACATGGCGTGCCGGTGATTGTCATTGCTGGCACCCTGGGCGATGGCTACGAACAGATGTACGCCCACGGTGTGAATGCCGCGTTTGCCTTGCCGTCGGGCCCGATGAGCCTGGAGCAGGCCTGCAGTGAAGCCCCGCGATTGTTGGCCGAGCGCGCGGCGGATATTGCACGGGTATGGCGCACGGCTGCCGGGCGCTGACTTGAACCCTTGAACATGGGACAATCCGCGCCTTTTTGACACGGAGAGTCCCCATGCTGCGCCCCGCATTCCTGGCCATGCTGCTGGCTGGTATCAGCCCTCACGTCCTCGCCCAACCCGCGACTGAAACCGTACCGCTGCTGCGGGAAATCAAAAACTGGGTCACCGGTTGCGACAACTTGCGCAATTGCCACGCGCTCAGTTCACCCAGCGGCGTCGATGAAGAAGACTACAGTTCGCTGACCCTGCATATCTTTCACCAGGCAGGTCCCGAAGGGTACTTGCGCCTGCGCTTTGATCACCGCGGCGAAGACCTCGACCTTTCCACCTTGCTGCTGGATGGCCAACCCTTGGGACAGGCATTGACGCGCGACTTGCATGTGGAACTGGACGATGAAGGCGGCGACCCCGAGATGCACTTCTACAGCGTCATCGAGGACGCGCCGGCGCGGCGCTGGTTGCAGCGGTTGCGCAATGGCCAGCGCCTGCAGTTGCCCGGCGATGACAACGCGAAGGTGTCGCTGAGCGGGCTGAGTGCTTCGCTGTTGTTGATGGACGCGGTGCAGGGGCGGGTAGACAACGTCACCGCGCTGGCCCGGCCGGGCAAGGCCGCTGCCAGCGAGGTGCCGGCTCGCCAGCCGACCCCGGTGCTGCGCAAGTTCCCGACCGCACCCGCGCTGACCGCGCAAGAACAGGCCGGCCTGGCTGCGGCGGCGATCAAGGCGCTGACCAACACCGACACCGAAATGAAACCCGACGCCGAGGCCGGGGCCTTGAGTGCCGACCAGGCCATGATGGTGGTGCGCACTGACTGCGCGGCCTACAACTGCGAGTACGAAATCAGCAGCCGTGAGCGCAAGCCGCCTTACACCGAAACGTTGCTGAGCATTCAGCCTTTGCCGTTGGACGGCGCCGCGTTCGAAGGCTCCGTGGGGTATGACGAAACCACCGGCACCTTGAGTTATTTCTACAAGCTGCGCGGGATCGGTGATTGCGGTGCGGGCGGGGTCTGGGTCTTTGACGGCAAGGCGTTCCAGTTGCGTGAGTTTAAGATGATGCCGCGCTGCACCGGGAGCCCCTACGGGGATTGGCCGGCGTTGTGGACAACCCTGCCGGCGCCCTAGCCAGGCAGCGCGCATGGCCTCTACACTGGTCGGCCACGTGTCTTTCAAAGGATGAAACACCATGCACGCCCCTGAACCGCATATCGTGATCCAGCGCTTTGGCGAAACCCACCTCGAAGGCGTGGCTGCGCTCTATAACGATCCGGCCGTGTGCCGACAGGTGCTGCAGATGCCGTTTCAGTCGGTAGAGGCCTGGCGCAACAAGCTGGTCACCGACAATGAGCGCCGGCTACAACTGGTCGCCGTGCACGGCGGCGAGGTCATTGGCCAGCTGGGCCTGGAACAGTACCCGCGCGTGCGCCGTGCGCATGTCGGCTCGTTTGGCATGGGCGTGGCGCCGGCCTGGCAGGGCAAGGGCGTCGGTTCGCGCTTGTTGGCCGCCGCGCTGGACGTGGCCGACAACTGGATGAACCTGCGCCGCGTGGAACTGACGGTGTACGCCGACAACGAAGCCGCGCATCACCTGTATCACAAGTTCGGCTTCGAAGTCGAAGGGCGCATGCGCGACTACGCCCTGCGTGACGGTGTTTTTGTCGACACCCTGAGCATGGCGCGCCTGCGCCAATCGGCTTAATCCTGCAGTGCAAACGCCACCGCAGCCTGCGCATGCAGCTCGGTGGTGTCCAACAGCGGCAGCGTGCTGTGCTCGGGCTTGACCAGCAGGCTGATTTCCGTGCAACCGAGGATGATCGCCTGGGCGCCCCGTGCGGCCAGGCCTTCGATCACCCGCAGGTAGACCGCGCGTGACGCATCGCTGATCACGCCGACACACAATTCCTCATAGATGATCCGGTGCACGGCCTGGCGCTCGTCGGCGTCCGGCACCAGCACGGTCAGGCCCTGGGCGGCTAGGCGCGCCTTGAGAAAGTCCCGCTCCATGGTGAACGCCGTGCCGAGCAAGCCGACGGTCAGCGTGCCGGCGGCCACGGCAGCGGCGCCGGCCGCATCGGCGATATGCAGGAAGGGAATCGACACCGCCGCCTCGATGCGCGGCGCGACCAAATGCATGGTGTTGGTACACAACACCACACACTCGGCGCCCCCGGCCTGCAGGCGAAGCGCGGCATCTTCGAGGATCAGCGCGGCGTCATCCCAGCGCCCGGCATGCTGGGCTTGTTCCATCGGGCCGAAATCCACGCTGTACATCAACAGTTGCGCCGAGCGCAGCGGGCCGAGCTGGTCGCGCACGCGCTGGTTGATGATGCGGTAGTACTCGGCGCTGGACTCCCAGCTCATGCCGCCGATAAGGCCGATAGTGCGCATGCGATGCTCCTGACAAGGAAAGTCGCTTCACCTTACCCAGCGGCTGCCGATTAGTCATACGCAGTTGCCAACTCATTCACCATAGCAGTTCAAATAACGGCGTTTGCCGATCGCAGCCAGCGTGCTGGGGGACTCGTCCATACCTGTAAGAAATGACAGTATATTTCGAATCAATGCGCGTATCTAATCAACAGTGGCGAGCAATCAATACACCTGCCAGACCGCTGGGACGGGAGGGGTAGGGATGGCGGTTCACCCCCCCACACTCTGAGAGGCATTGTCCGGGTCGACTTAAGGCAATGCCCACATTTCAAAAGATTAGCTTCAAGTAAGATCAGGCCGGTTGAAGAAACTACGATCTATTCTGCTTCGTCGTGACGGCAGGCGTTGCAGCCGGAGCCCAATCTTATAAAAAGTTGATTCAGGAGGAATCCCTCATGGCATCGCAACCCTGCGAAGGCGATCCCGGCACCGGCCAACGCGATCACTTATCACCGACACCGCTCATTATTCCCGAAATCCATCTGCCTTTCGCTGGTCCGCCACCGCGTTCCGACCGTGAGCCGTTGCGTGCACATGCTCTCGCCTGGGCGCAGCGGTATGGCTTGATCGGACGCCGCGGTGCGCATCGGTTGAGTACCACTGCGCTGCTCGAGCTGGGCATTGCGCTGTGCGGAAGGGCGCCCACGCCACAAGCCGAGATTCTGGTCTGCTGGTACCTGTGGGCGCTGATCCTCGATGACCGAATCGATGATGGCCCTTGGGCGGAAAAAGGTGCACTGGATCGTTTCATCACCGCAGTACAGGCTTTGACCGACGGTTGCGAGGCTGATCCTGCAGCTGAAACCAGCCGCTTCGATGACCCGATGCTCAGTGTTCTGGTCGATGACCTGTGGCCTCAGACCCAGCGCTTGGGGAGCGACCATTGGCGAAATAGGCTCGTGCGGCATTTGATCCAACATCTGCGAGCGCAGGCGACGCTGGTCCGCGTGCGGGAAACCGGCACGGCGCTCACGTTGGCCGAGTACCTGCCTTTGCGCCGTAACTCTTTCGGCGCACTGTTCTTCTTTGATCTCATCGATGCGGCTGAAACGCTCGATCCGTACGCGGATGCAGCGGACACCGAATGGTGGAACACGCTGCGTGAGCACGCTGCCGATATAATTGCCTGGACGAACGACATCCATTCGATTGCCAAAGATGTGGTGTGTGGTGAGCGCTTCAACCTGGTGTCGATCCTTGCCGATACCAGAAGCCTGGACTGGCCTGCCGCGATTGAATTGGCCCATCAGATGGTGAACACGGCGGTTGCGCAGTTCACCGCGGTCGCCGCCCAGCCTGCGAATCATTGGCGGTCCGCCGCGACTGACCCCGATCGGCTGCGCCAGGTTGTTCGGGCGGCGGGCGACTGGCACCGGAGCGTTTCTCGCTATCACCTGCAAGCTGCCGACGCTTCGGCACAGGATAACCGGCAAGTGGATCTGAAACTGACCCCGCCGACCCTTAAATCCCGTCAATTCGAAGTCGACCCGTACCCATTGTATGAGCGTTTGCGTACCTCGCTACCGATCGTTTACGACGAGCCCACCGATGTGTGGCTGGTCAGTCGGTATGTGGATGTGAAGGCGGCGCTGACCCATCCTGGGGCGAGCAACAACAACTACAGTTGGCAGATTGGACCGTTGCTGGGACACACAATTGTCACTATGGACGGATGCGAGCACGCTCAGCACCGAGCGTTGCTGAGTCCATCGTTTCGCAGCAATGCCCTCGCGGCGCTTGAGACCTCCATCATCGCGGTAACCACAGACCTTCTGGCGCAAATGCAGGGTCGACCTCAGGTGGACCTCATTGCCGATTTCACCGCGGCACTGCCCGTGCGGGTGATGGCTCGTGCACTGGGTCTCCCGGCTGAAACCCGCGAGGAAGTGGAGCGGCTTAAACGTTGGTGTGCCGTGGGCTTTGCTTATATGGGCAACTATCGACAGGACCCGGCACTGTTGACCGGTGGGTTATCCAACCGAGACAGTTTCTACGACTTCATCCAGCCACACATCGACGCCCGCCGTTCTGAACCCTCAGATGATTTGATTTCGCAGCTCCTGGCGGCTCAGATCGACGGCAAGCCGTTGTCGGAGACGTTCGTCCGATCCTACTGTGCGATCCTGATGACGGCGGGTAGCGAGACCAGTCACGGTGCGCTGGCGAATCTGATTGTCAACCTGCTGAACGAGCCGGGTGTCAAAGATGCGGTGATGGCCAATCCAGAGCTGATGGATAATGCGCTCGCCGAAACCCTGCGACGCAACCCGCCTTTGCAACTTGTACTGCGGGAGGCCCGTGAATCGCTGGAGCTGCCGTCGGGAACGATTCCTGCCGGAGCGACCCTGGCTTGTCTGATCGGCTCGGCCAACCGTGATCCAGACCAATTCACCGATCCGGACACTTTCAACATGTCGCGCACCGAACACGCAGCCAGCCATTTTGCCTTTGGCGCGGGGCGCCACTTCTGTCTGGGCTCAATGCTGGCACGGATGGAGATCACGATCAGCGCTCGCATGCTGCTACAGGCCTTTCCAAACCTGCGCTGGGCTCCTGGGTTCAAGCCTACCGAGCACGGATTCCTCAATCGATGCCCTGGGCAACTGGAGGTCACACTATGAGTACTACTGACTTCACTGAGGAAGCCGGCTACACCAGCAGTTATCTTGCCGATCAGCACGCAGGCCAATTGGCCCGTTTACGCACCCTGGAGCGTGCCTTTGACCCCTTGAGCCAGGAGGTTTTTAATCAGTTGGATCTTGCGCACACGCCCGCCATCCTCGATCTCGGCGCCGGTGCCGGATCCCTCGCGAGATGGCTGAGCAAGCGATATCTCGACGCGACGGTCACCGCCACTGACATCGATACCCGATTCCTGGCCGATATTCCCGGCATTCGGGTGCTGACCCACAATGCGGCGACTGATGGTTTTCCTGCTGCCTCCTTTGACGTGGTGCATGCTCGGGCGCTGCTGTGTCACCTCAGCGAACGCGAAGAAGTCTTGACGCGAGCCGCAACCTGGGTCCGCCCGGGCGGTTGGTTGGTGATCGAAGACGTGAGTCTGCAACCGAGCTTGAGCACTGCGAACCCGCTGTTTCGAAAAGTAGCCGAGGCCGGAGTCACCCTCCTGGAGCAGACCATCGGTTCCAACATGCGCTGGGCTGATACGCTTGCCGCTGGATTACGTGCTCGGGGACTCTCCAGCGTCGGGCAGCGTACCCTCGAAGGTCGAATCGGTGACAACAGCCTCGCCGATGCCTTTTGGGCTGCAACCACCGCCCAGGCTGGACCGGCGCTGCTGAAACTGGCGTTACTCACTCAAGACGACCTTGACGCCATGGCCCGCCTGCGTGCCGATCCAGGGTTCGACGAGGCAGCGCTGACGTTCGTCAGCGCCTGGGGGCAAGTCCCCTTACCTGAGTAAACCTCGCGCACTGAAAGCAGTGTGCGGGGGAGGGCATGCGTAATTGCACGGAAGGGAATGCACAATGAACAATGATGTAGTGTTAGTTGACGCTCAGGATGTACAGATCGGAGTGTGTGACAAACGCACAGCACACCTGGGAGCGGGAAAGCTTCATCGCGCATTTTCAGTGCACCTGATCGACAGCGACGGGCGTCATCTACTTCAGCGTCGTGCCGCCGGAAAAATGCTCTGGCCAGGGTTCTGGTCGAATGCGTGCTGCAGTCATCCGGCTCCGGGAGAGACTATCCTGGATGCCGCAGCTCGTCGTCTGCGTGAGGAATTAGGCGTCACGGCCTCGTGCCGTTTTTTATACAGTTTTGAGTACCATGCGCGCTTTGGTTCAATCGGCGCGGAACACGAATTTTGTCATGTATTGGTTGCGCAATCTGACGCTTTGGTCAGCCCGGCACTTGAAGAAGTCAGCGAGATCAAGTGGTGGACACGAGCCGAAATATCGGCGCGCCTTTCAGAATCGCAAGGACAGTTCACTCCCTGGTTTCGAATGGAGTGGCGTCAGCTTTTATCGGAGCATCCCTCTTTCGATACACCTGTATTGCAGGCCTGATCAAGCCGCAATGGGCGTCATGCGAATCCCCTGAAACCCTCAATCCCAGGCGAGAATCTTGCGCGTGCTGCAGTGTGTACCTGTAGCACGCAACACCGTCATGACAGGTATAAACCTGTTAATTCTAACAGTAGACGGTAAGCGTTTTGGCGCTGTTAATGGAGGTCAGGCCTATCCCATGCAGGCTTGATCCATTGATAGACGAAGGAATTGCATATCGACTACGGCGCTTACGTTAACAAGCGCGCCGTTCATCGATCAGCCGTGGCGCAATATCCCGCCGCTGAAACGCCAGCCCAGGGCTGACACGTCAACCGCACCTTCCATTGCATTCCACGTTGAGGCCGGGGCGCCTGGGTTGGAGTTGATCCAACGGTCAGCGACGAGCCGCGCCTCACGCTGGTGTTTAGTCATACGCTGAGTGGCCGCATCTGCCATGATCGGGCTTCGCAATCTGGCTCACCCAAGGAAATCCGCAATGGACGATGTACAGCAACTGGGCGAGATGCTTCGTCATTACGCTGATAGCGAAGCGCACAAAAAACAACAATTTGACCTGCAGTCGGCGCGCTGGACGCACAAGCTCAGCGAGTTGTTCGGGCAGATCGAGCAGTGGCTCGAACCGGTCAAGCAGGTGGGGTTGCTCGAAGTCCACCGTGAGCCCTATGTGGCCAGCGGGCCGAGCGTGCCGGCCGAGGCCTCGACCTTCAAGACCGAGAAGCTGACCGTGCAGATCACCGGCAAACCGGTGGAGTTCGTGCCGGACGTGATGGGCGTGGGCGGCTTGATTTCCGTGGCCGTGATGGGCCTGACCGCTGCGCGCCACGGCAGTGTGTCGCTGGTGCTGGCGGCGGATAAAAATGACTGGATCTGGAAGAAAACCAACGGCCTGAAAGACCCGGACACTTTTGCCTTCGACGCCAACTTCCTCGCCTCGCAATTGCAGAGCCTGATTCCGCGCGAACGCGGCTGAGGCACACGGCCCTCGCCGGCACGTCGGTGCCGACTGAGGACGTGTCTACTTCAGCGCCGGGTCGCCGGGGTTGAGCGCCTTCCAGCTTTGCAGCACGGCCTGCGCCTTGGGTTCCTGGCCATTTTCCAGGTAGTACTGGATCAGCGACAGCCGCGCAGTGCGGTGATAAGGCTGACGCTTGAGCAGGTCTTCCAGTTGCTCGCAGGCTGGCTCGACCTCACCGATGTCATGCAGGGCCACGGCCAGTACGTACGCAAACTGGGCGTTGGCCGGGTCCAGTCGTGCCGCTTGGCGCAGGTAGGGCATGGCCTTGGCGGTGTCGCCAGCGCGAATCCGCATCAAGCCCTGGGTGTGCTGCAACAGCGGCGCGTCGGGGTGCAGTGCCAGCTGCTCGGCGATCAACGCGCGTGCTTCGTCGGCGCGACCATTGGCTTCAAGCCACTGGGCGAGGGTCACCAATGCCGGGAAAAAGTCCGGATCGCGCAATAACGCAGCGCGCAACTGCGCTTCGACCCGGTCGCCACGGCCGCTGGCCTGGTAGAGCATCGCCAGGTTGAGGTTGGCTTCGGCGCGTTCCTGCAGGCTCAACTGCACCTGTTCATATTCGGCGATGGCCTTGTCCCAGGCCGGCCCCTGTCCCGGCACACTCAGCAGATCGCGCGCGGCGAGGATGCGCACGGCGCGCACCGGATCCTTGAGCAATGGCCCATACAGCGCGACACGCTCCGGTGGCGGCAACAACGCGCTGACCGCACGCACGGCACTTTCGCGCACCTGCGGGGCGGCGTTGGCCAGGTCCCTGGTTGCCAGCTTCAGCGCTTGTTCGCTCGGGTAATTGGGCAACTCCATCAACATCGTCGCGCGCTGGATCGCCGGCAGGTTGCTGCGCGCCAGCTGGTCATACAGTGCCTGGGCCGCACCGGGCTGGCCACCGCGAATCAGCGCCATGCTGTCCGCGTAGCTGGGAGCGCGCAGCACGTCACGCGCGCCGGCGGGGATGCTGAAGCTGTGGTCGTGCCGCAAATCGTTGCCCATGTAGAACTTGCCGGGCATATGGCAATCGACGCAGAACGAACCGGGTTGCCCAGGTGGCAGCCGCGTGTGTTCGCTGGACTCGTAGTTTTTTGCCTGCAAGCCACGCCCGTCCACCGTAGCGATCGGGGTTTTGCCTGCCGGGTTATGGCACTGCAGGCATACGCCATTGCCTGGGGCCTTGAGCTCGGCGCTGTGGGGGTTGTGGCAATTGCTGCAGCGCACGCCTTTTTCGGCCATTTTGCTTTGGGCGAAGGAGCCGTGTTCAAACACTTCATCCTTGATCTTGCCGTCCAGGGCATACAGCTCGCGGGTCAACACGCTGGGCAGGTAGTCGTCCATCAGGCGCTTGCCCACGGTGAAACCATCGCCCAGCGGCGCACGGCGTGCATGGCAGCGGGCGCAGGTTTCGAGTTCGACGGTGGCGTCCTTGTCTTTCAAATCCACGGCAAACCCGGCGTGCACCGCATCAGTGTTTTTGGCGGTCCACTGCAGGTGGTTGGAGGCCGGGCCATGACAGGCCTGGCAGCCCACGCCGAGGCTGTTCCATTGACTGTTAAAGCGGTTGTCGAGCGCATCGAAGTTGCGTTTGTAGCCGGTGGTGTGGCATTCCACGCACATGAAGTTGGCGTTCTGGTTGGGTTTGCTCCAGTGCAACGGGTTCTTGAAGTTGACGCCCTGGCCTGGATAGAGATGAAACCAGCGGCCTTTCTGTGTATCCCAGGCCACGCCCAGGGCCTGCAAGCGACCGTCGCCGACTTCGAGCAGATATTGCTGCAACGGCGCGATGCCAAAGGTGTAGGCCACCTTGAAGTCGGCCGCCTTGCCATCGCTGCCCGGCGTGTTGACCCAGAACTCATCGCCGCGTTGATAGAACCGCGTGGTTTCACCTTCGGCACTGAACGAGGCGTTGTTGAAATCCGCCGGGATCGTCTGCGGCGTGGCGGGCTGCATCGCCAGCTGGTGGTGCGAACCTTGCCAGTCCTTGGCCTGGGCCTGGTGGCAGCCCTGGCACTGCTGCTCGTCGACCATCTGCGCAGGGGGCGCGATGACCACCGGTTTGGTCGCCGCCACGGGCGCCGGAGCCGGTAGCCGAGGCGCGCTGGCCTGCAGGAAAAACCAGATCCCGGCCATGGCCGCCAACAGCAGCACAATCAGCACGGGGTACAGGTAACGACGGGGCGAATCACGGTGGGGTACGACAGGTGCTTGTTTGGGCTTGGGCATTCCGACTTCCGCTGTCTTGATGCATGGACGCTCTACGGCGTGCTTAAGCTCCGTGCAGCTTTGACGCTGGGCACAGTCCTGTCAAACGGGCAGGTGAAAAAAGCACTATTTCGCCAGGATTGGCTATACCTACAGCTCAGTGTTTTGACGAAGACCGCCAGGGAGTTCAATGATGAAACTAAGGCTAATGATCAGCACCGTGTGCATCGCAACCCTCGCCATGAGCGGTTGCGCCAGCAAGGTCACGCAACCGGATGAGTACTCGGGCTTTCTCTCCGACTACAGCCAGCTCAAGGAGGCCCAGTCGCCTTCGGGGGCCGAAGTGATGCGCTGGGTCGATCCCAAGCTGGACCTGAGTCGCTACAACGCGGTGTACATCGAACCGACCCAGTTCTACCCCAAGCCCCAGGCCACCGCGAAAATCCCGGACAGCACCCTCAATGGCATCAACACCTACTACAACCAGGCGCTCAAGCGTGAGCTGGCGAAGTCTTTGCCGCTGGCCAATGCCCCCGGCCCTGGCGTGATAGTGGTGCGTGCGGCGATCACAGCGGTAAGCAGCAAGACCGAGTCCCTCAAGCCATATGAGTACATTCCGGTTGCCCTGGTGGCGGCGGCGGTGAGTACCGGCACCGGCATCCGCGACCAGGAAACCACCCTCGGCACCGAGGCGCAGTTCCTCGACGGCGCCAGTGGCAAGGTGCTCGCCCAAGTCGTGCGCAAAGGCACCGGCAAGCCCCTGGCGAACGACTCGCAGGTGATGAAGGCCGACGATGTCAAAAGCGTCATTGATGGCTGGGCATCGGACCTGCATCAGTCTTACCTGAAGCTGAAAAAGCACTGACGCTTAAAACGCATTCCTGGCCGGTTTGTTGTAGTAGCTGAGCAGGGCATCGTAGCGGCGGGTGACGAGGTAATAGTCGTCACTCAGTTGCTGCGGTGGGGCGTGTTCGTGCCAGTGTTGGGTGAGCGTGCGCAAGGCTGAGAGGTACGCGTCGGCCGGCTCGTTCAGGGTGTACCAGAGAAAATGGGCTTCTTCGTCGAGCTTGTCGCCCGGATGGGTACGCACATAGGCCCGGGCGCTGTCTGCCGCCTGTTGCACGGTGTCGGCCAAGGCTGCCACGGCAGGCGGCGTCAGGCTGGCGTTGCGCATACCTTGCTCGATCTGGTTCACGGCCTGGCGCGCGGCGATCATGTAATTGAGCACCTGCCAGTGCATGTCCCGGCCGAAGCGTGCCTCGATCAACGCCAGCTGCGCCGGGCGCACCGCCATGTCGGCCTGCTCCAGCGGCGTGCGCAGCGCGGTCGAGGCCGCCAGGTAGTCCTGGCCTTTCTCGGCCAGTTGCAACGCATACTGTTTTCTCACGGCTTCGACGAGGATTTGCTGCGCGGCAGACGTCCACTCCGGCAGCGTGACCCGATCAGCCAGCGAGGTGAAGCTGTTCAGGCTGGCCGCGTAGGTCGCGGCGGGCCCGAGCAGTGGGCTGTCGGGTTGCTGGCGCCGCAGTTTCAGGGTGTACAGCTCAGAGCAGACCGACGCGCGGATGTAGCGGGCATCGGGCTCGTTGCGGTCGCCGAATTTATCGTAGCTGCGCACTTCCTCCTGCCCGGTACTCATGAAGTAGTAGGCCAGGCGTGTTTCGCGATCGACGCGGTTTACGCAATCAATGATCGGCGCAATGGCGCTGGCCGCCGCGGTGTAGGGGCTGTCGCGCTGGTCGAGCCACAATTGCGCGTATTGCAGCGGTTTGGTGGCGCCGGCTACGCCGAGCAAGCCCAGGCCGAGCACCAGGCCGATAGGCACCAGCCATTTCGGATTCATTGCGTAGCCTCCTGTCCATACCACTGCGCCTCGGTGGCGGGGGCCTGGCACGCGGTGTCGGTGCGCGGCATGCGACTGCACAGGCGTTCGGTCCAGGGTTGCAGGCCCTGGTTGCGGGTGACGCGGTGCTGGCTGTCGAGCAGGGCCAGGCCCGCGTACAGCACAATCCCCAGGATCACCAAGAGTGCCATGCCCAGTGCGGCCCAGCGCGGATTGCGCGCGGTCCACGGGGTGTGACTGTTCATCAAGGGTCGCTTGATCACGCCGATAAGCGCCAGCACCGCCACCAGTGTCAGGCTGGCAAACGGGCTGAAGACATACCCCAGCGTGGCCGCGAGGATCAGTCCAGGCACCAGGTCCCGTATCGGCAACAATGGCAAGTGTGTAGGGCTGAGCCAGCGGGGCAGGCGTTGACTGAGCTGCTCATCCAGCATGCGGTACTGATGGGCCAGCGGGCGCCAGGCCTGCCAGGCCACGCCGGCGCCGATCACTGCGGCGAATGCCCATAACACGCCGTAGCCCAGCGTCGGTACCACGTTGCCGGCCAGGGTTTCGGCCTTTGCCAGCGCGCCGACCAGGCAACTCAGCACCAGCGCGACGATCCACGGCCAGGTGTCCATCGCCGTGTCCCAGCCTTGCCAGAAATACACAGTGCCGCCGGGCATCGCCTCGGCTTCGGCCACGTGGTCGGCGTAGATGTCGGCGCTGAGCGCCTGGCAGGCTTTCCAGTCGTGTTCGTTGAAGCGCTGGGCGAAGGCACGCCGCTGGCCCAGGCTCAGCGGTGCCAGCAGCAACCGCGCGGCCCGTTGTTGCGGGGTGTTGGGGGCTTCGGCCGCCAGGGCACGCTGGCGCGCCATGACGATTGGCGCTTGCTGGCGCCGCAACAGCAGCGTCCACTCGTCTGCCGGGCAGTCATGACCCGCGCCGCCGTGCCAGTGCTGGCCGGCGCAGACTGCCTCGAATACGGCGCTCGACCAGTAGTGACTCTGCGCCAGCAGCCGCGCCAGCCAGTGGTTGAACCACTCGGCATGTGGGTGATTGTTCACCCACGGGTGCTCGTCGCGCGCTGCATAAGCGGCCAGGAACGCTGCCTCATCCTTGTGCTCCAGAGCCTCGCGCAGCGGTTGCTGCAAGGCCGCGCGGTGCTTGCGCTCGAGCTTCCCGACCAGCTCGGCGGGCAACTCCAGGCGCTGCCAGGCGGTCAGCCAGTTGAACGTTTCAAAGGCCCAGCGCGTGTCTTCGGGGTTGAGGTCGCCTTCGATGTCGCGCAGCAGCAGGTGGCTTTCGAAGTGCAGGGCGCCGCCATTACCGAGCGCCGCCTGGTAACGCTCGGCCAGGGTCTCGCCATGGGTCTCGATGATGACTTCGTCGGCTTCCTGCGGGTCCTCGCTCCATGTCAGCGCGGCCTCATAGGCTTCGCGCAGGCGCTGGAAACCCTCGGGGTCGTCATCCGGCCGGGCCTTCTTCAGCAGCGCCGCGTAAGTGCGCTTGATCGTGCGGCTATCGGCATCCGGCGGCAGGCCAAGGACATTCCAGCAAGTCATGTGCGGTGCAACTCCCTAAACAATCGCGCGCACATTACCTGTTTTACGGGGTGATAAACCAGCGGTAGTACGGGTTGGCGCTGTCTTGCTGCAAAACATCGCGAATATCCCGGCCCCAGGCATCGCGGTCGCCGTCGTAGGCATGCAGGCTCGCGCGGTAGAACTGCAGCAGGCGTTGCTGCTCGGCGGCCACGGTGCGGGTGAAGGCTGCATCGGCGTTGACCAGCGGCGCCGGCACCCGCAGGTCGAGCAACGCCGGCAGCACCCGCGTGATCTCCTTGCTACGCACCCACGGCGCGTATTCGATGCGCGGCTGGTCGTCGGTGACCGGCAATGCATCGGCGGCAAAGCGCTCAAGACCCTGGCGGTCGGTGACCCAGGTGGCCAGCAGTGTGGCCGCTGAATCGATACCGACGTCCGCCAGCGCGCTGCTGACGCCGGGCTGCGCGAACCGTTGGCGAATGCGTTCGGCATCCAGTTCGATGGGGTAGCGGGAGCCGACCAGCAGCATCTCGTGGAATTCACTGGTCCACAGCGAGGCGTACGGGAATACGTTGAGGAAACTGCGCACCAAGGCACGGGAATCGTCGATATTCTGCGTCGGCAACGGCAGCCATTGCGCCAGCAGGCCCTGATTGCCCAGGCGCGTGGCCGCCAGTTGGTAGAAGTCCTGGGAATACAGGTTGACCACGCCGGCGGCGGAGGGCGGCGGCGGTTCCAGGGTGATCAGGTCATAGGTTTGCGGGTTGCGCAGCAGTTCCTGGCGACCGTCGCGCAGGCGTACCTCTACGCCCGGGTCACTCGCGGCGTTGTAGTTGCCCTTGAACAGCGGCGCGGCTTGCACCACGCCCGGCAACAACTCGGCAACCACACGCTGCTCCAGGCCCGGATAGCGCAACAGCGCACCGGCGGTGATGCCGGTACCGAAGCCGATTACCAGCGCCGATTTGGGCTCGGCGTTATGAATCAACAACGGCAACAATGCCTGGATGCGCATGTAGCGCAGCGACGGCATGGCGTCACCGGTATTCGACACGCCCTGGATATACAGGCGCTGGAAGCTCCGCGCGCCCTGGCCCTGGGTGACTACCGCGACCGTCGCGCCACGTCCTTCCTGGTAAAACGCCACGCTGGCATTGCGCGCGCCGGGCAGCAGCTTGGCGAGCCGGTCCACCGGCGTCAGCAGCGCCACCGCCAGCGACACCAGCACCACTGCGACCACGGCCTGGCGCCGGCCTTTTTTCACGCCATGGCCACGACGTACGGCCAAATAACCCACGATGCCGGCGACCACGGCCAACAGGCCCAGGGTGCGCACCAGCCCCAGCCAGGGAATCAGCACAAAGCCGCACAGCATCACCCCGACAATCCCGCCGAGGGTGTTGAAGGCCACCACCGCACCGACATCGCGCCCGACCTGCTGGTTGCCGACACTCAGGCGCAAGGCCACGGGGAACGCCGCACCGAGCAACAGCGTCGGCACAAACACGATGCACAACGCCGCCACGGCAAAACGCGCGCTCATCCCGGGCAACTCACTGCCGCCCAGGCTCAACACCAACGCCTCGGCCTGGGTTTGCAGCAGCACCAGCCAACGCCCGAGCAAGGCGATTTCCAGCAGCGCCACCAGCCCCGCGCCCGCAATCAGCAGGCCAAAGACACCCCAGGGATCGCGCAGGCGCTGCACCCGATGGGCCATCAACTGGCTGCCGATAAACAGCCCGCCAAGGTAGGTGGCCAGCACCACGGCAAACGCGTAGGTACGGGTGCTCATGAACTGCACGATGGACTGCGACCACACCACCTCATACCCCAACGCCACGCCCCCGGCGATGGCGTACAACACCAGTGCCAGCCGCGCCGGCTGCACGCGATGGGCCGGCGGCACCCGCGCCGCCACCGGGTGACGCACCGACAGCAGCGCCCCCAGCGCTGCCACCAGGTTAAGCAGCGCCGCCGCCAGTGCACTGCCGCGCACACCGAATTGCGCGATCAGCACAAACGCGGTCAGCAAGGTCCCGGCAATCGCGCCCGCGGTATTCGCCGCATACAGGCGCCCACCGGCCTGGCCCAGGCCCTTGGCGTCGATGTTCAGCGAACGCACCAGTACCGGCAGCGTGCCGCCCATCAGCAGTGCTGGCAAACCAACCAGCAGGAACGGCAGCGCCCAAGCCAGCAGGCCGATGCGCTGCTCCAGCCAGGCGAACGGTTCAGCCGCCATGCCCAGGGCCAGCGTCGCGCCAACGCCAAAGACCGCGACCAGTAATTCAATCCCGGCATACAACAACAGCGGCCGTGCAAAGCGGTCCGCCAGGCGCCCGAACAGCAGCCCGCCCAAGGCCAGCCCGGCGAAAAACGCACTGATCCCGGTGGTGATCGCGTACACCTCCACGCCGACCACCAGCGACAGCTGCTTGATCCACAGCACCTGGTACACCAGGGCGGCGCTGCCGGAGATAAACAGGAGGAGGGCGGGAATGAGGATTGCGGCGGACGAGGTCACATCAATGGGCTTGCTGGCGGTGCGTGAGGTCATTGCCGAATTCCAAGGTAAGCGCAGGAACCTGTGGGCGCACGCAAGCCGGTGCCCACAGTGATCTCCAGTGATTCACAGAATGTGCCCACCCCATGCGGTGAGCACAGTGTTACCGCTAGCCCGCAGGTGCGGCCTTCATCTTCGCCTCGATTTTCTTGTCCACCGCTTCACGTATCTGGTCGATGCTGAAGCTGGCCGGTTTCTGGCTGGGCGGGTACTCGATGAACGTCTCGAGGAACTTCGCCGATTTGGTCACCGCGACCGCACCGAGGTAGACGTTCTTGGTGCTCCAGTCGTAGTACTGGTCGGAGACCACGTCCGCGCGTTCATACGGGTCCATCCTCAGGTTGAAGATCTTCGGCACCCGCAATTGCACGAAGGGCTCGCTCCAGACGCGGAAACCACCCGGCTGGCGTTGTTCGGCGAACACTACTTTCCAGTTGTCGAAGCGGACCGCCACCAGCGCTCCGTCATCGTTGAAGTAGAAGAACTCGTTACGCGCGCCCTTGGGTTGCTGGCCGGTGATGTACGGCAGTTGGTTGTAGCCGTCCAGGTGCACCTTGAAGTTGGTGCCGCCTGCCGTCGGCGCCCAGCCCTTGAGCAGCTTGTCCTTGACGTCGCCATCACCGGCGGCGGCCAGCAGGGTCGGGAACCAGTCCAGCCCCGAGACCATTTCGTTGGACACTTCACCCGCCTTGACCTTGCCCGGCCAACGGATGATCGCTGGCACCCGGTAGGCGCCTTCCCAGTTGGAGTCTTTCTCGTTGCGGAACGGCGTGGTCGCCGCGTCCGGCCAGGAGAACTGGTTCGGCCCGTTGTCGGTGGTGTAGACGACGATGGTGTTGTCGGCGATTTTCAGCTCGTCGAGGGTTTGCAGGAGCTTGCCCACATCGCCATCGTGTTCGAGCATGCCATCGGCGTACTCGTTGCCGGGCATGCCGCTCTGGCCCTTTATCGAGTCACGCACGTGCGTGAATACGTGCATGCGCGTGGTGTTCATCCACACAAAGAAGGGTTTGTTGGCTTCGGCCTGTTTCTTGATGAATGCCTGGGCCGCCGCGGTGGTTTCATCGTCGATGGTTTCCATGCGCTTGGTGGTCAAGGCACCGGTGTCTTCGATCTTGCCGTCGGCGAAGCTGTGGATCACCCCGCGCGGGGTGTTGGCCTTGACGAACTCCGCGTCGTCCTTGGGCCAGTAGGGGCGCTCGGGTTCTTCTTCGGCATTGAGGTGGTACAGGTTGCCGAAGAACTCATCGAAACCGTGGTTGGTCGGCAGGTATTCGTCGCGGTCACCGAGGTGGTTCTTGCCGAACTGCCCGGTGGAGTAGCCCAGCGACTTGAGCGCCTGGGCGATGGTGATATCACGCTTTTGCAGGCCGATTGGCGCGCCCGGGATGCCCACCTTCGACAGGCCGGTGCGCAACGGCGTCTGGCCAGTGATAAAGGACGAGCGCCCGGCCGTGCAGCTGTTCTCCGCGTAGTAGTCGGTGAACAGCATGCCTTCTTTGGCGATCCGGTCGATATTCGGGGTCTTGTAGCCCACCACGCCCATGGAATAGGCGCTGATGTTGGTCTGCCCGATATCATCGCCGAATATCACCAGGATATTCGGCTTGTCGGCGGCCCAGGCGGATGCCGAGGCCCCCAGCACCGAAGCCGCCACCAGGGCGAGCTTCGGCAGCCACTTACGTATGCGAGTCATAAGACTTGCTCCTTCTAGGGCTTGAGTCGCATTGCCTGCGACCAACGTTTTTTACAGTCCATCGCTACGTCTTGCTTATTGCACCTTCACTTGCACAGCCGGTTCGAAGGGGTAGATGCGGCGCCATTCGCTCGCCATGTCCACCACGGTCCAGTGCTGTGTCCTGGCCAGGTCCAGGGCCTTGTCCAGGCGCCCCACCTGAGAATTGCGGTCATAGGCCCACTCGCGCTTGGCGTCGGTGTGGTGGACCAGGCCCATAAAGCGCTTGCCCGAACCTGCGGCGGTCCACTGCAGCATTTGCAGGTCGCCGTCGGAGTTGCCGAAGGCCAGGATCGGCCGGCGGCCGATGATCGAGTCGATGCTTTCCGGCTTGCCCGGGCCGTCGTCGTTATGCGCCAGCTTGGCCGTGCGCAAGACCTGTGGCTGGCCGTCCTTGAGCTGGAACTGGGTGACAAAATTCGAGCCGATCACCTGTTCCGGCGGCACGCCATACACCTCTTCGGCAAAGGCGCGCATGAACGCGGTGTCACCGCCGGAGACGATGTAGGTCTTGAACTGCTGGCTGCGCAGGTAGTCGAGCATTTCCAGCATCGGCTGGTAGATCATCTGGTCGAACGGCTTGCCGGTCTTGGGATGACGGGCCTGCTTCAACCAATTCCGGGCATTGGCGACAAAGGCCTCGGTGCTGACCCCGGTGTGGGTGGCACCGATGATTTTCAGCAGGCCGTCCATGCCGCTCTGGGCCAGGGCCTGGTGATCGTTCTCAAGCACAGCCTTGAACGGCTGGGTGGTTTTCCAATCCGGATGCTGCGGCGCCAGGCGCTTGACTTCATCGAAGGCAAACAGCACTTCGAAGTACGCCGGCTGTTCGGTCCACAGGGTGCCATCGTTGTCGAACACTGCGATGCGTTCGGCGGGTTTCACATAGTCCTTGGAGCCTTCGACCGTCACGGCCTGGACGAACTCGATGATCTGTCGTTTGCTCGGGCCTTCGTTCCAGGAGGGCAACGGGTCGGCAGCGAGGGCGGGCAGGCTCAGCAGGAGCAGCAGGGGCAGGGCAGAACGCAGCGACGTCATGGGAAGTCCTTTTCGTGACGAGGGTTCAGTGCAAGCAAGCGTAGTCGACGACACACCCAGCGCAATGTCGCGCACAACGTTCGCCACAGCGGTGGAACACGTGGCCACAGGCCATGTAGCAGGTAGCCAGCCAGTACCAACAGCACCCCGGCGGCGATCCACATCATCCACTGCCGCGACAGTTGCCAGCGGCTGTGCTGCCCGAGGCCCTTGAGGTCCTCGGCGACGGAAAACGTCGGCGTGTAGGCGCTTGCAGCCTGGGCGTCGAAGGTCAGCGCCGGAAGCTGCGCGAGTTGCAGGCGATGGTGACGGCTGTCCCACCATTTCACGCTGATCGCTGGCAGGCTGAAGTGACCGCCCTGTTGCACGCGGTACACCAACCGGTCGATACGCTGGCCGCCGGTGATGGCACCCCGGCCGTCATCCAGATTGCTGATGATCGGCGCTTGCGAGTACAGGCGCAGGCCACTGACATCCGCGGCACTGGGGGGTGGGAGCGACAGCGCGGGGGTGTCGTCGGCTTGCAGGGTCAGGGTCCGCGTGAGGCTGTCGCCGACACGCAGGCCGGTGGCCGCCAGGGTCTGGCTCAGGCGCAGGTCGCTGGCAACCAGCACGGGTTCGCCGGGGGCAAAGCCTGGAGGTTGGGTGGCCTCGAACGTCAGCGGTGCACTCTGCGCACTCAGGGGCGCGCTGGCCTGGCCGGGTCGGGCGCTGACGGTCAACGCGGGCACCGTGAAACGTTGCGCCACGCTCGGGGTGATGCGGTAGGCGTAGCGCACGCCGTAGAAAGTCTTGCCGTCGATCACTTGGGTGGTGTGCTCGGCCTCACCGCCGGGCGCTTGCACGCGTGCGCCCTCGAGTTTGAGCGGCGGCAACGTCGCGGCGGCGGTGAACCAGGTGTCGGTCAGTACGTCGACCTGGACTTGCAATTGCTCGCCCACCACTACGGACGCACCCGGTATCAGCTGGGCTTGCACCCGCAGTTGCGGCTCGGCCGCCCATAACGGTCCCGCAAGCAACAGCAGCACGGCGCAATAACCCTTCATGGCTGCGTCTCCTGATCCTGCAGGCTGAATTTGCGCCGCAAAAAGGTGGCCGGCGAGGTGGTCAGGTTCTGTAGCCACAACGCATCGTTACGGGCTTGCTCGGTCTGGATCGTCTTGCTCTGGCCTTTGCCGGGTGCCTTGTCGAACTTGATCTCATCGGGCTTGACCTCGGGCGCGTTATTTGCCGCGCTCTCGGTGTCTTTTTTCAGCGCGATGGCCAGCGCGAGGTTGGCGCTGGCCTCGGGAAACACCGGCTGCAACTGCAACGCGTGTTGATAGGCGACGATGGCGTCATCGAACTTGAAGCGGCGCACGTGGATATTGCCCTGGTAGAAGGCGGCCGGCGCGGTGTCGAGGGTCGCGAAGGTGGCCTGGGCCAAGTCGTAGTCGGCGGCGTTGTAGGCGGCGATACCTTTCCAGTACGGGTCGACAAACAGCGCCGCCGCCTCGGGGTAGTGGTGGTGTTCGAAGGCCCAGCGGCCTTGCTGGTCTGGCGTGAGGAACGGATTGGCCTCGGCCTGGGTCGGTTGCAGCAACACGCCCAACAGCAACACGGCTGTCCAGTTCAGGCTCCAGCCCCGCCGCACGCTCAACAGCGCCAACAGCAACAGCGGCCAGCACAGCCAGTAACCGGCGTCTTTCCATTGCAGCAGGCGCTGCTGCTCGTCGGCGTTCTGGAAGTGCGCCTGGGCGTGCAGTTCGATCCAGTCGAGGTCATCGTCATTCAGCGTAAGGCTGCCCAGCGGCGCGTCGGTGGCCGAGGCCAATGCCTTGAGCGTGGGGCTGCTACCCAGGGCCAGCACCAGCACTTGCAGCGGGCTGTCGGCCAGATGCTGCTTGAGGCTCGGCAATTGCGCGGTGTCAGCACCGTCGGTGACCAGCAGCAGGGTGCCGGGTGCGTTGTCCAGCAAGCGCTTGGCCTGGTCGATCACGGCGGCCACATTCTTGCCGGGCTGGCTGATCAGGTCGGTGGCCAACGCCTGGATGAAGGTGCCGAGCAATGCCGGGTCATCGGTGGGTGGCAGTACCAGGTGGGCGCTGCCTGCGTACACCAGCAGCGCAGTGCGTGCGCCTTTGCGCCGCTGCACCAGGTCGTGCAGCGTGTGCTGGGCGGCGCGCAGGCGTGTCGGCGGCACATCGCCGGTGTCCATCGAGGGCGAAAGGTCGACGGCGATAATCAGCGGTGCGCGGTTTTCCAGGAAGTCCGGGCGATCCTGTTCCCAGGTCGGCCCGGCAGCGGCGATGGCGCCGAGCATCAGCAGGGTGCTGAGCACGTGCACCGGCCGCAGGCGATGGCGATCTGTAGGCGTCAGCAGTAAGTGCGGCAACAGATGGGGCGCGATATTTGCGCGCAGGCGCCGCTGCAAGTCGCGGCTGCGCCGCCAGATCAACGGCAGCAACACGCCAACAAGCGCCAGCAGCAGCCAGGCGGGGCGCAGGAAATGGAAGTCAGCGAGATTCATCAGCGGCCCTCCGGTGCGGCCAGCCGGCGGCGATCAGGTGATACACCGCCAATATCGCCAGCGCCGCCGCCAACGGCCACCAGAACAGATCGCGCTTGGGCTGGTGGCTCAGCGTCTTGACCTGATGCGGGGTGATCGTATCCAGGGTGGCGTAGACCTGGGCCAGGCTGTCACGGTCCTCGGCGCGGAAATAGCGGCCGCCGGTGGCCGAGGCAATCGCTTGCAGCGTGCTCAGGTCGACCTTGGCTTCGCCGCTGGCCTGTGGGTCGCCAATCGCGATAGTGTGGATGATCACGCCCTTGGCGGCGGCCATCTCGGCGGCGTGGTCGGGTGGGATTGCGCTGCTGGTGTCGTTGCCGTCGGTGAGCAGGATCAGCACTTTCTGCGGCTCATGGGCCTGGTCCAGCAGCTTCAGGCCCAGCCCGATGGCATCGCCGATGGCGGTATTGGGCCCGGCCATGCCGATGCCGCTGTCGTCCAGCAGCAGCGACAGGCTGGTGTGATCGAGGGTCAATGGCGCCTGGGGATAGGCGCCGCTGCCGAACAGGATCAGGCCGATGCGGTCATCCTTGCGTTGCTGGATAAAGCCATGCACCACCTGTTTGACGGCGGCCAGGCGGTCGATCTTGTGCCCGTTGGCGTCGTTGAAGTCCTGGGTTTCCATGGACTGGGAAATATCGATGGCGAGCATCAGGTCGCGCACCGGTTGCTGGCGTTCGATGGGTTTTTCCACCCACACCGGGCGGGCGATGGCCACGACCAGCAAGGCCCAGACCAGCAGGTTCAGCAGCAGTTGGGCGCGATTGTGCCGCGCGCCGCTGTTGGACGGTACGGCGCCGACGGCCTCGGTCATGCCACTGAAAAACGGCACGCGCACGGCGCTGCGGGCTTCACGGTAGTGCGGCAAATAGCGGTAGGCCAGCCATGGCAATGGCAGCAACAGCAGCAGCCAGGGGTAATCAAGCTGCCACATGGTGATGCTCCACCCAGGCTTTGCACTGGGCCAGCAAGTGCGCGTCCGCCGACGCCGTGCCGTAGGCCAGTGCACCCAGGCGCTGGCTGAGGTCAGCGGGCACGGGCGCGCCGGCGTGGCGCTGCAGGAAGGCTTGCCAGTCGGCGCCGCTCAAGGTCGGCACGCGCTGGCGTTCCTCGGCGCCCAGTGGCATCGACAGCGCGACGCGCTTGAGCAGTTCGGGCAGCTCGCGCATATCCTGCAGGGCATTCAGGCGTGCCAGGGCTTCGCGCCGGTACGCATCACGTCGCCAACGCAGCCACCTGCGCGCGGCCAGTATCAGCACGCCCAGCACTACCACGCCCAGCAGCACGCCCCAGCCCCAGGTCTGCGGCCAATAGCTGACCGGCGCGGGCAAGCCCAACTCCTGGAGTTGCTCGATGCTCGGTACCGGCGTGCTCACCGGCGTCTCCCCAGTTCGCTGCGCAATTGGTCGACGGCGGGCAGGGCCGTGCTGATCATCAGCAAGGGCACCTGGCTGCGGCGCAACAGACTCGCGACCGCCTTCAAACGCCCGCCGAGAAAATCGCCCAAAGGTTGGCGCACCTGGCGCTTGCTCACCTCCAGCGTCACCTGCAACTGGCCCTGGGTCACGAGCAATTGCCCCCGGCTGGGCACGTTGAGCGCCAGCGGGTCGTAGACCTGCAGCGCCACCACATCGTTATGCGCCGACAGTTGCTGCAGCAGTTGCAAAGTGCGCGGTCCGGCACCGGCGAAATCACTGACCAGGCAGATCAAGTGGTCGTGGCCGGCCACCGCCAGGCAGTGTTGCAGGACCTTGTCCAACTGGCTGTCGCCGTCGCCATCGGCGTTGCTCGCCTTCAACTCGCGATTCTGCTCGGCGATACGGCTGCACAGTGCTTCCACACGCTTGCGGCTGCGCAACGGCACGACACTGTCGATGCGTGCATCATTGAACACCAGGCCGCCGACCCGGTCCCCGGCGTTGAACACCATCCACGCCGCCAGCGCGCCCAGCTCGGCGGCGACCGCCGACTTGAAGCTGCGCACCGAACCGAAAAACATCGACATGCGCTGGTCCACCACGATCAGCGCCGGGCGGTCGCGCTCTTCGGTAAAGGTGCGCACCACCGGTTTGCCGGTGCGCAGGGACGCGCGCCAGTCCAGGTGGCGCAAATCGTCACCCGGCTGGTAGCGGCGCAGCTCGTCGAAATTCAAGCCACGCCCGCGCAGGCGTGAGGCATGGTTGCCGGCCAGAATGCTGCCCTGGGGCTGGCGCGCGACGAAACTCAGGTCGCGCGCCTGGAATTGCAAGGCCATCAGTTGCGCCAGGCTGACGTAGACGAAGCCGTCAGCGTTCATGCCGGAATCGCCACTTTGCTCAGCAGGCGGTCGAGTACCTGATCGGCGCTGACGCCATCGGCCACGGCGTCGTAGCTCAGTTGCAGGCGATGCCGCAGCACCGGGTGCGCCACCGCCTGCACATTCGCCGGGGTGACAAAGGCCTGGCCCTGCAACCAGGCGTCGGCCCGTGCGCAGCGGTCCAGGCCGATGCCACCGCGCGGACTGGCGCCGAGGCTGATCCAGCGTGCCAGATCGGCATCGTAGTCGGCGGGATGGCGGGTGGCGTTGATCAGGTCGATCAGGTAGCGATCAATAGCGGGAGACACCTGCACCGCGCTGACGGCGTGGCGGGCGGCGAAGATCACTTCCTGGGCCAAGGTAAAGCCCTGCACGGCCTCGGTGGTGGCCGCCTGTTCTTCCTCGCGCAGCAGGCGCAGGACCTGGGTTTCATTCTCGGCACTGGGGTAGTCCAGGAGCACCTTCATCACAAAACGGTCCATCTGCGCCTCCGGCAACGGGTAGGTGCCTTCCTGCTCGATAGGGTTTTGCGTGGCGACCACGATAAACAGCTGCGGCAACCCATGACTGGCGCCGGCCACGGTGATTTGCCGTTCTTCCATGGCCTCCAGCAGCGCCGCCTGGACCTTGGCCGGGGCGCGGTTGATCTCGTCGGCAAGGATCAGGTTGCCGAACAAGGGGCCGGGCTGGAAGCGGATCTGGTTCTGGCCGTCGACCTGGTGCAGCACTTCGGCGCCGGTGATGTCCGAGGGCAGCAGGTCAGGGGTGAACTGGATACGGCTCATTTTCGCGTCCAGGTGCCGCGCCAGCGCCTTGACCGTGCGGGTCTTGGCCAGTCCCGGCAGGCTTTCGAGCAACAGGTGCCCGTTGGCCAACAGGCCCAGCAGGATCTGGCGGATCACCTGGTCCTGGCCGAGCACACTTTGCGCCATGCTGGCTTGCAAGGCTTTCACATCATCGAGCGCTGTCATGCCAATCATCCTTGAAACGGTGGGTCACCAGGGAGCGGCGACCACGATGTATTGCACGGAACTGCCGACGTATCGCGGCTGGTACCAGGTCGGCCCGCAATGCTGGTAGGCCACGCCGTTGGCGACCACCGAGACACAATCCGGCGGCACGCTGCTGACCTGGGTGCCGATCGCCAGGATGGTCGCGGTGGTGGCGCCGACCACGGCTGCAGCCGCCCAGGGGTGATACCAGTCATCCGGGTGCGGCGGTGGTGGCGGTGGTGGCGGTGGCGGAGGGGGCGGCATCGGATAGGGATGCGGTCCAGGCCCAGGCCCCGGATGAGGCAGCGGCCCTGGATTCGGATGGGGTTGCGGGTGCGGCGCCGGATGCGGCGGCATCGGATGCGGTGGCGGCGGCCGGTAGCCACCGCCGCCGGGATGCGGCACCACAAATGTGCGAGCGCCACCGCCACCGCGCAATTGCCAGGCCTGGGCCACCAGCGGGTCGAACAGCGTCAACACCAGGCTGGCCGTGAGTACCGCCGCCGTGGTCTTCATGGCTGTTCTCCCTGCGGCTCCAACTGTTGCAGTGGGACGGCACGCGCACCCGCCGGCGCGATGAATTCAAAATCCCTGGCCGCCAGCGCAGGGCTGAGCTGCCATTGATAGTCGACGCTGTGGCGCGGCTGTTCGGCGCTGTCGCGGCGGCTGATCACCAGGCGACACGGCAGCGGTTGCGGGCCCTGGCGCACCCACAGTTGCCAGTCGATATCCGGCTGGCGAAAGGCATAGTGGTCACAGGCCTTGCCGTCCAGGCTGCCCTGCCCGATTAGCAGTGCGCTGCGCAGGCCCACGGCCTTGGCGGTGCCGGGGTTCCAGCGAAACAGGTCGGCCAGCGGCAACTCGATGCCGTAGCGCTCGCTCAATTGGTCGAGCAAACCGCTGATGTCTGCCGGGGCGTCCTGGCTGGCGAAGTAACCGCTGCGGCTATCGAACAGGGTAAAACGCCGGCCGTTGTAGAACAGGCTGCGGCGCTTGCCGTCGCTCTCGACCGTCACCTGCAGCTTGTCCGGCCGCTTGGCGAGCAGGCGGGTGTGATGGCGAAACTCGATGACCTGGCCATTTTCCAGCACCTGGTCAGTACGGCTGTCAGCCTCGATGCGAAATTGCTGCAGGCTGCGCAAGTAGCCGCCCATCTGCTCCAGGGCGCTGAGGGCCTTGGGCTCCAGCTCGTCGGCCGAGGCGCCATTGGCGGCCAGCAGCAAGCTGATCAAGACCATGCGTGTGCGATGAAAACGGGACATGGCGCACCTCGTTCAAAGCATGAAAGTGGGAATTACCGGGATGAACGACACGCGGAAATTCCAGCGACTGCTGATCAGGTCGTCGGCGTGGATCACCGAGTACTGCACTTCGCCGGAGATGCGCACCGGCAACTTGCCGAAATTGACGATGCGCCCGGCACCGATGCCGATCGGGAAGTTGACCTTGTTGCCACCCTCGGCCTTCCAGTTGACGGTGATGTTCGGCGTCATGCCCACGCGCCACTGGCCGGGACCCGGGATGGCGCGCTGAATGAAGTACTGGATATTGGTCAGGCTGACATCCTTGCGCCGCGCGTCGCCGCCCACCGACCACCAGTGCTGGGGGAAGACGCCTAGGGTCCAGTCTTCGCCCAGATAAGCCGCCACGAACGCCGGGCCGAGGGAGTACTTGCCGGTGCCCAGCACGTCCTTTTCGGCGGTAGGGAACATCGCCGTGGGGCCGAACCCCCAGACCATCTTGCCGCCATTGGCAAAGCGCACTGGCTGCTTGGGCGAGAACACGCCGACGTAGGCCAGGTCGCCAAAGCCCGAGGTGCGGTCGAACGGATCGTTGACCACCGCCGGAAAGTCGCGGTCAGTCAGCACGCCATAGGGGCTCATGCCGATCAGGTCGCCCGCCTTTGAGTTCACCGGGGCGCTGACGTAGCTCACCGGCAGGCGGTTGATCAGGTTCCAGTCGTCACCCAGCGAAATCGGAAAGGTCGGCATGAAACTGTATTTGCCCAAGTAACGCGTGCCGTTGCTACGCGGGCCCTTGAGCGCGCTGTAGTCGTACTGGTTGAAGAGCAGCACCAGGTTGCCCACCGGGTTGTCCATCAGCTTGGCAATCTGTTCCGAGGACGGCTCGCAGCCGGCCTTGATCACCTGCTTGAGGTCGATATCGAAATCCTGCTGCAGGCGATGGCACGTCTCGGCGTCGGCCTTGGGCGCAGGCGTGCTGCTGCCGAGGTCGGGCAGGTTGGCGGCCGACAGGTTGAAACTGCCGAGCAGGCCGACCCACAGTGAGGCGTCGCGTAACGTTCTCACCAGACGTACTGCAGGCGGAAGGTCCAGGTGTTCACGTCCGGCGAGCCACGGCGCTCGGACACGGTGTCGGAGTAGGCCAGCAAGCCGCCAAACTGTGGCGAGAGCATGAAGCCCAGGCTTGCACCGAGCAGGGCGTTTTCCTGTTTGTTGTCCTGCCAGTCGCCGTCGATGCGGCTTTCGCCACCCCGGCTGTAGGTGGCGTCCAGCGAGGCCCATAACGCACGGTTGAAGGTGTAGCTGTAATGGCCTTCGATGGCGTACAGCGGCTTTTGCTCGAGCTTGCTGTCGCCGTGGTAATCCTTGTTATCGCCAAACAGCGAGACCCAGGTGTTGATTTCCAGCCAGGTCGGGCCGATGGGGGTGCCGAAGCCGAGTTCCGGCTTGAATACCCAGCGGTTGGAACCGATGTTGATGATGCGGTCTTTGTCGTAGTCACCGGTGGGCGCGGTGATCCACAGCGCGCCGGTCAGGAAGGTCTCGGGTTTCCAGCTGGCAAACTCTTCGGCGGTCAGCGCCGGGCCACCGAAGATGTTGTGCGCAAACACGATCTGGGCGTCGCCCATGCCGCCGTTGTGCTTGGTGCCGTCGAAGAAGCGCGCATTGTCGAACGACGCCGAGACATCCGCGTACGGCTGGATGAACTGAATGGCGCTGTTGCGCCCGTCAATGCCGAACGAGCGCGCGTAGCGGAACAGGTAGAGGTCGGCATTCAACGACAGGCCGGTGATCGGCAGCGTGGTGTCGATGGGGGTGTTGGTGTCGACTCGGTTGTAATAGCCGAACACCATGTTCAAGTCAGTGGGCGTGTTCTGCCAGTCCCTGGCGTTGTCGGCAAATCCCATGCCTGGCACCAGGGCCAATGTCGATGCACAGAACGCACTCAGTCGGGCACGTGAAATCATGGCGCTACTCCTTGTCGGCCTGATATCTGGGGCTACATGCCCGGTCTACCCCTGTTGCGACCGGGCAGGCAGTGCTACTTCAATGGGGTCAAGGGCGGCAGTTTCCATTGACCATTACCTACCTCAGGCTTGGGCAGGTAAATCCGCAGTACCGCGTAAAACGGACCGGGTGGGGCCGGCAGCCAGTTGCTCTGCTCGGCCTTCGGTGGTTCGTGATGCTGCAACGCCAGGGTCAGGCCGCCATCGGCGTCCAGCTTGAGGTTGGGCAGCATGCGCGAATTGATCAGGTAGCGTTTCTTGTGGTTGGGCACCAGCAGCTTGGTCTTGCCGTCGTACATGGTCAGCGACCAGAACGCGTCGGCAGGTGGCAGCTGGTCCTTGGCGAAATGCACGGTGTAGCTGTGGCGTGCGCCGTTGGCCGGCTTGCCTTCGCTGTCGACGAAGTAACCCAGGTAGGCGGCCTCATCGGTGGAATTGCCGAAAATCCCCATGTCCGCACCGGCGTAGCGGTACAGGTAGTTGTTCTGCAGGTGATCGCGGCTGCCGAACAGGTCACCGCTGCTGACCTGGTGGGTGTCGACCTTGTCTTTCTTGAAGGCGGCGAATTCGGCGCGGGCGTCGGCAATCCCTTCTTCAAGGGACTTGCGCTGTTCAGCCGTCAGGTCCTTGACCTTGAACGGCGCGCCGGGGGCGATACCAATCCTGGCAAAGCGCGCCAGCAGGTCTTTTTCACTGTCCTGGGGGGCGGCGAAGGCCAGCATGAAGTTCAGGTAGCGAAACAGCTGCGGGCCTTCGGTCATGGTCGCCATGGGCTTGGGCCATTCGATCTTCGGTGCCTTGGCCGGCGCCGCTTGCTTCACGTAGCTGCTCAGCGGCTGCACCTTGTAGCCATTCTGGATCTGCTTGACCTTGTTCAGGTCCTTCTCATCAAACAGTTGCGTGCGGTACAGGGCATAGGCGATGTTGCTTTCGCTGTAGACCACGCGGTCGATGTCGACCGGCTGCTGACCTTTCCAGTCCGGGCCGGCGATCATGTAGTGGCCGCCGTTATTGCCGGTGCTGCGCGTGCCCAGGTAGGCGAAGTTCTGCGTGTAGAGGTCGATCAACTGCACCGAGTAGTAACGGTTGTCTTCGATCTTGGGCAGGGTCAGCACTTGTGGCTCGCTGCGCAGGTCCAGCCAGACAAAGGAGTAGGGCGTGTCCGAGTTCGGGGTGACGAAAGCGCTGTCCTTGGGCGTGAAGACCTGGGCGGTGTTGCCGATGTGGTTGAACGGTGCCTTGAAGTTGGCACCGCCCTTGTCGACGGCTTGGGTGTAGAGCGTCTTGTACATTTCCACCACCGGGTAGCCATACAAGTAGGCTTCCTTGGCAATGGCCCGGGCTTCGCTGGGCGTCGCGGTGAAATCGGCCCAGGCGCCGGTACTCATGAGTATCGAGAGGCTCGCCAACAGCAGGCGCGTCGGTTTTCTGATCATGTTGTTGCGTCTCTTAGGGAACTGGGGTGATGTCGTCGAGTTTCCAGCTTTTATCGAAGTAGGCCTCGGTCGGCGCGTACAGTCGGAAATAGCTGAACCAATGTTTGCCGGGGAGAGTTTGCACCCAGTTGCTCTCGAAGTCTTTTGGCGCGTGCGGTCCGAAGTAAAGATCGATCGATCCATCGGGGTTTTTCTGTAAATCCTGGCGTGAAGACAGGTCGGCCTTGCGTTGTGGGTTGTCGATCAGGCAGCGGCTGTCGATGTCGTAGACCGACAGTGACCAGAATTGCCTGGCGGGTGGATTGGCGCCCACATGCAGCGTGTAGTGTTTGCCGCCGTCGAGCCATTGGCCGTCTTTATCGGTGTAGGCGCCGAGGTAGGTCTGGCCCAGGCCCGGGGTCTTGGACACCATGCCCTTGGTGTTGGTGACTGCCTCGTAGAACCAGGCGCTGCGTTCCCACAGCTGGTCGTAGTAGCCAAGACGCTGCGAGGGTTCGGCGATGTTGAGCACTGTGTCCCACTGCCGGTCTTTCCAGTACTGGGAGCCCAGGAAGCGCTTGGCGAAGGCATTCGCCTTGGCGATCAGCTCGCCCATCTGCGCGCCTTGCTCCAGGGCCTGGCGCTGGCGATCGTTGGGGTTGAACGGTTTGTCCTTTTCGATACCGAGGCTGGCGAGCATGGCCATGTAGAAGCGATCACGTTCATTGACCGGCTCTTTCTGGATGATCCCGTGCAGGCGCTGCCAGTACGGCATGCCGCGTGGCTGGGTGCCGGACCAGGCTTTGCCGCCGGGCGAGAGCAAGCGGGTCGGGGCGGGCTTGCTCCGTTGGGCATAGGGGTACATCTTGAATTGGTCGACCAGGGCCTTGCCTTTGGCCGGGTCTGGGTCCAGCACGCGAAAACCGACGAGCACGTTCATGGTTTCCGACTTGGCCACGTAATACCGGCCCGCATCCGCCGGCGGCTGCTGGCCTGGTGGAATCACCAGGTATTTGCCGCCCTTGCCTTGATCCGGACCGGTCTGGCCCATGTCGATAATGGCGCGCTGCCAGAAGTCGCCAATCCCGCCGGCCGTGGGCCCGGGAGGTAACTCGATCACCAGCGGGCCGGTTTCGTTGAGGTCGACGAAACCGAGGATGTACGGGGTGGTGGCGTTGGCCGTGATGACCCCGAGTTTGTCTTCATAACTGTTAAGGACCATCAGGTCGCCACTGCGGGCGCCCAGCTTGCTGCTGAATTCTTCCTGCCACTGGGCGTAGGACACCAGCGGCAATGCCCAGAGAAAACTCTGCGTGGCTTGTTGGAAGTCCAGCTCGCCAAACACCTTGGCGATATCACTGCGCGCCGGCAGTTCGCCCTCCATGTTGATCGGGCCGATGCGCGTGTCCAGCGTCTGCGCCTGCACACCCACACTGCAACCGGCCGACAGGGCCAGCAGGCTGAAACCGGCATTGCGAAGCAGAGCGTTCATTGCGTCACCTTACTTTCCAAACGTCACGTTGATCCCGGCAAACAGGGTGAACTGCGGCAAGCCATCGCCTTTGCGGGCTACGGTCCACTGCGGCTCGATAAAAGCGTTGAAGATGTTGCTGCCGGCTTTCCAGGCCTTGCCCGCGCCCAGGCCGATGGGGATGTAGTGGGTGTCGTTTTTCAGGTCGAAGGTCCAGGTGCCGGTGGAGCGCAGGTACCAGCCCTTGGGGAGGTTATGGATGATGAAGGGCTGGAACGTGGCGCTTTCCACGTGGGGGCGATCATGGTCGCCGGCGAATGAACTCTGGTACTGCACCAGCGCACCGAGCAGGCCGCGTGGCGAGGAGTCGATGGCGATGGCTGCCAGGCCTGCCTGCCACTTACCGGTGCCCAGCTCATCATGCTCGGCGGTGGGCGCGGTAATCTGCGGGCCGATGCCCAGCTGCACGCCGTCGGTCTTGAGCAGGAAAATATCGAACAGGTTGAGGTCGCCGATGCCGGTGCTGTAGCCACTGTGCGGATCCGGGCGGGTGCTGATCGGCAGCGTGGCACGCAACAGCTGCGGCACGCCGATGAAGTTCGACGGTGCAATCGGCAATGTACCGCGCAGCAACAGGTCATTGGTGTGCGCGTTGCTGTCATACAACCTGGGCGTGTAGTAGTCCTGCAAGTTGGCGCCCGGTGCCAGGTTGAGCGGGTTGTTACTCTTGTTGGCGGTATCGGCGTTATCGGCGTGTGCAGAAAACGTCGGCATGGTGAACGCGGCCAGCATCAATGCCGGAACAAGCGGTGATCTGGACATGACAATTCCCCAATTCCATGGCGACTTGCCCGACTACATCTACGTGCTCGGGCTGCCCTGCGTCATAAACGCTGTAGGACCTGTCGATTGAAATTAGCAGCTATATCCAGACGCGCTAGCAACCCGAATGAATTAGTTGTTTAGAAAGGGGAAGAGCAGTGGCCTACCGCTCCAGGGAGCGATAGGCGGCAACGGGGAAGTGTCAGGCTGCCAGTATGGCTTTGACTTTGTCGCGCAGTTGATCGATGGAAAACGGCTTGCCAATCACGTGCATGCCCGCGGGCACATCGATGCTCTCGGCATAGCCGCTGGCAAACAGGATCGGCAGGTCAGGACGCAGTTCACGCACTTTGGTCGCCAGTTGCTTGCCATCCATGTCCGGCAGGCCGACATCGGTCATCATCAGGTTGATGACATTGTTGGAGTCTTCCACCACTTTCAGGGCCTCTTCGGCGTCGGCGGCCTCAAGCACCTGGAACTCCAACTCTTCAAGCACATCGACGATCAACATGCGCACGATGGCATCGTCTTCGACGACAAGGATGGTGGGGGCGGTGGCGGACATAATGAGGGTTCCCGAAAAGTGAGGTGCAGGTCGTGCTCAGTGCAAAGACCATCTTCTAATGAGTGGCTTCGATCCTGGCAAGTTCCCGCAGCAGGTCTTCATTGTGAAGGCAATGGACAAGAATGTCCCGCTCGGGAGAGGACCCTGCGCCTCACGTGGTCGAGTGAGGCGAGGGCTATTCACGTGCGAGGCATTATAGCGGCGTCATCAACTGCGCTACGGCCGCGCCGTCAACCTTGTCGGCAGCCAAATCGCGCGCTTGGAATTCGCTGACGTTGTAGGTCAGCGTGCCGTGTTTTTTGCCATAGGGCCTGCGCGTCACCGCAGTCAGCCCGCTGCTTAACGCTTTATCCAGGCCTTCCTGCATCGATTGCAATGTTTGGAATTTCACCAGCCCTGCGTCCGGGTCGTAAAAAAACCATTCTGTTTCTCCGTTCTTGACCTTGATACCGGCTAACAGCCCATGATCTTTCTCACCGATCCTCAGGGTTTTCGAGGTGGGGGAGTTGGTCAGGTCTTCGATGATTTGCGCGGCCGTGCATTTTGTGACGGTTTGGTCCAGGTGAAAGCTTTTTTTGTCCCCGACCACGTCTTGAAAGGTTCTCAGGGTCTTGATGAAGGTTTGCGCTTCGGGGGTCAAGGGCGCGTCGGCGGCGCGGTACAGGTTGGTGAGGAACACGTCTTCTTTGCCATGCTCGATCGCCAGCGCCATCGTATTTGCCATTGCCGCGCACTCGCCGCGGGAGGCGGGGTCGACATGCGCGTGGTAGTGGGTCTGTGACGCCGGGAATAACCGCACACCGGGTGCATCGACGTCACAGTTCAGAAGATGTGAGGCGTATTGTGCATTCTCTATGGCCTTCGACTTGATTTCCTTGGCAAGCATGCCAATTTCTTCCGCAGTCCGGCCGGGCTTGGAAATCAGTTCGATGAGCCCTTGCGCGCTGATATCTGGGTAATAATCGCGAAGACGGGTCACATCGCCACTTTCAAAGCCGCGATTGAAATCGGCGCGATTATGCGGCCACTGCGCACGCTCGAGGTTGTTCTTGAACCCTTCGTGATGAGGCCCGATCGGTGCTCCAGCGTCGATAGGGCCTGGCCTGCCATTCAGAGGGGTGAAGTGCTGCAGGGGCGCGCCAAATGCCTCCTGCTTGAGCGGATTGTAGGGGTACCAGTTGCCATTGCGATGGACAGCGACCCCGTCGACGGAACCCTCGGCGACTTTATACGACCCCAGGGCTGCCGCCCCGTATTCCTTGTTGGCCGCCTTCAACAGGTCATAGCTCCCCGATGCGCCCCGAACCTTGTTGATCAGCCATTGGCCTGAATGGCTGAACATTCTGGCGCCCTGGGTCGCCAATGCGGCTGTACCGATGGCCAGGCCCTTGGCGCCGCTCAAAGGGTTGAGTGCGCTGATCAGGGCGCCGCCGATGATGCGTCCCGCGTGCGCAGCCTTCACCGCAGCGGAGGCACCCGTCGAGGCTACCTTGGCGACTTTTGCGCCGGCTCCGTAGCCCGCGGTCAAGAGACCGAACGCATCCAGGCCAAGGTCGATAAGGCCCGCCTCGTAGTCACCCTGGCGAAAATTGACAATGGCCGACCTCAAGGGAATCAAATTGAGGAAAAACTCCTTGACGCGCTCCCCCCCGGCTTTCTGCTGATCCAGTGTCGTGGTTCCAAAGGCTTGCGTGCGTTGATCATGGCCACCGATATCCAAGTGTTTAAAAAAAGCGTCGGCGAGGTAGTGTGTGCGTGCGGAAGTAAAGCTCAAAGGGACTGGCGCCGAATCCAGCGGTGTTTTTTCAGGCGCTTGGCGGTCATGGTCATCCGGTATGAATTTTTCTATGCGGGTCTGGATATTGCTGTTGCGTTGATCGCCCCGGGTAATGGCCGCTTCCGAGCGCTTGATGATGCGGCTGTTTAAAATGTCCACTTCATACACGCACACCTGCGGTTTTCCATCCACCATTCGCTGCGTTCTTATCAGCAACTCATTGCGTCTGGAGCGAAAGACGGGCGGGTTTATAAACCCTGTATCAATGACATATTGGTTTTTTTGGTAAAGATCAATTTTACCCAGTTCGAGGTTTTTTCGATCTTCCAGGGGCAGTTCAGAGATCAAGTGCCTTATTTGGGTCTTGACGCCTTTTTCCAGGGAGTCGACAGCGGTTTCGTACTGGCCGAGAAATTCACCGTTGACATTAAGCCTGGGCCGCTCGTTGATCGCGTCGATGGGGATTCGGCTATCGTCGGTTTTCCAGCGGACATTGATCCCCATCATCGCCATGTCGAGCATCGAATGCTTGCCATCCAACTGCTTGGATTTGTCATCCGAAACCGTCGTGAGACATTTCTCCTCGAACGGTAGGCCTTCGCCAAACTGTTGCTTGAGCTTCTCCAGGGCAATCGCTTTGCGACTTGGAATGCTGGCCCCGAGTAATTCAGAGGCCGTGGTTCTTTCGTTGATTTGCTGATTGAACGCGGTCCTGACGGTTTCCACTTCCTGCGGAGTGTAGAGCGCGTCCTCTTTCCTCGCGACAAGGCCATTGATCACGCCCCAATCCAGCAGCAAGGCCTGGGTGATATGGTCCGGGGGATCATTCAGCGCTTGTGCCGCGCTCATGACATGGCCGTAGCTCATCTGTGACGCCGTTCCCGGCGCAATCGCTTCGATCTTGGCCACCGCCCGACAAAAATTGACCCAGGCCTGGCTGCCATTGACCACGCTGCCGGGAATATCCTGGACCAGCAACTGCGGCGCCACGCGTGCCAGCAACACGTGGGTGGCGAGTTTGGCTTCGGCCTGCGTGACCCGGCCGGCAGTCACCAGATGGCGACTCAGCCCATCGACGACAGTGGCCGCGGGCATGCCCCAATACGCTTCCTGACCCAGATCAAAGCCGGCGACCGACTGCCGGCGGGGTTGCTCGACGGACTCACGATCCAGGCCAATGTTAATGGCGGCCATCACGTAATCGCCGAGGCTGGTGGGCGTGGCAATGCCATTCAGGCCGTCCTGCACGGCTTGGCCTAGCGCCTGGGCCTTGGGTGACTTGAGCAGGGTTTGCAGGGCCTGACCCGGTTCCTGCAATTGGGCCTCCGACAACGAGGCGGCTTTTATCAGCGCACCCAATGCGCCTCGGGCCAATTGCGTCTGGGTGTCGGAGGAGGGGGCCTGGTTATCACTGCGCAGGATGCTGGAATCGACAATGACCCGGACCTTGCGTTGCTCCTCCTGCGTCAGGGGATGGGGCCAGGACAGCGCTCCGCCGAGATTGCCCTCTGGCTGTTGCAGGGCGTGAGCGTGAGCGGCTTCGGCCAGGTGAGCCAGGTCGGATCGGGTCTGAGGGATGGGCAAATCATGATGCTTGATAAACATTTCGAGGCTGACAGAGGGCGCGCCGCCCAAGGCGTTGAACCGATGATCGTCGGAGCGCGCATCAATCGCGACCTGAGTGTTTTTCAAATGGGCCAGCACGGCGGACGGCGCCGCGTCCTCGGCCAGGCTTTTTGCCGCGCGGGTCAGCTGTTGTGCCAGGTTCTTCCAATTGTGTGCATTTGCTTGCGCACGCGCCTGGGATGAATCCGATGGGGGCGCACCTGGCGTGTTCGCCGGGGGGGTGTCGTTTACGTCGGCAGCAGTGTGGGTAGATTGCGCTGACGTTGCAGGATGGGCGTGCTCTGTGACTCGGGGCTGTAGTTGCGAAACGGACGAAGACATCATCGTTATCACCTTTGCAGATTAGGATAATCGCCTACAAAAAAGCCTCACTGCGCGTGAGGCCTACTGCAAATGAGTGACGAGCCGAACTGAGCAGTTCCGGTGGCACCGCCTGCAGAAATGTCATAAATGTTTTGGTTGGGCGGATGTAACAGACTTGGCGGGCGGCACAGGTCGTGGCGCAGGAATCTGTACGCTTAATCCTCAATACACATTAGAAACGTAGCCCTGTACCGCCACTTTGGGGCAAACTCCCGGTTTTTCCATACTTGGCCAAGGCATGCCCATGACTCCTGCGTCGTCCGTCGATGAAAAGAGCTTTCGTACACTGCTCAGCCGAAACGTGGCTTTGCCCCTGGGTGTGGGCGTGCTCAGTGCGGTGTTTTTCGTCTGTCTGATCACCTATTTGCTCTCGGTTATCCAGTGGGTGGAGCACACCGACCGGGTCATCAACAACCTCAACGAGTCGTCCAAGCTGACGGTGGACCTGGAAACCGGCTTGCGCGGCTTCCTGATCACCGGTGACGAGCATTTCCTCGACCCGTATGAAGTGGCCAAGCCGCGCATCATTGGTGATTTGCACAATTTGCAGGAGCTGGTGGCGGATAACCCTCAGCAAGTGGATCGGCTCAAGCGCCTGGAGGCGATGCAGGCCGAGTGGAACAAGTACGCCCAATCGATGATTGACCTGCAACGCCAGAGTGGCGATTACCGGGGGGCGGTGAAGTCCGGTCGCGGCAAGAGCCTGACCGACGCGATTCGCCAGGAATATGCAGATGCCGTGGAGATGGAGCAGCAGTTCCGCGTCACGCGCAATCAAGATGTCACCCGCACCACCGTGATCAGCGTGACCGCATACCTGGCTTTCGTGCTGGGCCTGAGTGGTTTTCTCGCCTATATCGGTCGTAAGAATTTACTTGCACTTTCAGACAGTTATAGCGCAAACCTCGCGTCACAACAGAAGATCGCGCGGCGCCTCGAACAACAAGCCTGGCTGCGTAACGGTCAGACCGAACTGGCCGAACAGGTGCTGGGCCAACTGACTCTGAACATGCTCGGGCGCAACATCCTGCAATTCTTCGCCCAGTACATGGGCTCGGCCGTCGCCGCGTTGTATGTGCGTGAGGAACACGGCGGCCTCAAGCGCGTGGCCACTTATGGCTTCTCCCGCGAGCAGGAACAGTTGGAACAGTCGATCTACAGCGACGAGGGCATCGTCGGCCAGGCTGCCCAGCTGGACCGCCTGATTCGCCTCGACGACGTGCCGGTGGATTACTTCAAAGTCAGCTCCGGCCTTGGCGATGGCCCGACCCGCAGTGTGCTGGTGGTGCCGACCAGCGACGACGACCGCGTCAATGGGGTGATCGAGCTGGGGTTCCTGCGCCCGCTGGAAGAGCGTGATGTAGAGCTGCTGGAGCTGATTGCCGGGAACATCGGCACATCCATCGAGGCCGCGCGTTATCGCCAGCGTCTGCAGGAAGTCCTCGCCGAAACCCAGCAGCTCAACGAAGAACTGCAGGTGCAGCAGGAAGAACTCAAGACCGCCAACGAGGAACTGGAAGAACAGTCGCGCATCCTCAAGGAGTCCCAGGCCCACCTGGAAACCCAGCAGGCGGAGCTGGAGCAGACCAACGAGCAGTTGGCCGAACAGACCCAGACCCTGGCCGAGCAGCGCGACGCCATGGACCGCAAGAACGTCGAGCTCAACCAGGCCCAGCTCGAGCTGGAAGACCGCGCCGAAGAACTGCAGCGCTCGAGCAAGTACAAGTCCGAATTCCTCGCCAATATGTCCCACGAGCTGCGCACACCGCTGAACAGCTCGCTGATCCTGGCCAAGTTGCTGGCGGAGAACCCGCAGGAAAACCTCAGCGCCGAACAGGTCAAGTTCGCCGAGTCGATCTATTCGGCCGGCAATGACCTGCTCAACCTGATCAACGACATCCTCGATATTTCCAAGGTCGAAGCCGGCAAGCTCGAAATGCGCCCGGAAAACTCCAGCGTGGCGCGCCTGGTCGACGGCCTGCGCGGCATGTTCGAACCGCTGGCTGCCGACCGCAAGCTGGGTTTCCAGGTGGAGGTCCAGGAAGGCACACCGGCGATGCTGTTCACCGACCGCCAGCGGCTGGAGCAGATCCTCAAGAACCTGCTGTCCAACGCGGTCAAGTTTACCGAGCAGGGCCAAGTGAGCCTGTCGGTGTACCGTGCGGCAGGCGAAGGCATTGCGTTCAGCGTGCGCGACTCCGGCATCGGCATTGCCCCGGACCAGCAGGAAAGCATCTTTGAGGCCTTCCGCCAGGCCGACGGCACCACCAACCGCCGTTATGGCGGCACCGGCCTGGGCCTGTCGATCTCGCGCGACCTGGCCAGCTTGCTCGGCGGCTATATCAGCGTGACCAGCGAGCCGGGCAAAGGCAGCGTGTTTACCCTGGTCTTGCCTGAGCAGTACGTCGAACGACAGGAAGACGCCCCGCCTATCGAGCAGCCGCGCCAGGTGGTGGCCGCCCCTGCGCCCAAGCCCATCGCGGTGTCGCCGCTGCCGGTGGCCGATGCGCAACAGATCCCGCGGTTTGCCGATGACCGCGACAAGGCACCGTTCACCACGCGCTGCATCCTGGTGGTGGAGGACGAGCCGAATTTCGCCCGTATTCTCTTCGACCTGGCCCATGAACTGGGTTACCACTGCCTGGTGGCCCACGGCGCCGACGAGGGCTACAGCCTGGCCGAGGAATACACTCCGGACGCGATCCTGTTGGACATGCGCCTGCCGGATCACTCCGGGCTGACCGTGTTGCAACGCCTCAAGGAGCACGCCAATACCCGCCACATCCCGGTGCATGTGATTTCCGTGGAAGACCGCGTCGAAGCCGCCATGCACATGGGCGCGATCGGTTATGCGGTGAAGCCCACCACCCGTGAGGAGCTCAAGGACGTGTTCGCGCGCCTGGAGGCCAAGCTGACCCAGAAGGTCAAGCGCGTGCTGCTGGTGGAAGATGATGACCTGCAGCGCGACAGCATTGCCCGCTTGATCGGCGACGATGACATTGAAATCACCGATGTTGGCTATGCCCAGGCCGCCCTCGACCTGCTGCGCACCAATATCTATGACTGCATGATCATCGACCTGAAGTTGCCGGACATGCTCGGCAACGAATTGCTCAAGCGCATGGCCACCGAGGATATCTGCTCGTTCCCGCCGGTGATTGTCTACACCGGGCGCAACCTGACCCGCGATGAAGAAACCGAACTGCGCAAGTATTCGCGCTCGATCATCATCAAGGGCGCGCGCTCGCCGGAGCGCCTGCTGGATGAAGTCACACTCTTTCTGCACAAAGTCGAATCCCAGCTGTCCCATGATCGCCAGAAGATGCTCAAGACCGCCCGCAGTCGCGACAAAGTCTTTGAGGGGCGCAAGATCCTGCTGGTGGACGACGATGTGCGCAACATCTTCGCCCTGACCAGCGCCCTGGAGCACAAAGGCGCCGTGGTGGTGATCGGGCGTAACGGCCGCGAGGCCATCGACAAACTCAACGAAGTCGAGGACATCGACCTGGTGCTGATGGACGTGATGATGCCGGAAATGGACGGTTACGAGGCCACTGCCCTGATCCGCCAGGACCCGCGCTGGAAGAAGCTGCCGATCATTGCCGTGACGGCCAAGGCCATGAAGGACGATCAGGAACGCTGCCTGGCGGCGGGTTCCAACGATTACCTGGCCAAGCCGATTGATCTGGACCGCCTGTTCTCGCTGATTCGCGTATGGCTACCGAAGATGGAACGCATTTAAGTGGAGCGAAGTTTTTTGGAGAAGAGCAGCGATATTGAGCTGCGCCTGTTGATCGAGGCGATTTACCTCAAGTACAGCTACGACTTTCGCGACTACTCCGGTGCGTCAGTCAAACGCCGCGTGGCGCACGCCTTGCGCCAGTTTGATTGTGCGACCATTTCGGCGCTGCAGGAGCGGGTGCTGCACGACCCGGCAGCGTTCATGCAACTGCTGCAGTTCCTGACGATTCCGGTGAGCGAGATGTTTCGCGATCCGTCGCACTTCCTGGCAATCCGTCAGGAAGTGGTACCGCTGCTGAAGACCTACCCGTCGATCAAGATCTGGATCGCCGGCTGCAGCACGGGGGAGGAGGTGTACTCCATGGCCATCCTGCTGCGCGAAGAGGGCTTGCTGGAGCGCACGATCATCTACGCGACGGACATCAACCCGGCGTCCCTGGACAAGGCCAAGCAGGGCATCTTTTCCCTGGAGAATGTGCGGGCCTACACCGCCAACTATCAGCAGGCCGGTGGCCAACGTTCATTTGCCGACTACTACACCGCAGCTTACGATTACGCGATCTTCGACAAGTCGCTGCGTGAGAACGTGACATTCGCCGATCACAGTCTGGCGACCGACAGCGTCTTCTCAGAAACACAATTAATTTCATGTCGTAACGTATTGATTTATTTCAATAAAAAATTGCAGGATCGAGCATTCGGATTGTTTCATGAGTCGCTGTGCCATCGCGGCTTCCTGGTGCTGGGCAGCAAGGAAACCCTGGATTTCTCCGCCTTCGGCAAACAATTCGAACCCTTGGTCAAACAGGAACGGATCTACCGAAAACTATGACTCAAGCGACTGCCAACCCGCCATTGGTCGCGGGTATAGAGGCTATCGTCATCGGTGCATCCGCCGGTGGTGTCGAGGCGTTGCTGAAGGTTTTTGCCGAACTGCCCAGAGGGTTCGGGTTGCCGATCATCACGGTGTTGCACCTGCCCGATGAGCGCCGCAGCCAGTTGGCCGAAGTGTTTGCCCGCCGCCTGGCCATGCCGGTGGTGGAAGCGCGCGACAAGGAAGTGATCCAGCCTGGCACCCTGTATTTTGCTGGCCCCGGCTATCACCTGTCGGTGGAGCACGATCGCAGCCTGTCGTTGAGCCAGGAAGAGCGCGTGCACCATTCGCGACCCGCGATCGATTTCCTGTTCGAGTCCGCCGCCGATACCTACGGCCCGGGCCTGCTCGCCATACTGTTGACCGGCGCCAATCAGGACGGCGCGCGTGGCCTGGCCCACGTCAAGCAACAGCGTGGAACTACCGTGGTGCAAGAACCCACTGAAGCACGTGTTGCCATCATGCCCCGTGCAGCCCTGGCGCTGCATACACCTGACCACATTCTTACGCTGAGCCACATCGGCTCACTGTTGGCTTCCCTGGAATATTCCCCATGTTAAGTACTGTCCAGGCCAAACTGCTGATCGTTGACGATCTGCCGGAGAACCTGCTGGCCCTCGAAGCGCTGATCAAGCGCGAGGATCGCCAGGTCTTCAAGGCATTGAGCGCCGATGAAGCCTTGTCCCTGTTGCTGGAGCACGAATTCGCCATGGCGATTCTCGACGTGCAGATGCCCGGCATGAATGGTTTCGAGCTGGCCGAGCTGATGCGCGGTACCGAAAAAACCAAGAACATCCCGATTGTGTTCGTCAGTGCCGCCGGCCGCGAACTCAATTACGCCTTCAAAGGCTACGAAAGCGGCGCCGTGGACTTCCTGCACAAGCCGCTGGATATCCATGCGGTGAAGAGCAAGGTCAATGTGTTCGTCGACCTGTATCGCCAGACCAAGGCAGTCAAGCAGCAACTCGAAGCCCTGGAGCGCGCGCGTCGTGAGCAGGAACTGTTGCTCACGCGCCTGCAGGCTACCCAGGCCGAACTGGAGCAGGCGGTACGCATGCGCGATGACTTCATGTCGATCGTCGCCCATGAAGTGCGTACGCCGCTCAACGGCCTGATCCTTGAAACCCAACTGCGCAAGATGCACCTGGCGCGGGACAATGCGGCCGCGTTTACCCTGGACAAGATGCACGCCATGGTTGACCGCGATGAACGGCAGATCCAGAGCCTGATCCGCCTGATTGAAGACATGCTCGACGTGTCGCGCATCCGCACCGGTAAATTGTCGATTCGCCCGGGGCGTTTTGACCTCGCGCAACTGGTGCGCAACCTGGTCGAGAACTTCGCGCCGCAAGTGGCGGCGGCGGACTCGTCCATGCACCTGGTGGCGGAAGAACCGGTGGAAGGCAACTGGGACGAGTTCCGCATCGAGCAGGTGGTCACCAACCTGCTGACCAACGCCCTGCGCTACGGGGCCAAGAGCCCGGTGGATGTGCGCGTATACCGCGAGCACGGCGAAGCGCGGGTAGAGGTGCGCGACCGTGGCATCGGTATCAGCCAAGAGAACCAGAAGCGTATTTTCCAGCAGTTCGAGCGGGTTTCCGCCAGCCAGGTGGCGGCGGGCCTGGGCCTCGGGTTGTTTATTTCAGAGCAGATCGTTGCAGCCCATGGTGGCACCATCGAGGTCGAGAGCCAGATAGGCGAGGGCGCCTTGTTTCGGGTGTGCCTGCCCCTTGAGCCATCGGTATGAAATCAATCGTCACCCCGACGCAACCTCTGCGTGACCCCATGGTCGTAATTGCAGCAATTGACCGGACAAAGGCTTCCCATGAGTGAAGATGCACAAGATGTCGTACTGATCGTCGAGGACGACGAATCCATTATGTTTGTGCTGGGTGAGTACCTGGCAGGCCTGGGCTATCGGGTGTTGAAGGCAATTGACGGGGAGCAGGCGTTCCAGATCCTGGCGACCAAGCCGCACCTGGACCTGATGGTCACCGACTACCGCCTGCCGGGCGGAATTTCCGGCGTGCAGATCGCTGAACCGGCGGTCAAGCTGCGCCCGGAATTGAAAGTCATCTTTATCAGCGGCTACCCGCAGGAAATTCTCGACTGCAACAGCCCGATCACGCGCAATGCACCGATCCTGGCCAAGCCGTTCGATCTGGATACGTTGCAGGAGCATATCCAGCGCTTGTTGGCTTGACTCTATTCGCTGTTTTTACATGTTTTTGAATCCCAGTTACGCGTCGTCCGCGCACCACGGACGACGCGTAGCTGTTTGCGTGCACACCGATGTAACGCGCTAGCCGGCAGTATTCCATGGTTTTTTGCCGTAGAACGCGGGGCGATAGTTGATCACTTGTTTTACCTGTTTGTTGCCAGATAGTCCGTCGCTGACGATGTCGACTCGCTTGTGTTCATTATCGACTTTTAGGATTCTGTCGACTTTTCCTTCGAAGTCTCTTTTGAGTTTCTCTTCCGCGATGGTTAAAAGAGCGTTCTCATCGAGCTTTGGATTTTTGATTTTAGCGATGTGCAGATTAGTTTTAAATGGTATCTCGAAATCATTGATGTTGACCGTGACGGTGCCTTCGAAGGCTGCCACAGGCTTGCCGGTCAGCTCACCAAACTTGGCAGCAAAAGAATGGGTACCGGCCTCGCCAGAAAAACAGGTAACAAATCGTACGCTGTCGTATTTCTTCGGGTCGATACCGTGTTTCCCAAGTAGTTTGAGAAATTGTGCTGGCGTGTAAGAGTGCTCGGCGAAGTCTGATACAGTCGAGCCAAGATTGAATAATTTTTTTAGCGGGTTTCTTTCCCAACCATGCGCAACAATCGTCAATCGGGACGTGCCTTGAACGTCGTTTACAAAAGTGAATATTTCTTTGTCAATCGCTTTTATGTCCCTCATCGCGCCGCCCATATCCACGACGTTGTCAACTGCCAGTTGCCTTCCGAGTAAAGAATAGCGGTCATTCGCGCCGCCGGGGTTCATGCTGAAGCCCTCGAGCGGTCGCCCATAAACCTTATCCGCCTTGGCCGAGTAGCGGTAAACTTTTCCGGTACGGGTGTCCACTTTGGCAAGTGTCTTGTACTGGCTCACCCCATTGGGCCCCTTCACCGTCAGTTCGGCGACATCCGCTCTCGTCGCCAAATGCAGCAAGTCCGAGTTGCGAATGGCACCACTCAAGGATTTTGCCCCCTTGCCAGCCAGCTTGGCACCTCCAATCGCCAAGTCACCCAGCCCGTCGAGCGGGTTAAGGGCGCCAATGGCCCCTCGGCCGACTATTTTGCCCACATGCAGCGTTTTGCCCAGCAATGAGGCGCCGACTTGCAGGGCTTTGGCGCTCTTTGCCGCAGCACCTATCCCCGCCATGAATCCAAATATGTCCAGCGACAGATCAAGAATACCCTCGCCAATTTTCCCTTCCTGAAAGTTGATAATTGCCGATCGCAGCGGAATCAGGTTGAGCATGAACTCTCGAAACTTCTTGTAGAAGGGCACTTCGGTATCAAAGGTCGTCAGTCCCTGCGCTTCTTTTTCAAAAGTTTCGATATCCGAGTTGGTTATAAATGCATCCGCTATGTAGGACGTCCGCTCACTGCTGTAGCTGTTGGGAACCACGGGAGCGTCGTGTTTTTCATCGGTTAAGCCTGGAGGGTACGGACGTGACGAAACGGGTTTTACTTCTACGAAATTTGTGCCTGGGTGGGTGTGATCGAGTGGAAACTTGCCAGGCTGGAAATCTCCAAGGTCAGTACGTTCGAGGATTCGATCATTCTTTAGGTCCACCTCATAGGTGCGAGGCGCCTTCCCGGTTCGTTCAATTTTGAACAGCAAGTTATTATCGGTATTTCTCTTTGGTATCGGCCCCATTGAGTAGGGTGTGTAGGTTATGCTGTCCTCTCGGACAATAGTGATTTTGCCTTCCTCAAAATCTTTGCGAATGGCCAACGGCTGTTTAGATATCAAGCTTTTGAATTGAACGCCGAGGCTTTTCTTGATTGCCGTACTGTAGTCTCGAAACGTTGCTTTGAAACTACCCGACACATCAGGCAGTTCTTTTAAGACGGCAAGCACGCTGCGGGTATCAATATCAGCGGATGAAGAAACTAATGCAGCGACGACGTCACCGTTATTATGACGAATGTTATCGCTGACGTTGTTTCGTACAATCGGCGCATCCTGCACACTTCTGCCGTCGAGATACAGGTCCATGATCGAGTAAGGCCCTGGGAAATCGGGCACGTCAGGTTCGAAGCTAATGCATTTTTTATCAAACAGCGCCGGATCCATGTCAGGCAACGCGTTCTTCAACGCTGCCAATGCGATGTCCCTTGCGATCGGCATCGGAGTACGTTGCGCCTGGGAAGCAGCGCTCAGTTCTTGAATCTGGCGATTGAAAGCGTTACGCACGGTCTGCATCTGTGTGTCGTTCTGGGGGTATCCCAGGCCATTGGCCAGCGCCCAATCCTTGAGGGCATTTTCCTGGGCAACATATTCAATCTGACGCTCCTCGGCAGAGACCGGTGCAATGGATGCGTGGAGCATGACCTGCGCATAGTTCATGGTTGCAGTCGAACCGGGTGCGCTGGCTTCAAGCCGATCTACGGCCGTGACAAAGCTCACCCAACTGTGAGTGCCATAGATCAGCTTGTCAGGGATGTCCTTGACCAGAAACTCAGGCGCCCGGGTCGATAGCAGCAGGTGTACTTGAATCTTCGCCTTCTCGGGCGACGAGGCTCTGCCCAAGGTTGTGACAATTTCCTTGATTATTTCTGCGGCGTTCTTACCGTAATTGTACGAGGTTGCCAGCATGCACCCGCCAAGGTTGGCTTTTGGTGACACGCCCGGTGGGCTTCTGCGAAAGCTCTCATCAATGCTCAAGGCTGCCAGCAACCAATCTTCGGCACTGCCTTTGATCGCCATCGTTTCGAACTCGGCCATGATCGCTTCGCCCAATGCCTGGCCTTTCGGAGACTGGATCACCCGGTCGATCACCCGTTGCGGGTCCTGCAACTCGGCGGGCTCAAAGTTCATGCCCTGCATCAAATATTCCAGCACGTTGTTGAAACGGCTCACATCTGGGTCTGTCCTGAGGTACGTCAGCAGTTGCTGCTGGCCGTTGCGATCAAGCGGATCCGGCCAAGTGAGTGCGCCCCCATAGTTTCCATAAGGTGAGCTTTTGGGGTCTGGAGCGAGCAGGGCACTCACAAGGTTTTCCACCTGCAGTCCAGTGGTTGGGATATCCCAGCCATTGGTTTGCAGGTACTGCTTAAGGCTGATCTCACCTGATGTGCCAGCAAGCGTTTTCGCATAGGTGCTGTCGGGATCGACCGGGATTGTATTCTTCTCCAGATGCTCACCGATCAACGACGGTGGCAGGTCTCCGGTTTCCAGAAAGGTAACCATCTGCATGAAACCCTGGGCTGCGTGTCGCTGCGTATTGTGGTTAGCCAGTACCGTCCTCTGCCTGTCGAGGCTTTCTTCGCTGCGGGTTTCATGAAGACTGGAAAATTGCTCCAGGGGCAGTTCGTGGAAGGCCTTGTCCCGCTCCAGCTCTGCGACCCGCTGTGGCACTTCACCGGGCAGCGTTGCACGCTCCCGATAGAAACGCCCCACGAGCCATAATGGCGCGCTGTTGCTATTTTCCGACAAGGGCGGCTTGAATTTCGAAAACCCATAATTCGCGGCAATGACTTTGCCGGCCTGCATGACCGGACCGCTCACCTCTGCCCAGCGCTTGTCGTCTTGCCCACGGCTCTGCAGTACAGGATTGGAGGAAATGTGATGCTGAACCTTGTAGGAAATTTGGCCTGTTTCAGGAGATATCTGAACCGTGCGCGTATCGATCCCCACAGATCTCATCCAGTCGCCCACATCCGGGGACTGCATGGCGCGCCCCAGTTGTGCCCACCACTGGCCAAAGGTGGAATGTGGTGGAATGTTTTCCAGCATAAGCTCGCTGTCCCGGCTGGCGATACCGGTGATTTGTGGCAGTGTGCCGGCATAAAGCGCCGCCAGTTGAGTGTCGCCAGTGGCGCGAGAGGTATTCGAAAACGGGGAGGGTGTCGGGGTATCGCTTTCGGGGCCGATGCCAATGCCAATGCCCGTAGTCGGCTGATCAACGGGAACCTGGGGCAAGGTGGAATTCTGGGTAGATGTGGGAGGTGTCTGGGCTGCGAAGTTTGGCATCATCATCGGTGTGGTTCATCCAGGTCTTATTCAGAGGGTACCAGGGGCACATTTCATACCCTCAGGTACAAACCTTCGTACCCAAACTGTGATGAGTAATTCCACGCTTCGCCTGGCTAATGATTGCAGGCTATGTTCGTGATGGGCAGTGACCCTGCGAACGCAATCAGGACCGAATCATCTCCCTCACCTTACGGATGTATAGGCAGCATCAACGCGTTTTTCCGGCACGGTTGCCTGGCAATCGTTGGCTCAGTAGGCTCGGTACCTACCGGCGGGGCAGAGGATCAGGCTGCTGGAGCCAGTCTCAGCCCCGCCGGCCAAAGGCGCGGGAATACGTGAATGCAATCCTGCATTGTTGGCTTGATGGAGGAGCGGCGTCGAAAGCTCGACGCCGCTGATTTCATAGGTTCAAGGTGCCAATTTTTTCACATTGGCATTAAGTGTGCTGGCGGGTGTGTAGGCAAATTGCCAACCCGGGTTGCCCCGGAGCCCATCGAGGTAGTCCTGCAGGCCTTTGCTTTTGCCATTGCTAAGGGGGAACACTGCCATCCCGCCGCTATATTCCGGCGGATTGCCATTTCTGATCATCGCCACTTCCAGGTCCGGGCTATTGATACTGAAAAGAAACAACTCATCGTTTTTTGTTTTTTGAATGTAGACGGTATGCCCGAATTCTCCGCCTTGGTTGGTATGCTTGAAATTAATCAGCCCAGACTCTGTGATGTCTTCGGCATTGAAGGTCGCCTTCAGACTGTCTTGTTTGATGTCCATCAAGTCCAGATAGCGTCGTGAGTAATTAGTACCCTCACCATTTGTACTTGCTATGACCGCGGTAAATACTTCGGGCGAAAGGGTTTTTTCAGATTGACCGATGAGCACGGAAGACTCGTAACAGATTCGCTGTTGATTGTTTGGCGCCTGATAGAGGATTTCCCAATTCTTCCGCAATTCTGCGTGAGAGAGGGGCGTAGTGCCGGAAAGCGCTAGGGGGTTTTCATACAGTTTTTTGACATCTGCGCTGAACACACTGTTTTTTTGCTGCCAGGCATCGTCATGGTCAAAAACCTTGAAGGTCAGCTTGTTGGGGTCGGTGTCGTGGGTTTTATATTGCGGTTTCAGCTTTTTATCGCGGGTCAGTTTTTCAAGCCCCTTTTGCATGGCCTCTGCACTGCTGAAGTCGGCGAGACCAAAATTAGGATCGTAGAAGTAATAGGATCTGCTGCCATCCTGGATTTTTACTCCTGCCGCCATGGCGTGCCCCGGCGAGTCGATCATCACTGACTTTGAAACAGTAGCGTCTGCCAATTCCTTGACCATGTCATTGACTGAGAGCTCCCGTACAGGCTGTCCTGCGTGAAAAGCACTGCGGGCACCCACTTGATTTTGCATCTTGCTCAGTTTGCCAATGAATTCTCGTGAGGCTGGATCCGTTGGAAAGGCCGCTGCGCTAAACATGTTTTTAATCAGTTGCCCTTCCTTTCCTTGCTCCATTGCGGTGGCCATCACGCGTGAAAGCGCAGCGCATTGCCCATCAGACAGTTGCGCGGTCTTGGAAAAGTAAACGACCTGCGGCATCGGGTGCACGTTGCCAAAACGTGGTTCGATGACGTCGATAAACTTCGCTGAACCATTGCGCCCCAGTTCGTAGGCGACGTCGTCGTACTTTTTGACCAGCATCCCAACCTGCCTTGCTGTGAGGTCTCTGTTACCCGCCAATTTCATGATATCGGGGGCTTTCATATTATTTGAGAAGCCCTTGATCGTTTGTGGGTTTCCAGAATAATACCCGCTCTCAAACGCCTCTTTTTCCGGCCCTTCGCGATGTGTCCTGACCGTTCTTTTCCAGTTATTGACAACGGCCTCATCGACTTTCTTGACGGTGCCATCGGCCGTCGTCCATTTCCCCAAGTCTTCCGTATTGAGTCGAGCAGAGGGCAGGAAGTCCCTCACCGCAGGGCCGTAGGCTTGGCCGGTTACCGTGTTGTAGCGATGCCATTTGCCATTTTGCAGGACAACGGGACCTTCCACTAACTCAGCGTTCACTTTGAAGGTGCCCAGAGACGATGCATCAAAGCGTTTGGCGGCGAGTAACAAGTCATAACTCCCAGCGGAGTTCGTGAGGGTGTTCAAACGGTGAGACACCGCGTTGAAACTGATCACGTTCGAGGATTGACTCCCCGACAACAAATCCCCAGGCAGAGCAGCTCTTTTAGGGTGGTTGGCTAAAGAGGGAAGCAGTCGTCGGGTGATTTCATCTTTGATTTGCCCGCCGGTTAAATGTGCGGTGTTGGTAGGGACACTTCTTGAAATTTCGTTGATAGCGTCCGGCGACAGATTCGCATGCAGAGGTCCTTGGAAGGCCTTGACTTCACGCTTGATCAATCCCCCGAATTGCTGCCGGAAAGAATCGACGCTGCCACTGGCAGGGTCGCACATTAACAGCCGCACGTTATTAAAACTTTCTGGATTTATATTGGAAGCCTTGAGCGTCGCCAACAGTTCAGCGGGTGTATTGTTCTTCCCGTTGTAATATATTTTCATCGGCTCATCGAGCAACAGGTCTGCGGCATTTGGGTCAAAGCCATGCGCGCAGACGTTAAGTCGCTCAACGCCTTTGTATTCATCTACATAAGTAAAAATACCCGTCCCCGGCGAATTAAAATCCTTAATGTTTCGCCCAAAATTTATACTGTTGTCTTTGGCCAAACTCCTTTCCAGATGGTTTTCATTAACTCCTCGCGCAGCACTGTTGGAATACCTCGCCGTTTCAGGTGTAAAGTTATCAAGGGGCTTACCGTAGACCCTGTTCTTGATAACATCGTAAGGCAACCATTTGCCCGCAGCGTCATTGTATTTGGCCGCGACGCTGACAGGCTCGGTACTGCCCGCTACCTTGTAAGTTCCCATTGCAATATCGTGTCGGTTAGACAATTTCACCAAATCGACGTTATCCGTAATGCTCATCACCTTACCGAAACGCTGAGCCCCGATGACAGTGAGTTTTTGTCCGCCTTTTCCCACCAGGCGAACCAAGTCATCCAGGCCACCTACCGGGTTTGCTGCGGCAAGAATGCCTGCGCCGGCCATTTTGGCAATGCTCAAGGATTTGAGCGCCCCGCTGGTACCTATTTTGCCGATATTGCTGGCGACCTTCCCCGCAGGGATCACGAAACTCAAGCCATCCATGACAAACAGCATGGCGGCCTGTGCAGCGTCCCCGTCAATAGCTGCTTCGATGGCGTTCTTGAACGGAATCAAGCCCAGCAGGAACTCTCGTCCGGCGATGTGTTGTCGGGTGGTTTCCTCCAAGGCGCTTTCCCCGTGGGCAGCATTCTTGAATGTTTCATAGTCAGGTGTGAAATGTTGGCTGGCCGCCAGTTCAGCAAGGTATTCGGACTTCCCACCGAAATAAGACATCGGCATGGCGTTGACCGAACTGTCCTGAGGGGGCGGCACCCATTCTTTTTCTGGCGTTATGCGATGCAGCTGTATTTGCGAGGTGGTCGACTCGCCCCGAGGCGGTTTACCGGTTTTGTAGGCATTCCAATCAAGGCGGTGAGTTTTATTTATTTCAGTATTCACCAGCGGTTTCACACCGCCGAGTTCCAATTGACGGGGAAGATCCGTGCGTTTACGAATCAGCATGCTATTGGGGAAAACCTCGTAATGGCAGACATTGCCCTCGTGCTCAGAGCGAATTAACAATCCACCTAATCCTTTCGCAACGATTTCATCCGCCGAGGGGATGAGGTGTGAAGCATAGCCGGTGATGGCCGGGCGTAAGTAATATAATTCCTGCTTACCAAACTCAAGATGCTTACGGTCCTCCTCGGGCAACTTCGAAAACATATTCTTCAGCAGGTTTTTATGGCTGACTTTCAAATCATGGTGGTAGGCATCGAATCTCGTTTTGAAAGTGAAGTTCGGGTCCGTCAAGCCTTTGCTGGTAAGGTCATTAGCCGACAGGCTTGAATCGATAGACCTCCAGCGCCCAGGACGCAACTCGTTTGACATATAAACATCGACCGGCGAGAAATAACGATTGTCGCCGTATTGCTCGTTGGCCGATTGCAGGTAGTTCCTTTCTAGCGGTAGCGTCTCGCCAAACACATCCTTTAACTTTTCCAGCGCTATGTCACGGCGAGTCGGCATGGGCGTCATGAGGTGCTGGGAGACTTTCGACAACTCTTCAACTTGCTGATTAAAATGTGTCTGGCACAGCTTTAAATCCTCCAGTGAGGGAGTATCGCCCGCTTGATTGCCGATGACGCTATTGAGCTTCCCCCAGAGCATCAGCGATTCATTGGTAAACACGTTCCTGAGCGCTTGCTCATCACTGCTGAGCGGTGTCAGGTTGGCGCGCTCCATAATCTGAGTGAAGTTCATTTGAGCACTGGCCCCAGGCGCCTGTGCCTCAATGAACTTGACCGCAGCCCTCAAGTGCATCCACGAATTGGAGCCATAGGTAACGCTACTGGGGATGTCCTTGACCAATAGCTCCGGGGCGGCACGGGATAGCAGCAGATGCGTTCCAATGGGGGCTAGCCGTGCCGACGTTTTGCCGGTGGCGACCAAGTGGTCCGACAGTGTTTGCTTTACGCCCGCCAAGGGTTGACCGTAGAGGCGGTCGGCCGATAGATCGAACCCCGCCGTATGATGCTGTTTAGGCGCAAATACAGATTCGTTGTCCAGGGTGGTCATGATCGCGGTCAAGGCCCAATCCTGGAAGGTCTCCTCCGTTACTGCGGCGCCCATTTTTTCTTGAAGCGCCTTGCCCAACTCAAGCGCCTTGGGAGAGCCGAGAACATCCTCAATGACTCTGCGGGGGTTACGCAGGTCGTAAGTCTCAAGCGGCATCCTCTTCATGAGGTAATCCAGTGCGCCCTTCTTTCTGACAGCCGGGTTTTCCCCGTCCAGGCCAGAAAGTTTCAAGTTGTAGAGGACATGGCTGTAAACGTGTGTCTGCGACTCCAGATCCAACGGTGGGGACCAGGATAATCCGCCGCCGAAGTCTCCATGGGGAGGCTCTTGCAGTGGCGGTATATCCAGGACTTCAATCAGATTGTTCAGTTCAACGCGGCTTTTGGGTAGCTGCCATCCATTGCCCGAGATAAAGGCTTCAAGGCTGACAGTGTCGTTGACTTGCTCCTCTTGGTTAAGGCTGTAGCTGGACAGGGGATGAACCTGCAGCAATGTGTCTTTCAAATACCTGGCGATTTGCGCTGGGTCATCGTTGGGGAGGGCGCGCAGCTTGGCCCCCAGGACGTGTTTATCCTGGGCATCTCCCAGCGCTGTCTGCTCATGCGCCAAGGCTTCATCAGAGCGCTCATGAGCCCGCTTGGCCAGATCAGCCGGCGGTATCGGCTCAAATATTTTTGTCCGCTCCAGTTTCGTGGCGCGCTCTGCCAAGGTACCCATCGACCAAGGCCGCCTGGGCTCGCCATAGAACTTGCCGATTGTCTCCAAGGGGGCGGATGAACCGGAGGTGGGCGCTGTAATCGCTGTCTTTCCAAGCCCCAATACGCCCGCAGCTTTCATGACAGGCGCCATGAAAACAGGCCACGACTTATCCTGCTCGGGGCCCCATAAGGATTTGCGTTCGCCATGAATGTAGCAGGAGATCTGGTCGAAACCCGGATAAATCTCGATGGGTTTCGATAGATCGATATGTTTGCTTTTGGCCCACTCGGTAAACGGTGGGCTCTTGATCGCGTCATGAAGATGCGACCACCATTTGCCGAACGACGAATCATTAGGAATATTATCTAACGACTCCTGCAGGATCCCGTTTTTAATGCCATCGCGCAGGGCGTTGGCATAGAGTCCGGCGAGCACACTATCTGCTTCAACGTATCCGCCACGATTCGAACTTTCAGGCGTTGTCTCTAACGGCCTACTCCTGCGCTCGGGTGTCGAACTGTTCGCCTGAATCCCCCCTGACACTGCATTGACTGGAAGGGGTCTCAGGGAATTGCTGGTTGATAACATGCTCGCCTCGCTTCGCGTACTAAAAATATGGCCGTGTCATATGTCATGGTATGGCCCTATAAGTTGTTCAGCTTGGGCGGCGGGTTCCACAGCAGACATAGAAAGACTTATATGTTTACTGATAGGCGGATATACCCCTTGGGGCGGGCGGTTTTTAAAGAGAATTGATGAGCCCGAAGTTTAAGTCGCCAGGTATTCGGGCTGAGTGCGCTATTGTCAGGTAGGCAGACAGGTATATAGCAAGTTGGCAGCCGTCTTTTTCTTTTAAATCTGCAGATAAATCCTGTGCGGCGTTATAGTTGACGCAGCGGCGTCGAAAGCCCGACGCCGCTGATTTCATAGGCTCAAGATGAGAGGTGCCTTAGCTCACCATAAATGCCGGCGGTATGTCGCCTTTGACATAAAACACCTCTAACTCCTGCCCGTTCAATTTTTCAACGGCTTGCAGAAGGGTTGCCTTAGTGATTTTTTTATCCCTGACCAGTCTTTCACCGTCTTTGAGAACGATATCGACCACCGTCCGAAATGCGTCCGGGTCTTGGGTGGTGTCGACCGTAAAGACGGGCACCTTCTTCGTGGGGGTTGAGTATTGGGTGGCAAAACTATTGGCTTTGGCCTTGCTCGCGCTGAATGACATGACTTCACCGCCACTGCCTGATGTTCTCGCCGTATGTTGGATAATCGCAGCCAGATAGTCGTCGCCGAACGAGTCCGTTCCCGCTGCACGCCTGAGACCGGTCGCGAGAGTATCCCCGGTAGCTGTATGCCCCCGGAATATTTGGGTTGGGACGGCGAAGTCAAATTGCTTCAGTTCCTCAAGGGTTCGGACACTTGCCTTGGCTCCGGGCGTGGCAAGATGTTCACTGAGTAAACGAACCATGAACTTTTCAGCACTTCTTTCGCTGTCTGGTCGGATGGCCAGTCGTGCGTCATAGAGCTTTTTAACATCCGTACTCAGCACACTGTTTGTTCGCTGCCACGCGTCAGTATGGTCGAAGACCTTGAACTCCAACTTCGCGGGGTCAGTGCTATGAGTCACGTAGCCTGGCTTCAGTTTCGTGTCGCGAGTCAGTTTCTCCAGGGCCTTTTCCATGTCCTGGGCATTGGAAAATTTCGCAAGCCCATGATTAGGGTCATAGAAGTAGAAGCTCTTTCCTGTGTCATCAACCCTTACCCCAGCCGCCATGGCGTGACCAGGAGAGTCGATCATGATTGACTTGGATACGCTGGCGTCGGCCAGCTCATTCACGATGCCTTGAATCGTGTCCTGACGCACTGTCTGCTGAGCATGGAAAGCACTTCGTGCGCCGACTTGGGTTTGGATCTTGCTCAGTTTGGCAGTAAATTCCCTGGAGGCCGGATCGGCCGGGTAGGCCGCTGCACTGAGCATGTTTTTGATCAATAACCGTTCTTTGCCTTCTGCCATGGCGTCCGCCATGACGCGCGACAGCGCGGCACATTGGCCATCGGACAATTGCCCGGTCTTGGAAAGGTAGATGACTTGAGGCATAGGTATTACGCTGCCGAGCCCGGGTTCTATGGCGTCGATAAAACGAGCTGAGCCACCTCGACCGAGTTGGTAAGAGAGATCGTCGAAGCGCTTGAGCAGCATCCCGACCTCCTTGGCAGTAAGGTTTTTATTGCCAGCCAGGGTGATGATATCTGCGGGCTTCATGGAATTGGAAAACCCCGCGATAGTTTGCGGGTTTCCTGATTGGTATCCGCTTTCAAACTGAGCTTTTTGCGGTCCAGTGCGATGGTCGTTAACGGTCTTTTTCCAGCTTTTGACAACGGCCTCATCGAGTGTCTTTCGGGGGCTGTCCGCAGTCGCCCATTTCCCGAATTCTGCCATTTGGGCCTGCAGCGACGGCAAGAAATCCTCCAGCGGTGCGCCATAAGGTTTCAGTGACAAAGGATCAAGTGCGTACCACTTGTTATCTTTGAACGCTGCCGCGCCCTGCACAATTTCGCCTTGATGCTTGAAGGTACCCATCGACACGCTGTCCAGGCCGTTAGGCGCCGTGAGCAAACCGCGGCCAGACAACTGCAGAGAATGAACACCGTCATAGAGTGACGATGCTGCGGATTTCGCACCTTTGGTCAACAAGCGCGTCAGGTCCGCTACGTCAGCGAAAAGATTGGCGTCTTTCAGCACGGCGCCGCCGAATTTTTTAACGCCTGTCAGCAGCCCTAAGGCGGTTTTTTTACTGGTTCTGTTAACAATGCCACCGCCTTTGGCGCCAGGATTATAAAGCGATATCAGATCCAGCATGGCATCGCCGATGGCTTCGTCCCATTTACCCTCAATCGCGTTTTCGATAGCGGACTTGAACGGAATAATGACATTCAGAATGCCGTTGTTGAGTTGATGGTTTTCCCGGTATCGCTTCTCAAAGTTTGTTTCACCTGAAGCATCTGTCTCGAAACTGTCCTTGTCGCTGAAAAAATGCTCGCTGACGGTCGTGGCAATCGCATCGGTCTTAGTGGTGAAAAATGTCTTGAGGGGGGCCGTTGTCGAGTTCGGTTCGTCGGCGCCGGGGGTACCTGATGCGGGCTGGATCTTGACCCGATCAATGATGACGGGGACTTTTGGCGGTGGCAGCCCTCCGTGCCCGATCCCATACTTATCCAGATCGAACGGCAGCCGTGTAAACCCTTCGATATATTTATCGCCGTCTACCCCTCGGGCGATATGGGTTGCACCGATTGGCAGTTCTTCAGGCAGGTCGGTTTTTTTGCGAATGGTCTGATCGCTTATAGAAAACTCATAGTAGGTGGTTTCCTCGCCACGCACCGTTTTAAACAATAGGCAACTGCGCCCAATATTTTTGTATTGTTTTTGACTGATGTCATCGTCGCTATCCTCACGCAGGGGGAGGCGGACGGAGTAAGCCGTTACGCCGCCGAATTCAAAGTTTTTTCGGTCTTCTAAAGGGAGTCGTGAAATTTGACTCTTTATCCGTGAGGTAAAGGCTTTTTTTACCCCGTCGAAATAAGGCGTGAACGTTTCTTTAAATACTTCTTTGATATCAGGAAGTTCATCGAATTTAGGCTCGACTTTTTTTAGAAGCTCCTTGTCAGAATCAGACCTGAGCGTATCGGTCTTGAGCCGACCCGACATATATAGATCAATAATCGAGTACGCTATGCCACCTCTGTTTTGGCGGCCCAGCTTGATGAATTCTTTCTCCAGAGGGACGTCATCGCCCAGTACTTTTTTGAGTTCGGCTTCTGCCAAGGCTTTTCGGGTCGGCAGCGGTGAGGAGAACACCGCGAGGCGTGTACTGAGCTCTGTTATCTGCTCGTTGAATTTGCCCTGCGTGTGTTCAATCGCTGCCGGGTCGTAGTTGTCATCGTCATTCTTGATGAGAAAACCATTGACGATACCCCAGTCAACCATGGCGTTGCGTCGCGCAAGGGCGGCTTGCACCGCTTGGCGCTCGCTAACCGGAGAGGTGTTGCCGAACTCGATCACTTGGTCAAATGTCATGGTCGCCGCAGTACCGGGCGCCTGTTGCTCAATGCGCGAAACGGCAGCACTGAACACAGCCCACTCGTTGGACCCGTACACCAGGTTCTCGGGCAACTGTTTGACCAGAAACTGCGGCGCGACCCGCGAGAGCAGCAAGTACCCCCTTACGTCAGGAACATCGGCGTTTTGACGTTCCAGATGGTCATTGACCGCTGCGATGATCGCCGAAGCGGGTTTGCCCCAATTGTCGGGCTGGTTCAGGTCATAGCCTGCGATACGGTTGCGTTGTGTTTCGGGCGTGATGCCCAGTTCCAGTGCCAGCGCTGTCATCAACCATTCATTGACACTGGTTGGGGTTGAAATACCCTGCAGTTCGGCTTCCAGTTTCTGACCCAGTGCCTGCGCCTGGGGGTTTGCGATCAACTGATCTAGTACCTTGCGAGGGGTTACGGGTGAATCCGTGTTGGTGACAGCGTGTGTGATCAAGGACTGAATGCTGGTATTGGCTGATTCGTTGACGATAGCGCGCACGCGGTCTTGCTGGGATTGAGCCAAGGGTATGGTCCGACCCAGCAGCCCTCCGAAATCACCCAGCGCAGGCGGTGCGGGCAATGGCATGGCAATTTTCTGGGTCAATCGCAAGGTCTCTTGCCAACTGGTGGGTAACGGCAAGCCCAGCGCCTGGATGAACCGTTCAGCGCTTATGCTTTGCCCTTCGACAAGGTTGTTCTTGCGCGCAATGTAAGAGTCTGGTGGCAGGGTTATCTGCAGCGATCTAAGCCGCCGTTCAGTGCCATAGTATTGATGTTTCTGCAATTCACCTGTTTTAGTCAGACCGTCGATAAGTGCTTGTTGGCCCATGGCATCAGCCGCCGTCATCGAATGTTTTTGCGGCGGTGGTGGCAGCTGGTTCTGGACACTGTGTTGGGCGAGCAGCGATCCTTGCCCGATGCTCCGAATAGATCGTTGATTAGGTACGGGATCGATGCCCCGCTCGGAAGAAGATTCAGCAAGAGGCACTTGGGGCGAAGGGGAAGTGGGTGTTTGCGGGGCGTTCTGAAGATGCGGGCGGGGAAGAGTAACGCTATCAGGTGAAATCATGGGTGGCATTCTCTGAGAGGCAAATGAACATACCCCGGGTGTTGTAACTGCGCCCGCGGTATAACACTTGGTATTGGCATCAGCCTCTAGCGTTCCAACTCTACCCTTTGCCGGAAGTTTCTATGTGCGCTGTCGACGCCGATACAAACGGCGCCCCTGCGTATTAGTGCCTAATTCATCGCCATCAACGTAAATAGCTCGTCAGCGGACCCGGTCGGTCCCAGCGTTTCGTTTAACCTGCGCCTCATTCCCTTATCTGCAGGTGAATCATCTCCCGCACCTTCGCCGTCAACAGATCAAAGGTAAACGGCTTGGTGATCAACTGCATGCCCGGGTCCAGGAACCCGCCCCGTACCGCCGCATGCTCGGCATAGCCGGTAATAAACAAAACCTTCAAGTCCGGGCGAATTTGCCGGCCGATTTCGGCCAGCTGGCGGCCATTCATGCCTGGCAGCCCCACATCGCTGATCATCAGGTCGATGCGCTGGCTGGACTCGATGATCGGCAGCGCATTGTCGGCATCGCCGGCTTCGACGAAGGCGTAGCCCAACTCGCTCAGCACCTGGCTCACCAGCACGCGCACGGCGGGGTCGTCCTCGACGATCAGCACGCACTCGCCGGCATTCGCGAACGGCAATAGAGCGGAGTCCAACGGCGTATCAGCCGTGACTTCACCGACAAAACGCGGGAGAAACAGGCTGACGGTGGTGCCTTTGCCCACCTCACTGTGGATGGTCACATGGCCATGAGATTGGCGTGCAAAACCGTAGATCATCGACAAGCCCAGGCCGGTGCCCTGGCCGATGGGTTTGGTCGTGAAGAACGGGTCGAATACCCGCCCCATGAGGCTTTCCGGAATCCCGCAGCCGGTGTCGCTGACGCTCAGTTCCACGTAGTCGCCGGGGTTCAAGGTGCCATACGCGGCGGTGAACACGCTGTCGAGGTGGCGGTTGCTGGTTTCAACGATCAGCCGGCCGCCGTCGGGCATGGCGTCGCGGGCATTCAAGACCAGGTTGAGCAGGGCGCTTTCCAGCTGATTGGGGTCGGCTTCGGCGGTCCACAGCCTGTCCTCCAGGCGCATGTCCAGGGCAATGCTCTCGTTGATGCTGCGTTGCAGCAGTTCGCCCATCGAAGTGACCAGCTCGTTGATCTGCACTGGCTTGGAATCCAGCGACTGGCGCCGTGAAAACGCCAGCAGGCGGTGAGTCAGGCCGGCAGCGCGGTTGGCCGAAGTCACGCCCAGGTCAATCAGGCTGTCGAGGTCGTCCAACTTGCCGCGCGACACACGCCGCCGCAATAGCTCCAGGCTGCCGATAATGCCGGTGAGCATATTGTTGAAGTCGTGGGCGATACCGCCCGTCAACTGCCCGACCGCTTCCATTTTCTGCGATTGGCGCAACGCTTCTTCGTTGCTGCGCAACTGCGCCGTGCGCTCCTCGACTTGTTGTTCGAGGGTTTCCAGGGTGCGCTGCAGGCGCAGTTCGCTCTCGCTGAGGTCAATCAAGCGGTCACGCGCGTCGTATTGCCGGCGGCGACCGCGCAGGGCCGCGCTCACCAGGCTGATCAGGGTGATGGGGTGGAACGGCCGCTCAAGGAATGTGACATTGCCAAGCAAGCCACTCAGGTGCGAGGAACCATTCTGTTCGCTGCCGCCGTGGTGGGTCATCAGCACGATGGGCAGGTCCGACCAGGCTGGCTGCTGATGCAAATGCTCCAGCAACGGCTCCAGGTCCGCGCCCCGCAGCGCTTCGGCCGCAATGATCAGCAGGCCGGCACCTTGCTCCAGGGCCTCGCACAGCATCGGCAGGCTGCTGGCAACGATGCCGCTGTAGCCGGCCTCGTTGAGCATCATCAGCGCCAAAGTACCGTCACGGCCCATAGGCGCCAGGACGATGGCGCGCTCGGATACGGGTGAAATAGCCGTCACACGCCCTCATCCTTGAGCAGAGGCGAGCCTGCGCCCATGTAGGTTGGAATGCCACGCAACACGCCCTGGAAATTATCCAGCGGTTCGCCGACGGTCATGCCACGGCTGCTGATACGGTATTCGCGGATGGTCGACTCGTGAGAGCCGGTGCGTTTCTTGATGATCGAGATGGCACGGCGCACCTTGCCCAGCGCCTCGAAGTAACGCAGCAGAATCACGGTGTCTGCCAGGTAAGTGATGTCGACCGGTGCCTGCATGTCGCCGACCAGCCCGTGCTGCGCGACGGTCATGAAGGTGGCCGCGCCCCGGCGGTTGAGGTACAGCAGCAACTCGTGCATATGCAGGATCAGCGCGTTCTCTTCCGGCATGGCCGCCTGGTAACCGTTGATGCTGTCGATGACCACGGTCTTGATCCCACGCTCGTCGACACAGCGGCGTACCCGGTGCGAGAACTCGCCGGGGGACAGCTCGGCGGCGTCCACTTGTTCGATCAACAGGTTGCCGGTGGCTTGCAGGGCGTCGAGGTCGATGCCCATGTTTTTCATGCGCTCGAACAGCAGGCCCAGTTCTTCATCGAAAATGAACAGCGCGGCTTTTTCGCCACGGGCCACGGCAGAGGCGGCAAAGATCATCGAGATCAGCGATTTGCCGGTACCGGCCGGGCCGAGGATCAGGCTGCTGGAACCGGTCTCCACGCCGCCGCCCATCAAGGCGTCCAGTTCTTGGATGCCGCTGCTCAAGGTCTGGCGCACGTAGCCGCCGCGATGCTCGGCGGCCACCAGGCGCGGGAACACGTGAATGCCATCCTGCATGATGGTGAAGTCGTGAAAGCCGCCACGATATTTCTGGCCGCGGTACTTCACCACGCGCACGCGTCGGCGTTCGGCGCCGTAGTTGGGTGTCAGTTCTTCCAGGCGAATGACGCCGTGCGCCACGCTGTGCACGGTTTTGTCGAGGGATTCGGTGGTCAGGTCATCCAGCAGCAGTACGGTGGCGTCATAGCGCACGAAGTAGTGCTTGATCGCCAGGATCTGGCGGCGATAGCGCAGCGAGCTTTGTGCGAGCAGGCGGATTTCCGAAAGGCTGTCGATCACCACGCGGGTCGGCTTGACCCGTTCCACCACTTCGAAGATCTGCCGGGTGGCTTCGCCCAGTTCCAGGTCGGAGGAGTACAACAGGCTCTGCTGGTGCTCGGCATCCAGCAGGCTCTCCGGCGGGGTCAGTTCGAAGATATGGATATTCTCGTCTAGGTCCCACCCGTGGGACTTGGCGCCTTGGCGCAATTCGCGCTCGGTTTCGGACAGCGTGATGTACAGCGTTCGCTCACCTTCTTTCGCGCCGGCCTGCAGAAAGTGCAGGGCGACCGTGGTTTTACCGGTGCCAGGTTCGCCTTCCAGGAGAAACAGATGGCTGCGCGATAGCCCGCCGGAAAGAATGTCATCAAGACCTTCGATGCCGGTGGCTGCTTTTTCGGATAACAACGCTTTGGATGTAGACAAGAAGTGCCCTCAGGTCACATACGAGTAGAGGATGCGCGCCCTGGTGGACGCGCCATGTTCTCTTGACCGTAGCGCTTTGCGGCGGTTCAACCTGTTCCAGGAAAATACGGCCGGTGATGTCTACAGACCCTGTTGCAGGGCCGGATCGTCGGGGTTTTGCTGTTCGAGCTGGGCCAGCAGCACCTGCACGTTCTGCAATTGGCCGCTTTCTTTCCAGTAGGTGACGAGCAGCACCCGCGCCTTGCGATTGGCCGGATGGCGCTGGATGATTTCTTCCAACTGGCGCTGGGCCGCTTCCTGTTCCTGCTGGGCGTGCAGGGTGGTGGCCAGGTCGTAGCGGTAATCCTGATTGTCCGGCTCCAGCTCCACGGCCTTGGACAGCCCCAGCAGCGCATAGGGGCGCTCGCCGTGGTGCAGCAGCCACATGCCCAGCGCATGTTGCAGGTAAGCCGATTCAGGGTGCGCCGCCAGTTGCCGCGCGAGCAGTTGACGGGACTCGTCGGTCTTGCCTTGCTTATCCAGCAGCTCGATCTGCGCGACCACCGCCTGCAAGTTGTCCGGCTGCAGGCGCATGGCCTGTTCCAGCGCATTTTGTGCATCGGGCAGCAGGGCGCTGTGGATGTACAGGCGCGCCAGTTGAATCCAGCCCTCAGCCGTTTCCGGCTGGGCCTTGAGCTTCTTCACGAACTCATCCAGCACCTGCTGCAAGGGCCCGAAATACAAGCTCAAGGTGTCGGGCGAGAGACCGAGCAACGCATTGGCGGCGGCAAAGCGCACGCCTTGCTCGGGGTCATCCAGGGCAGGGCCGAGCAACAGCGTGCGCTGGCCCGTGGGCACCAGGCCGACAATGCTATGGATAGCGGCTTCGCGTACCAGCGGCGAGTCGCTGGCGAGGTCTTTATCCGCCAGCTTCAAGGCCTGGGGGCTGGGGTAGTTGGGCAGTTCGGCATGCAATGCGGCGCGGCGCTCGGGCGACAGGTCCGGCCGGCCCAATTGCTGATAGAGCACGCGCGCCGCGCCCGGCTCGCCGTTATGCGCCTGTTTCAGCGCTTTCGCGTAACCATGGGCAATGGCGGGTGGCACGGCCACCGGTGTGGAACGGGAGAAATACCAGGTGATCAGTACAATCAACAACAGGGCGCACAGGCCGACGATGGAGTAACGGCGTGACTTTGACATGCAGGCGTCCGAAAGCTTGGGCAGCTAGAGCAAAGCCATCAGCTTCGGCCAGACCAGGGCAGGTGTCAAACCCGCGTCAGGTCAGCACGTATTCCACCGGCTCGAGCGGCGGCGGCAAGTCGGTTTCGCCGAGGGCCGCGAGAATCTCGCGCTCCAGGGTGCGCAGGATCGCGTTGCAGGGCAGGTCGTTTTCGTCGAAGCCGAAAGGGTCTTCGAGATCATCGCCGATCTCGTCCAGGCCAAAGAAGGTGTAGCTGACAATGGCGGTGAACACCGGCGTGAGCCAGCCCAGGGGCTCGGCCATGGCGAACGGCAACAGAATGCAGAACAGGTAGATGGTGCGGTGCAGCAGCAAGGTGTAGGGGAAGGGCAGCGGCGTGGCCTTGATCCGCTCGCACGAGGCCTGCACCTGGCTGAGGCTGACCAGCCGGGTCTCCAGTTGGGTGTAGCGCCATTCGCTGAGCACGCCCTGTTCGGTCAACACGGAAAACCGCGCGCCGACCTGCTGCAGCAGCTTGTCGGGGAGGTTGGGGTGGCGGGTGTCGACGTCGCTCCACGGCTTGATTGCCAGCGCTTCATCTTCATGCCGCAGGCGGGCGACCAGGCCGTGCGCAAAACCACCCAGCGCGCGCAGCAGGCCGGCGCGCTCGGCCGGGTCACTGAGCACCTGGGTCTCGCGGATCAGCGAGCGTACATCGATGATCATCTGCCCCAATTGCTTGCGGCCTTCCCACCAGCGGTCATAGCAGGCGTTATTGCGAAAGCTCATGAAGATCGACAGCGACAGCCCCAGCAGCGTGAATGGCGTGGCGTTGACCTTGGAGAAATACGCCGGGTGCAGCGTTTCCACCAGCACGATCACCGAGGCCAGCAACGTGACCAGCAGGCTGCGCAGGGCTATGCGCTTGGCTATCGAGCCTTTGAGGGAGAACAGGATACCCAGGAGGTTGGGTTTGGGACGCACAATCATCGGCGGGACAGGGCTTCTTCGGGGACGCGGCTTCAGGGGGTGTATAGCCCCTCAGATTAGAAGCAAGCGCGACAGGCGTCCAATCGCTTGGACTGACTGGCCGATAAGCAGGATTGATGACTGGCCAAACCAGTCAAGCAGGTTGAAAGCTTTGACCATTGCTGCGCCAGCGCGCGGGAGCGACTATTTCCACGATTCGGTCCTTCTGGTTCAAGGAAACAATAATGCAGATTGAAAACAAGATCTTCCTGGTCAGCGGCGGCGCGTCAGGCCTGGGCGCGGCCACCGCAGAAATGCTGATTGCCGCCGGTGCCAAGGTGATGCTGGTGGATTTGAACGCCGACGCGGTGACCGCCAAGGCCAAGCAGTTGGGCGAGAACGCGCGCAGCGCCGTGGCCGATATCAGCCAGGAAGCGGCGGCCGAAGCCGCCGTGCAAGCGACCGTTGCCGCCTTTGGCGGCCTGCATGGGCTGGTCAACTGCGCCGGTGTGGTGCGTGGCGAGAAAATCCTCGGCAAGAACGGCCCCCACGGGCTGGCCAGCTTTGCCCAGGTGATCAACGTCAACCTGATCGGCAGCTTCAACCTGCTGCGCCTGGCAGCAGCGGCCATCGCTGAAACCGAAGCGAATGCCGATGGCGAGCGCGGCGTGATCATCAACACCGCCTCGGTTGCAGCGTTTGATGGGCAGATCGGCCAGGCTGCCTATTCCGCGTCCAAAGGCGCGATTGCCAGCCTCACGTTGCCGGCCGCTCGCGAGCTGGCGCGCTTTGGTATCCGCGTGATGACCATCGCCCCGGGTATTTTCGAGACGCCAATGATGGCCGGCATGACCGCCGAAGTGCGCGACTCGCTGGCCGCAGGCGTGCCATTCCCGCCGCGCCTTGGCAAACCTGCGGAATACGCGGCCCTGGTCCGCCACATCATCGAAAACAGCATGCTCAATGGTGAGGTGATCCGTCTCGACGGCGCCTTGCGCATGGCCGCCAAGTAAGGAGAACTTCCATGACTGATCCCATCGTAATTGTCAGTGCCGTGCGCACCCCCATGGGCGGCTTCCAGGGCGACCTCAAGGGCCTGACTGCGCCGCAGCTGGGTTCTGCCGCGATCCGTGCAGCGGTCGAGCGTGCCGGCATCGCCACCGATGCTGTCGATGAAGTGCTATTCGGCTGTGTGCTGCCCGCCGGCCTCGGCCAGGCACCGGCGCGCCAGGCGGCCCTCGGCGCCGGGCTGGACAAGTCGACGCGCTGCACCACCCTCAACAAGATGTGCGGTTCGGGCATGGAGGCGGCGATCCTGGCACATGATTCGCTGCTGGCCGGCAGCGTCGACGTGGTGATTGCCGGCGGCATGGAAAGCATGTCCAACGCCCCTTATCTGCTCGACCGCGCCCGCAGCGGCTACCGCATGGGCCACGGCCGCGTGCTCGACCATATGTTCCTCGACGGCCTCGAAGACGCCTACGACAAGGGCCGCCTGATGGGCACTTTTGCCGAAGACTGCGCCGCGCACAACGGCTTTACCCGTGAAGCCCAGGACGCCTTCGCCATCGCCTCGCTGACGCGTGCGCAAGAAGCGATCACCCATGGCAGCTTCGCCGCCGAGATCGTCCCGGTGCAGGTCACGGTCGGCAAGGAACAGAAGACCATCCAGCACGACGAACAACCGCCCAAGGCCAGGCTGGACAAGATCGCCAGCCTGAAACCGGCGTTCCGCGAAGGCGGTACCGTGACGGCGGCCAACTCCAGCTCGATCTCCGACGGTGCGGCGGCCTTGTTGCTGATGCGCCAGTCCGAGGCGCTCAAGCGCGGGCTCAAGCCGCTGGCGGTGATCCATGGTCACGCGGCCTTTGCCGATGAGCCCGGGTTGTTCCCGGTGGCGCCGGTGGGCGCAATCCGCAAGCTGATGAGCAAGACCGGCTGGAGCATCGACGAAGTTGACCTGTTCGAGATCAACGAGGCCTTTGCGGTCGTCACCCTGGTGACGATGAGCAAGCTGGAAATCCCGCACGCCAAGGTCAACGTTCACGGCGGCGCCTGTGCCCTGGGCCACCCGATCGGTGCTTCCGGCGCGAGAATCCTGGTGACCCTGCTCGCGGCCCTGCGCCAGAAAGGCCTCAAGCGTGGCGTGGCCGCGATCTGTATCGGCGGCGGTGAAGCCACGGCCATGGCCGTCGAATGCCTGTATTAAGGAAACCCTATGCTGCCCAATGACGAACAACTGCAGATCAGCGACGCGGCCCGGCAATTTGCCCAGGAGCGGCTGAAACCGTTCGCAGCCGACTGGGACCGCGAGCACCGCTTTCCCAAGGAAGCCATCGGCGAAATGGCCGAACTGGGCTTTTTCGGCATGCTCGTGCCGGAACAGTGGGGCGGCTGCGACACCGGTTACCTGGCCTACGCCATGGCCCTGGAAGAAATCGCCGCCGGCGACGGGGCCTGCTCGACCATCATGAGCGTGCACAACTCGGTGGGCTGCGTGCCCATCCTCACGTTCGGCAACGATCAGCAGAAAGAGCAATTCCTCAAGCCGCTCGCCAGTGGCGCCATGCTCGGCGCGTTTGCGTTGACCGAGCCTCAGGCCGGTTCGGATGCCAGCAGCCTGAAGACCCGGGCGCGTCTGGACGGTGATCACTACGTGCTCAATGGCTGCAAGCAGTTCATCACCTCCGGGCAAAATGCCGGGGTAGTAATTGTGTTTGCGGTGACCGACCCGGCCGCCGGCAAGCGCGGCATCAGCGCGTTCATCGTGCCTACCGACTCGCCGGGCTACAGTGTGGCGCGGGTCGAAGACAAGCTCGGCCAGCACGCCTCGGACACCTGCCAGATCCTGTTCGAGGACGTGAAAGTGCCGGTGGCCAACCGCCTGGGCGCGGAGGGCGAAGGCTATCGAATCGCCCTGGCCAACCTCGAAGGCGGTCGCGTGGGTATCGCCTCGCAGTCGGTGGGCATGGCGCGCGCTGCCTTTGAAGCCGCCCGCGACTATGCCAGGGAACGCGAAAGCTTCGGCAAGCCACTCATCGAGCACCAGGCCGTGGCGTTTCGCCTGGCTGACATGGCCACGCAAATCGCCGTCGCCCGGCAGATGGTGCAGTACGCGGCGGCACTGCGTGACAGCGGCAAGCCGGCGCTGGTGGAAGCGTCCATGGCCAAGCTGTTCGCCTCGGAAATGGCTGAAAAAGTCTGTTCGGCCGCCTTGCAAACCCTGGGCGGTTACGGTTACCTGAGCGACTTCCCCCTCGAGCGGATCTACCGCGATGTGCGGGTCTGCCAGATCTACGAAGGCACCAGCGATATTCAACGCATGGTCATCTCACGCAATCTCTAAGGAGCCGATACATGAGTTACGAAACCATTTTGCTCGAAGTCCAGGGCCGCGTCGGGCTGATTACCCTCAATCGCCCGCAAGCCCTGAACGCCTTGAATGCGCAGTTGGTCAGCGAGCTGAACCAGGCGCTGGACGGCCTGGAAGCCGATCCACAGATCGGCTGCATCGTGCTGACCGGTTCGAAGAAAGCCTTTGCCGCCGGCGCCGACATCAAGGAAATGGCCGAGCTGACCTACCCGCAGATCTACCTGGACGACCTGTTCAGCGACAGCGACCGCGTGGCCAACCGCCGCAAGCCGATCATTGCCGCGGTCAACGGCTTCGCCCTCGGCGGGGGCTGCGAATTGGCGTTGATGTGCGACTTTATCCTGGCCGGTGACGGCGCCAAGTTCGGCCAGCCGGAAATCAACCTCGGCGTGTTGCCGGGCATGGGCGGCACGCAGCGCCTGACCCGCGCCGTGGGCAAGGCCAAGGCCATGGAAATGTGCCTGACCGGGCGCTTTATCGATGCAGTAGAAGCCGAGCGCTGCGGGATTGTCGCGCGCATTGTGCCGGCGGATGAATTGTTGGAAGAGGCCTTGAAGGTCGCCACATTGATTGCCGGCAAATCGGTTCCGATCAGCATGATGGTCAAGGAAAGCGTGAACCGCGCGTTTGAAGTGAGCCTGTCCGAAGGCGTGCGCTTTGAGCGCCGGGTGTTCCATGCCGCGTTCGCGACCCTGGATCAGAAGGAAGGCATGGCGGCGTTCGTGGCCAAGCGTGCGCCGGCGTTCAAGGACAAGTAAGCCCCCCATCACTGACACCGATGATCCAAATGTGGGAGCGGGCTTGCTCGCGAATACGGCTAATCAGTCACTGCAGCTTTGACTGACCTGGCGCATTCGCGAGCAAGCCCGCTCCCACATGGGGGGTGTGGTCTTTCAGTTAGAGGGCATAGTTCTTCAGTTCCCTGGCAATCACCATCCGCTGTATCTCGCTGGTCCCTTCGTAAATCTGCGTGATCCGTGCATCGCGGTAGTAGCGTTCCACGGGATAGTCTTCCAGATACCCATATCCACCGTGAATCTGCATCGCCGAGGAGCAGACCTTTTCGGCCATTTCCGAGGCGAACAGCTTGGCCTGGGAGGCTTCCGACAGGCACGGTTTGCCGGCCGAGCGCAGGCGCGCGGCGTGCAGGATCAACAAGCGCGCGGCGTTCAGGCGGGTTTGCATGTCGGCCAGCAGATTCGCCACGCTCTGGTGCTCGATGATTGCCTTGTCGAACTGCACGCGGTCGCGGGCGTAGACCAGCGCAGCTTCAAACGCCGCGCGGGCAATGCCCAGGGCCTGGGCGGCAATGCCGATGCGGCCGCCTTCCAGGTTCGACAGCGCAATCGCCAGGCCTTTGCCGCGCTCACCCAGCAGGTTGGCTTCGGGCACGCTGCATTGGTTGAGGGTGACGGCACAAGTGTCCGAGGCGCGAATGCCCATCTTGTGTTCGGTACGGTCGACGACAAAGCCTGGCGTGTCGGTGGGCACCAGGAATGCGGAGATACCTTTCTTGCCTAATTGCGGGTCGGTCACGGCGAACACAATAGCGAGTTTGGCGCGCTTGCCGTTGCTGACAAATTGCTTGGCACCATTGATCACCCATTGGCCATCGCGCAACTCGGCACGGGTGCGCAGGTTGTGCGCTTCGGAACCGGCCTGCGGTTCGGTGAGGCAGAAGCAACCGATTGCCTGGCCACTGGCGAGGTCGGCCAGCCAGGTCTGTTTCTGTTCCTGTGTGCCGTAGTTGAGAATGGGCCCGCAACCGACTGAATTGTGGATACTCATCAGCGCGCCGGTGGCGCCATCGCCGGCGGAAATTTCCTCGACCGCCAAGGCATATGCGACGTAGTCGACATAGGTGCCACCCCATTCTTCAGGGACCACCATGCCCAGCAGCCCGAGTTCGCCCATCTTCGCAACCAGGGCATCGTCGATCCAGCCAGCTTTCTCCCAGGCTTGGGCATGGGGGGCGATTTCGCCACGGGCAAAGTCACGCGCCATGTCGCGAATCATCACTTGTTCTTCAGTGTATTCAATGTCTTGCATGGCTTAGTTCGCAACCTTCTCGAAGTGATGGAAGAAGCTCTCGACATGGGTCTTGTCCAGGCCGTGCAGCGTGGGCGGGTTCCAGCGCGGGGCCTTGTCCTTGTCGATGATCAGGGCACGAACGCCTTCGATGAGGTCGCCGCGTTCAAACCACTGGCGGTCAAGGTGCAGTTCCAGTGCAAAGCAGCGTTCCAGCGGCAGGCGCCGGCCGCGACGCAGCATTTCCAGGGTCACGGCCATGGCCAGCGGCGAGCGGGTGTGCATCAGTTGGGCGGTAGTGAGCGCCCATTCATGGCTGTCGGCGACCGTCACCTGCTGCAATTGCTCGACGATACTCGGTATATCCGGCAGGCCGAAGAAATGGTCGATGGCCGGGCGCAAGGCGGCCAGTGGTGCGTCGGGCAACTGTTGCACGGCGAGTTTGGCCAGTACGCCCTGCAGGTCCTTGAGCGGCGACTCGTGCCATTGCAGGCAGTCGAGCTTGTGGTCGAGGTCGGCCAGCTTCGCGCTGTCCAGGTACCAATCGGCGAGGCCGCAGTAGAGGGCGTCGGCGGCGCGAATCTGCACGCCGGTGACGCCGAGGTAAATCCCCAGCTCGCCGGGAATGCGCGGCAAGAAGTAGCTGCCGCCAACGTCCGGGAAGTAACCGATTGCCACTTCCGGCATGGCCAGGCGGCTACGCTCGGTGACCACGCGCAGATCCGCGCCCTGCACCAGGCCCATGCCGCCGCCGAGGACAAACCCGTCCATCAACGCGAGGACAGGTTTGCGGTAATGGTGGATGGCCAGGTCCAGCGCGTATTCCTCGACGAAGAAATCTTCGTGCAGGGTGTCGCCGTTTTTGAAACTGTCGTAGAGGGAGCGAATATCACCGCCGGCGCAAAAGGCTTTTTCGCCGGCGCCGCGCAGCACCACGGCATGCACCTGCGGATCGTCGGCCCACGCCTGCAGCTGGCGGGCGAGGCTGCGGACCATGTCCAGGGTGATGGCGTTGAGGCCGGCAGGGCGGTTGAGGGTAAGGTGGCCGATGTGGTTGCGCACTTCGGCCAGGACGTCGTCTTGAAGGATATCGGCGCTGCTTGCTTGGTTTGAAACCTGAGCAGTCATCTGTAACTCCCTGCTTTTATTGTTCTTTATCAAGAGGTTCAGCGAAGAACCATCTCGCGATCGTACCAGTGCAAATTTGCCCAGTACAACCTTCAATCATGCAGGTCGTTTTTGCATTTATGCAGCAGGCCGCGCGTCTGCGTCAGGGGATGCGGCTGGCCAGGACTTCACCAATACTGCGGCGCCGCGCGTGGGTTTCGGCGGCGTGGATCAACTGTTCCAACTCGCTGGGGGCGACATCGTAGAACTGCTCCATGTCGGCCAGCGCGAGCTTCAGGTCGGCAGCGGTAATGGCCGGGTCTTGAGCGGCCTGCGTGTCTGGCAGGACCACCGCGGGAGCCTCGACGGCGCCCTTGGGGTAGCGGGTGCGCGTGGCATTGTTGTAGGCCAGTGCACAGGCGAGCAGGGCGCCGGCACCCAGCAACACCGCGCCCATCTCATGCCAGCCGATGGCGGCCGAGGCCGGGTCGGCCAGTACCAGGGTCATGGTCAGGCCACCGGCAGGTGGATGCAGGCAGCGCAGCCAGCACATCAACACCACCGTCATGCCTGCCGCCAGGCACGCACCGCCCAGGGTGCGCCCAAGGACGCGGGCCACCAGCAAGGCCACCACGCCAGCACACAGGTAGCTGCCGATGATCGACCAGGGTTGCGCGAGCGCGCCGGATGAAACCGCAAACAACAACACCGCCGAGGCCCCGAGTGGCCCCAGCAGGTGCAGGGCCACGTCCATGCCAAACACTTGGGCACATAACCACACGCTGAACAGCGTGCCGAGCGCCATGCCGATGGCGGCACGACTCCATTCAGTGGGACGGGTATTGACAGCAGCAGGGAACCAGCGAGCGAGCATTGACAGGCATTCCATAAACGACAGGCAAAAAAAAGGCTTGTCTGGTTGCCCGGAAAAGCCCTTTGAAAGTTCCAACATTGGGGGAAGGAACCTGTGCAGTGTGCCGTGCCTGTCGACACCGCGCCAATGCATATTAATGCAGGTTAAATCCAAAAATAATGCAGTTAAATGAGACTGCCACGCTTACAAAAGAGGGACCTGCACACTGAGCTTGCCCAGGACGCGATCATCGGTCTCGTCGTTGAACAAGCGTTTGCGCAGATCCGCCTGCAGCCCGGTATCACTGGCAAGTGGGCCCTTGAGCGCCACCAGCGCGTCGCGTAATTCCATCAGCCGCTCCAGAGGCGGGACTGGCAAATAGCCAACGTGAACGAGATCGGGCTCCGGGGTCGCGTAGGCGCCCGGCGAAACATCATCTGACACGGCATTGTCCTCTTATTGGATAGGCTGCGGCGTACACCGCGGGCCTACAGCTTCCTTGTTGTTATGCATGACCCGTGGCGGTAAATGATTACCACACATGGCATTCGAGTTTACCGTTGGGTTTCGGGCGCGGGGAAGGGCAATGGTCGCAGCAATTACGCATAGCTGCGTAGGAGTTTTCTGCGTCGGGAGCCCCGACGCAGAGCACTCAAGGGTGTGGGGTCTGGGCCAGGTGCAGCAGCACGTAGGGGTTGCGGTCGAACTCACCGCTCAGGGTCGGCGTGAGGGCGCGAAAGCGCGGGTCTTTCAACCCTTCGAAATCCGCCTCGCTCATCACCAGCCAGGCCGGCCCTTGTATCGGATTCAGGTCAGCGGGGTTCTGGGTGAACAACGGTACCTGGTCGCAATCAAGGTTGACCATGTATTTGATGGCCTTGGCGTCTTTACCCAGGCCGTGCAATACCACGGGCGCGCGCTGCTGCATGACCTGCTCGTGCACCTGCAGGGTAAACGTGTGGGTGTCGTAGAGGCTGCGCTCCAGCGGCTCGACCACGCCGATATAGCTGGCCCACACCGCCAGTACACCGGCCAACGCCGGGCCCAGCGGGCGCAGTTGCGACTTGAACAACGCCAGCAAAGCCACGACCTGCAGCGCGCCCAGCAGGCCAAACATTGGCCCCAGATGCTCCAGCTGCTGCGGATAACGTGTGCGTGCGAACAACAACCCGGCGATCAGCAGCGTCGGAAGCAACGTCCAAATGCCCAGCATCAGCCTGCGCAACCCGGCAAACAGCCGACCCTCGGCAACCTGGAACGGATAGGCCGCAATGATTGCCGCCATGGGCAACATCGGCAGCACATAGCGCGCCTTTTTGGCCTGTGGGATCGACAGGCCAAGCATCACCAGCAGGCCGGCGGCCGCGCAGTACAGCACCAACTGCAAGGCCGGCCCCGGCGTACGCCGGCCGCCGAGGGCGATTGCCAGCAGCACCAGCAGCGCCACGGGATAGGCCATGGCGTAATTGCCTAGCGAACTGGTGAAGTAATACAGCACGCCACTGGAGCCTTCGCTGCCGTCCATGCGCCCCAGGAACTGCATGCGGATCACGTCCTGCATGAAGCTCTCACCGCCGCTGAGCTTGGCCATCAGCAACAGCAGGCCGACACACGCCACCAACAGCGCCAGCGCCAGCAAGCCAAAACTGAACAGCTGCCGCCATTGCCGATTGATCAGGTAGTAGCTGCACAGCACGCCGGTGGGTATCACCAGGCCAATCGGACCGCGAATCGCAAAGCCGAGGATCAGCAGCAGGTACAGCCAGTGCAAGCGCTTGCCAGCACCGAAGTGGTCATGCGCGTAACCCAGGTAGAACACCGCCAGGGCAATCGCGGCGAGCATCTGGTCGAGGGATACCGAGCGGGTTTCACTGATGAAGGTACTGCTGAGCAGCAATACCGCGATGCTCAGCAGGCCCCAGTGCCGGGAGTAGGGCGCCGTGAGGCGATACACCAGCACCACGATCGCGGCCGAGGCCAGCGCCGTGGGCAACCAGGCCGTGAGGCTGGTGACCTGGCCCAGGGGCAACGACAGCAACCAGGTCAGCAGTGTCGAGGTGGCCAGGTAATCCGCATACGGCTGCCCGTAGGTGGTCGGGAAAAAGCCCGGCCCGTGGCGCAGCATCTCCTGGGCAAACACCACGAAGCGGGAGTCGAAGCCGATAATCGCCTGGTGCCAGCTGCCAGCGATGAATAACGCCAGCGCCAGCAACCCCAGCAGTAGGGATTGGCGGCGAATCGTCGGGCTCAGCAGGGACGGTTGAGCTTTGTTCACGTATCAGGCTTCCACGACCTGTGGCACCCACTGTTGCTGCGGAATCGGCAACTGGCACGAGTCGCCACGGCCCATCGGGAAGTACTGGAAGCCTTTGCGCGCCAGGCGCTCGCCGTCATACAGGTTGCGGCCGTCGAAGATCACCGGGGTTTTCAGGCGCTGGTGAATCAGGTCGAAGTCCGGTGCCTTGAACTGCTGCCATTCGGTGCAGACGATCAGCGCATCGGCGCCGCTCAAGGTCGACTCCGGGGTGCCCATCAGCATCAGGCGCGGGTCATCGCCGTAGATGCGCTGGGTTTCCTGCATGGCTTCCGGGTCGAACGCGCGTACGTTGGCGCCGGCGGCCCACAGGGCTTCCATCAATACGCGGCTGGGGGCATCGCGCATGTCGTCGGTGTTCGGTTTGAACGCCAGGCCCCAAAGGGCAAAGGTCTTGCCGCGCAGGTTGCCCTTGAAGAACGCATTGATGCGCTCGAACAGCTTGCTCTTCTGGCGCTGGTTGATCGCTTCCACGGCTTCCAACAGGTCACTGGAGCAGTTGGCCTGCTTGGCACTGTGGATCAGCGCGCGCATGTCCTTGGGGAAGCACGAGCCACCGTAGCCGCAGCCAGGGTAGATGAAGTGGTAGCCAATGCGCGAGTCGGCACCGATGCCCAGGCGTACGGCTTCGATATCCGCGCCCAGGTGTTCGGCCAGCTCGGCGATCTGGTTGATAAAGCTGATCTTGGTCGCGAGCATGCAGTTGGCGGCGTACTTGGTCAGCTCGGCGCTGCGCAGGTCCATGAAGATGATGCGGTCATGGTTGCGGTTGAACGGCGCGTACAGGTCGCGCATCACGTCGCGCACTTCTTCGCGCTCGCAGCCGATGATGATGCGATCCGGGCGGCGGCAGTCGGCCACGGCCGAGCCTTCCTTGAGGAATTCCGGGTTGGAGACGATATCGAACTCCAGGTGCCGGCCAGCCAGGTGCAGGGCCTTCTCGATGTGCGCGCGCAGGGTGTCGCCGGTGCCCACCGGCACGGTGGATTTCTCCACCAGGATCACCGGCTCGATACGGTGGCGGGCCACGGCATCGCCTACCGACAGCACGTATTTCAGGTCGGCCGAGCCGTCTTCATCCGACGGCGTGCCCACGGCAATGAACAGTACTTCGCCGTGTTCGACGGCCAGCTTTTCATCAAAGGTGAAGTGCAGTCGCCCGCTCTCCAGGTTCTCCTTGACCATCGCGGCCAGCCCCGGCTCGAAGATGCTCACATGGCCTTGCTGCAACAGCTTGACCTTGTTTTGATCGACGTCCATGCAGATGACATCGTGACCGACTTCGGCCAATACGGTGGCCTGCACCAGACCGACGTAACCACTACCAAATACACTGATTTTCATGGGGCATTCCTGGGACTTGTAGCGCTAGCACGGTGAGAGTTGATAACCAGCACTCCGAGGATGACCAAGGCCACCCCCAGGGTTTTTGAAATCGAAAAGTGTTCGTTGAAGACCGGCAGGCTGGCCGCCAGCAGGTACACCAGCGCGTAGCTGATGCTCAGCAGCGAATAGGCCCGGCCCAACGGCAGGTGTTTGAGCGCGCCGAGCCAGCAGAGCATCGACAGCGCATAGGCGAGGATTGCCAGCAGCACCACAGCCAGGGCGCCGAGGTCGATCTGCACCGTCAGCCATTCGTTGGGCAGCGGCAGGCGCGTCATGCTCCAGCGCATGCCCAGTTGGGCCGCGCTGACCAGTGCTACGCTGCCCAGGGCCAGGGCAAATCCCTGGACCCGGCTCATACGTGACGCCCCAGCAGCACGACGCCGCCGATCACCAGCGCCACACCCAGCCAGTGACGGCCATCGATGTGTTCATGGAACACAAAACGCGCCATCAGCGTGACCAAGACAAAATTCAGGCTGAGCATCGGGTAGGCGATGCCGACCTCCAGGCGCTGCAGTACCAGCAGCCACACCAGCAGGCCCAGGCCCAGGCACACCAGCGCCGCCCACAGCCACGGCGAGCGCAGTTTCAGCGCCCAGCCGTCCGGCAGGTCACGCCAGCTTTCCACGGCGAACTTTTGCGAGACCTGGCCCATGCAGGTCAGCAGGCAGGCGGCCAATAGCAGGAGGAGGGTGATCACGGCTGCACCTGCGGGAAGATCAGAATCACGATATTGCCTTGCTCATAACGCTCGCCGTCGGTGGGCAGCAGCGCTACTTCGGCGATTTCATCGTCGCCTTTGACGCGCATCACCACACCCACCGGCCCTTGTTTGCGCGCCTCGCTCATCCATTGCTGGACCTGGCGGGTGTCGACCTTGTGATGCCCGGCATCCGGGTAGGCCAGGCCGTATTTCACTTCGCCGACCGTGTTGTACAGCGTCACATCCGGGCGCTGCAGGCGCCACGCCAGGGCCGATGCCGCGCCGAGGTCGTTGCTGAGCAACGCCGTAGCCGGGCGCAGTGCCTGCAGGTGGTCGATGATGAATTGATCCGGGGTCTTGTTGTAGACCACCGAATGCGGCAGTGCGGCCGGCAGCAGGGCGACCATCAGCCAGCTGCCGATCACCGGCGCGGCCCACAGGTGCAAGGGCCGTGCAGCCTGCAGCAGGTTGACCAGGATCCAGCCGAACAGGAAGACAAACACCAGCACCAGGCTGAAGGTTTCCTGGCCATGTTCGTACAGCGGCTTTTTCAGTTGGAACCAGCTCAGGGCGAGCAATACCACCACGCCGAGAACCAGGTTTAGCCAGCCGTTGAGGCGCAACGCGCGACCGCGGCCCTGGGCCAGTTTATCCGCCAGGGTGTTGCCCATCAGCAAGGCCAGCGGCAGCAGGCACGGCATGATGTAGGAGGGCAGCTTGCCTTTGGCCAGGCTGAAGAAGGCCAGGGGCATCAGCAGCCACAGCAACACAAAGCCGACCTTCGCCGTGCGCTTGTCTTGCCACGCCTGCTTGAGGGTGGACGGCAGCAGGGCGACCCACGGCAGCGAGAACGCCACCAGCAGCGGCAAGTAATACCAGAACGGCTCGGCATGCTGGGCGTCGTCGCCGGCAAAGCGCTGGATATGCTCGTGCCAGAAGAAGAAATTCCAGTAGTCCGGTTCCTGCAGGTGCACGGCCAATGCCCACGGCACGCTGACCACAATCGCCACCGCTACGGCCACCAGGCCATAACCCAGCAGTTCGCGAAAACGCTTCTGCCAGATTGCGTAGGGCAGGGCGATCAACACCGGCAACAGCCAGGCCAGGAACCCCTTGGTCATGAAGCCCATGCCGCATGCCAGGCCCAGCACTGCCCAGGACCACAACCGGCCGCTGCGCGTGGTGCAGTCGAAGCAAAACCACAGGGCCACACCGGTGAGGTTGACCCAGAAGGTGAACTGCGGATCCAGGTTGGCATAGCCGCCCAGGGCCGCGACGCTGACAAAGCTCATGTACAGCACGGTGCTGATCAGGCTTTTTTGCGGGTCATTCCACAACCGGCGTGACACCAGGTACACCAGCAGGATGCTCAGGCCGGTGCTCAATGCCGACGCAAAGCGCACGCCGAACAGGTTCTGCCCGAAGATCGCCTGGCCCAGCGCGATCATCCAGTAGCCGGCCGCAGGCTTTTCGAAATAGCGAATACCCATGAAGTGCGGCGACGCCCATTTGCCGGTCAGCAGCATTTCCTGGCTGATCTGCGCATAGCGGGTTTCATCCGGAATCCACAGGCCGTGGGTGGCCAGCGGCAGCAGATAGAACACGCCGAACGCCAACAGGAGCAGGGGCAGGGCCCAACGGCGGATCATGCCTGTTGCACTCCGAGCCAACCCTCACGGCCGCTCAGGGCGCCGCGCACCAGCTGTTGCTGGGGCAGGGTGGTGACGTCGGCAGGCAGCAACTCGCCCAGCGGTTGGAAATCGATGCCGCGCTGCCCTGCCTGGGCCAGCAACTGGCGAAAATCATTGGCCATCAGAATCCCTTCTACTTCTGCGTGGATGGTGTAGACGTTGAGCTTCGACTCCGCGAAGCGCTCGAGGATGTAGCTATTGAAATCCTTGGCAGCCACCACCGGCCCGACGACTTCGTCGAAGGTCGGCAGGTCGACCGGAATCTGTGGGGTGCCCGCGCTGCCATCGGCCAAGGTTGGCCTGAACAGGCTGGTGCCCCGACAATCACTGTTGTAGCGGAAGTTGAACCCTTGCTTGGCCTGCACCACGCGTTCATCGGCGCGCCAACCGGCGGCCGCGGAACAGTCGATGCGTTCACCCAGGATATCGCTCAGGGTGTCGACGCCGCGCCGAATCTGCTCGACCAGCTGCGCGTCGCTCCAGCGCCCGGTGTTGGCCTGCCAGCCATGGTGATCCCAGGCATGCAGGCCGACTTCATGGCCGGCGGCCTTGGCCTGGCGCATCAAATGCCCCAGGTCACGGCCGATCGGCTTGCCCGGCCAGGCAGTGCCGGCGAGCAAAATATCCCAGCCATACAGGCCGGCAGCGTTGGAACGCAGCATCTTCCACAGGAACTGCGGGCGGATCAGGCGCCACAAGTGGCGCCCCATGTTGTCCGGCCCGACACTGAAGAAGAACGTCGCCTTGACCCCGGCTTCATCCAGGGATTCGAGCAGTCGCGGCACCCCTTCACGGGTGCCACGGTAGGTGTCGACGTCAATGCGCAAGCCTGCCTTCATTACTTCTTGTCCGCGATTTCGAGCATGGCTTCACGCAGGAAGAAGTCCAGGGTGTTGCCGATGGTCTCGCTCATCTCCACGGTCGGCTCCCAGTTCAGCAGGCGCTTGGCGTTTTCGATGCTTGGCTTGCGGTGTGCCACGTCCTGGTAACCGGTGCCGTAGAACGCCTTGCTCTCGACGTCGCGGAAACCGGCGAACGGTGGGAAGTTGCCACGCAACGGATGCGCTTCGAACTGACGCAGCAGCTCTTCGCCCAACTGGCGGATGCTGGCTTCGTTTTCCGGGTTGCCGATGTTGATGATCTGACCGTTGCAGACATCGTTGTCGTTATCAATGATGCGCGCCAGGGCTTCGATGCCGTCGGCGATATCAGTGAAGCAACGCTTTTGCTCGCCACCGTCAAACAGGCGGATCGGCGTGCCTTCCACCAGGTTGAGGATCAACTGGGTGATCGCGCGGGAGCTGCCGATACGCGCCGAATCCAGGCGGTCCAAGCGCGGGCCCATCCAGTTGAAGGGACGGAACAGTGTGAAGTTCAGGCCCTTGGCGCCGTAGGCCCAGATCACGCGGTCGAGCAGTTGCTTGGAGACCGAGTAGATCCAGCGCTGCTTGTTGACCGGGCCGACCACCAGGTTGGAGGTGTCTTCGTCGAAGTACTGGTCCTGGCACATGCCATAGACTTCGGAGGTCGACGGGAAGATCACGCGCTTGTTGTACTTGACGCAGTAGCGCACCAGCTTGAGGTTTTCCTCGAAGTCCAGCTCGAACACGCGCAGCGGGTTACGCGTGTATTCGATTGGCGTGGCGATGGCCACCAGCGGCAGGACCACGTCGCACTTCTTGATGTGGTACTCGATCCACTCGGTGTGGATGCTGATGTCGCCTTCCACGTAGTGGAAATTCGGGTGGCTGCGCAAGCGCTCGATGGCGTCGGAGCCGATGTCCAGGCCGTAGACTTCGTAGCGGTCGTCACGCAGCAGGCGCTCGGACAGGTGGTTACCGATAAAGCCGTTCACACCGAGGATCAGCACGCGGGTACGGCGCGGCTTGCGGCCGGACTCGGCGCCACGCAGCACGGAGCCGTCGACCAGGCCGAGTTCATTGGCCAGGGATGGGCCGGCCAGGTACAGGCCGTTGTCATTGCGCTGGCCGAACTTGACCACCAGCGAGTCTTCACCACAGGCGATGCGCAGCGGGTTGACGCTGATCACGCGTCCTGGCGCCAGACCTTCATTGCCCTTCACCACCTCGGCCTGCCAGACGATCAGCTTGTGCTCGCCCACGGCGCAGAAGGCGCCCGGGTACGGTTGAGTCACGGCGCGGACCAGGTTGAACAGTTCTTCAGCCGGCTTTTTCCACTCCAACTTGCCGTCGGCAGCGGTGCGACGACCGAAGTAGGTGGCCTGGCTTTCGTCCTGGGCGGTTTCAGTCAGCTTGCCGGCGGCCAGTTGCGGCAGGGCGTCACGCAGCAGGTTGCTGGCGGCGTCGCGCAGTTTGGCGTGCAGGGTCAGGCCGGTGTCGGTGCGCTCGATGGCGACCTTCTGCTGGGCCAGGATCGCGCCGGCATCGGCACGCTTGACCATGCGGTGCAGGGTCACGCCGGTTTCGGTTTCGCCTTTCACCAGCACCCAGTTGGCTGGTGCGCGGCCACGGTATTTGGGCAACAGCGAACCGTGCAGGTTGAACGCGCCTTTGCTGGCGGTGGCCAACAGGGCTTCGCTCAGCAGGTTGCGGTAGTAGAAGGAGAAGATGAAGTCCGGCTTGAGCTTGGCAATACGCTCGATCCACAGCGGGTGGTTGGCGTCTTCCGGCGCGTGCACTGGAATGCCGTTACGGGCGCACAACTGCGCGACGGAACCGTAGAAGTTGTTTTCCTTGGGGTCGTCGGCATGGGTAAACACGGCAGCAATGTCGTAGCCGGCAGTCAGCAGGGCTTCAATGCCTGCACAGCCAATATCGTGGTAAGCGAAGACAACGGCGTTTGAATTCATGACGAAACCTGATCGGAAGGAGAAGTAGAAGTGGTATGGGAAGACACCAGGCCGTCGACGACGACCACGGGTGCCGGTACTGCCGGTTGGTTGCGCAGCACTTTTTCAATGAAGAACCGAGGGCGGGCACGCACGTCGCTGTACATGCGGCCCAGGTATTCACCCAGCAGGCCCATGCCGATGAACTGGCCACCGGTGAACACGAACAGCACGGCGAACAGCACGAACAGGCCATCACCGGCCCAGTCGGCACCGAATGCCAGGCGCATGACGATCAACGCGAAGGCGAAAAAAACGCCCAGTGCCGCCAGGCTGAAACCGACGATGGACAGCAGCCGCAGCGGGGTGGTGGTCATGCAGGTCAGCAGGTCGAACATCAGGCTGATCAGGCGCATGGCGCTGTATTTGGATTCGCCGTGCTCGCGCTCGGCGTGGTGCACCAGGATCTCGGTGGTGTGGCGGGCAAAGCCGTTGGCCAGGATCGGAATGAAGGTGCTGCGCTCGCGGCAGGCAAGCATGGCGTCGACGATGGTGCGCCGGTAAGCGCGCAGCATGCAGCCGTAGTCGGTCATGGCCACGCCGGTGGAGCGTTGCACCGCCAGGTTGATCAGGCGCGACGGCCAGCGGCGAAAGGCCGAGTCCTGGCGATTGTTGCGCACGGTGGCGACCACGTCGTAGCCCAGCGCGGCTTGTTCGACCAGGCGCGGGATTTCTTCGGGTGGGTTCTGCAGGTCGGCGTCGAGGGTAATCACCACCTCGCCCCGGCACTGCTCGAAACCGGCCATGATCGCGGCATGCTGGCCGTAGTTGCGGTTGAGGATCACCGCGACCACCTTGCTGCCGTCTACGGCGGCAGCGTCTTCCAGCAGTTGGGCCGAATTGTCGCGGCTACCGTCATCCACAAGGATGATTTCGTATTCGTAGGCCAGTTGCTGGCACGCTGCGGTGGTGCGACGCAGCAGTTCAGGCAGGCTTTCTTGTTCGTTGTAGACCGGGATGACGATCGACACGCAATGAATAGGGTAGGGTTTCAAAGATTCATGACCTCGGGGGTTAGCGCAACTTGGAGCGTGGAAACATCAATAAACAGCGGGCAAACGTCTAGACCGTAGAAGCAGGGACGGTGCTAAAGGTGAAGCGTAATCAACAGGTTAGACGGTGTTGCGCAATTTGCTATTAAGTTTCACGTTCAAGATTAAGCGCAAAAATGTTGAACAGATATGAAAGGCAGATGAAAAACTCGTTTATTTGACAGGTAGACAGCTAGGGTTCAGCTAAACATCCACGGCGTTGTCCGTTGAATTGGCTGGCGAAATAGGAACGGCCGCGCAGGTGTTTGGTTCAACGCAAACGTGCGTCCTGTGCGTTGGCACTTTATTCAAGAATCTTCTCTGCAATGCGCCCCAAGTGCCGGTAAAGTAAGCCGTCTCTTGCCAGGGTGATCGGATGAATAGCGTGCAGCTTTTACGCGGCCAGTTGCGGCCAGTGTTGATGGGATTGTTGATGACCGTGGCGTGCGTCACCACGGTGCGCGCCGACGACGGCGTGGCGCTGACCAGCATCGACCAGGTGCCGGACGGGGTGGAAGTGCGCGGCAAGCAGATCGCCGCGTATACCTGGGACGATCGCCAGGGCAAGAACCTGCTGGTGCTCGCCGAGCAAGTCAGCGAGCGCGACGATGACGGGACCCAGTCGGCCTTCGTCTACGCGGCTCAGTACCTGATCGATGGCAATCGCCCCAAACGCGTGTGGATGCTCTACGACGACGTGCAGCACTGCGAATTCGATGCCGCCCTGCGCTTCGACAGGGAGGCGACCAAGGTCACCGACCTTGCCGGCGATGGCATCACCCAGGCGACCGTGGGTTACTCGCGTACCTGCACCAGCGACGTCAGCCCCAATGAATTCAAGTTGATCATGCACGTGGGCAAGTCGCAGAAGTATCGCCTGCGCGGTGTCGACCGGGTCGGCGCCAGTTGGTGGGACGAAGAAGCGGGCGCCCTGCGCGGCATGCCGTTGCCCAAGGATTGCAGCGTGGCCGGCCAGCAGGCATTGGTCAGCCAATACAAGGAGCAGGGCACCGAGTTGCCCTTGCCGGGCTGCTATGGCGATGAGAAGGATTTTGCCAAGGCCCCCGAGGCGTACCTGACCTTTATGCGTCAGCACTGGTTCGCGCTGATGCAGAAGCAGGACACTGATTGGAGCCAGGCCCAGACCCAACCGCAAGACCCCACCGAGGATGACGACAGCGCCCCGTGATGTGGTGCGAGGGCTCCTGCTGGGGTAGACTCAGGCCTCGCCAATTCACTAAATACCTCGATTAAACAAAGGCTTGTTCGAGGTATTTAATCCAAAGGCTGATCTACCTTGACTGAGTCTATCCGCAACCCGCTGACCCTTTACCTCACCCGCCTGGCGCCCTCCAGCCAACTGACCATGCGCTACGTGCTGCAGGACGCCGCCGACCGCCTGGGCTTCGAGGACATCAACCTCGAAGACATCGACTGGCACCTGCTGCAGCCTGAACACGTGATCGCCCTGGTCGCCGCCTTGCGCGAGGACGGCTACGCGCCCAACACCTCATCGTTGTATGTGAACGCCGTGCGCGGGGTGATGAACGAGGCGTGGCGCCTGAGCCTGATCAGCCAGGAACACCTGTTGCGCATGCGCACGGTCAAGGCCGCGCCCGGTACCCGCCTGGGCCAGGGGCGCAACCTGCGACGCACGCTGATCCGCGAGATGATGGAAGTCTGCGCCGCCGACCCACGGCCACAGGGCCTGCGGGACGCGGCGGTGATCGGCATCCTGTATGGCTCGGGCATGCGCAAGTCGGAGTCGGTCAACCTCGACCTGGCGCAGATCAATTTTGCAGAGCGCAGCCTGCGGGTGATCGGCAAGGGCAACAAGGAGCTGGTCAAGTATGCGCCGGACTGGGCCTTCGCCAAGTTGCAGGCCTGGCTGGCGTTTCGGCGCGAGCAGCTCAAGGAAGGTGAGCAGGACGACAGTTTCCTGTTCAATCGCATCCGTCGCGGCAGCCATATCACCCGCGAACGCATTACCAAACATGCGATTTACTACATTGCCCGCCAGCGCGGCGAGCAGGTGGGCGTGAAGATCATGCCCCATGACTTCCGGCGCTCGTTCATCACGCGGGTGATCGAGGAACATGATCTGTCGATCGCACAGAAGCTCGCGCACCACACCAATATCCAGACCACCGCCAGCTATGACGTACGTGACGACAATGAGCGGCGGCGGGCGGTGGATCGGTTTGATCTGTAGAGCGTTTTTTGTGGGCACCGGGCTTGCCCACGATGCAGGCGCCCCGGTCTTCCTGGGAAGCCGAGAGGCCGACACCGCCGGTAAGCCAGTTGCTACAGGATGGGTTTGCCGCCGGTGACGGCATAGCGGGAGCCGGAGATGTAGCTGGCTTCGTCCGAGGCCAGCAGCACATAGATCGGTGCCACTTCCACCGGCTGGCCAGGGCGGCCCAGCGGGGTTTCGCTGCCGAAGCTCTGGACGTCTTCGTCGGGCATGGTTGCCACGATCAGCGGCGTCCAGATCGGCCCAGGTGCCACGCTGTTTACCCGAATGCCCTTGCTGCCGAGCAATTGCGCCAGGCCGCCGGTGAAGTTGGCAATCGCGCCCTTGGTCGCGGCATAGGCCAGCAGGGTCGGCTTAGGCATGTCGGAATTGACCGAGCTGGTGTTGATGATCGAGCTGCCGGCCTGCATATGCGGCAGTGCGGCCTTGCAGATACGAAACATCGCGGTGATGTTGATATCGAAGGTCTTCACCCATTCCTCATCCTCGATCTCTTCGAGGGTCTCATGAGTCATCTGGAACGCCGCGTTATTGACCAGCACGTCAATGCGGCCGAACTGTTCGACCGTCTTGTCGACCAGTGCCTGGCAGTTGGCTTTCTGCGCGATATCACCGGGCAGCAGCAGGCACTGGCGGCCCGCTTCTTCAACCCAGCGTGCGGTTTCCTTCGCGTCCTCGTGTTCGTCCAGGTAGGCAATGGCAACATCGGCACCTTCGCGGGCAAACGCGATGGCCACCGCGCGGCCGATGCCGCTGTCGGCACCGGTGATCAGGGCGATCTTGTTGGCCAGTCGGCCGGAGCCCTTGTAGCTCTTCTCGCCACAATCGGGATAAGGCTCCATTTTCTTCTGGGTGCCGGGCACGGCTTGGGCTTGAGGGGCGAAGGGTGGGCGTGGATAGTCAGTCATTTCAATCTCCATAGCGCATCAAGGGTGCTATGGGGTTAGTAGTTTTGGCGGCAGCGATAGTTGTAATGGATGGCTGGCGGGCCCGACGAATGGTCTCAACCCGTGGCGGGTAAAAACACCAGGCCCGGCAGGTCGATGGCCGGGATATGTCCGCTGAGCGCATCGCGCAACGCCTGCACTTGTTGGGTGTGGCGAGTCTCTTTCGGCCACACCAGGTAGTAGCCATCACCGGAGGCGACAGCCTTGCCGTACGGCAAGCCGATCAACCCGTCGCGGACATCGTCGGCCACCAGGTGCAGGTCGCCGATGGACACACCGTGGCCGCGCATGGCCGCCGAGATGGCCTGGTCGAGCGTGTCGAAGACCTTGCCGCGATCCAGGTTGATCCGGGCTTCCAGCGGCAGGGCCGCCAGCCAGCGGCGCCAGTCGCGACGGTCGGGAGTGGGATGGATCAGTTCGGCGTGCGGCAGTTCGACGTCGATCTTGCCCGGCGCGCAGATGGGGATCAGCCACTCATCAAACAGCTTGTACGCCTGCACATCGGCACCGAAATGGCCGTTGCCAAGCAAAATCGCGCAGTCGTAGGGCTCGGCGTAGAAGTCCACGCTGTCGAAATCCATCCAGACACTGGCCAGTTGCACGGTCAGCTCGGCCTTGAGAAGGTCCAGCGTGTGCAGCAGCCAGCGCATGGTCAGCGTGGAGGGCGCCTTCAGGCGCAAGTTGCCGGTGCCGGCACGAAACGGTGCACAGGCTTGTTCGATGATGCGAAAGCCAGCCTTGAGTTCCTGCGCCAGCCGCTCACCGGCCGCGGTCAGTTGCAGCCTGGGCCCGTGCCGCTCGAACAGCCGGCAGTCAAGGATGCCTTCGAGGGTCTTGATATGGCGACTGATCGCACTTTGAGTCAACGACAGCTCTTGCGCCGCGCGGGTAAACGAAGAGGAGCGTGCCGCGATTTCAAAGGCGCGCAGGGCATACAGTGGCGGGATGCGTTCGGCCATGGCGATTATTCATTGTGATAAATACTCATAGTAGGTCACAGGCTTTTGCGTTTTTCAACGCGTGCCTGGTGCCTCACGCTGCCAGCCACTGACCCCACAAGGCTGTACGCACCATGGACACTTCATTACTGCTGGTCTACCTGCTGAGCGTCTTCATGCTGATCGCCACTCCGGGCCCGGTGGTGGCGCTGATCATCACGACCAGCCAGCAGGCCGGCACACGACATGCGTTGTGGACGGCTGTGGGGACCAACCTCGCGTCGCTGACCCTGGCAGTACTGGCAGTGCTGATTCTTGCGGGCAGCCTGTCGGTCAGCCCGGCACTGTTGAACGGCATCAGTGTTATCGGCTGCCTGTTCATCTTCTACCTGGGCGTCCAGGGCCTGCGTAGCCCTGCAAGTCAAGCGCCTGCGGCCGGCCGTCGCGGTGGCACTGTCGGCACCGGCTTCCTGGTGGGCATCTCCAACCCCAAGGACATCATTTTCTTCGTGGCGTTTTTCCCGCAGTTCATCCAGGTAGCCGACTCGTTCAGCCGCAGCGTGACGCTGTTGACCCTGGCGTGGGTGGTCATCGACTTCCTGGTGCTGGCGTTCTACATCGCCATTGCCCGCAGGCCGTTTGCGCTGAAGTACCGCGACGGCATCAACCGGGTGGCCAGCTTGGTGTTGCTTGCGGTGGCGCTGGTCGGCATCGTGCATTCGGTTGCAGGCACGGCCAGCATTGCCTAGCCCAGGCATCATGCCCGCAAATCGTGCGTTCACTGAGCGGGCGGCGTGTGCGGCACGCTGGACGCCAGATGCGGTGGCAGGCGCTGCAAGGTCCACAGTGTCGTGAGCAGCGCCGCGACCGCGCACAGTGCGATGCCGATCAACATCGGTGCCGGCGTGTGGTCGGCGAACACACCGACCAGGGTCATCGACACGGCGGCGGTTACCATCTGGATGGCGCCCAGCAGTGCCGACGCCGAACCCGCCACCGCGCCGTGGTCTTCCAGCGACAACACGCCGGCCGCTGGCAACAACAGGCCGAGAAAGCCGAAGCCGATAAACAGCAGCGTCATCATCAGGGCGAGGCTGTCGCTCCACAGGGTGGTCACAGCGAGCAGGACCATCACCGCCGCGACGCTGACCACGGACCAGCGAATCAACGGCGCCAGGCCGAAGCGTGCACTGAGGCGTGCGGTGAGCTGGCTCATGGCAAAAAACGACGCAGCGTTGAGAGCAAAGCACAGGCTGAACTGGGTCGGAGTCAGGCCGAAATACTCGATGTACACGAACGGCGCGCTGCCGATAAACACAAAGAATGTCGCCAGGCCAAACCCGCAGACCACCGACAAGCCGGTGAAGACCGGGTCGTGGAGGAGGGCGCCGTAACTGCCGAACGCGCTGCCCAGGGTCTTGCCCAGACGCCGCTCGGCGGGGTGGGTTTCCGGCAGTTGCACGACGGTCATCACCAGGCAGAGCACAGCCACCACGGCGAGCACGACAAACACTTCACGCCAGCTCCACAACGAAATCACCAGGCTGCCGGCCAGCGGCGCAAGGATCGGCGAGACGCTCATTACCAGCATCAGTAAGGCCATCAGGCGCGCGGCTTCATGGCCGGTGTACAAGTCGCGCACGATGGCCCGCGGGATCACCATCCCGGCACACGCCCCGAACGCCTGCACCGCGCGAAAACCAATCAGCACTTCAATGCTCGGGGCCAGCGCGCAACCGATGCTGCCCACGGCAAAGATCACCAGGCCGGCATAGATCGGCAGCTTGCGCCCGAACACGTCGCTGATCGGGCCGTAGAACAGTTGGCACACGCCGACGATGATGAAGAACACCGTCAGGCTCATCTGTACCGCCGCCGGCGACGCCTGCAGGCTGGCGCCGAGGGTCGGCAGGGCCGGCAGGTAGATGTCGATGGCGAAAGGTCCGACGGCGGTGATCAACCCGAGCAGGAGGGCGAGGTGAGCAATACTTCGAGACATGGAATATCCGGGGTAGGCCGTGCAAAAGAGCGTCAGCTTAAGTTTCGTACCGCTGGCACACAAGCAAGATTGACGCTGGCGAAGCGCTCGCGTTGAATGAGCCCCTTCATAAGCCTGCACTCAGGGAATTGCTGTGCTCAGAAATGTCACGGACATGGATCTGCGCCTGCTGCGCATTTTTGCCGTAGTGGTCAGGTGCGGCGGGTTCACAGCAGCCCAGGCCGAGCTGAACATGAGCCAATCGAACATCAGCACGCATATCTCCGGCCTGGAAAAACGCCTCGGTTATCGCATTTGCGAGCGTGGCAAAGGGGGCTTTCGCCTGACCGAAAAAGGCCAGCGCATTCTCAAGGCGTCCTCGGCGCTGTTTGGGGCGGTGGATGCGTTTCGTGATGAGGCCCAGGATTTGGCCGGGCGCCTGGTCGGCGACTTATACCTGGGCCTGGCGGACAACATTGCGACCTTGCCCACGGCCCGTATCGATGCGGCGATTGCGCGGTTCTATGCGCGAGAGCACGACATGCACCTGCACATCTTCGTGAACTCGCCGACGGAGCTGGAATTGGCGGTGATCGATGGGCAACTGGACATGGCCATCTCGTATTTCAGCCGGCCATTGCCGACCCTGGACTACCAGCCGCTCTACAGTGAGGCGATCGGCATATTCTGTGGCCGCACGCACCCGCTGTTCGGCGTCGATTCGCCGAGGGTGGACCAACTGCAAGCCTGTGACTGGATCAAGCATGGCTTTCTGCCCGCTGACCAAGTCCTGCCGGTGGTGCCCACGCGCGCGTCGGCCACTGCATACCACATGGAAGCGGTGGCCCACGGTGTCCTCGCCGGGACACACCTGGGGTATCTGCCGGCGCATTACGCGGCGCCCTGGATCGCCAGTGGCCATATGCGTGCGCTGCACCCCGACACCCTGCATTACGCGGTGCAGCACAGCATGATCACGCATATCGGCCACCCGCGAAGTGAAGCGGTGCGCGCGTTTATCGAGGATTTACGCGTCGAGCACGAGCGCTAATTCGCCATGCACCGCGTTGCGGAAGATCTGGCTGTATTCATCGGCGCTCAAGGGACGGGCATTGGTGTCGGAGGACGAAATATCGGCCACCGCCTGCTCACCGACCCACGGCGCGGCGTCTGCCTCCAGGCCAATCTCGCCGAGTGAATGGGGAATGCCCAGTTGCCTGCGTAGCTGCAGTATCCAGCGCAGGAAGCCGTCGAAATCCGCTTGGGGCAGTTCCAGGTAGCGCGCCAGGCGGGCGATGTCATCACTGATCACCGCCCGATTGGCCACCATTACATAAGGCAGCAGGATCGCATTCAACAAGCCATGGTGGCGGTGGTACCGCGCACCCAGCGGATGGGCGAGGGCGTGCACACCGCCGAGGCCTTTCTGGAATGCCACGGCGGCCATGGCGGACGCGACCAACATGCCTTCACGCGCCACCATGTCCTGCCCATCCGCGCAGGCGGCGGCCAGGTGCTGCTGAATCAGGCGCACCCCCTCGACGGCGACCCCGGCCGACATCGGGTGATACAGCGGTGAGCAGAACGCTTCAATGTGGTGGGTGAGGGCGTCCATGCCTGTCGCGGCAGTGAGCGCTGGTGGCAGCCCACGGGTGAGGATCGGGTCGAGAATCACCGAGGCAGGCAACAGCTCCGGGTGGCTGATGACTTGTTTGATGTTGTGTTCGCTGAGGGTCAGCACCGCTTCCCGGCCCAGTTCCGAACCGGTGCCGGCGGTGGTCGGCAAGGCAATCAGCTTCGGCAACTCCAGGCGCGGAAAGTCCGCCAGGCTTGGGTAGCGCTCGATCACCTGGGACCACTCGAAGCGTTCGAGACCATGCCGATCGACAGCCGCGAGGCTGATGCCTTTGGCCGCGTCCATGGCACTGCCGCCGCCGAGGGCGATCAACGAATCATGGCCGCCAGCCTGGAAGGCGCTGACGCCGCGCGCGACGTCGTCCAGCGTGGGGTTGCTGTGAATGTCACTGAACACGGCGAAGGGAATATCCGCCTCGATCAGGTGCGCCTTGAGCAAGGCCAGTGGCTCCAGGGCGAGCATGCCCGGGTCGGTCACCAGCAGCGGTTTGCGCATTTCGAGCAAATTGCAGCGTTGCGCGAGGACCGCCAGCGCGTCGGGCCCGCAGAAGATTTCGGTGGGGTAATTCCAATAGTGAAGGGCTGACATCTGAAACTCCGTGTCCAGTTTATTGAGCGCGCAATTGCGCGGTGACGCCGCGTTGATACGGCTTGGCCCAGAACAGGTAGATCAACCCGAGCACGGCCAGTACCGAGAACACCAGGACCACTGCCCATACCTGGAACCACGGCGCGTCTGGCGGTGCCAACGCCACCCGCGGCCAGGCCACGTTGATGCTTTCGAATATCAGCCAGGCAAAGGCTGCGACGTTGACCGGCAAGCCCCAGCGACCAAGGCTGAAGGTGCCGGGCTCGGGTTTCCAGCGGCCGTTAAGGCGAGCGAGCAGGGCGCAGGTCACCACGATCAGGAAGACAAAGAAGAACCCGCCACTGCCGAACGCGATCAAGGTGCCCACGGCGGTCGCGTTCACCCCCAGGGCCAGGCCGAAGCTGGCGAACAGCGTGCTGAAGACCATCGCGGCGAACGGAACCTTGCGTTTATCCACCCGCCGCAGCAGCGCAGACGCCGGCAGGATTTCGTCGCGTGCCATGCCAAACACGGCGCGACCGATATAGGTCTGGACCGAGACGACGCAGGCAATGAACGCCACTAATACAATCGCCACGAAGGGACGCTCAGCCCAGGCGCCGAACGCATCGACCACGGCGGGCGTGACCGGATCGATCACTTGGCCGGAGACCATGGCGGCAGTGTCGGTATAGGACAGCGTCACGGCGAATGCGGTAAGCATCACGGTCAGGCCCACCAGAATCATCGAGCGCAGGATCGCGCGGGGCGTCGAGGTGCGGGCGTCGGCGGTTTCTTCGGAGACTTGCGAGCACGCATCAAAGCCCAGAAACGCCCAGCCGCCGACCGCCATGGCGGTGAGGAAACCCGAGAAATAGGTCCCGTCACTGGTCGACGTCGCGCTCAGGCCTTCCAGCAGTATCGAAAACGAATGGTTACGGAAAAACAGCAGCAACAGCACACCAATACCAATCGAGGCGATGGCTTCCGCAACGATTCCTGCGTTGACGAAATACTTCAGCGGGTTGATTCCGAACAGGTTCACCCCCAACCCCAGCAGTAACAGCACTGCGCCGCTGAACACCTGGGCATTCGCCGCCGGCGGTTCACCAGTGACGAACAGCCACAGCCAGAACCCGCCCAGATACGCCACGGTGGTCAAGGAAGCCAGGGCGGAGGCGAGGTACATGAACCCGGTAAACCAGGCCAGGCGTTCGCCAGCCAGGCGCTTGACCCACTGATAGCAGCCACCGGCCAACGGGTACTGCGAGGCAAGCTCGGCGTAAATCAACGCCACCAACAGCTGCAGGGCGAGGCACAACGGCACGATCCACACCCAGGAAGGGCCGGCATTCATGGCGCCCAGCGACATCACCGAATAGATACCCACGACGGGGGAGACCGTGGCGAAACCGACCGAAAACGACGACCACAGCGACAGGCCGCGATGCAGTTGCTGGTCATAACCCTGGCTGTGCAGCAGGCGCTCATCGGCGTTTTGCCGGTCAGACAAATGAGAGGACATAGGTATTCCTTGGGTCGGCAGACACATTATTTTTAGGATCGCCCTTGTGTTCAGGGCGTACCGACGACGCATCCTCCATCACGGGGAGGAGTGAGGAGAGCTTAAGAGAGGCAAACATTTGGGAAAATCCATATGTTTGTAGGCTGGCATCTGGATTTTTTGATGTTTGCGCGGTGCGGGGGGATTGCAGCCAAGCTTGTGATTGTTTCGTAACTATATGATTTAGCTCAACTAAATAGTCATTTAGTTGAGTTGGCTATCGGGGCAGAGCTCAGGCCTGGGAGAGGGCGGCGGTACGCCGTTCGCTGATGCGCTCGACCGTCTGCATATGCTCGGTACCCCAGGCACACAGCCCACTCAGCGCCGTGGCCAGGGAACGGCCGAACGGTGTGAGGGAGTATTCGACCTTGGGCGGAATCTCCTGGAAGTCGACGCGCGCAATGATTTCATCACGCTCCAGCTCCTTGAGTTGCTGAATCAAGACCTTATCGGTCACGCCTCCAATCGCACGTTTGAGCTCGCCATAGCGGTGAACATTTTGCGCCAGGTTGAACAGGACCAAGGGCTTCCATTTGCCGCCAATCACCGCCAGCGCAGCTTCAAGCCCGCAGTTGAACGAATTGTTTGCCATGAGGGTGGTAGCTCCCAAGGGGTACTTACTTAAAGGTGCATACTATTCAAAATAATAGCGTGGATCTACAGTTGGGCTTCAACATTCCCCGGAGTTCATCATGAGCAGGCTCAACGGCAAAATCGCACTGGTTACCGGCGGCAACAGCGGCATCGGCCTGGCCAGCGCCATACGCTTTGCAGAAGAAGGCGCACAGGTCGTTATCGTGGGGCGCCGCCAAGAGGAACTGGACAAGGCGTTACAGCTGATCGGCCCTGGAGCCATCGCGATCCAGGGCGATATTTCCAACCTGGCGGACCTTGATCGCATCTATGCCCAGGTCAAAGCGACCAAGGGCCGGATCGATATCGTGTTCGCCAACGCAGGGCTCGGCGATTTCCAGCCCATCGGCGCCATCACTGAAGCGTCGTTTGATCGCACGTTTGGCATCAACGTCAAAGGAACATTGTTCACCGTGCAAAAGGCCTTGCCACTGATGAGCGCAGGCGGCTCGGTGATACTCACCGGTTCAACCACAGCCAGCATGGGCACGCCGGCGTTCAGCGTGTACAGCGCCACCAAAGCCGCACTGCGTAATTTCGCCAGGAGCTGGGCACTGGACCTCAAAGGCACCGGCATCCGCGTCAACGTACTTTCACCCGGGCCAATCTCGACACCGGGCCTGGACCTGGCGCTTTCAGGCACAGGACAGAAAGATGCGATCATCGACGCGATGGTTGCGCAGATCCCGCTGGACCGCATCGGCAAACCTGAAGAAGTCGCAGCAGCGGCGTTGTTCCTGGCGTCGGATGAAAGCAGCTTCATGACAGGCAGCGAAATGTTCGTGGACGGAGGCTTTGCGCAGGTTTGATCCAGAGAGGGGTTTTGCCCGTTGAAATCTGATGGGCGCTGCCCCTGATTGCGTAATGTCGTATTACGCATAATGTATATTATGTTAAACGACAGGTCATGTCATAGATGTTCATGAGCTACCTAAGGCGCTGATTCGACAAACCCACTTCTGGTGTCCATTCTCTCAACGGGCCATGTCCTTCATGTTCATGGCAAGTTATTCAATGAGGTGGCTGCCGATGAAGCTGATTCAGTGCCGTTTCTCTTCTGGTCAGCGTGTACCGATGCTCGTGCAAGCTGGTAATGCGGCTCCGTTGCCCAAACTCGTTCCGTTCATCTACGTCCAACTCAAACTCAGGCACCGCGCTTACAATACGGCTGCAGCGCATCTGCGAGCGATCCAGGCTTTCTATAGCTATGCTAAAAGCCGAGATCTGGATATCGATGACGCCATCTTGGCATGTCACTTCGAGTCGATTTTGTCTTTACTGGACGGTTACGCCATCTGGCTCCAAAGCGGCCGTCAAGCCGACAACCTGGTCGCCCGAATCGGCACAGCTGAAACGGCACCTTTTCCGCAGATTGATTCGTGTACCCGTGACCAGTACCTGCGGTTGCTGAAACAGTACCTGTCCTGGTGCGTCACTCGTTACATTCCGCGCACCCGTCAGAACTCAGCCACTCTGGCTAACATCGAAGTCGTATTTGCAGATGTCGCCGACGTCATTGAGCGGCGCTTTGAGAGCCATATCATCAATGCTCGGCCAGACCGCACTCGTTACCGAAGCCTGACAGATACTCAACTCCAGATCATTCGCACGCTGATTCGCCCGGGGGCCGGGAAGAATCCGTTTCCGGAGCGGCTACAGTTGCGCAATTGGCTAATGATTGAATTGCTGCTGGAGACCGGTATCCGTCGCGGAGAACTTTTAAAACTTTACACCACGGATATCAATCAGGGCTCTCAGCACGCGTTCGTCAGCATCAACGATCGCGAACATGACCCTGGCGATCCACGCGCTGAAGAGCCTGCACTGAAAACACACGGGCGAACAGTAGGAATCTCCGCGCAGTTGTATGAGGTCTACGAGCGTTATATCCAGGGCGAGCGACGCCCACTGCGTGACGGAAAACCGATGAAATTGCTGTACCGCTATTTGTTCATCTCGGATCGAGGTCGTCCGCTGTCGATCCGCGCGTTGTCTAACGTTCTTGATCGGCTGTTTCTGGCCACTGAACTGGCTCATCCGAGATTATTGCCTACACTTTCCGCGCATGACTACTGAATTTATTGAAGAAACTATGTTTCAAGAAGAGTTCACGGGTTTTGTATTCGCCTCAGCATCTCCAAAACCACACACCATCGCGTGGGATGGAAAGGCTCGAGGGCGATAGCGGCCTCTACGGCCCCTATGGAGGAAGTAGTCGATCTCAGGGCAGGCACTTCTTTCTGAACTAGGTGAATGGAGGCTCTCATAGGGTCTACAAAGATATTTACGCTATTTGAAATGCTTACGGCGATGTTGATCTCACGTGTTTTTATTATTGGTTGAGTGCGCCAGATGTCGGAGTACGGCGCCATACTTGATCAAACTGCTTCTGATTACCCGATCCGGGCGAATGCGCCTATAAGATCGACTGCATGTCGTAGCTCCCTATGGGCACGGACAATGCCTTGCTGGACATCTCCGAAAGCATTCCTCTGGTTGTGGACGTCGTGGCCCGTAATGCCGGTGTGCCCGGAACGCGCTTCACTGACCGCCACGGCAACGAACTGCCTTGGTAACCGTCCAAATCCCCCTGCGGTTGGAGGCTGAGGAACTACAAAAAATCATCACTCCATTATGACTGTGAACTCGTCTCTTCATCTGGAAGAGGCGGATGACGCCCCGTTATTACAGCTTCAATACAGCTAAACGCAGGCATCAAATTTTCTGCGATCTCTACCGCTTTTCCTGTTGGGCGCACTCCTCTACCTGTCCGAAGAAATAATGGATCGTCAAAGTGCGATCTCAATCGAGCGAGAGAACCACTCACGGCAGGTTGCCCTACCTTCATTAGAATTGCGGCGCGCGAGACACTTCGCTCACGATATAGCACTAAAAACGTCACCATCAGGTTGAGGTCGACGTTATGAAAAATTTTCTCATTGATCGCCATAGTCCTCTTTCCCTCTACTATTCAGTTTATTGTTTTTTCTGGCACGGAGATGATTACGATGATGCTTGCGGCTTGAAAGCAACTGCCTTTTTTGTACTAGCAACTACCCCACCGAACTGCGTCGGTCAGTCATCAGCTTTCACGCCAGATTCATCGCAACCTAAAATAATTGTGCGGTGGATAATGAAATGGATAAACCGTTAAAAATGAGACGCTTAGTCGTAGCAAAAGCGACAATTTACTTGAAGTTTACTTGTTTTCGATATCAGGACTAATGATATTTACTCAGGGCAAAAAAAAGCCGCCTATGAATAGGCGGCAAAAACCAAAGGACGATGAATGAAGCCTCTACCAAGAGTAAAATTGACAGAAACACATCGGGATGTTGATCCAAGCAGAATCCTACTCGCATCTTGCGCCGCGCACCATAAATCCCGTCAATATAAAAAATCAAAACAACTTATTTTATTTTTGGCGATTTGCAAAAATACCAAAACAAACAATACGACGATATCTCCAGGGCTAATAACACGACTCAAACATCCCCCCCCCTCCTCGATCGCCGTTCGATAATCTTTTTCCTGGCGGCCTTAACCTGAGAGGCCAGTTCTGGAAAATATGATGAGTGCTTTAGAGCAAGAGCGCCTGAGCTGAATCTGCAGAGTGCTGGCTCAGTTCTTTCTTCTTTGTAGGCAGGAGGCATCGATAGCGAGGGCAGTTCATGGTTTAACGCCAGCGAGGAATACAAAGTTATTGTCAGTGTTATCAACGTAAGGAAGCTGCGGCAACCATCGCCACTCAACATTTCGAGTGTGCCGTTTAAGGTCAGGTGGTAGTGCAGATGAAGGCCATCATCGAAACAGGTGGTGAAATCGTCCTTTTGACACACTGCAACTGAGAGACAATTTGTAGCTGACACTGCCACGGCCTCCTCTCCTCTGCGGCATGACAGCAACCGCGGGACTGCCTTTGCTTAGAACATAAATACGATCAAAAAAATGGGCCGTGGTTATCACCACGACCCATCGCCTACTTGCGTGTCAGCGATCAGGCAGTTGCTCGTGCCTTATGGATAGCCACGATTTCAGCTTCATCCTTCAGCGCCTTTTGAACGGATGGACGAGCGTCTACACGCGCTTTCCAGGCGTTCAGGTTTTCCAGATGGCCGATCTCGGTGCCCGAGCGTTCGTGCCACAGGGTGGCCCAAACATAGGCGTCAACAACCGAGAAACTATCGCCTAGCAGGTACGCACGTCCGTCAGCCAGACGGGTGTCCAAGGTGGTGTATGCGGCGACCAGTTTTGCACGAGTCCACTCCGTGCCGAAATCGGTCATTAGTTTGCGCATCAGAGGGATATGCTTCTGTGCAATCTCGGTGGCGATGAAGGTCAGCAATTGGTCGACCTTGACGCGTTCCAGGGTTCCACGCGTTGGGATCAGACCGAATTCAGGATGCTGGTCAGCCAGGTAGGAAGTAATAACGATCGTTTCGGTGATTTTGTCCTGCGAATCATTTTCCAGGGCCAGAACCGGAACGTACAGGAGTGGGTTGGCCTCGGCGAAAGATTCACCATTGGAAGTGGTTTGGTCGAAAACGTTGAAGTGAACCAGTTCAGGATTCAGACCAATTTCGTTGGCGATGATCTGAACGGCTTGGGAGCAGGTTTGATCGGCGATGTACAACTTAGTCATGATTGCATTCCTCGGGGAGTCAGTTGTTTTTCCGCGCCCTGAATCCGGGCTGGTGAACAAAGTCTGAGCTTCCCTCTGAGGATGATAAACAGCCGGCAACGATACGCTCTGTAGCTTGCACAGCTACAATCAGCCCACCGTTTGATAAAGCGTCGGGTGATCGTCGCTGCCTTGCACCGGCGGGTCTTCTTATATGATGGGAGAACGTGAAAAAATGAATACGGACGTGAGCTTTCCAAGCGTCGATCACAGAACGTCTGAAACCAATCATTGAATCCATATGGGAGACAGTCTGTGTCCAAAAAAGCGCTTATTCAGATTTAAATAACCTATATAGTCGGTGCTGAAACTCGATTCTCAGGTAATCACGCGAAATAGGCCCACTGCCTCTGAGCTCGATACGCCGAATAACACAAGCACGCAGAGACCTCTGTCAGCGCAAAGCTTAGGTACGGCTTTGGGCTTCTATTAAAAATAGCGCCCCACTCCAGACAAAGAAAGTCAACTCAACAAAACTATTACTCATTCAAAAAAGTCCCGCGCGCTTGCGGACCTGAAAACCAAAATAGCGCAACCGAGGGCCGTCTTCGAGACCGAACCTGCAACTGATCCCGAAGCATTTCGCCTGAAACTATTCTAATAAAAATTACGGTATCAAAAAATCGTAAGCAATGATGCTTTCAATTAATATTAGATAAAACCCTAAAACTTCTCACAAAGAAAAAACTTTAAGATATAGCAAACGCACTAGCTTTTTTTACCGAACGTCTTTAGCTCCGCCATTGTGAGATGGTACCGCACTATCGAGATAAAAAATCTCAAACCGCCTTTTGAAAAATGAGCCATAGTAAGTCAAGCGATAGTTGTGTACGTATCGACATGAATAGACAGATTATAGAGAGACTGTAATGGAACGAGCCGACACCTCCTTTCCGGACATAGCCGCCTTCGTCAGCGTCGCACAGACCAGTAGCTTTACCCGAGCTGCTGAAAATCTTTCAACGAGCAAATCCAACGTAGGCAAGGCGGTTCAACGACTGGAGATCAGGCTGGGTACCAAGCTCTTCCAGCGTACCACCCGTGCCGTACGTCTAACTGAAGATGGCGAAACTTATCTGAACGCGGCCATCGCGGCGCTGGATGGCCTTCGGGATGCGGCTCGCGAGTTAGCCGCAAGAAAAGATGAGCCAATGGGCCGCGTTCGCCTGGACATCCCGTCTGGGTTTCGCCAGTTGTTTCTTCCAACCATCTCCGAACTTCGTCAGCGCTACCCACAGGTGACGCTGGAGTTGTCCATGACCGATCGCATGTCGGACGCAGTGGGTGAAGGCTGGGATATTGTAGTTCGTGCGGGGGAGTTGCCGCAGGACAGTGAAATGACTGTGCGCAAGCTCTGCAATATCACACTCAGTCTGTACGCCTCTCCCGACTACCTGGCCCGTCATCCGCCGATTGAGTCAGCGGCCGATCTGGTCAACCACGAGGCGGTTATTTTTCGGGGGTTTACTGGTCGGCTGCGTCCCTGGTCGATTACCGATAATGGCCATGTTCGAGAGTTTTCGCCGACGCCGGTTTTGATTGTTTCAGATGGGCAGGCCGTTATTGACTCCACGGTTATTGGGCTCGGCATTGCCCAAATTTATGACAAGGTTGCTCAACCCTATGTCGATTGTGGCAAGCTTGTCCGCGTACTCACAGCTGTTGACTCACCGGGCCCTCCTGTCCATGCCCTCATACCCTTGGGCAGTCGTATGCCGGCAAAAACGCGAGCGGTGCTCAACTACCTGGCGGATCGTCTGCGTTAGCGTGATGACTTGTCGCATCCTGCTCTTGATCCAGGCTCGCCAAACGCAAAAAGCCTTGAAGCAGAAAGGGATCTTCTGCTTCGGGGTCTGAGCACATCGGGTTATTGCCGCTTCAAGGCGGGCAACTGTTTTGATGCCTAGGCAGCTTCGCTGGCAGCGCCACCTGCAACCGCACGATTCTTGCTCAACAATCCAAGAACCACAGCCGCAGAAGCCAATGTGATGATGGTCAGGATATGCAGCAGGTACTGAAATGCAGAGGCATACCCTTGTACCAGACGCTCATTGGCCAGACCTGGAACGGTGTTGATGGCATGGGCCATATCACCGGTGGTAACGCGATGCGCGGCTTCTGCAATAAGCGATGCATCAGCGCTCCCTGCAACCACCTGTACCGCTTCTGAAAGGTTGGTATGCAGCAACGAAGCCAGCATCGCAGCCACGCTTGCCAGAGCAATGCCCTCACCTGCGACACGCACCGTGTTGAAGATACCAGCCGCCATACCCGCGCGCTCTTTGGGCACGACGCTGACCGATAGACCGTCCATCAAGCCCCAAGGCAGACCTGCCCCGATACCGATCAACAGCATAGGCCCAACAAGACCCAACTTCGGCTCGCCAACGTTGTACAGGCTCAACCAGTGCAGCCCCACGGCAGCAATCAGGAACCCCACGCCCGAAAGAACACCGGCAGAGATGAACTGCGTCATCGAGGCGGCCATCATCGGCACGACCAACATCGGTGCAGACAGTGCCAGCAGCAGCAAACCGGCGTCGATTTCGCTCAGGCCTTCAACACCAATGAATCGCAACGGCAGCATCACGACCAGCACGATGTAGCAGTAGCAAGTGCCTATCGGCAGCATTTGCACGCCGACAAAACGCGGGAAGCGGAACAGCGTCAGATCCAGCATCGGGCGCTTGACGCGCATTTCAATCATCACGAAAACCACCAGCAATACCGCCGATGCACCCAACAGGCCAACCACTAAAGGGCTACCCCAACCGCTGTCAGGCGCTTGGATCACGCCAAATGTAAACAACGCCAGCACCGAACTGAAGGTAACGGTGCCGGGCCAGTCAAGACCTGTTGCGCCGGGGTCACGTGTCTCACGCATGCGCGGCAGGCCAAAGACCATGGCAATCACACCGATCAAAGCCGTGAACAGGAAAATCGCACGCCAGCTAAAGGCTTCGATCAACACGCCGGCCACCAATGGGCCGAATGCCAGACCGATACCGAAGGTCGTGCCCAGCATGCTGTACGCACGGGTGCGAGCATGACCTTCAAACTCTTGTGCAAGCGCAGCGGAGCCACTCGCCAGTGCAGCCGCACCGGCAACCCCTTGAATGGCACGCAGGATATCAAGCCAGAACACCGAAGGTGCCATGCTTTGGGCCAACGACGCAGCGGTAAACAGCATCATGCCGATGGTGAACAGGCGCTTGCGCCCATATACGTCAGCCAAAGCACCTGCAGCCATTAGTAAACTGCCGAAAGACAGCATGAAGGCATTGGTGATCCAGGTAAGCGCCACTGGACTTCCACCCAGATCCCGCCCAATCGCGGGCGTGGCAACTGCCCCTCCGGTAAAACTCAGTGGAAGTACCAAAGCGGAAAGACAAATCGCTGCAAGAATAAGCAGCTTGTCTCTCTCCCTGGCAACTCGGTCTGTTGATTTCATGATTTCACCGTAAGTGGAATGTGCGCAGCTGAATGCACCGTCTTTGAAAATCGGCATCACCGTCGAGGGGTTTGCCACTTGGAAACCCAGGCATCGCCTGTGCTTGGGAGCTATTGTCCTGTAAGCAAGGAAGTCCTTAAACGCACCTGCGTGAGACGCTTCGTCGCTTGCAAAGAGACAATGCGACACCCCCGATTCCGGGCCTGCGTGACGGATGCACCGATGCGTCATCACAAAAACAAAAAAGCATGCTCGATGGCATGCTTCTCTGTTTTTCCATCGGTGATAGTCAGCGAGCTTTACCGCTGCGTGATCGCTTGAGACGTGGCCGGTTTGGCATTACCCCAGCCACCACCCAATGCGCGAATCAGGTTCACGGTGGCCGCCGCTTGAGCGCCCTGCAACTGCACCGCCGCCCTGCGTGATTGCAGCGCCGTCCGCTCCGCGTCGATCACAGAGAGATAGATGACATCGCCTTCGGTGTACTGCGCCCGAGCGACTTTCGCCGCCCGGCCTGACGCCTCCACAGCTTGCGACTGCATCCGGGTCTGGTCTTCCAGCACTCGCAGGTCAGAGAGGTTGTCCTCTACTTCACGGAACGCCACCAGCACCTGTTGCCGATAGTTGGCGACATCTTCTTCGTACTCGGCCCGGGCCTTGGCCAGGTTTCCCTTGCGCAGGCCGCCGTCGAAGATCGGCAAGTCAAGCGCTGTACCCACCAACGGGCCAAGCAGGAAAGTACGGCTGCTCCATTTGAACAAGTTGCTCAGCGAACCGGACTCAAAACCGGCAGTGCCGGTCAGCGTCAATGACGGGAAGAACGCCGCTTTAGCCACGCCGATCCGTGCGTTCGCCGCAGCCATCGAGCGTTCGGCTGCGGCGATGTCCGGACGACGCTCCAGCAGTGAAGATGGCAAACCCGCCGGGATACGCAGATTCACCGGCTGTAAAGGATTGGCGGCCATCGAAAACTCTGCCGGTGTTTTGCCCAGCAACACCGCGAGGCTGTGCTCCGACGTCGCACGCAGACGCTGCACCGTCATTGCATCCGACCGGGCTGTCGCTAACTCAGACTCGGCACGCGCAACATCCAGCTCACTGATATCGCCCAGCGCATATTGCTGCTGCACCAGTTTCAGGGCTTGTTCACGCAGTTCGATGGCATGGTTGTACACCTCGATTTCCGCGTCCAGTTCACGCAACGCGAAATAGTTCTGTGCTACATCCGCCTGCAAGGCCAACAACACCGAATGGAACAAGGCTTCGCTACGCTGGGTTTCCGCGTCCGCCGCATCAACCGTGTTGGCGACGCGACCAAACATGTCGACCTCGTAAGAGATACCGGTCTGGGCACGCCACAGGGTTTGACTTGCCCCCTGCCCGCTGTCCGACTGGAACTGCGACGCCGGTGACACACGCTGACGGGTCGGGCCGAAACCCGCGTCTACGGTTGGGAACAGAGCCGAGCGAGCCGACTGATTCAGCGCCCTCGCCTCATTCAACCGTGCGGCCGCTGCAACCAAATTCTGGTTGGCATCCTGCGCCTGACTTTCGAGGTGATTCAGAGTGGTGTCATTGAACACCCGCCACCACTCGCCCCTGGTGAAGTCCTCCGACGGCTCGGCGGTTTTCCAGTTGCCGGCTTCGGCAGAAGACAGCGGTGCCGAAACCTTTTCCTCTTTGAAAGCCTGTGGTGCAGAAACATCAGGTTTCTCGTAAGTCGGCGCCAGGGAGCAGCCGGCCGTCACCAACATCGTCGCCAGCCAGACCGATCCTAAAAGCATCCGATTCATTGCAAACACTTTCATGTCGTTCTCCTTACTTCAGGTACGCGGCTTCAGGCACGCGGGCTGATGCTTGAGTGTGATGGCCACTACTTGAGTGGGGCGTGTGTTCCGGACTGATATTAGAGTCGTCGTTGAGGTCAGCACCGAGGTGTGGGTGTTTACCGTGCTTATCCACCAGGTGTTCCACACCCGACAGTTTGCGCAGCAACACGTAGAACACCGGCGTCAACATCAGACCGAACAGAGTCACGCCCAGCATGCCGAAGAACACTGCGATACCCATGGCCTGACGCATTTCAGAACCCGCGCCGGTGGAGAACACCAACGGCACGACCCCCATGATGAAGGCGATGGACGTCATCAGGATCGGACGCAGACGCAGGCGGCTGGCCTCGATCGCGGCCTGCACAATGGAACGGCCCTGCATTTCCAGTTCACGGGCGAACTCGACAATCAGAATGGCGTTCTTCGCCGACAGTCCCACCAACACCATCAAACCAATCTGGGTGAAGATGTTGTTGTCACCATTGGTCAGCCACACACCCACGAGTGCCGACAGAATGCTCATTGGTACGATCAGGATGATCGCCAATGGCAAGGTCAGACTTTCATACAAGGCAGCCAACACCAGGAACACCAACAACACGCTGATCGGAAACACCCACATTGCCGCGTTGCCAGCGAGTACCTGTTGATAGGTCAGGTCAGTCCACTCGTACTTGATCCCGCGTGGAAATACTTCCTTGGCGATACGATCGACCGCCGCCTGAGCCTGGCCAGACGAATAGCCGGGAGCCGGGCCCCCGTTGATGTCGGCAGCGGTGTAGCCGTTGTAGCGCACGACCATTTCCGGGCCATAGGTAGTGGTCACTTTGATCAGCGACGACAGCGGCACCATCTCACCTTTGTCGTTGCGGGTTTTCAGCAAGCCAATGTTTTCAGCGGTAGCACGGAACGGCGCATCCGCCTGAGCCCGCACTTGATACACACGACCGAACGCGTTGAAGTCATTGACGTACATCGAACCCAGGTAGATCTGCAGGGTGTCAAATACATCAGTGACCGACACACCCAACTGCTTGGCCTTAACCCGATCCAGGTCAACGTTGAGTTGAGGCATGTTGATCTGGAACATCGAAAATGCCGGGCCCAGTTCCGGCGCCTTCGCAGCCGCAGCCAAGAAATCCTGAGTCGCCTTGTTCAGCGCCTCCAAGCCCAGTGCACCACGGTCTTCGATCATCAGTTTGAAACCACCGACCGTCCCCAGGCCCGCCACTGGCGGTGGGGGGAATACGGCGATGGCCGCGTCCTTGATCCCGGCATATCTGGCATTCAACTGCGCAACGATGGCCGAGGCGGACTCTTCTTTGGAGCGATACTTCGACGGCTCAAGTACAGGGAATACCAGGGCACTGCTTGGCGAGTTGGTCAGGCTGACCGACAACCCCGGAAACTGCGGCAGGTTCTTCACGCCTGGAATGGCCAAGGCGATATCACCCATGTCACGCACGACGTTCTCGGTGCGATCCAACGTCGCGCCGCTAGGCAATTGTGCGATAGCAACCACGTAGTCCTTGTCTTGTGCTGGCACAAAACCACCCGGCACGATTTTGCCCATCCACACCGCGCCACCGAGCAGAATGCCGTAGATCACCAGCATCACCAGCTTGCGGTTAACGACACGGCGTACACCGTTGCCATAGTTTTCCGAACCCCGGTTGAAAACGCGGTTGAAGACGTTGAAGAAACGACCGAATAGCTTGTCCATGATCCGGGTCAGACGGTCTTTCGGCTCGTCATGCCCTTTGAGCAGGATGGCGGACAACGCTGGCGACAGGGTCAGGGAGTTGAACGCCGAGATCACGGTAGAGATCGCAATGGTCATCGCGAACTGTTGATAGAACTGACCGGTCAGGCCGGACATGAAAGCCAGCGGCACGAACACCGCCACCAGGGTCAGCGCGATGGCGATGATCGGCCCGCTCACTTCCTGCATGGCCTTGTAGGTCGCATCACGCGGCGACAGACCGTCAGCGATGTTTCGTTCGACGTTTTCCACCACGACGATGGCGTCGTCGACCACAATACCGATTGCCAGCACCATGCCGAACAGCGACAGGGCATTGATGGTGTAACCAAAGCCCAGCAGCAATGCAAAAGTACCGATGATCGATACCGGCACCGCCAGCAACGGAATCAGCGAGGCGCGCCAGGTCTGCAGGAACACGATGACCACCAGTACTACCAGGGCAATCGCCTCCAGCAGGGTCTGGATCACGGCATGAATACTGTCACGCACAAACTGGGTGGGGTCGTACTTGATGCCGTAATCGACACCATCCGGCATGTCCTGCTTGATCTCTTCCATGACGGTGCGTACGTCATCGGAAATCTGCAACGAGTTTGCACCCGGTTGCTGGAAGATAATCATCTGTACGGCAGGCTTGTTGTCGAGCAGTGCACGCAAGGTGTACTCGGACGCGGCCATTTCCACACGAGCGACATCCGACAGCCGCGTGATCGCGCCACCGGAAGATTTCAGGATGATGTCGCGAAATTCCTGCTCGGTTTTCAAACGGCCTTGGGCGTTGACGCTCAACTGCATCGGTACGTCGGTGAGCATTGGCGCACCGCCAACGATACCGGCCGCCACCTGCACGTTCTGCTCACGGATGGCCTTCACCACATCGAGAGCAGTCATGTTCAGGCGGGAGACCTTTTGCGGGTCGAGCCAGATGCGCATCGAGTAGTCGCCGGCGCCCCACATCACCACTTCACCCACACCAGGAATCCGCGCCAGGCGATCCTTGACGTTGATCAACGCATAGTTGCGCAGGTAGGTCAGGTCGTAACGCTGGTTCGGCGAGGTGATGCTCACGCCCATGGTCAGGGTGGGTGAGGACTTGATCGTGGTCACGCCCAGGCGCTGCACGTCTTCAGGCAGACGCGGCAAAGCCTGCGCCACGCGGTTCTGCACAAACTGCTGAGCCTTGTCCGGATCAGTACCGAGCTTGAAGGTGACGGTGGTCGTCAACTTGCCGTCGCTGTTGGCCAGCGACTGCATGTAGAGCATGTTTTCCACGCCGTTGATCTGTTCTTCAATCGGCGAAGCAACGGTTTCGGCGATTACTTTCGGGTTGGCGCCCGGGTACTCGGCGCGCACCACCACCGAGGGCGGTACCACTTCAGGGTATTCGGCGGTCGGCAGCTTGGTGAGGGCAATCAACCCCGCCAAGACCACCACCACCGACAGCACGCCGGCGAAGATCGGCCGGTCAATAAAGAATTTAGAGATATTCATGATGATGTTCTCTCGTTAAGCCGAAGGCTTCGCAGCACGACCGATGTTTGCCATTTCCACGGCGTTGGCGTGCACGGTGTCGTTGGGACGTACGCGTTGCACACCGCTGACCACCACCCGATCACCGGCCTTCAGACCCGAAGTGATGATGCGCAGTCCATCGTGCAGGTTGCCCAGGGTGACCTCGCGGTACTCGACGACATCGCCCTGGCCGACCAACAGGACAAATTTCTTCGCCTGATCGGTGCCGATGGCCGAGTCATCAACCAATACGGCGTCCGTTGGCTTACCGCCGCCCACCTTGATACGTGCGTACAGACCCGGCATCAGTGCACCATTTGCGTTATCGATACGTGCCCGCACACGGATGGTTCCCGATTGGGTGTCGAGTTGGTTGTCGATGGAGTCGACCACACCGTTGCGTGAGTAACCGGTTTCGTCAGCAAGACCGAGGGAAACGGGAGCAGGTTTGCCTGACGCCTGATTCAGGTAGCGCAGGTAGGTTTGCTCATCGACATCGAAGGATGCGTAGATAGGTGTTACCGAAACCAGGCTGGTCAGCACCGGTGCCGCCGGGCCTGCCGACACTACGTTGCCAACGGTCAGTTCCGCACGCGATACACGTCCGGCGATGGGGGCGCTGATTTCAGTGTAGGAAAGATTGACCTTGGCCGCGTCGAGTGCTGCCTTCGCCACTTTCACGTTAGCGATCGCTTCGCGCGAAGCATTTTGTTTCTCGTCCAGATCGCGCTTGGAAATGGCATTGGATTCGATCAATCGCCCAGCGCGAGCGGCATCGGTCGCCGTATAGACGGCGCGGGACTCAGCAGCGGCTAATTGACCGGCAGCACGATCAACTTCGGCCAGATAAGGACGCTGATCAATAGTGAACAGGCGATCTCCTTTGTTGACCATTGCTCCGTCTTTGAAATGTACGGCAACGATAGTGCCTGGTACCAATGGACGGATATCGACCTTACTTACCGCCTCAAGGCGACCCGAATAACTCTGCCACTCGCTAATCTGTTTAAAGACCACGGTGGCAACATCAACTTCAGTTTTAGGGGCGACCGCTGCTTCTGCCGCATGAGCTGACTCAATGGGTGAAAAATGATCGCCATACTTCACGGCGATTCCGGCTGTGCCGGCCACTAAGAGCGCACTCAACGCAACAGAAAGTCGTTTGTGATGGGCGATCATTTCTTTTCTCCTACTCAGTTAAGTTACTGTCTTGATAGGCAGCGATCGAATACCAGCTCCGGTCTACTACCAAAGGTCTTGCAATTGACTTTTATGAATTTCGGGCGCAGAGAGACTCCTTCCCGAAACCGGATACTTACAGCACAACACACACAACATCAGGTTTAATTCAGGGCGTTATTCCCGCTGACAATGCGCCGATGTATTCATCAAAAAATCCGCTTTCGCATAATGCATTGGTCAACTTGTGCACATACTCTGCGTTACTCCCCATAGGGCCAGACGCTCCTGAAATGTGCCGCGTAACGGATTCAACACTCGCATCCTTTTCATACAGCGGATGGTCAGGCTCAGCGACGAATACCAATGCCGTAGCGTGTGTCCCGTCATCCATAGAGATCGGCGCCCAAACCGGTCGATAAGCGCCAGTTGGCATCTCCCGAATCCAAAGCAAGATCAACTCTTCTCGTGCCACCTGCTCGGTCAACTTGAAAGCGACTCCCTGAGTAGAGCCCCCTGGTTCAAGTGCCAGCATCCGTCCCGGCGTACTGACAGTGGCCCGGCCAGCGATGATTCGCATGCAAAAGCTTCTGTGCCAGCCTTGTAAAGTTGCGCGCTTTTGTCCTGCAAAGTTCAACAAGGGATTCCATAACAACGAACCGTAACCAAAGACCCAGATGTCGCCACGTTCATGGCGTTTGGCCAACGTTTCGCGCATGGATTGCTCGATCTGCTCTAACGTCCACAACAAATCTTTTGGCATCTCACCGAAATTTTCGAGGTATGCACCGGAGGTAATCTGGTCTCTCGTCAACATTGCCGCCGCCTCTATCCTGCGCCTACACTGAATATAGATCCGGCTCAGCCTGGCCCATGAACGCAAAATTTGCGGTAGCCAAGATATGAACCAACGTTGGCAGCCAAGTAATAAATCTGCCCATGGACAAATACTGCCGGAGCGTGAGAGACGGATAAATAACGCAGGGGCCTACTGTTAGTAGCCACAAAAGAGACAATGATATAAACAGAGGGTGCCAGTTCTAAGTAATCAGGTCTTTGTCGCAGGCACCCCTTTTCTTTACGGCGCAGCAAAACACCCAAGCGCCCCTTTCAAAGTCTCGCAAGGTGTCAGCTTGGTCTCGTTCCAATGGATGCACGATGGATACAGCTTTCTGATTACCACCGCGGTATGCGGAGTCTATTGACGACCCAAAAATCTAAGCACGCAGACATACTGCCCTCAAGACTTTTCCACAACGAAAGCAGGCGTAGTTCCCTGTCTATCTTTCAAGCTTTCAAGCGTCCGCCCACCACCTAAGGGAAAGGCGTTATCAGTGCTTGGGTTGTTGATCCGCGTGAGTCACAACGAAACTATTGAATTTGACCCGGCTTGCCATACCGCTGTTTAACATATCCATGAATCCACCCAGCTCAGGGCGGTCGAAATGTGCGCGCATTTTGCTTTCTGATTCCCAGTAGCCGCTGACGATCCAGGCGTTTCTCACTGCCCGATTATCGGTTACCGCATACCCTACACACTCGGTGTTATCAAGGAGTGCACGCACAATACAAGGGAGCTTCGTGAACACCTCTCCCACTCGTCCTGGCGCGGCATCCACTTCGACAGTATTGATTGCTGAAACTAACATTTCCAACCCTCCTGCATGATCTAAGCGAATTATGCCTTCCGCTCTAGACCGCATAAATAACGCTGTAGTTGTTACACAGTTGCCACAGGAGCGACAATCCTGGTCACGACTTGATGGCGTGAAGGAGATATAGAAAAACGACACCTTTTGGGAGCCTCTGTCATCGTGCGCTTTTGCCGATGAACGGCGTATCTGTCGAGGCACCGCCAAACGCTATATTTTCCTCAGCAAGCTATCCTTCTATTTTCCAAATCCGCACGACGAGCCCCTCCCATGAAGCTCTATTTCACTCCTGAAGCCTGTTCGATGGCACCCCATATTGTATTGCGTGAGCTGAACATTCCCTTTCAGCTAATCCAGGTCGACCACGCCACCAAAACCACTTCCGCAGGAGAGGATTACTGGAGCATCAACCCACATGGGTACATCGCAGCCTTAATGCTCGACAATGGAGAAGTGCTTACCGAAAGCTCAACTATTCTAGAATTTCTTGCCGATCTCATACCCGCGGCAGGTTTGGCGCCTCCGCCAGATAGCTGGCAGCGAGTACGCCTGCGTGAGTACCTGAGTTTTCTGTCGTGCGAGCTCAACTGTGCAATGAGCCCCTTATTTCGAGATATCCCTCAGCAGGTGCGCGACCAAATCTTCACCCGCCTGTTCCGTCGTGTGGACTCACTCAATCAAACGCTTTCACAGCACCCCTATTTGTTGGGCGAAGCATTTTCCGTGGCAGATGCCTACCTCTATACGTTACTAAGATGGCTCAACTGGTTCTCGATTGACCTGGTACGGTGGCCTGCTTTGGCCGCTTACCAAGAACGTATCGGTGCTCGCCCTTGCGCTCAGGCAGCGTTGGCCGCAGAACTGAACGGGAAGAGTCCGCGCACACATTAATTCGACCATTGCTCGGCCATTAGGAATTGAGAAATCAATCGGAGTGAACCCTTCTTGCGACTCGTTTGCACACAAAAAGGGCCCGACGTAGACAGGCTGTTTGAAGCCTAAATACGCTGAGCGCAGTTAAACGCGTACCCAGAGATGCGCGCACTCCAGCCGCCATCAACGAACTGTAGAGAACGCCGCTCGCACTTCATTGACGAAAATCTTAGGCTGTTCAAAGGCCGCAAAATGGCCGCCTTTTTCCGCTTTATTCCAGTAGATCAAATTGCTGTACGCCCGCTCGGCCCATGCCTTCGGCGGCGTGTAGATCTCTCCTGGGAATACCGAGACAGCCACTGGCAGATCAAGCTGAATGGCACCGAAGTTAAGACCTGGATGCTCGGCATACATACGTGCCGACGATGCACCGCTGTTTGTCACCCAGTACAGCATGATGTTGTCGAGAATCTGATCGTAAGAGAACACGCTCTCTGCAGTGCCATCACTGTCGCTCCAGGACGCAAGCTTCTCATAGATCCACGAAGCCTGACCCACAGGAGAGTCCGCCAGCGAGAAGCCGATGGTCTCTGGGCGAGTGGTTTGCAGGTCGTGATATGCGATGCCGTCAGAAGCAAACAGTACGCACTGATCGAGTGCTGCTTGCTCTTCTACGCTCAGCTCTGCAGGCAGATCGGCCGGAACAACAAAAGGCAGATTCACGTGAATCGCCGCCAAGCCTTCCAGTTTCAAGCGTCCCATCTCAGTGGTCACCACACTGCCCCAGTCACCACCCTGCGCAACATAACGGGTGTAGCCAAGGCGCTGCATCAATTCGTGCCAGGCATTACCGATACGGGTGCGGTTCCAACCTTTAGTGGTCGGTTTGTCGCTAAAGCCATAACCAGGAATAGAAGGCAGAACCACGTGGAAAGCGTCTTTCGTTTCGCCACCATGAGCCGTTGGATTTACCAACGGATCGATGCTGTTGAGGAACTCGACAATCGAACCCGGCCAACCGTGGGTCATGATCAACGGTAAAGCGTTTTCGTGAGGAGATTTGATGTGAAGGAAGTGAATGCCCAGGCCATCAATTTCAGTTTTGAACTGCGGATAGCTGTTCAAGCGTGCCTCGAATCGACGCCAGTCATACTGGGTACGCCAGTACTCAACCAGGTCTTGCACCTTGGCCAATTGTGCGCCTTGGGAATGATCGCCAACGGTTTCACGATCCGGCCAGCGGGTGCTATTCAGACGACGCTGCAAATCATCCAGTTCGGCCTGAGGGATCTCAATGCGAAAAGGCGTCAGTTGAGTGCTGTTGGACATCATGAGTTCCTCTATGTCATCGGATTGTCGACAACCGTTTGGGTGTCGATTCAGTCGAGATCACTATGCCCGTAGCAAAGGAAAGAATAAGCCCGTCGAAAAGCAACGCTCTGTCGCACCAGAGGATACAAAGGCAGCTACTTAGCGCTCATTGCCCGTCGTTCCAGTGAGTTTCTTCTGCCTTAATACCGCCTGAAATTTTGCGCTTGCTAGTGCTCCCGCTAAGTAACGCGTGTCTCGTCAGCTACACTCAATCGACGCAAGACTGCAGAGGGACGTCGAGCATGGATACCAAAACTGCAATCGTATTTGCTGGCGGTGGCAGCTTGGGGGCTGTTCAGGTGGGCATGTTGCGAGCCTTGGTGGAGGCGAATGTAAGCTTTGACGTAGTGGTCGGAGCTTCGGTAGGGGCAATCAATGGCGCCTACTTTGCCGCAAGACCCAATGCGGAAGGAGTCGATGCACTCGCCGGTTTCTGGCGTGGTCTGAATAAAAAGGACATCTTTCCTTTATCCTGGCTTGATACCTGTAGAGGATTGATCAAGCGGCGTGGCTTCCTGTTGCAACCAGCGGCTTTGCATCGACTACTGGGTCAAGCGTTACCCATTCACCGCATTGAAGACGCTGCACTTCCCCTGCACATCGTCACCACTGATCTGCTCAGCGGTGCCGAAACAGTTCTGTCCAGTGGGGAACTTAAGCAGGCGTTATTAGCAAGCGCGGCCATCCCGCTCGTGTTCCCGTGCGTACAAATTGCCGAGCAATTTCTGGTCGATGGCGGTGTAGCAAGCAATACACCCATTTCAACTGCCGTGGCCCTGGGTGCCACTAATGTCGTGGTAATCCCTACCGGTGTGAGTTGCGCCCTAACACAACCACCGCGAGGCTTGGTCGCTTTAGCGCTGCATACCGTCAACCTGATGAGCATGCGCCAATTGGTGAGCGACATCGAACACTTCCGTACCCTCACCAGCCTGCATATCGTCCCACCTTTGTGCCCTGTGGATGTCTCGGTATTCAATTTTGCCCAGACAGAAGATTTGCTGCAGCGCGCTTATAAACAGACGCTATGGTGGCTAGACGGTGGAGGGCTTGAGCGTACAAAAGTACCGGGCGCTCTGACGATTCACTCCCATGCCCAAGATAACTGAATGCGCGCTAGCTGCCGGTTACTGCCCAAGTCAACAGGCTAATGTTTGGGCATCGCTGCTTCAGAAAACCAAATAGCCTATCGGTTTTCTGCACCACAGCTTTGCTCGCCTGTTGAGGTAGAGAACTGCGCTGCGCTCGCACTAGTGGCCTCGACTGGTCGTTTCGAACTCAGCGATCGCACCAAGTTGCTGGAGTTGATGCACAAGACAGCTCAACGCACAGTTCCGGTGTCGTAGAGTTCAGCCTGCAAATCTAGCCAGCGTTATCGTCCAGGGGCCCCAAGCTCTGATACAAGCTTTCGCTCGATCGCAGTGCAGCGTCTCACTGCTGCGTAGTGTTATGAACAAACGAGCACTGCATGGGGAGTACGGCAACGCTTTCGATTCGTACACCACGCCCCCGCTCCTAAGCAGGTCCTCTTAGGAGCGGGAGCGCGGAAATACGGCAACGCATATACCTCAACCTTACGCGATATGAACCTGCCCACCAGAGTGCTATTAGCTCGCGCCTCGATCCCGCTTTTATTCAATGCCATCCAGTTTGAATCACAAAACCGGCCTTACGAATTTCATTTATCCGTCAATACGCGTGTCGGAAACACAGGAAAGCTCATGATGACTCCTTTGGTACGGCGCTGATCATTGCTGTTGTGTGCGATCCATGCGATCTGGTACTTATGGGAACATCTTCAATATTGATATATTTTTCAATATTGAATAATGTCTCATAAAAAGCGACGAGCCAAAGCGGCAGATCGCACCTCGACGCTGAAACCACCCGGAACTCCCATGGAAAACAATAATAAAAGTACCCCGCTGCCCCCTTCGGTTGACGTACTGATCGTCGGCTTTGGCCCAGTCGGCGCGGCATTGGCAGCCCTGCTCGGGCGATACCACGTAAACGCCGTGGTGATCGACAAGCAGCACGAGATACTGCGCATGCCACGTGCCATTGCCCTGGATAACGAAGCCTTGCGTATGTTGCAGTTGATCGGCCTGCCCGAGGACGCATTCGATAAGCTGGTGATCCCAGAAGTCAAAATGCACTGCCCACTGGTAGGCCAATTCAGTCGCGCCAATACCAGCGGCTGCATCGACGGCCACCCCAAACTGGTAACTTTTTACCAACCCGATCTGGAGAACGCCCTGCGCAGCCGGTTACTGCAATATCCTTGCATCACCACTTGCACGGGTTACGAGTTGCAGGATGTTCAGCAACATGGCGATCACGTGGAGGCTTTTCTGCTGGACGAAGATGGCATGACGTTTACCGTCAATGCCAAATACCTGATTGGCGCGGACGGCGCAGGGTCGCGGGTGCGCACGTTGATTGGCCAGGATTTCACCGGCCAGACCTATGCTGAAGACTGGTTGATCGTGGATGCCAATGGACGCCAGGGGCAGGCAATCGACCACGTTGAGTTCCTGTGTGATCACCGCCGGCCTACCCCCCATATGCCGGCCCCCGGTGGCCGGGAACGTTGGGAGTTCATGCTGCATCCCGGTGAAACGCGAGAGGAAATGGAGCAGCCGCATCGCATTGCACAACTGCTGGCTCCGTGGGTAAAAGCTGCCGACTTGAGTATCGAGCGCACGGCGGTGTATCGCTTCCACGCACGTTGCTGCGACAGTTTTCAGAAGGGGCGGGTATTTTTGATCGGCGACGCGGCGCACATTACGCCACCCTTCGTCGGACAGGGACTGGTCGCCGGTCTTCGGGATGCATGCAACTTAGGCTGGAAGCTGGCCTGGGTACTCGATGGCCGCGCCGCACCCAGGATACTCGGCAGCTACGACCAGGAACGCCGCCCTCACGCTAAAGAAATGATCGACCTGGCCAAACTGATGGGCCGCGCAGTGATGCCGCGCAATGCCGTCGTTGCCTTGCTGATCCACGGACTAATGAAATCGCTGACCCTGTTCCCGCCCGCCCGCCGGCTGTTTGAAGAGCTGGACATCAAGCCAAAGAATCGCTTCAAGAAAGGCTTGTTCAGCACGCAACGCAAAACGAAGTCCCTCCCTGTTGGCGGCCTACTGAACCAATGTCTGGTGCGGGATCCTATTCATGGCATCGTCTTGAGTGACGATGTGCTGGGTGATCAAATGACCCTTATAGGGTTTGGTAACGACCCTCGCCAACTGCTGGAAACTGCAACCCAGGAGCGATGGCAGGCCCATGGTGGTGGGTATTTGCAGATCGTCCAGCGAGGCCAACGGGGTAATCCAGGCACCCATTGGGTCGAAGACCTGAGTGGTGAACTGCTCAAATGTCTGCCGAAAAATACGTTACTGATCGTTCGACCTGACCGCATTGTGATGCACAGCGGTGGCGCCGATCATGCAAATGAGCTGGCAAATGCATGCATGGCCTTGCTCGATAATTGAATAGATCAGCGATATTGACGGTAATTTGATTACTATCTTTGTCTTTCATCCCGCCGCGTCTTACATCATCAGGCATTTCCATGAGCGTAAAAACCGACACAGAACAGGCCACTCACACTCTGGAACCTCTGACCCGCGGCCACAAAAAAAAACAGCGCACGCGTCAGGGCTTATTGGATGCCGCGCTGCGGCTGTTCGCCCGTAAGGATGTATTTGAAACGGGTTTGTTGGAGCTGGCGGAAGAGGCAGAGGTCTCTACCGGCACCATCTACAACTACTTTCGCACCCGCGAGGAGGTAGTGGAGGCCGTGGGTATCGCTATGGCCAGCGAGTTTTCTGAGAGTATTTCCGGGTTAAGTGCAGGAGTTGAAAACGGTGCCCAGCGCATTGCAATTGGTGTGCGTCTATTTATCCTTCGCGCGATTGCCGACCCGAACTGGGCCAGCGCACTGGTGCGAATCGTACATTTTGACAAGGGGCTGCGGTCAACGCTCGCCATGCACGTCCAGGCGGACCTTCGCACCGGCGCAGAGCAGGGGCATCTGTCGTTTATCGATGAAAGCATCGCACTGGACCTGGTTATAGCCTGTGCAACAGCCGGCATGCGCAGTGCGGTTGAGGGCCGCACGGTTGAGCAACATGATGAGAAAGTCGCCGAGATGGTGCTTAAAGGCTTGGGTGCGAGCCCGGTGAAGGCTAAAAAGCTCGCCAGCCTTCCGTTGCCGCAACCTAACGAATAACCGATCCACTCTAAATGCCTTGTTCAGCTACCCATTTACGATAGCGCCGAGCTTGGCGCTTGGTTTTAAGCTGACTGGTAATCAGCGTCATTAGCGGCGAGATGCCAGGCTTGGTGGCTTTGCCCAGACTAAGCAAACTGAGCTGCTTCTTGATGATCGCCGTGATGGCAACGGCAACAAAGGCCTTATTCTTCCAAGATATCTGTACCGACTTTATCTGGGCGCCGTCCCCGGTCAACCATTGACTTGGCAAATTGGGTTCAAATGCCAAAGCGGTGGCCATTCCTACCATTGCCACAGATGGGCTGTTGATAACTATTTCAGCAATTTCCCTACGGCGGATCCCACCTGTGACCATTACAGGCATACGTGCCACACGACCAATGCGTTCAGCGAACTCCAAAAAGTACGCCTCTCGAGCGAGTGTTTGGCCGTCGCGTGTATGGCCTTGCATAGCAGGACTTTCATAGCTGCCGCCAGAAATCTCGACCAAATCCACGGGCAGTTCATTGAGCCGTTTAACGACCTCAATCGCGTCCCCCTCCTCAAAACCACCTCGCTGAAAGTCTGCTGAATTGAGTTTCACTGACACGCAAAACTGCGGTGCCACACGCGCCCGAACAGCCTCGATGGTACGAATGAGAATCCGCGCGCGGTTTTCCAAGCTACCGCCCCATTTGTCAGTCCGCTTATTGGTCAGTGGGGAAAGAAACTGGCTGAATAGATAACCGTGCGCAGCATGAATCTGTACGCCCGTAAAACCGGCGCGCTCGGCCAGAACAGCTGTTCGTGCGTAACGATTAATCAAGCCATGAATTTCAACCTCGCTCAGTGACCGAGGCTGAGCGAACAGCTTGGCGACACCGGGAATGTTCACCGCAATGGCTGAAGGTGCCACCGCCTCCTGGCCGAGATTGGCCATCAGTTGCCGGCCGGGATGATTGATCTGTAACCAAGCCTGAGCGCCTTGACTACGGCATACGACGGCCCAGTTCTTAAACTGCTCAAGATAACGATCATTCTCCAGAATGACCCCTGCCGGACCGGTCAGAGCACGGCAGTCGGGCATTACATTACCAGTAATAATGAGTCCAGCCCCTCCGTCTGCCCATGTCTGATACAAGCGAAGCAATTCAGGACCAGGGGCGTGATTTTCATCTGCCAAATTCTCCTCCATAGCGGCTTTTGCAAGGCGGTTTACGATGTGTGTTCCATTGGGCAACAGCAATGGCTGAAACAGGGGCAATCCCGACATATCACTGATCCTTCAAATGTTGCGCCAAGGCGCCAAGGGGTTTTTTCAACGTGCGTCCCCACCATTGCAGCGACGATTCGGATTCATGCACAGGCGCCAGAGTCAGCCACTCGCCTTTCTCCGCATAGTGGGGAAATAGCGACAACGCATGACCGCGGGTGATACCCCGGAGTTCTTTTGCCCCCCAGACAGGAGATTGGCGTAGCGTTTGGATTTCGGCACCGACTGACGCGGCTGGTGCGATCGGATAACCACTGCCGAAAACCACCTGAGCAGGCTCCACTAGTTCCTTGATCACCGCCATGGACGCAGGTGAAGTAGACACGGCTGTATCGAAGTAAAAGCGCCGCAAATAGCTCATCACCCCGAGAGGAACGTCATCAGCGAATTCCGGCAAGGCGTTGGCCAGGGAAATACGCCATGCCGCATAAGGTAGAAAACCGCCACCATCCGCCAGAATCCACCGAATGCGTGGGTATCGCTCCATCGTGCCAGTGAAGATCAGATTGATCGCCGCGCGCGCGATGTCACAGACCATCTCCAATGCGTATGGTGGTGTACCCAGCCCTAATTGCGCGCTGCTGGGGTGCAGATTAGCCTGTAAAAAAACTGTGGCCTGGCGTTGATTTAACTCGCTCATCAACTCTTCGAATTGCGGGTCACCTAGAAACACACCATTACTGCTGCCCATCAACAGCACGCCATCAGCCTGCAAAGTGTCCAGGGCATAAATAGCCTCGGCGCAGGCAAGATCGGTTGCTGGCAACGGCAGTACGGCGAAGGAGCCGAAGCGGCCTGGATATGTGACCGCCATATCGGCGGCAAACTCATTGCAGCTACGCGCCAGATCGGCTGCGGCCCGACCCTCGCCAAAACAAACACCAGGCGCTGGTAATGAGGTGATCGCTGTCTGGATGCCTTGTGCGTCCATGAGTGCCACTGACTGTTGCACAGACCAGCTTGGAAGCGCCGTGCCCGTCAGAGCACCCAGCCCTCGACGCTGCAGGGCGTCGACAAATACAGGTGGCAGAATGTTGTGATGCACATCAATGCATTCGGCCTTGAGCTCTTCCTTGGTGGCAGCGGACTCACTTCGCACTTCTGACTGCGCCGCAGCAGTCCTTGGCAAGGAGCCCCCGACGACGCCTGCGCCCAACACCGTCGCCCCAGCCAGCAGGCTCGTACGGGCGACAAATTCTCGGCGATTCATAACACCTCCGTGTTTATCTTGTTATTAGAGTGGGTTACTGAATAGGAGCGTCGTGTCAACGATTACGCATACGTTCAGCTAGTGCGCCAAGCGGCTTCGTCAGGCTGCGCTTCACGCGGCCGGAAAAAGACTCGCCTTCATAGATTGGCGCTGGCTGCACGACCTCGCCCGGCTGCTGGTATTGAGGAAACAAACGTAGCGCGTAGCCACGATTGATCCCGTAGTGCTCATCGCTGGACCACAGAGTATTTTGCTCTAGGGTTTGACATTGCAGGCTCGTAGCGGGAGCCGGGGCGAACGGAAAATCACTGCCGAAAAGGATGTGATCCGAGTCAACTAACTCCTTGAGCGCTGCCATCGAATAGCGCGAGGGAGAGAGAGCTGTGTCGAAATAAAAACGCCGGATGTAAGTGAGAATTCCTTGAGGCGCCAGCTGCTGGAATTGCGGCATCGCATTGGCCAGGGAAACACGCCACGCCACATAGGGAAGAAAACCACCGCCGTGGGCAAGGATCCAGCGAATGCGTGGGTATTTCTCCATCGTCCCGGTCAGGATCAGATTGACGGCAGCGCGAGTGGTGTCGCAGAGAAACTCGATCAAAAAGCCAGGAGTCTTGAAGCCCAACTGTTCGCTGCTTTTGTGCAGGTTTGGGTGAACGAACACCACTGTGCCACGACGATCCAATTCGTTCATCAGTTCGTCAAAACGCGGGTCGCCCAGAAATACCCCATCGGTGCTGCCAAACAGCACGATTCCCTCGGCCTTCAGCACGTCCAAGGCATAAATGGCTTCGCTACAAGCAGTTTCGGTAAACGGCATGGGTAGTACCGCGAAGTTGCCAAAACGGCCCGGAAAATCATCACGCATCTTCGCCGCGTATTCGTTGCAATCTCGCGCCAGGTGCCGTGCCTGCGCCACGCCGTTGCCCAAATGCACGCCGGGCGTGGAGATGGAGGTAATGGCACGTTGAATGCCATTCATGTCCATCACATCAATCGACTGCTCTGGCGTCCATTTTGGTAAGAGTGCACCCGCATGGCGCTCCATGCCCCGCTCGTAAATTGCGTCGCGGAATACAGGTGGAACGATGTGGTGATGGACGTCAATAAGGCCTTGCTTGAGGGTCATTGTTGTTATTCCTGGCGAGAACAGTCGCGACCTGGCCGTGGAAGCCCACGACAAAAACACACCTGCGATCAATATTGAACATCTGTGTTCACATCAGTCAACTGCGTTCGACACCAATGCCTCTTCAACAAAATTAAATAACACCGAAAATCCCTCTAGAAATGGTGTTACAGAACAGCTCTCAAAAAAATAATCTTGAATCTGAAAATACTTGATTGACGAAAATTGAACAGTGGCGTTCAATCAGGTCAGATTCGAACGGTGGAGAACATTTGTGGAGTCAATGAATCCGGTGCAGCGACGCATCCATCAGGCCGCTTTGCGCTTGTTTGCCGAGAAAGGCGTCAGCCAGGTCAACATCAGCGACCTTGCCCAAGAAGCGGGTGTGGCCCGCGGCACCATTTACAACAACGTCGAGACGATGGACAAACTGTTTGAACAGGTAGCCAGTCAGCTCAGCGCGGACATGCATCAGCGCGTAAAAAAGAGCATCGACAGCTTTGGAGACCCCGCACAGCGCTTGGCCAATGGTATTCGTCTGTTTATCCGCCGCACCCACGAAGAACCGCACTGGGGCGCGTTTATGAGTCGCTTTGCGCTGAGCAACCTAGCCCTGCGGGAGATGTTCTCTAGCCAGGCCGTACCGGACCTCATCCATGGGTTGAGTCTCGGCCGCTACCAGTTCCGCCAGGAACAAATGGTCACGGTGATTTCGTTTATCGCCAGCAGCGTACTGGGCTCGATGTTTTTGGTATTGGAAGGCTTGAAGACCTGGCGTGAAGCCGGCACCGATACCGCCGAGCTGATACTGCGGGCGTTGGGAGTGAGCATTGAAGACGCTCGTGTGCTAGCCACCGTGGAGTTGCCGCCGCTGCCGCCTTCCGACTGATTCACGACTGAATACTGATAGCCCAACCCCGGTTTTCGGGGTGACGGGCAGCTTTTGCCTGAAAAAAGTGTTGGAGAATAATAATGAGCAAATGCCAAATCTTGACCCTGGCTACGCCGCAGCCGGCTCGCCACCCGTACCCTACGGTGAAAGCCCAGCGGCTTGCCTATCTGATTTTTCAGCGTCCGGACCTGGCCAAGGCGGAACAGTTTCTACGCGACTTCGGGCTCACCGTTTGCCATCGTGCTACCGATGCGCTGTATCTGCGCGGCACTGACAGTTCAGCCTATTGCTACCGCATCGAGAAGGCAGACGAGGCACGCTTCGTCGGTTTCGCACTCACCGTCGCTACACGCGAAGATCTTCTCAAGCTTGCGCGTTTGCCGGGCGCGTCAGCAGTTGAAAACCAATTCCAACCGGGTGGTGGCGAGCGGGTTCGCCTGCGCGACCCGTCGGGGTTCGTGGTGGAGGCTATCTACGGACAAGCGGCGGTCAAACCGTTGCAGCATCGCGCGCCTTTGCCCCTCAATCTGGCAGAGCAGATCCCGCGCATCAATGCCACCCAACGTACGCCAGCCAGTGCCCCTGAGATCCTCAAGCTTGGGCATGTGGTTCTGGAAGTGGCGGACTACCAGGCAACCTGCGCTTGGTACACCGAGCATTTCGGATTGATCCCTAGCGATGTACAAGTACTGCCTGACGGTTCACCCGCCGTGACGTTCATGCGCTTGGACCTGGGTGACGTCCCGGCAGACCACCACACCCTGGCCCTAGCGCAAGGCTTCATGCCCACCTACAGCCACAGTGCTTTTGAGGTAGTAGATGCAGATGCAGTAGGCATGGGGCAGCGCGTCTTGCGCGAGCGTGGATGGGTTCATGCTTGGGGAATAGGTCGGCATATTCTCGGCAGTCAGATCTTCGACTACTGGCAGGATCCTTGGGGCGACAAACATGAACACTACTGCGATGGCGATTTATTCACCCAAGGTCAGCCCACCGAACTGCATAGCGTCAGTGCTCAGGCCATGGCGCAGTGGGGAGAGCGCATGCCAAGGAGCTTCACCAAACCGAAGCTCAGCGTGCGCGCCATCCGAGCCTTGATCCACAACCTCAGACACAGCCCGGACCTGACCTTTCGCAAGTTGGTGACCTTGGCGCGGCTGTTCGGCTGAGTCCGTCGGCAACGCTCGCAAATGCAGTACAACAACAACCTGATGCCACGCAGCATCAGCCGATCTACTCCTCGGGAGCTCCTGTCATGGCAGTGCATGTAGTCCACTTCGAATATCAGAATCGTACCCAATGGGGCGTGATAAACACCGGCAGGATCACGGTGATTCCCGGTGACTATGCCAGTACCGGCGAATTCATCAATAACACCAGCGTCACTGAGCTGGCCCGGATGAATGACGGTGATCTCCCCCTGACTGCGGTCAAGTTGCTTTCGCCCGTCACCCGTGACCAACAGTTCGTCTGCCAGGGCGCCAACTACCGTCAGCACATGATCGAGTCGGGCATGGACCCTGACGCCAAGCACTTCAACATGATCTTCACCAAAGCCACCAGTTGCATAGTGGCCGCCGACAGTGAGCTCATCAAACCCGGTAACGTGCGCTTCCTCGATTATGAAATCGAGTTGGGCCTGGTGCTCAAACGCAACATCACTGGCCAGGTGACTGTCACCGACAAGACCCTGCACGAATTCATCGCTGGAATCGTCGTGGTCAATGATTATTCAGCCCGCGATATCCAGATTCCGCAAATGCAGTTCTACAAGGGTAAAAGCTATCGCACCTTCGGCCCTGTCGGCCCTTACCTGTGCCTGCTCGAAGCGTCCGACATCCGCTACTTGAAGAACCTGCAACTGAGGCTGACGGTCAATGGGCAAGTCCGACAAAACGATAGCACCGCCAACCTGGTGTACGGCCCGGCAGAAACCTTGACCGAGCTGTCCGGTGTACAGGATTTCAACTCCGGCGACCTGATCGCCACTGGCACGCCAGCCGGTTGCGCGCTCACCGTGCCTTCCCCCGCGAAGCAACGAATCGGCGCCTTGCTGCCGGATGCGGTGAAGTGGAAGATCTTTCTGAAAACACAGGAGAGCCGCACGCAGTACCTCAAAGCCGGCGATGTTGTCGAAGCCAGTATTCGCAGCGCCGATGGCAAGATCGATCTTGGCACCCAGCGTAATCTTGTGGTGGAGCAAGCCTGATGGCGATCACAAACCTGGCCGATATTCAGACGCTGGAAAGCACCCCGCTCAGTCGTCAGGGGCTGTCGGTGAGCACCTATGATGCCTTGGCAAATTGTGCGAAAGAGCGCCCGAATGCGCCCGCCCTGCGCTTTTTTCTCGACGGGCAGAATTTTCGCAAGACCCACGATTGGACCTACTCCGAACTACTGATCGACATCACCCGCGCTGCTAACGCGTTCCACGAGCTCGGCCTGGGCGCGGACGACGTCATCGCGTTTATTTTGCCGAATTTGCCGGAAACCCATTTCACCATCTGGGGCGGCGAGGCGACAGGCATCGTAATGGCGGTCAATCCGTTGTTGGAGGCGTCTCAGATGGCCGACCTGCTGCGGGCCGCCAACGCCAAAGTCGTGGTCACGCTGGCCCCGACGCCTGGTAGCGATCTGTGGCCACGACTCGCTGCGCAACTGGACCAGTTACCTAGCATCAAGCACGTGATCTGGGTGAACATGGCGCCCTATGTCAGCACGTTTAAAGGGTTGGCATTGCGCTGGATGGCCAAACGGGAAAAAGCACGCTACCGGCATCTGGCAATTGCCGACCTGCGGGACCTGATGAAGAAGCAGCGTCATCAGTACCTGAACAGCGCCAGGCATATTCGCGCCGAAGATCCGTCTTCCTACTTCTGCACAGGCGGCACCACGGGGTTGCCGAAGATTGCCGTGCGCAGCCATGGCTCCGAGGTTTTCAATGCGTGGGCCATGGCTCGCAACATGGAGCCTAGGGAACCCGGCCTGGTGATTTTCTGCGGCTTGCCGCTATTCCATGTGAACGGCCAATTGGTCACCGGCCTGATGCCGTGGACCAAGGGCGACCAAGTGGTGATCGGCACGCCTCAGGGGTACCGCGGGGCCGGGGTCATACAGAATTTCTGGGCGATGGTCGAGCATTTCAAGATCAATTTTTTCTCTGGTGTGCCCACCGTATATTCCGCGCTGCTGCAACAATCGATAAAGGAGCACGACCTTAGCAGTCTCCAAAGCGCTCTTTGTGGTGCTGCACCCATGCCGATAGAGCTGTTCAAGGACTTCGAAGCGCAAATCGGCGTTCCTATTCTCGAAGGGTACGGCCTCACTGAAGGTGCCTGCGTTTCGTCATGCAACCCTGCGGGTGGCGAACGCAAAATCGGTTCCATTGGCCTGCGTCTTCCTTATCAGGAAATGCGTGCGGTGATTCTGGATGAACACGGCAGTTACCTGCGCGATGCGATGATCGACGAGGTAGGGGTGATAGGTATTCACGGCCCTAACGTATTTATTGGCTACCTGCAATCCGAACACAATCAAGGCCTATGGATCGATATTGACGGCCATCGCTGGCTGAATACCGGCGACTTGGGACGCCAGGATGCCGATGGTTATTTTTGGCTCACCGGGCGCAAGAAGGAACTGATTATTCGCGGCGGCCATAACATCGACCCCAAACAGATCGAAGAAGCGTTGCAGGCGCATCCGGCCGTCGCGCTGGTTGCCGCCATCGGTTGTCCCGACGCCCACGCCGGTGAGGTGCCCGTGGCGTATGTCCAGCTCAAGCCCGGGCACAAGTGCGCAGCGTCAACATTACTGGCATTTGCCAGCCAGGCCATTTCCGAACGCTCGGCCGTGCCCAAGCGCATCGAGATCCTCGACGCCCTGCCGGTGACACCGGTCGGCAAGATCTTCAAGCCGGCCCTGCAGCAACTGGAAATCGCCAACGTCGTACGCCAGGAGGCAGCCAACGCGGGCGCGCAGGATATCAGCGTAAACGTGTTGCAAGACCCGCGTCGCGGGCTGGTCGCCCACATTGGCGCCGGCGCCCATCGTGAGCAACTCGTTCCCCTGCTCGGGCGCTACAGCTTCCAAATTGAATGGCTCGGCTAAACAGCGCTTAGCGCTGCCCGCTGAGTTGAGGAGGCAACCACTGCCACCCGCAACCTGACCATTGAGCTTCACCAACTGAGCACCGAGAACCAGCTATGGCGTTTGCCATGGTCTGCGAGACCTGCTGCGCCTCGAAAACCATGCAGGGACGCGTAACGCACAACAAAAACAACAAGAGGTAGTGAACGCAATGACTCGTAAACAACCCCCATGGCAACAGGCTCGCCTGCCCCTCGCTTTTGGCATGGCCGCATTGGCCAGTGCGCCCGCATCGGCAATCAACTTCGATATCGGCGAGATCCAGGGACAGTTCGACTCCAGCCTCTCGGTAGGCTCCAGTTGGTCCCTAGAGAACCCGAAGCAGGAGCTGCTAAGTAGCCATAGTGCCGACGACGGCCGACTCAACTTCAAGAAAGGCGACGCCTTCAGCAGGGTATTCAAAGGCGTCCACGACCTTGAACTAAAATACGGGGACAGTGGCGTATTTGTACGCGGCAAGTACTGGTATGACTTCGTACTCAAGGATGAACATCAGCGCTTCAAGGACATCGATGACCACGGCCGACAGGAAGGTGCGAAAGCTTCCGGCGCCGAGATTCTCGACGCCTTCATTTACCACAACTACCTGATCCGAGACTTGCCCGGCACCGTGCGTCTTGGCAAGCAGGTGGTGAGCTGGGGCGAAAGCACTTTTATCCAGGGCGGCATCAACACCATCAATCCGGTGGACGTGACCTCTTTTCGCCGCCCCGGCTCGGAGATCAAGGAGGGCTTGATTCCGGTCAACATGTTCTACCTGTCGCAGAATCTCACCGACAACATATCGGCGGAGGGTTTCTACCAGTTGGAATGGCAAAAAACCGCGATCGATAACTGTGGCACTTTCTTCTCGCAGACCGACGTGATCGCCGACGGCTGCAATGGGCTGCCGGTGGGGCCGATACTCGACCAGAATCCGGCGGCACGAGCGGCCCTTTCGCCGTTTGGCGTGCAGCTGTCGAACGAAGGCATCGTGATTCCCCGCGGCCGCGACCGTGATGCTCGCGACGGCGGCCAGTGGGGCGCTGCACTGCGCTGGTTCGCACCGGAACTGAACAGTGAGTTCGCCGGGTACTTCATCAACTATCACAGCCGCCAACCCTACGTCAGCGCCATCAGCAGTGCGCATGCTGCCGACCTGGGTTTTGCCCCACAACTGTGTGGCAACGTCGGGGTACCGGCAGGTGCCTGTGGCGGTTTCCTCGCCAGCCCCACCGGCCAGAGCCTGGCACAGGCCTACCGCCTGGGCACCTCGCAGTATTATGTCGATTACCCGGAAGACATCCGCCTGTACGGGCTGAGCTTCAGCACCAGCCTCCCCACTGGCACCACTCTGGCAGGCGAAATCAGCTACCGGCCCAACATGCCGCTGCAGATCAGTCCCGTGGACTTGATCAGCGCCGGTATCGGCGTACCGGCCCTGACGCCGGTGCTGTCATCCGGGGCGGCGCCATTGGCCAATGGCCAGGACGTCTCCGGTTATCGACGCAAGGAAGTAACGCAGGCACAGGTCACCGCCACGCACTTCTTCGACCAGGTCATGAATGCCGAACGCCTGACCCTGATCGGTGAAGTGGGGCTCACCCATATCGGCGGCCTGGAGGGCAAAGGGGGGCTGCGCTATGGCCGCAGTACCGCCTACGGTCAAGGAGAGTTGTACCCCAACAACAGCCTATGCACCAACACCACCAATGTACAGACGCCTTCCAACTGCAACAACGATGGTTTCGCCACCAGCACCTCTTGGGGTTATCGCGTGCGCGCTATCTGGGACTACAACGGGGTGATTCCGGGCGTTGAATTGCACCCGAATATTGCCTGGTCCCATGACGTGAAAGGCTACGGCCCCGAGCCTGGCTTCAACGAAGGCTCCAAGGCATTGAGCCTGGGCATCGATGCCAATTACCTGAATACCTACACCGCAAGCCTGTCCTATACCGACTTTTTCGGCGGCGCCTACAACGTAAACATCGACCGCGACTTCATCGCCCTGAGCTTTGGCGTGTCCTTTTGAGTGGAGCCAACACAATGAAAACTCTGACCTTATTTGCCACTACACTCACCCTACTTGCTACAGCCACGCTGACCCACGCTGCAGTACCAGCAAGTGAAGCGACGAAGCTGGGCAACAGCCTGACGCCCGTCGGTGCAGAAAAAGCCGGCAACGCCGACGGGAGCATTCCCCCATGGACCGGCGGGCTGCCCGAGAACGCGGGCAGCGCAGGGCCCAATGGTGCGCTCAGTGACCCCTTCGCGGCCGAAAAACCGCTGTTCACCATCACTCCGCAAAATGTCGCCCAGTACCAAGACAAACTGACGCCGGGTCAGTTGGCCCTGTTCAAGCGCTACCCCGACAGCTTCCACATGCGGGTGTTCCCCAGCCATCGAAGCGCGGCCCTGCCCGAGAACGTAAACCAGGCCATCGCTAGGAACGCAGTAAAGTCGACACTTATATCTGGCGGCAACGGCCTGTCGGACTTTGAAATCGCCACGCCCTTTCCTATTCCCCAAAATGGGCTAGAGGTGGTGTGGAATCATATCACCCGCTATCGCGGCGGCAGCGTGCGGCGTACCCACGTCCAGGCCACACCACTGGCAGACGGCACCTTCAACCCGGTGTACTTCAAGCAGCAGTTTACTTATCGCGACCAGTTGAAAGACTTCGATCCGCAGAATCCGGGCAATGTGTTGTTCTACTACAAGCAATTGGTCACTGCGCCCGCCCGTTTGGCCGGCGATGTGGTTCTGGTCCATGAAACCCTAGACCAGGTGAAAGAACCGCGCATGGCCTGGATCTACAGCGCCGGGCAACGTCGCGTACGACGTGCACCACAGATCGCCTACGACGGCCCGTACCCAGCCTCGGACGGCCAACGGGTGGCAGATAACTTGGACATGTTCAACGGCGCACCGGATCGCTACGACTGGAAGCTGCTCGGCAAAAAGGAAATCTACATCCCCTACAACAGTTTTCAGTTGGAGTCGCCCGCACTGAAGTACACCGACGTGATCAAGCCGGGGCACATTAACTCCGATATCACCCGCTATGAGCTGCACCGAGTATGGGTGGTTGAGGCCGACCTCAAGGCTGACCAGCGTCATGTCTATGCAAAACGCGTCTTGTACTTTGATGAGGACAGCTGGCAAATCGCCCTTGCCGACCACTACGATGCACGCAATACCTTGTGGCGCACTGCCGAGGGCTTCATGACGCCGCTGTACGACAAGAAGATTCCGTGGATGGGTGTCGAAGCCCTGTATGACCTCATCAACGGCCGCTACCTAGTCTCCGGGATGCGTAACGAAGAGAAGGACAGCATGGACATCGGCTTCAAGGCCGTCGCGGCAGAATACACACCAACCGCCTTGCGCAACGACGGCATTCGTTAACGCATCGTCAGTATGGTCGAGACAGAGTAAGAGGGTTGGCCGCCAGCACAGCTGGCGGCTTCATACCTGCCACTCTGCTTCAAGGCGCACCAGGTTACTTACACAGGCCAGCTCATCAATGCGCGAGCCACAACAGTCTCCAGTTGCTGTCGCACAGTTCCCGCAGCGGCTTGCAGGCACAGACCGTCGAACACAGTCTGAATGTAAAGTGCTAGTGCGTCGGCATCTTGTGTGCTGGCCAGGTCACCCTGCTGCTGCGCCAGCTCGAAACGCTCGCGCAGCATTGCTCTTATACGGTTACGTCGACGACTGAGTTCTGTAGCCACATCACATTCAGCCAAGCCGTTCGCAAGCCCCGACTGAACCAGTAGGCAACCCAAAGGCTCGTCTGCAGTGGTGAGCCACTCAACGGCACCTATCAGCATTCGCCTGGCGGCCTCGCGGCCTGTAGGTGCAGCCAGGATCCAGTCACGGTGGGCGAGCCTGCGTTGGTCGTAGCGTTCAAGCACGGCATCAAACAACCCGCGCTTGCTGCCAAAGGCGAAGTAAAGGCTAGGGGCGCTGATACCCATCGCCTTGGTTAATTCCGCCACAGAGGTGCCGTCGTAGCCTTTGCTCCAGAAAATATCTGTGGCCTTGTCCAGAACGGCGTCCTCGTTAAACTTTCTTGGACGTGCCATCGCCTACCTCCTAATAATCTAGCGATCATTCTATTATGAGCTTGACCTGCCTCGCTAGCACTCGTAATGTAGTGATCACTAAATTACTAGTGAGGTGAAAACATGGCGCAGACACTTGTTGGAAAAATAGCGTTGGTTACCGGAGGTAGCTCCGGCCTGGGCCTGGCCACGGCAAAGCGCTTCGCACGCGAAGGTGCTCGGGTATTCATTACCGGTAGAAACCAGGCTGCTCTTGATGATGCCGTTGCCTTGATCGGCGAACAGGCTGTGGCGATTCAGGGGGATGTCTCCAACGATACTGATTTGGAGCGCGTATCGCAGGTTGTCGGCAAGCAGGCGGGGCGACTGGACATTCTGTTTGCCAATGCTGGAATTCTTGAGCGCGCACCTCTTGGCGAGATCACCGGAGAGTCCTTCGACCGTCTGTTCGCAGTGAATGTAAAAGGGATGGTGTTTACCGTTCAGAAGCTGCTGCCACTACTAAGTGATGGGGCCAGCATTGTATTGGTCTCTTCACTGGTCGGCAGCAAAGGCATGCCCGGCAACAGCATCTATGCCGCCACCAAGGCAGCTATCCGCAGTTTCGCCCGCGGCTGGATGCTCGACCTTAAGCATCGCAACATTCGAGTGAACGTTATCAGCCCGGGAGCCATTGAAACCCCCGGCCTCAAGGGTGCGGCGCCGGACAAGGAAGCTGCAGATGCCATGCTTGGCCTCTTCGCCGAACTGATCCCGGTTGGGCGCGTCGGACAACCCGATGAGATTGCCAAAGTAGCCGTTTTCCTGGCATCCGACGGTGCCAGCTACATCAACGGCGCTGAAATCCCAGTTGATGGCGGCTGGGCACAGGTGTGATCCCTTTTACTCACTAACAGAAGGTCAATCATGGGCAAGATATTGGTGACAGGCGCCTCTGGCGAATTGGGCTCTCAAACCCTGAAAGCACTGCTGCAAATCACGGAAGCGAACCAATTGGTTGCGATGGTCCGAGATCCTAGCAAGGTTCAGGCACTGTCGGCGCAAGGTGTGGAAGTTCGGCGCGGTGACTATCTGGATCAATCGTCCCTGATTGCAGCATTTGAGGGCATCGAGAAGGTGCTGATGGTTTCGGCAGTTGCGTTCACGGACCGTTTGCCACAGCACCTTAACATCATCCAGGCGGCAAAATATGCCGGTGTCAGCCACCTAGTCTATACGTCGATCCAGCGCAAAACCGGGTCAGTCAACCTGATCTCGATGGTGACCGAATCGGACCTTGCCACTGAGCAGGCGTTGGTAGACAGCGGGCTGGCTTACACCGTTGTACGCAATAGTGTGTACCAGGACTCAGTGCCATACTTTTTGGGAGCACACTGGGCCTCCAACGGTGTTCAAGTTACCGCAGGTGATGGCCGTGCAACGCTAGTTTCACGAGCAGATCTAGCGTACGCCAACGCATTGATCCTTACCCAAACAGGCCACGAGGGCAAGACCTATACCCTTGGTGCCAGTGAAGCGATTTCATTCCGAGAAATAGCAGCGGCATTATCAGAGGTCGTTGGTAGGAAAGTCCCTTATCAGACCGTGTCGAAGGAAGTGCTCGCCGCAAGGCTAGTCGGTGATGGCATCCCCGCTCCTGTTGCTGACTTTTTGCACGAGTGGATCGCTGCGGTGAATACAGGTGAATTCGAGGAGATTACCGGTGATCTGGAGCACTTGATCGGCCGACGTCCCATCAGTTGCCTGGAGTTCATTGGTTCAAATTATAGCGCTGTAAATGAGTCACTATGATGCCTTAGCTTCGCTCAACAAGATCGATAAGGAGCAAATAGCGAGAATCTGATGTGAGGTCATGCTCGGTTTTCGATATCAGAATTAGCACATTAGGTAACTCGCACGGCGCACGTAAATGAATCATCCCTAGTTTCGTAGACACCTGACGGCCGCTTTTGGCCGATGTTTTCTGCCCAATGTGAAGGGCAGAAATCGGCCAGAAGCAGTCGGTCGCGATCAGAAAGGTTTGACGACAACGAGTCGCTCTCGCACTCTGTTTATAACCCATTCATTCATCAGGTTCCCGCATGTCATTAGCGACCGTAGTGCTGCTCGACTCCTGGCCACAGCCAAGTACGTCGCCTGAACCAGTGGTGTTCGCCACGGACACACAACTATGTTTACGGTATTACACCACCGGAGAAGAAATAGCTGTGGTTCATTTTCCGCTAGTAAAGAAAATCCAATTCGGTTCGCCAAACGACGAAGCTTTGGGCGGCCATCCGCTCATTGGACTTGGCCTAAAGCATTACCAAATTCATCGAATAGATAATTCGCCTTGGTTAGCAGAGCTTGAGCAAAGGAACGCCATTCATCCTCGACACGACAAACAGCGGTTCATGAAAGATGCTATCCACTATGTCTTTACGTTTCAGGACTCTACCTTGGAATGCATCGTAATCGAGGGGGCGTTCTGGCATCCCAAAGTGCAAGTCTTTACCTCGGAGCAGGAGGCAAAGGATGGCTGGCGCACACTGGTGAATGACGTGGGTGCATTAAGCCAATAGTCAGGAGCGGATGGCTGCGTTGGGTCGATAGCACCCGTCGTAACGGGTAGCTACTGACTGGAAGCTACCGCTGTGCCCTATCGGCAGCTAGTGCACTACCAATGATAACCAAGCCCCAACGTAAGTCCGAAATCTCCCTGCGCGGTGCCCGCACCTGTCGCGCGATAGGTCCACTTCCCACCCCTGGAGCGCGCCGTCAACCCGATGGCCAAAGCGGGCTCACCCTCGTACACAGCCGTTGCCATTGCCACCATCGACTTGCCCGGCGAGGACGCAACCGGTAACCCGGCGGTGGCCATCACCGCCGCAATACCGGCGTACACGTCCTGCCGCAGGCTGCCGACGCGGCGGTCGGTATAGTCGTTGGCCTCAGTTAGCGATCGATTGGCGGCTTGGTTCGAAAGCCGAGTTGCCTGGCGGAAATTGACAGCGTCCGAGCCTTGCACAGCCTCTGCCGCATGGCTGATCTGACGCTCGGCGCCATACGCACCGACTGCCACGCTACTAGCACGTGTGGCTTGGGAACCCGCCCCCAGCGCCACGCTATTTGTCGCGTTGGCGCCTGCTTGCGAACCCAGCGCAGTACTGTGTTTCACCTGAGCAGTGGCGCCAGCACCGGTGGCGACACTGCGCTCGCCTTCGGCTTGAGTCTGTGCCCCGAGCGCAACCGATTGGCTATCCGGACGCGTGGATACATTGTCGCCGGCTTCGCTCGCATCCACGGCAATGCCGGAAGACTGCTGGCCCAATTGCTTGGTCTGCTGATTCACTGCCTCCAGTTGGCGCCCGTTGACGGCATCAAGGCTGGTGGAACTGACCTCGCCGTCCTCAACGCCACCAACCATGCGCGAGCCTTGGCTGCCACTGATGTCGACGTGGGTCCCATCAGCAATGCCGGCCAACTGTATGTCACGACTGACCGGATCCTGGCGGGCATGCCCCACCTCACCGCTGTCCATTTGCTTGCGCAGTGTTTCAGCTTGCGCACTGACGGCATTCGATTGGTTGTCGGTAGCCACCATACGGTCATCGAGTAGACCGAATGCCTGCCCAATGGAGTCGACCTTGATCGACTGAGCCTCGGCACCGTTCTCGCCAGACTGCGTCACTGCGTAGGTGGAAGGACTCGTCGAACCGTCGGCGTTCACATTCGCAGCGCCGCCCATGGCAGTAGCCAGGAACTCGTCATGTACCTTAGCGGCGCCCTGGATGTGCCCGAGAACCGTTTCGCCTTGGGCGATACCTTGCAGCCTGGCGGCTGACTGGTCCGCGACCTGGCCGGCAAGAGTCGCACTGGCGTGTGCTGCGACGGCGCCATCATGGGCAGTTGCAGCGGCGGATTGTGCGGCCTCGGCACTGCCCTTGGCCGCTTCCGCGCGGCTCTGTGCAATGGCAGCGACGCCAGTCGCACCGACGGCCACGCTTTGCGCCTGGTCAGCCATGGTTTTCCCAGCCTGGGCAACACTCTGGGCTGCCACCGCCGTACGATCAACGTCATCCAACTGGCCCTTGTTCACCGCATCAGCCTGTGCGCTACCGGAAGCCAACCGGGCGATGCGAGCCGGCTCGCTGGCTGAACTGCGGCCTGCGTTGTAGACCCCGTCAATACCACTCCACTGCAAGGTGTCATCGCGCAGGCCCTGGATGTTATCCACCAACGCGTCCAGCTCAGTGGCCTGGGTACGCACGGCATCGTTGAGCGTGGAGAGATTGCCCGCCACCGCGTGCAGCGCCTCACCTGCATTGTCGTGGCTGGTTGCAGGCTGAGCACTGCCAGCGGCTGCGATCATGGGGATGTTATAGCCAGGTGCCGTGGGCTGGCCTTCAGCGTCCACGGTAGCGCCACCTCCAAGCAGCCGAGTGATGGTCTCGCGACTCAGGCCCGCAGCTGCTTTTACCGCCGAGTCCAGGCGCTCTACCACCGTTTGCCCGCCGTCCAGGCCGCCGAGCTGAACCGCAGCCACATCAGCGGTGGACCGAGCGGCGTCGGCAGTACCCTGGGCATTATCGGCCGTGCGCTGAGCGACCGAAGCGACGCCCAACGCCGTGTCGGCTGTCGTTTGTGCAGCAGCGGCACGATGACTTGCCTCCGTCGCGACGCCTTGCGCCTGGTCGGCGTCTGACTGCGCTACGACGGCGACACTCATCGCATCGATGCTGGCGCTGTTCGCTTGCTGTGCTGTGGTGTGGGCGGTGTCGGCCATACGCTGTGCCGTGTTTGCCGCATCCAGAGACGCGTTGGCGCGGCTCTGGGCAGCCAGGGCCTTCTGATTGACCTGCGAGGAGCTCAGCAACGCATGGTCGGCGGCGCTCTGCGCGGTCTGCGCAGCCGTTTGAGCAGTGGATGCCGCACCCAACGCAGCTTCAGCGTTGGCTTGAGTCTCCAGCGCGGCATGCTGTGTGCCGGACGCCGCGGCGGAAGCGGTGTCGGCACTGCTTTGGGCCGCCCGGGCAGAAGCCTGCGCGACGGTGGCGACGCCTAGCGCCCGGCTGGCGGTAGTGTCGGCAGCGCTGGCTGCTTCTTGTGCTGTCGACGCGACGCCCAATGCGGTATCGGCGCTGTTGCGTGCGGCCATGGCAGTGATATCCGCACTGGCAGCCGAGCCCTGCGCAGCGCCTGCAGTGTTTTGCGCGGCATCCGCAGACCGCTGCGCCTGCAAGGCTGAAGACAACGCGAGGTCGGCAGTGCCTTGTGCCCCGTCGGTGGTGGCCTTTGCGTTTTCCAGCGCGCCCAACGCGCTGTCTGCACCACGCTGTGCGACGTCGGCCAGGTCTTGAGCAGAAACGGCGGTGTCGTGAGCGTTTTTTGCGGTCCCTTGGGCATTCTGCGCATCGGTTTGCGCTGTGACGGCCGCTACACCTGCCGTGTCAGCTGTCTGCCGGGCGGTGGCTGCCGTTGTCTGGGCGGCGATCGCCGCGTTCAGTGCGGCGTTGGCTGAAACCTGCGCCGAGTCGACCGCACTGAGTGCGCCCGCAGCCGTGTCCTGAGCTCTGTCAGCCATGTCCTTGGCGACCTTACCGGCACCCTGGGCGGTCGACGCGAGCCCCGCAGCCCGATCGGCGATTTCACGAGCGGTAGCCGCTGCATCCTGTACCGCGTTCGCCGCGTTCAGGGTCTGGCCGGCAGTGGCTTGCGCGGTTTCAGCGGCCACGTCGGCCTCCCTGCCCACAAGCAAGGCCGCATCCGCAGCGCGCTGTGCACCATCGGCCCTCTCCTGTGCACTTGAAGCCGCAGTGGCAGCCTGGTCCGTCCGGTCTTGTGCATCCGCTACAGCAGCCTGCGCCGAAGTGACCGCATCCGAGACGGCATCAGCCGAGCGCAGGGCAGCTGTCGCGGCAGCTGCAGCCTTGTCCACGACATCTCCCACTTCTTTGACACGGGTTTGCGCCGCGCTGGCCAGAGCCTGCGCCGTCGTAGCGCTGGCGTGTGCCTGCGTGGCGGCGCCTTGGGCGGTCTGGGCCGAATGCTGAGCGCTTGCGGCAGCAACGTCGGCACGCTCAGCTACCGCTTGCGCGTTGGCGGCGGTCGTACCGGCCTTGCTGGCGGCGCTTGCCGCCGCGCTGGCGCTGCCCTGGGCTTGATTGGCGGCGGCAAGGGCACCCGCTGCCTCCTGGGAGGCATTGTTGGCCTGTGCCAACGATGAGTCGGCGGCATCCTTTGCCGCCAACGACACCTGATGAGCCTTATCCACAGCAGCAGTAGCGGTGCCGGCCGCCTGTTGTGCACGCAAGGCACTGCTTTCAACGCTGTCCAACTGACCTTTGTTGACAGCATCCGTTACCGCCACGCCGGCAGCCATATTGATAATCGACGCGGGCACGCCAGCGTCCCTGTCGGCGTCATACGCACCCGTCTGGGGGTTCCAGTAGAACCTCCTGGTCGCCCTCAACACCTGGGATTTTTCCGAGATGTCCATGACGGAATCGAACACTTCACCCATGCGGTCATCAGTGACGTTGTGCGCTTTGTCCAAGGCCGCCAGAGCCCCCAACAGCGTGGTGGGCGGCGGTGTTCCCGGGGCAAGGCTGGTCAGTACAAGAGGTGTCGGTACTATACGATTGCCCTGAGCGAGCGGGCCGGTTCCCAAGGCCTGTGCCATCGATTCACCGGCCGTGGTCTCACGTGTTCCAAGACGGCGGATCGCCTCATATCCCGAGGACAACTGGGCACCGTTAATGGCATCGGTACTTGTGGCGTTCACCGCCCCTGGAGCTACAAAAATCCATTGGCGCAATCGCGCCGCACTGCCGCCGCTGACCGTGCCGACCGCGCTGTTGCGCTCGAAGGAGTAGACGCGTCCATTGAGGGTCACGGGCGTAACTTCGCGCAGATCGTCAGTGGCCGAGAAGCTGCCGAGCGCGACACTCGCCCTCTGGGGGGCCTGGGCGCTGTAACCAAGTGCCAGGCTTTCCAAGTTCGATGCGCTCGCGTTCCTGCCGATCGCTACCGAGTTGTCCCCTCGTGATACTGCGAATCGCCCGCCGGCGAACGAACTCGCACCGCCCGCCTGCGCGCTCGCGCCGAGTGTAGTGGCATACTCACCTGAAGCAGTGGATGCCGAACCGAATGCAGTACTGAACGTATTGGAGGCCGTAGCGGTATTGCCGAACGACAGCGCATAGGGGTTCCGGGCCCTGGCGGTAAGACCTAAGGCCATGGTCCAGGCGGCTGTACTCTGGGCACCGCGGCCGAAGGCAAAGCCGTTATCAGTGGCAAGCGGGGCGCCAACCTCAATGCCGGAATGGCCAATCGCGATGCTGCCGTTGACACCTCCCAACATCAGCCGCCCACTGTTGATATACAGCTCCCCGCCCAAGGAAAGCGAGGTTGCACCAACACCCGGCGTTTCTGACGGCCGATAGAACATCACGCTCTCGGTTTGACCACCCTTGGCGTTCGAGTCGCACTGCCCCGACTGACCATCCTTGAAATTCAAGTTTTCGTTCAAATAGGCTCTGTCGGCCCCGGTGCCTGCAGTATAAGTATTTTGGGGGTCATTGAGACTGACGCATTCGCCGCTGTCATTCGCATTGATGTGTACACCGTTGCCTGCACGGGCATCAGACACGCCCAGCAGCGCCGAAACCCCGGTAAGGGTCAGCAGGCCGAGAGTCGGCCAACCGCGTGATGTGACCGCAAACTCGGGGCAGTAGAAGCCGCGAATGAGGGAGCGAAGTGAGTTGAGAGGAACAGCATGCGGACAAGCGACCTGCGAATCGAAACGCAATGTGACTTTCACGATGACTTACCTGAGACATTGACGGATGCGTCGAACCGAAACAAGGCACCACGGCAATCCGATGGCTGAGACGGGTTCCACGAGTGGTAGCCGCTACGACAGCGGGCAATGATTACTGAGGGTTATTGTGGACAGTGAGGCTGGTGGAGAACATCGGACTGCTCCTAAATCGGCAGGGAGGGTCAGACCCTCGACCTGCCGATATCAGGACCTACCATTCGTAACCCACGCCAACCGCCAGCCCGACACTTCCTTGGGCACTGCCCGAACCATTGGCCTTGTACGCCCAACGACCATCCTCGGTGCGCCCCGAGAGGCCGACGGCCAAGGCTGATTGCCCCTCGTAGACCGACGTTCCCATGGCCACCATGCTCCTGCCCGGTGTCGACGCCACAGGTAAGGCTGCCATGGCCATCGCTGACGCGATGCCGGCGTAGGCATCCTGACGCACCGCAGTGATCTGGCTGTCGGTATAGGCATTGGCCTGTCGTAAGGTACGGTCAGCGGCCTGGTTGGAGATCTGCGTGGCCTGGCCGAGATTGACGACATCGGTCGCCTCGCTGGCGGCTGCTACGTTGGTGATTTGCCGCTCCGCACCCGGCGCGCCCACTGAGACGGTATTCGCCCGCTGGGCCTGGGAGCCGGCGCCAAGCGCGACGCTCCCCGGCGCATCGGCCTTCGCACCAGCCCCCAGTACAGTGCTGCGAGGCGCTTGGGCCACAGCACCTGCCCCCACCGCAACGCTGCGCTCGCTTCCGGCCTGGGCGTTGGCCCCGACAGCCACAGCCTTGCTACCCGGCGTCACCGTTGCCTTTTCATTGCCTTGGGTGTCAACGGCGATGCCGGAGGCTCGTTGCGTCAACTGCTTGACCTGCCGGTCAACGGCGTCGAGTTGTCGGCCATTGACGACATCGGTGCTGTCGACGCTCAAGGCACCCTCCTTCACACCCGTCAGAACGCGAGGTCCCTGCGTACCCGTGAGATCGACACGAACGCCGTCAGTGTCCCGCGCCACCTGAATTTCCCGGTTGAGGGAGTCCTGGCGAACCAGGCCGACCTGACCGTTGTTCACCTGCTCGCGCAAGCTGCCCATGTTCGCTGTGGCCTTGTCGGCCTTGGCGTTGACTGCATTCAGCGACGCGTCGAGTGTTTCGATCGCCTGCCCGACGTTGCCGGCCTGGACCTGACCAACCGGGCCACCCTCAGAGTCGATCCGGGTCACAGCGTAGGCCGGTGGTTTCATGGAACCATCCGCGTTGACAGCAGCGCCACCGCCCAGCGCATCAGCCAATGCCTGTCGGCCTGCGTGGTTCGCTGACTGTATGCGATCAAGCACGGTTTCACCCTCCTCCAGCCCCTGCAATTGCGCTGCTGCGCGCTCCGCCACCTGGCCAACCTGACTAGCGAATGTGTGAGCAGCGTTTGCGGCCTCACGTGCGTCAGCAGCAGTGCCGCCAGCGGTATCGGCAGCATATTGCGCGGCATCAGCGGCGGTCTGGGCGAAGGCAGCAGCATCCATCGCGCCATCCGCCGTCCCCTGGGCCCGAACCGCTGCCGCCCGGGCTGCGTCAGCGGCGCTGCCGGCCTGCGATGCGGTGGTCGCGACGGTATCGAGCTGTCCCTTGTTGACGGCATCGGTTTGCGCAACACCGGCCGCCAGGTTACCGATACGTGCCGGCTCACCGCGATCAGCGCCACGACCCGCGGTATAAGCACCGCTAGACTCGTCCCACACAACGCTGTCGTCACGCAGCGCCCGGACATCCTCATCCAAGGCACCGAGTGCCGCGCCTTGGCGGTTCACAGCGGTGTTGACCGCGCCGGCATTGCGGTTCAAAGCAGTCAGCGCATCGCCCACGTTGTCCAGGGTTTGAGGAGCGGGCTGAACGCTGCCATCGGCGTTGATCTGACTGATTGCATAGGCCGGCGCCGTCGGCTGTCCATCGGCGCCCACGGTGGAGCCTCCTCCCAATGCCTTGGCGACGAATTCACTGGCCGCACCTGCGGCGCCTCGAATAGCCGCGTCAATGCGCTGGATGACAGTCTGACCGTCGTCCAGGCCCTTGAGCTGACCAGCAGCAATGTCGGCTGTGGCCTTGGCCCCATCGGCGGTGCGTTGAGCCGCGTCCGCTCCTTGCTGGGCATTGTTTGCTGCGCCCAACGCGTTGTCGGCGCTGGCCTGTGACGTTGATGCAGCCTGCAACGCATCGCTTGCCGAGCGCCCGGCGGCGTCCGCGGTGCCCTGGGCCTTGTCTGCCGCGTTGCGCGCAGACGAGGCCGAAGCCAGGGCGGTATCGGCGGACCTCTGCGCGGTTTCAGCGGTTTTCTGCGCGCCGGAAGCCGAGCTCAATGCCGTGTCAGCCGTGCCTTGGGCAGCATCTGCGGCGTGCTGTGCCCGGGCCGACGAGGCCAATGCGCTGTCAGCTGTACTCTGGGCGTTGCCCGCCGCGCTTTGCGCGCTGGCTGCAGCGATCAGCGCTGCATCGGCCGTGCCTTGGGCCCTCTCGACCGCCTGATGCGCCGTGGAGGCCGTGCTCAGTGCCTGGTCTGCGGTGGAATTGGCGGCGTCGGCCGTGCGCTGTGCCGTGGAGGCAGCACCAAGGGCGGTATCCGCCGTGCCTTGCGCGGCATTTGCGGCCTGTTGTGCACCAGCCGCCGAACTGACGGCGGCATCCGCGCGATCCTGAGCCGATTGAGCGGCAGTCTGCGCCCCTGTCGCCGTTGCCAATGCCGAATCCGCCACGCTTTGGGCCGCGTTGGCGGATTGCCCGGCACCCTCGGAGGCGCTGAGCGCCTGATTGGCTGTAAGCTGCGCGGCATCGGCGCTTTTCTGCACCACGGCGGCCTTGTCCAGCGCCGTATTAGCGGTGCCTTGGGCCACGTCGGCAGCCTTGTGAGAGCTGGCGGCTGCAGCCAAGGCGGCATCGGCGGAGCCCTGGGCGGCCGTAGCGGTTTCGCCGGCCCGAACAGCCGTGTCCAACGCCTTATCGGCAGAGCCCTGCGCAGCATTCGCGGCTTGTTGGGCGCTGGAGGCCGTGGTCAGCGCGGTATCGGCAGTGCCTTGGGCTGTCGCGGCGCTTTTTTGCGCTTCAGACGCCGTACTCAGTGCTGTGGTGGCTGCCCCTTGTGCGGCTTCGGCCGTCTTCTGGGCAGTGGCTGCCGAGCCCAGGGCCGTGTTGGCGACACCCTGTGCGGTTTCGGCCGTCTGTTGTGCAGTCGCAACGGCCCCTTGCGCCCGTTCGGCGATTCCCCGGGCGGATTCGGCAGTTTTTTGGGCGTCAGCTGCGGAGTCCAGCGCGGTACTGGCCGTCCCTTGCGCCACACCTGCGCTCTTTTCGGCGCTGTCGGCCTTGGCCAAAGCGGCATCGGCAGCAGCTCGCACATCGTCCGCAGTCTTACGGGCATCATCTGCCCCGGCCAACGCCGAGCTCGCCTTGCCTTCTGCGGTCTCTGCAGTTCGCTGCGCCGTCGTTGCAGAATTCGCCGCCACGTCCGCAGCCGCCTGTGCGGCCTCGGCCAGTTGCTGCGCACCGCTTGCCGAACCCAGTGCCGAGTTGGCAGTGCCTTGGGCAGCATCAGCTGTCGCCTGTGCGGTTGATGCGGCTCCCAGCGCGGCAGTAGCAGAGCCTTGCGCGGTGTCTGCGGTTTTCTGTGCTGCATCGGCCGAGCTGGCGGCATCCTTGGCGGTGCTCTGCGCATTATCTGCAGTTGCCCGTGCTCCCGCCGCCGTTTGCAGGGCCGCGTCGGCCCCCTGTTGCGCTGTATTTGCCGTTTTGCGGGCTTCGTCGGCGGTGGCCTGCGCCGCGCTGGCACCAGCCAGCGCGCTACCGGCAAGGCTGTTCGCATTGTTGGCGGTACTTTCCACGGCGTCCAACTGGCCCTTATTTACCGCGTCAGTTGCAGCCACACCTGCAGCCACATTGGCAATGCGGTTCTCAGGGCTGGCGCCTTCACTGGCCGTGTAGGCTTGCAGGTCCTTGTTCCAACGCAGGTATTTCTCGGCCATCGCCAAGCGGACTTGCTCTGCCGTTTCGTTGGCCAGTTGATCAATGTCACTCAAGGCTTCCTGCGTACCTTTATGGGCCTGATCCAGGGCCTTGATCGCCCCCACCACCGATGTGGGCTGTGCCACGCCAGTGCCCAGGCTGGTCAGGGAAAAGGCCGGCAGCACCACTTTGCCGTCCTTGACCGCAGTACCCTCACCGAGGGCATCCGCCACGGACTGAGTGGCGACCAACTCTCGATCCCCGAGCTTCTGGATCGCATCGTATGCAACGAATAACTGGGCGCCATTGACGCCATCGGTGCTGGTGTTGCTTACCGCCCCGGGGGCCATGTTGATCAGTTGGCGAGTCTGGCTGGCATTACCCAGGCTGACCACGCCCATGGCCGACGTACTATCGACACTGTAGGCAGTGCCATTGATCGTCACCGGCGCAACCGCCTTCAGGTTTTGCGTCGTTGAGCCACTGCCCAGTGCAACGCCGTAATTATGTTGCGCGCTGGCCTTGTTGCCCAAGGCAACCCCTTCATTACTGCTGGCCGTAACGCTGGCCTCGGAGCCCACCGCAACGCTGTGGGTGCCGTCCGCTTTGGCGTCGCGACTCGCGGCAAAAGCCCCGCCGCCACTGGCCGATGCACCGGCGCCCACAGCCGTGGCCCGCTCTCCCGCCGCCGTCGTATTTGCGCCGATAGCCGTGGCGTACTGATTCGAGGCCTGGGCGTTATAGCCGAATGCGTGGGCATAGTCAGCCAGGGACTTGGCCTGGAACCCCGCCGCCATGCCCCAGCGGCCGAGGCCTTGGGCCCCATGACCAATGGCAGCCCCGTCGGCGCTGGCTTGAGTACTCTCGTTACCAATCGCCATATTGCCGCCGGGCTGCCCGAGGATCACCCGACCGCTGTTGACGAACAGTTCGCCGCCCAGGGTCAGAGAGGTCGCCCCTACGCCAGAAACGCCCCCTGGACGGTAAAACAGTACCGAATCGGTCTGCGAACCCTTAGTCGCGGAATTACACTTGCCCGAGGCCTGATCCTTGAAGATCAGGTTTTGCGCCAGATACGTCGTGGCATTGCCATCGTTGTTCTGCGGATCATTCAAACTTACGCACTGGCCGTCCGCATTCGCGTTGATGTGCACACCATTCCCGGCATGGGCTGGTGCACTCAGCAATGCCGTTATGCCGGTCAGGGTCATGACCCCCCATATCGCCCAATCCAGTTGAGGGCGTGGTGACTGACAAGCACCAGGTGCATGGCAATAACGCATGCGAACCCAGTAGCGAATCGGATTTAACGGAGCTGATAGCAGGAACGCAAACGGCAAGACTGAACGCGACGTGACTTTCACAATAACTCACCCTGTAGCACACACATCGTCAGGTATGAGGCCTCACGAAGTGGCATTGAAGCGCAGAAGCAACAGCTGTTGGCGACAGCGTGCGTGCACTCGTTCTGTAATGCCCGCACATGCTGCGAGCCGCCATGAATCGGGGTGAATTCTGTAGAACGCTCGCAAGTACCGATATCGGACTGCTCCTAAATTTCGGATCAGCGCAGACCGGAGCCCGGACAGGGTTCAGCCACAATTTAGTCCCAGTCTTATATTTCTCTCACACCCCCCTCTGCTCAAATGTGGTCTCACTACAACCACCGAGCATCAGCAGATGGCAGTCCAAGTCATCGTTCCCTCCGAGCGCGCCCTGCAAAGCCTGGTCATCCTGGCCAGTGACGAGCAGTACGCCCATCGCGTAGCCACGCAGCTCAACGGGAGCCTCCTTTTTCATATCGAACACATCGATTCGTTGAGCGAGTTGATGACACGCTTGCGTAAGCAGCCAGTCGATATCATCGTCGCACAGGTTCACGCCGACCACGTCGACAGCTTGATGTTGCCGTGCTGTGTCAGTGACCTGAATGCTTCCGGGCTGCTATACAGCATTCCGCATATCGTCTGGACCGCACAGCCACAATCCGAACTTGCGCTCACCTCAGGGTTACTGACCGCAGGCATTGAGCAGGGCTGGACGCACACCCTCAATGGCGTCTCGACGGCAGCCCTGGCTTCCCATGCACGCCTAGCCAGGGCTTCAGGTATCCAGGTCGAGATCGCTGTTGAACAACAACCCGAACAGCTCCTAGCAATTATCAGTCAGTTGGCAAACACCGCCCATCCGGCGCCGCGCAGCCCAAACGAGGAAAAACTGGAGCAATTGCTAAATGACGATGAAGTGATTGCGGCCCTCTCCACAGGAGATGGATTAAGAGTGGTCTACCAGCCTCAATACGACCTGGTGACACGAGCAGTCGTCGGGGCGGAGGCTCTGATTCGCTGGCACCACCCGCAGCATGGAGATGTGCCACCCTCGATCCTGATCCCGATGGTAAATCAGCTTGGGCTGGATCTATTGCTGTTCAGCTTTATCGAAAAGACCGTGATCGACACTCTGGGCAAGTTAAACCGTGCAGGCATTGAGATCCCCATCGCCATCAACGCTTCAGCGCGAACGCTCTGCGCCTATGGCCTGGCCACGCGACTCGCGCAAAAGATGCACCGGGCGGGATTGCCTTGCAAACGCCTAAAAATCGAGCTAACCGAAGACCTGGCGCCCGACAGCGAACTCGCCCTTTCAGCCTCGATCACCGCTTTGCGCGCCAAAGGCTTTCGGGTCTCCCTGGACGACTTCGGTGCAGGTGCTGCAACGTTGTCGCTGCTGGCGCGCATGCCGTTCGACGAGATGAAGATTGACGGTGCCTTGGTACGTGCGCTGGGGCAGTCCGCACACTCTTCAGAAATCATCTCGGGCATCGTCGGTCTAACCCAGCTATTTAATATCAACCTGGTCACCGAGGGTATTGAAGATACCGAGAGTATCGAGTTGCTGAGCAAGCTGGGTTGCAACGTTGGGCAGGGTTTCGCCCTGGCCCGGCCGATGGAGAGTGATGTCTTCCTGAGCATGATCATTGCGTAGTGATGCGTTCATGCGCATCGAACCTACAAATGTGATCTCACGCGCGCCGGAAGTAATCAAGGCGCTGCTCAATGATATTTACAACCCCTGCTGGAGCCAAATTGATAGATGGTCTTTAATCAACTGGTTAACCGGCTACTTTCGAGTGTCCATCGGCAACCATGAAAACCATACGCATAGCGATCCTTGATGATCATGCAGTGGTACGCCACGGCCTTGTCAGTCACCTCGCCGAAGAGTCGTCCATCGAGATTGTTGGCGTCTATGAGACCAGCCGTGAACTGATACGCGGCATGGCGACGATGCCTGCCAACGTCTTGCTGCTGGACTTTGCTCTGGGTCGGGATGAACTGGACGGTGTCTCCCTGATTCGCGCCTTGCGGAGCCGCTTCCCTGACTGTCGTATCCTGGTACTATCGAGCCATCATGAGTCGGCCACGGTGTCGCTTGCCTTGCGTGTTGGGGCGCGAGGGTTTGTAGGAAAGGATGAGGGCTTGGGAAGCCTGCTGAAGGCGATTCGTACCGTTGCCTCGGGCGCTATTTACCTGAGTGTCGACATGTCTTACCAAGTGGCCGATGCGGCCAGGCCAGACGAATCGACACAAATGTCGATCAGTGATAACGCCCTGCAGCGCGCCGCCTTGTCGGCGCGGGAGCAGGAAGTGATCCGCTGTTATCTGGAAGGCATGACCGTGACGGAGATCGCCGAGAAGTTCAATCGCAGCATCAAGACCATCAGTACGCAGAAGGCCACCGCTTTTCGCAAGCTTGGGGTCACCTCTAACAACGGCTTGTTCAAGATCATGAAAACCCTGGACTAGACATGATGACCAGGAACTGCGTTCGTTGGGGCGCCAGCCTGTGCCTGTTGATGGCCGCGACATGGGCTAATGCCGGCGCGCGATTTCCCGAACCTGATTTAAGCGTCGAGGAAAGAGTCTGGATCGAACATCATCCGGTATTGCGTGTCGCCGTAGTGGGCAGTCTTTCCCCTATCGAATACGTGGAGAACGGTCGCCTCAAAGGGCTGTCGGCTGAGTATTTGCAGCTGATTGCAGACAAGACCGGCATGAAGATCGACTATGTTGCAGCTCACTCGATTCAAGAGCGCATAGAGCTCCTGACAACTGGACAAGCAGACCTTATCTCCACCTTCAGGCTTAATGGGCCCGGTGTTAAAGACCCCCGACTCCTGCTAACTTCAGCCTATTTGAATACCACTACGGTCATCATCACCCGCATCGGACGCCCGCCTCTTTTCGAGGCTGAACAGCTGGACCAGCTGACCGTGACCCTGCCCTCCTTCGATCGATACAAAGATTTCCTCGCGACGAAGGCACCTGGGGCGAAATTGATCATCGGCGGCAGCGCCCTGACGATGCTGCAGCAAGTTGCCGAAGGCACCGCCGATGCTGCGGTGGCCACTGAAGCCTATCTGCTGCCGTTCCTCTATCGCCAGTTCCAGGGCCAATTGCAGATATCCGGGGTGCTCACCGGTATGGCGTCGCAAATTGGTATGGGCACTCGGAAAAACGAGCCTTTATTGCACTCAATCATCCAGAAGACGCTCGATTCGGTCACCCCTGACGAAGTTCGCGTCCTGCACGCCAATTGGCTGCGCGAACATGCCACCCAGGACCTGACGATAAGGGAAGTTGTGTCCCACTACCCTCATGAGATCGCGTTAATTGTCCTGGTGGTAGTGCTATTGCTCATCACGATTTACCAAACCCAGCGCATGCGCCAGCGTGCCGAGCGCAACGAGCGGGAAAAGGCGATGTTCCTGGCGGTCATGAGCCATGAAATCCGCTCGCCGATGAATGCGGTGGTGGCGGCCGTCGAACTGTTGCGTAACACACCGCTGGACAAGCAGCAACAGCACTTTGCCGACCTGGCCAACCACGGCGCGCAATCGTTGTTGAGGCTGCTCAATGACGTACTGGATATTTCCAAGCTTGATGCCGGGCAGGTCAAGCTCGAATACGAGCCGGTGAACCTCGGCACCCTGGTGAATAACATCGTTGACCTGCATCGCTTGCGGGCCCGGGAGAAGCATTTATCAATCAGCGTCGATGGCGAATCCCACCTGCCACTGTTGATGCTCGACAGCGCCCGCATTGGGCAGGTGCTGCACAACCTGCTGTCCAATGCCATCAAGTTCACCGAAATCGGCGGTGTGGAAGTTGCCTATGCGATCAGTGACCTGCCTTCGTCGCGCAACAAACAGTTGCGGTTGACCGTCACTGATACCGGAATCGGTCTGAGCCCGGAAAGCCAAGTGCGCCTGTTCCAGCCTTACAGCCAGGGAGCACAATCCTATAAGCGCTCAGGTGGCACAGGCCTGGGGCTGGTCATCTGTCGCGACCTGCTTAAACTCATGGGCGGCACCCTCACGCTGGACAGCTCGCTGGGCAAGGGAACGCGCGTTGAATTGTCGCTGACCGCGGAGTTGGCACCGCCCGACTCGACAGAGGCTGAAACCGTGCTCCCCGCCACGAACTGGTCAGCGACATCCGCACCAAAGCCCTTGCGCATTCTGGTCGTGGAGGACACCGTCGCCAACCAGGCGGTATTGCAGGCACAGATCGAGGGCTTCGGCTGCACGCCGGTGATCGCCAGGGACGGCGCCCAGGCCGTGGATTGCTTCGAACAAGGCACCTATGACCTGATCTTGATGGACTGTGACCTGCCGGACCAGGACGGCTATTCGCTGACGCGTCTGCTGCGCATGATCGAACAGGATGCCGCACAAACACGCTGCCCCATCATTGCGATCTCCGCCTCTACGGGCAACCAGCATGTCGCCCGCTGTTTTGATGCCGGCATGGACGGCATCCTCAGCAAGCCGATCAGCCTTGGCAAGTTGCAGGATGCCATCGAGTTATGGTGCGGCGTGACCCTGACGTTACTGCCACACCCCTTCGCCCAACGGCAACCTGTGGGCCACCAGCAGATCCTTGAAGCATTGGAACGGGACCTACTGGCGCTACTTGAAGGGATGGTTCTGCGCAACCTGGAACCGGCCCTCCACGCAGCCCACCGTCTACACGGCGCAGCACTCAGTATCGAATGGCCAGATGTGGCCCGCCAAGCGGGACAGCTGGAGGCCCTTCTCAGGACTGCCACGCCATGGAGCGACCCAACCTGCGCCACGACCTTACAGGCACTGCTTCATGGGTTTCGCTCCACGAGCTTCAGCCATCCCGTTTTCGACCCGCCCGTCCCTCCCGCGGCAGATTGAGATTCGGGTCTGTGAATTAAGAGCAGTCTGATGTGATTCACCGCCCTGCCCCCCTGAAAATCGGTCTTGTCAGCTAAAGACTAACTCAACCGCTCCCAAGGTTTGAATGATGGATCCTTTGCACGAGATTCAAAAACGGCAACTAAGGCTGATAGAGTCAGCCTCCGTTAACGAAGCCTGCGCCGTTGACTTGCTGAGTCTATTGCGCAAGTTGACCGCGGCCGAAGCCAGTAATGTCCTAAATATCGTCACGCTGCTGCAAAGCGAGGCGGAATTTTTGCGCGAACTTTCAAAGGAAATGGCCACGCGAGAATATGAGGCACTGTGAATCGCCCCGGATTCTCTAGACACCTTGCAAGCTCATTGCGTAACGCTTTTTAAACTCTACCGGTGACAGCTGATTGTTGAAACCATGGCGGCGTTTTACGTTGTAGAACATCTCGATGTAATCGAACACATCACTACGAGCGTCTTCCTGCGTGGTGTAGATTCTCCGCTTGATCCGTTCCGTTTCAGAAGCTGGAAAAAGCTCTCGGCCACGGCGTTGTCATGACAGTTGCCTCGGCGACTCATGCTGGCAACCAAATTGTTTGCCTTCAAAAAGCTGCGCCAATCATAGCTGCTGTATTGGCTACCTTGGTCGTAGTGAACCATCACCTCCTGGTTCGGTTTACGCCTCCAAACCGCCATCAATAACGCATCAATGGCCAAATCACTGGTCATCTGCGACTTCATTGACCAGCCGACGACCTGACGAGAAAACAGATCCAGCACCACCGCCAAATACAGCCAGCCTTCATACGTGCGAATGTAGGTGATATCGGTGACCCAAACTTTGTTGGATTCTACGACATCGAACTGGCGCTTCAGTAAATTGGGTGAAGCGACCGCTGGCTTATCGCCGTACTTGCCAGGGCGGAGTCGGTACCCTGTCTGAGAGCGCAGACCTTCAAGACGCATCAGCCTCGCCACACGATGCCGACCACAATCCTCACCGACCTCGCGCAGATCGTCATGGATTTTTCGATAGCCATAAACGCCACCGCTTTCCAGCCACGAATGCTTGATCAAACCCAGTGATCGTTGATCGTCTTTAGCACGTGCAGATTGCGGTTCAGACAACCAAGCGTAATAACCACTGGGATGGACTTTCAGCGTCAGGCAAAGCCGTCGAATCGAATAGTCGCCCGCTCGCTGCTTGATAAAGGCGTACTTCAACCGCACTCCTTGGCAAAGTACGCGGCGGCCTTTTTAATATGTCTCGCTCTTCAGTGACGCGCTTAAGTTCCGCTCTCAGGCGACGCAGTTCAGCGTGCTGATCATCATCCTGCTGCCGTTCTTCTTGGGGTTTGCTGTAGCGCTTTATCCAGGTATAGAGGCTATGCGTCGACACGCCGAGACGGGCGGCTACCTCAGCGACAGGCAGCTTCTTTTCGGTCACTTGATTGACTGCTTGGATTTTGAATTCTTCGGAGTAACGCGGGTTGCTCATGGCACCTCCTAATTGGCCTCAGTTTAAGGCAAAGAGGTGTCTATGAAACCCGGGGCGATTCACACGTTAGACAAAAGGGCCGCCGTTCAGGCCCTCGCCGCCAGCCACCGCTTAAGTAGCTGCCAAAGGTCGGATCGACCAGACGAGCGGAAAACCTCGTCCATGAACATTAATCGATGAACAAGCACATTCATTTTGAGCGCATTGAGCCCAGCGGAGTGGGCTTACGAGCAGCTTGTGAACATCTGGCATCGCCCACTTGTAAAATCATGTATCTGGTACGGTCTGCGCGCGGGACTACAGACTCAGTAAGCCTGGGTGAATCGCTGCGTCTTATCGTCTGCGTTTTTGTAACGCCGTGCTAGTAAGCAATTAAACGGCTTATAGCTATCTTAAAAAGAAGGTCTTCTGATCGAAGACCTTAAACGCAGTGCTAAATCGCGCAGCGGAAAGCGGTCAGACCCATTTAGCGCCGATCACCTTTTCGATAGAAAAGGTCAGAATCTCAATCAGCTTGTCGACGTCAGCATTGGTGTAATTCAGAGAGGGAGCAAAACCGAGTATGTCGTCTGCAAAAGCACGGAATACAAGCCCCTCGCTAAACGCATGGGCCAAGATTTTCTGACCGATTTTCAAGCTCGGGTCAGGCTTGGCTCGTGTGTGCTTGTCTGTAACAAGTTCAACGCCCGCCAGCATACCCTGCCCCCGCACCTGTCCTACTACGGCCAGCGCCTCGAGGCTACGCAGCCTTTCCTGGAAATACTCACCAACAGCTTTGCCATTTTCCAAGAGACCGGTTTCGTACAGATCCAGCGTAGCGTTGGCAATTGCCGCGCTGACAGGATGTCCAGCGTAGGTTTGGCCATGACCAAACGGAGTACCGTCAGCGCCAGCCTCCGCGATTGCGGCATAGATGCTATCGGAGATGATCGTTGCGCCCATGGGCGCGTACCCTGAAGTCAGGCCTTTGGCGAGTGTCAAGATATCTGGACTAACACCTTCATGCTCGCAGGCGAACATTGGGCCAGTACGACCAAATCCAGTAATCACCTCATCAACGATCAGCAGGATGCCGAGCCTGTCACAGGTCTCGCGCATTGCTTTCAGATAACCAGCAGGAGGAACAATTACCCCACCAGAGCCAATGATGGGCTCGCAGATGAACGCGGCCACTTTTTCCTTGCCAATTTCTCGCACTTTACTTTCAAGTGCCGCAACGGTCGCTTGCAGTACCGATACCTCATCTGGGCCGGCACTATGACGGTAAGTGTAAGGCGCTTCAATGTGGTGCTGGGTAGGCGCAGGTACATCAAAATAGCGATGGAACACGGGCAGTGCGGTAAGTCCGCTGCCCAAAGCTGAGGAGCCGTGATAGCCACGCTGCACTGCAATGAAGTGCTTTTTTTCAGGCTGTCCGATCGCGTTGAAGTAGTAGCGTACCGTTCGGATCGCTGTGTCTACCGCATCAGATCCGCCCTGCCCGAAAATGACGTGGTTCAAACCAGAAGGCGCCAGGTTGGCTAAACGATGGGCTAGCTCAATCGCAGGCTCGTTACCGAAGCCGAAGTAACCGGTCGCGTAAGGCAGAACTTCAAGCTGCTTCCTTGCGGCCTCGATGATCGTCGGCTGCCCGTAACCGGCGTTCACACACCAGAGGCCCGAGAAGGCGTCTTGGACTCGATGACCATTCACATCCACCAGGTGAATCCCATCCGCACTTTTCCAGGCACATACGCCCTTTGCCTGGTGATTCATCAGGGCGGTCACAGGGTGAACCCAGTGTTGATCTTTTTTCTGAAGGTTGTTCATACGATCTCTCAATAAACACGCATAGCGGATTCTCTTTGCCTCAAACAGGTTTGAGTAAAGAGCTCACTCATCAAAGGTCGGGAGTCAATCCAGGCCGCCTTGGCAGACATATTTGATGTGCATGTATTCCTCCAGGCCATGTACGGAGCCTTCTCGGCCATAGCCCGAATCCTTCACTCCCCCAAACGGAGCGGCTTCGGCGGCTATAGCACCTTCGTTCACGCCAACAATGCCGCACTCCAGCGCATCAGTAACCCGGTGCACACGGCGCATGTCGTTGGTATAGAAATAAGATGCCAATCCAAATGGCGAGTCATTGGCCATCTTGATGACCTCTTCCTCGGTTTCAAACCGAGTGATGGGTGCAACCGGCCCGAAGGTTTCTTCATGGAAGCATTTAGAGGAAGGATCTACGTCCGCCAGGACGGTTGGCGCGTAGTAAGTGGACTCGGCACGCTGTTCGGTAAAAAGACGCTTGCCACCCGTGAGGACTCGAGCACCACGCGCGACTGCATCATTGACGTGCTCCTCGATCTTGGCGATCGCTTTGGCGTTGATCATAGGGCCAATCTGCGACGTCGAATCGCTGGCAGGGCCAACGACCAGGGCCGACACGCGGGCGCTGAGTTTCTCCAGGAAATTGCCGTAGATTTTCGACTGAACGTACACACGGTTTGGACACACGCAGGTCTGGCCGCCGTTACGGAATTTAGCCACCATCAAACCTTCTACTGCGGCATCGATATCGGCGTCCTCGAACACGATGAACGGTGCATTACCGCCCAGTTCCAGCGCCAATTTCTTCAGGGTACGCGATGATTCGTGGGCCAGGTGCTTACCGACCGGCGTCGATCCTGTGAAGGTGATTTTGCGAACGCGGGGATCATCCAACCAGACATCCGCTACCGTTTTTGAGGCGGAAGTGTTGACGATGTTCAAGACGCCAGCCGGGACGCCCGCCTCCTCCGCAAGCTTCACCAATGCCAAAGCAGTCAGAGGTGTTTCCGCCGCTGGCTTACAGACAACAGTACAACCTGCGGCCAGAGCAGGAGCGATTTTCCGAGCGATCATCGCTGCGGGAAAGTTCCAAGGCGTGATGGCCGCTACAACGCCTACCGGCTCCCTGTAAGCAGCCATTTTACGTCCGCGTACGGCTTGAGGAATGATGTCACCGTTCGCCCGGGTGGCTTCCTCAGCAAACCACTCTACATAACTTGCGGCGTAGGCGATTTCGCCAACGGCTTCAGCAAGGGGCTTACCTTGCTCAGTAGAAATGATCTTACCCAAGTCTTCAGCGTTAGCCATGATCAAGTCATTCCAGCGCTTCAAGATCACAGCTCGCTGCTTGGCGGGCGTCGAGCGCCAAGCTTCAAACGCTTGCACTGCAGCGTCAACTGCAGCCTTTGCATCCTTTTCGTCGCTATCGGCAACGAGGGTTACGCGCTCTCCCGAAGCTGGGTTGTTGACTGGGAGGGTTGCGCCAGAGACTGCGTCCTGCCACACACCCGCGATAAAGTTCTTGGTGAGTATCAACGCTTCGCGCTGCAGCTTAAAACTCATAAAACCTCCAAAGAGATTCGTAAAAAATGAAAAGAAAATACCTTCGTGACTACACCACGAAGGAACAGGTATTCATGTACCGTCGATGACTAAGCACTTAGAGCCATGGTTCAATCCACTACGCCTGCAGGCCGTCTTTGGGAGGCGTAACATCAACCATTCATCTTGGGTAAATCCTAAGCAACGAACTCAGTATCAGCTACCGATCCCGAGCAGGATAAACAGGGGTGTTTTTAGTATTTAAAGTATTAATCATTTAAGCCTTGAAGTGCCCCCTAGTGGTTTCGAGAACGGGGGGATACTTCAATATGAATATGAGGGCATGGGCAGGCTACCAACACGTTGTCATCTTTCTCGGTAACAGGCCTTGCCAAACAAAAATCCCGAATGGCGACTAGCATGCTGATGAATAGACTTTTATTATTATTCATTTAATACCCCGTGCAAGATTAGTCATTCAGAGGTTGATTTTTACGATTAGTCAAATGAGCACTGAAAGGTTAAGTGCTGTTATGAGGGGACGGGATCCATTGCCACCCTTCTTTCGCAAAGGGTGGCTTTCTTCTGATAAACACAACATTCACGCGGTCTGCTGAGTGTGAGTCTATGGTCAGAGTCTTACGTTGTGTTCCTGGCGCTTCAAGCGATTACAACGTCGCTGATGCACGATCCCAATCAGCACCAAAGCGAGACCCGCACTGCCTGTCGACACTACCAGGACCTGGTACTCAGCCATGAAAGACATCACCGCCAAACACGCCACGATGAAGATAATCACCGCCCAGGTCAGCCAAGGAAACAGCCACATTTTCAGCGGGATTTCACTGCCCTTCAGTTCCAGCTTGCGGCGCATTTTCAGCTGAGAGCACGCGATAACCAGATACACCAGAAGCGCGATAGTACCGGTCATGTTCATCAGCGTATCGAGCACATCCTTGGGCCTCAGCGCCTCGCTGAAATTGATCAGCGCCAGAATCACAGCCACCAGACAGGATCCGACGATGGCATAGAGCGGAACACCCGTTCCTTGTTTTGTAAACTTGAAGAATGACGGGGCGTCGCCGCGACTGGCCAACGAATAGAGCATGCGTGAAGCTGTGTAGTGCGCGGAAATCAAGCAGCTGCTCACCGACGTCAGCACCACGAAATTCATCAGCACTTCTGCACCAGGCACCCCAAGCAGCTCCAGCGTGCGTCGGTAGGCCCCATAGCCTGGCGCACCGAGCATGGGGTCATTCCATGGCACCAAGCACACAATCAGGAAAATCGAGCCCACGTAAAACAACCCTACGCGCCAAACGACCGACTTGGTCGTCTTGATGATCTGCTGGGACGGGTTCGCAGACTCAGAAGCGGCAATAGTCGCGATCTCTGCCCCCAGGAACGCAAACATCACTCCCAGCATGGCGCCGACGACAGGGTCTATGCCGTTCGGCATGAAACCGTGCGCCGTCAAGTTGGTGATACCCCTCACCTCCCCCAGCGTCCAGATATTGGCTACCGCGAGGCCACACACTATCAAGAAGCAGAAAATCGCCACGACTTTGATCAGTGCAAACCAGAACTCAAATTCGCCGTAGTTTTTCACGTTGAAGAAGTTGATGCTGATCAGTACCAGCGTGGTTGCCAGAACGAAGACATTGATACTGATCGATGGAAACCAGCCGTTAAGGATCTTGCCTGCAACGTAGGCCTCCCAAGCCATGAGGCTTACCCAGTAGCCCCAATAAAGCCAGCCAATGGTAAAACCGGCCCACCGGCCAATCGCCCGATCGGCGTAAGTTGAGAAAGACCCCGTATCAGGGGAGGACGTCGCCATCTCACCCAGCATTCTCATGATAAGCATCATCAGAATACCGCCGACCAGAAATGCCAAGACGGCAGCGGGACCTGCAGTATGGATGATACTTGCCGACCCTACGAACAGAGAGCCACCAATGACCCCCGCGATAGACATCATGGTGAGATGCCTGGACTTGAGCCCCGTCTTGAGTTGACTATCTTGGATCTTCGGGTTTTCGATACTTATATTTGTTTCAATCATCGAGTCACCTCTATTTTTACCAACGACATTTCCGCCAAGAATCTGCGGCGCTGCGCACTTGGATGTTCTACTTCGATAGTTCAGGCATATAAAAAAGCCCCCAGCGTGACGGGGGCAAGGTTAAATCGGCGACTATGAATAGAATGACCTGTTCTATTCCTTCACCTTATTGACGCACGCGCACAATCAATAACGTTTACGAAGTTGCTCTTCTCGACATTATCATCGAGCAAACAACTAATCCCGCGCCTACCCAGATGTACCACTGCATGCCGACCTGCAAGTAGATGGCCAAGAATGCGGTGGACAGCACAGGTGTGGCATAACTGAGGACGGCTACCTGCTCATGATTGGCCTTTTTCATGGCATAGTCCCAGAGGTAAAAGGCTCCACCCATAGGTCCCAAGCCCATGTAGACAATTGCCCAGGTCTCACTAGGGGTGAGCGACGGCCACTGCGCGCCTGCGCGATAAACCAACAGGCACGCAGCGCCCGACACAAGACAAAACAGCCCAACCGATGCACTGCGAACGCCCGCATATTGCTTGGCAAGTAGCGAGTAAGCTGCCCACAGGATGGCCGAAACAAATGCCAGGCCATAGCCAAGCCAGTTACCCTCACCCAGAGAGTGATCCGGATTACAGCTGATCACTGCGCCAACAAAACCCACGAGTCCGGCCAAAATCGATCTCGTGGTGAGTCGCCCGCTCGACACAAAGAGTGGAGCCATCACCACGATCAGCACAGGCCAAAGGTAGTGCAGCAGACTGACGCCGATCGGATCAGCCAGTTGGAGCGCGTAAAAATAAATGACGTGGTAGGCCAACATGCAGAATGTGCCCAGCACAAAGAGCCTGCGCGGCATAGCCCAGAGCCTGAACCACGGAAGCCCGATGAGCCCGCCAATAAATAGCGCAGCCCCCGTAATAAACATGGGAGATACGTTCTGGCAGTAGGTAACACTCACTGCCAAGGTGCTCCAGATGATCACTGAGACTACCGCTGGGATAATCCCGAACTGAGATCTTGAGACAGTTGAATCATACGATCTCATGGCAGTCTCGCTGTTAGTTCAAGTTCAGCGGAAAATACCGGCGACCCACAACAGTCGCCGGCATCGGTATTAACCCTTAAGCGCTTGCTTATGGGCCTCAGCCATCTCGCCCATGCTGTTGAAGCGGAAATCGATGTTGGGCATACGCGACGGAACGTGGGTCGCACCGTAGCCTTCTTTACCGTGACGGCGGTAGATCCAGGCCGAAGCCAGACCTGCGTCGTTGGCGGGGATATGGTCGTGGTAAAGGCTTTCTGCAGTGTGCAGGATATCGCCTTTCTCGATGCCAGCTTGAGCCAGAGCATCGATCATGAAGGTAAAGTTGTTTGGGTTTGGTTTGTACGAACCCACATCCTGAGCGGTGATAATGTGGTCGAACTCGACACCCAGCTTCGCATTGCTCAGCTTGAATTCATTGCGGTCGATGTTGGACAGGATGACCAGCTTGTAGTGGTTCTTCAGATACTGCAAAGCTTCCACCGTATCTGGGAACGCAGGCCAGTTCTTCACAGAGGTGCCGAACTCTTCACGCTCAGCAGCCTCAGGTTGCAGGCCCCATTCTTTGGCGATGCGGTCATACACAGCGCGCAGAATGTCCTGGTAAAGCGCACCAGGGGTCTCGGTTTGCTGAGGCGACTCGTTGCGACCAAACACTTCCAGCAGCTCGTCAGAGGTGAAAGACTTGCCAGTGCGCTTGGCCAGTGGTTGGAGGGCGTTGACGATACCGGTTTCCCAGTCGATCAGGGTGCCGTAGCAGTCGAAGGTCAACGCTTTGAAGTCGGTCAGTTGCATCTTGATATCCTACTTTAGGTTTACTTGTTTTGAATCAGCCGCGGTATCGCAGCACAGCGGCTAGAGGGTTAAAAAATCTTGCTACCGAGTGGAACAGGCCGCTCTGTGGTCAGGTAAACAACCTCACCCGGCTCACGATCGACACCCAACATCAATACTTCGGAGGTAAAGCCCGCAATCTTCCTGGCGCCCAGATTGACGGCGCAAACCACCTGCTTACCGACAAGCTCCTCAGGGCTGTAGAGCTTGGTGTACTGCGCGCTGGTGGTTTTCTCGCCCAACTCACCAAAATTGATCCAGAACTTATAAGCTGGCTTGTTTGCTTTTTCATTGAGCTCCACTCGCACGACCTCGCCGATACGAATGTCAACCTCATTGAACGCTTCAAACGGGGACATAACCACTCCAGTATTATTGCGGTGTAAATCGATAAAACCTCAGCCTTATGCTTCGGCGACAACCAGCGCACGCTCAAACATGCCCAAGGCTTCAGCCACATCCTGCTCGGAAATGACCAGTGGGCAGATGAATCGGACAACATTGCGGTACACGCCGCATTTGATCACCAGCAACCCCTCTTCACGGGCAGCATCGATGATCCGCTGCGCCAGAGCCGCATCTGGCTCTTTTGACTCACGATCAGAAACGAACTCAACGGCTGCCATTGCACCGATCGCACGCACGTGACCGATGCCTTTGAAGCGGCCTTCCAGGGCTTTGAAGCCTTCAAGAAGCTGGGCGCCGATCGCGCGGCTACGCTCCGTCAGGTTTTCCGACTCGAAGATCTTGATGACTTCCAAGGCTGCAGCGCAACCGAGCGGGTTGCCACCATACGTACCGCCCAAGCCACCTGGTTGTGGGGCATCCATGATTGCGGCACGACCTACGACACCAGAGATCGGCAGACCGCCGGCCATGCTCTTGGCAACGGTTACCAAGTCAGGCTGGATGCCGGAGTGCTCGAAGCCGAACATCTTGCCGGTACGGCCGAAGCCGGTCTGAATTTCGTCGCAGATCAGGACGATGCCCAGCTCCTGAGTTTTCTTGCGCAGAGCACGCATGAACTCGACCGGCGCGGCGATGAAGCCACCATCACCCTGGACGGGCTCAATGATGATTGCAGCGACGCGATCAGCAGCGATTTGAGTGTCAAATACCTCCTGCAGAGCGGCCAGTGCTTTCTCGGTGGTCACCCCACGGTACTCGTTCGGATACGGCGTATGGTAGATATCCGGAGCGTACGGGCCGAAATTCTGGCGGTAAGGCTGGCTCATACCAGTGAGGGTCATACCCATCAAGGTACGACCGTGGAAACCGCCACGGAATGCGATCACACCTGGACGATTGGTATGGCCACGCGCGATCTTGATGGCGTTCTCAACAGCTTCAGCACCGGTAGTCAGGAACACTGACTTGTAGTGCTCCTCGCCACCCACCAGGTTGTTCAGCTTTGCGGCGAGGTCGGTGTATTGGTTGTAAGCCGCGACCTGGAAGCAGATGTGCGAGAAGGTATCCAGCTGCTTACGTACCGCTTCGACGACGCGTGGGTGGTTGTGACCGACGTTCAGCACGCCGATACCACCTACGAAGTCCAAGTATTTCTTGCCTTGGTCATCCCAGAGGTAAGCACCTGCAGCGCGGCTCACGGTGATCGGGTGAGCAACCGCAACACCATTGGATACATGTTGTGCGCGAGGCGATACGGACAGTTTTTGTTGAGAAGACATGGTATTCACCTTTGTGTGTCAGTGTGGCAATCATAACGACACCCTCACACTCAAAATACGTGCGAGAACTAGGAAGACTGATTGATTTTTTCGTACTAAAAGTAGGTACAGCAAAGATGGGGCTCAGGGCAGGAAAGCGAGACAGCAATAAGCCGAGCCCAACTATTCCGCTGGCAACTGGTCGGCCAAGAACAAGGGGACGCGCGCCCCCGCCCCCTCCACCCCTCTTGAATAACCTGGACCTGAAGGAGGTCAGCGGCGGTTATTGCTGACGAGACCCTGAGACCAATTCGCCGCGTTGCTACGGCGCTTGGTGTAAACACCAGTGGCAACGATCACGAGTGCCAGCACCGCCGTCGACGCCACCTCATAAGTGTGTTTAGGGAGCGTCAGCATCAGGCACAGCGCGGCCGTAATGAAAATGATCACAAGCCAGGTCAGCCAAGGGTAAAGCCACATCTTGAAGCCCAACTCCTGGCCGTCAGCGACCAGCTGCTTGCGCATGCGCAACTGCGAAACCGCGATAACCAGGTAGACCAGCAATGCAACTGCCCCCGAGGTTGCCAGGAGGAATGCAAATACTGTCTCAGGGGCAAAGTAGTTAATGGCAGTCGTAACGAAGCCAATAGCCGTACTGGCCAAGACCGCCCTGCGCGGGACATTTGAGGCAGTCGTCGCCTTGAGCGCTTGTGGCGCATCACCGCGCTTGGCCAGGGAGAACATCATCCTGGAAGCGGTGTAGATGGCCGAATTGAGACAGCTCGCTACAGCGACGAGAACCACGATATCGACGATCAGCTTGGCGTAGGGAATTTGCAGCAGCTCCAGCGCACGCTGGTACGACCCAACCACGGAGAGCTGGGCGTCGTTCCATGGCACGATGGAAACCACCATAAAGATCGAAACAATGTAGAAAATACCGATGCGCCAAATAACAGAGTTTGTAGCCCGGGCGATCTGCTGAGACGGGTTTTTCGATTCTGCTGCAGCGATCGTGACGATCTCGGTACCCATGAAGCTGAACATGGTCGTCAGCAAGGCACCCAGCACCGGCCCATAGCCATTCGGGGCGAAACCGCCATTTGCGTGCATGGTAGCAACGAAGCCTTCAACCTCCCGACCGGGCAGCCCTCCCACGAGAGCGACTGCAACCAAGATGATGAATGCCATGATTGCGACCACTTTCGACAACGCAAACCAGAACTCAAACTCGCCGTACTTAGCGACGCTGAAGAGATTTGAAATGGTCAGAAGTGCAGTGATCGCCAACGCGAACAACCAGGTATCAATAACCGGGAACCACGTGTTCAAAATGGCAGCTGCTGCAATTGCCTCCAAGGGGATAACGAGAACCCAGAACCACCAATACAACCAACCGATTGAAAATCCGGCCCATTGACCGATGGCCCTGTTCGCATAGGTGGAGAATGATCCGGTATCGGGAGAGGCTACTGCCATTTCGCCGAGCATTCGCATCACCAGCACAACAAGCGTACCGGCTGCGATATATGAAAGAAGCACCGCCGGGCCAGCAGCAGCAATTGCATGACCCGAGCCAACAAACAAACCCGCCCCGATGACACCCGCAATCGAGAGCATCGTGACGTGGCGCTGTTTTAAACCAGTGGAAAGGTTTGATCCTTCAGCAGTAGCTGAATGGACTGAATGAGAGGGTTGGGACATCTTGAAAAGCCTCGAGTTATTATTAGGCAGGCGTACATATCTGGATCTAACTACTCGGTTCGCACGACCGGCAGGCCCTTTCCCTGGGACTTACAGGGAATCATTGAACAGGAGGGGGACGAAAGAGACTACCTACTCGACAAACGAATTCGCGATCGTTTTTTGGGTCGGCTGATAGCACACAGCCGTAATAGAGAAGAAAAAGATAAGTAATATTAAACAGCTACTTTTTGCCCGATCCCTTTCTTGTGATTATCCAGTAAAGTCAGCAGGAACGAATCCAACAATGTAGTGCAGGCTCCACGACCACCGGCACTCAGTCCCACGATAGGAACAACCCCCCTATCGGTCAGCTCACACAAGACGCCTGCCAACTGCTGGCCTCTGAGCGCGTTGTGAAAAACTACTGCGTCTACTAGAACTTGAGCCGCCACCTCACCACCGTTGTTAAAACACTTCTCCCACTCAGCCATGAGCCTGGTCTGAGATACAACCATCGCAGCATAGCCCGCACGGTAGACTTGACCACCTGAGCATCCAGCCCCGGCAGACGGAGGTTCACCCACGGCGACGACAACGCGGTTGCCAGCAGCCTTTAAATCAATAGCCGTTCTGGCCAGCGCAACTAACTCAGACTGCACTACCCCGCCGTCGAGATCAAAGAGAGTATTTTCAGACTGCGATACCAAACGCAGCCCGCATGAAGTTTTCGTCACACGCCTAGACACATAGCCTCCCACGCTTTGGGACAGGCAATTAATAGCCGCGCCCCAACACGCAATATTTTCTAAGAGTTCTCGTCAGCGGCCAAAAGATACATTTGAGCGGCTACTTGAAGCTTGAATTTGTCATCAGGGTTATCGAGCGAAATATCCAACATCATCTCAATACGCTCTACCCTGTAGCGCAACGTACTAATATGGATATCCAGTGCCTTGGAGGTATTCAATAACTGGAAGCCTTCCTTGGCCAAGGTAAGAGCCGTTTCGATGAGCGTGTTGCCACGCTTGGGATTGCCCAGCGGTTCAATCATTTTCTCTACCAGCAAGCGTCGAGCATCCGCATCGCCCATCAGCGCCCTGGGAAATAGAACCTCATCAAAATCATGCAACTTACCTGGCTTGAGCAAAGGCAGAAGCGCAGATACATCCACTGCGCCATGAGCCATACCGGTCACTCCTTGGTGAGTCCGACTGACCGCCATTGCGCAGCCCTCGGTGCGCACCGCCCGCCATACCGCGTCCGGCGCAATTTCCGACGGCAACAAGAAGCTCACCTGGTTCAGAGACACGGACATGAGCGGCGCCACACCCAGGCTCTGCATTGCTTGCGAGATTCGATCCGCAGTTCTTGAACGCCGAGTGAAACCCTCGATAGAAAGCGGAATCGGCTCATTCAAGAGCACCAGGCAAACCCTGTAGTTTCTATTTTCACTCCAACCCGAAGCTTGAGCTCGCTCGATAGCGCTAGGCGTGGCCGAAAATTTTCCCTCCAACAAACCCGCTACAAATGCGTAACCCAAGCGAGTTTCTTGATCAGACAGCTCTCGCTGATAGGTCAGGTGCAGAGCTGCAATAACCGCAGCATGCTCCAAGGCGCGGGAGTCTAGTTCTTCAAACTCGCGCTCATCACTTCCCAGCCATACGATTCCAATGACCTCGTTCCTTAAACGGATGGCTCCACCCAACCTGGGCTTGGTCACCCACTCCGAAACCACTTTAGGGACATTGGACTCGAAAAAAGCAGTGAGAGGCTCCAGCTCGGTGAGTTTTTTAACCAGCAGTCGTTCGCAGGCTTCATCTGCGCTGGGGTCGGACGCCCCCAATATCGTCCCGTCCACGGAAACGACGGTAGCTGATTTGTCGAGTGCCGCTTTCAAAGCCTTAGCCAGCCCCTCCAGGTTTTTCCCCTCCAGCGCAGCTTCGGTCAATGTGCGATGGATGTGGTCAGAGCGGCGAATCGTCTCGGCCTGGATATTGATGATCCGTGCCAACACATCGTGCATGATGTCGCTGAACGGAATTTCCCAAGGCAATTCAAGCAGAGGCAGATTGCAGAGGTTGGCTTCTTCGATTGCCGCTTCAGTGAAGTGCTCCCGAAAATGCGGGACTGCCAGAACGACTCCTGCCAAGCCGATCTCACTGAGGCGACGCACCATGCTTCGGCTTTCATCGTCATCCACCGGCCAGTTGTAACCGGTGGTCAACAGCAGCTCGCCTGGTTTCAACCAATTGGTGATCTCAGGGTGATCGACGATATGAACCCACGTTATTTCGCGATCCATGGCATTTGTCCCTGCAACAACAGAGGCTTCGCGCAACACAGTGTTTTCAATCGCAGTATCGAGCTTCATGACCAACCTACTCCACTCCATAAGTACCTACACGCTGGCATCCACTGACTGCCAGGACACCATGAGAATGCCGTGCCTGGCGCGACTAGCCCAGAATTTTCGCGAGATACTCAGCCAAGTGCATGGCCTCTCGACCACTCACGTTTCGGATCTGACCCCGGCAGCTGAATCCATCGGCGACCACCGGAGTTTCCTGTGGGATCTTGTCGATATGGGGCTTGAATTCTTTTTCACCGATGATCTTGGCTATCGGAGCCGTTTTGCTGTGGTAGGCGTACGCTCCAGCAACACCACAGCAACCGGAATTGATCACCTGGCCTTTACCACCGAGCTTCTCCAGGACGCCTTGCTCGCCTTCCATGCCGCCACAAGACTTCTGATGGCAATGACCATGAATGCGGACATCTTCATCAATCAGGGGCAATTGCAAGCCACGACTCTTGATGAACTCACTAAGGGTCATGATCGACTCCTCGAGTTGCTTGGCACGCGGGTCTGCTGGGAACAAACTGGGCATTTCGTCTCGGAATACCGAAAGACAGCTTGGCTCCAGAACAATGACAGGCATGCGCTCCTCCAACACCGGCTCCAACTGAGTGAGGATCTGCTCCAGATTAGCCTTCGCCTGATCAATCATCCCCACGTCGTAGTAAGGCCGGCCACAGCACACATGACGCTTCATCAGCTTCACATTGAAGCCGAGCGTTTCCAGGACAGTCACACCCGCCTCCAACACCTTGGGCGTGAACCCATTGTTGAAGCTATCTACCCACAACAGCACTTCAGTGCCTGTGCGCTGGCCCTGGTTTTTCAGGATACGCTTGGCTGTGACACCACTGCGAAAGCTCTTCGCCGCGATCTTGGGAAATTTGGCGTGGCGCGCCAGGCCGAAATATGAACCTGCTGTGCGCACCAGCGGGTTACCCATCGCGTAATTGAGTACAGGTGAAAACTTGGTGGCATGGGGCAGCCATTCACCAATTCGGCCAATCATCGCATCCATGACCGGGCGACGCTTCTCGCTGTAGTAACGATTGAGGAATTCGGTTTTATATCGCGCGATGTTCACATTGGTAGGGCAGTCGGTCTTGCAGCCTTTACAGCTCAAGCACAAATCAAGCGAGTCTTTGACCTCTTCGTTCTGCCAGCCATCCTCAATCACTTCGCCCTTGAGTAACTCGAAGAACAGGCGCGCACGACCCCGCGTGGAGTATTTTTCGTCGCGTGTAGCCCTGAAACTCGGGCACATGGTTCCACCTTCCAGGGAGCGGCACTTACCCATTCCAATGCAGCGCTCGGATTCGCGAGCCAGGCCTTTGTCGCCGAGACGAGGGTCATATGTGAACTGGCTGGGGATTTCTCGACGCTTGTAATCTGGGCCCAAGCGAAGGTTGGCATCGACAGGCATTGCATGGATCAGCTTGCCTGGGTTCATTTTGTTGAGCGGATCCCAGATAGCCTTGAACTCGGCAAAGGCATTCATTATCTCGGCGGAGTACATGATGCGCAGGTACTCACCCTTTGCCTGGCCGTCGCCGTGCTCGCCGGACAAAGAGCCGCCGTAACGGACAACCAAGTGTGCAGCCTCGTCGAGGAACGCCCGCCAGTTGTCCAGGCCATCTTGAGACTTCAAATCGAAGGTGATCCGAGAGTGGATGCAACCATCGCCGAAGTGGCCATAGAGATTCGTTTTGTAGCCATAGTTGCTGACTAGGCTCTTGAACTCGCGCAGGTACTTCCCCAGGTGCTCTGGCTCGACCGCCGCATCTTCCCAACCCACGACAGGATCAGGTTCGTTGGGGTCCAACCCCAGGGAAGTGGCCGAAGCCCCGGTCTCACGAATTGTCCAAATCCGATTCATCAAGCCGGCATCCGTAACCAGCCGGACGCTTGGACGCCCTGGCAGCTCTGGCGCTATATCGACGGCTTTCTGAGCGAAAGCGATCGCATCTTCGGTTGAGAGCGCGCCGAACTCAATCATCAACCAGGCATTGCCGGCAGGCAGCTCCGCAATGTCAGCGAGCTTCATACCGCGCTCTTTGAGTCCCTCGATAATGCCGTCGTCCAGCCCCTCCATGGCGATAGGGTTGAGCGGTAGCAACTGAGGGACCGAATCGGCGGCGTAGTAGATCTCCTCGTAACCCAATACCAAAAGGACACGATGAGTTGGATTCTTCACCAGGAGGGTCTCGGCCTGGAGCACTGTCACGCAGGTACCCTCCACACCTACCAGTGCTCGAGCAATGTTGAAGCCATTCTCCGGTAACAACTGATCCAGGTTATAACCCGAGACTCGACGCTTCAGCTTGGGGAATCCTTGACGAATTTGCTCTTCGTTCTTATCTACCAACGCTTTCAAGGAACGAACGATTTCGGCGCGACGACCACCGGCGTTGATATGCTCCTGATACGCGGCCTCATCGGTCGGCCCGACCCAAAAACGCTCGCCGTCGTAGGTGAGAATTTCCAGCCGCTCCACGTTCTCTACCGTCTTGCCGGCCATTACCGAGTGAGCGCCGCAGGAGTTGTTCCCAATCATGCCGCCAAGGGTGCAACGGCTATGAGTCGCGGGATCAGGGCCGAAGGTCAAGCCCACCTTTGCAGCTTCGCCTTTGAGCTGATCGCAAATAACGCCTGGCTCAACCCTGGCCAGGCGTCGGCCCGGATCGATCTCGTGAATTGCATTGAGATATTTAGACGCATCAATGACCACCGCAGCGTTAACGGCTTGGCCACACATCGAAGTACCAGCACCACGCGGAAGAATCGGAATCCCGGAATCCCTGCACACTCGCACCGTGGCGATGATGTCGTCGATGCTTCTAGGAATCACGATACCGATTGGCAGTTGACGGTAGTTCGATGCCTCAGAGGCGTAGATCGCACGAGTCGCTGCGTCGAACCTCACCTCCGCCGAGGTCTCAGCCTCCAGTTTGGAGCGCAGACTCATGAGGACATTGAGGTCGAACGGGATAGGATTATTTTTTGTCATTTGGAAAAGCCTGGTCTCGATCAGCAGCACGGGAACACAACGTGAAGCCCTACGCGGAAGACCGGAGGTAGAGCGACGGAGGTTAGGTACTGTAAGCCGAGAAAGCGCGCAGCTCTACCGACTCAAAGAAGGATAAAAGCATTCTTTTATCCTGCTCAAAATAGGAATTAAGCAAAGACAAAAATTGAGATGAGATCGCCCAATACACCGCGAGAACGTCGGGTATCGCATAAGCGACCCCGGCGCTTCATCGATCAGCGACGACCAGGCTGCCAATAACCGAGCATTACACCGAGAAAACTGAACGCTGCCGCGATCATCACATAGAAAGCTGGAGCGGTAACCGAGCCGGTAACACTGATAAGCCAAGTGAGGATCAGCGAGGCAAACCCACCAAAAGTCATCACTGCAAGGTTGTAGGCCAAGGACAGGCCCGTCGACAGCACCTTGGTAGGAAAGGTCTCTGAAAGCGCAGCGAGTATCGGGCCAGTGTAAACCGCGATCAGGACACCAAACACCGCCTGGAAGATGCAGAGTGTGTAAAGCGAGGGCGAACTGGCGATCATATTGAACATCGGCCAAGCCACAAGAAGTATCACCGCCGAGGCTCCAGCCAGCAGGTACTTGCGACCAACCTTGTCAGAAATGTAACCCGTGATTGGAGAGCAGAACGCAATTACGCCACCGCCCACCATAGCGGCAATGAAGGATGCAGACTGAGGAAGCTTCAGCACCTTCACAGAGTAGGTTGGCATATAAAAAAGAATGACATAGATGCACACCGTCCAAAGTACGATCATGGCGAAGCTGGCGACCGCCTGCCGTGGATACTCGCGGAGGACGTCTCGCAGCGGCGTCTCGGTCAGCTCGCAAGACTCTTCAAACACCGGTGACTCATGCAGGTTGCGGCGAATGAAGAATCCGATAGGGCCAATCAGGATGCCGAACAGGAATGGAATTCGCCAACCCCAGCTCTCGACCTCCTCCGGGCTCAAGCCGAGTGTAATGCCGGTACCGAAACAAGCACCGAGCAGAACTGCAAAGCCAATACTCGTCTGGATCCAGCTTGAGTAATAAGCCTTCTTCCCTTCAGGTGCTTGTTCAGTCAGATAAGCCGTGGCGGCACCCATCTCCCCCCCCGCAGAGATACCCTGGAGCAGTCGCGCAAATACGATGATACATGGAGCGAGCATACCTGCCTGCTCATAGGTCGGCGCCAAACCAATCAGGGCCGTACCAGCCCCCATCAAGATGATGGTCAGAGACAGCGCCCCCTTTCGGCCATAGCGATCAGAGTAGATGCCGATCAGCACACCGCCCACTGGCCGCACCAAAAACCCGACACCAAAAGTTGCCGCCGAAAGCATCAGCGACGTCAAGTCATCTCCGGTGGGGAAAAATAACTTACCGATGATAATGGCAAAGAAGCCATACACCATGAAGTCAAACCACTCGAATCCATTCCCTAGAACAGTGGCGATGATAGCTTTGCGCCGCATTGCGCTCGTATCCACCGCACGACCAACATCCAAACTAATTGCACTCATTTTCAGATTCCCTCGAGCCTTCTGTGAAAGCCGCGCCTTTTGTCGTTGTTGTAGGGTTCGTCAATTGAGCGCCTGGGAACGTCGCGCTTCTACCACACAAAAATAGGAATTTGAGGCAAATAAATCCTATTTCGAGCACTTCAACCTATTCCGAGTCGGAATTTAACCGTCTCGCTTCGACTCCAGACACTAAGAAATGCAGGGGATTCATGGATAGGATGGGTGTAAGGGCAACCATCCAGCCATACATCCAAGCCGCGCCATCAGATGGCTGAGATAGGCCCTGTAGAGCCTGAGCAAAGGTCACAAAGACCACCCGATTCAGGCCGACTTTCTTACTGCCCATCTGCCTAGGGTGCTGTGGTAACCCCGCACCCCTGAGTGGCTCGACATCAGCGTCTAAAATGCTGTGAGCCCCTGCTCAACTCCAACAGGCCCGCCACACAGTCGTCGCTGGTCGGTAAATAAAACAATAGGAGGCTATGTGAAGACGAGCCCTGCTACGTCAATTGAGGTAGGCGAAGAAATGGTCGCCGGCTTCGCCAAGAAAGGCCTTGGCCAAGTCAAACCCGCCACCAGCAACGAGCGAGGCAATGGACCATACTCCCGCCTGGTGCTTCGAGGCATCACGGTCATTGATGGTACCGGTGCCCCACCTTGGGGGCCTGCCGATATCGTTATCGAAAATGGCCTCATCACTGAAATCGCAGCGGTTGGCGTCCCCGGGCTGCCGATAAACCCCGCCCGTCGCCCCGCAGAAGGCGTTCGCGAGATCGACTGCCATGGCAAGTTCGCTACGCCAGGTTTCATTGATTGTCACGCTCACGTCGGCACACCCTTTCACGCAGAAAGCGGTGAGATGCTTTCAGCCGATTACGTATACAAGCTCTGGCTGGCCCATGGCGTCACCTCGGTGCGAGAGGCCGGCTGCATGAACGGGCTCGCCTGGACATGTGAGCAGCAACGTGCGTCAGCTGATCACACCATCGGGGCGCCCAATCTCTACCCGTACGTCTACTTCCCTGCTGTGAACGATTACCTGAAGGTGATCTACAGCCCAGAGCAAGGACGTGAGTGGTTGCGCCAGGTGCGCGAGAAAGGCGCCTGTGGTGTGAAGTTCTTTGGCTCTCCACCCGCCATTATGGAAGCCGCTTTGGACGAGTGCCAAAACCTCGGTCTCAAAACCTGCTGTCACCATGCCCAGCTTTCAGTCGGCCGCATGAACGCGCTCAAGACAGCGAAGTGGGGACTGACCAGCACAGAGCATTCCTACGGCCTCCCCGAAGCGCTGATGGAAGGAAGTACCCTTCAGTTCATTGATGACGACTACAACTACAACGACGAGTACATCCGCTTCGCCGCCGCCGGCAGAACATTCCTGCAGGCAACAAAACCAGGTAGCCAGAAGTGGAATGAGGTGCTCGAAGCATTCCTTGAGGTAGGCCACACCTTTGTTCCGACGATGAATGTCTACGACAGTAACCGTGACGTAATGCGAGCTCGTCGCGCTGACTGGCATCAGGAGTACACCGACAGCACCTCCTGGAACTACTTCCAGCCTCAACGAGGTGGGCACGGCGCCTACTTCTTTCGCTGGTCAACCAAGAATGAACTGGAGTGGAAGGAAAGCTTCAGGATCTGGATGCAGTTCTTGAATGAGTACAAAAACCGAGGGGGTCGGGTGTGCCCAGGCAGCGATTCCGGATTCATGTTCCAGGTCTATGGCTTCGGCTTTGTACGTGAGCTTGAGCTTCTACAAGAGGCGGGATTCACGCCACAGGAGGTGCTGCGTGCTGCCACCCTGCAAGGGGCCGAACTATTGGGTATTGAGCACAAGACTGGCACCCTGGAGGTCGGAAAAGAGGCCGACATCCTCATTCATAACCAGAACCCCTTGTCGGACTTCAAGCTGCTTTACGGGACTGGCGCTGTACGACTCAACGATGACACCAACGTAGCCGAACGTAAGCGCTGCCTTGATTACACCCTCAAGGGCGGCGTCATTTTTGATACCGGGGAACTGCTCGCCGATGTCCGCGAGATGGTTGACGAAACCTGGAACGGCGAACATAAGCCAACCCTGTAGGAGGCGGATATGATTTCTCCTGCAAAGGGTATCGATTTCTTCATCTTGACCGGCCCGCTGGGCAGCGGCAAAACCACCCTGCTGGAACAGCTTCTCTACACCGTAGAAGACAGCAACGGCACAGCGGTAATCGTCAACGAAGCCGGTGCCGTCAACATCGACGGCGCGGTACTCGTCGATTCGACCAATGGGCTGGTCATCGAAACACTCAGCAATGGGTGCGTTTGCTGCAGCCTTAACAATGACTTGGTCACCACGGTGCAACATCTAATTGAATCCAGGGCACGGATGGATTTACCGCCATTTGAACGAATCATCCTGGAGTGCAGCGGGCTGTCCATGCCCGGAGAAGTGGTGCGCTCCCTGGCTGGCTTAGCCCACCTGCAGATGGCCGTTTCGATCATCTGCACCTACGACTGCACGAGACCGTCCTTACTAAGCACCCAGTTCGATGCAGCAGCCGCTCAACTTAGTGCAGCCCAAACTGTAGTGCTCACCAAGATCGATTCAGCGTCACAGCAGGAACTGTGCACTGCAATGGCAACAGCGGAGCGAATCAACCCGTTCGCAACCATTGTCGAAGAGATATCGCAAGCCAAGAGGAGCCATCGCGCTTTTCTGAACGCGACCCTACGCCCCCTTGATCACGCCCTCCCCCAACGCAAGCTCGTTCAAGCCACCGCTCACCCACGCATACACGTATACCAGGCTCAGCTAAATGAGCCAGACCCGGGCGATGCCATCGACTGGCTTGAAAACGTCACCGGCTGTCTCGGCGAAAAACTGCTCAGAAGCAAAGCACTGATCTGTACACCAGAGAGGGATTTTCTGATGCAGACAGTCGGCACAGCGTTTTCCGCGCCACGGCTACTTCGTACAAAGTCTGGAGGTCGATCCGTGGCCATCTTCATTACCCAGGACTGCGAGTTACATGAGCTGACAAGGATTGCGTCGAGCCTTTCTATAGAGTGGGAGCAGGAAGCCAACTGAGTGATGAAGATCAGGCCAATTCAACGCCCCTCCTACGCTTTGCCTGACTTCATTCCACTTGTCGCAAACGCTCGCTACCTCTAACTGCAATTGAATCACTGCGAGATTAAAGGGTCATCTGCTAGCAAGGCTGATTTCGCCGTGACTTTAGAGAGTCTAAGTCCGAGTTCAAGGCGGCTGGAATGGGCCATATAACGCTCTAAGTCAGCCATGCTTTAGCCGAGAATGGCCCCAGAACGAAAATGGCGTTAGCATTCCGCCTCACTCGGCTTAAACAGCCTGTTTTTTCAGATCAGGGTCGCAACGTGGAAAAGCTAAAACGCCTCCAAAGTGGAATCGAAGGGCTCGATGCTCTGCTCAAGGGAGGGCTGGTCGCAGGCGCTTCATACATAATCCAAGGGCGCCCGGGATCTGGAAAAACGATCCTCGCCAACCAACTTGGATTCCATCATGCGAGCAATGGAGGCCGGGTTCTGGTCGCCACGCTACTGGCCGAGTCACATGACCGCCTGTTTCAGTTTCTTTCTACACTGAGCTTTTTCGACTCGTCCAAAGTTGGCGCCGAAATTCAATTTGTCAGTGCTTTTGACACCCTGGAAAACGAAGGCCTGGATGAAGTAGTAAAGCTGCTTCGGCGCGAGATAAGTCGCCAAAAGGCCACCGTGATGGTAGTTGACGGCTTGCTCAATGCGCGCTCAAAAGCCGATTCGCACATCGACACCAAGAAATTCATTTCAGAGTTGCAAGGGCATGCGGCTTTCGCCGGTTGCACCGTCCTGTTTCTTACCAGTTCGCGACTCGATGACGGCAGCCCTGAGCACACGATGGTAGACGGCGTGATTGAGATGGGTGAAGAGCTATATGGCACTCGCTCGGTGCGCCGTATTCAACTGCGTAAAACTCGCGGCAGCGGGGCAATGACAGGCCTTCATGAATGTGAGATCACCGACAACGGATTGGTGGTTTACCCTCGACTCGAAAGTCTTTACAGCCACCCGTCCGCCCCAGACAGCGCCGACATGACGCGCATTGCCAGTGGCATTGACTCACTGGACGACATATTGGGCGGAGGCCTTTACAGTTCCAGTGTGACTCTGGTCATTGGCCCATCAGGAATTGGCAAAACCACGCTGGGCCTCAAATTCCTGGCCGAATCGACGGTGGAGGCTCCGGGGCTGCATTTTGGTTTCTACGAGAGCCCACAGCGGTTGCGGCTTAAAGGCCAATCACTGGGTATCGATATCAAAGGTATGGAAGACAGTGGCGCCCTGAGTATTGCCTGGCAGCCGACTACCGAAGGCCTGCTGGATGGCCTGGGGGCACGATTGCTGAGTATCGTTGAAGATAAGGGCATCAAGCGTCTGTTCATCGATAGCCTCAGCGGTATGACACGGGTCTCGACAAATCCCGCGCGCATTACTGACTTCTTCAGTGCGCTGATGAACGAGTTGCGATCCAGGGGCGTTACGGTATTTGCGTCCTGGGAAATGCGCGATCTTTTTGGCTCAGAGGTCAGTGCACCGAACTCTGACCTGTCCAGCATCGTCGACAATCTGATGCTGATGCGGTTCTCTGAGAATCACTCTGAACTAAGCAGGACGCTATCCATTCTTAAAGTAAGAGACAGCTCTTACGATCCCTCTCGATTTGAGGTCGTCATCCGTGATCATGATGTTTTCCTGAAAAAGGCTTTAAGACATGAACCCTCAGTCCCCACTGATTCATGCCCCGGTTCAACTTTTTAAGCTTTTGAGCAGGTTGTATTAACATGACCACCATCCTGGTCGTCGACGACGAGTATTTGATCGCTGATATTCTCTGCTTCGCGCTGGAGGATGAGGGGTTCATGGTGGTGACCGCCAGCAATGGTCAAAAAGGCCTCGAGGTGCTCAATAGAGAACAGCCAGCCTTGATCATTACCGACTTTATGATGCCGGTCATGGATGGCCTGGAATTCGCCACAGCTGTCCGAGCCCTCCCGTCCGCTGGCCATTTGCCGATTATCTTGATGAGCGGTGCTCAGGCACATATCGGCATGCAGAGATCAGATTTGTTTGATGCTGTATTGGCCAAGCCATTCAATATCGACTTGATCATCGCCGAGGTTCGAAAGCTCTTGGCGAACAGGCTGTGATGTTCTGGATGATCAATCACAGCTGACGAACCCAGCGCAGCCGTTAGAGGCCTCTACGACGCGGCTGCCGACGCGGCGAGCCAGCGAGATCAGCAGCGTGGATGCCTGCCTGAATCACCTCCCTCCCCCTCTCCTGCGGGGAAACCCTGGAGAGTCAGAGGGAAGGTTTCTGGAAAGCTATTGACGGCCTACTCCTGGCTTAGCGCCGCAGGAGACGGTCAAGCACCAGCAGTGCTACTGCACCGATTGCCAGTGCGGCAACAGGCTTCTCTTTAACGAACGTCGATACGCTGTCGAGTGCGTCGCCGTAAGTCTGGGTCAGCTGACCCGCCGCTTGGCGTCCGGCGCCTTCGGCTTCCAGCTTCGAATCACCGAACAGTTTTCCCACGGCGCTTTGTGCCTTGCCAGTCAGCTTTTCTGCAACACCTTCTACCTGTTCACTTTTCATGATTCATAAACCTTCGTGTCAGTGGAAACTCAAATTAAGCCAACTGCTCTGGCGACCAGAGGAATAGGCGTCTTATCGGGACAGAAAAGTTGACCGGTGGGGATGAGCGGGAGTTCCACTTTTTATGATGACCGCTGGTCGTTGATGCCTCAAAAAAAGAGGCGCTGCGAAAAGCACCTCTCTCTTTGGGCTTAGTCGTTAGACGCTGAATCAGACAACGCGAGGGTTTTGCCGAGGAAACTCCAAGCGAAAGCTCGTTCCTGATGAGCGGCTGTCTACGGTCACCCGGCCGCCATGTAACTGCATGATTGAATGCACGATGGCCAACCCCAGGCCCCCGGAATCATCCGGCTGATTGCGTGATGGGTCGCACCGGTAGAAGCGCTCAAAAAGTCGCGGTAGGTGCTCTGCTCCAATGGGCGGGCCCTGGTTGTGCACAGAGACTTCGACCCCACCCTCGCGCACCACGCTGCGGATAATCACCTCCGCCGCGGGAGAACCGTAGCGCAGGGCATTGGCCACCAGGTTAGCCAATGCTCGACGGATCAAGGCCGGATCGGCACGCAGCTCGCCATGGGCCTGATTAATCAGGGTGACGTCGCGTTCTTGCGCCACGCCTTCGAAATACTCACACAGTTGCTCGACCAGTTCATGCAGGTTGATGAGTTCGTCCTGCACGGATGCTTGCGGCTGCTCGGTCCGTGCGAGGAACAGCATACTGTCGATCATCCGCGCCAGACGCTCATATTCTTCCTGGTTCGACACCAGCAGGTTCTGATAGTCCTCGATGGAGCGGCTGTGCCTCAAGCTTTGCTGGGTATGCCCCATCAGGTTGCTCAGTGGCGTACGCATCTCGTGGGCGAGGTCTTCCGAGAACCGTGATAGCTGGGCGAACCCGTCTTCAAGACGTGCAAGCATTTGATTAAGCGCATGGCTGAGCACTTGCAGCTCACTCAGCTCGTTGAACTCGTCCAGCCGCAGATGCAGATGTTGCACATCAATCGCGGCGGCGCGCTGAGCCAGCCTGCGCACAGGCTGCAAGCCTCGCCGACTGACCCACCCGCCGAGCACAAAAGCCAGCAGCGCGCCGACTGACAGGGCGAGCCAGAGCTTGAGACGGTAAGCCGCCAGCATCTGCTCGCGCTCACTCAACAACTTGCCGGCAATCAGCGTCAAGCCGCGACCACCCTGCATGACATGCTGCCAGGCAAGCCGCACTGGCACCGAAGAGTCGCCGTCACCGAGCTGAGCCTGGGCCGCAGCCGGTAACGTGGGCAAGCGCATGCTGACGGGGTTGATTTCGATCAGTACCTGGCCGGTGTCATCGACAATCCACAGCAGGTTGTCGCGATTGCCCAGCATGTTTTCGTAGAGCTTGGGCCGATTTCTGAGTTGCTCGACGCTGACACTGTCGTTGATCAGTGCTTGCATGCGCTCCAGGCGCCCGAGCAGCGCCTGGTCATCGCGCCACGCGATCTCTCGCTGTAACGACTGATAAAGATAAAACCCGATGGAGCCCAGCAGCAACGCGCTGACCAACGCGAACATGATCGCCAAGCGCAAGCTCAGGGTACGCGGAAACAGTTTCAGGATTGCACCTCAAGCATGTAGCCGATGCCCCGCACGGTGTGTATCAACTTGAGCGGGTAAGGATCGTCAACCTTGGCGCGCAGTCGCCGAATGGCGACATCGACCACATTGGTATCGCTTTCAAAGTTCATCTGCCAGATCTGCGAAGCAATCGAGGAGCGAGATAGCACCTCGCCTTCCCGACTGACCAGCAGGTGCAACAAGGCAAACTCCTTGTTGGTCAGGGTCAGCCGTTCACCCTGGCGCGTGACCTTGCGGCGCAACAGGTCCAGGCTCAGGTCTGCAACCAGGAACTGCTCGACTTCACGGGGCGGTCCCCTGCGCAGCAGCGTACGTACGCGCGCCAACAACTCGGCATACGAAAAGGGTTTGACCAGGTAATCATCGGCGCCTGACTCGAGCCCTTTGACCCGATCCTCCACAGAATCCCTGGCGGTCAGGAAAAGCACCGGGGTTTGCCACTTGCGCCGAATGATCTGGAGCAGTTGCCAGCCGTCCAGGCGCGGCAGCATGACGTCCAGAATGATCAAGTCGAACTCACTTTCCTGCGCCAGATACTGGCCCTCCAGGCCATCCAGGGCGACTTCTACCACGTAGCCCGATTCAGTCAGGGCTTTGTGCAGGTAATCCGCGGTTTTCGCTTCATCTTCAACAACCAGGATACGCATCTTTTCCTCCAGAACTGGAGCATAGGCTAGCGCGCCTGAGCGTTTTGGCACATTACATCTTGGTAATCATCAGGCAATCATTCTGACGGCCCGCACGCGTCATCCTGCCTGACCACGACTCAGCCAGACCAAACAAAGGAAAAAGCATGCGGACAAGCCTATCGAACTTATTGCTGATGCCACTCGCAATGAGCTCTGCGCTCGCGGTTGCATCTGCGGATCAAGTTGTGCAGCGCAACGACGTATCACTGGCAATGGCCAATGATTTGCTGAATGCCGCGCTGGCAGCGTGTCATGCCGATGGTCGTACAGGTGTAGCGGCAATTGTCGACCGAGGAGGCAATTTGGTCGCCCTGCAGCGTGACGATAACGTTGGCCCACACAATACATTGGCGGCCCAACGCAAGGCCTATACCGCCCTATCGACCAAGACCCCGACACGGCTATTGGCAGAGCGTGCCCGCAGCACCCCCGATGCGGAAAACCTCAACACCCTGCATGAGCTATTGCTGCTAGGCGGCGGAGTGCCATTGCTGTTTGAAGGACAAGTCATTGGCGCCATAGGCGTGGCCGGCGCCGGTGGTGCAGCAACCGATGAAGGTTGCGCATTAGCCGCGATCAACAAAATTCTACCTACCGTCAAAAACTAAGGACATCCTCATGACTGGATTAAAATCGTTGTTCGCTGGCGTTGTATTGAGTGTCGCCTCTTCGCTGGCATTCGCGGCAGGGAACCCGCTCAGCGTGCATGTACTCAACCTGCAAGATGGTCTGCCGTCCCCTGGCGTCAATGTCACGCTGGAAAAACAGGATGGCAACAACTGGAGCCTGCTCAACAGCGCTGCAACCAACGATCAAGGACGTATTCCCGGCCTGTACCCGGAAGGTAAGGCCCTGGAGAAAGGCACCTACCGTGTCACCTTCAAAACCGGTGAGTGGTTCAAGGCTCACAAAGTCTCGAGTTTCTTCCCCGAAGTACCGGTCATTTTTGAAGTGGACGGTACCCTTGCGCACTACCACATCCCGCTACTGCTCAGTCCCTACGGTTTCTCGACCTACAGAGGCAATTGAGCGTCGACCCAGCGCAGAGACAAGGCCGCCCTCACCAGACGGGCGGCATTTGTGCCTGACACCGATTCGATCAAAAGAGTCGTTGGGAAAATGCAGCGGCATCTAAATGCCCGCGTACATCAGATGTTGAACGCTCTAGGGATATCAATAGGTGTAATAGAACTGGAAAGGACAGCAACGCCACTAAGCTGCACGCTGAATAAGTTTGGAGCCATGGTATGAGTTGTGTTCCTCCCGGCAATAGCGCTTCGATAGCGCCGCTGATGATTTGCAACACTAACGACCCGATTCATGCTGCTGTGGCCCGCGGCGATAGCAAGCAGGTGTTGCAAGCGCGCATCGAAGGCAGGCGCGCCGACGTGCTGGATAGCGAACGTCGCTCGCCTATCGATGTGCTGGAGAGCATGCGTGACCTGGACAAGCGCAGCCTCTCCCGCATGCGCATTGCCTTGTTGCAATCCTTAAACCCTACTGCACCTCTGGGCTACATCAAGCCCGAAGCCCTGCATGGTTCCCCCTGGGGCCTGGAAATACTGACCTCTGGCTCGCTCAAGGGCGGTGTCAATGATGCCAAGGGGGGCTCACAGTCGTTGAATGGTCGGGTATTTTTCTCTGATCGAACGCCTGAAAGTGCCACGGATGCCACGACCCGTAAAAATCTGCGCACCAAGGCCCGTACCTACTCACGAGGCCTCGGGATTGTGCCCTCTAACGCGTCATCCCGCGCCCAGCAACACCGTTTGACCCAGATCCTCACACACTCAACGGATCGAGGTTCGCCACTTTCGCTGACTTACAAGCCGGTGACGCTCGCTATAAAAGATCCCCAGGCTATTGATGCTGAGGGTAGCGCGTGGCTGCAGAACTTTCTGCATGATGCCTATATCGTTTCCGGTGCTGCCAGCAAGCTGCTCACCGCGCCCCCTGAGCAAAGCGTCAACGCGGTGAAACTTCCTCGCAGCATAACGTTTAAGTTCGAGAACGCCCCCGACTGTGTGCTCGAAGGTAAAGCGCTGGAGGTCCTTTATACGCAGTGGGCTTGCAAACTACGCGAGGCGTTGGAGCAGGGTAAAGCGCCTTATTTGAGCCTGCTCAATAAAGGCACGGTAATACCGGTAGTGTTTGGTTTTGAAAAACTCAGGAATCTTTCCTCCCACCCTATTCATGACCACTCGGGCAACGCCACCAAGCTCTATTCATACCAAAATCAGAATCACCCACTGTCGGGTGGTGCAAACGGCGGCAAACTTAAGGAAATAGAAGTGCGCAGCCTGGCAGATCTGGCCACTTTACTGCTCGGATGCGAAGTTAAAAGTACTCAACTACCAGAAGAGGTGCTGGTCCGAATCAAGGGTAAGAGGGAAGACAAAGCCGAGTACCTGACGCCTGCCCAGCTCAGCCAGTTTCGGCAGAGAGTCTTGGCTCAGGCTGCCCTCCATGCCCCCCAAGGCTCAAGCCTGGCTCTGGCGTCCATGAGTCACTTGCAGCAGATCAATGCGATCGTGCGTAGCGGAAATCTCCAAAATCATTGGGTATGAGAGCTAAAGGAGACATCCAGGGTGAAGACACGCGCCTTATGCCAGGCGGCTGGGTGACAACCACCCTCCTCCCTTGCCAATTCCCGGCTTTTTAACCATCCGTAGAACGCGTCAGTGCCTCCCAGTGACTTATATCGCGCAGGGATTGCTCAAGTTTTTCGCGCACGTATCCCAGCGCGTCACTGCCCAGCAGCAGGTGGGCCGGTGGATTGTCGCTGGCGATCAACTGCAGCATGGCGTGCGCAGCCTTCTGCGGGTCGCCCAGTTGGTGGCCGCTCTTGGCTTCGCGCGCCTGGCGCACCGGATCAAAGCTGGCGTCGTAGTCGGCAATGCTGCGTGGCGTACGCTGCATGGAGCGGCCGGCCCAATCGGTGCGAAACGAGCCCGGCGCGACGGCGGTCACGAAGATATTGAACGGCTTGAGCTCCTTGCTCAGCGTGTCGGAGATGCCTTCGAGCGCGAATTTGCTGCCGCAGTAGTAGGCGATCCCAGGCATGGTGATGGTGCCGCCCATGGACGTGATGTTGATGATGTGTCCGCGGCGACGCTGGCGGAAATACGGCACAAAGGCCTTGGTCACGGCAACTGCGCCGAACACGTTGACGTCGAACTGGCGGCGCATGTCTTCCAGCGACGACTCTTCGAAAATCCCCTCGTGGCCGTACCCTGCGTTGTTCACCAGGACGTCCACCGGGCCGTAGCGGGTCTCCATGTCGGCGACGACGCTGTCGATCCGCGCAAAGTCGGTGACATCCAGAATCACCCCGTGGGCACGTTCGGCAGACAACGCCTCGAATGCTTCAAGGGCTGCCTCATTACGCACGGTACCGATCACACGGTGACCGGCCGCTAATGCCTCGGTCGCGAGGGCCTTGCCAAAGCCGCTGCTGATACCGGTGATGAACAGGGTTTTGTGAGTGCTCATGGACATGCCTCTCGGTTGATGAGTACTGATGTTAGTCAAGTCACCGCTGCCGACCTATGCCGGATCATCTGTGAGGCTTGCCTATTCCTATCAGCCCTTCGAGGAATGGATTGGCATTGCTGGCGGGCTGCGGAGATGCGCTGCACGTCCCCGCTGGAATGACGGCGCCTGACCTGTAGCGCCCCGCGGCTTGGCTGAACAATCATTTGTTGCAGGCCTACCCCTTTCTGCCGGCAAAATAGGGTAGAAATATCCGGCCAACGATGGCCGGGACATGCCGCGCCGCCGGCCCCTTTCTCACAGCCAACAGGTACCTTATGCACACCTGCGTCACAATCATCGGGGCTGGCCTGGGCGGCCTCATCCTGGCGCGTGTCCTGCACGTCCACGGCATTGCCGCCACGGTCTATGAAGCCGAGCCGTCGGCAACCGCACGCGCGCAAGGCGGGATGCTCGACATCCACGACTACAACGGCCAACTGGCTTTGCAGGCGGCGGGCCTGACGGATGAATTCCGCGCCCTTGTCCTGGAAGGTCGCGAGGCGACTCGAGTGCTTGATTGGGACGGCACCGTTCTGTTGGACCAACCCGACGACGGCACTGGCGGGCGTCCCGAGGTCATGCGTGGCGAGCTACGCAAGATGCTTCTCGATTCACTGCCTGCCGGTACCGTGCGCTGGGGCCACAAGGTCAATAGCGTGCGTGCCCTGGGCGCGGGTCGCCATGAGGTGACCTTCGCCGACGGCACTCACGTTGTCACCGACCTGCTGGTGGGGGCCGACGGTGCCTGGTCTAAAGTCCGCCCGCTGCTCAGCACCGCCGTCCCCGAGTACATGGGCCGCTCGTTCATTGAAACCTACCTGTATGACAGCGACACCCGCCACCCCGCCACCGCCCAGGCGGTAGGGGGCGGTGCGATGTTCGCCCTGCAACCCGCAAAAGGCATCCAGGCGCACCGTGAGGCGGGCTCCACGCTGCACACCTATGTTGCCATCACCGCACCCCAGGAATGGTTTGCTGCCATCGATTTCACTCACACGCCAACAGCGGCAGCACGGATCGCGCAGGTATTCACAGGCTGGTCCCCTGCCCTCACGGCACTGATTACCCACAGTGACACCGAACTGGTATGGCGCCCGCTCTACACGCTGCCGGTTGAACACCACTGGAACCGAGTGCCGGGCGTGACGCTGGTGGGGGATGCCGCACACCTTGCAGCCCCGAATGGCGAAGGTGCCAACCTGGCCATGTACGATGGCGCCGAACTCGGCAAAGCCATCGCCTCACACCCCGATGACGTCGAAGCCGCGCTGCATGCGTACGAACAGGCGATGTTCCCGCGCAGCGCGCAAACGGCTGCAGAGTGCAATGAACTGCATGAGTTGCTGTTTGGTGACGACGCACCGCACAGCCTGGTGAGCATGTTCAACGGTGCAGGTACTTGAACACGGGACGCTTCAGTCCTATCAAACGCCTGCTGCTGGGCTCACGCTTGCACCGGTGAGTTCTTCAATCAACAGAACCATCGGCGCCGTGTACTCCACATCGGCCCGCGTCACGATTTCATAGGGCTCGCTGGTCGACTGAATGGTCAACGCCAGCTTGACCAACATGCCGTGGTCGAGTGCCATTTGCGCCACATCGTTCGGCATGACGGCGACCAGGTTCGGGTCCTTGAGCAACAGCGACAAGGTCGTGAATGTCGATGAGGTCTCGATGGCGTACAGCGGGAAGCTCAACCCCACTTGGCGAAACTCGCGTTCCAATGTCAGGCGCATGGGCATATTGACCGGGAAGACTACCCAGTGGCTGTCCATGAGGTCGGCGAGTTGCAGCGTCTGCGCGCTGGCCAGTCGATGCCCCGGGTTGGCCACCACGACCAGCGGTTCCTGTGCGCGGAAACGGGTTTGATAAGCCGTCGGGCGTGGGCTGACGCTGGTTCGACAGATCGCCACATCCAACCGCCCCTGATCCAGCAAGCTCAATAGCCGCGAGCTGGTGTCCTCGACAATCGCAATCGACAGCTCCGGCTGTTTATCGCGAAGGCGCGCCAGGCTCTCCACCAATGCCGGCACGGCTCCCATGATCGTGCCCACCGCCAGGCGTCCGCCGTGTCCCTTGAGAATGCCGACCATTTCCTCGCGAAGGTGCTCGAGGTCGGTGTGAATCAAACGCGCATAACGAATCACGCAGCGCCCAAGGTCGTTGGCTTCCAAACCTTTGCTCGTGCGTTCGAAGAGGCTTGAGCCGAAGATGGTTTCGATTTCCTGCAATGCCTTGGTGGCACCGGGTTGAGACAGCGCCATGATCTCCGACGCCTTGCGCACCGAGCCGTGCTCGTCGAGGGCAATCAAGAGGCGCAATTGCTTGAGCCTCAGGCGCGATACGATGGATGAGAAGGACGGAAGCATGGGTATACCTGAAAGTTATCGCTCGGGTCGTAACTCTCATTAGGCAGCAACAGCCTGGAAATTTAAAGTGGCCCCAACGATAACAACAAGCTGAGGCTCCTCCATGCGATTAATCCAATTTGAAGACTCCACCGGCCAGCGTGGAGTCGGCGTCGTCGAAGGCGACGCGATTCAAGTCGTCAACGGTGCATCCAGCACCCGCACGCTTGCCCTCGCCGCGATTGCCAATGGTCGCAGCCTGCTCAAGGAAGTCGAGGCCAGGGGCACCACCCTCGGTCCTGAAGGTTATACCCACGTGCTGGAAGCCCGCCGAGTCCTGCCGCCCCTCGACCATGAAGACCCCGCGCACTGCCTGATCAGCGGCACTGGCCTGACCCACCTGGGAAGCGCCTCCACCCGCGACCAGATGCACCAGCAAAAGGTCGATGACAAAGCCGCACTTACCGACACCGCCAGAATGTTCCAATGGGGCCTCGACGGCGGCCGTCCGGCGGCAGGTACGGTGGGCGCCCAGCCGGAGTGGTTCTACAAGGGCGACGGTTCCATTGTGGTACGCCCGAACCAGGCCTTCCAGTCGCCGGACTTCGCCGAAGATGCGGGTGAAGAACCAGAGCTGACCGGCCTCTACGTGATCGGCGAAGACGGCAAGCCCTACCGCCTGGGCTTCGCCTTGGGCAACGAGTTCTCCGACCATGTCATGGAGCGTCGCAATTACCTCTACCTGGCACACTCCAAGCTGCGTAACTGCTCCTATGGGCCAGAGCTGCGCGTGGGCGAGTTGCCCCGGCACCTGGCGGGGACCAGCCGGATCTGGCGCGACGGCACCGTGTTATGGGAGAAAGAGTTCCTGAGTGGCGAGGACAACATGTGCCACAGCCTGGAGAACCTTGAGTACCACCACTTCAAGTACGCCCAGTTCCTGCGTCCAGGTGACGTGCATGTGCACTTCTTCGGCACCGCCACCCTGTCGGTAGCCGATAACATCAAGACCCAGCCGGGCGACCGTTTCGAAGTCAGCATGCGTGAGTTCGGTGAACCGCTGTGCAACACCATCGAAGTGGTTGCATCCGCCTTCAGCACTGGAGAAGTACAGACGCTGTGACCGATGCGGCCCTTGATCGGGCCTCAAGCAAGGCTGCATTTCATAATAAACATAAGAGTGAGATGAAAATGACCACTGGCAATGCACAGGTCGTTACCGCTACGACAGCGAGTCCCGCCATCACCGCCCGCCCGACCACCGTACGTTGGAGGATTTTCCTGCTCCTGCTGCTGCTCTCGGCTATCAACTACATCGACCGGGCGTCACTGTCGGTTGCACTGCCGCTGATTTCAGCTGATTTCAACATGACGCCGGCGCTTGAAGGGTTGATGCTGAGTGCATTCTTCTGGTCGTACGCGCTGATGCAGATCCCCGGCGGCATGCTGCTCGACCGTTTCCAGACGCGCAATATCGTCGGCATTGCCACGGTCGGCTGGGGCCTGTTCCAGGCCTTGGCGGGCGGCGCGCACAACTGGATCACGTTGCTCATCACCCGTATCGGCCTGGGTGTCGCGGAGTCGCCGATCATGCCGGCCGGCGCCAAGCTCAACGGTGCCTGGCTGACGCCCAATGAACGCGGGCGCGGCGCCACCCTGGTTGATGGCGGCGCGCCGCTGGGCACTGCACTGGGCGCAATCCTGATCGCAGGGCTGATCACCTGGTTTGATTCCTGGCGGATCGCATTCGTCATCGCGGGCGTCGGCACCATGGTCGTGGGCATATGGGCGTGGTGGTACATCAGGAACCATCCCAGTGAGCACCCGAAAGTCAACGCTGCAGAGCTGGCCTACATCACCGATGCCAACGAAGCCGCGAAAAAAGCCACCGGTGGGCGCAAGGCGATCCTCAAGGACCTGCTCAAGAGTCGTTCGGTACTGGCCATGTTCGCGGGGTACGCGTGCTACAACAGTGTGTTCTACGGCCTGCTGACCTGGATGCCAAGCTACTTGCACAAAGCCCATAACCTCGACATCAAGGCCATGGGCGGCGCCACCTTCCTGATCTTCATCTGCGGCTTCATCGGCGAACTGTTTGGTGGCTGGGTGTCGGATAAATGGAAGGCTGCCGGCGGCCAACCCAACACGGTCATGCGCAGCATGTTCGCAGGCTCCGCCGCGATTGCCGCGATCTGTATCCTCGCCGTGGCCTACAGCAGTGATGCCGTCGTGGTTATCTCGCTGCTCTGTGTCGCGCTGTTTTTCATTCGCTGGTGCGGCATGTACTGGTGCCTGCCCGCCATTCTCGGCGGCCAGTCCAAAGCCGGCGTGTTGGGCGGCAGCATGAACTTCTGCGGCAATATGGTCGGGGTGATCGTGCCTATCCTGATCGGCCTGATCGTGCAATTCACCGGCTCGTACTTCCTGGCGCTGATCTTCTTCGTCGTCATGGCTTCAGGATTGATGCTGTTCTCCAGCCTGATTGATTATCGCGAGCGTGGGTTGGCCTGACCTGCCCGACTCCATAGCGCTCCCTGAAAAACCGAGGCAACCGTCATGCAACTCATAACTACAACAGGCAGCGAGACCGCTGCCAATGCCGTGATCAGACTCAATGTGCTCGACGATGTATTGATCGCGCGGCAACCGCTGATCAAGGGCCTGGAGCTCAAGGCCGAAGGCATCCAGGTACTTGAGCCGGTGCCCTCCGGCCACAAAGTCGCTGCGCGCCATATCGACGTGGGCCAACCCGTGCGCCGCTACGGGCAGATCATCGGCTTCGCGAGCCAGCCAATCGAAGCGGGACAGCATGTGCACGTTCACAACGTCGCAATGGGCGATTTCTCTCGGGACTATGCCTTCGGCGTCGATGCCAAAGGCAGTCCTGCGCCCACCGCAGAGACGTTCATGGGCATCGTGCGCGCCGATGGCCGTGTCGCGACCCGCAACTACATCGGCATTCTGACCTCGGTCAATTGCTCGGCGACGGTGGCGCGTGCGATTGCCGATTACTTCCGCCGCGACATTCATCCTGAAGCGCTGGTCGAGTACCCCAACGTCGATGGTGTCGTTGCACTCACCCACGGCGTTGGCTGCGCAGTCGACCCCGGTGGCGAGGCACTGGCCATGCTGCGCAGGACACTGGGCGGTTATGCCGTCCACCCCAACTTTGCCTCGGTGCTGCTGATTGGGCTGGGGTGCGAGACCAACCAGATCCCTGAGTTGCTCGCGGCCCAGGGCCTTGAAAGCAGCGATTCGTTGCGCACATTTACCATCCAGGGCACCGGTGGCACCTCCAAGACCATTGCCAGTGGCATTGCTCAAGTGAAGTCGCTGCTGGCCGAAGCCAACCAGGTCAAGCGTGAGCCGGTCAGCGCCAAACACCTGATTATCGGCCTGCAATGCGGTGGTTCGGACGGTTACTCGGGCATCACCGCCAACCCGGCACTGGGCAATGCCGTGGACCGCCTGGTGGCCGCCGGCGGCACCGCGATCCTGTCGGAAACCCCGGAGGTCTACGGCGCCGAGCACTTGCTGACCCGTCGCGCCGTCAGCCAGCAAGTGGGTGAAAAACTCATCGCGCGCATTCATTGGTGGGAAGCCTACTGCAAGCGCATGGATGCCGAGCTGAACAACAACCCGTCGGCGGGCAACAAGGCCGGTGGCCTGACCACCATCCTGGAAAAATCCCTCGGCGCCGTGGCCAAGGCCGGCTCGACCGATCTGGTCGACGTCTACGAATACGCTGAAACCGTCAGGGCCCACGGCCTGGTGTTCATGGACACCCCCGGCTATGACCCGATCTCCGCCACCGGCCAGGTCGCCGGCGGCGCCAATCTGATTGCCTTCACCACGGGGCGCGGATCTGCTTATGGGTGTGCACCCTCGCCGTCGATCAAGCTCGCCACCAACAGCCGTCTGTGGGAAACCCAGGAAGAAGACATGGACGTCAACTGCGGCGGGATTGCCGACGGCACCATGACCATTGAGGAGCGCGGCGAATACATCTTTCGCATGATGCTGCGCATCGCCTCAGGCGACAAAAGCAAAAGTGAACAGCATGGCTACGGCCAGAACGAATTCGTGCCCTGGCAGATCGGTGCGATCACTTAAGGCCCTGCATTCACTTCGACACACCGGCTCCCGTCGTCCCGCACGATGCGGGGCCGCTTTAGTTTGCCGGTGTCGAGCCTGGCATTTCTCTTCATCCTCCAATCAGGAACCCTGACATGACTCATATTCTCGGTCAGAACTACATCGGTGGTCAGCGACTTGGCGCGGGCAACGTGCAGCTGCACAGTTTGGATGCGACAACCGGCGAAGCCCTCCCGGGCCACTTCATCCAGGCCACACAAGACGAGGTCGACGCGGCGGCCAAGGCGGCCGGCGCCGCTTACCCGATTTACCGCAACCTGCCAGCCGCGCGCCGCGCCGAGTTCCTGGAGGCCATCGCTGACGAGCTGGATGCCCTCGGCGACGATTTCGTCAGCACCGTCTGCCGTGAGACCGCCTTGCCTGCCGGGCGTATCCAGGGTGAGCGTGGCCGCACCAGCGGGCAAATGCGCCTGTTCGCCAAGGTACTGCGGCGAGGCGACTTCTACGGTGCGCGCATTGACCGTGCCCTGCCGGACCGGGCGCCCCTGCCCCGCCCTGACTTGCGCCAGTTCCGGATCGCGGTGGGACCCGTCGCCGTGTTCGGCGCGAGCAACTTCCCCCTGGCGTTTTCCACTGCCGGTGGCGACACCGCTTCTGCCCTGGCAGCGGGCTGCCCGGTGGTGTTCAAGGCTCACAGCGGCCACATGGCGACCGCTGAATGGGTCGCGGACGCGATCATGCGGGCCGCGCAGCGCACCGGTATGCCCGCCGGCGTGTTCAACATGATCTATGGCGGGGGCGTCGGCGAGTGGCTGGTGAAACATCCCGCCATTCAAGCCGTGGGGTTCACCGGCTCGCTGAAGGGCGGCAATGCGCTGTGCAAGATGGCCGCGCAACGTCCGCAGCCGATTCCGGTGTTTGCCGAGATGTCGAGCATCAACCCGGTGATCATTCTGCCCCAGGCGCTGCAAGTGCGCGGCGAGACCATCGCCAAGGAGCTGGCTGGTTCGGTGACCTTGGGTTGCGGGCAATTCTGTACCAATCCCGGGCTGATCATTGGCCTGCGATCAGCGGATTTCAGCGCCTTCCTGCAACGCTTCACCGCGCAGATGCATGACCAGCCGGCCCAGACGATGCTCAACGCAGGCGCCTTGGCCAGCTATGCCAGCGGTCTGCAACACCTGCACGCGCATCCGGGCGTGGAGCACCTGGCGGGCAATCCTCAGCAAGGGAAACAGGCCCAGCCACAATTGTTTAAAGCCGATGTCAGCCTGCTGCTCACCGGTGACGAATTGCTCCAGGAAGAAGTGTTCGGCCCTGCCACCATCGTTATTGAAGTCGCCGACCAGGCGCAACTGGTCGCCGCACTCAATGGACTGCGCGGGCAACTGACCGCCACCGTGCTGGGCGAAGCCGATGAGTTGCTCGAATACAGCTGGTTGACCGGCTTGCTGCAGGAGAAAGTCGGACGGATCCTGTTGAACGGCTATCCAACCGGTGTTGAAGTCACCGACACCATGGTGCATGGCGGGCCTTACCCGGCGACATCCGACGCGCGCGGCACGTCGGTGGGAACCTTGGCGATTGATCGTTTCCTGCGCCCGGTCTGCTTCCAGAACTACCCCGACGCCCTCTTGCCCGAAGCGCTTCAAGATGCCAACCCGCTTGGCATTGCGCGCTTGGTCGACGGCGAACACACGCGTGCGGCCCTGGGCAACTAAAGCGAGCGGTGAATAAAAACGCTTCAACAGAGAACCCGACCGTTGTGTCGGGTTTTCTGTTTATGGCGGATTGTCAGTCCATCCCTTTAAGCCTATCGTGTTAAAAACTTATACAAGGGCGTAGGCTATGTACAACAAATCGCAGTGGTCGGCGATGTTCTGCAATGGATAAGACTCACCGACTGTGCCTGGTCCTGGGCGACCAGTTGTCTTTTGACCTGGCCTCCTTGAAGGCGTTGGATGCCGAACACGACACGGTGTTGCTGGTCGAGGTGATGGAGGAAGCCAGCCACGTGGCCCATCACCCGCAGAAAATCGCACTGATCTTCAGCGCGATGCGCCATTTCGCCCAGGCGCTGCAACAGCGGGGCATCCGCGTGCACTACGTTACCCTCGATGATCCGCACAACAGCGGCTCGGTGCCGGGCGAGTTGCAGCGCTGGCAGTCGCTGCTGCAGCCCGACTCGCTGCATCTGACCGAGTGCGGTGACTGGCGCCTGGAGCAGTCCCTCAAGACATGCGGCTTGGCCATCCAGTGGCATACCGATAGCCGCTTCCTCTGCACCCGGTCCGGATTCTCGTCCTGGGCCGCCGGCAAAAAGCAGCTGCGCATGGAGTTTTTCTACCGTGAGATGCGGCGCAAGAGCGGCCTGCTGGTCAATGGCGACGGCAGTCCGGTGGGCGGCGCCTGGAACTTTGATGCCGACAACCGCAAGGCGCTGCCCAAGCAGGTGAGAGCGCCCTTGCCGATGCGCTTTACCGCAGATGCCATCACCCAGGAGGTGCTGGCGCTGGTGGCGGAAAACTTCACCGAGCATTATGGCGACCTTGGCACCTTTGACTACCCGGTGACCCACGCCGACGCCCAGGCGCTGTGGGAGTATTTCCTCGACTGGGGGCTGGCGGCGTTCGGTGACTACCAGGATGCCATGGCCAGCGATGAACCCTTCCTGTTTCATGCCCGGATCAGCGCCGCGCTGAATATCGGCCTGCTGGATCTGCGCCAGGTGTGCCAGGACGTCGAGTCGGCGTATTGGGCGCAGAGGATTCCCCTCAACGCCGCCGAAGGTTTTATCCGCCAACTCATCGGTTGGCGCGAATATGTCCGCGGTGTCTACTGGCTGAAAATGCCGGACTACGCCAGCGGCAATCTGTTTGGCAACAGCAGGCCGCTTCCGGAGTTCTACTGGACGGGCGAGACCCAAATGAACTGCATGCGCCAGGCGATCGGCCAAAGCCTGAAGCATGCCTATGCCCACCATATCCAACGGCTGATGGTGACCGGCAACTTTGCGCTGCTGGCCGGCATCACGCCGAATCAGATTTGCGACTGGTACCTGGCGATTTACATGGACGCGTTCGACTGGGTCGAGTTGCCCAATACACTGGGCATGGTCATGCACGCAGACGGCGGCTACCTGGGCTCCAAGCCTTATTGCGCGAGTGGGCAATATATAAAACGCATGTCCGACTACTGCGGCAACTGCGCGTACAAGGTCAGTGAAAGCACCACTGACGACGCCTGCCCGTTCAATGCGCTTTACTGGCACTTCCTCATGCGTCACGGCGACCTCCTGCGCAGCAATCCGCGCATGGGCATGGTCTACAAAAATCTCGACCGCATGACTGAGCCCAAACAACAAGCGCTCTGGGACCGCGGCGAGACACTGCTCGCCAGGCTCGATGCTGGGGAGTCGTTGTGAAGAAGAGCGAACTCCCGGTGAAAAAATGCGTGGTCTGCGGATTGGATTTCGCCTGGCGCAAGAAATGGGCGCGCTGTTGGGATGAAGTGCGCTACTGCTCGCAGCGTTGCCGACGACACAAGCCGTCAGCACCGGGCAGCCCACCCGCCTGAACACCTGTTGGACCGCTAGCCGTCGCGTCCAAACCGAGGAATATCCAGCCCCAGGTTTTCACGCAATGTCGTGCCTTCGTACGCCGTGCGGTACACCCCTCGTTCCTGCAACAACGGAATGACGTCCTGGGTGAACCGATTGAATTGCCCTGGGTGCCCGATATAGAGGTTGAAACCATCCACGGCGCGCGCCTCGAACCACTCGGCCATTTTCCGCGCGACGGTGTCGGCGGTGCCCACGAAGGCACCCGGACGCAGTTGTCGACCAAACTCAACGGCCTGGCGCAAGGTAAAACCCTTATCGCGCGCCTGGTCGGCAATGCGTTTGGCTGCGGTAAAGAAGCTGCTGCGCGCAGCCTCCAGGCTTTCTTGCGGAAACGGCGCATCCAGGTCGTACTGGCTGAAATCATGCCAACCGAAGTTGCGCCCGAACTCCTTCAGGGCGAGTTCAAAACTATGGTCGACGTGATGGTAATGCTGCTCGATTTCACGTGCATGCGCGTCGGTGTCGCCGACATACACTTCTGCGCCGGGCATCACCAGCAGGTGCTGCGGGTCGCGGCCCAGCCGCGCCGCCCTGCCCTTTACATCCTGGTAAAACGCCTGGCCCTGCTCGATGCTGGCGGCGTGGGTGAAGATCACGTCGGCGGTAGCGGCACCGAGGGCGCGACCTTGCTCCGAATCACCGGCCTGGAAGATCACCGGCTGGCCCTGGGGTGAACGCTGTATGTTCAAGGGGCCGACCACGGAAAAATGCTCGCCCTTGTGGTTCAGGCTGTGCAGTTTGCTCGGGTCGAGGAACTGGCCGGTGGAGCGGTCGCGCACGAAGGCATCGTCTTCATAGGAGTTCCACAACCCCTGCACCACCTGCACGTGTTCAGCGGCGCGGCCGTAGCGGGTGTCGTAATCATAATGCTCGTCGCGGCTGTAATTGCCGGCCGTGCCGGCGTCGCCGCTGGTGACCACGTTCCAGCCGGCGCGGCCTTTGCTGATCAGGTCCAGCGATGCCAGGCGCCGCGCGACGTTATACGGCGAGTTGTAGGAGGTCGTCAGCGTGCCGACCAGGCCTAGATGCCGCGTGCTCACGGCCAGCGCCGATAACAGGGTCAACGGCTCCAGGCGATTGAGGTAATGGGAGGGCGACCCCGGTGTGATGAACTGGCTGTCGACGATAAACATCAAGTCGAACAGCGCCGCCTCTGCCTGGCGCGCGATGTCGATATACCAGTCGACGTTGACACTGGCATCGGCCGGCAGGTGTGGGTCAAGCCACAGGTTGTGGCGCCCGGGCCCACCGCAGCCCATGGTCAGGGCGCCCAGTTTCAGCTGTCTTTTGCTCATGTCCACGTATTCCAGCCCAAGTGACTAAGGGCGCATACAGTGAGCGACTCGCCCCGTCGTGTAAAATAACCACAATGCATAACCTAATTCATTAACAATGCCGAAAGCGCATTTAATGCGCCTGCCGTGCCTGTGCGGCCCCAATGCACTCACATTGCGCACCGCCCGGCACCACCTACACTCATCTGAATCCTGCGACGCCGTGCCCTTGATACCCGGCCGGTCCGTTGCACCTGCACGCAATGCTCGACAAAAAAAGCAGTTAACCAACTGATTAATAGAGTAACTATGAAAGAGCACCCGCGGCAGCGTGTATTCAGACCGCAACAGGTGGCACACCTTCTGGCGCCCTTGAGCCTGCTATGCCTCGCCCTCGCCGGCTGTACGGTCGGGCCGGATTTCGTGCGCCCGGATGCGCCGGCGAATGCCGACTACTCTCGCGAAAAGCTCAGCACCACTGCCCAGGCCGATATCGACACCGGGGGCGCGGCGCAGCGGTTGATCGCCGGGATGGATATTCCCGGTCAATGGTGGGCGCTCTTCCGTTCGCCAGCCCTCAATGCCCTGGTTGAAGAGGCCTTGCGTGCCAACCCGGACGTGAGCGCCGCGCAAGCCGCGCTGCGCCAGGCCAACGAGTTGGTGTATGCCGACCAGGCGTCTCTGTTTCCCTCGGTCAGTGGCAATGTGCAAAAAGCCCGCGAGAAAGTCTCCGGCGTCACTTCGGGGTTGCCGGAGTCGCCGATTCTCACCGTCAGTTCGGCCTCGTTGAGCGTGTCCTATGCGCCGGATGTGTTTGGCGGTACGCGCCGGCAAATCGAAGCCACCTCGGCGCAGGCCGAGTACCAGCGCTTCCAGCTGGAGGCGACGTACCTGACCTTGACCGCCAATGTGGTCAATACCGCGATCAGCCTGGCGTCGGTGCGAGACCAGATCGCCGTCACCGAGGAAATCATCCGCCTGCAGGGCGGCCAGCTCGACTTGCTGCAAGCCCAGCGGCGCCTGGGCGCCATCAGTGATGCCGACGTGCTCACGCAACAGACCGCGCTGGCACAGTCGCGCGCGACCTTGCCGCCGTTGCAAAAGCAATTGGCGCAGACGCGCAACCAGCTGATGGCCTACCTCGGTCGCTTCCCCAATCAGGATCAGGGTGAGCGTTTCAACCTGGCCTCCCTGCAACTGCCGCAGGCACTGCCGGTCAGCCTGCCTTCCGACATGGTCGCGCAGCGGCCGGATGTGCGCTCTGCACAGGCGCAATTGCACCAGGCCAGCGCTGACATTGGTGTGGCCGTGGCCAACCAACTGCCGCAGTTCAGCATCACCGGGTCATTGGGCTCCACGGTGGCGGGCGGCACCAAGCTGTTTTCGTCCGGCTCCGGCGTGTGGAGCCTGGCCGGCGCGATCACTCAGCCGCTGTTTGATGCCGGCGCGCTCGAACACCGCAAACGCGCGGCCGTGGCGGCCTATGACGAATCGGCGGCGCGCTATCGCGGCACCGTGCTGACCGCGTTCCAGGACGTGGCCAACGCGCTCCGGGCGCTGGAAGCCGACGCTGACGCACTCAACCAGCAGGTCGTGGCGGAACGCTCCGCGCAAGCCAGCCTGGATCTGGTGCAAGCCCAGTTCCGTCTCGGCGCCGTGGCGTACATCAACCTGCTCAACGCCCAGCAAACCTACCAGAACACTGCGTTGGCACGTGTCAGGGCACAGGCTGCGCGCTACAGCGACACCACGGCGCTGTTCCAGGCACTGGGTGGCGGCTGGTGGAACCGCACGGATGTGGACCCCGCGACAAAGGGCCGTCCGGATCGCTTCGGCCTGCCGTCGTGGCAGGAAATCATGCCGGCCACGAAAAAGCCTGCGCCCAGCGACTCGGCGCGGTTCGACTGAACTGAATCATTGAAACAGTGAGATTTTCCATGGCTGACGTCCAGACTGCCTCTCCCCTGCCTCCCGAGCCCAGCGCACCGGGCAGCCCACGCAAGCGCCGGTTATGGCGACCGATGCTGATCATGGTCGCGGTGGTGCTGGTGATCGTGGCGATCATTGCCGGGGTGAAATTCGTGCAGATTTCGGCACTGATCGCCCAGTCCAAGGCGCCGTTGCCCGCCGCCGTAGTGACGGCCATGCACGTGCCGTTCAGCGAGTGGCAACCGAGCGTCTCGGCCGTGGGGTCGATGAAGGCGGTTCGCGGCGTGGATGTGACCACCGAGGTCGGCGGTATCGTGCGCACCCTCGGTTTCAAACCTGGCCAAGAGGTGCCGGCCCAGGCCCTGTTGGTGCAACTGAATGCCGATTCCGACATCGCGCAACTGCATTCGCTTGAGGCTACGGCCGACCTGGCGGTGATCGTACTCAAGCGCGACAAAGCCCAACTGGCGGTCAACGCCGTGTCCCAGGCCCAGGTCGACACCGACACCGCCGACCTGAAGGCCAAGCAAGCGGCAGCCGAGCAACAGCGCGCGCTGGTGGCGAAGAAAACCATTCGCGCGCCGTTTGCCGGGCGGATCGGCATTACCAGCGTCAACCCGGGGCAATACCTCAACCCCGGCGACAAAATCGCCACGCTGCAGACGTTCGACCCGATCTACATCGACTTCACCGTGCCGCAAACCCAGCTCGAAGCCATCGCCATCGGCCAACCCGTCGCAGTGACCGCCGACGGCCTGTCCAACCAGACCTTCACCGGGCGCGTCAGCACCATCGATACCCAGTTCGACTCGACCACGCGCAACGTCACCGTCGAAGCGACCGTCGAGAACCCCAGGCAAAGCCTGGTGCCCGGCATGTTCGCCCGCGCCGTCGTGACCTCCGGGACGCCGCAGCGCTACCTCACCGTGCCGCAGACCGCGGTCACCTACAACCCTTACGGCACCACCGTATTCATCGCGACGTCGGCGAAGAACGACAAGGGCGAGGGCGTGCTGACGGCGCAGCAGACCTTTATCCAGACCGGGCCGACCCGTGGCGACCAGGTAGCGATCCTGTCCGGCGTGAAGGAAGGCGACCTGTTGATCACCAGCGGCCAGATGAAACTCAAGAATGGCTCGCCGGTGAAGGTCGATAACAGCGCGGCACCGCTCAATGACCCGGCCCCGACTCCCCAAGAACATTAAAGGTGTCCCATGAAGCTTACCGATACCTTTATCCAGCGACCGGTGTGGGCCGTGGTCGTGTCGCTGTTCATCCTGATCCTAGGGCTGCGCTCGATCTTCGAATTGCCGGTCAACCAATGGCCGCGCACCGAAAATACCGTGGTGACCATTACCACCTCCTACTACGGGGCGGACGCGTCCACGGTCGCAGGCTTTATTACCCAGCCGCTGGAGTCGGCGATTGCCCAGGCCCAGGGCATCGACTACCTGGCCTCTTCAAGCATCACCGGGATCTCGACCATCACCGCCACGCTGCGGCTGAACTACGACGCGAGCAAGGCGCTGACCGAGATCAACACCCAGGTCAACTCGGTCAAGAACCAACTGCCGGCCCAGGCCCAGGAGCCGGTGCTGACCATTGCCGTCGGGCAGACCACCGATGCGATGTACCTGGGCTTCTACAGTGACACCCTGCCGACCAACAACATCACTGACTACCTGGTGCGCGTGGTCAAGCCCAAGCTGGATTCGATCCAGGGCGTGCAGACCGCCGAAATCCTCGGCGGACGCCAGTTCGCCCTGCGCGCCTGGCTCGACCCGGACAAATTGGCGGCGCATAACGTCACCGCGCAGGACGTGTCGACGGCCCTGGCCAACAACAACTACCTGTCGGCCGTCGGCTCCACGCGCGGGCAGACCGTGACCGTGGACCTCACCGCCGGCACCGATCTGCACACGGTAGATGAGTTCAAACAGCTGGTGATCAAGCAGAAAGGCGATGCACTGGTGTACCTGGCGGACGTGGCGACGGTCACCCTCGGCGCCGAGAGCTATGACAGCAGCGTGGCATTTTCCGGCAAGCGCTCGGTGTTCATCGGCATCAAGGTGGCCCCTACCGCGAACATCCTTACGGTCGCCGACAGCGTGCGCCAGGCGTTCCCTGAGCTGCAATCGCAACTGCCCACCGGCGTGCGCGGCGACATCGTGTATGACTCCACCGCGTTCATCAACACCTCGATCTACGAGGTGGTGAAGACCCTGGTGGAGGCGATGATCATTGTCTCGGTGGTCATCTACCTGTTCCTCGGCTCTTTCCGGGCGGTGATTGTGCCCCTGGTGGCGATCCCGCTGTCGCTGGTCGGCACCTTCTTCGTCATGTACCTGCTCGGTTACTCGATCAACCTGCTGACCCTGCTCGCGCTGGTGTTGGCGATCGGGCTGGTGGTCGACGACGCAATCATCGTGGTGGAAAACGTCGACCGACATATCAAGGAAGAAGGCAAAGGTGTGCTGGAGGCCGCGTTGGTGGCGGCGCGCGAACTGGGCGGGCCGATCATTGCGATGACGGTGGTGCTGATTGCTGCGTACGTCCCCATCGGCTTGCGCAGCGGCCTGACGGGCGCGCTGTTCAAGGAGTTCTGTTTTTCGCTGGCGGGCGCGGTCACGGTGTCGGCCGTGGTGGCGTTGACGCTGTCGCCGATGATGACCTCCAAGCTGTTCAAGACCGGCCAGGAGGAAGGTCGCTTCGCGCGCCGCCTCGATCAGTATTTTGACTGGCTGCGCGGGCGTTATCATCGCGTGCTGTCCGGCGGGCTGGACATCTGGCCGGTGCTGGTGACGTTTGGCTTTGTGCTGTTCCTGCTGGTCGCCGCCAGTGGCATGACCGCCAAGAGCGAGCTGTCGCCGACCGAAGACCAGGGCCTGGTGTTCATGCAGATCAAAGGCCCGCCGACCGCCTCGCCGCAGCAGATGGAGCGGATTGCCGACCAGGCGTTCCAGATCGCCAGCAAGGAGTCCGAGTACGCGCAAATGTTCCAGCTCACCGGCCTGCCGGCGCTCAATCAAGGCCTAGGCGGCGTGCTGCTCAAGACCTGGGATGATCGGACCCGCTCCCAGGCCCAGCTGATTCTGGACCTGCAGCAAAAGTGGAACCAGGTGCCCGGCGCAACCATCGCCGCCTTTCCGTTGCCGTCGCTGCCGGGTGCCCAAGGGTTGCCGGTACAGTTCGTGATCACCACCACTGATTCGGTGGAAAACCTCAATGAGGTCGCGCAAGCGGTGATGGCCGAGGCGCAGAAGCAGCAGCTGTTCTGGTTCTCCGACATGGACCTGAAACTCGACAAGCCCCAGGCGCGACTGGTAGTCGACCGGGAAAAAATCGCTGCATTGGGCATGACCCAGGCCGATGTCGGCGCGGCGTTGTCGGCGGCCCTGGGCGGCAACTACGTCAACTACTTCTCCACTGCCGGGCGCTCGTACAAAGTCATTCCCCAGGTGCTGCAGGTCAACCGCCTCAACCCGGAGCAGATTCTCGACTACTACATTCGCACGCCCGCCGGTGCCATGATCCCCGCGCGCACTGTGGCGCACATCGAGACGTCGACACAGCCGGAGTCGATCAACCACTTTCAGCAACTCAATTCGGCCACGCTTTCCGGCGTGAGTGGCGTGGCCCAGGGCGAGCTGCTGGCCAAACTCAATACGATCCTCAACAACGTGGCGCCGTCCGGCTATACCTCCGATTTTTCCGGCGAGTCGCGGCAGTTCATGCAGGAGTCCGGTGGGTTCGTCGGGCTGCTGATGTTCTCGATCCTGATCGTCTACCTGGCGCTGGCCTTCCAGTTCGAAAGCTTTCGCGATCCGGTGGTGATCCTGTTCTCGGTGCCACCGGCACTGTTTGGGGCATTGGCGTTTATCACCATGGGTTACGCCTCGATCAATGTGTACACCCAGGTGGGCCTGGTGACGCTATTGGGGCTGATCACCAAGCACGGGATTCTGATTGTGCAGTTCGCCAACGAACTGCAGCGCGCAGGCCACAGCAAACGTGAGGCCATTGAAGAGGCGGCCGCCGTGCGCCTGCGGCCGATCCTGATGACCACGGCGGCCATGGTCCTGGGCGTGGTGCCGCTGGTCTGGGCCTCCGGCGCCGGGGCTGCGGGTCGACATGACATGGGGCTGGTGATCTTTGCCGGGCTGTCGATCGGCACGCTGTTGACGCTGTTCATGGTGCCGGCGATGTACCTGTTTATCGGTGCCACGCACCATCGAGAGGTCGAACAACCGGTGTATGAGAGTTGAGCCAGTGCACAGCCCGCTGTGCACTGGCGTGCTTACAGGATCGAGATCGGGTACTGAACGATCAGGCGGTTCTCGTTGAAGCTGTTGGTGTTACCAAAGCTTCGACGCTGCGTCGCATTGCGCCAGCGCAGGTTCAATGAGCGCAACGGCCCGCTCTGCAGCGTATAGCCCACTTCGGTTTCGCGCCCGCGTTCGCGACCATCACTCACGGCGCCGGCGTGCACATTGCTGCCCTTGATGAACCTGTTCATCAGCGTCAGCCCCGGCACCCCGACGGCCGCGAAGTTGTAGTCATGCCGTACCTGCCAGGAACGCTCGTTGGCCAGGTCGTAACTGGAGCCGTAGCTGTCGTTCGCCAGGGTCGCCCCACTGGTGCCGGCGACCCGCTGCAGGCCGGTTTCACCGGTGAGACGTTGCAGACCGACGTAGAACGTGTGGCCGCCGGTCTTCAGGGAAAACAGGCCCGACAGCGTGCGGTTGTCCTCGCTGCCGGCCAGCGCGGCGCCATCTTGAGTACCGATGAAATAGCCGATATTGGCACCAAGGCTGATGCTCTCGGTGATCGGCTGGGTGTGCAGCAGCTGGAAGTATTGCTGCTGGTAGACGTCTTCGAGTTGGCCGTACCAGGCCGCAACCACTGTGTGTTCATGGTTGAACGTATAGTCGCCGCCGATGAAATTGAACGCATCCGATTCGATGCTGTTCCTGCCGTGCAACACCGTGCCGACACTGTTCTGCGACAGCTTCTGCATGCTGGCGTCGTTACGCTGGCTGTTGCCGCGAAATTGACCGCCGTACAGGTTCACGTTGGGGATTTCCCGCGAGGTGATTTGCGCGCCTTCGAGGGTCTGCGGCAGCGAACGGCCATCGTCGGCACGCAGTATCGGCAGGACCGGCATCCACTCGCCGATTTTCAGCTCGGTCTTGGAAAACCGCGCCTTGCCGGCGACAGCCAAGCGGCCAAAGTCATCAGCCGGCCGGTTGCCGTCGTGGGTCGGCAACAACTGCGTGCCGTAAGTGCCCCGGCCGCCGTCGAGCTTGATCGCCAACATGCCCAGCGCATCCAGGCCAAAGCCGACGGTGCCCGAGGTAAAACCCGACTTCGCATCGAGGATAAAACTTTGTGTCCACTCCGCGGCCTGGCCATGCCCGGTAGACCCCGGCAGGGCTTTGGAGGCGCCGTTATCGACAAAGTCACGGCTCATGTAGAAGTTGCGCAGCACCAGGTTGGCCTTCGCATCCTCGATAAACCCATCGGCCTGCACCAGGCCCGAGAAGCCCAGTGCAATGACCACGACGTTGCTTTTCACACGCTGAAAATTGAGGCTCATTATTATGCTTCCCGTTGTTTTTTGAGCGCAGCGATCCCGTCCCCGACCACCGTCGCCGGGGCGGTTTACACAGAAAAGGTCAGGTGTTGGCAGTCAGCGCCGCCAGTGACGAGGGGCGTCGTGGACGCCGTGCCACCCAGGACAACAGGCAGGTCAGCAGCACCGAGCCGATGGCCGCGCCGACCCACAGTTGCGAGAGGGTGTTGAAGTCGTAGAGTTTGAGGCCGGTGGCCGACAGCGTGGTGCCACGCTGGATGATGACGCCGGTGAGCATCTCGCCGGCTGCCGCGCCGATGTAGCTGACAATCCCGATCATGCCCAATGCCGCGCCAGCCGCCGCCTTGCCGGCGATATCAACGGCCATCAGGCCGCCGAGGAAGCACAGCAATGCCCCCAGCGAACTGCCGAATATCACCATCGACAGCACGTCCATCCAGTAATGCCCGGCCGGGCCATACAGAAACAACGCCAGGCCCCCTGCGTTCATGACGCCGAAGACAACCGCTAGGCCATGGCGGCGGCCGGCGAAAAAGCGATCGGAGATCAGCCCGCTCAAGCCCGTACCGGCAATCCCGCAGATGCTCGCCACGGAAATCAGCGTGGACGCGGTCAGGGTGTCGTAGTGCTTGGCGTTTTCCAGGAAGAACACGCCCCAGGAGTTGACCGCATAGCGACCGACATACATCAGGCACGAAGCGAGTGCCAGCAGCCAGAGCGCCGGGCTCTTGAGCAATAACCATTGAATCGCCGCAACGCTGGTGACGGTGCCTTTGATTTCCAGTGCGGGCTTGGAATTGACCGGTGCAAAGCCTTCGCTTTCCGGCGAGTCGGCCATGAACGCAAACACCAGCACGATGCCGAGCAAGCCCATGGCGGTCGCCAGCCAGTAGCCATACTGCCAGCCCCACGTGACCACGACCGCCGCGACGGCGACATAGGTCAGCGCTTCGCCGAGGTTGTGCGCAATCGACCAGAAGCCGTAGTAGGTACCGCGCTCGCGGTCGCCGTACCACCGCGCCAGGGACACCACGCATGGCCCGACACCCATCGACTGCGCCCAGCCATTGATGCCCCAGGCCAGGGTCAGGATCACCGCGTTGGTGGTCAAGCCCATGCAGGCGTTCACCAGCGCACTCAGGGCCAGGCCAAGCATCATGAAGCGGCGCACATTGGCATGGTCGGCGAGAAAGCCGTTGACCAATTTACCGATGGCATAGGTGAAGAAGAGCGCCGAGCCGATCATCCCTAATTCGCTGGGGCTGAGGATGTCCTGGGACACCAGCGCGGGCTTGACCACGTTGAACGACAACCTGCAGACATAAAACAATGCATAACTGAGTGACATCGACAGCAAGGTTTGCAGGCGGATGCGCCTGAAGAGTTTGGGGTCGATTTCGGGCTCCAGCGCGCGCGCTGGTGCAGCCTTGAGCAAGCTCAATAGAGATTTCATAGCCGACAGTTCCTGTTTTTATTGTGCTGTACGTGCTTTAAAAGGTGCTGCTGCGATCAGGCATCCAGGGCATTCCCAAGCATCAAGGCGACTTGGGCGTAGACCTGCGGGTTGGCCACCAGCAACGGATTGCCCTCGGTCAGGCCGTGGTTGCGCAGAAAGTCATTGCTCACGCCGCCCGCCTCCTTCACCAGTACCAGCCCGGCGAGGCAGTCCCAGCTGTTGATATGGGTTTCGTAGTAACCGATCAGCCGGCCTGCGGCGACGTAGGCCACCATCAGCGCGCCCGAACCATTGCGAATGAAGGTACCGCCCTCCTCCAGCAACTGCGCGATAAAGGGAATGAAATGTTGCTTGCCGCGCCGATGGGAGGTGCCTACGCCCATCACGCCGTGAGCAATATCGGGCGCCGTGTGCACGCTCAGCCGCTGCTGATTGAGCCAGGCACCTTGGCCTGTGCAGGCATGGAACAACTCGTCGTGCACCGCGTCCGCCACTGCGCCCAACCACGGTTCGCCGTCGACCATCAGGCCGATGGACACGCACCAACTGTGCAGACCGTTGACGAAACAGCTGGTGCCATCGATGGGATCGACCACCCAGATGCACTGTGCATCCAGGGTCGCGCCGCCTGTCTCTTCCCCCAGGAACCCATCCTGCGGAAACCGCTCGGCCAAGCGCTGCTTGATGTAGGCCTCGGTGTCCTGGTCGACGATGCTGACCAAGTCCTGGAGCTGGTCGCCCTTGTGGCTGACGACCAGGCTGTCGCGCTGCCGGTAAGGCCCGAGTGCGCGCCGCGCGGCTTGCATGGCCAGCTCCTGCGCACAGGCATAACGCTGTTGCAGGTCTTCAGGACTCAGCGGTGTGCAGCGCTGTTGGCTATTTTGCATGGGCTACCCCTTGTTGGATGTGTGAATTTCAGCGCTTTGCACACGTGTGCAAGACAGGTGCAAAAAAATGGCGGACCTGCCGCCATTCACACTGAACCGCTGTATAAGGCACGAAAAAAATATTCGTTTCAACACATTTTTAAACTATTTATTCCAACGTGCTGCGCCGTTGAATCAACTGCACCGGCACCACGAAAGGCTGCTCCACGGCCGCGTTGAGCGTGGCGGCCACTGCGTGCCGGGCCAACGCCTCGGGGTCCTGGCGGACGGTGGTCAGGGCGTAGGCATCGTGGCCCGCCTGGGGAATATCGTCAAAACCGACCACCGCCACATCCCGGGCAACCTGCAGGCCCAGCTTGAATCGCAGGGCATCCATCACCCCCAGGGCCAGCAGATCGGTGGCGCAAAAAATCCCGTCGGGGCGCGTCGGCTGTGCAAACAGAGCCAGCGCGGCGTCCACGCCTGCGGCGTACCCCCCGACGGCCTCGTAATGTTCGGCCAAGGGCGCCAGGCCGGCCTCGGCGACGACTTGGCGAAACCCTTGCAAGCGTTGTCGTGAGCTGTAATTGCCCTCGCTCTGGCCGACGAAGGCCAGGCGGGTCGCGCCGCTGCGCAGCAATTCACGCGCCGCCAACCGGCCCCCTTCGACATGGTCGCTGACCACCAGGTTGGCACCCTGCAGGTGCGCATCGCAATTGATCATGGTCAGCGGCACTTGCCGATTCAGGTAGCGCTCCACCTGCTCGCTCGACGCTGCCGCCGAGGTGAGTATCACCCCGGCCACTTGATAGCTCAGCAACTCCTGCATCGAGCGTTCGAGTTGTTCCGGGTCATTGGCGTTCATCAGCAGCGGCATCAAGCCGTGCAGGCTCAGATGGTGAGTCAAGGGCCCCAGCAGGCTCGCGAGGAAAGGGTTTTCGAACCCGGCGGTGATGATGCCGACAAAATTGCTGCTGCCCTTGTTCATGGTCCTGGCAATCAGGTTGACCTGGTAACCCAGCGCCTCGGCAGACTTCATCACCCGTTCGCGCATGCGTGGCGACACGCTGGCGCCCGGCGTGAACGTACGGGAGACGGCAGAGCGTGAAACCCCGGCATGCAGGGCGACGGCTTCGGCGTTGATAATGTCCGGGCTAGGCATGTAGGCAAAGTCAGCCTGAAGGAGAAGGCAGCATTCTGGCAGCGCAAAAACCTGAAGTCGACGGCAACGGCGCAGTTGCTGGCAGGAAAAAACACAGGCTAACCTATGTGCTAGAGGCATAGCCCATTCTCAAACGTCATAATCCTACGTTTTCCTACATGGTAATCTCACATCCCTACCAATAGGCATTGATCGTTTGTCGACAATGGCCCCAACCAGGAAAGATCATGCCAAGAAAGTCACACTCAGCCCTGCGTCGTAATTTCCGTGAATTGCTTGCAACGCCTACGTGCGTTGAAACCGCGTCTGTGTTCGACCCGATGTCGGCGCGTATCGCCGCCGACCTGGGTTTTGAGGTGGGTATCCTGGGTGGCTCTGTCGCCTCGTTGCAGGTACTCGCCGCACCCGATTTTGCCTTGATCACGCTGAGTGAATTCGTCGAGCAGGCCACCCGCATCGGCCGCGTCGCCCAGTTGCCGTTTATTGCTGACGCCGACCACGGCTACGGCAATGCCCTGAACGTCATGCGTACCGTCGAAGAACTCGAACGTGCCGGTGTCGCCGCGCTCACCATCGAAGACACGTTGCTGCCCGCGCAATTCGGGCGCAAATCCACCGACCTGATCTCCATCGAGGAAGGCATCGGCAAAGTCAGGGCAGCCCTGGAAGCACGCGTCGATCCGGAATTGGCGATCATCGCCCGCACCAACGCCGGCGTCTTGCCCACCGAAGCCGTGATCGAGCGGACCCTGGCCTATCAAAAGGCCGGTGCGGACGGGATCTGCATGGTCGGTGTCAGCGACTTCGAACACCTGGAGAAAATCGCCGAAAACCTCACCGTGCCGTTGATGTTGGTGACTTACGGCAACCCCAAGCTCAATGACAGCCAACGCCTGGCTAGCCTGGGTGTACGCGTGGTCGTGGCGGGTCACGGCGCCTACTTTGCTGCAATCAAGGCCACCTACGACAGCCTGCGCGCGCAGCGCCAGTTGACCCACAGCACCTCCAACCTCAGTGCCACCGAACTGACGCACACCTACACGTTGCCGGAAAACTACGTGGCCTGGGCGCAAGAGTTCATGGACGTCAAAGAGTAATACCCGGGCGGAACGAGGGGGCCACCCCCTCCTCCACACCCCGCTTCAGCTGAAGAACCGGTTGCCCGGCCGTGGCAATCCCAGGTTCTCGCGCAAGGTTGCCCCTTCATACTCGCGCCGAAAAATCCCCCGCGCCTGCAACTCAGGCACGACGTGGTCGACAAAATCATCGAGCCCGCCCGGCAGCCACGGGAACATCACGTTGAAGCCGTCACTGCCCTCCTCCTCCAGCCATTGCTGCATCTCGTCAGCAATACTCTGGGCGGTGCCCACGAACGACAGGCCGGCATACCCGCCAAGGCGCTGGGCCAATTGACGCACGGTCAGTTGCTCGCGATCGGCCAGGGCCAGCACACGTTCGCGGGAGCTCTGGCTGCCGTTGGTTTCGGGAATTGCCGGCAGGTAGCCGTCCGGGTCGAATGTGGACGCGTCCGTACCCAGCGCAACCGACAGCGAGGCAATTGCGCTCTGCTCATGCACCAGGCTGTCGAGGTGCGCACGAATGCGGCGTGCGTCTTCAAGCGTGTCGCCCACCACCACAAAGGCGCCAGGCAGGATCTTGAGGTGGTCGGGGTTGCGCTGGATCAGGCGCATGCGCCGCTTGATATCGGCATAGAAGGCCTTGCCCTCCTCCAGGTTGCCCGGCGCGACGAAGATCACTTCGGCGGTTTCTGCCGCCAGTTGCCGCCCGGGCTCGGAGGAGCCGGCTTGCACGATCACCGGCCAGCCCTGTACCGGGCGGGCAATGTGCAGCGGGCCGCGCACGTTCAGGTAGCGCCCCTTGTGATCGAGGGTGTGCAGCTTGTCGGGGTCGAAGAACACGCCGCTGTCGGCATCGCGGATAAACGCATCGTCGGCCCAACTGTCCCACAGCCCGGTGACCACGTCGTAGAACTCGCGGGCACGGGCGTAACGCTGATCATGCGAATAGGCCTCGTCCAGACCGAAATTCAGCGCGGCATCCGGGTTGGCGGTGGTGACGATATTCCAACCGGCGCGGCCATTGCTCAGGTGGTCCAGGGAGGCAAAACGCCGGGCAATGTGGAAGGGTTCGTCATAGGTGGTGGACGCGGTGGCCACCAGCCCGATGTGCTCGGTCGCCTGGCTCAAGGCCGACAACAGCGTGAACGGCTCGAACGAGGTTGCGGTATGGCTGCGCTTGAGTGCCTCGGTGGGCATGTTCAGCAAGGCCAGGTGGTCGGCCATGAAGAAGGCGTCGAACCGACCGCGCTCAAGGGTTTGCGCAAAGCGCTTGAGGTGCGCGAAATTGAAATTGGCGTCACGAAAAGCGCCGGGATAGCGCCAGGCGCCGGTGTGGATACTGGCCGGACGCATGAACGCGCCCAGCTTGAGTTGGCGTTGTGCAGTCATGAAGCACTCCCAGGAAATAGTCCTCAAGCATCGTCCGGCTGGACTTTTGCTGTCCAATAATCAAACGTGCTGGCTTATTCCTTGAAGTACAACCGTGCCCTGTCGTGAGGTTTAGCCATGCAGACCGTTTTCCACTTTGCCTTCAATGTCACCGACCTGGACCGCGCCAGGGCCTTCTACGGCGGCGTGCTCGGTTGCGAGGAAGGCCGCAGCACCGAGACGTGGGTCGACTACGATTTTTTCGGGCACCAGCTGTCACTGCACTTGGGCACACCGTTCAAGACCGAAAACACCGGGCATGTCGGCAAGCACCTGGTGCCGATGCCGCACTTCGGCCTGGCCATGGCCCTGGAAGACTGGCAAGTCACCGCCGAGCGCCTGACCCACGCCGGCACCGACTTTGTATTGCAACCGCAAGTACGCTTTGCCGGTGAGCCCGGCGAGCAGTGGACGATGTTTTTCCTCGATCCGTTTGGCAACCCAATCGAGTTCAAGGGGTTCAGGTCGATGAGTGCGCTGTATACGCGCTGAATCCCAATTGAGCCACGCGGTGTTTAAATAGCCATTGGTTAAGTGCCGCGTTATATAAGTTATTCGACCGCGCATAAAAAATCCGCCGCAGAGTCTGCGGCGGCAACCAAAGGTTTTTGTCGAAGCAGAGCGGCTAAGACAGGGCCAACGCTACACCCCTGCTTGATTAAATAGTGTGAAGTTTAATTAATCGAGTTTAATCCAGCGCCTGGCTGCAGGCCGCGTGAACTGTGCTTAGAATCAACCTCGGCAAACTCGCCGAACACAATAAGAATCGTAACGCCTCACCTGAAAAACATCTGCCAATACGCTCTTATGCGCCATCCAGTCAGTGCGATGTTTCTGTGCGCGTTAATTATTCCGGGGAAGTCACAACATGATCAAACAGTGCAGCCTGTTAGCGCTGGCGGTGTGCGCCAGTATCAGCCAATTCGCGCAAGCCGACGCCGTCTCCGACCAGGCCGATTCCAAAGGGTTTATCGAGGGCAGCAGTGTCACCGGGCTGTTGCGCAACTATTACTTCGACCGCAACCGCGAAGGCGGCAGGGCCGACAACCGCGACTGGACCCAGGGCGCGATGCTCAACTACGCCTCGGGCTTTACCCAGGGCACCATCGGTTTCGGCGTGGATGCCTACGCCTACGGCGGGCTGAAACTCGACGCTACCCATGCGGACGCCGGCACCGGCAACCTGCCGACCGACCGGCATGGCGATCCCGAAGATGCCTACGGCTCCGTCGGTGCCGCGGTGAAGATCAAAATCTCCAAGACCCAACTCAAGTTCGGTGACATGCAGCCCACTGCACCGGTGTTCGCCACCGGCGGTACGCGCCTGCTGCCCCAGACCGCCACCGGCTTTGACCTGACCAGCAGCGAGATCGCCGGGCTGGACCTGGAAGCCGGGCACTTCACCAGTACCAACAGCGGCATGACCAGCGACCATGACCACGATATCTACGCCACCTACGCCAACGTGCCGGCCAACAGCGCGAGTTTTGTCGGCGGCAAATACGCCTTCACCCCGTCCCTGAGCGCGACGCTGTACGCCAGCGAACTGGAAGATATCTGGCGTCAGTACTACACCAACCTCAACTACGTCATCCCGCTGGGTCATGACCAGTCGCTGGCCCTGGACGGCAACCTGTATCGCACCCTCGACACCGGCAGCGCCAAGGCCGGCGCGATCAACAACACCACGTATTCGGTCGCGGCGGCGTATTCGTTCCTGCAGGCCCATACGCTGACGCTGTCGTTCCAGAAAGTGCACGGCGACACGCCCTTCGACTACATCGGCACCGGCAACAACGGCGCGGGTGAAGGCGGCGACTCGGTATACCTGGCCAACTCGGTGCAATGGGGCGACTTCAACGGCCCGGGCGAGCAGTCCTGGGGGATCCGCTATGACTTGAACATGGCCAGCTATGGTGTGCCGGGCCTGAGCTTCATGGGTCGTTACATCAATGGCTCGGACATCAACGGCACCCATACGCCGGTCAACAGCGCGTATGCCGGCGACTATGGTGCCGATGGCGCTCACCACGAGACTGACCTTGAGGCCAAATACGTGATTCAGAGCGGGCCGGCGAAAAACCTGTCGCTGCGCGTGCGCGATGCGATCGTGGCGTCGAACGCCGATCAGCGCGATGGCGATTTGAACGAGTTGCGACTGATCGTCGACTACCCGTTCACCCTGCTGTAATCACTCCCGGAATGACTCCAGCCGCTCGCGCATCCCCGCGCTGGCGGCTGGACCGGCCTGCAACGTGCAGGCCTCCAAGGGCACCACCTGCCCATCGGCATCAGCCATCATCGGCTGCACCAACCGCCCCGTCCCGCGCTCCACCACCTGCACACTGGCGCCTTCCTCGGCGTAATGCCGGTTGCCCCACGCCACCAGCGACATCAGCACCATACGAAAATCCTCGCCCCTGGCCGTCGGTACGTATTCGTAGCGCGGCGGCCGTTCGCTGTAGGCCTTGCGCTCAAGCATCCCGGCGTCCACCAGGGCGGTGAGGCGGCGCGTGAGCATGTTCGGCGCGATGCCGAGGCTGCGCGAAAACTCATCGAAACGGCGCAGGCCTTGCAGCGCGTCGCGCATGATCAGGATGCTCCACCACTCCCCTACCCGGTCGAGGCTGCGGGCGATAGGGCATTCGTCGCGGGTCAGGGACTTGCGTTGCATAGGGGTTCCTGTGAGTCGCTATAAAGTTGTGTGACGCCATGTTACTTTCATCATGATAGTGACGTCCATAGGGTCTGTACCCTCAACACAACCGGAGTCGATTGATCATGAGTAAACGTATCGTTGTGACGGGCATGGGCGCCCTGACGCCGCTGGGCGCCAGCGTGGAAGCGACCTGGCAGCGCCTGTTGAAAGGCCAGTCGGGCATCCGTCGCCTGCCTGAAGAATTGATTGGCGACCTGGCGGTCAGCATCGGCGGCCAAGTCCAGAGTGCGCAGCAGGATGCCGAGGCGGGTTTTGATCCTGATCGGCTGTTGGCCGCCAAGGAACAGCGCAAGATGGACCGCTTTATCCTGTTCGCCCTGGCGGCGGCCGACGAGGCGTTGAAGCAAGCCGGCTGGGCACCGAAAACCCCGGAAGAACAGGAACGCACCGCGACCATCATTGCTTCGGGCGTAGGCGGTTTCCCGGCGATTGCCGATGCGGTGCGCACCACTGACAGCAAGGGCCCACGGCGTCTGTCACCGTTCACTATTCCGTCGTTCCTGAGCAACATGGCCGCCGGGCATGTGTCGATCAACTACGGTTTGAAAGGCCCGCTGGGTGCACCGGTGACCGCCTGTGCGGCCGGCGTGCAGGCGATTGGCGACGCCGCGCGGATGATCCGTGCCGGTGAAGTCGATGTCGCCGTGTGCGGGGGCGCCGAAGCGGCGATCCACCGGGTCAGCCTCGCCGGGTTTGCAGCGGCGCGGGCGCTGTCCAGCGACTTCAACGACACCCCGGAGCGTGCCTCGCGACCCTTCGACCAGGCGCGCGACGGCTTCGTGATGGGCGAAGGCGCCGGCATCCTGGTCATCGAGGAACTCGAACACGCCCTGGCACGCGGCGCCCAGCCGATTGCCGAGCTGGTGGGCTACGGCACCAGTGCCGATGCCTACCACATGACGGCTGGCCCGGAAGACGGTGACGGCGCACGCCGGGCCATGACCCAGGCCTTGCGCCAGGCTGGAATCGAGGCGTCTGCGGTGCAGTACCTGAACGCCCACGCCACCTCGACGCCCGTGGGCGACAAAGGCGAGTTGGCCGCGATCAAGACGGTGTTCGGCGCCACGGGCAGCCCGGCGATCAGCTCGACCAAATCCGCCACTGGCCACTTGCTGGGCGCTGCGGGCGGCATCGAAGCCATCTTCACCGTCCTCGCCCTGCGCGATCAGATCGCCCCGGTGACACTCAACCTGGACCACCCTGACGCCCTCGCCGAGGGCCTGGACCTGCTGCGCGGTGAGGCACGGCCGATGGCCATTGAATACGCGCTGTCCAACGGCTTCGGCTTTGGCGGCGTGAATGCCAGCGTGCTGTTCCGCCGCTGGCACTGACCCGCCGGTTTGCCCCTGTTGTGATTTTCGGGGACCATGGGCGCCTTTCCTTGACTGCCAACCAGAGGCGCCCATGGCCAACCACGACCTGTCCTACACTCCCGATCCGGATGCCGACTCGATTTCCTCCGACGTCATCGGCTTCAACGGCATCCTGGTCTCCACCCAGATCCCGACCCGCGCCGACGGCAGCCTGGAACTGGGCGATATCACCGCGCAAAGCGAATGCACCCTGCAAGCCTTGAAAGTCGCCCTGGAAAAGGCCGGCAGCTCGATGGACCGGGTGATGCACCTGACCATTTATCTGACCGACATGGCCGACCGCGCCGCCTTCAATGAAGTCTACAAACGCTTTTTCGCCAAGCCCTGGCCCGTGCGCGCGGCTGTTGGCGTCGCCGCCCTGGCGGTCGACGGCATGCGTGTGGAAGTCACCGCGATGGCCGCTCAAGCCTGAAGTGATGCCGGTCAGGCATTTCACGGCTACAATGCGCGCCTCAACCGTGACAAGCCTGACTAAAAAAACTATGTCCTTGCCCAAGCATCACCTGGAATTGCTCAGCCCTGCCCGCGATGTCGCCATCGCGCGCGAGGCTATCCTGCATGGCGCCGACGCCATCTACATTGGTGGCCCGAGCTTCGGCGCCCGCCATAACGCCTGCAACGAGGTGAGCGATATCGCTCAACTGGTGGAGTTCGCCCGCCGTTACCACGCGCGCGTGTTCACCACCATCAACACCATCTTGCATGACAACGAACTCGAACCTGCGCGCAAGCTGATCCATCAGCTCTACGACGCCGGTGTCGACGCGTTGATCGTGCAGGACCTGGGCGTGATGGAGCTGGATATTCCGCCTATCGAGCTGCACGCCAGTACCCAGACTGACATCCGCACCCTGGGCCGCGCCAAGTTTCTCGACCAGGCCGGTTTCTCGCAGCTGGTATTGGCCCGTGAGCTGAACCTGCAGGAAATCCGCGCCATCGCCGACGAAACCGATGCCGCCATCGAGTTCTTCATCCACGGCGCCCTGTGCGTGGCGTTCTCCGGGCAGTGCAATATCTCCCACGCGCAGAATGGCCGCAGCGCCAACCGTGGCGATTGCTCCCAGGCCTGCCGCCTGCCGTACACCTTGAAAGATGACCAGGGCCGCGTCGTGGCCTTTGAAAAGCACCTGCTGTCGATGAAAGACAACAACCAGAGCGCCAACCTGCGCGCCCTGGTCGAGGCCGGCGTGCGCTCGTTCAAGATCGAAGGCCGCTACAAGGACATGGGCTATGTGAAGAACATCACCGCCTACTACCGCCAGCGCCTCGACGAGATTCTTGAAGACCGTCCGGACCTGGCCCGCGCCTCCAGCGGCCGTACCGCACACTTCTTCCTGCCCGATCCGGAAAAAACCTTCCACCGGGGCAGCACCGATTACTTTGTCAGCGACCGCAAGATCGACATCGGCGCCTTCGACACTCCAACCTTCACCGGCCTGCCGGTGGGTGTGGTGGAAAAAGCCGGCAAGCGCGACCTGCAGGTGGTGACCCATGAGCCGCTGTCCAACGGCGACGGCCTCAATGTGCTGGTCAAGCGTGAAGTGGTGGGTTTTCGCGCGAACATCGCCGAGCCCAAGGGCGAGTTCGAGGAAGACGGCGAGAAACGCTATCGCTACCGCGTCGAGCCGAACGAAATGCCGGCCGGCCTGCATCAACTGCGCCCCAACCATCCGCTGAACCGCAACCTGGACCACAACTGGCAGCAGGCCTTGCTCAAGACCTCGGCTGAACGCCGGATCGGCCTGTCATGGGTGGCGTGCCTGCGTGAAGAGCAGTTGCACGTCACCGCGACCAGCGAAGAAGGCATCAGCGCCAGCGTCACCCTGCCCGGCCCGTTCGGTGTGGCCAACAAGCCGGAACAGGCGCTCGACACCCTGCGCGATCTGCTCGGCCAACTCGGGACCACCGAATACCACGCGACCAACATCGCGCTGGATGCGCCGCAGGCGTTCTTCATCCCCAACTCGCAGCTCAAGGCGTTGCGCCGCGAAGTGATCGAGGCCCTGACCGCTGCTCGCGTCGCGGCGCACCCGCGTGGCGGGCGCAAGGCCGAAACCACGCCGCCGCCGGTGTACCCGGAAGCGCACCTGTCGTTCTTGGCCAACGTCTACAACCAGAAGGCCCGCGACTTCTATCATCGCCACGGCGTGAAGCTGATCGATGCCGCCTTCGAAGCCCATGAAGAAACCGGCGAAGTGCCGGTGATGATCACCAAGCACTGCCTGCGTTTCTCGTTCAACCTGTGCCCTAAACAGGCCAAAGGCGTGACGGGGGTGAAAACCAAGGTTGCGCCGATGCAACTGATCCATGGCGATGAAGTGCTGACCCTGAAGTTCGACTGCAAACCCTGCGAGATGCACGTGGTGGGCAAGATCAAGGGGCATATCCTCGGCCTGCCGCAACCGGGCAGTGGCGTGGCGCATTTCGACCCCGAAAACCTCATCTACCAGGGCACGCACTGACGCTGCGGGAGCGGGGCCACCACCAGCCCCGCTGCAACCCTGCCGCCGCCAGCAGAATCGCCGCCACACCCAACCATTGCAGCCAGCCGAGGCGATGCCCGAAGGCGATCCAGTCCACCAGGATCGCCGCAATCGGGTAGATGAACGACAACGCGCCGGTGATGGCCGTGGGCAATTTCTGGATCGCGCCGTACAGCAGCACATACATCAACCCGGTATGTACCACCCCGAGCGTGATCAAGGCCGACCAGGCGTTGGTCGATGCCGGCAGGCTGTTCCAGGGCACCAGCGGCGCCAGGAGTACCGCGCCGGTGGTGACCTGAATCAACGCCATCAAATGCGGCGGCACTTCTTTCAAGCGCTTGATAATCAGTGCGGCAATCGCATACAAAAAGGCCGCGCCCAAGGCCAGGGCGATCCCGGCGAGATAGTCGCCACCGCCCGACTTTTGCTCGCCATGGGCCGTGACAATCGCCAGCATCCCGAGGAACGCCACGCTCAACCAGGCCAGCTTCTGCACGGTGATTTTTTCACCCAGAAACAGCGCTGCCAACAGCACCAACATGAACGGCTGCACGTTGTACACCGCCGTGCTGATGGCGATCGACGCGTGGGAATAGGACTCGAACAACAGCAACCAGTTACCGACGATGGCCACGCCGCTGAGCATCGCCAGGCCGAGTTTCGTCCAGCTGAGCAGGTCGCGCCGCAGGTAGCCCAGCAGCGCGCACACCAACAACAGGGCCAGCCCGCCGATCACGCAGCGCCAGAACACCACTTCGATCACCGACACGCCCGACACCAGTACAAACCAGCCGATAGTGCCGGAGATCAGCATGGCGGCGACCATTTCCCACGAACCGCGACGGATAGATGTGTCCACGATGGAGGCTCCTCAAATGAGGCTCAATTATGGCAATCTGCTTGGCAGCCGCTCCAGCGACTAAAAAAGGCAAAACCTCGTATTCACCTTTACTAATTAGGCGCCCCCCATGATCGACACCATCGACCAGCAACTGATCGCCGCCTTGATGGACGACTCGCGGCTGTCCCTCAAGGCTTTGGCCGGCATCACCGGGTTGTCCTCGCCGAGTGTCGGCGAACGCCTGCGCCGCCTCGAGGAACGCGGCGTGCTCACCCACTACACCGTCGACATCGACCCCAGACACTTCGGCTACCTGCTGCAAGCCATCGTGCGCATCCGCCCGTTGCCGGGCAAATTGCAGGAGGTGGAACGCCAGATCCAGGCGATCCCCGAGTTCACCGAGTGCGACAAGGTCACCGGTGATGACTGCTTTATCGCACGCTTGCACGTGCGCACCATGGACCACCTCGACACCCTCCTCGACCGGCTGAACGCGTATGCCGAAACCAACACCGCGATCGTCAAGAAAACCCCGGTCAAGCGACGGCTGCCGCCGCTTGCGGATTAGTGACCAGGCGTCATCAACGCAGTGACAGGATCGCTATTCTGTCAACATTGGCCGATCTTTATGCTGGGCTCCACACATTGGAACCACAGGTATAAAGCTCATGTACGTCATTACCGGAATCACAGGCAAAGTCGGCGGCGCCCTGGCGCATCACCTCATCGAAGCGGGCCAACCGGTGCGCGCAGTCATGCGTGACGCGGACAAGGCGGCCTATTGGGCGGACCTGGGCTGCGAGATAGCATTGGCGCGAATGGAAGATGCCCAGGCCCTGACCGAGGCCTTCCGGGGCGCGACGGGGGTGTTCATCCTACCGCCTTCGGATTTCGACCCGCTGCCGGACTTCCCCGCTGCGCGCGCGGTGATTGCCGCCGTCAGCCAGGCACTCCAGGCAGCGGCGCCGAAGAAAGTGCTATGCCTGTCCACCATCGGCGCCCAGGCCCGCGAACTCAACCTGCTGACCCAGCGCACCCTGATGGAACAGGCGCTGAGCGCCCTCGATCTGCCGGTGACCTTCCTGCGCCCGGCCTGGTTCATGGAGAACGCGCTTTACGATGTGATCGCCGCCCGGGAAACCGGCGTCATCCATAGCTTCCTGCAACCCCTGGACAAGGCCGTGCCGATGATCGCCACCGCCGACATCGGCGCCCTGGCGGCGCAGTTGCTGCAGCAGGACTGGGCTGGCCGCCGCGTGGTCGAACTGGAAGGCCAATGGGTCAGCCCCAACGACATCGCCCGCAGCCTGACGCAAATCCTCGGCCGTGACGTATGCGCCGAAGTGGTCGAGCGTGACACCTGGGAAGCATTGCTGCGCGCCCAAGGCGCACAAAACCCAACACCGCGCATGCGCATGGTCGATGGGTTCAACGAAGGCTGGATCTGCTTCGAGCACGATCAGGTGCTCAAGGGCAGCACCTCACTGGACAGTGTGCTGCGCAAGTTGGCTGGCTGAATAGGTTTGTTGTGGTTACAACACTTTATGTGGCTAGCAGGTTTGTTGTGGTGAGCAAACGCTATGTGGCAACCAGGCCTTTTGTGGTGAGCAGGCTCTATGTAGCAAACAGGCTTGTTGTGAAGAGTGGGACCTATGTGGTGAGTAGGCCCTTTGTGGTGAGCAGGCTTGCCCTGCGTTGGGCTGCGCAGCAGCCCCAATACAGTCACCACATGTTTCCAGAAAGACTCAATCGTCTGGCCAAGGGGCCGCTTCGCGCCCCAACGCAGGGCAAGCCTGCTCACCACAAAGTTTTTGCTCACCACAGAGGGCGTGCTCACCACAAGGTTCTGCTCACCACAGAGGGCCTGTTCACCACAAGGTTCTGCTGACCACAAAAGGCCTGCTCACCACATGAAGCCGACTCCCCACAAAAGGCCTGCTCATCCCAACAACCCTGTCTGTCACATGAAGCCTGCTCGTCACCTGAAATCAACTTGCTACAACAAGACCATTTGCCACGATGAAACAGGCAGACACGGATCTCCCCAGGGGTAGTCCACCTCCGCTGCTAACGTGAAAGTCTCTCATCCCTGCAAGGAGCAACGGATTGTTTCGTCAGCCGAATTCTCACCTTTTACGCCGGGGCCGATACTCGGAAACCGGGCGTGCTTACCTGGTCACCGCCGTGGTCCATCCACGCTTCCCCTTGTTCAGTGACTTTCACCTGGGCCGATTGCTGGTCGCTGAATTCAAAAGAGCCCACGACAGCGGCATGGTCAACTCGTGGGCGTGGGTGATCATGCCGGATCATTTCCATTGGTTGTTCGACCTCAACGACGCGACGCTGGCGGATGTCATGCGCCAGACCAAGTCACGCAGCACATTGAACGTGAACCGGGCGCGGCGTAGCCGGGAAAGGTTCTGGCAGCGTGGCTACCACGACCGCGCGGTTCGGGTGGAGGAAGACCTTCGCAAGATGGCTCGCTACATCATTGCCAATCCACTGCGGGCGGGTCTGGTCGAGCGTATTGGGGATTACCCGTTGTGGGATGCGGCTTGGCTGTGACCCTGGCCCCTGGGCAAAGAAAGTGTGTTGGGGGTGAACAGCGTTGTTGGGGGGAGCAGGCTTTATGGGGTGAGCAGGCCTGTTGTGTGGTGAGCAGCCCTGTTATGGGGTGAGCAGGCTTTATTTGGTGAACAGCCCTTTTATGTGGTGAGCAGGTTTCCTGTGGTCAGCAGGATCTATGTGGTGAGCAGGCTTGCCCTGCGTTGGGCTGCGCAGCAGCCCCATAGGGTTATCCAGACACCCCGGGGCGCTTGGACCAGGGGCCGCTTCGCGCCCCAACGCAGGGCAAGCCTGCTCACCACAAGAAACCTGCAAGCAACAATGCCAGCTAACCACAAGAAGCCTGCAAGCAACAAAGCCTGCTAACCACATGAAACCTACTTCCCACATAAAGCCTGCTCACCCCATCAATCCCGCCCCCCCCCTCAGTCATGCAACCCCCTCGCCGCCGCAAGCAAGCCCTTAAACTTGGCATAGCGAGCCTGCAGCACCAGTTGCTGCGCCGGATCAGGTTGATACCGGGCCTTGATCGGCAGGCCCACCGCCAACTGGGCGCCCTGCCCGATGGCCATGAACCCCAGCTTCGCCGCACCAATACAGGCGCTCAGCTCGCTGCCGTGCAGGGTGTAGATTTCCCGCTGGAGGATATTTGACAGCAACTGCGCCCAGTACACGCTGCGGGCGCCGCCGCCCACCAGGGCGCAGGACGTCACGTCGGCGCCGGTCGACTGCACCGCGCGCAACGCGTCGAGCAGGCCGAAACCGACGCCTTCCATCACCGCATACCCGAGCATCGCCGGGGTGCAGTCATGGCCCAGGTTCATGAAACCACCGCGCAACAACGGATCGTTATGCGGGGTGCGCTCGCCGGCGAGGTACGGCAGAAACAACGGCGTATCCAGTGCAACCGGTTGGCCGATCGGCAACTGCGCCTGCACCTGGTCCAACAGTGTCTGTTCATCGGCCAGGCCCACCAGCCGCGTGACCCAGCGCAAACAACTGGCACCGGCGAGCATGGCGCCCATGGTGTACCAGCGGTTCGGCAGCGCGTGACAGAAGCTGTGCACCGCACTCGCCGGGTTGCCGGCGGCGTGGTCGGTGATCGCGACAATGGCCGCGCTGGTGCCGAGGGTGATGAAGCCATCCCCCGCATTGATCGCGCCGATACCGACGGCCGCCACCGGGTTGTCACCGCCACCGCCGGCAATCACCACGTCGGGCGCCAAGCCCAAGCCGGCTGCGACCAGACGACCACTCGGCGCGCCGCCTTCGATCAACCGCGGCATCTGCGCGGGCGTCAGGCCCGTGGCGCGCAGCATCGGCTCGAACCACTCACGCTTGGCCACCTCCAGCCACAGGGTGCCGGCGGCGTCTGACATCTCGCTGACGCGCTCGCCAGTCAGGCGCAAACGCAGGTAGTCCTTGGGCGACAGCACACAATCAATCGCCTGGAACACCTCGGGTTCGTGCCGTTGCAGCCACAGCAATTTGGGTGCGGTGAGCCCGGCCATGGGCAAGCTGCCGGTGGCGTCGGCAAACGCCACGCCGAGGTGTTCGGCCTCGGCCACGGCGCGCGAGTCATCCCAGAGGATCGCCGGGTACAACACGCGGTCGTCATCCCCCAGCAACACGGCGCCATGCATCTGCCCCGACAGGCCGATACACACCACGCGGGCATACGCTGGGTGGCGGCGCAATTGCTCCAGCACTTGCAGGCACGCCTGCCACCAGTCTTCAGGGGCTTGTTCGGACCAGCCACTGTGGCGCCGCGACACGCTCAAACGCACCCCGGCATGGGCCAGCACGGCGCCGCTTGCATCCATCAGGATGGCTTTGAGTTCCGAGGTGCCGAGGTCGATGCCGAGGGAAACAGGGGTGTTCATACGCGGGTATTCCAGTCAGAGACAGCCACATGAATTACGCAGTTGCAGGCTCGGCGCCAGGCGCACTGTTTCCGGTGGTGCCTGGGGCGAGGCCATGCGTTGCAGCAGCCGGTGCACCGCGCGCGCCCCGAGTTCCTGGACCGGCTGGGCGATCAGGGTCAGGCGCGGCACAAAAAAATCCGCCCAGTCAAAATCATCGAAGCCCACCAGGGCCATCTGCCCCGGCACCTCGACCTGCGCGTCACGCAGCGCGTGCATGGCGCCGAGGGTCATCAGGTTATTGCCGGCCATGATTGCGGTAGGCGGCACCGGCAAGGCCAGTAGTTGCGCGGTCGCCACGCGGGCCGGTTCACTGTTGGAGCCGCCGTTGACCAGCAGCTGCGGATCGAAATCCACACCCGCCGCCTGCAACGCCGCACGGTAGCCGGCGACGCGTTCATCGGTGGTCCCCAGGCCCGCCCGCCCGGCGATAAAGCCAATGCGCCGGTGCCCATGTTCGATCAAATGCGTGATCAGCGCCTGGGTGGACAACGTGTTCTCGACCCCGACCTGGTCAAACTGCGGGCTCATCATGCGGTCCACCAGCACGGTCGGCACCTCATTGGCCTGCAGGTAGTGGAGCGCCAACGAGCCGGTCGACGGGGCCAGCAAAATCCCGTCGACGCGCCGGTGATGCAGCGCCGTGACCACCCGCAGCTCCTGCTCCGGGTCATCATGGGTGTCGACGAACAGCATCATGTAGCCGTGCCGGGCGCACTCGGTTTCAATCGCGTGCACGGTCTCGCTGAAGTAATGGTTGGACAGCGCCGAAATCGCCACGCCAATCGTGCTGGTACTCGAACGGGCCAGCGAGCGCGCCAGGGTGTTGGGGATATACCCCAGCTCCTGGATCGCGCGCTGCACCGCCTGCACTGTCGCCGGGCTGACTTTGCGTGTGCCGTTCAATACGTGGGACACGGTCGACGACGACACCCCGGCCCTGCTTGCCACGTCATCCATGGTGACCACGACGCTGTTCCTCTCAATGAATCAATGTTTGCTCGACCAGCCGCTGTACGTGCCGACGTTGTCGCGGGTGATCAGTTTTGGCGTGAGCAGGGTAACCGCTTCGGCCGGGGCTTTGTCGTTGAGCAGGTCATTGCCGACATTCACCGCCGTCTGCGCCATGGCCCATGGGTCCTGGCTGGCGGAGGCCTGGATCTGCGAGTCGGTCTTCAGCGAATTCTCGATATCCGGCGCGCCGTCCACCGAGGTAATGATGATACCGCTGCGCTTGAGCTGCTTGGCCGCCAGGTCGCTGCCAATGGCTTGCGGGTCGTTGATCGCGAACAGGCCGTCGATTTTCGGGAAGCGCGTCAGGTAACCCTGCATCGCGTTCAGCCCGCCTTCGCGCGAACCTTTGCCGTCCTGGTCGTCGGACAGCACCTTGATGTCCGGGGCCTTGGCCAGCGCGGCCTTGCAGCCTTTGACGCGGTCGGTCACGGCAGTCACTTGCGGGCCGTTCTGGATAATCACGTTGCCCTTGCCCGCCAGCTTGTCCACCAGGTATTGGCAGGCCAGCTTGCCGGCTTCGACGTTGTCGGTCTGCACCGTGGCGTTGACGCCCTTGGCGTCCACATCCACCGCCACCACGACGATGCCGGCATCCCGCGCTTTCTTGATCGCCGAGGCCATGGCCGACGGGTCGACGGCATTGATCAGGATCAGGTCGACCTTGGACGAGATGAAGTTGTCAATCTGCGAGAACTGCTTGCTCAAGTCATAGTCGGCCGACACCGAAGTGACCTTCACATTCGGGTTCAGCTCCTTGGCCCGGGCGCTGGCGCCATCGGCCAGGGTCACGAAATACGGGTTGCCCAGCGAGCCCATGCTGATGCCCAGGGCCTTGAGTTCGCGGGCTTCGACGGCTTGGGACATCAGCGCAGCCAAGGCCATGACGGGAAAGATGCGTTTAAGGTTCATGCGGGTCTCTCTTGTGATTGTTATGGGGGTGAACTCAGGTCCGTGCACCGGACTGGCGATAGCGATCCAGCGCGACCGCGCCGATGATCACGATGCCCTTGATGATGTATTGCCAGATATCCGACACCCCCAGCAGCACCAGGCCGTTGGTGAGGACCGCAATGATCAGCGCGCCGATCAAGGTGCCGCCGATAGTGCCGACGCCACCGGTAAAGCTGGTGCCACCGAGGATCACCGCGGCAATCGCATCCAGCTCATAGGATTGTCCGAGTTGCAGGCCGTTGGCGGCGAACAGGCGCGAAGCACTCATCACCGCGCCCAGCCCGGCCAGCGCGCCGGACATGGCGTAGACGAACAGCAGCACCTTCCACACCTTGATCCCGGAAAGCCGTGCGGCTTCGGGGTTGCCGCCGACCGAATAGATCTGCACGCCCATCACCGTGCGGCGCAGGATGAACCACGACAGCGCCACCACCGCCACCGCAATGACCACCAGCCAGGGCACGCCGAGGATCGAGTCATTGCCGATAAACGCAAACGGCAGATCGGGGTTGAATACGGTCTTGTCGTCGGCCAACAACCGCGCCAGGCCGCGCATCGCGGTGAGCGCGCCGAGGGTGACGATAAACGGCGGCAGGCGCATGAAGGCGATCAAGCCACCGTTGACCAGGCCCAGCAACAGGCCAAAACCGATGCCCGCGGCGATCCCGAACATGCCGAACTGCGGCGACATCGACGCCTGCAGCGCCACCACGGCCGAGGCCGCGAGGATCGCGCCTACGGACAGGTCGATACCTGCGGTCAGAATCACAAACGTCATGCCCGCCGCCAACACCACGTTGACCGACGCCTGCTGGGTGATGATCGACAGGTTCTGCACGGTCAGGAAGTTCTCGCTGGCCAGGGCAAAGCCCACCAGCAGCAGGATCAGCACCGGCAGCATGCCCACCGTGCGCATCAGTTCGCGGGCGCGCTCGGCCTTGCCGGGTGTTGCAATCATCGAATCAGCCATGGGCAACCACCTGATCGCCACCGGTGGCGAGGTCAATAATACGTTCCTGGGAAATGACGTGGCCGGAGGCCCCGCCGACTTCGGCCACCAACTGGCCTTCGCGCATGATCAGCACACGGTCGCAGGTGCCGATGATTTCCGGCAGCTCGCTGGAAATCACCACGATGCCCACGCCCGCTTGCGCGAGTTGATTGATGATGCGGTAGATCTCGGACTTGGAGCCGATGTCCACGCCCCGGGTGGGCTCATCGAGAATCAGCACGTGCGGCTTGACCTCCAGCAGCCGCGCCAGCAAGACCTTCTGCTGGTTGCCGCCGGACAGCGCGCCGACATTGACCTTGCCCGATGCCACGCGAATCGACAGTGACTGGATCGCAGCCTTCGCGCGTTGCACGGCGTGGCCACGGTCCAGCACGCCACCGGCATGCGCGTCCGGCACGCAGGCGCAGACATTGATGTTGTCGGCCACGCTCATGTCCAGGAACAGCCCCTGGGCCTTGCGGTCTTCGGTGAGGTAGACCACGCCGGCGCGAATCGCGTCCGCCGGGTTGCGCAACTGGGTGACGGTCTTGCCGACTACTTCGAGGGTGCCGGAGGTGCGCGGGTCGGCGGCGAAGATCAGCCGCGCCAGCTCGGTGCGCCCTGCCCCGACCAGCCCGGCGATGCCCAGCACTTCGCCGGCGTGCAGGTCGAAGCTGCAATGGCGCACACGCTTGCCATCGGCCATGTCGCGTACGCGCATCACCACGTTGCCGGGGTTGTACGCCGCGTGCTCCTTCTTGTAGAAACCGGAGAGGTCGCGGCCGACCATCATCTTCACCAGGACCTCGGCCGACAGCGCGTCGCGGGTCAGTTCGCCGATGTATTGGCCGTCCCGCAGTACCGAGACGCGGTCCGACAGCTCGTAGATTTCAGCCATGCGGTGGCTGATATAGATGATTGCCAGGCCCTGGCTGCGCAGTTGCTTGATCAGCGCGAACAACCGGTCGGTCTCGCGGGATGACAGCGGCGTGGTCGGTTCGTCCATCACCAGGATCCTGGCGTGGGCGTGCAGCGCGCGGGCGATTTCCACCAACTGGCGCTCGGCAATCGACAGGCTGCTGACCGCGGTGGCCGGCGTGAACTCCGCGCCCAGGCGTTGCAGTACTTCGCTGCAACCGGCCTGCATGCCCTTGCGGTCGATGGTCCAGCCACGCCGCAATTCGCGGCCCAGGTAGATGTTCTCGGCCACGCTCAGGTTCGGGCACAGGCTCAGTTCCTGATAGATCACGGCGATGCCGAGGGCTTTGGCGGTGGCGGGCGTGAAGGTGGCGACGGGCTGGCCAGCGATGCGGATTTCGCCGCCGGGGTCGGCCTGGTAAGCGCCGGAAAGGATTTTCATCAACGTCGATTTGCCGGCGCCGTTCTCCCCCATCAAGGCGTGGATTTCGCCGGGGTAGACTTTCAGGCCGACATTCTTGAGCACGCGCAGACCGTTGAAGGTCTTGCTGATGCCCTGCATCTCAAGCAAGGGTTCAAGGCTCATGAATGAGCTCCTGCGTTTATTATTTTTGTAGTCGAGTGCTGCCGACTCTATGTCAGATACATTTGCTTACGCAAGCGCTTGCGTCGGCCATTTATCGGCAGGTGAAACGTTTAATCATGGCGATCTGCCAGAAACGCCCTTACTGCGTGCTATTGAGGGTGAAAGTTTCACGCGAGGTGGTCGTCGTGCCAGTCCGGGAAAGCCTGGCCTGATCGGCTCGATGGGAGGCTGGTTGATCGAGAGCGGCTAAGGGAGGGGTTTCGCTGAGGGAAAACGGGCGCTAGCCGGCTGCTGACAGTTGGTCGCGCAGGCAGTCGATCAAGCCTTGATGGGTGGCGCTCAGGCGTTCCACACCACTGACCAGCGCCAGTTCCGAAGGCGGCACTGGCGGTAATTCGGTGCAGATGCGGTGGGTCGTCAGCACCGCGCTCCTGGGCAGGATGCTCAGGCCCAAACCCGAGGTGACGGCGGCTTGGATCCCGGTCAGGCTGTGGCTACCGAACGCCACGCGCCAACTGCGCCGGGCCTTGTCCAGCGTACGAATGGCCCGCTGACGATAGATACAGCCCTGGGGGAACAATGCCAGGGGCAGCGTTTCGACCTGCAGGTCCTGGCCGTGTCCGCAGACCCACACCAAGGGCTCCGGCCAACTGGCGTGACACTCGCCGCTGCCGGCTTCGCGCTTGACCAGGGCGATGTCGATTTCTCCGTTCTCCAACTGGCGGCGCAGATCGGTGCTCATGCCGCTGACTGTTTCCAGCCGCGCTTCCGGGCGCGCGCGCACAAAACCGGAGAGCATCGAGGCCATGCGCGTGGCGTCGAAATCCTCCGGCACGCCCAGGCGCACCGGTACCAGGCGGGCCTCGGTGTTCAACGCATCGCGGGCTTCACGGGACAGGTTCAACAGGCGTCGCGCGTACTGGGTGAGTAATTCGCCGTGCTCGGTGGCACTGACCTGCTGGCCGGAGCGATCACGCACCAGCAAGACCTGGCCGACGCTGTCTTCGAGCTTGCGAATCTGTTGGCTGACCGTGGATTGGGTGCGATGCACACGCTCGGCGGCGCGCGTGAAGCTGCCCTCGTCCACCACGCAGACCAAGGTATGCAGCAATTCTAGATCCAACATGCTGGCGCCCCTCATATCGACAATCCAACTGAGCTGGAGAGGTTAATTTAATTTCCCACTGACCGCCAGGTTTCCTAAGCTGACCCGGTCACTCACTCTTTTCGACAGGTGCCCCATGCCACTTGAACATTCCCCGCGCCCGCTCTGGCTGACCTTTGACTGCTACGGCACGCTGATCCAGTGGGACGAAGGCCTGCGCGCCGCCATTGAGCGCATCCTTGCGGAAAAAGGCGCACATTCAGTCGACCCCGACACGCTGCTCAGCGTGTATGACCGCCACGAACACACCCTGGAACAAACCCCGCCGCATCGCAGCTTCCGCACCCTGGCGGGCTTGAGCCTGCAGCTGGCCTTCAAGGAACTGGGCCTGCCCGCCAATGACAGCGACAGCGCGGTGCTCACCGACAGCATCAGTGCCATGCCACCGTTCCCGGAAGTGCCGGGCACGCTCCAGCAGCTCAAGGCGCTGGGCTACAAGCTGTGTATCGTCTCCAACACGGACGACGATGTGATTGCCGGCAACGTCGCGCAACTGGGCGGCCACATCGACCGCGTCATCACCGCCCAACAGGCCGGCGCCTACAAGCCCAATCGGCGCTTGTTCGACTACGCGCATGAGCAGCTCGGCGTCGGCCTCGACCAAGTTGTGCATATCTGTGCCAGCCCGCACCTGGATCACGCCGCCGCCCGGGACATCGGCTTTCGTTGTGTCTGGATCGACCGTGGCACCGGTCGCCAGTTGCTGGCCGACTACACGCCGGACGCCATCCTGCCGACCCTCGACGGCGTGCCCGGGCTGTTCAAGTCCCTGGGGTGGTGAGCCATGGCACATACCTTTACGCCCTCCTCCCTGGGCCCGCGCGCCGGGCGCTTCAACCTCGACAGCGTGGCTGCCATCGACGCGCGGGTGGAGTTGGCCGCGTGCCTGCAACTGGCGGCGCTGCACGGTATGGAAGAAGGTATCTGCAATCACTTTTCAGCGACGGTTCCGGGGCATGACGAGCTGTTCTTCGTCAACCCGTTCGGCTACGCCTTCGAAGAGATCACCGCGTCCCATCTGCTGGTGTGCGATTTCGCCGGCAATGTGATCGATGGCGAGGGCGCGCCGGAAGCGACGGCCTTCTACATCCATGCGCAATTGCACCAGCAGCAGCCGCGCATCAAGGCCGCGTTCCACACGCACATGCCCAATGCCACTGCATTGTGCCTGTTGCAAGGCCCGCCGCTGTTGTGGCTGGGGCAGACCGCGCTGAAGTTCTATGGACGCACAGCGGTCGACGCGCACTACAACGGCCTGGCCCTGGACCACCGCGAGGGTCAACGCATCGCGGCGGCGCTGGGCGATGCCGATATCCTCTTCCTGAAAAACCACGGGGTGATGGTGGTCGCGCCGACGATCGCCGAAGCCTGGGATGACATCTACTACCTGGAGCGTGCCGCCGAAGTACAGCTCAAGGCCATGGCCAGTGGTCAACCGCTGAAGCCGATTGACCCCCAGGTGGCGCAGATGGCGTATGCGCAGATGCGCGAGGGCGATCCGGCGAGCGCGCGGGCGCACCTGGACAGTGCCATGCGCCGCCTGAAACGGCGCGGCTCGCACTTCGACCTCTGATCGCTTACGGGTCCAGCACGCCGCCGCTGTAGCTGTCGGACAAGCGCGTGCCGGTGAATTTGGCCACCACCGAGCCCTGGGCGACCAGGCGCTCACGGTGGCCGGTGACCATGCGTCCGCGCTGCGCCGCGTGCAGGGGCACTTCGGAGCCAGGGTCGCCGGGACGCCCGATGATCCGTGCGAAGCGCTCGCCCTCTTCGACCCAATCGCCGAGGTATTTTTCAAACACCAGCACACCGGTACGTGGCGCGAGGATCGTCTCCATGCAGCCCATGTCCACCACCTCGCCCCGCCATTCGCCGATGGTCGCGACCGCATCGATCACGCCGCTGATGCACAGCCAGTTCCATAAGGCGTCGGCGTCCTGGCGCGCCAAGGCATCGCTGACATCGGCCTGCCCGCGCAACTCGAGGGTGGCGGCCAACTGCGGCGCGGCGTGGTTGATGATGGTTTCTTCGAAAGAGCCGTCGCCACCGTCATCCCAGACGATCACCACGTCCACTTGCAACGCCGCCGCCAGCGCCAGGCCCTGTTCCGGCCAGAAGCTGCGGTGGATGTAGAGGTACGGCAAGGCTTCATCGTCGGTGTGCAGGTCCAGCACCAGGTCGGCGTCGGCGGCCAGTTGCACCAGGCTTTTCTGCCACTGCGCGAGGTTGCTGGCCGGGCGCTGCATGGCCAGCGAATGGTCGAAGGCGCGGTTGAAGTTCTGCCCGGTGGCCTCATGAAAACGCCCGAGTAATTTGCCTTGGCGAAACTGGCCGATGCCGAACGGGTTGGCCTGCGGCACCACTGTCACGCAGCCCCTGAGAAGGCCTTGGTCCTGACACGCCTGCAAGCGCGGCAACAACTGGTGCAGCACCAGCATCCCGGCGATTTCGTCGGCGTGCACGCCGGCCTGCAGATGCACCCGGGGGCCACTGCCGTCGCCTTCAAAGCGCCAGGCGCCGATGTGCAGCAGGTTGCCGGCATCACCGGGCACCTGCCACGAAAGGTCTTTTGCCATGCCTTGCCCTCCTCTGATCAATTAACCGCTAGAGATTGAACACATGTTCAACTAACCTGAGCCTTCTGGTCTTTCCTCAAGGGCATTGCCGTGACCACACCCCCTGCAAAACTGCGCCGTGCCGACCCTGACGAACGCCGCGACCTGCTGATTGCCGCCACCCTCACCTGCCTTGCCCGCGACGGCCACGCCGGAATTTCGGTGCGCCGGATTGCCGCCGAGGCCGGCGTGTCGGTGGGCTTGCTCAACCACCACTTCGGTAGCATTGACGCGCTGATCGCCGAGACCTACCACAAGCTGGCCAATGAGTTGACCAGCGCGCTGTGGGCACAGGTCGAGCGGGTCGAAGGCGCCGCCGCGCGCCTGGATGCGTTCCTCAGCGCGTCGTTTTCGCCGCGGGTCATGGACCCCGACCTGCTCGGCGTGTGGGTGGTGTTCTGGAGCCTGATCCGTCACTCGCCCCACGTGAACCAGTCCCACGAAAACAGCTACCGCGCCTACCTGGGACTGATCCAGCAACTGCTCGACGACCTGGCCCGCAGCGAGCAGCTGGTGATCCACGACAGCCACCTCGCCGCCATCGGCCTATCGGCGATGCTCGACGGACTCTGGCTCGAGGGGTGCCTCAACCCCGGCACCTTCAGCCCCGCCAACGGGCTGCACATCTGCCGCTGCTGGGTACAGGGGTTGCGTCACGGAGCATTCGGCGCCGACCACGTCCCGTGACACCGGGTGCCGTGCACTGAGCATGGCCAGGGTGCCGCTGACGGCGATCAACACTGCGCCGATGATTAGCGAGATATCCATCGACGTGCCCCAGATCAGGCTCGACAACAGGAACGCCCAGATCAGCCCGGTGTATTCGAACGGTGCGAGCAGCGTCGCGGTGGCGCGGCGGAAGCTGGCAAACAGCAGGAACTGGCCAATACCGCCGACCAGCCCCGCCGCCAACATGCCCAGCCACGACGGCAACGGCGCGGGCGTGTGGGTCCAGGGCAAGGTCACGGCCATGCATACCACAAACACCACATTGGTGATCAGCATCTGCTCCAGCACCGAGGTGGTCGGGTCGACCTGGCGCAGCTGGATATAGGTGAACGCCCAGCACAGCGCGGCCGCCAGGGTCAGCGCGATCGGCACCGGGTCGAGCATGTTGCTCGGACGACAGGCAATCACCACGCCGACAAAGCCGATCAGCAGCGAGATCCACTGGCCACGGCTGGCGCGCTCCTTGAGGATCAACGCCGCGAGCAACGTGACCATGATCGGCGCGGAGAAATACAACGTGGTCATTTCCGCCAGGGTCAGGTCCTTGGCGCCGGTGTAATACAGCAGCCAGGCGAGCAACGACAACAGCCCGCGGATGATCAGCAGCCGGCGGCTCACCGAAGTCCACGCCCGGCGCAACAAGCCCATGCGCCCGGCGACCACGCACGCCGCGACCACCACCAGGCTGCGCCAGAACAGAATGGTGAACACCGAATAATCGGCCACCAGCCATTTGATCACCGCGTCCTGCAGCGCCAGGAACGCATAGGCCAGTGAGCACAGGGCAATCCCCTGCAGCGAGCGATCCGGGCTCATCCGACTGACCTGCGCAGCGGCGTGCCACGGCGTTCGGCGATGGCATAGACGCCTTCGATGAGGAAGGTCAGGCACAGGTAAACCCCGGCCACCAACAGCAACGGCTGATAGATCTGCAAGGTCTGCGCACGCACCACGTTGGCCGCGCCGAGCAGGTCGACCACGGCGATGGTCGAGGCCAGCGCTGTGGACTTGAGCAGCATCACCGTTTCCCCGGCCAGGGTCGGCAGCAACAGGCGCATCGCGCGTGGCAGGCGCACCCGCAACAGGGCCTGGCGCGGGGTCATGCCGAAGGCCGAGGCGGCTTCCATCTCGCCCTTGGGCACCGCCAGCAGGCCGCCGCGAATCACCTCACCCACATAGGCCCCCACTGACAGCACCAGGGCGAACACGATGTACCAATAGCCGTCGCGCAAGAACGGCCAGAGAAAGCTGCCCCGGATCATCGGAAACTGCGCGAACAAGCTGCCCAGCCCGTAGTAGAAAATGTAGATCTGGATCAGCAGCGGCGTGCCGCGCAACACACTGGTGTAGGCCAATGCGGCACGTGCCAGCCATTTGCGCCGCGACAGGCGGGCCAACGCCACCCCCACCGCCAGGGCAAAGCCCAGCAGCGCGGAAATGACCAGCAGCGACAAGGTCGTCTGCAGGCCCTTGGCGATCAGTGCGGCGTAATAACTTATCCATTCAGGCATGGGCGGCTCACTCGACAACCGGCATCCAGCGACGAATACGTCGCTCCAGGCGCCCGGACAGGTAGTTGGAAGCCAGCGTCACCAGGTAATACAAGGCGGCGGCCGCGAGGTAGAACAACAGGTATTGCCGGGTCGAACCGGCTGCCTGCTTGGCGGTGTAGAGCAATTCGTTGGTGCCGACCACGCTGATCAAGGCGCTGTCCTTGATCAGGTTGATCCACAGGTTGGACATGCCGGCCAAGGCGTACGGCGCCATGATCGGCAAGGTCACCCGGCGAAACAGGCCAAACCCGCTCAAGCCAAAGGCCCGCGCCGCTTCGATCTGGCCATGGGGAATCGCCAGGATCGCCGCGCGAAAGATCTCCGACGCGTAGGCGCCCTGCACCAGCCCCAGCACCAGGATCGCCACCAGCGGACCGCTGATGTTCACCTGCGCAAACCCCAGCCACAGCATCAGCGCGTTCAGGCCCATGGACCCGGCGTAATACAGCAACAGGATCAGCAGCAGTTCCGGCACCGCACGAAACAGTGTGGTGTAGCCGCGCATCAGCAAGGCAATCGGCCGGGGTGCACTGAGCTTGGCGCAGGCCACCACCAGGCCGATCAACAGCCCTACCGCAAACGCGCCGGCGGAGATCTGCAGGGTCATCCACAAGCCCTTGAGCAGTGCATTGCCCCAGCCTTGATCGCTGAAGCTCAGGAGATCGAACATCGGCTTACTCCACGATTAACGAGGGTTGTGTGATTGCCCTGGGGTGATGTGTGCTTGTGGCATGGGGGCTTGTCCATTGGCTTTGGTTTTCTTGTGGATTGAGAGCTTATCCAGAGGCCTTGGTTTTTCCTGTGGAGTGAGGGCTTATCCAGTGGCATTGGTTTTTCCTGTGGAGTGAGGGCTTATCCAGTGGCATTGGTTTTCCTGTGGAGGGAGAACTGATCCAGTGGCCTTGGTTTTCCTGTGGTGAGGGGGCTTGTCCCCCGTTGGGCTGCGTAGCGGCCCCAAGAAAAGCGGGAGCGCTGCGCACTCCAACGGGGGGCAAGCCCCCTCACCACAACAGCCCCCTCACCACAAAAACCACAAAAGCCCCCTCACCACAAAAGCCCCCTCAACACCAAAACCACAACAGCCTCCTAGCCTCCCACTTCTCCAAACCTATTGCGCATACGGGCTCTCACACACCTTGCTGACATACGCCGGCGTGTCGGTGCGTTTGCACGGGCTGACCGACAGGCCAAAGTAATGCTGGGACAGGTCGTCATAGTCCTTGCTCACCAGCAGTTCGCCGATGGCCTTGTCCAGGCGCGCCTTGAGCTCGGTGTCTTCCTTGCGCAGCCCCGCGCCGACGCCCCGGCCGATGATCGGGTCGTACGGCACACTGGCGATATGCGCCAGGCCGCTGGCTTCCGGGGTCTTGACCATCATGGCGATGGCAGTGTCGTCGGCCATCATGTAGTCGATGCGCCCGGCGATCAGGTCGGCGTTGGCCGATTCCTGGGTGTCGTAGTACTTGAGGTCAGCGATATTTTCGTAGTACTTCTTCAGGTAATTGGCGCTGACCGTGGAGATCTGCACGCCAATCAACTTGCCCTTGAGGCCCGCCGGGGAAATCTCCACTTCACTGCCCTTGGGCCCCGCCACGCCCAGCAACGAGTCGTAGTAGGCGCGGCTGAAGGCGATCTGTTTTTCGCGCTCGTCAGTGACCGACATCGACGAGAAAATCACGTCGATCTTCTTCGCCAGCAGCGACGGGATAATCCCATCCCACGCCACTTCCTTGATCTGACACTCGGCTTTCATGCCCTCGCACAGCTTGTGGATCAGGTCCACTTCAAAGCCGGACCACTGGCCGTTGCCGCCTTTCACCGTGAACGGCGGATAAGGTTCGGCCGCAACGGCAAACACGATAGGTTTCTCGGCCGCCAGCGTAAAACCTGCGGCCAACATCAATACTGCTCCGCCCAACCAGCTTGCCATGGGTTTGAATGTCATGATTTGCCCCGTCTTTTTATGGAGTTAGCGAGTTTGATGCGCGTTGACGAACTGTCGGCAACGTTCACTGCGTGGATCGATGAACACCGAGTCCGGCGAGCCGGTTTCCTCGATCATGCCTTGGTGCAGAAAAGCCACTTTTGAAGACACATCCCGGGCGAAGGCCATCTCGTGGGTGACCAGGATCATGGTGCGGCCTTCTTCGGCCAGGGAGCGGATCACCCGCAGCACTTCACCCACCAGTTCCGGATCGAGGGCCGAGGTGGGTTCGTCGAACAGCATGACTTTGGGACGCATGGCCAGCGCGCGGGCGATTGCCACCCGCTGTTGCTGGCCACCGGAAAGGAACGCCGGGTACTCGTTGCGCTTGGCGGCCAGGCCGACGCGGTCGAGCAAGGCTTCGGCGCGCTCGATGGCTTCGGCGCGGCTTTCGCGCAGCACCTGGGTGGGCGCCTCGATAAGGTTTTCCAGCACCGTGCGGTGGGGCCACAGGTTGAAGTTCTGGAACACCATGCCCAGGGTCGAGCGGATGCGCACCAGTTGCCTGGCGTCCGCCACCAGCGGCGCGCCGGGGCGGCCGTAGTTCAACTTGATGCTTTCGCCATCCACGTGAATGCTGCCCTGGTCCGGCACCTCGAGCATATTGATGCAGCGCAGCAAGGTGCTTTTGCCCGAACCACTCGCGCCAATCAGCGAAATCACGTCGCCTTCGTGGGCCGTGAGGGAAATGCCCTTGAGCACTTCGATATTGCCGAAGCGCTTATGCAGGTCGATCACTTCGATCATCTTCTTCGCCTGTACCGGCGGCGCCACTTCGACAATGGGCGCCGGCGCGGTACGCGGCTCACCCGCGAGCCGCGTGACAAACGCGGCGATGCGCCGGCAGGCGTCGGCGAGGCGCTCTTCACTCAAGGTAAAGGACAACCGCACGAACCCCTGGGCCGGCTCGCCGAATGCCGCCGCGTCCAGCACCGACACACCCGCTTCACGCAACAGCCGCCAGGCAAAGTCCAGCGAGCCCAGGCCGGTGCCGCGCACATCCACCAGCACAAACATGCCCGCCTGTGGCGCCCGCACCTGGATCCCGGGGCAAGCGCTCAGGCCACTCACCACCAGGTCGCGACGGCGCCGGTAAATCTCGCGCATGCCCGCAGTGACCTCATCGTGGGCGAGCACCGCCGCCGTGGCGGCTTCCATCACAAACCCCGGCAGCCCGTAGAGCATGCTCAGCACCAGGGTTTCGGCGTGCACGATCAACGCGGGCGCGGCCACCAGCCAGCCAATGCGCCAGCCGGTCATGGCGTGGGACTTCGACAGACTGCCGATCACCACGCAGCGCTCGGCCATGCCCGGCAGTGCGGCCAGGCTGTGGTATTCGCCATCGAATACGAGGCTTTCGTAGACTTCATCCACCACCACCCACAGGTCATGGGCGATGGCCAACGCGGCGATGGCCTGCAGCTCCTCGGCATTGAGGACCACGCCGGTGGGGTTGTTCGGGTTGGAGAAGAAGATCGCGCGGGTGCGCGGCGTGATTGCGGCGGCAAGCAGCTGTGCGTCGAGGCGAAAGCCGGAGGCCGGCGAGCACGGCACGCGCACCAGCGTCGCGCCGCTGGCCTTGAGGGTGGCTTCGTAGGTGACATACATCGGGTCGAGCACCAGCACTTCATCGCCGGCCTGCAACAGGCACAGCGAAGCGACGAACAAGGCATTCTGCGCACCGGCCACGGTAATCACGTTTTCCGCGTTCAAGGGTCGCGCCAGGGTCTGGCTGTAGCGCGCGGCAATCGCCTCGCGCAGTGCCGGCCGGCCAGGGATTTCGGTGTAGTGAGTGTCGCCCTCGCGCAGGGCGTCGACGGCGGCGTCAGTGATGAAGGCTGGCGTGGCGAAATCCGGATCGCCCACGCTGAGGATGATGATGTCTTCGCCCTGGCTGGCGGCTTGGAAGGCGGCGTGGTGAATGTCCCAGGCCGCTACACCCTGGCCCGCAATTCGCTCAACAAAAGGGGAAAACCGCATGCCAGAGCCTCTCGTTCAAGAAGAAACAGCGCGAACCCGTCTGCGTGCAAACGGGTGGATGCGGTCAACATAGTTGAAACTGAACAGTCGTTCAATGGATAGATTCAGGGCGATGTCGTTTATCGTGCGAACAGGTCGCGAATGCCAATCCTGCACCGAGCAAGGCTCGGAGTCTGGCCGCCGACATCGCTGGCGCAGGGCTACAACGGCGCGCCGAGCGGGTCTTTTATCGTGCTGGCGAGGATACGGTCGATATTCGTCAGGTCTTCAGGGGTCAGTTGCCAGCCAAACGCTTCTTCGAAGCCGCGCAATTGCTCGGGACGCCGGGCTCCCCACAGCGCGATGGTCGGGCCTTGGTCGAGCACCCAACGCAAGGCCAGGGCCAGCACCGATTTGCCGTGGCGCTCGCGCGCATAGATACCCAGCGCGGCCACCGTTTCCAGGTATTGCTCGAAACGCGGCGCCTTGAATGTCGGGTCGAGCGTGCGCACAGCGTCCCCGGCGAAAGGGGGCTGCGCATGCAGGTTGCCGCTGAGCAAGCCGCGGCACAGCGGCCCGTAGGCCAGCACCACCAGGCCATGCTGCCTGGCATACGGCAGGATAGCGCTGTCGATGCTGCGTTCGAACCGGTTGTACGGCGGTTGCACGGTGGCCGCCGCAGTGTGCTGGCTGAAACTATCCCTGTGCGTGGAGGCATAGTTGCTCACCCCGACGGCAAGGATCTTGCCCTCGCGGCGCAGACGCTCCAACTCATCGGCGGTTTCTTCCTGGGCCACCGGCGAGTCGGGCCAGTGGATCTGGTACAGATCGATGTAGTCGGTGTCCAGGCGCACCAGCGAGTCTTCGAGCGCTTTGCGGATGCGCCGGGCCGTGGCGTTGCGCCTTGGCGGGCCGTCATCCCAATGCAGCCCGGCCTGGGTCGCGATCACGGCGCTGTGGCGCACGCCGCGCAGGGCCCTGCCGATCATCTGTTCGGATAAACCAAAGCCATACACCGGCGCGGTGTCGATCAGGTTGATTCCGAGTGCCAACGCATGCCGAAGGGTTCGGGTCGCCTGTTCGTTGTCGGCGCCGCCCCACAGGTGACCGCCCATCGACCAGGTGCCGAGGGCTATTCGCGAGACCGGTGTATCGATACCGGCGATGCGGATGGTCTCAACGTACATGAAATAAAACCCCTGACCGTCAACATGCTTAGAAAAGCAATTACTCTAGGTCATCCCAGGTTGAATAGGGCTCAACGCCGCATTCAACCAAAGCCCCACTAAAGAGACTTGAAATGGCTGCCTTCAACCGTTCCGAATTGGCCGATCTCAACGTGTTCATGGCAATCATCCGCCGCCGCAGCTTTCGCCATGCCGCGCATGAACTCGGCGTGACCACCTCCGCGCTGAGCCACACCATGCGCAACCTGGAAACCCGCCTGGGCGTGAAGCTGCTGTACCGCACCAGCCGCGCCGTGGAACCCACCGACGCCGGCACCCTGCTGGCGGAAAAACTCAGCGTGGGGTTTGCCACGATCCAGGACGGCCTCGACACCCTGGAGCTGTACCGCGAAGCCCCCATCGGCCGGCTGCGCCTCAACGTGCCACGCGATGCCGCGGTATTGCTGCTGGCGCCGATTCTCGGGGACTTCTGCGCCGCCTACCCGCAGCTGCGCCTGGACCTGATCGTGCAGGACCAGATGATCGACATCGTCGCCGAGGGCTACGACGCCGGCATCCGCTACGGCGCCACCGTGCCCCAGGACATGGTCGCCGTGCCGCTGACGGGCGCGTTGCGCTGGATCACCGTCGCCTCCCCCGCCTACCTCGCCCGGCGTGGCACGCCACAGCAACCCAAGGATCTGCTAGAGCACGCGTGCATCCGCATGTACCTGGGCGACAAGACGCCCTACAAATGGGAGTTGGGTAATGGCCCGCGCCAGCAGCGCATCGACGTGCCAGGCCATTTCAGCGCGGCGGATACCGAAACCATCGTGCATGCCGCCCTGCAAGGCGTCGGCATTGCCTACTGCCTGGCCAACCGCGTGCAACAGGAACTGGCGGACGGCCGCTTGGTGGACGTCATGCCGGACTGGGCCTGCGTGGGCGAGCCGCTGTGCATGTACTATCCGAGCCGCCGGCAATCGCAGCCAGGACTGCGCCAATTGATGGACATGATCCGCCTGAAAACCATCGGTTCGCAGTTGATGGAATCACATTGAACCTGCGCCGGACCGTCACTCTCAAACCTGGATAGACCACGGCCCGGTAACTGCTCGATGACTTTTATTCTATGGATGGCCGTCCTCGGCGCCGTATTGCTCACCCTCGCCCTCACCTCCTCTTACCTGCGCTGGATGCCGGTGACCGCCTCGGCCGTGTGCCTGCTGCTGGGCGTCGGCATCGGCCCGCTGGGGATGGACTTGTTGCACCTGGATATCCAGCACTCTGCACGCTGGATGGAGCACCTCACCGAGGTCGCGGTGCTGTTTTCGCTGTTTGTCAGCGGCCTCAAGCTGCGCCTGCCGCTGCGCCATCGCACCTGGCGGATTGCGTTCGGCATGGCCGGCCCGGTGATGCTGTTGAGCATCCTCGGCATCTGCCTGGCGTTGCACTACCTGTTTGAACTGTCGTGGGGGGTATCGCTGTTGGTGGGGGCCATCCTCGCGCCGACCGACCCGGTGCTGGCGGGCCTGGTGCAGGTCAATAACGCCCAGGACTACGACGCGCTGCGTTTCGGCCTGTCCGGCGAGGCCGGGCTCAACGACGGCACGGCGTTCCCGTTCGTGATTTTCGCCCTGGTGTTCATGCAGCACGGCGGCTTCGACGGTGACTGGCTGGGCGGCTGGGTGCTGAAGAACCTGCTGTGGGCGGTGCCGGCCGGGCTGTTGATCGGCTATTGGATGGGGCGCGGCATTGGCCGCGTGACGCTGTGGCTGCGCATCACCAACAGCGACAGCACGCTGTCGCCGAATGACTACCTGACCCTCGCCCTCATCGCCCTGGCCTATGTGGCGGCCGAGGCCGTTGGCGGTTACGGCTTCCTGTCGGTGTTCGCCGCCGGATTGGGGCTGCGCCAGGCCGAATTCCGCTCAACCGGCCATTCGCAGACGCCGTCGGAACACCTGGCATTGCCGGTAGTGGGGCATCTGGAAGTGGAGCCGGAACGCGCACTGCAAGGCGACACCAGCGGGCTGGAAGATAGCCAGATTGCCGCCGGCGTGATGATGGGCGACATGCTCTCGTTCGGCAGCCTGGTGGAGCGTTCGATGGAGGTGTTCCTGGTGACGGTGCTGGGGATTGTGCTGATCAGCCATTGGGATTGGCGCGCACTGCCGTTGGCGGCGTTGCTGTTCTGTGTGATTCGCCCGCTGAGCGTCTTCGCCATCCCGTGGGGCAGCCTGATCGATCGCCAGCAACGCGGCTTGATGGGCTGGTTTGGGATCCGTGGGATCGGCAGCATTTACTACCTGTTCTACGCGCTCAACCACGGCTTGATCGGGACCAGCAGCGCGGTGGCGGTGAACCTGACGCTGTCAGTGATCGCCTTGAGCATCGTCGTTCATGGCCTCAGTACCCAGCCGATGCTGGCGTGGTATGAACGACGTGCCAAGGGCAAGGCTCAGTCCTGATTTTCGGTGTTGCCGACATCCGCGGCTTCATCCAGGTCATTGAGCGGCACTTCTGCATCATCCATCAACGAACCCGGGTCTTCATTGCCGGGGTCGTTGAGTTCTTCTTCCAGTTCTTTGGACATGACCGTCTCCTCTAACCACCTTGGGTGTCGATATCGGCATCGGTTTCAGGCTTGACCTCGGGCTCAGGCTTGAAGTCTGGACTGTAGTCGTTTTCCTTGGCCTTGGGATCACTGGCAGGCTTCGGATCTTTGGGCGCATCGGCCGCCGTACCTGGCGCCGGCTCGCCGCCGTCGATCGCCGGGTCGTTGCGGTTGCTGGTTTGCGGATCGTTGTCTGTGCTCATGGGTCACCTCGTTTAAAAAACGCAGACTGCGTAAAGATAAGGTCCCGCGCGGGTAGCCGAAGTTCAACTTGCTTAAGAGCCAGGATTGTCCACCTGGATGTAAAACGCGTACGCCCCCAGCAACACCCAGAACACCATGAACAACCACGGGGCGCGCATCGAGAACAGCAGCGACTTGCGATAGCCCTTGTGGGACGACTCCATCTCGGAAAACAGCGGCGACTCGTCATAGGCCATGCCCATCACCGGTTCGCTGCGCAGCAATTCGCTCTGCTTGTAGTGCCAATGGTCGATGATTTCGTAAGCGGCGCGAATGCCTGGCCAGGCGTTGAGGGAACTGAGGATCCCCAGCGCGGCCAGGAATACCGGCACGACCACGGTGAACAACTTGCCCCATTCCGGATTGAGGTTGCCCATACCGGAGACGAACGCAATCACCAGGAACGACTGCGCGGTGAGGTATGCGTCGGTGCGGTTGGCGAGAATGGTGGTTTCGTACTGGATTTCGCGCCGGTAGAAGTCCAGGCGGTCCTTGGGCGAACCGAAGATCTTGGCGTTGTGTTCGCTGTGATCGGTCAGGTTCGATTCCGGGGTGTCGGGTGAGATGATTCTGGGCACGTCCGTGCTCCGTGCTGGTGTGAGACCTGTTAGAAGAATCGGCAGGGGGCGAAGTTCAAGTTTGTTCACGCACCAGCGTGGTGCGCGCCCTGCCCCTTTGTGGCATTCCATCCGAGCCAGGACACGCAAGCTTCCTGCCGTGAGCAGGCTTGCCATCGTCAGCGGCTACCCGCCAACGGATAAATACCCCGCGTACACCCAATCCGGCACAGGCATTGCTTTATCCATTCATCTGCCCGGATACAGGAGCATTCGTTACCCCCCGACCCAGAGCCGACCCCATAAGAAAGTAAGGACCAGGCCCAGTGGCACCGTCAGCCACGGGCTCATAAAAAAATGCGTTTTTTAAAGCGGCAGTGCCACCCCATGCGTCCCTCGGCACTGACAAGGTACTGGAATGGCTCGATCTTTCTTTGATGAAATGAATGACGCAAACGGCGTGTGCCGTGCGCATTATCAGGATTTCTCCCGCTGGCTGGCCAACACGCCACCGGAACTGCTGGCCCAGCGCCGTCGCGAAGCCGATTTGCTGTTCCACCGCGCGGGGATCACCTTCACCCTCTACGGCGACGAACAAGACACCGAGCGCCTGATCCCCTTCGACATCATCCCGCGCAGCATCCCCGCCAGTGAGTGGAGCGTGATCGAGCGCGGCTGTATCCAGCGCGTCAATGCGCTGAACATGTTCCTCGCCGACATTTACCACGACCAGCGCATCATCAAGGCCGGGATCATTCCGGCAGACCAGGTGCTGGGCAACGAGGGGTATCAGAAGGCCATGGTCGGCCTCGACCTGCACCGTGATATCTATTCGCACATCTCCGGCGTCGACCTGGTGCGCGACGGCGACGGCACGTACTACGTGCTCGAAGACAACTTGCGCACGCCCAGTGGCGTGAGCTACATGCTCGAAGACCGCAAGATGATGATGCGGCTGTTTCCCGAGGTGTTCGCCAAACAGCGCATCGCGCCGGTGGACCACTACCCCAACCTGTTGCTCAAGACCCTGAAAAGCTCCAGCCGCCTGGACAACCCCAATGTGGTGGTGCTGACGCCGGGCCGCTTCAACAGCGCGTTTTTCGAACATGCGTTCCTGGCCCGGGAAATGGGCGTGGAGCTGGTGGAAGGCGCCGACCTGTTCGTGCATGACCTCAAGGTGTTCATGCGCACCACTGACGGCCCCAAGGCCGTGGACGTGATCTACCGCCGTATCGACGACGCGTTCCTCGACCCGCAGGCGTTCAACCCCGAATCGATGCTCGGCGTGCCCGGCCTGGTGGCCGCCTATTGCGCCGGCAACGTGGTGCTGGCCAACGCCATCGGCACCGGCGTGGCGGACGACAAGTCGATCTACCCTTACGTGCCGGAAATGATCCGTTTCTACCTGGATGAAGAGCCGGTGCTGCAAAACGTGCCAACCTTCCAGTGCCGCAAGCCCGACGAGTTGTCCCACGTACTCGCGCACCTGCCGGAACTGGTGGTCAAGGAAACCCAAGGCTCCGGCGGCTACGGCATGCTGGTCGGCCCGGCGTCCAGCGCGGCTGAAATCGAGGATTTCCGCCAGCGCATCAAGGCGCGTCCACATGCTTATATCGCCCAACCGACCCTGAGCCTGTCCACCTGCCCGACCTTTGTCGAAAACGGCATCGCGCCGCGGCACATCGACCTGCGGCCCTTCGTGCTGTCCGGCAAGGAAACCCGCCTGGTGCCCGGCGGCCTCACGCGGGTGGCCCTGCGTGAAGGCTCGTTGATCGTCAACTCGTCGCAAGGCGGTGGAACCAAGGACACCTGGGTGGTGGAGGGCTGAGTATGTTGAGTAGAACCGCCGCAGATCTGTACTGGATGTCGCGTTACCTGGAGCGCGCCGAGAACCTCGCGCGCATGCTCGAAGTCAGTTACTCGTTGTCGTTGATGCCCCAGGCCGGGCGCAGCGATGGCCTGGATGAACTGGCGATGTCGTTGCTCAGCAGCGGCACCCTCGACAGTTACCTGGAGCGCCACACGCAGCTGGACGCCGAGCGCATGTTGCACTTCTTCGCGCTCGACGAAGAAAACCCCGCCAGCATCTACAACTGCCTGCGCGCTGCCAGGGGCAATGCCCATGCGGTACGCGGGCGCATCACCGCCGACATGTGGGAAAACCTCAACGCCACCTGGCTGGAAATGCGCAGCATCGCCGCCGGCGGCCTGGCGAGACATGGCATCAGCCACTTCTGTGATTGGGTCAAGCAGCGTTCGCACCTGTTCCGGGGCGCCACGTCCGGGACCATCATGCGCAATGACGCCTACCGGTTCATTCGCCTGGGCACCTTCGTCGAGCGCGCGGACAACACCCTGCGCCTGCTGGATGCGCGTTATGAAATGTTCGGCGAGGAATCAGAGGAAGTCAGCGACCTCTCGGCCCGTGGTTACTACCAGTGGAGCGCCCTGCTCCGCGCGCTGTCATCGTTCGAGGCGTATACCGAGCTGTACCCGAATGCCTTGAATGCGCGCTCGGTGTCGGAGTTGCTGCTGTTGCGCAGTGACGTGCCGCGCTCGCTGCATGCGTGTATCGAGGAATTGAGCCATATCCTCGCCGACCTGCCCGGCAGTTACGGGCGCACAGCGCAGCGCCTGGCGGCGGAGTTCGAAGCGCGGCTGCGGTACACCGGGATCGATGAGATTCTCGAAGATGGGCTGCACAGCCGGTTGACCGAGTTTATCGACACCGTGCGCGAATTGGCGCGGGCGATCCATAGCTCGTATCTGGAAGTGGTGTAGCTACCCAGCAGATCAACAGGTGGGAGCGGGCTTGCCCGCGAAAGCGGTATGCCCGTCACAGCAGTACTGACGGGTCCAGCGCATTCGCGGGCAAGCCCGCTCCCCCAGAGGATTACTGATTTTTGACCAGCACGGGCTCGGCGCGGTACTGCTCGGGGAACAGCTTTTTGAGCTGTGCGACTTTCGGCAGGTCATTGATCACGATGTAGGGATAGGACGGGTTCTCGGTGAGGAAGTCCTGGTGGTAGGACTCTGCGGGGTAAAACGCCTTGCCCATCTCGATTTTAGTCACGATGGGTTTATCGAACGACTTGGCAGCGTCCAACTGGGCGATGTAGGCCTGGGCAACTTTTTGCTGCTCGGCATTCTGCGCAAAGATCGCCGAGCGGTACTGGGTGCCGGAATCCGGGCCCTGGCGGTTGAGTTCGGTGGGGTTGTGGGCCACCGAGAAGTAGATCTGCAGCAGCTTGCCGTAGCTGACTTTGCCAGGGTCGTACGTCACTGATACCGATTCGGCGTGGCCGGTGTCGCCGCCGCTGACCGACTCGTATTGGGCTGTGTTCGCCGCGCCGCCGTCATAACCGGAGACGGCGTTTTTCACCCCTTGCACATGCTGGAACACCCCTTGTACGCCCCAGAAGCAACCACCGGCGAACACAGCGGTTTGCAGGTTGCCGGGTTCGGCGGGCAGGTCCAGCGCCGGTGGCGCGATGGCGACGGCGTCTTCGGTGGCGCCGAAGGAAAAGGCCGAGCTTTGGCCCACGAACGCGGCGAAAGCCAGGGCGGGCAGGATCTTGAGCAGTTTCATCACAGTCACTCCAGTGCAACTGAATCAACGGGGTCAACCGGTGGGAGCGGGCTTGCTCGCGAATACGCTGTGTCAGCTAACGCATTCGGCGACGGTTTCAGCGCCTTCGCGAGCAAGCCCGCTCCCACATTGACGGGGTTATCCAGTCAAAAAATCAGTTAGCCGAAGGTGAAGGCGTAGGCCGACACGTGCGGGTCGAGAAATTCGATGGTGAACGTGCGGTCCTTGACGGCGCCGGGTTGGCGCACCAGTTGGTACAGGCGTTGTTCGGTGACGGTGCCGCTGCCATCCGGGGCGACGTCGGTGCCGTGGGCATCGCCAGGTGCCTGGCCGTCGATGCTGACCTTGAAGCGCACCGGCTTGCCATCGGCGCCCGGGCCGAGCACCAGGTGCAGGTCGCGGGCATGGAAGCGGTAGACAATCCGCCCATTCGCCTGGTCGAGGGTGGCTTGCTGGCCGCCGACATTCCAGTGGCCTTCCAGGGTCCAGTTGTTCAGGGCCAGGTTGCCGGCCGCCGGGTAGTTCGCCACCTGGTTGGTGGCCAGGGTGCCGGTGGTGGCAAAGTTTTCGGCGCGCTGGAAGCCCAGGTAGGTTTCCGGCGACTGCACCTCGTTCATGTCCGGCGCCTGTTGCACGCCCTTGGCGTCGGCCTCGATCAGGCCACTGGCGACGTTCTGTGCGCCGGCCTCACGCAGCAACTGCTGGATCACCCGCTCCGACTCGGCATAGTCGCCTTCGCCGAAATGGTGATAGCGAATCTGGCCCTTGGCATCGGCGAAGTAATGCGCCGGCCAGTACTGGTTGTTGAAGGCGCGCCAGACCTTGTAGTTGTTGTCGATGGCCACCGGGTAGGTGATCCCCAGGTCCTTCATCGCCTGGGTGACATTGTTCACGTCGCGCTCAAAGGCAAACTCCGGCGCATGCACGCCAATCACCACCAGGCCCTGGTCGTGGTACTTCTCGGCCCAGGCTTTGACATACGGCAGGCTGCGCAGGCAGTTGATGCAGGAGTAGGTCCAGAAATCCACCAGCACCACCTTGCCCTTGAGCCCTTCGGCGGTCAGCGGTGGGCTGTTGAGCCACTGCACGGCGCCGTCCAGCGAAGGCAGCGCACCTTCGATCGGCAACGTGTCGCTGTGGTTGGCGGCGGCCATCATTGCGCCCCCAGCCATCATCGCCCCGCCCTTCTGCTCAGGCTTGGCGCTCAGCGTGTTCACCAGGCTTTGCTCCAGGCCACCGGTGGACGCGGTCGACAGCCGCGCCAGCACGCCGGTGTCGAGACCCAGTGCGATGGCCGCGACGCCGGCCAGCATCAAGGCACCCAAGCCACGGCGCAGCCATTCACCGGCACCGAGCGAGCGCTTCATGAAGCCGAAGACTTTACCGCCGACCAGCAGCGCCAAGGCCAGGGAGGTGGCAGCCCCGGCGGCGTAGGCCAGCAATAGCAAGGTAGTACCGATGCTGGCGCCCTGCAGCGCGGCGCCGGTCAGTACCAACCCGAGGATTGGCCCGGCGCAGGGTGCCCAGAGCAGGCCGGTGGCCACGCCGATCAGGAACGAGGCGCCCGGACGCGGCCTGGCATCGGCCCCGGCGGCTTCCGACAGGCGACTGCCGGCCGCCACCAACGGACGCGTCAGGCGCTCGGACAGTTGCGGCAACAGGAGCGTGAGTCCGAACAGGGCCACGCACAGCAACGCGAGCCAGCGCCCGTACTGATTGACTTGCACCACCCAGCCGCCGCCCACCGCCGCCAGCGAGGCGACCAGGGCGAACGTAACCGCCATCCCCGCTAACAGCGGCAAGCCACTGCGCAAAAACGGCTGCCCGGTGCGAGCGAAGACAAAAGGCAGAACAGGCAGGATGCACGGGCTGACGATTGTCAGCACGCCGCCCAGATACGCGAGAACCAGAAGCCACATGGGATCTTCCCTTAGACAGATAAGTAAACATCGGCTTAAGCCGCAGTGAACGTCATGGCGGCACCATTCATGCAATAGCGCAGACCGGTGGGTGGCGGGCCGTCATCGAACACGTGCCCCTGATGGCCACCACACCGGCGGCAGTGAATTTCCTTGCGCACCACGCCGTAGGAGGTGTCGGTGTGGCTGGCCACGGCGTTATCGAGCGGTTGCCAGAAACTCGGCCAGCCGGTGTGGCTGTTGAACTTGGTTGCCGAGGAGAAGAGTGGCAGCGCACACCCGGCACAGGCGAAGGTGCCCGCACGGTGCTCGTCGTTGAGGGCGCTGGTGTAGGGGCGTTCGGTGCCCTCCTCGCGCAGGACGTTGTATTGCTCGGCGGTCAGCAGGCTGCGCCATTCGGCGTCGGTGTGGTTGACCTCGAACGTCTCGGCGGCCTCGGCTGCGGTGACCAGGTTGATCTGTCTCAACAGGCCACCGGCCAGGACGGCGACACCCAGGCCGCCACCGGCCAGCAGAATTTGTCGACGTGAATACATGCTGTTCTCCTCGATCCATACCGTCCATTGGGCGACGATTACCCTGTGGTGCGCGGGCTTCTGTGGTAGCCAGGTTTCTGTGGTGGGCAGGTTTCTCTTGTAGGCAGGTCTCTGTGGTAAGCAGGCTTCTGTGGTGAGCGGGCTTGCCCCGCGTTGGGCTGCGCAGCGGCCCCAAAAAAAGCGGGAGCGCTACGCACTCCAACGCGGGGCAAGCCCGCTCGCCACAACCACAACCACTGCCAGAGTCACTGCCACAACCACAATCCCTTCCACTGCCAGCTCCCCTGCCACAGCCAAAACCAGAACCACCACAACCCACGCTCTTTCGATAGGCGGATGTTGGAGGATTTACGGTCGCGGAATCCTCACGCAGAGTTAAACAATTCGTGATAACTACACTGTTGCAAAAGCCGCACAATGCGCGAACGACAAGCGAAGGTTTCTCTTACATGGATCAGCCCAAACGTGTCCTGGTGGTCGAGGACGATGCGCATATTGCCGACCTGATCTGCCTGCACCTGCGCGATGAGCAGTTCGACGTGGTGCACAGCGCCGACGGCGACGAAGGCCTGCGCCTGCTTGAGCAAGGCGGTTGGGATGCATTGATACTCGACCTGATGCTGCCCGGCGTCGATGGCCTGGAAATCTGCCGGCGCGCTCGCGCCATGACGCGTTACACGCCGATCATCATCACCAGCGCGCGCTCCAGCGAACTGCACCGCATCCTCGGCCTGGAGCTGGGCGCGGATGACTACCTGGCCAAGCCGTTTTCGATGCCGGAGCTGGTCGCGCGGGTCAAGGCACTGTTGCGCCGGGTCGATGCAATGGCACGCAACCTGAAGATGGACGCCGGCAGCCTCGACCTCGGCCAGTTGTTTATCAACCCGCTGACCCGTGACGCGACGCTGCAAGGCCAGCGCCTGGACCTCACCCCACGGGAATTCGACCTGCTGTATTTCTTCGCGCGCCAGCCCGGCAAGGTGTTCTCGCGCATGGACCTGCTCAACGCCGTGTGGGGCTACAGCCACGAAGGTTATGAACACACGGTGAATACCCATATCAACCGCCTGCGCGCCAAGGTCGAGGCCGACCCGGCCAACCCCGCGCGCATCCTCACGGTGTGGGGCCGGGGCTACAAGTTCGCCGAGAGCCCGCCATGAAGCTGACCCTGACCCAGCGCCTGTCGGTGGTGTTCGCCGTGCTGCTGGTGATCTGCAGTGGCACCTCGGCCTGGCTGCAAGTGCGCTCCAACCGCATGCACGAGCTGGAAGTGGTGCAAGGCCTGTCCCGTGACCTGGCCGCACATATCGCCCGTGACACGCAGTTGATGGACGCCGATGGCCTCAAGCCCGACGCCGTGCGCAACCTCTTCAGCCAGTTGATGCTGGTCAACCCGAGTGTCGAGGTGTACCTGCTCGACATCGACGGCCGTGTGGTCGGCAATGCCGCACCCAGCGGCCACCTGCTGCGCGACCAGGTTGACCTGGCACCGATCCGGCGCTTCCTCAGCGGCGCCATGCTGCCGATCCTTGGCGATGACCCGCGCAGCGTCGATGGGCGCAAGGTGTTCAGCGCCGCGCCGCTCAAGGCCAACGGCCAGCAAACCGGCTTCCTGTACGTGGTGCTGCTCGGCGAAGCCCATGATGTGTACGACGCCAAGGACGCCACGGGCATGGCGCTGAAGATCGCGCTGTGGTCCATCGGCCTGGTGGCCCTGTTGTGCCTGCTGGCGGGGCTCATCGCCTTCGCATGGATCACCCGGCCGTTGCGCCAGCTCACCGACAAGGTCGGTCAGTTCGATATCAACGGCGCGCCGAAAACCCAGGCATCGGCCCCCCCGGTACTCGACAGTGGCGACGAAATCGCCGTGCTCGACCACGCTTTCGTGCAGATGGAAAACCGCCTGGGCGAACAGTGGCGGGCCATCACCCATCAGGACCAGGAACGCCGGGAAATGGTCGCCAACATCTCCCATGACCTGCGCACGCCGCTGGCGTCCCTGCATGGCTACCTTGAAACCCTGACCCTCAAGGATGCCAGCCTGAGCCCCGAAGAGCGCCGGCGCTACCTCGGCATTGCCCTGGACCAGAGTCGCAAGGTCGGTGGCCTGGCCCAGTCGCTGCTGGAGTTGGTACGCCTGGAACACGGCTTTGTGCAGCCAGTGATCGAAGGTTTCTCCCTGCCGGACCTGGTGCAGGACATCTTCCAGAAATTCGAACTCACCGCCGAGGCGCGCGCCATCACCCTGACTGCCACCCTGCCCCCGCAGGTGCCTACCGTGCTGGCGGACCTGGGCCTGATCGAACGCGTGCTCACCAACCTGCTGGACAATGCCTTGCGCCATACACCGGTGAATGGCGAAGTCGAGGTGATCCTGTCGCCAGCCGCCGATGGCGTGGCGGTGACCGTCAGCGACAGTGGCCCGGGGATCGACGCCGAACTGCGTGAAGGCTTGTTCCTGCGCGCCTTCACCATCGGTGGCGCGCGGCGCGACGGTGGCCTGGGCCTGCGCATCGTGCACCGCATCCTGCAATTGCACGGGCGCAGCATTCGTCTGGTCGACCGCCCAGGGCACGGCGCGACCTTTACGTTTTCCCTAGAAATCCGAGCATCAACGCGTTGACCCGCTGAGCTTGCTCGTTCTGGATCCAGTGACCGCAATTGGCCAGGACCTGCTGCTCAAGGTTCGGCACCGACGCCGGCATGCGCTTGAGGGTGTGGGCTTCAAACACGCCAACGGGGTCGCGGTCGCCGATCAGGAACAGCGTCGGTTGCAGCACCTGCCGGCCGGCCAGGAACTCGCTGCGTTGCCAGTTGCGCTCAAAGTTGCGATACCAGTTCAGCGGGCCACGAAAGCCATGCTCGGCGAAGGTCTGCACGTAGACGTCCAGGTCTTCTCGTGAACACCACGCCGGTAGCGGACCAGGGGGCTGCGCACCGTCGAACAAGCTTGAGTCGGCGGACCGTTTCTGCAAAAACAAGTCTTCATCCTGCATGAACAAACGCAGCGTACGTTCGATATCCGCGTCCAGTTCCTGCTCGGCGACGCCGGGTTGCTGGAAGTACACGATGTAATTGAAGCGGTCGGCGTACAGCTCACGCAGGATTTCGATCACCGGCCGCCGCGCACGCCCGGCAAACGGCACCGACAACGTGATCAAGTGCGTAATGCGCTCGGGTTCGAGCAGCGCCAGGTGCCAGGCCACCACGGCGCCCCAGTCATGGCCGACCATCACCACCTGTGCATGGCCGAAGTGATCCATGGCCTGCTGGATATCGGCGCACAGCGTCAGCGCGTCATAATCGGCAATCTCGGGCGGCGAACTCGATTGGCCGTAACCGCGCATTTGCGGGACAAACACCCGGAACCCAGCCGCCGCCAGCGCGGGGACTTGTTCGCGCCAGGAATGCCAGCACTCGGGAAAACCGTGGAGCAGCCAGATCGGCCGGCCCTGCTCCGGGCCGGCGATGTACACACTCAACTCAATCCCGTTGACCTGGATCCTGTCCTGCTCGATAGCGTTCATCACTGGCCTCCTTGTGTAGGTTTCGCTCGGCGCTTCAGCGCGACACAGACGCGCGGAGTGGCGCCCAGGCAGAGTGATAGAGCCACTGGATTTGCACCAGCATCATTTGCGCCAAATGCGCGGTCATCAACGCCGCCCCAACGGCGGGCAGGCAAATTCCCAAGCCCTGCGCTCCCGCGTGGCCAGCCGGTCAGGTTACCGTCGCCGGCGCCCACCAGCGCGGCAGCAACTGGCGCACACGCGCTTCGCCGAAGCGGTCATCGATCAGCATTACCACGCCGCGGTCATGCTGGCTGCGAATCACCCGGCCCGCGGCCTGCACGACTTTTTGAATGCCGGGGTACAGATAGGTGTAGTCGTAGCCGGCGCCGAAAATTGCGCCCATGCGCGTTTTCATGTGCTCATTGACCGGGTTCAATTGCGGCAAGCCCAGGGTGGCGATAAACGCGCCGATCAAGCGGGCGCCGGGCAAATCGATGCCCTCGCCGAATGCGCCGCCGAGCACGGCGAAGCCGATGCCCTGGCTGTGCTCGGTGAACTGGTCGAGAAACGCCTGGCGCTCGGCTTCGGCCATGCCGCGTGACTGCTGCCAGAGCGCAATGTGCGGGTGTCGCTCGGCCAGCCGCTGTGCGACCTGCTGCAGGTAATCGAAGCTTGAGAAAAACGCCAGGTAGTTGCCCGGTTGCTCTGCGAACTGCTGGGCGATCAGTTCGACGATGGGTTCCAGCGAGGCGTCGCGGTGCACAAACCGGGTCGAGATGGCATCGACGATGCGCACACGCAGCTGCTCGGCCTTGAACGGTGATTCGACGTCGATCCAGGCGGTGTCCGCCGGCAGGCCCAGCAAGTCGGCGTAGAAGTGGCGCGGGCTCAATGTCGCGGAAAACAGCACGCTGCTGCGCGCCGCCGTCAACCGGGGCCGGATGAATTCGGCGGGTACCACATTGCGCAGGCACAGGGTTGAACTGCTGCGCTTGCCACTGAACTGGCGTTTGCTGATATCGAAAATGAAGTGCTCGTTGAACAGCTCGGCGACCTTGGCAAATTGCAGCGCTTCGAAGTAGAAGGCTTGCAGGTCACCCGCCAGCGCCTCGGGATGGTCATTGAAATAGTCGCCCATGGCACTGGCGCACAGGCTCAGGGCCTGCAGGAGTTTTTCCGGGCGGGCGGCATAGGCCTGGTACGGCGCAAGTTGGTCCTTGTGCAGCGCATTCCATTCACGGTTCAGGCGCTGCAGCGGCTTTTTCAGGGGCTCGGGGGCGATGTCGCGCAGGGTCTTGAGGCTGTATTGGTCGAGGCTCGCGCTGTACATCGAACGGGCACGCTCCACCAGGTTGTGGGCTTCATCCACCAGCACCGCCGCTCGCCATTGGTTGAGTTGGGCGAGGCCGAACAGCATGGCGCCAAAGTCGAAATAGTAGTTGTAGTCGGCGACGACCAGGTCGGCCCAGCGCGCCATCTCCTGGCTCAGGTAGTACGGGCAAACCTCATGGGCCAGGGCCACCTCGCGCAAGTTGCGCTGGTTCAACAGGCGCACCTTGGATGCGGCAGTACGCGCGGCGGGCAGTCGATCATAGAAACCCTTGGCCAACGGGCAGGAATCACCATGGCAGGCTTTGTCCAGGTGTTCGCAGGCCTTGTCCCGCGCCACCAGCTCCAACACGCGCAATTGCAGGTCGGGACTGCTGTCGAACAGCACCTGGGAGGCGTCGAGCGCGAGTTTGCGCCCCGGAGTCTTGGCGGTCAGGAAAAACACCTTGTCCAGCTGCTGCGGCGCCAACGCCTTGAGCAGCGGGAAGACCGTGCCGATGGTCTTGCCGATCCCCGTGGGGGCCTGGGCCATCAGGCAGCGGCCGGTGCTGACCGCCTTGTATACCGATTCGGCAAGGGTGCGCTGGCCGGCGCGGAAGTCGGCATGTGGAAAGGCCAGGCTTTGCGCGGCCAGGTTGCGCGCGTCGCGGTGCTGCATTTCCTGCTCGGCCCAGCCGAGGAATAGTGCGCATTGCCGGTTGAAGAACGGCTCCAGCTCGGCGGCCTGGAAGCGCTGGTTGAGCAGGGTTTCGCCCTCGCCGACGATGTCGAAATACACCAGCGCCAGGTCGATCTCGGTGAGGCCGAGCTTCTGGCACATCAGCCAGCCATACACCTTGACCTGGGCCCAATGCAGTTGCCGATGGTTGGCGGGCTGGGCGTCGAGATCACCGCGATAGGTCTTGACCTCTTCCAGGCGATTGGCATCCGGGTCATAGCCGTCCGCCCTGCCCCGTACCCTGAGTTGCTGGTACTCGCCCTCCAGGGCCACTTCGTTCTGATAGTGCGCGCTGCGCCGCGAGGCCACGGTGCGATGGCCGAGAATGCCTTCCTGGGCGCTCGGCGATGGGGTAAACCGCAGGTCGAGGTCGCCCACCTTGGCGGTGAACTCACACAAGGCGCGCACGGCCACGGTATAGCTCAAGCGGCGTGCTCCGCCCAGCGCACATAGCAGACGGTGACCGGCATCTGGTATTCACCGCAGAACTCCAGCCAACGCAGCTGGTTGTCCTGCAGGCGGTCGCCGGGGCCCTTGACCTCGATCATGCGGTAGGTCTTTTGCGCCGGCCAGAACTGGATGAGGTCCGGCATCCCGGTGCGGTTGGCGCGGATATCCAGCAACAGCCGCTCGAACCAGTAGCGCAGGTGCTCGGCCGGTAAACAGGCCAATGCCTGTTCCAGCAACTCGTCACTGAGCAGGTTCCAGAACACGAAGGGTGACTGGATTCCCCATTTTTGACTAAAGCGCTGGCGGATGGTGGTCTTGTAGCCTTCATCCTGCAGTTGCGCAAAACAGGCAGCGAACAATGCCGCGCGGCGCGGGTGGAAGTCTTCGCTGTGCAGGTCGGCCGGGCCGCGCTGGAACGGGTGGAAAAACGAACCCGGCAGCGGCGCGAAGATCGCGTCCCAGCACAACAGGCCGAACAATGAATTGATCAGCCCGTTCTCGACGTAGTGCACCGGCGCATCGGGCTCGCTCAGGTACGCCTGCACGCAGTACTCCACCGACATCAACGGCTCGGGCAGCGCGAGGGCCAGGTCCAGGCGCGTGACAGGCCGTGGCTTGGCCTTGGGCAACGGCGGCGCGCCGAGCTTGCGCCGCAGGCGTGGCAATACGCGCAACAGGTGCTGCTGCTCGGCGGCGCTTTCCGGCGCCTGTTGCGCGGCACTCGCCAGGGCCATTGCCTGGGCGTAGTCCTCCTGGCGTTCCAATACGCGAATCAGCCGCGCGCGGGCGCCCGGATAGGCACAGCCCCGGTAGATCTGCTGCGCCAGGTCCAGTTCGGCGCTGCGCTCGCAATACTGGCCGATCTGGAACAGCAGCTTGGCCCGGCGTTTTTCCAGCCACGGGTTGTCGGTGTGCAGCGTCGCCACTTGCGCCAGCACCTGCGCCAATGCTTCGCCGGCCTCAAAGGCTTGCTGGCATTGGTGCAGGAACAGGAACCCGTGCACGTCGTCGCGGCTGCGCAAGCCCCGGGACTCGGCGCAGAACTCGACTTTTTCGTAGGTGTAGATGCCCAAGTCAGCCAGCACGAACTCGGACCAGTCCTGGTGCAGGTTGCCGAAGAACATCAGGCGCAGGCGGTCGCACAACTCCATGACGGTGAGGCTGTAGAGGCGGTCGGCAAGGTCGGGGCACCACTCGGCAAAACTGCGTGCCTCGCTGAACTGGGCGGCCAGGCCCTCCAGCCAATCGGCTTTTTTGCCCTTGGGCTGCTCGATCCAGGGTTTGAAGGCGCCCAGCAGTTCGCTTTTTTGCAGCAAGGCGAACAGCTCCTCGAAGGCCAGCAGGCACTGCGCATCCACCCAGCCGAGTTCCAGCAACGGCTCGGCGGCGGCATGCGGACAACCGACCTCCAGGTAATTGAGCTTGCCTGCGCGAAAATGCACACCTTTGCGCATCACCATGCGCACCAGCAACGCCTGGGAGGCTTGCGGCAACCTGTCAAATTGCTGAATGAAATGCTGTTCGTCAGTATCCAGCAGGTCGGCATAGCGTTGCTCCAGCCATTGCAGGACCTGGCGGAAGTTATGCAGGTAATAGAGCGGGTCTTCGAGGGGATTGGCCATGGCGCGCTTTGATCAAATACTGTTTATGCATACAGAGTGCCGTCGCAAAAGCCTGGTGGCAATCGCTAATAGATAAATGGCGCAGGCAACTTTTTGTATAAAAGTGATCAGATGGGTGAGTCGATGGCGTAACATTTGTGGCCCACGCCCCTGGCGTGGTTTTTTCAGGGTTAAAGGTAAGGGTTATGAACATGAAGAATTTGGGTCTGCCACTGGTTGCACTCACTTTTCTGCTAGTGGCCGGTTGCGCGACGCAAACCGTAGTGACGCTGCAAAACGGCACGCAGTATTTGACCAAGGACACCCCCAAGACCAAGACCGCCGACGGTTTCTACGAATTCACCGACATTGCCGGCAAGCACATCCGGGTCAAGGCCGATGATGTCGCCACGGTGCGCAAGGAAGACTGAGATGAAAAAGCCCCGCAATGCGGGGCTTTTTGTTGGGACCGATCAATACCGGTAGTACGGATGGTAGTAATACGGGCGATAGTAAGGATGGTAATAGTAGGAGTGGTAGTAAGGGCGGTAGCAACATGGGCCTGGATAGGCCGGGTACACCGCACACCCACTCAACCCCAACACCACGGCACACAGCAACAATCGAAGTCCGGACATGCTCAAACCCTCGTACGGCAACAGGCGATACACCTCGCAGGTAACCGTTAAACGCATGCACCGCCGATAATCCGTCGCGCCCTCCTCAACTGATCAGCACACCCTCGCTCCACAGGCTGCCCAGCCCGACCCCGACCAGGGTCACCGAGTCGGCGCCAAAACTGAGTACCGTATCGGCCCCCACGGCCTTCGCGTGGTCGCGCAGGTCCGTGCTGCCGTCGGCGCCCTGGAACACCAGCTTGTCGGTCGGCTGGTAGCCGATAATCCGATCCTGGCCAAAATGCCCGCTGAACAAAAAGGTGTTGTGCCCGCTGTTGTCGCGGATCGTGTCATTGCCCTTGCCGCCTTCGATGAAGTCCGCGCCCTTGCCGCCCTGGATCAGGTCATTGCCGTCGCTGCCGATGATGAAGGTATTGCCCTTGTGCGGCTCGGCATTGCGGTTGAGGTCCTGGACCCAGGTGTTGGCGCGCGCCGGGTCGGACAGGTTGGCGACGATAATCGTCGAGTCACGGGTCATCTGCTCGTAGAACCCCGATTCCAGCACACGCGTCATGCCGTCGCCGTAAGCGCTGGGCAAATGCGACACCCAGGTCGACAGGTTGGCGATGGAAAACGGCAGCACATTCCACAACGTCGAGGCGTAGTGGTCGTTGAAGCTGACGATGTTGTCGGTGGTCGACTCGTGGGGCTTGTCATGCACGCCGAGGGACGACAGGTTGAAGGCGGAGCCGTCCAGCGCACGGAACACCGGGTCGTTTTCGTAGCCGATATTCAGGACCTTATCGCCGGCGCTCTGGGTGGGCGAGGCGTAGGCCAGGTAGTTGGCGTCCTTGTAGAAACCCGCCCATTTGCTGGTGCTCAGGTCGGCCATGCTGTTGACCGCCAGGCCGCCCAGGCTGTGGCCGCTGACCAGCACATCCTTGCCACTCAGGCCATGGGCGCCGGCATAGTCGGCCACCGTCTTGAGCAAGCCGCCAAACGCTTCGCCGGCATAGTTTTTCGCATAGTCCTTGGGGCCCAGCGCGGCGAGCAGGTCGCTGACCAGATCGCCGATGGAATCGGTAATCAGGCTTTCCCGAGGGCCCGAGGTGCCACGAAAACCGATGCCGATCTCGAGCAGTTTGCCGGTGTCATCGTACTTGCCCAGCACTTCGGCCTGGGCCGTGGTGTAGCCGGCCTTCTCGCCAAAAAAAGTGCCCCGCGCATCCACCTTGCCGCCGTAGCCCAGGGCGCTGGCGCTGATTGGCGTCCAACCGGCTGTGTGCACCGCGTCCAGGGCGGCCTTTTCCGAGTCGGGGTTCCAGGGAATGCCGGGGATCACTCCCTGGGAGTCTGTGCTGCCGAGCAACGCCCCGACCAGTGTGGCCGGCAGGCCGAGCCCCAGGCCATGTTGCTGATAGCCGACCGCGAAGCCGTTATCCAGGTTGTGATAGGTATACAACGTGATTGCGGTGGCATCGGCGAACAAGGTTTTGCTGGCTTCGGTGCCGAGGTTCTTGTAGTCAAATACACCCATGGTCTTGTCTCTCTTGTTGTTGGAATTGGCCGAAGATTGTGTGGTTTTATTGGGGCTGCTGCGCAGCCCAACGCGGGGCAAGCCCGCTCGCCACAGGGGGTCGGCTTGCCTCAGGCGGTTTGTTTGCAACAGGGGGCTTGTCTGCAGCGGGAGGCTCGATCCTCTTGGGCCCGAAGGCTTCGTCTACCTTGGCCAGGTCGGTGTCGCGCAAGTTGCCGGCGTAGTAATGCAGCTTGGTCCAGGCCATCAAGTAGTCATAGCGCGCCTGGGCCAGGTCTCGGCGTGTGCTGTACAGCTGCTGCTCGGCATTCAACGCATCAAGATTGACCCGCTCACCGCCAAGGATGCTTTGCCGGGTCGACACCACCAACGCTTCGGCCGACGTCAGCGCCTTCTGGTACGCGCGCAACTTGCTCACCCCGGACAAGCACGCGCTGAATTGGCGACGCAGTTCGATCAAGGTCTCGCGCGTCTTGCCTTCCAGCTCGTACTCGGCCTGCTCCATGGCGCGGCTGGCCTGGCGAGTGGACGCCGAGACCCCGCCACCGGCATACAGCGGCAGGCTGACTTCGACGCCGATGGTGTTGGTGTCATAGCGCTGGTTGTAGGTGTTGCCGCTGTCCGACTCCTGCTGGCGCGAACTCGCATAGGCGGTGACTTTCGGCAGGTGCCCGGCGCGGTTGCGCTCCACTTCATAGCGCGCCACTTCCAGGGCCTGGCGCTGGGACGCCAGCGTGGGGTTATTGCTGATCGCCAGCTCGTGCCAGGTGTCGTAGTTGGCCGGGCTCAAGCTGAAGGCGGCGAAGCCAGGACTCAGCGGCGCCAGGTCGTCGATGTTGACGCTCTGTACTCCGATCAACGCCCCCAGCTCGCGCAGCGCGGCGTCCTGTTCGTCCAGCGCCTCGATCTCTTCGGCCGTGGCCAGCTCATAACGCGACTCGGCTTCGAGAATATCGGTGCGGGTGCCCTCGCCCTGCTCGAACAGATGCCGGTTCTGCTGGAACTGCTGTTCGAAGGCCTTCTTCTTGGCGCGGGCGATGTCGATCTGGTCCTGGGCAAACAGCGCCTGGGTGTAATAGGTCAGCACCCGCACCAGCAGCGCCTGGCTCTTGTCGCGAAAGCTTTCATCGGCGAACAACGCCTGGGCCACGCCTTTGCGGTAGTTGGCGTAGGCCTCGTAGTCGAACAGCGGCTGCTGCAGGCTGAAGGTCGAGCCGTAACTGTTGTAGTTGCGGTCGTCGTGATAATTGCCGCCGCGCCCGTCAGGCAAGGTGGCCTGGGAATTGTTGCGGCCCTTGTTGTAGTTGTAGGACAGCTTGGGCAGCAGCCCGGCGCGGCCGATGGTGCGGTTCTCCAGGCCGGCATCGCGCTCCTTGATGGCGCCGAGAAACACCGGATCGTTGCGCAGGGCCTGCTCGTAGACGTCGAACGGGCCCATGGCGGCGTGAGCGCTGGCGCAGCTGAATAACACGGCAATAAGCAGCGATCTCATGCTCATTCCTCGGTCAGCGCGGAGCCGGCGCGGTCCAGCAGCGGCTTGAACAGGTAATTGAGCAGCGAACGCTCGCCGGTGCGCACGAACATCTCGGCCGGCATGCCCGGCTTGATCACCAGGCCCTGCAGTTTTTGCTCGGCCGCGTCGCTGAGCGTAGTGCGCAGCACGTAATACGGCGCACCGGTTTTTTCATCGAGCATCTGGTCGGCAGAGATCAGGCTGACCTCCCCCGGCACGCGCGGTGTACGGCTCTGGTTGAAGGCGGTGAACAGGATGTCGACCGGCAGGTGCGTGCCGACCTTGTCCACCAGGTGTACCGGCAAATGCCCCTCGACTTCCAGGCGCGTGCCCTGGGGCACGATTTCCAACAGGGTTTCACCGGCGCGCACCACGGCGCCTTCGGTGTGCACGCCGAGGTTGACGGCAATACCATCGGCCGGCGCGTTGATTTCACTGTGTTGCAAGTCGAACCCGGCCGAGGTGAGTTGCTGTTCCAGCGTGAGGCTGCGCAGTTGAGCGTCGGCCAATTGGCTGCGCACTTCCTTTTGATATTCCTCGCTGTGCTGCTGCAGTTTCAGGCGCGATTCGAGAATGCCCTGCTCGACGCGGCCGCTTTCACCGGTGTTCTGCGCCAGGTCCTGCTGCACCTGGGACAGCTGGCGCTGGTACTCCATCAGGCGGTTGCGCGGGATGTAGCCGTTGTCGGCCAGCGGCTGCAGGTTGCTCAGTTGATCACGCAGGGATTGGGCCTGGGCGGTCAGGTCGCTGCGGGCCCGGCGCATGCCGCCGAGTTGCGCAGTGGCGCCGTCGATGTTCGCGCGGATCCCCGCCTGCTCACGGGCAAAGGCTTCGCGGCGGCTGCTGAACAGTTGGCGCTGGCCTTCCAGCACCAGGGCCAGGGCCGGATCGGGGTTGCTGCTCAGCTCCGCGGGAAAGTGGATGCTGGAACGGTTGTCGCGCTCGCTCTGCCAACGCGCCACGCTGGCCCAGGCTAGGCGGTACTGGGCTTGCAGCGACTGCACATCAGCCTGGTTCTGGGTCTGGTCGAGGCGAAACAGCGGCTGGCCTTGTTTAACCGTTTCGCCCTCGCGCACCAGAATCCGGCTGACCACGCCCGGGCTGAAGGTTTGCACCGCTTTGCGCTTGCCCGAGACCACGACGGTGCCTTGCACCGGAATGCCCTGGTCCAGCGGCGCCAGGCTGGCCCAGAGGAAAAATCCACCGGCGCCGACCACGGTCAGCAACCAGCCCATGCGCACGAAGAACCGGGCGTCACGTTGTTCAAAAGTGAGACTGCTCATGCGCCTGGGTTCCTTCCCGCTTGATACTGACGACTGAAACTCACACCGGGCCTTTCCTTCGGTGCTTCCGGCTGGCCGGACAATGCGCGCAACACCTCCTGGCTCGGGCCGAAGGCCTGCAGGCGGCCTTCGTTGAGCACCAGCAATTTGTCGGCCTGGGCCAATGCCGAAGAGCGATGGGTGACCAGTACCACGCTGCTGCCTTGGGCTTTCATCTGCACGATGGCGCTGGCCAGGGCCGCTTCGCCGACGGTGTCGAGGTTGGAGTTGGGCTCATCCAGCACGATCAGGCGCGGCCCGCCATACAGGGCGCGGGCCAGGGCCACACGCTGCTTCTGCCCACCAGAGAGGCCGCCGCCGTTGTCGCCGAGCAGCGTGTCGTAGCCGTGCGGCAGGCGCAGAATCAGCTCATGCACGCCGGCCTGTTGCGCAGCCTGCACGACCAAGGCCGGATCGGCCTGGCGAAAACGCGCGATGTTGTCGGCGATGCTGCCGCAGAACAATTCGATGTCCTGGGGCAGATAGCCAATGTGCGGGCCAAGGTCTTCGCGGTCCCAGCGATGGATGTCGGCGCCATCCAGGCGCACGGTGCCGCCCAGGGTTGGCCACACTCCCACCAGCACGCGGGCCAGGGTGGATTTTCCGGAACCGGAAGCGCCGAGCACGCCGAGGACTTCGCCGGCGCCCAGGGTGAAGCTGACCTGATGCAGGGTCGGCGTGCGCCGTCCGGGCGGCCCCGCGCTGACCTGCTCGAAACTCACCTGGCCCTGCGGCGCCGGGAGTTTCATCGGCTCGCTGTCGGGAGGGAATTCACGCAGCAGATCGTCCAGGCGCTGGTAGGCCAACTTGGCCGAACTCCACTGTTTCCACACCGCGATCAACTGGTCGATGGGGCTCAGTACGCGGCCCATCAGGATCGAGCCTGCGATCATCATCCCGGCAGTCATATCGCCCTTGATCACCAGCAATGCGCCCAGGCCCAGCACCAGTGACTGCAGGCACAGGCGCAGGGATTTGCTCAAGGACGTGATCACCGAACCAGTGTCGCTGGCGGTGTTCTGCAACCCCAGAAATTGCGAATGCACGGCAAACCAGCGGTTGCGCAGGGCACCGAGCATGCCCATGGCCTGGATGGTCTCGGCGTTGTGCAAATGGCTGGTGGCCAGTTGGCTCGATTGCTGGGAATAGGCGCCCGCCTCGCCCAAGGGCTTTTTAGTCAGGTATTCGTTGAGGCACGCCAGGCCGATCAGCAGCACCGCACCCGCCGTGGCCAGGACCCCGAGCCACACGTTGAAGAGGAAAATCACCAGCAGGTAGAGGGGAAACCACGGCGCATCGAAAAACGCGAACAGCGCCGGGCCGGTGATGAACTGGCGCAACAGGGTCAAGTCGCCCAGCGCCTGGCCGGCATGCCCCTGGCCGCGTTGCAGGTTGCGTTCAAAGGCGGCCTTGTACACGCGCAAGTTGAAACGGCGTTCCAACTGGCTGCCAATACGGATCACGATAAAACTGCGGATAACTTCCAGTGTGCCAATAAACGCAAAGAACCCCACGACCATCAGCGTCAACATGACCAGGGTGGTTTCATTCTGCGAGGACAGCACGCGGTCATACACTTGCAGCATGTAAATCGACGGCACCAGCATCAACAGGTTAATCAGCGCGGTAAAACAGCCGACACTGATCAGGATGCTCTTGTATTCACCCAGCGCCTTGAATAAAGGCGCCACGGCAATAGGCTTGGCCATAGTGCTTTATCTTCCTTGAACCAAACGACACGCAATAGTTTCCCGCACCCCCGATCAGGAGCGGCCAACTAATAAACTTGGGTTATAGCGTTATAACGGCAACTAAGGCACGCGGTGTAAGACCACCATGGCACCGGACGCCGTACGCCCCTGGTATTCGCCTTCTTTCTGGCGATTCAAATGGGTTATCCCGCTGCCTTCGGCGTTCATCAGCCAGATGCCGTCGGGGGTCGGCGACCAGGTCCGGGGCGTGTCCCCCAGCCATTGCGCCACGCACGCCACGTCGCCGCCCAGGGCGTTGGCCTGTTCCAGCAGATCGAGGGCGCAGACCTGATCCGCCTGGTGCAACTGCCAGTGCCCCGCCAGTTGGGCGCTGCTGGGTAATACAAGACTGCTCGCCATTGCGTGGGCTCCTGCCGACACGACTATCACCTGCACAGCGCAGGCGATCGATTGAAAAAAACCTTTCATCAAGCGGCTCCATCCTCAAAGCGCGGCGCCGAAGCGCCGCGCTCGTGCATCACGCCACGATGTCGCTGACGGCCGCCTGGCCCACGGTGGTTACGAGGAAATCCGCCACGCCGTGACCGGAGAAGTCGACCGCCAGGGTCCCCAGGTTGGTGCCTGCCGCGTAGGTCAGTACAGCATCGCCGGCATGCCCGGTGAAGGCATTGACGAAGGTCAGGCCCGCGCCTTTGGTGATGCCGCTGAGGTCGATCTTGTCCGAACCCGAGGTAAAGTCAAAGATCTTGTCAGCCGCACCCGGCTTGGAGTCGGAGCTGGCGCCGAACACAAAGGTGTCGTTGCCCGCGCCGCCCCACAGTTGGTCGGCACCGCCACCGCCGTAGATGATGTCGTTGCCGGCACCACCCTTGATCACGTTGGCCGCGTTATTGCCGATGATCAGGTCGTTGCCGGCACCGCCGAACGCGTTCTCGATGGTCACGCCCTTGGCGATGGACACGTTGCCCACCAGGCCGCCGACATCGGAAAACGACGCCTCATTGAGGTTGATCTTCTGGTTCTGGGTAAAACCGGAGAAGTCCAGGGTATCGTTGCCGCCCCCGTCCCACACCGAGAACACCAGCTTGTCGGCATTCGAGGTGGCGCTGTAGAAATCACGCCCGGTGTTGGAGTTGAAGCCGTAGGTGGTGTCGCCGGCGCGGGTGTTGTAGTTGGCACCGTAGAGCTTCTGGATCGCCGCAATGTCGTCCAGCAACGGGCCCGACGCATAGGCCTCGACCCCGCCTTTGCTGAAGTTCTGGTTGGTGTTGCTCTCGCTCCAGTAACTCATGACGCTGTAGCCGCGCGTGTCCTGTCCATAGGTCGCGTCGTTGTAGGTCGGGTTGCCATTCCCGGCGTTGTAGTCGCCAGGGTGAGCCAGGCCCAGGGTGTGGCCGATTTCGTGGGTCAGGGTCTGCCGGCCGTAGTTGTTCAGGTCCGGAGTCTTGTTGGGCGTGTAGCTGCTGTTGGTCAGGTACCACGAGGTGCCGTCGTAGCCCGCGCCGGTGCCGGGCAGGTAGGCGAAGGCCGCCGCGCCGTCCTGGCCGCCGCTGTAGTTGCCGAAGGTCATGTGGGTATCGCCGCCGGTGGCCTTCTCAGTGAAGGTCACGTTGGCCACGTCCGACCAGGATTGCATCGCCAGCACGGCCTGGGCTTTCTGCTGGGCGTTGAACTGGCTGAAACCCGAGATCCCGTGTTTGTTCAGGGTGCTCGAGGAGGCCGAGGTCAGGAAGGTGTAGGTCAGGTCGATCTTGCCGTTACCGTTCACGTCCCGGTATGCAGCGCCGTCGCGCAGCAGCTGGGTGGCTGCCTGATCGACGGAATAGGACGGTTTGCCATTGACCGTGAGGTTGCCGCCACGGTCATACAAATGGCTGAAGCTATCGATTTGCGAATACGCCGTGCTGACTTGCGCCGCCGACACAATAGCCTGCTCTTTTACTTTTGACATAAACGTACTTCCTTGTTTGCAAATGCATCAGTTTTGATCGATAGGAACCCCGCGGGCGAGATCGTCCTATCACTCGCCTCTTTTGAAGGCGTAAGAAAACTGACACAACTTGAAATCTTTCGTCCACATGTATTTCTTTGGCAAAACAGTGGCACGCCAGCAACTTTCAGAAGTTCAAGGCCGTATTTATTGGGCCGGCGAGTTTTTGTCGGACAAAAGACAGCGCCGGTTATTTAAATATTAAATAGCAGTAAAGCCGCCCAACTTGGGCGGCCTGCTTAATTAATGGATCCAATATATTGGCAGGGTGTCATTCACAACACTAAATCGCCATTACCTTAACGTATTAATCCTGTGTGTCCCTTATTACCGGGGCAGACGCCAGCCGGTCTTGCTGAGTGCTTCCAACAGTGTGTCGGCGCCCAGTCCAGGCACTTTCACGCCGGCGTCGGTCAGCATGTCCTCCCCGGCCAGGATCGCGTTGATGATGGCTTCCTCCACCGCCTCGGCGGCCGCGCTGAACAGCGGCGAAATATGATCGTTGTTGACCATCTGCAGTGCGCTGCTCAGCGGCAGGTCCTTGCGCGCGTAATCGGCGGGTGGCAAGTCGTGGTTGCCGGTGGCGAACGCCAGGAACAGGTCGCCGCTGGAGTCCTCGGTACCGCCGCCGGTGCGCGCGATGCCGATGGATGCGCGTTGCGCCAGGCGCTGGCACTGATGCGGCAGCAAGGGCGCGTCCGTGGCGATGATCACCACGATCGAGCCCATCCCCGGCGTGCCGCGCTCGGCAAACGGCGAGGGGATATCCAGCAGCTGGCGCCCCACCGGGTAGCCGTCGACACGCAATTCCTGGCGTTTACCATGGTTGGCCTGCACCAGCACGCCGACGGTCCAGCCACCCTGCTCCGCCGGCAAGCAGCGCGAGGCGCTGCCGATGCCGCCCTTGAATTCATGGCAGATCATCCCCGTACCACCGCCGACGGCACCCTCCTGCACCGGGCCACCGGCCGCGTTATCCAGCGCCTCGCGCACATGCGCAGGCTTTACGTGCTGGCCCCAGATGTCATTGAGCAGGCCATCGTAGGTTTCCATCACCACCGGCATGCACCAGTACACCGCCGGGTCAGCCAGGCGCTCGCGCTCCAGGGCGATCAAGGTGTCGCGCACAATGCCGATGCTGTGGGTGTTGGTGATGGCCAGCGGCGTGGTCAACAGGCCCGCCTCGCTGATCCACTCCAGGCCGGTGGCATCGCCATTGCCGTTGAGCACGTGGTAACCGGCGAAGCACGGTTGCTGGCGCGCCTCCCCGGCCCGTGGCTGCACCACGGTCACCCCGGTGCGCACCTGCTTGCCATCAATGCGCGTGTTGAGCGTACTGTGGCCGACCCGCACCCCGGGAACATCGGTGATGGCATTCAATTCGCCGGGGACACCCAGCCCCAAAGTGATGCCTAGTTGACGTGCACGCATAACCACTCCTTACAATTTCTGGAACGCCGGACTCAACCGGCCACTGATGCAATACAGAATCACCGACAAGGCCAGCAAGCCGATGATGATCATGATGTCGCGCACCGAGGCTGCCACCAGCAAGGTCACTAACAGGTATCCGGCGCCCAGCACGGCCACCAGCGCCGGCAGCGGCCAGAGCGGCATGCGATAAGGGTGCTCGCGGTCGCGCAGCAGTACGCGGCTCATCAGCGCGCTCAACGCCACCACCAGGTACACCAGCATGATCAGCAGCACGCTGAACGAGGTGAGATCGGCCAGGTTGGAGCTGAAGCTCAGCAGCGCCGACGGGATCGCCAGGAACAGCGTGGCCAGCCAAGGCGAATCCCAGCGCGGATGGATGCGGGTGAACAGCTTATTGATGGTAGGCGTCCACAGCGCATCCCGCCCGCTGCTGAACACCACGCGACCGATCTGGATCACGATGGCGACGATGGCGTTGAACACCGACAGGAAGATCCCCGCGCTGACCAGTCGCGACAGGGTTTCGTTGCCATGGCTGGTCAGCAGATAGCCGATCGGGTCCGGGCTGCTGATCATCGCGCTCAGCGACGGCGCGCCGATCAACAGCGCGGTAATCGGCACCAGTTCGATCACGACCACCAGCCCCAGGGACCACAACACCGCCTTGTGCACGCCCTTGCCGCCGCACTTCATGTCCTCGGCGAGCAACACCGCCGGGCCATAGCCGTTGTAGGAAAACAGACCAATGCCCACCGCGCCGATCACCAAGGCCCAGGGCGCCAGGTGCAACACGCCGTTTTCGACGATCTGCGGTTGGAACAGCACACTGGCGGGCTGCACCGGATTGCCAAAGCCGATCACCACGATCACCAGCAACGCCGCGACTTCCAACAGCAGGCACGTGCCGGTGATCCAGGCATTGAGCTTGATATTGAGGATGCCCAGCGCGTAACTGCACACCACAATCACCAAGGCGACGGTCTGTGCGTCGAAATGCGTGCCCAGCGCGTTGTTCAGGTAGGTCGCGGCGCCCGTGGCCAATACCGGCGGGATAAACAGCAACATCACCAGCACCGTCAGAAACGTCGCATAGCCGGCCATCCCCCCAAACACCCGCTTGGCATACACATATTCACCCCCCGCACTGTTGTGGGCGCGGCCCAGTTCGGCGTAGCAAAAGGCGAACATCAGCGCCAGCAGCCCGGCCATCACAAACGCCAGGAACACCCCGCTGCCGGCCTGTTGGATGGCAAAAGGCGCAATCACGAAGACGGAACTGGCGGGCGTCACCGCCGACACGGTGATGGCCACCACATCGAAGACACTCAGGGTCGGTTTCAGCACGCCGTCGGGCGTGGTTGAAGTGCTCATATCGTTATCCTCTGTCGTTGTTCTTGGTGTGAGGCAGAAACGAAAAGTCTGAATATCGCGGGATATGTTTCCCACTGGATAATGGCGAAGGTAAACGCTGGGTTTATGTCAGCCAATTCCCCTATTGGCGTACTCCCCTTGACGGCACCCGACAAAAGCCGAACCCTTGGCCGATCTTTTGCTGGCGGGAGCCTGTTACATGAGCCTGTTCCGTGAAGTCGGCATGCACGCAGGGCTGGGCCGCACCGTCGCGCACATCGGCACCGAGCGTTTCTGGAAACAGCTGGTGCTGTTGCTGCACCAGTGTTTGCCGTTCGATAACGCCCTGGCGATTTACTATCCCGTGGAGGGCGCCCCCCAGGCCCTGGAAGAATACGACGCCCAGCCCAGCAGCAAGCCGGCGTCGATGCTGGTGTACCTCAATGGCTTGTACCTGCTCGACCCGTTCTTCCAGGCTTGCCGCGAAGGCTACGCCAGCGGCGTGTACCGCCTGGAAGAAGTGGCGCCGGACCATTTTCGCCAGAGTGAATACTTCCTCAATTACTTCCACGACAACGTGCTGGAAGACGAGGTGCAATTCATCCTGCAACTGCCTGGGGCGGGCACGTTGTCGTTGTCGCTGGGGATGCAAAGGCGCTTCAGCGCCGATGAGACCGGGCTGATGACTACCTTGGCGGCGTGGGTGTTGCCATTGATGCAGCAGCACTGGCAGCAGAGCACCGAGCGCGCGCCGGCCATGGACAGCCAGATCCGCGATGCACTGAGCCAGTTCGGCTGCGGCGTGCTGTCGGACCGCGAACTGGAAATCGCCCGCCTGGTGCTGCGCGGGTTCTCTTCCAAGGCTATGGCGGAAAGGTTGAACATCTCGCCGGACACGGTGAAGGTGCACCGTCGGCATCTGTACGCGAAGCTGGATATTTCGTCACAGCCGGAGCTGTTTTCGTTGTTTATCCAGTCGTTGGGGCATGATCTGGAAAATCCCTGAGCCAGGGGCTCAGGGATGAATGGGCGGGGTGTTGTTTAAGGTGGGGTCGTTGTCGAGAGTGGCCCTATTGCAGAAGGTGGCCTTTCCTTTCTTTTGTGGTGAGCGGGCTTGTCCCGCGTTGGGCTGCGAAGCAGCCCCAAAACCAGCCTCAGAGGAGTACCTGATACACCGCATGCTCACTGAATGGGGCTGCTGCGCAGCCCAACGCGGGGCAAGCCCGCTCGCCACAGTAAAAAACCCGCTCGCCACAACAACCCGGTTCACCACAGCAAATGGGTTCACCACACTAAACAGGCTTGCCGCAGTAGCCACTCCACCCCCAATCTTCAGCGCCCGGTACGAATGGTGTTCCACACCCGCGTCCGAATCCGGTCGATGTTCAGCGGCATGGCTTCCAGCGCGAACAGCTTGCCCATCATCTCGGGGCTCGGGTAGACCTTGGTGTCGGCCTTGATCGCCGGGTCCACCAGGCTGTCGGCGGCCTGGTTGCCGTTGGCGTAGTGCACGTAGTTGGTGATGCTGGCCATCACTTCCGGGCGCAACAGGTAGTTCATGAACGCATAGCCGGCTTTTTCGTCGGGCGCATCGGCGGGCATGGCGACCATGTCGAACCAGATGGCGGCGCCTTCCTTGGGAATGTTGTAGCCGATGTTTACGCCGTTCTTGGCTTCCTTGGCGCGGCTTTCGGCTTGCAGGATGTCGCCGGAGAAACCGACGGCCACGCAGATATCGCCATTGGCCAGGTCAGCGGTGTATTTCGAGGAGTGGAAGTACGCCACGTAAGGCCGCACTTTCATCAGCAGGTCTTCGGCTTTCTTGTAGTCTTCGGCCTTTTTGCTGTGGTGCGGCAAGCCCAGGTAATTCAGCGCGGCGGGCAACAATTCCGGGCCGTTATCGAGGATCGCCACCCCACACTTCTGCAACTTGGCCATGTTCTCGGGCTTGAAGATCAAGTCCCAGGAATCCACTGGTGCGTTATCGCCCAGTACCGCCTTGACCTTGTCGATGTTGTAGCCGATGCCGGTACTGCCCCACAGGTACGGGAAGCCGTGGGCATTGCCCGGGTCGTTGTTTTCCAGGGCCTTGAGCAGCACCGGGTTGAGGTTCTTCCAGTTCGGCAACTGGCTCTTGTCGAGCTTCTTCAGCGCGCCGCCCTGGATCTGGCGGGCCATGAAGTGGTTGGACGGAAACACCACGTCGTAGCCGGATTTACCGGTCATCAACTTGCCATCCAGGGTCTCGTTGCTGTCGTAGACGTCGTAGGTAAAACCGATGCCGGTTTCTTTCTGGAAGTTCTTGGTGGTGTCCGGCGCGATGTAGTCCGACCAGTTGTAGATTTTCACCGTCTCGGCGGCCTGGCTGATAGAGGCCACCAACATCAAGGGCAACAGGGCAATGGCTTTCATGGTTCGATTTCCTGGCGGTTTTAGGGCTGTTTTTATGGCAGGCGATCAAGGATCAAAGCGTTACAGAATCAATACGTAGGTCTTGCGCACGGTTTCCTGGATATCCCAGATACCGGTGCTGTTGGCTGGCAACATCAGTGCGTCGCCGGCTTCTATGTGAATGGTTTCTCCGTCGTCCGGGGTGAAGGTGCAGCGGCCCTGGATAAAGTGGCAAAACTCCTGGGATTTGATCTGCCGACGCCAGCGGCCGGGGGTGCATGCCCAGATGCCGGTTTCGACGCCGTCGTTGCGCTCCACGCTCAGGGTCGAGGCCACGGCGATGGGCTCGCCCAACGGCACGGCCACCGGTGAGGCGTCGGGCAAGTGGGCATTCAGCGTGTCTTTGAATTGAGTGATGCTCATGGGTTTTCCCGTGTGAGTGAAACGACTTAGTGCATGAAACCTTCCATGAACTCGGCCATGCCGGTCGCCAGCTTGCGGCGCCACGGCGCGGTGTTGGGGTTGGCCAACACCTGGTCTTCATGGACAAAGCTGCGAATGATCGCGTTGTACCCCAGCCAGCGGCAGGGTTCCGGTTCCCAGGCCTTGAGCGCGTCCAGGCCGCGCTCGCGGATCACCCAGGGTTGCTGGACCAGCGGTGTGTCGCGGCCCAGGATCAAGTCGGCCAAGGTGCGGCCGCCCAGGTTCGTCGCACCGACGCCCTCCCCGCCATAGCCGCCGGACAGCGCGATGCCGGTCTTGTGATCGCAGAGCATGTGCGGGCGGAACCGACGCGACATGCCAAGGTTGCCGCCCCAGGAGTGTGTGATCCGCACGTTCTTGAGCTGTGGGAAGAGTTCGCCGAACAGGTAGCGACGCAGCTCGACCTCGCTGTCGGTCAAATCGAAGTTGTGCCGCAACTTGCCGGCGAACTGATAACCGCCACGGGCGCCGAACACCAGGCGGTTGTCCGCCGAACGCTGGCCATAAGTGACCTGGCGGCTGCTTTCACCAAATGCCTGGCCATGGTTCAGGCCGATTTGATCCCAGGTGCTGGCAGGCAGCGGCTCGGTGGCAACGATCAGGCTCTGTACCGGCAATTGGTACTGGCCCAGAGGCGGCAACGTCGTGGCATACCCCTCGACAGCCGGCACCACCCAGGCGGCGCGCACACTGGCCTTGGCGGTGCGCAGGCTGCCGGACTGCCAGTGGGTGACCGGGCTGTTTTCGTAGATCGCGACGCCCATGCCCTCCACTACCCGCGCAAGGCCGCGCACCAGCTTGGCCGGGTTGATTGTGGCGACATGCGGTGCATAAATACCGCCATAGGGCTTGGCGATGCGAATCTGCTCGGCCAATTGCTGCGGGCCGAGCCAGCGATAGTCGGCCTCCGTCAGGCCCTGGGCATGCAATTTATCCAGGTAGCGGCGCAGGCTGCCTTCCTGCTCGGGGTAGCGCGCGGCACAGTACAACGCGCCGCCCTTGCGGTAGTCGCAGTCGATGCCTTCATGGGCCAGCACCTGGGCCACTTCTTCGGGAATGGCGTGCAACAGGTCAAACGAGGCGCGCCGTTGTTCGGGCGCCAGGCCCGCCAGCAGGCGGTCTTCACCCAGCAGGTTGCCCATCAGCCAGCCGCCATTGCGGCCGGAGGCACCGAAGCCGGCGGTTTGCGCCTCGATGATCGCGATTTTCAGTTCAGGCGCCTGGCGTTTCAGGTAATAGGCGGTCCACAGGCCGGTGTAACCGGCGCCGATAATGGCGACATTGACGTCCAGGCCATGCTCAAGGGAAGGCCGCGCGGTCAGCGGGTCGTCCAGCTGGTCCATCCATAAACTGATATTGCGCCATGCCGGCATGCCAAGCTCCCCTACCTCGTTTCGATAGGCTGGATCCTAGAGCGCGACGTTATTGGCTGTCTTGCGCGCGTGCACGCAGGGAAATTTGTTTGACGTAGGCCTTGGGCGATTGGCCTGTGTGCTGGCGAAAGGCGCTGTAGAACGCCGACAGCGAATTGAAGCCGGCCGCAAACGCCAGGTCATCGACCTTGATCGGCGGCACCGCGCTGTCCAGGGCTGCGAGCAAATGCTGGAGCCGCGCCTGGTTGACGTAGCGGTAGAAGCTTTGCCCCAGCACTTGGTTCAACAGGTAGGAAATCTGATTGCGGCTGTAGCCACACTCCTTGGCAACCCGCTGCAGGTCCAACTCCGGGTCCAGGTAGGGTTGCTTGCGCTCGAAGTATTGCTGCAGGTCATTGGCCATGTGCCCCAATTGCTGGGGCGACAGGCCCAGGCGGCTGACCGTGGGTCGCGTCGCCTGCATCGGCTGTTCATGCACCAGCGACGCGTATTCATTAACCCGCCAGATCAACCCGTCCCGCACCGTGATGGCCTCGCTGGTACGAAACGACACCAGGCCCTGGCTGCCCCGCAGCGTGATGCGGTACTGGATAAACGCGGTGTCGCCATCGGCGCGAATGCGATCGGAGTGTTCAATCGCCTCGTCCGCTTCGCGGGGCATGCTGGCCTGCAGGTACTCACGCAACTCGGCATAGCCGACCACGCGGTTCTGGAAGAAGTCGTGGTACTGGATATCCGCGTGGTAATAGGACATCACCCCGTCCAGGTCCCGATGCCGCCAGCACAGGTGGTGGCGCAACACCAGTTCACGCGTGGCGTGGGAACACTGGCTGTCATCGTCGGGGCTGAGATCGGGCATGGAGAGCTCTGCGGCGGGTAAACCCTGGAGATTGCCGAATTTTGGCGGCGCGTTCAATGGACGGTGGCAACTTCTGACTAATGGCCTTTTGCCTAATTTCTTGTAAGCCGTGATCCATATCAAACGAATCGAAAACAACCGCCGAACGGGGCTAAAAAAGTCTCCTTGGGCTTGCGAACGAATGCTATTTTGAAGTTCTCCGACGCCACGACCAGTGAAGGTCATGGCTCCCTGCCGCGAGCTAAAGGAAGCGCTCAATGTACAAGGTGGGCAATATGAACAAAGTGACGTTCCCCAACGCCTGCCAGTTGATGCGCTGGCATTTTCACCCGATGGGCTTCGAGGCGAGCATGGACGCGCCCGGCAGTATGATCGCCCGCCTGTTCGACCGTGTCAGCGGCGAAACCTTGATCGCCATTGCGGGCATCCCGTGTGCCACGGTGATGAACGCCGCCGACGTGGAGCGCATCATCGAGGCGGTGGAGGATGAACTCGAGTCATTCGTGCCGCCGCTGTCGTTGCGGGCCTGACAGCTCATCCATCAAACAATGGGTCAACGATCTGGGTAGGCATCGCCGGCAAGCCGGCCCCTACACAAGGATTCGTTGGTCGTCGAAGAATGCTTTCCTGCCATCCACCCGCTCCGAGGCTTTCGGCACATTCACTGCCGGACCTTCCGGTTTCTCCACATACCAATAGCAGTGGCTCACCGCTCGGGTAATGCCGACATAAGCCAGGCGCAGTACTTCGTCCTTTTGCGCGGTGTCATAGGGCTCGCTGTCACCGTCCTTGCCCAGGCCCGCCATGCGATAGACCTGGTTCTTGTAGGGCGAGCTGGTCACGTGCTGGCAATCTCCAAGCAGGAATACCGCATCCGCCTGCAGGCCCTTGGCGCTGTGATAGGTCAGCTGTTTCAACCGGCGCGCCTGGACTGGCAAGCTAGAATCCACATTAACTACTGACTGAATATGCTCTTGAATCAATAGCTTATCGCTACTTTTTCGATACAACATCAATACTGAATCGCCCTGTTGATAGTGCTCCAGCAGCTTGCGACCCAAGGCAGCATCGTCACGTTCGAGTACGGTGACCGGCACCAACGCCTTGGGTGTGCCAGCCGCCTTGGCTTTCTTGCCAGGGATCGCCGGTGCAGCCCGCACAATGTGCTCGGCAGCATCAATGATGTGCTGATGGCTGCGGTAGTTCTCACCTAGCATCACCCGCGTGGTACTCGGCGACGGGAACTCCTGGTTGAATGCCATGAAGTACTTCGGCGAACTGCCGCGCCAGCCATAGATCGACTGCCAGTCATCGCCCACGCACAACAACGACGAGCGTTGCGCCCCACGCCCGACATGCATCGCCGGGCCGCGACTGCGGATCTCGCGCAGGCTGGCGCGGATCCACGAGACGATCTGCGGCGATACATCCTGGAACTCGTCGATCATCAGGTGCGACATCGGGCGCAACAGCGGATCACTGAGCAGCTTGAGGTTTTCCGGGGTATTTTCGCCGAACAGCGAAAACATCCGGTTGTAGGTCATGATCGGCGGCGATTGATCGAGCAGATGGTCTTCCAGGGCTTTCCAGAAAATGCTCAGGGCCTCGAAGAAGAAGCGATCGGGATCGTCCTTGGCAAAGCTCATGTTGCCGACGGCGGTCGGCACGTCGAGCCCCAGGTTCTCGATAAACCCCGCCGCCATGACAAAGCTGTCCAGCAACGGCGCCGAGGCCAGCTCACCCTTGACCTTGTAATCAAAGCCGGGCCCGGCACTGGCGTCACCGGCGAGGCTGCTCAAAAGACGCTTGGATGAGTCGTAACCATCCAACCATATCAATGGCTTATGACAGAAAGCTTGAAACAGGGTGCGCTTTACCGCCCACTCTGCACGCACCGACAGCTTTGCATTCGGCCGGCTGATCTGCGCGTTCTCCCGCGAGTCGAAGCCCAGCACTACCCAGGCATCCAGCTCCGGGATATAGCCATGGCAGTGAAACTGCGCACCATTGATTTCGAAGGTCTGGCGGCTGGGCTCAATGCCCTTGATCGGCCACGCGCCGGCACGGAACCACAGGTCCTCGATCACATCACAGAGCTCTTCATCACGCTTGGCGGCCAGTTCGGTCACCGCCATGCGCTTTTGCACATCCGGATGGTCGCGCTCCAATTCCTTGAGTTGCAGGCCTTGTCGGGCCAGCGGTGTCATCAGCTCGCGAAATCGCGCGTGGCGGCCACGCAACTGGTGATAGCAGGCATTCATCTGCTGGCGCTGGGCATCACCGATACGCAGGTCGAACGGGTTGCTGTCAGCCTCTTCGAAACCCGCGCTGAGGTTCTCGAACGCCTGCAGGCGCTCAAAGCCTGGCAGGCTGCGCACCATCGGCAGGATGCGCGAATGAAAGGTGCGCACCACGGCCTGGGCTTCTTTAAAACCAAGGGGTTGGCCCCAGAGGTTGAGGATTTCCATGAGCTTGTTGATGAAGTCTTTGCGCGACTCGCGGGTGAACGTCACGACGGTCATCGAGCTGAGTTCAAAGCCCAGGTAATGGGTGAGCAGCAGAATTCGCAACACCAGCGAGGTCGATTTGCCCGCACCGGCGCCGGCAATCACCGAGGTTGACGGCGTATCGCTGAAGATCATCTTCCATTGCGCCGTGCTCGGTTGGGCATGGGCCGGCAGGAGTCGGGCAACGTCGGCCTTGATACGCTTCTTGATATCAGCCGTGAGCGGCAGGCGCCAATCGTCGAACAGGCTGTCATCCACGCCCGGCGCACGGTGCTCGTCCGGGCGGAAGTCGCGGATCAGCAGGACTTGGCGGCCTTCTTCAAGGCCGTCCGCCTTGCCCTCGCGATAGCCGTACTCCACCCCTGCTTCATGGCCGCTGCGAAAACCGTCAGCCTGGCCGTGCAACCAGGAAAACCGGTGCTGGGCACGCAACCGGGTCAGGCCATGGCCAAACAGGCGAGCGGCGAGGCGTTTCAACAGGGGCATTTCTGCCAGGGGGCGCAGTTCAGGGGGCAGATCAGGCTTGTGTTGCGGCACGCGGACTCCTGCGATGAGCTGAGTTTCAACAAGGTCGCCATGGTCGCCGGAATTGCCGTTCAGTTCCACCGATTGCTTTGCCGTCATGCAGTTAGGCGATGAACTGAAAGTACAAACGCCGGCTACCAATCTAATCGACTGATAGGAATCAGGCATTTTTTACGCTTTTTATCGATTATGCCCTGCTGGATCATAGGCGCCATCAACAGGAGACGATCATGCTTGAACTTCGACCTTTTACCACCTTGGGCGGCGCCCACCACGGCTGGCTCGATGCCCATCATCATTTTTCATTTGCTGAATACCATGATCCCAAACGCATGCACTGGGGCAACCTGCGGGTGTGGAACGACGACATCATCGCCCCTGGCACCGGCTTCCCGCAGCACCCGCACCGGGACATGGAAATCATCACTTATGTGCGTGAAGGTGCCATCAGCCACGCCGACAACCTGGGCAACAAAGGCCGCACCGAGGCCGGTGACGTACAGGTGATGAGTGCCGGCACCGGGATCGCCCACAGCGAATACAACCTGGAAGCGACACCCACCAAGATCTTCCAGATCTGGATTATCCCGAACGAGGCCGGTTTGCCGCCGTCGTGGGGCGCCAAGCCGTTCCCCAAGGGTGATCGAGAAGGCTTTGTCACACTGGCCAGCGGCAAGGCCGGAGACAGCGAAAGCCTGCGCATTCGCGCCGATGCACGCCTGGTAGCGGCCAATCTGAAGGCTGGGGAAACTGCGCAATACCGCCTGGACCACGGGCGTCGGGCGTATCTGGTGCCGGCGACGGGCGTGATTGAAGTCAATGGCTTGCGTGCGCAAGCGCGAGACGGGGTTGCCGTGGAAGATGAGCAGATGTTGCACGTGACGGCAATTGAAGACAGCGAGATCGTGTTAGTCGACCTCGCTTGAGCCGTGGCTTGCCGGCGATGGCGGTCTTGCGAGCGCTATCACCGGCGAGCCGGCGCCTATAGCGGGTTATTCGCTGATGGCGCCGTCAACCAACACTTGTGCCTCTTCTACCAGCTGCTTGAGGTGATCTTCGCCGATAAAGCTCTCGGCGTAGATCTTGTAGATGTCCTCGGTGCCGGACGGACGCGCGGCGAACCAGCCGTTTTCGGTCATCACTTTCAAGCCGCCAATCGCCTGGTTGTTGCCCGGCGCATGGCTGAGGATCTGCTGGATGCTTTCGCCGGCCAGTTCGGTGGAGGTCACCTGCTCCGGCGACAGCTTGCCCAACAGGGCCTTTTGCGCCGGCGTCGCCTTGGCGTCGACGCGAATGGCGAAGGGTTCGCCCAGGGCATCCGTCAATCCACGGTAGATCTGGCTCGGGTCCTGGCCTTTGCGCGAGGTCATTTCTGCCGCCAGCAGCGCCGGGATCAAACCGTCCTTGTCGGTGCTCCACACTGTGCCGTCCTTGCGCAGGAACGAGGCACCGGCGCTTTCTTCACCGCCAAAGCCCAGCGAACCCTCGAACAGCCCATCGGCGAACCACTTGAAGCCCACCGGCACTTCGTACAGGCGTCGACCGATGCGGGCCGCCACGCGGTCAATCAGGCCGCTGCTGACCACGGTCTTGCCCACGGCCGCGTCGGCACGCCAGTCGGGACGGTTCTGGAACAGGTAGTCGATCGACACCGCGAGGTAGTTGTTGGGCGCCAACAGGCCGCCGGACGGGGTCACGATGCCGTGGCGGTCGTGGTCCGGGTCGCAGGCGAAGGCAACGTCGAAGCGCTCCTTGAGGCCGATCAGGCCTTGCATGGCGTAGCTGGAGGACGGGTCCATGCGGATCTGGCCATCCCAGTCGACGCTCATGAAGCGGAACGTCGAATCGACTTCGGTGTTCACCACGTCCAGGTTCAGGCGGTAATGCTCGGCAATCGCCGACCAGTAGCGCACCCCTGCTCCGCCCAGCGGGTCCACGCCCAGGCGCAGGCCGGCGCTGCGGATGGCGTCCATGTCGATCACATTGACCAGGTCAGCCACGTAGCTATTGAGGTAATCATGGCGATGGGTGGTGTCCGCCTTGAGGGCCTGCGCGTGGGTGATGCGCTTGACGCCAGCCAGCTTGTTCGCCAGCAGTTCGTTGGCCTTGGCTTCGATCCACTTGGTGACGTGGGTATCAGCCGGGCCACCATTGGGCGGGTTGTACTTGTAGCCGCCGCTTTGCGGCGGGTTGTGCGACGGCGTGATCACGATGCCGTCGGCCAGGCCGCTGGTACGGCCGCGGTTGTAGCAGATGATGGCGTGGGAAATCGCCGGCGTTGGTGTGTATTCATCACCTTCGGCCAGCATCACGTGCACGCCGTTGGCGGCCAGCACTTCCAGGGCACTGGCGCCGGCTGGCGTCGACAGTGCGTGAGTATCCAGGCCGACAAACAGCGGGCCGTTAATGCCCTGGGCTTCGCGATACAGGCAGATGGCCTGGCTGATGGCGAGCACGTGCCATTCGTTGAAGCTCAGGTCGAACGAGCAGCCCCGGTGCCCGGAGGTACCAAAGGCCACGCGCTGGGTGGAGATTGCTGCATCAGGCTGGCCGGTGTAATAGGCCGTGACCAGTCGCGGGATATCCACCAGCAACTGGGCTGGCGCCGGCTTGCCCGCAAAAGGACTGATTGTCATGCATGAACCTCGGAAAGAAGGAATCGGAAAAGTCGCAGTTTACTGAGTGTTCGACTGCTGCGCGACGGTATCGATCCTACAGCATCAAGAGAAAATTCACGTATTCACCCCATCTGTGCCTGCCGCAGCGCGTCGCTCAATGCAGCCAGGGCAATATCCAGGTTGGTTTGCCCTTCAAAGGTATGGCTGATGCGCAGGTGCTGGCGATGCAGGCCGCTGACACTGAACAGTTCACCCGGGGCCATCACCACGTGTTCAGTCAGCAGGCGCTGGAACACCTGGCGCATGTCGACCGGCCGGGTGCAGCCCAGCCAGAACGTCGCCCCGGCGGAGGGCGCGCGGTAAGTCACCTGGTCCCCCAGGTGCTGGTCCAGGCGCTGGCCCATTTCGGCGGCCTGCTCGCGCAATTGCTGGCGCAGTGCGCGCAAGTGCTGATCGATCCGGCCGCTCTGGTACAGGCGCGCAATGGCACGCTGGCGGATCGACGACAAGCGAAATGAACGCAGCAGAAACTGACGCTGCAATTCACTGCTCATGCGCCGGGACAGCAGATAGCCAAAGGGGGCCTCCGCGCCCAGGACCTTCTCGAACGAAGAAAACACGATCAACCGTTCGGGGTTCACCAACTCTCGCAGGGGCGCTTGCGACCCCTTGAAACCCAGCTCGCCGAAGGTGTCGTTCTCCAGCAGCCAGCAGCCGTATTGCTCGAGCAACTGCGCGACGCCCAGGCGTTCGCTGATCGACATCGCCACCCCCGAGGGCATGCTGACCGCCGAGGACAGCAACACCAGGTGCACAGGCTCATCACGTAACAGTTGATCGAGGGTCGCCATGTCCAGGTGTCCGTCGGGCGTCCAGGGCAGCTCGATGAGGTGCACCCCGGCATCCTGGAACAGACGCAGGATCAGCCAATCACACGGTGACTCCACAATCACCGTGGTGCCCCGCAGGCCCAGCACCTCGATCAGAATGTCCAACACCCCGCGCAGATCCGCACCGATATACACCTCGTCGGCGTGCCAGCAGCGCGTGGGCGATGTGGTGTAGCGCGCCGCCAACGCCGCGCGCAACTCCCACACGCCGCACGGCTGCGACCACGGCTGCAACGGATGCGGATAGTGACGCACCAACTCGCGCTCCAATCGCAACAAGCTGCTATCCAGGGATGCCAGCAACGCCGGCTCATCGCCGCTGAGCACCAGCATGCCGGGGCGACGGGCCGCCGCGTAGAGCCGATCGAGCAAATCGCCGCCGGCACAGGCCGACGGGCTCACCGACAGCGGCCAGGCGTAATAGCCCGATTTCGCCACCGAATAGACCCTGCCCTCCTTCTCCAACAGCGAATATGCGTATTGGATCGTCGAGATCGATACGTTCAGGCGCCCGGCCAGTTGGCGCAAGGACGGCAGTTTTACCCGGGCATCGGTACTGACCTGGTTGATCAGGCTGATCATGTAGCGATAGACCGCCTGATACGCGAAGTCAGCCTGCCGCTCGCCGCGCAGGCTCATTGACCGGACAATTGCAGGGCCTGCGCAGGGTTGCGGGCCGTTGCGCGGGCGCCGCGCGGTTTACTGCCCGTAATGACCATCGGCCGTTTCTGGTACAGATGCAGCAACAACGGCAGCGGCAAGCCACTGGTATCCACCACCCACTGCTGCAGCATGTCGGCGCAGGGCTTGCCTTGCAGCAGTTTGTGCAGCTCAGGCAGGGCCACCAACATGCCGGGATGGCACTGGCGCAAATAGCATTCGAGCCGTTCGCCATGATGGATAAACGGCGAAAACAACAGGCAATTCAGCTGGGTTTCATCCAGGCCGAAAAACTGGTTGGCCTGGGTGGCCGACAAGGTGCGGCCATCACCGGTGCAAGCCTCGGCGAACATCGCCTCGCTCAGGTGCAGGCGGCGCATGAACGGAGCCACCTGCTGGATAAAGCCTTCGACGCCCATTTCGTAGTCCAGCGCGCGCAGGCACTCGGCCTGCAACCCACGCAGGTGGGCCATCAGCAAGGGATGGGAAAAGGCCGGATGGCTGAAATGAAAGCCCAGGGCGTCAGGGGTGTGGGCCATGAACTCGGTGAGCAAGGACGACGACCGGGGGTCGACGCCATCGAGCAGGTCGGCAATGCCGATGTACGCCAAGTGGCGGTGGCCGGCGAGACTGGGCGTGACGCGCGGCGCATGTTCTTCGCCGTACAGGTCGTCGTAGTAAGCGGTGCTCCATTCTTCCATGCGCGCGAACAAGCCGTTGAGCGACTGCGGCCAGGCTTTGGGGGTGGCGACACCGGTGCCCAGCGCGGTTTTCTTCAGCCAGGCAAGCAAGTGGCTCTGTTTGCGTGGCGAATCGCCACTGACCAGCGCATGCACACCGCCGCGCCAGGTGCTGGCCCGCTGGTAGAAATCCCCCAAGGCCAGGTAGGTGTCATTGCTCAGCGCCGCGCGACAGTCTCCGGCGGTCATGTGCCCCACCATCACCCGATTGCGCTGGCTGATTTCGCGCCCGGCGGCATTGGCCGGGCGAAGGTGGTTGAAGGGGTGAACGTCGTGGTTTTCCACCATCAACAACTCCACGCGCGGGTCGTCGTGGAGAAACAGGCGGCTGTAGCCTCGATTGAGGGTGTCGAGCCTGCTCTCGGTCATGCCGGGGTAGCGCAGGGTCGCGACCCGCAAGTGAAAGGTACGCGGGGCCCGGCCGGCAATACTCAGTTGCGCAGCGCGCAGCAGCGCCAGGGTGTAGCTGCTGACCTCGCCGCCGCCGTGGGCAATCAGCACCTTGTAATCCCCCACCTGTTCCATGCCACCCGCCGCGACCACGATACGCTGGATCAACAATTGAAGTGCAGTACGTTCAGCGCGATTAAAGTGCCCGATCAAGCGTTGCAGAACTTGCTGGTAAACATACGTCATGGCTTGTTCGTGAATAGTGCTCATCATTCTACTACCTGAGTTGAAATATCAGTTTCAAGCAACTGCTGACAGTGTTTGCTTGAGCTATTGCGCAGATAAGAAGTTCGCCCGCCGTCAGGTGCACTGATGAATAGACACTAGCACCGCGCAACAAAACGACACGGATCTCCTCGGGCATGGCTCACGGCTGGAAAACGCACAGCCAGCCTTTATTGCTGGGCCGAAGCGCGCCGAGGCGGCCATCCTAGGACTATTCCGACGCCCTCCTACGCACCTTTATCCAACAACTTGAAGAAACATCCGACAAATTGATTCAAGCAACTTCCGGCTGTCCACACTGTGAACTTCCCCTGCAAGTAAGTGCTCGCCCTGCACCACGTCTCGGCTGCGCGATGAGTTCGAAGCCCTCGCGGATGACGCATCAAATAGTCAATCATTGCTCAGTCCTTGAGATGAAAGTGAAGGGCAATTATCAGCGCTGGAATAATGATTAATAGATACAGAAGCTGGCCGAAAACCAGTGCAGATAGGCAACGCCGCAGGCGTTAATGACGCGCACACAACAACGCCGCGCTGGAATTCAACGCGGCGTCAGGGGGAAAGCCAGGAATCAGGGGCTCAAATGCAGGGAGGTCAACTTGAAGCCTGCGCGGCTTCAGCCCTGTCAAATGGCGCATTTGCCCCATGCGCCAGTGGTCAGGAACACTCGTTTGCGAATATTCCTACGCCTTAAACAGCTTCAACCTGCAGTGCCACACGCTCGCGGCACGGGCATTCGTCCATGTAGCGGTGTGCTTCCACGAACTGATTGAATGGAAACACCGTGGTTTTCAGCGGTACCAGCACGCGGTCAGCAGTCAGCTGGTTGATATCCCGCAAGGCGCGCTGCAAGGCGACCTGGTCCTGGATGATGCCCAGCTCAGGCTTGCCGGTGAAGTTACCGATGCAGTGCACAAAGAACTGAATGTTCTTCTGGAACGCCGCGCAGGCCGGGAATGGCGTCTGGTTGCCACCTTGCAGGCCATAGAGCACCAGGCTGCCACGTGGCGCCAGCACATCACCGAGCAGCGACATCTGCGGGCCGCCCAAGCCATCGAACACCACGTCCACGCCGCGGTTGTCGGTGAACTTGTTGATCTGCATCAGCAGGTCCTGTTCTTCGGTGACGATAACTTTCTCCGCACCGAGGGACAGCAGGTATTCGCGCTCTTCGCTGTCCTTGGTCGCGGCAATCACCCGCACACCCAGGGCTTTACCCAGTTGCACAAAGGAAGGGCCAGCGCAGTGGCTGGCGTCCGTCACCAGGGCAAACTGCCCGGGCTTGACGCGTGCCAGGTCCACATACGCAAAGTAGGCGATCAGCAGCGGCGTGTAGTGCACGCTGGCTTCTATGGGGCTCAAGACATCCGGGTAGCGGGTCAGGGCCGAACGGGGCAGGACGATCTGTTCGCCATACACCGGGTAATCATTGGGGCTCTCGGCCGGAAAACTGGCGACTTTATCGCCGACGGCCAAGTCATCCACGCCATCGCCTACGGCAACCACGACACCGGCCATCTCATGACCAAGGCCGGACGGCAGGCGTGCATGGGAAGACGCCAGGTTCTGGCGCCACAGAATGTCATACCAGCTGATGCCAATCGCTTCGACACGCACCTGCACTTCGCCCGGTGCGGGCTGCGCGGCTGCATGCTCTTCGCATTTGAGCACCTCGGCCGGACCAAACTTGTGAAAACGGATCGTGCGGGACATCGCAAACCTCGTCAAAGTAACCTCTAATGCCATGAACTCTATCTGGGCTTTCCAGGTAAGACCACCGGTCGCCGTTAATAGTCGACATGTCTGTTATTGATTCCGCAACTGAGGAATTGACCTCAAGTATCGTAGGAAAACTCAATTATCCTGTGCAGAGTACCAGCCTTTCCCCGTAAGATTCATGCCGGTCATTGTTCCTATGTGGCCGCTCTCGTCAAGTTTGCTGACTCTTCCAGGACACAAGATGAACCGTAACGACCTGCGTCGTGTCGACCTTAACCTCTTGATCGTATTCGAAACCTTGATGCATGAGCGCAGTGTGACCCGCGCTGCCGAGAAATTGTTCCTTGGCCAGCCGGCGATCAGCGCGGCATTGTCGCGCCTGCGTGGGCTGTTCGATGACCCGCTGTTCGTACGCACCGGCCGCAGCATGGAGCCGTCGGCCCGCGCGGTCGAAATCTTCGCCCTGCTCTCCCCGGCCCTGGACTCGATTTCCACCGCCGTCAGCCGCGCCGCCGAGTTCGACCCGGCGACCAGCACCGCCGTTTTCCGTATCGGCCTGTCCGATGACGTCGAATTCGCCCTGCTGCCCCAACTGCTCAAGCGCCTGCGCGCCGAAGCCCCCGGCATCGTGCTGGTGGTGCGCCGCGTCAACTACATCCTGATGCCCGGCCTGCTCGCTTCCGGCGAAATCTCGATTGGCGTCAGCTACACCGCCGACCTGCCGGCCAACGCCAAGCGCAAAGTCCTGCGCCGCAGCCTGCCGAAACTGCTGCGCGCCGACAGCGTGCCGGGCTCCCTGAGCCTGGACGACTTCTGCGCCCGCCCCCACGCGCTGGTGTCGTTTGCCGGCGACTTGAGCGGGTTCATCGACGAAGAACTGGAAAAGCTCGACCGCAAGCGCCACGTAGTGCTCGCCGTGCCGCAGTTCAACGGCCTGGGCACCTTGCTCTCAGGCACCGACATCGTCGCCATCGTCCCCGACTACGCCGCCGAAGCCCTGACCGCCGCCGGCGGCCTGCGCGCCGAAGAGCCGCCGTTGCCGGTGCGCTCGTTTGAACTGCACATGGCATGGCGAGGGTCGCAGGATAATGATCCGGGGGAGCGGTGGTTGCGGTCGCGGATTCAGATGTTCTTTGGCGACCCTGAGAGTCTTTAGGGGTCGTCTGGCAGGCTGTTCGGCTGATCATTTCTGCCATTCGCCAAACCATGGAGCTCCATCCACTTCCAGTGCATTGCTACATCGGGGGCAAATCTGAGGGCATGCTTTGGATGGTTTGAAAAGGATGCCCCCAGCCTGTGGTCCCACAGCCCCTTCTCGGAAAAGTTATACGCTACCGCTCCCAAACCGCCGTCGAGCGCTATCCGACCACATCAGCTTATCGCCTACTATCTTCTGACCCCCTATGAAATTTTTTGGTGCAAGTCGTCGGAGGTTGCGTAGCTGTTTAAATATCCAATTGTTCGTAGGTCAGTCAGCGTCGATCAGGTGAAGTCGTCAGCCGCCTGGTCGTGGCCTTGCCCCGCCCGTGGGTTCCACTGAAAACCCGACCGGGCCAATACCCCGGGCTTGAGACGCTGATCCTCGTCATAATCTTCGTGCGGATGGAAAAACAGCGGTTTGGCTCTATCGATCGAGCGCAACACCTGCTCGTACCCGACCAGGTAAGCTTTGCGCTGTTGTTCAGACACATTTCCCGGCATCCAGGCAACGTAGGGTGGCAGCACGTCAAACCCCAGGTAGCGGAATATCCCGTTGTGGATCGGCCAGAGAAGGTGGGTCATACAGCCGTCGATCCCGTCGGGCTGATACAGGCTTTCGGCGGTGCCGGTGGTGACGCAGACCATGGCTTTGCGGCCTTTGAACTTGCCGTTGTCGTATTTCTCACCGGACGCGTACGCAAAGCCACGAGTCATGGTGCGGTCAACCCAGCCTTTCAGCACGGCTGGCATTGAGAACCACCAGATCGGAAACTGGAAAATCAACAGATCACACCAGAGCACCTTCGCCTGCTCCTGTTCCACATCAAAGGTCGGTTGGCCTTGGGAGAACATGTGTTCCTGTTCAGCGGGGAGGTTCAGAAATTCTGCGTTTACACGCGGCGTGGTGATATCCGCGCCATCCAGGGGCGCCTTCCATTCCAGCGCGTACAAATCACTCACTTGAACCTTATGCCCCTGGGCCGTCAGGGTTTCACTCGCCAGGTCTTTCAGTGCACCATTGAAAGACCGAGGTTCCGGATGGGCATATACAATCAGGACATTCATCTGCATTTCCTCAGGGCCAATGACGCCTTTGATTCTTATGCCTGACCTGGGGTATGACAAATCATCGTTTATCGCCTCATGAAAGAGAAAAACTGCGCCATGAAACCTGATATCCCCCTCAAGTCCCTCGCCTGCTTCGACGCAGTAATGCGCACCGGCAGTGCCGTCCTGGCTGCCGAGCAGATGTTTGTGACTCCAGGAGCCGTGACGCAGCAGATCCGTAAGCTTGAAGGTTGGCTGGGCGTGTCGTTGTTCACTCGCACCGTGCGCAAGCTGAATCCTACTCAGGAAGCGTTGGCCTACTGGCAACAGGTGCAACCCGCACTTCAGACGTTGGAGAACGCCAGCCTTGCGCTGCGTCATCGACACGCCCAGGAAGTGCGTCTCAGCCTGCCTCCTGCCTTTGCCAATTCATGGTTCGCTCGGCGTATGCCGACACTCACTCGCCAGCACACTCAACTCAAGCTGCACCTGAGTGCGAGCACGGATCTGGTTGACGTCAGCCACGATGGATTTGACCTTGCCGTACGCCATTGCGATGGGCAGGTTCGAGGGTTGGTGGCCGAGTTGTTGCTGGCGGATGAGGTCCGGGTGTATTGCAGCCCGCTGTATCGCGAGCGCCTGCAATTACACTCGCTCGCCGACCTTACGCGCACGACGCCGCTCTACACGACATCGCATGCGCATTGGCCCGCGTGGCTCGCACAGCTCGGCATGGTCGATGCACAAATGGCAACCGGCCTGCGTTTCGACCAGCCCGAACTCGCCATCGATGCGGCGCGGCGTGGTCAGGGGGTGGTGCTGACCAGTCCTTGGCTGGTCGAAGAGGCCCTGGAGCAAGGGCAACTGGAGCAGGTGTTCGAAGCAACCCTGTCCGTCAACAAGGGCTACTACCTGGTTCACAGTGCTAGCGCGCCCTTGCGTACACCCGTCGAGCAACTCCGACAGTGGTTATTGCAATCCGCGCTTATTGGCGCGCCTCACGTGCAGCCCTGACCAATCCATCCAACCAGTCCTGATGGCCATTGATCATTGGGTTTGGCCGAGCCAGGGCCAGTTCTACTGCCGGCTTACCCTTCTGGGTTTCCTGGGTAAGGATGCGCACGCGCCCCAGCGACAGATCCTCTATCAGCCACGCATGGTGCACATCCAGGCGGGTATCGCCCTCGCCCGCCCAACCGTGCCAGGCAATCCGCCCTGGTTGGCCATCAGTCGGCGGGACGAATTCATTGCACTGCGCCTCGACCGGGAATCCGAAGGTCTCAAAGTAGAAGCGCATCCCGTCTTGTAGCTCAGGACCCGGGCCGTCATGCAAGCGCACATTAGCCGAGTTGGCGTAATAGCTCGGCCATTGCGACGCGTGGCTCAACAACGGCCAGATATCGGTGGCGGCGAGGCCGGCGACGATGATTTCATTGGAGACAAAATTCTCGGTGAAGCCCGGCAGGTAGCCTTGCGGCCAGATGATCTCTTTCATGCTCAGCACTCAGTGGTAATGGACTGGTGCCATGGTCGGTGCTAGCGTGAAATAAAACCAATCGTCATCTTTTATGCAGAGCATCATGAATCCTGATATCAGGCACCTCGACCTAAACCTGCTCAAGGCCCTCGATGCCTTGTTGGATGAGCGTAGCGTCACCCGTGCCGCCGCGCGATTGTCACTGACCCAGCCCGCCGTCAGCGGCATGCTCACACGCTTGCGCGAAAGCTTTAACGACCCGTTGTTCGTGCGTGCGCAACGCGGCATGGTGCCGACGCTTCGGGCTGAACAATTGGCCGGGCCGATCAAGCAGATGCTCAGTGCTATTGGGCAGATGCTGCAACCCCATGCGTTTGAACCGCACACGGCAACGATGACGCTTTCACTGGCGTCCACCGACTACGCGTTACGGGCCGTGGTGGTGCCTTTCCTCAGCGCACTGCGTGTGCAAGCGCCGAATATTCGTATCGCCGTGCAACCCGTCGACCCTCAGCAACTGCCTGGCCAACTGGACCGTGGCGATATCGACCTGGCCCTCGTGACACCGGAAAGCACCCCGCCAGGCCTGCATTCTGCAGCGTTGTTCGATGAGCGTTATGTATGCGTGATGCGCGACGATCACCCTGAGTCGCGGCATGAGGCGCTGACCCTGGAGCGCTTTTGTGCGCTGGATCATGCGCTGGTCTCCCCCGCCGGTGGCGCTTTTGAAGGGGTGACCGATCACGCGCTCGCCCGCATCGGCAGGTCACGGCGCGTGACCGTCTCGGTGACCAGCTTCCTGGTGCTGCCGGAGATCTTGCGTGCCAGCAACCTGATCGCCGTGGTGCCCCGCCGTTTGGCATTGCATGCCGATGGGCTGCTCATGCGTGAACCGCCGTTGGACATTCCAGGTTTCGGCAAGACTGTGGCGTGGCATGAGCGCACTCACCATGACCCCGCTCACACATGGCTGCGCGGACTGTTGGTGGACACTTGCCAGGCACTCGGCTGAATGCCTTCAAGCGCCGCGTTGCACCTTGACCTTGCTGACGATATACGCACCGATAGGAATCGCCGATGTAGCTGCCGGCGACGGCGCGTTACACACGTTCACACTGAGCCTTGTGTTCACGAAAAGGAAGTCGTCGATCAACTTGCCGCTGTTGGAGACGGCCTGGGCGCGGACACCTGCCGGATAGGGTTTTAACTCATCCTGCTTGATAGAAGGGCAATATTTTTGCACCTGCTTGAGATAGCCGCGCTTGAAGATCGAGTTTCTCATCTCAATCAAACCAGGCTTAAAGTTGGCCTTGAGCACTTTCAACACACCGGGCGAGGTGAATATCTCGAACATGTCCACTAGGGAGAAATCGGTTTTCTTGTAGCCTTCCCTTTTCAGCGCCAATACGGCATTGGGGCCGACCGTTACCGTGCCATCGATCATGCGGGTCAGGTGCACGCCCAGAAACGGCATGGCAGGATCGGGAATGGGGTAGATCAAGTGATTGACGATTTGATTATGCTCATGGGGTAGCAAGTAGTACTCGCCCCGGAACGGGCAAATCTGGAACTCAGGCTCCAGGCCGAGCATCCGCACCACACGATCAGCCATCAGCCCGGAACAGGAAATCAGAAATCGACCCTGATAAACCCCGGTAGTGGTCGTGATCACCACCTCATTCTCGCGCTCATCGAGCGCGATGACCTCGCTGTTGTAACGGATAACACCGCCCTGGCGGGTGAACTCGTTAGCCATTTGCCGGGTGACTTCGGCGTAATTGACTATACCGCTTGAGGGCACATAAATGCCGCCAAGGCCGATAATGTTCGGCTCCCTTTCACGCAGCGCATCTGCAGTCAGCCATTCACGCTCCAGCCCGTTGGCCGCCGTGCGGTCCCACAGCGCCTGCATTCGCTGCATCTCGACGTCATTGGTGGCCACCAGCAGCTTGCCGCAGGTGTCGTAGCGAATGCCGTGCTCATCACAGAACGCTTTGGTCGCCCGGTTGCCCTCCAGGCAGAACTTCGCCTTGAGGCTGCCAGGGGGGTAGTAAACCCCGGCGTGAATCACACCGCTGTTATGCCCGGTCTGATGACGGGCCGCGCCCGATTCCTTTTCCAGCAGCAGAATCTGCGCATCCGGGTATTCGCCCGCCAACTGCATGGCGGTGGACATGCCGATGATGCCGCCACCGATAATCACAAAGTCGTACACCTGTATTCCCTCTCTTACATCCGTCATGGGCAAACGGGGGCGTCTGCACCCCCGCGCCGTGTCAGTTGGCGCTTTGCCCGTGCTGATGCGCCAGCTTGGGATAGCTGATGTAACCACGTTGCCGCATCAACTCACGACGCAGGCCCGGGTGCGCAGTGAAGCGATCGCGGCCGTGCAGCCAGAACAGGTTGTTGATCAGCAGGAATGAACCCACAGCGACCGGCACGGACAGCTTGGCATCGCTGTTTTCCAGTGACTCGCCGAGCGCGTATAACCAGGTGCCCTCTTCGAAATTCTCAGGCTGCACGAATTGGTCGATATAACGCATGGTCGGCCGGCCGACTTCATCGGTGTCGAAGATGGCATGGAACACATCCTCCTTGACGTTCTTGCTCGGCGGCGCCGTCCAGCGCAGGGGACGACGCGCCAGGGGATGCTTGTAGAACGTGTCCAGATCCGCCCAGTCATCCAGGTGCAGGATCAGCGAGTTACCGCCTTCCATGTTCTGTTCGTCGATCTTCATCATCAGCACGTAGTCGGTAATTTGATTCACGAAGGTGCCGTCGTTGTGCAACTCCATCACACGGTGCGGAGCACGCAAATAGCTGTCTGAGGTGTCGACGTTTTCCACCACAAACCGCGCATAGAACTGACCACTCATGGCATCGAAGTTAGAGCGCCCGAGCAAATGCGCCACGGCGGTGGAAAATTTGACCATGTCGTCGGCCTGGGACACGTTATCCAGGCCTTGGGGGACGATCAGCAGTCCCCCGGTTGCTCGGTCCATCACCGTGTTCACCAGCATTGGGCGCAGGGTACCGCCGCAGAGCTCATCAAGGATCTGGCCAAATTGGAATCGCAGGAAAGACTTGTACTCCAGCGCCTGCACCGGCAGTTGAGCCACAGCGCTCAAAAACGCACTGACCGTCGATTGCGCAAACGTTAATTCAAGCAGGCGTGGAGACTGGGCCGAAGGCTTGATTGAAAAGCCCTGGAAGGTTGCTGGTGGCTGCATGACCGCAACGTCGAGCGGGGCGAAGGCATTCATTGCTACATCCTCTTTTTTGCCGAGTAGAAAGGCGCACGACGACAGCGTCGTGCACCCGATGGAAATTACTGAATCAACACCTCAGAACAGCGCGACGGTGTAGCTCACCGTCATGCGGGTCTGGTCCTGATTGGCATCCGCCTCGGAGTGCAACACGCCCGAGCGCATGGCGAATCCGAGGCCCTTGAAGGTGCCGTCCTGGATCACGTAGTCGAGTGCCAGGTCGCGTTCCCATTCCTGTTGATCACGGCCGGCGGTGGTCTTGATGTTGTCGCCCTTGAGGTAGACTACCGAGGCGCGCAGGCCAGGGAGACCGGCGGCGGCAAAGTCGTAGGCATATTGGGCAAACCAGGTCTGTTCACCGGCGCGGTTGAAGCTGGTGATCATGCGATCGGTGAACAGGTAGAGGGACGTGCCGGTAGCACCTTTGTCCGGCAGCGATGCCTGGTTGAGTTGGACAAAGTTGCTGGCGTCCGAAATGCTTTGGTAGCCGCCCGTCAATGCGTGGCCACCGAGGCTGTAGGTGAAAATGGCGCTCCAGGTACGGTTATCGATCTCACCCGAGGCATCGTCGCTGTAGCCACTGGTGCGATAACCGGCACTACGCCCTGCCGCGCGGCCATTGGCACCACTGGAATCGGTGTCGAAGTAGCGCAGGTCGGTCTTCAACGACTGCCCTTCACCCAATCCCAGCACGTGCTGCAGGCCGTAAAATTGCTGCGTGTAATAGTCCTCAAGGGTGGCCACGTAGTACTGCAGCGTCAGGTCTTTGTTGACCTTGAAATCGCCGCCGGCAAATACGAAGGCAGTGCTCTGGCGTGTACCACCGGCGACGGCCAGTCCGGTGCTGTCTGTGGAGCCGCGCCCGGTTGCATGTTCCAAACGACCCGCCGTCAGGCTGAGGTTGTCGATTTCTGTGCTGGAGATCTGGGCGCCTTCAAAGGTCTGCGGCAGTAGGCGGCCGTCATTGGCTTGCAGGATCGGCAGCTTGGGCATCAGCGTGCCGTAGCGCAGTTCGGTTTGGCTCAGGCGCATCTTGGCGGTCAAGCCAAGGCGGCTCCATTCGTCAGTGGCGTGGTCTCCTCCGGATGGAATCATCGAACTGCCGCGATGCCGCCCTTGCCCGCTGTCCAGCGTCACGCCGAGCAAGCCCATGGCGTCGAGGCCAAATCCTAGAGGGCCATTGGTAAACCCCGAGGTGTAATTGAGCATGAAACCTTGGGCCCACTCCGCGGTTTTACTCTGACTGGCTGGCCCTGCCCGGTCGCGGTAATCGTTGTTGAAATAGTAATTGCGCAGGCCCAGCGTGGCTTTGCTGTCGCCGACAAAGTCCGCCGACGCGGGCTGACCGAAGAACAGCAGGCAAGCGCCGGCGCTCAAGCCCGTGAGGGCCAGGGATGTTTTCATGGGAAGTATGTCCAGTGAGATTATTGTTGTTATGGATGACATTTATCGAGGAACGGCCTGGGGGCCGCCCTTTAATACCCCGTCATGCAAGGGTCAAACGCGCTCGATCACCATCGCGACGCCCTGCCCAACTCCCACACATAGGCTGACCACGGCGTAGCGCTGCTGATTACGCTGCAAAGTGCGACAGGCACTGAGCACCAGCCGGGCGCCCGAGGCCCCTAATGGATGCCCGATAGCAATCGCGCCGCCCAAAGGATTGACGCGGCTGTCATCAAAGCTAAGTTCCAGCGCCTTGAGGCAGGACAACACCTGCGGCGCAAATGCCTCGTTGATCTCGATCAGATCCACCTGTGCCAGGCTGATACCGGCGCGCTGCAACGCCACGTTAATCGCCTGGTACGGGCCGATGCCCATGATGCGCGGCTCTACGCCTACCACTGCCGAAGACAGGATTCGGGCCATGGGCGCAACATCGTGGGCCTGGCCGATGGCTCGATTACCCAACAGCAAGACTGCGGCGCCATCGTTGATGCCCGACGCGTTGCCGGCAGTCACGACGCCGCCGGGGAACAGCGGGTTGAGCCGCGACAACGCAGCAAAATCGGACTGTGGCCGTGGATGTTCGTCAACGCTGATCAGCTGGGTTTGCCCCTTGCGCCCAGTGGGCACCTCCACCGGCAGGATCTCATCGGACAGCCAGCCCGACTTCAACGCGCGGGCATAACGTCCCTGCGACGCGGCAGCAAAGTGATCGGCCTCATAGCGGGTTATGCCATACATCAGGGCGACGTTGTCACCGGTCTGCGGCATGCTGTCGTTGCCATACCGCTGAACCAGTTTCGGATTGGAAAAACGTGCGCCGATGGTGCTGTCCGCCAGCTCCTGGGTGCGGCTGTATGCACCCTCGGCCTTGGAGATCACCAGCGGCGCCCGCGACATGCTTTCGACGCCTCCGGCCAGGTACAGCGTCCCCTCACCGCAGGTGATCGCCCGCGCCGCATCGATGACTGCGGACAATCCGCTGGCACACAAGCGGTTGACAGTCTGGCCTGGAACGGAGCACGGCAGCCCGGCGCTGAGCAATGCGTTGCGCGCCACGTTACGGCTGTCCTCGCCGGCCTGGTTGGTGCAGCCGAGGATCACATCCTCCACGACATGTTCCGGCAGACCTGAGGTCTGCATCAGGTGCGCCAGCAGGTTGCCGACCAGGTCATCCGGCCGCATGCCCGACAGGCTGCCGCCGTGACGGCCAAAGGGGGTGCGTAAACCGCTGTAGATATAGGCATCAAGCATGGCAAATTTCTCGCTCAATCAAAGTGGCTCGGCGGCTGCCGGCATTGAGTTTTCGGCGCTGCACAGGGCGATTCCCAGGCGTGCCCGGCGGCGTAGCCAGTTACTGGGGCGGTAACGCGGGTCGCCGGTGAGGGTATGCATACGCTCCAGAATCAGCAGCAGTCGCCCCGCGCCCAGGGTGTCCCCCCACGCTAGCGGCCCGTGGGGGTAGCCGAGGCCCAAGCGCACCGCCATGTCGATATCCTCGACGCTGGCGATGCCCTGTTGAGCGATGTCGCAACCCAGGTTGACGATTGCTGCCAGCGTGCGCTGCAGCACAAAACCGCAGCTGTCGCGCAGCATCACCACGTGGCCACCGTCGCGACTGAATAGCGCATGGGCGGCCTCCTGCATATCGACGCGGGTTGCCGGGTTGACCATCAGGCAGCGCAGCGCACCCAACTCCAGCACGGTATCGATCGCTACGCTGCGGGTGGGGTCGACACCATGGCGCAAAGCCGATTCGCTGGTGTCGTCACCCAAGGGCGCCAGCAGGCACAAGGCGTCGGGCGACGGACTCGCCCCTGTCTCGACTTGCGCGCCCAATTGCCCAAGCAGTGCCAGCACACGGGTCTTGCCCAGGTCATCGTCCGCAGCCACCCACACGGTGGGCAGTTGCGCGCACGTCGGTACGGGTTGGAGCGCCGAGGGGCTGACGCTGTTGCCATCGTATCGATAAAAGCCCTGGCCAGTCTTTCGCCCCAGGTGCCCACCGGCCTGCATCAAGCGCAGCAATGGATGGGGTCGGTAGCGCGGTTCCTCATAGAACTGGTGATACACCGATTCCATCACCGGTACGCTGACGTCCAGCCCCACCAGGTCCAGCAACTCGAACGGCCCCATTGGAAAACCCGCGCCGTCCCGTAGCAGCGCGTCGATCAGCGCCGGTGTGGCGATCCCTTCGCTGAGCATGCGCAACGCTTCGGTACCGTAGGCACGACCGGCATGGTTGACGATAAACCCCGGGGAGTCCTTGGAATCCGCCGAGTAACGGCCGACCTTGCGGACCAATGCGCGTAGACGCTCAAGCGCATCGGGCTGTGTAGCGATGCCCCCGATCACTTCGACCAGGCGCATCCGCGGCACCGGGTTGAAAAAGTGCAGGCCGGCCACCCGCCCTGGATACCTGCAGACTGAGGCAATCGCGGTAATGGACAACGACGAGGTGTTGCTCGCCAACAGTGTGGTTTCATCGAGCAGTTCGTCCAGTTGCCGGAACAGCTGCTGTTTGACCTCAAGATCTTCGACAATCGCTTCGATCACCAGCTCACAGTCATCCAGCGCTTCCAGGCGATCAACCACCTGCACCAACGCCAGCGCATCACGCGCCGCCTGCTGGCTGATACGGCCCTTGCTCTGCAACATGGCCAGCGTCGTCACCAATGCGCTTTGCGCGGTGCGCGCCGCCCCCGGGCGCACATCGAACAGTGAGATGTTCAAGCCGGCCAGCGCCATGACCTGGGCAATGCCCTGCCCCATGGCACCGACACCGACCACACCGATTCGCTGAATGGGTAATGCGTTCATAGGCCGAGGTACTCCGGTGTGCGCTTTTGCAAAAACGCCTGCATGCCTTCTTTCTGGTCGTAGGAGCCGAACAGCAGTTGAAAGGATTTACGCTCCAGGGTCAGAGCCTGCTCCAGCGGCAGATCCATGCCGGCAAGCACCACTTCTTTGATCTGCGCGACGGCGATGGGCGGCATAGCCGCGATGGCCACCGCCATTGCCAGGGCTGCGGTGAGGGTCTGCGCGTCGGGTACTACTTCGCTGACCATACCCATGCGCAGGCCTTCGCTGGCGGTGAACTGGTCGCCCGTGAACAGCAGGCGCAACGCCTGGAATTTGCCCACTGCACGTAACAAGCGTTGGGTGCCGCCCGCGCCGGGCATGATCCCGACCTTGACTTCGGGCTGGCCGAAACGGGCCGATTCCCCTGCGATAATCACATCGCAGTGCATCGCCAGCTCGCAGCCGCCGCCGAGAGCGAATCCGTTTACGACGGCAATCACCGGTTTGCGACATCCGGAAATCGCCTGCCAATGCCGCTCGGCATGTCGGGCATACAGCTCAAGCGCAGTGGCGTCGACCATTTCACCCAGGTCCGCACCGGCGGCGAACACCGTAGGGCTGCCAGTAAGAATGATGGCGCGTGTATCAGGACAGGCATCGAGACGTCGAAACTGTGCTGCCAGCTCTTCGCGCAATGCCATATTCAATGCATTGCGAGCCTTGGGGCGATTGAGGCGCAACAGTGCAACGCCCGGTGCGGGTTGTTCGTGCAGAACCAAGGGTTCGGGACAATCAGATGCGTGGCTCATAGGGGCTCCGTGGCCAGGTAAGTGGGCAGGCGTTAACCACGAACGATGCCGGTGGCATAGAGGCGCTCAATCTGCTGAGCGTCCAACCCGAGGTTCTCAAGCACTTTGCGTGTGTCTTGCCCCAAGGTCGGTGGCGGGCTGCGATAGGTCGCCGGGGTACGCGAGAGCTTCACCGGCGAGCCGATGCCACGGTAGTCGCCGATGTCCACCAGTAGGCCGCGATGCTGCGTGTGTGGGTGGGCCACCACGGTATCGATGGTTGCAATGGCCCCGCACGGCACGCCCACGCTGATCAACTGCTGAGCCAGCGCCGGACCATCATGGCGAGCCATATGCTGTTCCAGTGCAAGCTTGAGCGCCTCGCGATTGACCGAGCGAGCGCCGTTATTGACGAATCGAGGGTCTTCAAACATTTCGCCCGCGCCCAACTGCTCACATAACTTGGCAAACTGGCGATCATTGCCCACCGCCAGGAAAATCGGCTCGGTACCCGTGGCATAGCTGTCATAGGGCGCAATGTTGGGGTGGGCATTGCCGGTGCGGCGCGGCGTTTTACCGGCGGCAAGGTAGTTGGGCACATGGGGGTGCAACAGCGACACACCGCAGTCGTACAGGGTGATGTCGAGGGATTGCCCGAGGCCGCTGCAATGACGCTCATTAAGTGCCAACAGTACGCCAGCCAGTGCATTGAGCCCCGTCACCATGTCGACAATCGGAAGGCCGATGCGCAACGCGCCGCTGTCGGCTTCGCCATTGACGCTCATAAGGCCGGCCATGGCCTGGATCACGGCGTCGTAGCCTGGGAGGCCGCCGAGCGGGCCATCGCCGCCAAATCCGGAGATGGCACAGTGGATCAAGCTGGGGAAACGCTGGCTCAACACTTCGCTGTAATCGATACCCCAGCGTTTCAGGGTGCCAGGTTTGAAGTTTTCGATCAGCACATCGGCGCCTTCAAGCAGGCCCATCAGCAATTCAATCCCTTCGGGCCGGGAAAGGTCCACGGCGATCCCCTGCTTGTTACGGTTGACGCCACGGTAGTACGAGGCGTCGGCACCTTCAAAGGGTGGCCCCCACCCGCGCGTTTCGTCGCCGCTCAACGGTTCCAGCTTGATGACCTCGGCGCCATGGTCGGCGAGCGCCTGAGAGCAGTAAGGGCCGCCCAGCACACGGCTGAGGTCGATCACTTTCAGGCCGTCGAGGGCCCCTTTGGAATGGTTCATCAGTGCACCTGCGATCAATGGAAAAAGGATTCAAACCGGCAGCAGCTGCATGGCCTCGGCGTGAGAAAGCGGACTCTCGTCGGCCAGGCGTGACAGCAATTGCGCGTCGATCGAGGGTTCAGGGTTGAGCGGGTCGCGGGGCAGCAGCTTGTGTTGCAACAACAAATGGGCCAGGGCCAAACGGCGACTGTTATCCGATTGTTGGCTGGCTTCCCACGCCATGAAAATCGCCGTGGCGATGTGATACAGGGCACTACCGGCCTGGCGCACTTCGTCGTCACGTCGCTCGCCGGCGACGGTCGACATACGCGCCACCGTGCGATCCAACAGGCTTGCAAACAGACAATGGCTCTGCGCGGGCAAGCCAGCATCGGCCAGCAGTGTCGACAGGTGCTGCTGCAGCGGTTCAAGCGCTTGTTCACGGACGACGGCACGGCCGATATCCAGGGCCACGATATTGCTGGTGCCTTCCCAGATGGAGCCCAGGTGAGCATCACGCACCAGCCGCGCATCACTCCACTCTTCGATATAGCCAATCCCGCCACGTACTTCCATGGCGTCACCCGTCACACGGCGGGCATCGCGGCAGGCGCGGAATTTGATCAGTGGCGTGAGGATACGTACACACTTGCGCGCCGCTTCATCGCCCGCATCCGCCTTGGGCAGCAACGTGGCAATCTGCATAAACATCGAGCGCGCCTGCTCGGTAGGCAGCATCATTTTCAGCAATTGCCGTTGCATCAATGGCATCTCGATCAAATGCTTGCCAAACGCGCGACGGTGCCGAGCAATATACAAGGCCTCGTTCACGCCCCGCCGCATCAGGCCGGCGGCGCGCACGCCATTGGACAGACGTGACATATTGACCATGTCGGCCATCTGCTGAAAACCGCGCCCCACTTCACCGATCAGGTAGGCCGTGGCGCCTTCCAGGGTGATTTCACCGCTGGCCATCGAGCGTGTGCCGAGTTTGTCTTTCAGACGCTGAATCCGGTAGGCGTTGCGCGAACCGTCCGGACGCAGCTTTGGCAATAAAAACAGGCTCACACCGGACATCCCGTCCGGGGCGTCATCCGGGCGCGCCAGGACCATTGCCAGGTCGGCATCCGGGTTGGAGCAAAACCACTTTTCGCCGCTCAACAGCCATTCGCCGTCCTTAAGCGTGGCGCGGGTTTGAGTGCGCGACACATCCGAACCGGCAGCCTGCTCGGTCATGAACATGGCACCCTGGAACAGCGTGTCAAAGTCCTGAGAGACCAGGGACGGCAGGTAGCGCGCCACCAGTTCCGGCGCGCCGAATTTTCGCAAGGTACGCGTCAGGGAGTCGGTCATGCTCACGGGGCAGCACAGGCCGAACTCGGCCTGCACAAACAGAAACGTGAGGGCATATTTGACCAGTGGCAGCGTCCCGTCATCGCGGTGACTCATGGCTGCCAGGCCCAGCTCGGCATACGCTACGCGCTCCAGTTCGACAAAATCCGGGTGCTTCTGGATGCTCTGGATGTCTTCACCACGGCGGGTGCGCGGCAACAACTTGGGCGGATTCTTGTCGGCCGACAGAGCCAGTACATCCAGTTCGTTACCGGCCCGAGCCCCCAGCTGTTGCCAGGTCGGCAACCAGTGTTGATAGAGATCGGAGGGCAGGTAAACCTTTAGCAGCGCGGCAAGGCCGGCGTCACATTCGAACAGATTGAGGCCACGACTATCAGGAATATTCAAGGGGTCGTGGAGCGCTTTGGACACGGCATTCATGGTGACTCTCCTGGTTCTTGTGGAATCAGAGTAGGGTCAGCATCGATAAGTATCTAATACAAAATAAATCAACTACGATAATAAAAAATTATCATAAGCCGAGGGCGTGCCATGGATCTCAAACAGCTGCGTTATTTTGTTGCGGTGGCCGAAGAGCTTCACTTTGGACGCGCTGCCACACGGCTGTTCATCTCCCAACCGGCCCTGAGTTTTGACATCAAGAAGCTCGAAGGTCAGTTGGATATCCAGTTGCTGAACCGCAATAACAAGTCGGTGAGCCTGACCAATGCGGGCCAGGTCCTGCTCAATGAAGCGCGCTACCTGTTATTGCGTGCCGAGCAGGCCAAGCGCCTGACCCTGCGCTCCGCCCAAGGGTTTGCCGGTCGCTTGAGTGTGGGGTTCGTCAATTCTGTGTTGTACCGCGGTTTGCCCGAGGCGGTAAAAACCTTCGAACAGGACCACCCCGATACGGAGATCGTGCTGATGGAGATGAACAGCGCGGAACAGGCCCAGGCGTTGCAACGCGGGCAAATCGATATTGGGTTTGTGCACTGGAGCAAATTCCCCGACAGCATCGAGTGCGAACGGCTGTTGCGCGAACCCTTTGTCTGCTGCCTGCCAACGTCACATCGGCTCTCTGACCGCGACAGTATCGACTTGCAGGCGCTGGCAGATGAAGATTTCATTCTGTTCCCGCGCACGGTGTCGCCGCACTACCACGACCTGATCATCGCACGCTGTGTCGACGCAGGTTTCAGCCCGCGCATCCGCCACGAAACACGCCTCTGGCAGACGGTGGTAACCATGGTGGCTTACGGAATGGGCGTGGCGCTTGTACCACAAACCCTGGCCAAGACCCTGCGCGAAGGCGTGCGCTATTGCGCGATCAATGGGGACGGCGCACTTTCCGAAATTCACGCCATCCGCTTGGCCGCAACGCCGTCCGCCGCCGCGCAAAGTTTTCTGGAACGGTTCAAAACGTTGCAGCCTACGCTCCCCTCTACCAATGACCTCAACGATACGAAATCCCGTATCACGCAATAATTTTTAATCATTATTTTTATCACTGTTGGCTGTATAGGCTCTGAGCTATCGGCCTTGCGTGTGCCTTGGCGGGCCGATCCGCTCATAACCCTTCGCGCAGTGAAGAAGGGTTGTTTCCAATAAAAACAACAGGATCTCACTATGAATACCGCCCAGGATATTGCCGCTCACAAAAGAGCTCGCAAGGCAGGTGTTGCCTCGTTTATCGGCACGACAATCGAGTGGTATGACTTCTACGCGTACGGCATCGCGGCTGCACTGGTCTTCGGCAAAGTGTTCTTTCCCTCAGACCTCAACCCTGGCACTGCCACCCTCCTCTCATTCCTGACGCTCTGGGCCGGATTTATCGCTCGCCCGGTAGGCGGCATTATCTTCGGTCATCTGGGTGACAAGATTGGCCGCAAAACCACACTGGTGATCACCCTGGTGATGATGGGCATAGCTACCACCTGCATCGGTTTACTTCCGACCTACCTGCAAATCGGCATCTGGGCGCCGATCGCGCTGGTGGTACTGCGGGTAATTCAGGGGGTCGCCGTCGGCGGCGAATGGGGTGGCGCCATCCTCATCGCCAGTGAAAACGCGCCCAAAGGTAAAGGCATCCTGTACGCCGCCTTCGCCCAGCAAGGTTCGCCCGCCGGCAACCTGCTGGCGACGCTGGTGTTTTTCGGTTTGAGCGCCCTGCCGGTGACAGACTTCATGCTGTGGGGCTGGCGGATCCCATTCCTGCTATCAGCGGCGCTGGTCATCGTAGGCATGGTCATCCGTCTCAAGCTCGAAGAGTCCGACGACATGAAGCGTCTTATGGCGCAAAAGAAGACGGTCAAACTGCCAATCCTGGAGGTGCTGCGCAATCACTGGCAGATCGTGCTGCTGGGCGCCGGCGTGCTGCCGATCATCCATGTGACTTACTTTAAGAGCACCTTTGCGCTGTCCTGGGCCACCAAGGAACTGGGCTATGCACAAAGCACCTTTCTGAGCGTCATCATTATTTCCCTGATCGTCCAGTTCATCGCCCAACCCTTTGGCGCCATCCTGGTGTCGAAGATAGATATGCGCAAAGCCGTCGCCTTTATGGTGATTCCCGAACTGATTCTGATGCCGGCGATGTTCTTTGCCGTCGAAACAAAGATCTATTGGATTGCGGTAGTGGGCATGTGCCTGGCGACCATTCCGCACTCGATGTTCTACGGCGCCGTCGGTGGCATTCTCGCGCGAGCCTTTCCCACAAAAGTGCGCTACAGCGGTTTGTCGATCGCCTACCAGCTCTGTTCATTGTTGGTAGGCGGTGCCACCCCCGTCCTTGCCCAGGGGCTGCTCAACTCCACCGGCAGCATCATTGGGGTGGCCATCGCTTCGGCTTCCTATGCCCTGGTGTCGCTGGCGTGCATGCTGCTGCTGCTCAAACGTATCGGGCATAACGCCTCCGAGCTGTCCTGCGCGGAACAGGCAGACGCCGATGAGTTGGCCGGCGAGGCAGTTACAGCGTCGACGCAACCGTCACACGGGCAGCGGCCGATCCTGGATAACTCGCTTCATGACGAGCGTCGAGGTCAACCGTTGCACATTGGGCAAGGCTGACAGACTCTCATCGTAGAGCCGCTGAAAGGCCGGCAGGTCCTGGGTAATGACGTGAAGCAGGTAATCCGGCTCGCCGAACAATCGTTGGGCATCGATGACCTGAGGAATCTGCATCAGCGCAGCCTCGAACGCATGAACGGCGGCCTTGTCACCCTCACGCAGGGTCGCAAACACCATGGCAGAAAAGTTGAGGCCAAGGGCGCCGGGGTCCAGTTGCGCACGATAGCCCATTAATACCCCGGACTCTTCCAGCGCCCGCACGCGACGATGGCACGGTGAAAGGCTGAGGCCCACGCGCTCAGCCAATTCCGTTACCGATAGGCGACCATTTTTTTGCAGCTCTGAAATAATCTTGCGATCAATCTCATCCATCCGGAAGATTCTCCCAATTCAAAGCGCTTCGATGACTGTATTTGAAAGCACATTCTAACAATATTTCATTATTCTTCCTCGCGTTCATTATTGCGCGAGGCGCCACGATGCAAAGATGTATGAGTCACCAACGAAGGGGGGCAGCGGCATGACCTTGAGTATCTTCGTTGCCTTCTGGGCCGTATCTATTCTGTTCGTGATCACACCTGGTGCGGACTGGGCTTATGCGATTTCGGCAGGGCTGAAAGGCCGCGTGGTCCTGCCTGCCATCGGTGGGTTGCTGTCCGGGCATATCATCGCCACCCTAATCGTTGCTGGCGGTGTCGGCACACTGGTTGCCAGGCATCCACTGGCCTTGTCAGTGCTGACTGTCGCCGGCGCGGGCTACCTGCTGTGGCTGGGCGTGAATATGATTGCTCACCCTTCCACGCCCCACGCTGATCAGGTTCAGGTGTCCGATTCGTGGCAACGCTGGGCGATCAAGGGGCTGTGTGTGAGTGGTTTGAACCCCAAGGTATTCCTGCTGTTCCTGGCCCTGCTGCCGCAATTCACCGATAGCACGGCGACCTGGCCGGTACCTATGCAGATGATTGCGCTGGGGCTCGTTCATACGCTGAGCTGCGCAGTGGTTTATCTGTTGGTCGGCTATGGATCCCAGACAGTGCTGCGGGCACGGCCTGCTGCGGCACGGCGTGTCAGTCGCTTTTCCGGTGCAGCCATGATCCTTATCGCGATCGTATTGTTCATCGAGCAATTACTGGGTTAACCCCTATTTCAGTGAGGCGACAAGAATGACTGATCAGCCTGCACCCTATGGCAATGCCCAACCGGCTTCTCGTATCCGTATTCCGCACTTGAAGCAGATGAAGATGGAAGGCCGGAAGTGGGCGATGCTCACCGCCTACGACATGTACAGCGCAGCCATCTTCGAGGAGGCCGGCATCCCGGTACTATTGGTAGGTGATTCGGCCTCCAACAATGTCTATGGCAACGAATCTACGCTCTCGGTCACTGTGGACGAACTGATCCCGCTGGTGCGCGCAGTCAGTCGTTCAACGAAACGAGCGCTGGTAATTGCCGACCTGCCTTTCGGCTCCTACCAGGCCTCGGCGGAACAATGCTTTCACACTGCCGTGCGCTTTATGAAAGAGGCCGGCGCCCATGCGGTCAAACTGGAGGGCGGCATTGAAATGCTGCCTCAGGTCGAGAAGCTGACGACCTGCGGTATTCCGGTCATGGCGCACATTGGTTTCACGCCTCAGATGGAGCATCAGCTGGGTGGTTACCGGGTGCAGGGGCGCGGTGAAGACGCACAACGTCTGATCCATAGTGCAAAGGCCTTCGAGGCAGCCGGCGCCTTTGCGTTATTGGTCGAGATGGTGCCGGGCGAGGTAGGCCGTGAGATCACTGAAGCGGTATCGATTCCGACCGTTGGCATTGGCGCAGGTAACCAGTGCGATGCACAGGTGCTGGTCTGGCAGGACATGACGGGGCTGCGCAATGGCCGGCTGCCGCGCTTCGTCAAACAATATGCGGACCTCAGGTCTGTGCTCCATACCGCCGCCAGTGATTTTGCGCGAGAGGTGCAGGCCGGCGAGTTTCCGGGGCCTGAACATACGTTCTGACCCTCGGAACCCAGGCGTTTCAACGACTCAGTTTGAACGCCTGGCGCGCATTCTCCGCCAGGAACAGACGCCGGACATTATCGTCCAGACCCAAGGCTGCGAGTCCATCCAGACAATCCGCCGGCGTCAGCATCGGGTAGTTTGTGCCAAACAATACCTTCCCCTTTCCCGCCCCACGCATATACGCCACCAGCTCGTCAGGAAACCGCGACGCCTTGTAGGCCGATGTATCCACGTAGACATTCGGGTGCTTCATCATCAGGGAAATCATTTCGGCCACCCACGGAAAGCCGATATGTCCACCGACGATGCGTAGCTCAGGAAACTCGTGTGCTACGTTATCCAGATAAGGCATCGGGCGCCCGGGCTCAGACGGGCGCATCGGGCCTGCATGGCCCACTTGCAAACAGAAGGTGATATCCAGCTCGATGCACTCAGCGTATAGCGGGTAGTATCGGCGGTCATCAGGCGGCAGGCCCCATAGCCAGGGCAACACGCGCAAGGCCTTGAAGCCATATTGCCTGACGCAACGGCGCAGTTCCCTGACCGCCTCCATCGGCCGGCTCAGGTCCACCGACGCCACGCCAATGACTCGCTCAGGCTGCGCCATGACGGCCGCCGCCACTTCTTCGTTAGTGATCATCGGGCCAGCAGGTCCCCACCAGGCACTGGCGAAGACCTTCGATACTCCGTCCTTTCGGAAGGTCTCAAGCGCCTCGGCCGAGGTGATGTCAGGGGTATTTTCGGCTAAAGCCTTCCATGCTGTTGGCCAGCGCCGCAATGACTCAAACATCGAGTCCTGCAAAAAACGCTTGTTGGGAAACTGCATCCAGGCGTCGATTATTTCCACGGCGTTTTAACTCCTATTCACCCATGATTTCCCGGCGACGCTTATCCTGGGCCCGGCGATTACCCTCATCACTCATGCCGGTGGGCAGTTCCTGGTCGAGCAGCGTGGTACGCAGGTCAATCTGCTGCATGACTGAATCCTGCAAGGCCTTCTTGGACATGGCATACGCCACGTTGCAATCGGGGGTAATGCAGCGCGCATAGGCAAGCGCGGTGGCCAGCAGTTGCGATTCCTCCACCACCTCATGGAAGAACCCGAGCTTCTCGGCCTGCTCCAGAGAATAGAGCTCACCCTTGAGGGTGGTCAGCGCGCCGACCTGATCACCCAACGCGTACTTGATGATTTCCACATACGCGGCGGGCATCGGAATACCGATAGGCACTTCGTTGAGGCCGAACTTGGCCTCTTTGCGCGCAGCGATACGGAAGTCGCAATCCAGAGCCGTGATCAGACCGCCGGCAATGGCATGCCCGTTGATCGCTGCCACCGTGGGGCGCGGGTACTGGAAAATACGCAGGTTGGTCGCGCGGTATTCGGCGTACCACTGGCGGATTCGCTCTTTGTTCTGGCTGCCAAATACATCAAAGCTGTACTTGAAGTCGATACCGGCTGAAAAGGCATTGCCCTGCCCGGTTAGAATCACCGGCAACTCGCTGAACTCGGTTTCGAGCCGATCGAAGGCATCATGCAGGTCCTTGAAGAAGGTGTCGTTCTGCACATTGACCTTGTTAGTATTCATGCGCACAACCGCACACCCCTCCATCACTTCAATCTGCCATGCCATGTTTCACTCCTTATCGGTGGCGCCTCTGAATTGGCGCATCATTGAATGTCAGCAACGCTCTAGCACACAGCCAACGCAAGCTCTTCTTCCATGATTTCGCGCATCCTGAACTTCTGTACCTTGCCGGAGAGCGTCATCGGAAAGCCGTCTACGAAGCGTATGTAGCGTGGGATTTTGTAACGAGCGATCTGGCTGCTGCAGAACTCGCGTATTTCGTCTTCGTTGATCACCTGGCCTGGGCGCACGATGACCCAGACACACAGCTCCTCGCCGTACTTCTCATCCGGCACACCGATCACCTGCGCATCCTGAATGGCCGGGTGTTGATACAGGAACTCCTCGATTTCGCGCGGGGAAATATTTTCGCCGCCGCGTATCACCATATCCTTGATACGCCCGGTGATGCTGACGTAGCCCTCGGCATCCATCGTGGCCAGGTCGCCGCTGTGGATCCAGCCGTCGCTGTCGATGGTTTGAACGGTCTTTTCCGGGTCATTCCAGTAGCCTTGCATCAGCGAATAACCGCGAATACACAACTCCCCCACTACACCGGTCGGCACAGTATCTCCTGACTCAGGGTGGACCACCTTGGCTTCCAGATGGGGATGCACTTTGCCGATGGTCGACACACGTTTTTCCAGCGGTGTCTCACACGTGCTTTGATAGCTGGCGGGGCTGGTCTCGGTCATGCCGTAGGCAATAGTGACATCGCGCATATGCATGTCGCGCTGAACCCGGCGCATTACCTCAATCGGGCACGCCGTGCCGGCCATGATGCCGGTGCGCAAGGTGGACAGGTCGAATTCGTGAAACCGTGGGTGGTCCAGCTCGGTGATGAACATCGTCGGCACCCCATGCAGGGCGGTGCAGCGCTCATTCTGTACTGCCTCAAGGGTGCGCACCGGGTCAAACGTATCGTTTGGGTAGACAATGGTGCTGGCATGGCTCAATGCCGCCAGGTTGCCAACCACCATCCCAAAGCAGTGAAACAACGGCACGGGAATGCACAGACGGTCAGTGGCCGTGAGGCTCATGCCCTCGCCGAGGAAAAATCCATTATTGAGAATGCCGCGATGGGTCAGCGCTGCGCCCTTAGGCGAGCCCGTGGTGCCGCTGGTGAACTGGATGTTGATCGCATCAGTGTTCTTCAGCGTCGCCGCGACACGCGGGACGCGCTCGTCCAAGGCATCCCCCAGGCTCATCAGATCGCGAAAGCGCATAAAACCGGGCACTTGCTCCTCGCCCAGGTGGATCACCGTATGCAACGCGGGCAGCCTCGCAGCACTGAGCTGCCCAGGCGCGCAGGTGTTGATTTCCGGGGCAATCGTTCTGATCACTTGCAGGTAATCGGTGGTCTTGAATGCCGACAGGGTGATCAATGCCTTGCAGCCCGCCTTGTTCAACGCGTACTCAAGTTCCATGGTTTTGTAGGCTGGATTGAAGTTGACCAGGATGATCCCGACCTTGGCCGTCGCCAGTTGGGTTATCAACCATTCGGCGCTGTTGTTTGCCCAGATGGCCACACGATCGCCCGGCGCCAGTGACAACGCAATCAGGGCACTCGCCAGTTGGTTTACTTCAGCTTGAAGTTGAGAATAGCTAAGCCGGATATTCTGATGACACGAAACAAGCGCCTCATTATCGGGAAATCGCGCGACCACGTCGTCAAAGAAATCTCCCAGGGTTTTCTCTATCAACGGAATATGAACCGCGCCACGCGAATAACTTCTTTTTATTGTGTTCATCGTGTCTGTCTCAACATTGAAGTACTGCTGTGCCTGTATGCACAGTACGAGAGTCGACAGCGCTGGCACATTGGCAAAACTGACGTTTTTTATGCCAATCTTGCCAAGCCAGTAATTCCCTGCGGGTGTGCGCCAGGCTGCGACTATTTCGGGCCTACCAGAGTGGCAAGCTGTAGCTGACGATCAGGCGGTTCTCATCCAGATCACTCAGGAAGTTGCTGCGGGTGGTGGCGTTACGCAGCTTCAACGCCAGGTTTTTCAGTGGTCCGCTCTGAATGACATACCCCAGATCCGTGTTGCGCTCCCAGGTTCTGCCTTCGCTCAGCCCCGCCCCGCGGTCCACGTTGTCACCCGAGAGATAGCGGGTCATCAGGGTCAACCCGGGAATGCCCAACGCGGCGAAGTCATAGTCGTAGCGCACCTGCCATGAATGCTCATCGCGGTTGCCAAAGTCGTTGATCTGTACCTGGTTGAGCAAAGCATCGTCCGCGCCATTGACGTAGGCGAAACCGGTGCGACCGCTGAGGTGCTGGTAGCCGGCGCTGAAGCTGTGGCCAAGCATTTTGTAGGTAAACAAGGCGCCCAGAGCATCGTTGTCCACGTTACTTCCGCCATCGGCACCCGAGTGTGCAAATCGGATATCGGACTTAAGGCTTTGCCCACCCCCCAACGGCAATTGGTGCACCAGATTGATCAAGTGTTGTTTGTAGATGCCATCAAGACCACCGTAGTAATAACTAGTGAACAGTGTCGGGGTCCATTGATAACGACCTCCGCCAAACAGAAATTCATCACTGGTTTTGGCACTTCCCAGCACTATATTGCGCTTGCCGCCATTGAAGACCGTCATCACTTCATTGTCCGAAGAGTCGCGCTGATTGACCCGATCAAGACGGCCCAGGTCAAGGTTTAAACCCTCGATCTCGTTACTGGCCAACCAGGCCCCGCGAAAGGTCTGCGGCATAAGGCGTGAGTCATTGCGCATCAGAGGCGGCAACACCGGCTGGACTGTGCCGAGCTTCAAGGTGCTCTTGGAAATACGTACCTTGGCAGTAAAGCCAGACTCGCCATATTCATCCTTGGCACGCTTTGGCCCGACCGCATTGGTCTTGAGCAGGCCAGTGCCAACCCGATCAGGGCTGGAGTCCAGTTTCAGCCCCAGCATCCCGATGGCATCAATACCGAAACCTACCGGGCCCTCGCTGTAGCCGGACTCTAAGCGCAACATAAATCCTTGCGCCCATTCCTCTGCTTTATTTTGCGCCGAGCCGCCCTGTCGGAAGTCGCGATTCATATAGAAGTTACGCAGTTCCAAAGTGGATTTACTGTCCCCCAGAAAGTCTGCGTGAGCCGATCCGACAATACCCAGGACCGCGCCTGCGCAGAGTGCGGGCATAACTGTACCGAAGTTGAAATGCATGGTTAGTCTACCTTTCGCTATTTTTATTGTTATTGCTGTTTTTTATTATTTTCGACTGTGACGCACACTTTAGTGCCGCTGGAATGACTCCCAACGTCACCAAACTTATTCAAACTTCCTGTTCACATTAAGCTGGAGCTTGTGTTACTCCTTATTGGGCGGCCATGCGCAGTGCACCATCGAGGCGAATCACCTCGCCGTTGAGCATGGGGTTCTGCACGATCGACGCTACCAGTTGCGCGTACTCGCTACCGCGTCCAAGACGTGACGGGAACGGCACCGTTTTGCCTAGGGACTCCTGTACTGCTGGCGGTAGACCCAGCAGCATCGGCGTCTCAAAGATGCCGGGGGCGATGGTCACGACTCGAATGCCGACACGTGCCAGCTCGCGGGCAATCGGCAGTGTCATGCCAACCACGCCAGCCTTGGATGCCGCATAGGCCGCCTGACCGATTTGCCCATCAAAGGCGGCCACGGAAGCGGTCGTGATGATTACCCCGCGCTCGCCATCGCCATTGGGCACATTGTTGCTCATGGCGGCGACGGTCAATCGGATGGCGTTAAACGTACCCACCAGATTGATCGTGATTGCCCGTGCAAAGGTCTCCAAGTCATGCGGCCCCACTTTACTCTGCACCTTCTGCCCAGGCGCAACGCCGGCGCAGCAGATCAGTCCATCCACCCGACCGAAGCGGCTCAACGATTTATCAATAGCGACCTGCATGGAGTGTTCGTCGACCGTATCCGCATGCACAAACAACGCGGCCGTTCCGAGTTCATTCGCCAGCGCTTCACCTGCCGCTGTATTGAGATCAGCCAACACTACCTGGGCACCGGCCTCGACCAACCATTTGGCTGTGGCAGCGCCTAACCCTGAAGCACCACCCGTGATGAAAAAAACCGAACCTTCGATGTTCATGAAAGACCTCTTGGTGAATTAACGAGAAGCACCAAATTGAGTTTTGCGTCGCTGGCAGAACGCGGCGACGCCCTCTGCAAAGTCAGCGCTGGCGGAAACCGCCACGAACGTGGCTTTTTCGGCTGCCAAGGCCGTTTCCAGGGTTGCGTCCAGGCCGCTACGCAGCAAGCGTTTGATCCCCGCATGCGCCGCCGCGGGGCCGTCGGCCAAACGCTGGGCGATGGCCAGGCCAGCGGTGTGTAGTTCATCGCGAGGCACCACTTCAGTCACCAGGCCCGCGGCCTTCGCGTCCGCGGCGCTCAGTTTCGGGTTCAACAACGCGATGGCCATGGCCCGATGCAACCCAACCTGCCGTGGCAGATGCCAGGTAGCACCGCCGTCTGGCGTTGCGCCAATTGCGCTGTACGCCATCAGGAAGCTTGCATCGTCGGCCGCGACCAGAATGTCGCATGCCAAGGCCAGCGACAGGCCAAAGCCAGCGGCCGCGCCGTTGATCAAAGCCAGCACCGGACAGGGCAATTGCGTCAGCCCGGTTACCGCTTCGTTGACGGCACTGATCAGGGTTTCCAACTCATCGGCGCACGCCGCGTTGGAGACATTCAACAAAGCCTCGAAGCGGCGCACATCGCCCCCCACCATGAAGTGCGCGCCACTGCTGCGCAGCACCACAACGCTTGGCGGGTTCACCACCAACGAGCGCACCGCATCTCTCAACGCCAGCCCCATGCCCAGATCCACACTGTTGCCCGTCTCAGGACGATTCAACGTGATGAAACCAATGAGCCCTTGGCGTTCGACTTGAACGCCTGCATCTGTGTTTAAAGCAGCTGTCATATCGACCTCGCAGACCTTCACGCGTGAGCCGTCGAAGGTTTTGGGCGCAGGATTTCGTCGTAGTCGTCAAGCGACGGAAACTCGAGCGCGGCACGCTGATCCAGGGTCAACAGATGCTCGCGGTACTTCGCCAGGTAGTCCTCACGCGCCGCCTGGCTGATATAGGGCACATGGAAGGCCACGAATGGCGGCAGCACCGTAAGACCGACATAGCCCAGCACACCGCGCTGGATGGGCTGCAACAGGATTTCCAGCTCACCGTGCACAGCGCCGGGACCAAACATATGGTCCTGCCCGCCCAGGGAGAACGCGAGCATGGCTTTTTTATCCTTCAAGCCTCCGCGGTCATAAATGCGTGCACCGCCATAGCAGTACCCCGAAATGAACACGCGGTCGAACCAGCCCTTCATGATCGCCGGCATGCTGAACCAGTAGATCGGGAAGTTGAAGATGATCAGGTCGGCGCGCTTGATCTTCTCCAGTTCAGCGAGGATGTCCGGCGCGAGGGTGCCAGTGGTGTAACCGTTGCGCTGCTCCAGGGCGTAGACCAGGTGCTCGCTGTTGGCGCGCTGGCCAAAGTCGCTGGCGCTGGCGACAGGATTGAAGTTCATCGCGTATAAATCAGACACGTCCACCTCATGCCCCTGCCCGCTCAACACCTCCACAGCGAGGTTGAACATGGCCGTGTTGAATGACTGCGGTTCGTTGTGCGCGTGGACAATCAGTACGTTCATGAAAGCTCCGTCAATGGCTGATGAGCTCACTGTACGGAAGCGGATCGCGGTGCTAAATTGGCATTAATGACTATTTTTATGCGTAATTTGCCATTATGAAAATCACCCCGGTACGCGTCGCCATTCTTGCCCTCGATGGCTGTTATGCCTCCAGCCTCGCCGGCATCGCCGACGTGTTCCATGTCACCAATGCGCACCTCAGTCGCCAGCAACACAAGACCGGTAATGCCATTGCCCGGCCCTTTTCCTGGCAGTTCGTGTCGAACAAGGGTAAGCCCGTCACGGCATGCAATGGCTTGGCGTTGAACATTGCCACCCCACTGCCGCAAGAGAAGGTCGATATGATCTTTATTCCGGGGCTGTACTACGCCGGGCATGACGCTTTCGAACAGATGCTCGAATCCGCCGCTCCGCAGTTAGAGTGGCTCAAGGCGCAATGGCGCGAGGGCGCGGTGCTGGCCGCTAATTGCACGGGTACCTTCCTGCTTGCCGAAACAGGCTTATTGCAGGGCCGCCAGGCCACTACCACCTGGTGGCTGGAGCGGCTGTTTCGCGAGCGCCACCCCACGGTGAACCTGCAATTGCGCTCGATGGTGACTGAGGAAGACCGCCTGTGGTGTGCCGGCGCCAATGCATCGTATCTGCTGCAAGGGGTCAGGATGGTTGAGCATTTCTGTGGCGCGAATACCGCGACCCTGACCGCCAAAACGATGCTTATCGACACCAGCCAGACCACTCAACTGCCTTATCTGCCCCTGCAGATGGAAACGGTGCACAGCGACACCATGGTCGCCAAGGCACAGCACTGGCTGCTCAAGCACTTTGCCGAGGATATAAGCCTGCCTGAGCTTGCTTCTGCGCTGTCAGTCAGCGTGCGTACGCTGATCCGCCACTTCAACAGCGTGCTGGGGACAACGCCCCTCGCCTACCTGCAAAATCTGCGTATTGAGATCTCCATGACCCTGCTCGAGAGCGGCGATCTGAGCATCGAGGAGATTGCCAATCAAGTCGGTTATCAGAACGCCAGTTCCTTTACGCGATTGTTTCGCCAGCAAGTGGGATCGACGCCAGCCGCTTATCGCAGTCGGTTTGCGACAACGGGCGGCAATCGACAACGATAGTCTAACCACAAACGTGCAAGCCACGGCCCCCAGTGCAGACGTACTCTGCGGGAAATCACTGAGTAGCCGCTCCCGATGCAGACAAAAGACTGGGTCAGACACGCGCCGCAGACCTCCCCCATAGAGAGACTCGAAGCGTTTTTTGGCACCCATGCGTTCAACACGCACCAGCACGATACCTACGCGATCGGCATCACGCTGCACGGCGCGCACCGCTTCAATTACCGAGGTGAGGCCAAAGTTTGCGCCCCTGGTGAAGTGATGGTAGTGCACCCCGACGAACAGCATGATGGCCGCGCCGGTACCGACGGAGGCTTTCGCTATCAGGGCCTGTACTTGCCGCCCGCGCTGGTACAACAAATCCTCCAGGGCAAACCGTTGCCGTTCCTGAAAACCGCGGTATCCCAGGACCCACGTCTGACGACGACGGTATTCGAACTCTTGCACGCGCAAGACCTCGATCCCATGTCTGAAGAAGATGCACTGCTATCCTTCGTGACCACCCTCGCGGCCGTTACCGGCCAACCCCGCACACGCACGGCCCATCATTTCGAGGCCGCACGCAGGGCGCGGGACTATATTCATGACAACCTGGACGGCCCAATCACCCTTGACGAGCTCGCAGAGTGCGCGGGGCGCGACCGCTGGAGCCTGTCAAAGGATTTTCGGGTGTTCTACGGTACCAGCCCCCATCGCTACATCACCGCACGCCGGCTAAGCCGCGTAAAACTATTGGTACAAGCCGGGCAGACCTTGTCCAAAGCCGCGGTCGATGCGGGCTTCTTCGACCAGAGCCATATGTCCCGGCACTTCACGCGCAGTTTTGGGATTGCCCCTTCCCGTTGGCTTTTCCCAGAGCATGGCGCACCTGCAGAAACTGCTCCATACGACTAACCGCTTCTATGAGCCTTTCAATACTGGTCGTGTAGGAGAAGCGGATATAGCGCTCCGGCTGATTGGTCCCAAAATCCAGACCCGGCCCCGTTGCCACCCCAGCCTCTTCCAGCAGCGTCATGGCGAATGCAAAGCTGTCGGTGGTGAATGCTGAACAGTCGGCATAGATGTAAAACGCGCCTTCCGGCTTGGCCACCACACGAAAGCCTAACCTTGCCAACTCGGCAGAAAGGAAGTCGCGACGGCGCTGGAACTCCATGCGACGCGTCTCCAGCAAGTCGAGGGTTTCGGGTTTAAAGGCTGCCAGCGCCGCGTACTGGGCTGGTGCCGACGGCGACAGGAACAGGTTTTGCGCAAGCTTTTCGATGTGCCGTGTATAGCCTTCGGGTACCACCAGCCAGCCCAGGCGCCAGCCGGTCATCTGGAAGTATTTGGAGAAACTTTGAACGATCCAGACGCCCTCGCAGCACTGCAGTGCGGTGGTGGACTCCTGGTCGTAGGTGAGGCCCTGGTAGATCTCATCGAGAATAAAATGCCCGCCCTTGGCGCGGATAAACTCTGCGAACGTGCGGACCTGTTCGAGGCTGAGCATGGTGCCTGTAGGGTTGGCCGGTGAGGCAAACAGCGCGCCGGCGGTCGAATCATTCCAATGGGCTTCAAGGTCAGCCAGGGTGGGCTGGAAGTTATGCGCTTCGCCCACCGGAATCGAGGTAGGCACGCCCTCAAAGATGCGCACGAAATTGCGGTTGCACGGGTATCCAGGATCGGTCAGCAACCATTCCTTGCCCGGCTCGGCGAGGCAGGCCAATGCGAGTAACAGCCCACCCGAAGCACCCGCCGTCACCACGATGCGTGACACCGGGACCGTGACGCCGTAACGCCGCAAGTAGTAATCGGCGATCGCCTGGCGCAGCTCGGGAATCCCCAGCGCAGGGGTGTAGGTGGTCTTGCCGTTGGCCAGGGCCGCTTGGCCGGCAGCAATGATGGCGGGTGGGGTCGGGAAGTCGGGCTCGCCGACCTCCATGTGCACAATGTCGCGCCCTTCCGCCTCCAGCCGCTTGGCGCGGGTCAGGATATCAATCACATGAAACGGCGCCACATCGTCCATACGGGCGGCGATAACGGGCGGTTTGATCAGTGAGTTCATGGTTTTATCCTCCATTGATAATCGGTGCGACCTGGGTGAATCAAGCCACTTTTTTCAGCGCGATCACACGACCGCGCAACACATCCAGCAAAACGCTTTCGCGCTGCCTGGCCAACGCCATGGCTTTGGCGCGAACGTGCCCATAACCGCGGATCTGCTCGGGTAGCGAAACCAGCTCCAGCAGCGTGTCGTAATGCGCGCCACCGTCCTCCAGCAGCGGCAATACCTCAGCAATCACCGCCTCGTAGCGTTGGATCAGCGCGCGCTCCTGACGGCGCTCGACGGAGTAGCCGAACACATCCAGCGCAGTCCCCCGTAGCCCACGCAGCTTGGCGAGCAGGCGGAACACCGGCACGATCCAGGGGCCAAATTCGCTTTTCTTCGGCAGTCCGGTATCAGGCGCGCGTTTGGCAAACAGCGGTGGGGCCAGGTTGAACACCAGTTTGTAGTCGCCTTCAAACTGCTGGGAGATGCGGTCAAGGAAACCGCTTTCTACATGCAGGCGTGCGACTTCGTACTCATCCTTGATCGCCAGCAATTTGAAGTAGTACTTGGCAACGGCCTGGGTCAGTTCGCTACGTCCAGTGCCGAGCCGTTGTTCTGCGTTACGTACCTGTTCGACCAAGGCGCTGTAGCGTTGGGCGTAGGCACTGTTCTGATACTCGGTAAGGAACTGCTGACGGACAGCGATCACCTCATCCAGTGTCTTGACGGGCTCCGGTGAAATACGCACACCCTGGCCGGCAGCCTTGGACTCCAGCAATTGCTCGACGGCTTGTGGGTTGACCGCTGCCTGGCGCCCCCAACGGAAGGCTTCTGTGTTCATCTTTTTGGCTGCGCCATTGAGTTCGATGGCCGATTCGATCGAAGTCGCAGAGATAGGAATCAGCCCGCGCTGGTAAGCAAACCCGAGCATGAACATGTTGGCGGCGATGCTATCGCCCAACAGCGCTGTGGCGATGCGACCGCAATCTACGAACTCGGCATGATCCTGGCCCACCGCCTCGACGATATTGCGCCGCAGCGCTTGGGTGGGGTATTGCATATCGGCATTGCGAGTAAAGGCACCCGGCATGGTTTCCTGGGTGTTGGCCAAGACGTAGGTGCTGCCATGGCGCGTTGCTGCGAGGGTCTTGGTGTTGCCCGCCACAATCAGGTCGCAGCCCAGCACCAGGTCGGCGCCACCGGCGGCGATACGGATGGTCTTGATTGACTGCGGGTCGGGGCCGAAGCGCAGATGGCTCCACACCGATCCCCCCTTCTGGGCCAGGCCAGCCATATCGAGCAAGCCACAGCCGCGCCCTTCAAGGTGCGCAGCCATGCCCAAAATGGCGCCAATGGTGACGACCCCAGTGCCGCCCATGCCCGCGACTAAAATGCTGTAGACCCGATCATCGATACTCGGCCGCATCGGTTCCGGCAGCAACGGTACCGCCTGCCCCTGCACGGCCGCCTCCGGCTTGCTCAGGCTGCCGCCAACAACGGTGACAAAGCTTGGGCAGAAGCCGTTGACGCAGGAATAGTCTTTATTGCAGGAAGACTGATCAATCGCACGCTTGCGACCAAACTCGGTTTCCACCGGCTGCACTGACACGCAGTTGGACTTCACGCCGCAGTCACCACAGCCTTCACACACCAGGTCGTTGATCACGATGCGTTTGGCCGGGTCGGGGAAAGTACCGCGCTTGCGGCGCCGACGCTTTTCCGCTGCGCAGGTCTGGTCGTAGATCAGCACCGACGTGCCTTGCACCTCGCGGATCTCGCGCTGGACGCTGTCGAGTTCGTCACGGTGATGGAAGGTCACGCCGGCGGGCCAGGCGGTCTCCAGCGGGTATTTGTGGGGCTCATCGCTGACCACCACGATGCGCTTTACCCCTTCGGCACTGACTTGATGAGCGATGGCCGGCACGGTCAATGCGCCATCGTGTTTCTGCCCGCCGGTCATGGCCACGGCGTCGTTGAACAGAATCTTGAAGGTGATGTTGGTGCCGGCGGAAACGGCGGCGCGTATGCCCAGATACCCGGAGTGGAAATAGGTGCCATCGCCGATGTTCTGGAACATGTGCTTGCGCTTGGAAAACGGCGCCTCGCCGACCCACACCATGCCTTCGCCGCCCATGTGGGTGTAGCCCAGGGTGGAGCGGTCCATGGACTGCGCCATCCAGTGGCAGCCAATACCGGCGTAGCCTTTGCTGCCTTCCGGCAGCACCGTGGACGAGCTGTGCGGGCAGCCGCTGCAGAAGTAATAACTGCGTGCCAGCAACTCGGTGTCGCCCTTAACCACTTGGTAGGCACGCAGCTCTTCAATGCGCAGACGCAGGCTGGAGTTGCTACCCAGTTCGAGCAGGCGTTCACCCAGGGCGATAGCGATCTGGTTGGAGTCAAGGGCCATTTCCGACTGGAACAGCGTCTGGCCCGCCTCATCCAGTTTGCCGACAATGACCGGGGCGACGGCGCGGCCGTAGAACTGCTCCTTGAGCTGGAATTCGAGCAGGCTGCGCTTCTCCTCCACCACCAGGATTTTGTTCAGACCCTCGGCAAAACGTAGCGCGCCTTTGGGTTCCAGAGGCCAGACCATCCCGACCTTGTAAATGCGCAACCCCATGACAGCGGCGGCCTGTTCGCTGAGGTTCAGGTCGTCAAGTGCTTGCAGTACATCCAGGTAGCTCTTGCCGTGGGTGATCACGCCAAGCGTAGCGCCAGGGGCATCAATGACTACGCGGTCCAGCGCGTTGTCACGGGCAAAGGCGCGCACCGCATTCAGCTTGTAGCGGTGCAGCCGCGCTTCCTGTGCGTGTGGGGTGTCGGGTTGGCGGATATTGAGGCCATCCGGCGGCAGGGCAAAGTCCTGGGGGATATGGATCTTCACGCGGTTTATGTCCACGTCAATGGTCGCCGTGGCTTCGACGGTGTCCTTGACGCATTTGATGCCGACCCAGCAGCCGCTGTAACGCGACAACGCCCAACCGATCAGACCGAAGTCGAGGATTTCCTGGACGCCGGACGGACTGAGCACCGGAATCATGGCGTCGACCATGGCAAATTCGCTCTGGTGGCAAGTACTGGACGATTCGCAAGTATGGTCATCGCCCATCAGCACCAGCACCCCGCCCAACTGCGCGGTGCCCGCGAGGTTCGCATGCCGGAACGCATCACCTGTGCGGTCAACGCCGGGGCCCTTGCCGTACCACATGCCGAACACGCCGTCGTACTTGCCCTCACCGCTCAGATGAGCCTGTTGCGCCCCCCAGATGGTGGTGGCCGCCAGATCTTCGTTGATACCCGGCACAAACAGGGTGTGGTGCTGCTCAAGGTGCTTTTTCGCCTTGCCCAACTGATCATCCAGACCGCCCAACGGCGAGCCCCGATAGCCGGAGATGTAGCCGGCCGTGTGATGGCCCTGCTGCTGATCACGCTGACGCTGGGTCATCGACAATCGAACCAGGGCTTGGGTGCCGGTGATGAAAATACGCCCATGGGAAAGCGTGTATTTATCGTCAAGCTGGACGGTCTTCAGGGTCATCATTCAACTCCACCCCTTGGCTGGGGTATTTATTGTTTTTAGTTAAGAGCAGGCGCGACTTGACCTCACGCGGCTGCATGGGGCGGCCGCGCGTATTACGTCTGTCTTTGGGGCTAAGCGGTAAGAGGGCTGGCTAGCCCGGCGAACGCCACATCGTGTAGAGCACCAGCGTGGAGAACGCACCAATCGCCAGCCCTGCCGCGAGTGAAATCTTGAGCCCCATGACGCCACCGAAGAAGCCCCCCATCAGGAGCGCCAGCAGCAGGTAGACACTGTCGCTGCGTTTGCGATGAGGGCGAATGATCAAACTCAGAAAGGGGGTCATAACCTTGCTCCGTAGCGATGACAGCCTGGATCAGCAGTCATGTGGAGCTGACTTTATCGGCTGGCGCCGCAATTGGATTGTACGTTTGTAGGTCCGCACCTGGGCGTCGATACGCGCCAGGTGTACTGCCGGTCCAGCCGCGAAAAGCACGGTGAAACACCGCCGTGGAATCAAACCCCAAGCCCAGGGCAATCTGCGTGATGGACAGGTCTGTGTGGATCAACTGCTGCACGGCGATGTCTCGGCGTAGTGCGTCCTTGACCATCTGGTAACTGGTGCCCTCCTCCTTGAGCCGGCGCGTCAACGTACGGGTGGACAGCAGCAGCGCGGTCGCCGCGCCCTGGATGGTGTCAGCCTGCTTGAGATGGGCCAGCAGGTATTGCCGCACCTGTTGCGCCACCAGGCGCTCCTTGAGCGTGGTGAACAGCCAGTAGCGCGGGGCTTCGCGCAGGAACGGCAGCAACTCGGCCTTGCTGCGACGAAACTGCAGTGCACCCCACGCGGCGTCGAACGATAACGCCGTGCACGGCTGCTCGAAACGGATGGGGCCAGGGAACATATGCATGTATTCCGACGCATACACCGGCGTCGCGAAAGGAAACGCCACGCTGTGCAGCGGGATCTCCTGGCCGGCCAACCACGACGCTACGCCGTGCACAAGTTTCATCATCAGTTCGTGACCCCAGCGCTGGGCGTTGGCGCCTGGGTTACGTGCCTCCAGCGAGATAACAAGTTGGCCTTCGTGCTCGCTGTAGCTAAAACGATAGTCGTCCAGCAACAGGTTCCAGAACCGTGTGAAGCGGTACATCGCGTTGCCCAGCGAACGTGCATCAAGCAGGCTCGAACACAAATACTTGAGCGTGCCGCTGCGCATGCGCCTGGAAAACTGCCCCATCACTTCATCATCGGTGCCCAACGCAACCTGTTGGTACAAGCGCACAAACTGGTCGTAGGTGACCCGCGCGCCCGGCGCCTCCAGCAAGTGCCCGGCTATGCCTGCGGCGCCGATGAAAGCCCGGATATCGGCCTCGCTGCAGATGTTCAGAGCCCCTTGCAGCAGGCCTTGAACGAAGGTCATGGGTAAGGTGTTATCCACGGAATGGTCCACCTGCTGCACTCCTCTGCTGACGGCTGACATGGCGCGATATGCAAACTATTCGGCGGGTCGGGTTATTTCAAGGCACCGGGTACGCTGGCTAAGCTAGGCCAAAGTCCATATCCAACGCAACCTTACTCGAATGGCCACCTTAAGTAAGCCGCCACGGTCTGGCCGTTAATGCAAACCTACGGAGTCTGAACCATGCCTTTTGAAACCCTGCTGCTGGAAGTCCATGAGCGTGTGGGCCTGATCACGCTGAACCGCCCTAAATCACTCAATGCCATTAACACCCAAGTAATCACCGAGCTGAATCTGGCCCTGGATCAGTTGGAAAAAGACCCGAAAATCGGCTGCATGGTCATCACCGGCTCCCCCAAGGCCTTTGCCGCCGGTGCCGATATAAAGGAAATGGCCGAGTTCACCTACCCCCAGGTGTTTCTCGATGATTTCTTCTCGGCCGCTGACCGCATTGCCAGTCGCCGCAAGCCATTGATCGCCGCAGTGGCCGGCTATGCCCTGGGCGGTGGCTGCGAACTAGCCTTGATGTGTGACTTCATCTACGCGGCCGACAATGTACGCTTCGGCTTGCCGGAGATCACCCTGGGGGTGTTGCCGGGCGTGGGTGGTACACAGCGCCTGACCCGTGCGATTGGCAAAGCCAAGGCCATGGAAATGTGCCTGTCGGGGCGCCATATGGGCGCAGAAGAAGCCGAACGCGCCGGCGTGGTCGCGCGCGTTTTTCCGACTGAAACGCTGCTGGAGGAAACCCTCAAGGTCGCCAGCGCCATCGCCGAAAACTCCCTGCCAGCCACCATGTTGGTCAAGGAAAGTATCAACCGCGCCTTCGAGTCAAGCCTCAGTGAAGGCGTGCGTTTCGAGCGCCGGGTGTTCCATTCGTTGTTTGCCACTGCAGATCAGAAGGAAGGCATGGCCGCCTTCGTCGAAAAACGTGCGCCGCAGTTCAAACACTGCTGATAGGCCGAGGACTCAGCATGAGCAGCACAGAAATTGAACCCTCGATTCTGGCAACCGTACGTAATCGCATAGGCCACCTGACCCTAAACCGCCCGCAGAGCCTCAATGCGCTGACACTCACCATGGTGCGCCTGCTCCAGCAACACTTGCACGCGTGGGAGCAGGATCCGGACGTGGTGGCAGTGGTCTTGCGCGCGGCTGGCGAGAAGGCCTTTTGCGCCGGCGGCGATATCCGCATGTTGTACGAAAGCCAACAAGTAGCTGATGGCGTGCACCAGGTGTTCTTCGCCGAGGAATACGCGCTGGATGAGTACATTCATACCTATCCAAAGCCAGTGCTGGCGCTGATCGACGGCCTGGTACTAGGGGGTGGCATGGGACTGGTCCAAGGCGCGAGCCTGCGCGTGATCACCGAGCGCACCCGAATGGGCATGCCTGAAGTTGCGATCGGTTTTTTCCCCGATGTCGGCGGCAGTTATTTCTTGTCGCGCCTGCCGGGCGCTTTGGGCGACTACCTCGGCGTAACGGGTGTTCAGGTGCGCGCTGCCGACGCCCTGTATGCCGGGCTCGCAGACTGGTGCATCAGCAGCACGCAGATCGCGGAGTTGGATCACTGTCTGAACAACATGAGTTGGCCCCAGCAACCCGGACAAGCGTTGCGGTCGCTGATCGCCACACTGGGTGTCAATAAATTCCCTGGGTCGGAGCTTAAGGCAATGCAGCCCGCCATTGATCAGCACTTCTCGCACCCAGACGTGCAGTCGATTCACGCAGCACTCCAGGCAGAAACGACGCCGGAGTTTCAGGACTGGGCCGAAGAAACGGTCGATGTCCTGAATAGCCGGTCGCCTATGGCGATGGCCATCACCCTTGAGCTGCTGCGCCGTGGCCGCGAACTGTCTCTAAGCGATTGTTTTGCCCAGGAGCTGCAACTCAACCTTCGGTGGTTCGCGGCGGGAGACCTGATGGAAGGCGTTCGCGCACTGCTCATCGATAAGGACAAAACCCCTGTCTGGCGTCCGGCGACCCTGGCCCAGCTTGAGCCTGCACAGGTGCAGGACTTTTTCTGCGACTTCGCCCCCGGCGCTGCTCGCCGCTACCCAGGAGCACTGGCATGCACGATCTCGAACTGAGCGACGAACAACGCATGATCCGCGACATGGCCCGCGATTTCGCTCGTGGCGAGATTGCCCCCCAGGCCGAAGCCATGGAGAAAGCCGGCTGGATCACAGATGACCTGGTAGCCCAAATGGGCGAATTGGGTCTGCTCGGGATGGTCGTGCCCGAGGAATGGGGCGGCACCTACATCGACTACGTGGCCTATGCCCTGGCCGTGGAAGAAATATCCGCAGGCGATGGTGCAGTGGGGGCACTGATGAGCATCCACAACTCGGTGGGCTGCGGCCCGGTCCTGAACTACGGCAGCCAGGTCCAAAAGAATCAGTGGCTGGTGGATCTGGCCAGCGGCAAAACCATCGGCTGCTTTTGCCTGACCGAACCCCAGGCCGGCTCAGAGGCGCATAACCTGCGGACCCGCGCAGAACTGCATGAGGGGCACTGGGTGCTCAATGGCGCGAAGCAGTTTGTCAGTAACGGCAAGCGGGCCAAGCTGGCGATTGTGTTTGCGGTCACGGACCCTGCGCTGGGCAAGAAAGGCCTGTCGGCGTTTCTGGTACCCACTGACACCCCAGGTTTCAGCGTTGAGCGCAGTGAGAAAAAGATGGGCATTCGCGCCTCCGATACCTGCGCCGTCACCCTGAACGATTGCCGTATACCCGAAGCCAACCTGCTCGGCGCACGGGGCAAGGGCTTGTCGATTGCCCTGTCCAACCTGGAAGGCGGGCGCATCGGCATCGCCGCCCAAGCGCTGGGCATCGCCCGCGCGGCGTTTGAGGCGGCACTGGTGTATGCCCGCGACCGCGTGCAGTTTGGCAAGCCGATCAACGAGCACCAGAGCATTGCCAACTTGCTGGCCGACATGCACACACAACTCAATGCCGCACGCTTGTTGATCCAGCACGCTGCACGCCTGAAAAGCGCGGGCCTTCCCTGCCTGTCCGAAGCCTCCCAGGCCAAGCTGTTTGCCTCGGAGATGGCAGAGCGCGTGTGCTCCAAAGCCCTCCAGATTCATGGCGGTTATGGCTACTTGGAGGATTACCCGGTGGAGCGCTATTACCGCGATGCCCGTATTACTCAGATCTACGAAGGTTCCAGCGAAATCCAGCGGTTGCTGATTGCCCGCGAGCTGGCGAACTACTCGATCTGACTACCCCTCGAACCTTTACTTCTCAAAACGGGAGCCTTCCATGGCCCACAAAGATGTGTTCTTCGTTGGCACGGCGCGTACCGCCATCGGCAGTTTTGGCGCCAGCCTGAAAGATGTGCCACTTGTTGACCTGGCCACCGTCGCCGTCAAAGGCGCCTTGATCCATGCCGGGATCGGTGGCGAGCCTATCGGCCACGTTGTCATGGGCAATGTGGTGCCCACCGAGCCCCGGGATGCTTACCTCTCCAGAGTCGCGGCGATGGGTGCCGGGATACCCCAGGAAACCCCGGCCTTTAACGTCAATCGCCTGTGTGGCTCCGGGCTGCAAGCCATCCTGAGTGCAGCGCAGGGCATTCTGCTGGGGGATTATTCAGTGGCCGTAGCCGGTGGCGCGGAGTCCATGAGCCGTGGCCCCTACTTGCTGCCCGGCCTGCGCTGGGGCAGCCGTCTGGGTGATAGCCAGGCCGTGGATTACATGAATGGCATCCTGCATGACCCGTGGAAGCGCACGCACATGGGCGTGACCGCCGAAAATATTGCCGAGCGCTATGGCATTACCCGTGACATGCAGGACTGTCTGGCCCTGCAGAGCCAGGAACGCGCTGCTCGCGCGGTAAGCGAAGGCCGATTCAAGGAGCAGATCGTCCCGGTTGAGGTGCAAGTCAAGCGCCAGACGGTGCTGTTCGATACCGATGAAAACGTGCGCGCCAATCTCGACCTCGCACAACTGGGCCGAATGCATGCGGCGTTCCAGAAAGGCGGAACGGTCACCGCCGGCAATGCCTCAAGCCTCAACGACGGCGCGGCTGCTGTGGTGCTGGCAAACGCCAGCGCGATCCAGCAACACAACCTGCAGCCCCTCGCGCGCCTGGTCGCGTATGCCCATGCCGGTGTCGATCCGGACTACATGGGCATCGGCCCTGTTCCGGCGACCCGCCTGGCCCTCAAGCGCGCCGGCTTGAGCATCCAGGACATCGATGTGATTGAGTCGAATGAAGCCTTTGCGGCCCAGGCCTGTGCCGTGGCACAGCAACTGGAGTTTGACCCGGACAAGGTCAATGTCAATGGTTCGGGCATCTCCCTCGGGCACCCGGTGGGGGCGACCGGTGCAGTGATTGCGATCAAGGCGATCCATGAGCTGCAACGCAGTGGCGGGCGTTATGCCCTGGTCACCATGTGCATTGGCGGTGGTCAAGGAATTGCCGCCGTTCTCGAGCGGATGTAACCCGCCGGTCGGCTTTTGCCCCGCGAAAACCGTCAGGCCAGGTTAAACCCACAAACGTCCAAGCCAAACGGCGTTGCATCTGCTTATGCTCTGCCAGACAACAGCGGTATCGCCTCGGTGCGCCAACATGCAAAACGACCAACCGAAACAAGACTGGGTGAGACACGCAGCGCCGACCTCAAAAGTAGAGCGTTTTGAAGCCTACTTCGGTTCGCACGCGTTTGATCCGCACCGACACGATACCTACGCAATCGGGCGGACCCTGTCGGGCGTACACCGCTTTCACTATCGAGGTGAATCCAAACTGTGCCTGCCCGGCGAAACCATGATCATTCACCCGGATGAATCCCATGATGGTTGCGCCGGCTCCGACGCTGGTTTCCACTATCGCGGCGTGTATGTGCCGCCCTCGCTGGTTCAAGACATCATCAAGGGCAGCGCCCTGCCCTTTTTCGGCGCCGGTATCACTCAGAATCAGCAACTGGCGGTGGCCGCCGACGCACTGCTCAACACACTGGATGCCGACCTGGACTCCATGGCCGAGGATGACGCGCTCTACACATTTGTCATCACCCTCGCCAGCGTCGCCAGCAGTGACCTTGTCAGTACGTCCCATCACTTTGCGGCTGCTGCCATCGCGCGCGAATACATCGACGACAACCTCGACCAGGCAATCACCCTCGATGACCTCGCTCATTGCGCCGGGCGCGACCGCTGGAGCCTGTCGAGTGACTTCCGCGAGTTTTTCGGCACCAGCCCCCATCGCTATCTGACGCTGCGTCGCCTCGATCGCGTAAAGGCTCTCGTCCAAGCCGGGCAAGGCTTGTCGGATGCGTCGATCGAAGCCGGCTTCTTCGACCAGAGTCATATGACCCGGCACTTCAAGAAGGCCTTCGGTCTTTCCCCCACGCGCTGGTGCAGCCCGCGAAGAACCTGAGGCCCAGACGCCGCAATGAACTGGCGGGTTATGCAAGTTAATCGGCGCATCGGGTTATTTAAATGCCTGTGAGGCACTGGATAAGCTAACGCCACCTACACCGGACATGACGTCCTCATCACACCTGCAAGGCTGATTCCGGCACGCACTCCACGCGTTATGGAAACGCGGCGGGGCGTAGTGCAGCACCCGCGGTGCGCAAGCACGGCAACCCCATAACAAAAAACTCCAGCCAATAACAATCAAGGTATCAAGGAGCTCAACATGTCATTGCACCCTGCCTATCAGGCGTTGCGCAGCAGCCCGCGTTATCGCGAACTGGTCCGGCGTCGCACTCGCCTGACCTTCACCCTCAGTGCCATTGTGTTAGCGCTTTATTCGCTGTTTGTCGCGGCGGTGTCCTGGTTCCCCCATGTCCTGTTGCATGTGCCTGTGGGCGGTGGCATCACGGTGGGGATCTGGTCGGCACTCATCCTGATTGTCGGCTCCTGGCTCTTGACCGGGCTGTATGTGTTTCGCGCCAACCACGTGTTCGACAAGCTGAACCGGGCGCTGCTGTCGGAGGTGCAACCATGAAGGCCTCTCGCCTGTTATTCGCCACGGCGGTGCTGTGCCTGTGCAGCTTTGCGGTCCTGGCACAAACAAGCCAAGCCGTGGCGCGCCAGCCCAACATGACTGCCATTGCGATTTTCCTGGCCTTCGTCGTGACTACTGTCGGCATCACCTACTGGGCATCGGGCCGAACGCGCTCAGCGGCGGATTTCTATACCGCCGGCGGCGGCATCAGCGGGGTACAAAACGGTTTTGCGATTGCCGGCGACTACATGTCCGCCGCCGTGCTGCTGGGTGTTTCGAGCATGGTGTTTTCAACCGGTTTCGACGGCATGATTTACTCGGTCAGCGCGATTCTTGGCTGGCCCTTGATTATGTTTCTGATGGCCGAGCGTCTGCGCAACCTGGGGCGCTACACCCTGGCCGACATCATCGCCTATCGCCTCGACCCGGTGACCACTCGCTTGTTTTCGGCGTTCAGCTCGTTCGTCATCGTATGTTTCTACCTGATTGTGCAGATGGTCGGCGCCGGGCAATTGATCAACTTGCTATTCGGCCTCGACTACGAAGTTGCAGTGGTCTGCGTCGGTGTGCTGATGGTGGTGTACGTCACTTTCGGCGGCATGGTGGCGACCACCTGGGTGCAGATCATCAAGGCCGTGCTGTTGCTCAGTGGCGGCATCCTCCTGACCGGGCTGGCATTCCAGCACTTTGGCTTCAGCATGGAGCGCATGATTGACAGCGCCGTCGCGACACACCAGAGCGGACAGCTGATTCTCGGGCCGTTGAAGATCGCCACGGACCCGGTGTCGATGATTTCCCTGTCCCTGGGGCTGGTGTTCGGCATCGCCGGTTTGCCGCATATCATGATGCGTTTTTTCACCGTTCCGGACGCCAAGGCGGCGCGCAAATCGGTGTTGGTAGCCTATGGCTTGATCGGTCTGTTTTTTATCCTGGTGTGCATCCTCGGCACCGCTGCCATCAGCATCGTCGGCACCGACCCCAGCTACTTCGACCAAGGCGTGATCGGCGGGCCACTGGTGGGCGGCGTAAACATGGCAATCATGCATCTGGCGCAAGCCTTGGGCGGTGATTTGATGTTCGGCTTCCTCGCCGCCGTCGCCTTCGCGACGATCCTGGCCGTGGTGTCGGGCCTGGCGCTTGCCGGCGCGTCCGCCATCTCCCATGACCTCTACGCCAACGTGTTGTGCAAGGGCAAAGCCGACAGTGGCAAGGAAATGCGCGTCAGCCGTTGGGCCACCGTGATCCTGGGTGTGCTGGCAGTTGCGTTGGGGATTCTGTTCAAGGGGCAGAACGTGGCGTTCCTGGTGGCGCTGGCCTTTGGTATTGCGGCCTCGTCAAACTTTCCCATTCTGCTGCTGGCCATGTACTGGAAAGGCCTGACCAGCCGTGGCGCACTGTGGGGCGGGCTGAGCGGTTTGGTCAGTTCCCTGGCGCTGGTGCTGCTGTCGCCGGGGGTATGGGTCAAGGTACTGCATCACCCCGAGGCCTTGTTCCCGTACGACTACCCCGCCCTGTTCTCGATGCCGTTGGCCTTCGCCGTCGCGTGGGGCGTTTCCTGCCTGGATCGCAGCCCGAGCACAACTACCGAGCGGGATGCCTACGAGCAGCAAAGCGTGCGCGCCGAAACCGGCTGGGGGGCGGAGAAAGCCGCACAACACTGAAAACTCTTTCCGGGAGCGTGGCGCCATCGCGTCACGCTCCTTTTTTTTGCGTTATCGGGAGGCCCGACGATGCCTGTTTCTGAACGACGCTCGCATTTCACCCAGTACCGTCCTCAGGTGCTGGAACTGCTGGCCAGCAAAGGTTTCAGTCAGGTCGGCATGCGTGAACTTGCCTCCTCCCTGGGCCTGTCACCGGGTGCGCTTTATCACCATTACCCCAGTAAGCAGGAGCTGTTGTTCGACCTGATTGAAGAGTTGTATGAGGAGTTGCTTGCCGGCGTCGCCAGCGTGAGGCGCGCAGCGGTAAAAAAGCCGGAAAAACTCAACCTGTTGATCCAGGTACACCTGCGCCTGCATGCAGAAATGCCGTGGCACTTGCGCCTGGCGGAGCGGGACATTGGGTGCTTGACCGAAGAACAACAGCAGCGCTTGTACAGGCTGCGTGAAGACTACGAAGGCGGTCTTCATATGACCTTGGGCGCACCTGCCCAGATCGTTGATCCTCAAGCAGTACCGATTGCCAAAATGATCGCCAACTTGCTGCAGTGCGCGCCCGCCTGGCTGACGGGTTTAGCGCTGGATCAGCACCAACAGCATGAATTCCTGCAAGATTTCCTCACCACGGCAATAAACAAGTTGCTAACACATAAACGTACAACTCTCAGTCGTTTAGTTTAGAAAACACATAAGTGATTTTTTGAGTTCTGACATTTGTATCACGCCTTGCCCTGCGCATAATCCTCGCTGACATAAACATGTGACTGCATAACCGACACACTTTTCCGCAGTGTCGGAAGCGCTGCCAAAACAATAAAAACAGGTAGAGACAGTGAACATCACAGACACGCGAGTCCGCAGTATCCTGATCGCCGGCGTATTGTCGCTATCGTCTTACTCCGCCCAGGGCAATTCTTTCTATTCCTTTGGCGACAGCCTCACCGACAACGGCATTTCTGTGCGTGAATTTGGCGCAGCCATCGGCAACGCGCCTGGTCGCTACCCGGGCGCGGATGGGAAATTCACCAATGGCAGCACATGGGCCGAGGTCCTACCCGGCCTGTCCGGGCTGGCCTTCAGCGATACCAACGGTTATGCAATCGGCGGCGCAAAGAGCGGATATACCGGTTTTGACGACGCCTTGGTGGGGGCGCCCACCGGTTTTCTGACCCAAATAGAAAAGTTCAGTAGTGACGTGGTCAGTGGAAAAAAATCCTTGAGCAAAAATGACCTGATTGGCATCTGGATTGGCACCAACGATATTTTCGATGATGCGTCCCTCGCCGCATTGGATACCTACGTCAACAATATAGAAACCGGCATCCGAACACTTCAGGCACTGGGCGCACATAACTTTGTGCTGATCGGTTCTGATGACGTCTCGTTATTGACAGACCCTTCGCTCGCGGCAGACCCGGCCCTTGAAGCGCTTTCAATTAGTGCCAAGACCTTCAACCAGCAATTGCTGGCGCTTAATATTTCCAACGTTAACATCTACTATTTTGATGTACTGAATTTACTAAAAAACACGGTAAGTGACCCCGCGAAATATGGTTTCACTCATATCACCAGCCTGGATAATTGCGAGGCCAACCAATGCGACACACTGTCCCTTGCGCAACAGAACACCTATTTAATGAAGGACAGCATTCATTACACCGATCGCTTTGAAAGGCTGATTGCGAGTTATATCGCCAATATCATCAATGCTCGAAACACCCTCAGCGTGCAATCGACCATGGTCGGTTCAGCAGGCAACCACTTTCTTCAGCCGCTGATCAGTCGATATGACCTGCGGGGTATCGATATTGAGGCGCGTAATCAGGCTTCACCCTGGACAGTTTTTATCAACGGTGGCGTTGCTAATGGGGCCGACCATTCGCAGATGCCCGGGCCTGGGCTCGCCCCTGGAAAAGACACCTTCAAGAACAACGCCATCAGTATCGGAGTCGACTACCGACTCTCAAGTGTATGGACGCTCGGCGCGGCTTTTAACTACTCAGATATTGAATCGAGGCAAGCAAGCAAAGGTGGCAGCAACACCGCATTGCAGATGGGCCAGGCCGCGGTCATGGCGAGCTTTGCCGCACAACGGACATTTATCAACATGGGGTTGGCCTATGGCGCCGGCCAGTTCGATATCTCACGGGCCGGCATGTTCGACAACCTGGCTGCCTCACCCAATGCCAATGTGCTGAGTGCCGCAGTACGTGCAGGCCGGTGGTTTCACTTTGAGTCCGTTGAGTTGGCCCCGGTGGTCGGCTTGGATTACTGGCGCAGCAGGATCAGTGGCTACTCCGAGCAAGGTGATTCATTACTGCAAATGGGTGTGCGCGGCCAGCAATACGAACAACTGAATGCCAGCCTGGGTGGGCAGATAGGAAAGCGCATCAATAGCCACGGGGCATCCGTAGAGTCACTGCTGCGCCTGACCACAGAGCAAGTCCTGACCGACAGTGATCGAACGCTTGAAAGCTTTCAACGCAACGCGCCCAATTTCAACATCAAAACCCCCGTCAACGGGACGGACGAAAGACCATTCGGGCGCCTGAGCGCGCAAGTCGATATTCATCTTCCCTCAGGGTGGGGCATGAACTTGAATGCGATGAGTACCTTTGGCAACCGGCAGGATGATCGCTCGATAATGGCTAGCTTTAGCTACGATCTCTAACGCGGTAATGGACCGTGAGACTGGCGATCGCTGTGCATTAGCCCTACATTAGCGGCGATCAATATTGTGTCGAGCATAGCCTATCGGAGTTGCTGCTCTCGACCGAGAGCGGATTTGCTTGTTCTTGATGAGCCCTGCACTCCCCCACCATATCCAATGAGAAGTTACACTGAAAGACACCTTAATCCATCTTGGTCTCTATCAGAAAACGCCGCTCGCGATCGCTCTTTACCTTATGCTACTGGGGGCAAGATTGGGGGCATATTTTAAGATTTCCTGTCTGAAAATACTGTCCTAGAGCCCAATCAAAATGTTTTTTGGGGATCCTGAGAGTCTATAGAAGCCGTCTGGCAGGCCGTTTATCTGATCATTTCTGGCTTTTCATAGGCCATGGAGATCCATCCACTTCCAGAGGATTGCCAGACTTGGGGCATGCTTCGGATGATTTAAAAGGATGCCCCCAGCCTGAAGCCAAGCAGGCTATTGATGAGAATGGGGACACTGAGGGTGATAAGAATCCTCGATCCTACCCGGTATCAACGACCGAGCCGTAGTGAGCGCACCACCCACCACACTCGACAATTGCGTGCGAATGAAAAAAAGATGATGGCATAATGCCTTGGCAACCGGCAAAATCCACATGTTCCCAACGGATTTGAAGGACCGATTCCGATGACATGGCCAGTCACGCTGAAACTCGACAGCGCAGCCTACTCCCTCAGCGTAGTGCAACGCGTAGCTTATTCTCTGGCCGACATTGTCGCGATCCAGGTCGGTATTGAAGCCAATCAGATAAGCCTGACGGCCCACCCAGCTGAAGTAAGGCTAACGCTTTCCCCGGAACAGGCTCATTCGCTGATCCTCCAGCAGCTGAACGACTTCGCTCTACGCGATCATATCAACCGTGAAACTGCTGGGCTGCGCGAAGTACTGGCCCGAGCCGCGCTCGCTGGGTGTGGGATTTTTCAGTGACGCTGATTGCGACAGACGCCAAGCACTACCGCTTGCTGCCTTTTCGATTCATGCGCATGAACACGGGACATGACCGTGACATCCTGCTCACCTCCGATACTGGTGAGTACATGCACGTGAACGACGCGCAATTACGAGCCCTCAGTTACTTCGACGTTCAACCAAGTACGCCTTTTTACAAGGACCTGCTGGCCCGCCACTTCATCTACGAACCAGGCCGCCACGACCCGCTCCCGGAAATGGCCGCGCAGTACCGCAGCCGCAAGGACTTCCTCTTCCAGGGCCCTGCACTGCACTTGTTCGTGGTTACATTGCGCTGCAACCACACCTGCCAGTACTGCCAGGTGTCGCGAGCGCCTCTGGGAGGATCCGGCCACGACCTGTCGGAAGCAGATGCTCAGGCGGCGGTCGATCGCCTGTTCGAATCGAACGCTCCCGCCCTGACTGTGGAGTTTCAGGGTGGCGAACCGCTTCTGGCCTTCGATCGCGTCCGCCAGATTGTCGAATGGGTCGTTGAACGGAACGTGGTCGAACAACGGGATATCCAGTTCGTCATCACGACCACGCTGCACCACCTGACGGAGGAAATACTCGACTTCGCAGAGCAAAACCGCATCCAGTTTTCGACATCGCTCGATGGGCCGGCGCCCTTGCACAATGCCAACCGCCCTACCCCGTCACGAGACTCCTACGAACGCACTGTCAAAGGCATCCAGTGGGTCCGTGAGCGCCTTGGTCATGATGCAGTTTCCGCGCTGACCACGCTGACTTCAAGAAGCCTTGAACAACCTGAAGCGATCATCGATGAGTATGTTAGCCAAGGCTTCTCCAGCATTTCGCTTCGGCCTCTGAGTCCTTATGGGTTTGCCACCAAGAGTGCACATCGACTTGATTATCCTATTGAGCGATACCTGGCCTTCTACAAGAAGGCACTAGCCTATTTGCTGCATATCAACCAACAGGGCGTATACCTCTCAGAGAGTTATACGAGCCTGTTGCTGAAAAATATCCTGACCCCCTTCTCCTCCGGCTATGTAGATCTGCGCTCCCCTGCTGGCGCAGGCACTGCGGCGCTGGTTTACAACTATGACGGTTACGTCTATCCCTCGGACGAAGCCCGAATGTTGCTGGAGATGGGTGAAGACGGCTTGAAGCTCGGCACCGTGCAGCAACCCCTGTCTGAATTACTCGCATCGCCGGTTATGAATGCGTTGCTCGCCAGTGGTGTAGCAGAGGCGCTGCCGGGCTGCACCGACTGCGCACTTGTACCGTACTGTGGTGCAGACCCCATCGAACACTATGCCCGCCAAGCTGACCCGATCGGACACCGAGTGTTCAGCAGCTTCTGCAAGAAGAACATGGGGTTGCTGAAGCATCTTTTCGGCCTGCTTTGCGATGGCGACGACAACGTGCAGAGGGTGCTGCTGTCTTGGTTGAACAGGCGCTCTTACAACGATGTCCGGTTTCCGGGTTACAGGGGCTGATGGCGATGCTGCGCAAAGATACCCACTTCGAAATCCATCACCTGAATGAGCCGAAACTGCTCAAGGTCATCACTCTGGATGAGTTCATCGGACAAGGCCTGGCTGTTTGTGCCGGAAACGCTGAGCTCGGTGACCTGCTGCTTTGGCTGCCAAACGAAGAACGGCTACGGAGCCCGCATCTGCTCTCATTACCAGTGGGTGGATTCCTGATCCCGGAGCCATTGATCGGCGACTTCGACAGCGCGCGGCCACACCTGCACACCCCAAAAGACGCGGATGTCGTGCAGCCCGGCGATGTCATTGCCATCACACCAGGCAACGCGTTGGTGCGAGTGCTCTATAGACGAGGCTCAGACAGCAACCTGCTGTTCATGACCGATCGTTGCAACAGCCTCTGCCTGATGTGCTCGCAGCCGCCCAAAGATATCAATGACCGTTGGCACATCGAGGAGAACCTACGGCTGATCGACCTGATGGACCCGGGCGAGGAAAATCTGGGAATCAGCGGCGGAGAACCAACGCTTTATCGCGACGGTTTGCTCGAAATCCTGGCCAAGTGCAAAGCCGTTTTGCCGCAGAAATCCATTCATGTGCTCAGCAACGGGCGTCTGTTCCAAGACTCAAGCTGGATCGCAGCGCTCTCTACCATCGGCCACCCTCAGTTGAGCTGGGGCATCCCGCTTTATGCAGACAATGCCGAAGACCATGACCATGTGGTGCAGGCTCCAGGCGCTTTCAGCGAAACCCTGCAAGGTCTTTACAATCTGGCCCGCGCCAACCAGATCATCGAGATACGCGTGGTGCTCAATCGCCTGACCACGCCACGCTTGCCCGAACTCGCCCACTACGTATTCAGGAACCTGCCCTTCGTGCGGCATGTTGCGTTGATGGGTATCGAAAGTACCGGCCTGGCAAGGAAGAATTACGAAGAACTGTGGATTGACCCGTTGGACTATCAGGAGTCGTTGAGCCAAGCCGCGTATTTTCTATTCAACCGCGGAGTGCCGGTTTCGATCTACAACTTGCCCCTGTGTCTGATCCCGGCCCACCTCTCGCTTTTCGCCCGCCAGAGCATCTCGGACTGGAAGAACCTGTTCATCGATACCTGCCAGCAATGCGCTGCCGTCAAACATTGCTCTGGTTTCTTCAAATCCCACAACGACCGCTGGCAGAGCCGCGGCGTACAACCACTATCGACCGAGGCTTTTAACGCCTATGCAAGGAGTGCACAGTGAAATTGCTCGACCGCTGGAAAGTTCTGATCAGTGGGATCAGCTTGCTGCCGATGGCAGGTACTACCCTGGCACAGGCGGCCCATATGTCGCTCGCCGATGCGAACTGGCAACCCAACGACAAGCTACAGCCTCCGGTATTTGCCGATACGCTCAATGCGCCAGACACCGTCAACATCTATGCGGCACATCGATCGCACAGTTCTCACCGGTCCCACAGTTCGCACAGTTCTCACTACAGCGGCTCAGGTGGTTATAGCGCACCTCGCTACTACAGCCCACCCGCTACCAGCACCCGAAGCTACAGCGCGCCGAGTGCTTCGAGCAGCACCCCCAGCAGCAATAGCCTTTATCAGTCGCCTGGCACTACCAGCGGGACAAGTTCGAGTACTTCAAAGAGTCGTGCGACCAATGAGCAGAAAAGCAACCTGGTCACCCGTGTGCAGACCGCGCTGATGGTTCGCCAGTATTACCAAGGCTCCATTGATGGGGTAATGGGCAAAGCGACGCGTGGTGCGTTGATGGCCTTTCAGATGGACAGTGGGCTGACCGTCAATGGCCGGATGGATACGCCATCGCTGAATGCGTTGGGTATCAAGATTCCATAAGTCGCTTCAGGTTAAAGCTGGCGTCCGTTCAGCAACGAAGGAGTTATCCCATGCAGCACATCATTCAAGTCGACAACACTTTGTCGCCATGTTTTTAGAATTCGAATATCCCCAAAAGCACCAGAAGGTTCTAGCATGGGATCTGGCGCTTACTCAGCAATACGTACGGATACGGAAATGGCAAGGATTGATCTGAAAGTCCCCTTCTCAGAAAAAGATGAAGCGAAATCACTCGGTGCCAGGTGGGACCCGAGCCTGAAGACTTGGTACATCCCCGAGGGTGTCGAGATCGCCCCCTTGGCTCAATGGCTGCCCGTAACAGAGCACGCAGAGTGGGAGCACGGCCCCGAATTTAGTGTCAGAGCACCTTATTACTACGTCATAGAGTCAGTGTCAGACTGCTGGGGCTGCTCTAATTTGACCCGCGTGTTCGCGTTCAAGCTGCCCGAGCAACACGAAGAGTTCGATTACTACGAGGATGAGGACGAAGATTTCGCGCTCACAAGCAACCTCGGCGAATGGAAGTGCCATGGATATCGCGGAACGGTCTCCAACGTCGCCAGCCTCTCTCCCTTGGTCACGAAGCAGATCCATCACTTCACCAACAAATTCAAGCAGGCCTATAGCAAAACAGTGGGCAGCCGTTATCTGATGAATCACTGCGAAAACTGCGGAGCCAAGCTCGGCGATTTTTTCATGCACAGCGAACCTAGTGGAGCTTTCTTCCCAACCTCACCTCAAGAAGCTCAGCGGATGACTCTCATCAGAATCAACGAGCGGTTCGACGCCAACTGCAGCGTCGGCTTCGCATCCGAAGATTTTTTCGACTGGATGCAGGTTCGCGAACAACCCTAATTACCCTATCCAATACCGTGCTGCTCGAGGACCTCAGCTTTCCACGACATCGGACCGTACTGAGCTTTCCAAGCCTTCAGGCCGGAGTGATTGCCACCTTTTTCGATGACTTCACCGTTTTCAGGGGGAACGTGTCGCTTACCCTCAACCTATGGACTACTGAAAACCATCTGAATCCATCTGGTTTCTGTCGGAAATCTCCACTCAAGAACCTGATACACCTGGGGGCAAAACTGGGGGCATATCTGAAACTTATCTGCCTGAAAACACAGCGCTAGAGCCCAGTTAAAATGTTTTTTTTGGCGATCCCGATAGCTTGTAATGGAGGGTTTAGCGGAGCGCTGAACAACCACATATTGCCTGCCATTGGTAAAAAACCGGTCACCGAGATCAAGCTGGAGCACATCACCACGATGATTACCGAGCTGCGCCGGCAGCGCACAATGGCCATGGCCGGGCGCGTGCGCACCATCATCCGTGCCGTTCTGGGCTTTGCCGAAGGTCGTGGTTGGGTGGAGCGCAACGTGGCGCTCAGTAACATTGAGGAGTTGAAGACTCGCCACACCGTGACTAGCAACCCAGCGATCGAAAGGCCAGCCGACCTAGGCAGGTTTCTCCTGCGTCTGGATGACTGCAACGACGGCAGCGTTGCCGCCGCAATGCGCGTGCTGATTATGTTGCCGGTCCGCCCAGGCGAACTGGTGCAGATGCGCTGGGAAGACGTCGACTTGATGGGCGCCGATTGGCGTTATGTGGTCAGAAAGTCCAAGCATCTGTACAAGAGCAAACGCATCGTGCCGTTGCCTGAGCAAGCCTTGGTCCTGTTACTCGAACTACATAAAGCCCGCGTGGTGGATGAAGAAGGCAAAGGCTGGGTGTTCGTCTCGCCGGTCTATCCGGGACCTCCCATAAACCCGACCTCCATGCTCACGTCCTTTCAGCGTATCTGGCCAGAGTACGACATCACTGCCCACGCCTTTCGCGCCACCTACCGGACCTCTACCTCGACGAGCATTTGCATAGATTCGTCGTTTCACCCAATGCCAGGTGCGATGGAGGCAGTTTATGCGCGCAACTCCTAGTGCAGAGCCAGAAGGCGGCTCGACAATGGGCTGATTAGACCCATTGCGGCAAAATAACGGTGGACGCCCCAACCGCCCCGCGTAACGGCGTAGACCCTCAGTTATAAATATCGATAGAACCCAGCACGACAGCGGCTACAAACATCACCAGGCAGGTACCGATGCACCAGAAAATGGAGGCGCGCTGGTTGTCGCCGTAGTCCACATCCAGGAGGCCGCACAGCAGATAAGTAGAGGCTACCAGTGGGCTGAGAAGGTGCACCGGCTGACCGATCAGGCTCGCAATCGCCATCTCCTGAGCTTCGATGCCGTAATGGCTGGCGGTCTCGGCCAGGATCGGCAGAATGCCGAAGTAGAAGGCGTCGTTGGTCAGGACATAGGTGAATGGCATGCTGATGAAGGCGGTGAACACCGACATGAAATGCCCGGCGGAATCCGGGATGACCATGATCAGGCTTTCGGAGATAGCTTTGACCATGCCGGTACCGGACATGATGCCGACAAAAATACCTGCCGCAAAAATCAGCGAGGTGACGGCCATGACGTTGTCGGCGTGCTTGCCGATCACCGCTTTCTGCGCCTTGAGCGTGGGAAAGTTGACCATCAGGCCCAGGGCAAAGGCGATGGTGAACAGCACCGGCAGTGGCATCAGGTTAAGCATCATCAGCGCGATCAGGGTGATGGTCAGCGCGGCGTTGAACAGAAAGCGCCAGTCACCCAGGCGAAACTCTGTGAACTGATCCATGAGCTCATCGTTGTCGAGCGTCAGGATCCCGAGGCGGCGTCGTTCTTTCAAGCCGAGCCAGAATGCACTGAAGATCACCCAGCCAAGCCCCGCGATCATGATTGGGATCATCTCGATAAACAGGTCGGTAATGTCGACGTGCATAGCACTGGCCGCGCGGGAGAACGGGCCGGCCCACGGCAGGATGTTCATCACACCAATGGTCAGGATCAGCACTGTCGCCATGACTTGCAGACTTATACCCGTACGGCGGTAGAGCGGCAGCATCGCTGCTGTGGTGATGATGTACATCGTTGCACCATCCCCGTCGAGGCCCACGCAAATGCCCAGGATCGCGGTGCCCACCACGATTTTCAGCGGGTCGCCCTTGACCAGCTTCAGGATCAACTTGATCAGCGGGTTGAACAGACCTGCGTCCGTCATCATGCAGAAATACAGGATGGCGAAGGTGAGCATAATCCCCGTCGGGGCGAGCATTTTCATGCCGTCGAGCATCATCGGGCCCAGGGCGGTGGAAAACCCGGCGAGGCAGCCAAACAGGATGGGCACCAGCACGAGTGCAACCAGTGGTGACAGTCGCTTGCTCATGATCAGGTACATGAAGCAGGCGATCATTGTGTAGCTGAGGATCGTAAGCATGTGTCCCTCTTCTTATTGGTTTTGTTTGGGCAAAGCGCAGCCATTAGCGCGGTTCGAGGCGAATCGAATCCACGCGCCTTGGGCTTGCGTACCTGTAGTTACGTAGTGGCGTGCGAGAACATCGGCTTGCCAGGATGCTCCATGGCTATCTTGAGGATGTGGCCGGTTGAAGAGTCGGTGACGAACAGGTGCCGGTTGCCTTCACCGCCAAACGCCAGGTTGGTCAAGGTCCGTCCTTCGGTGCAGGACCGCAGGCGATAGAGAGGCACCGCATGGCGATCGAACACCCATACGCAGCCATTACCCGCATCGCAAACGAACAGGTTGCCCTGGTCATCCAGTGCAATGCCGTCCGCGCCGCTCACCCCGCCTGCCATGGCCGTGAACACTCCGACCTTGGACGTCGTGCCGTCCGATTGAATGGGCAGGCGCCAGATCGAATTGCCCCGGGTCATGGCCACAAGCAATGCTTGCTCGTGCAGGTCCATGACCAGGCCATTGGGGCTCGGTCCGTTATCCAACAGACAATCCAGACGTTGGCTTTCCAGGTCATAGCGAAACACACGGCCACTGGGGTCGTGCATGCCGGTCTGGCCCTGGTCGGTGAAGTAGAGACGCCCTTCAGGATCGAAAAACAGGTCATTGACGCCCTTGAAGCCCTCGCTGCGGCGGTGGGTAAGGAAAGGCTCAATGCGCTTGCTTAGCGGATCCAGGACCAGGATGCCGCGCTTGTAGTCGGCAATGAAAATTCTGCCATCACCATGAATTTTCAGGCCATTGGGCCAGCCGTCGTACTCCACGACCAACTCCCACTCCCCCTGCGGTGAAATGCGAAAGATGCGGCCGTAGGGGATATCGGTCACGTAAAGATTGCCGGCCCGGTCGAAGGAGGGTCCTTCCAGAAAACTGGCAACCTTCTGGCCCAGTTTGTTGGCACGAACCCAATCCGAGTCGCCGTTGCGCCAGAACTTCTCGGGCAGCCGGGTGAAGACCTCGGTGGTCCTCTCCTGAGGTGGGGGATACAGGCTCATGGCAGCACTCCGCGTATCAACTGGCATCGTGACAAGGAAGGCGAACCTAATTGCTTCAGGTAACGCCTTGCCGTCCAGATGCACAGAGGTTTTTGTTTTTATTTGTTCTATCTGACAGAACAACATTCCTTCTGGCGGAATAACTTTCCAAGCATTTTGATTGCCTGTCAAGCGCGAGATTTCGCTGGGGCGTTGCGCGCGCAGAGCAAAAATTATTCCGCGGGATAACCAGAAACCCTTTGAAAGCGCCAGATGCATGGGGGTGTGAGTGCATCAAGACAGCCGTTGACAGCAGGTATTTTTAAGGCCAATACTAGGAATAGAACAATATTCTGCCTGACAGAACACTCTTAACAATACGTGCTTTTCCTAACCGCCGCATTGCGTGAATGTTCAACAGGCTGTCCCGCAGATGAGGAGAACCTACTGTGAAAGACGCCACTGAAATCGACATCCTGGTAAGTGAAGTGGGGCCGCGCGATGGCCTGCAAAGCGTCAACGCCATCATGTCTACCGAGCTCAAACTGGAATGGATAACGGCACTGGCAACAGCAGGCCTACGCGAGATCGAAGTGGGTTCGTTTGTGCCTCCCAAGCTGCTGCCGCAAATGGCGGACTGTGCGCTCGTCGTGGCCCATGCGCTGACACTGCCGAACCTGCACGTGACCGCCCTGGTGCCTAATCTTCGTGGGGCTGAAGCGGCCTTTCACGCCGGTGTACACAAGATCACCCTGCCCATCTCTGTCAGTGAGCAGCACTCGATCTCCAACATCCGCAAGACTCACGCACAGGTGTTCGAAGAGGTGAAGGCCGTGGTTGCGTTGCGCAACGAACGCTTCCCCGGCATCCAGATAGAAGCAGGCGTCTCCACGGCTTTTGGCTGCACGCTTCAAGGCGCGGTCACGGATGACGAGACCCTCGCCATTGCCGTGAAAATGGCCGAACTCGGTGTAGATGAGGTCGGCCTGTCCGACACCGTCGGCTATGCCAACCCCACTCAAGTGCGCCGCCTATTCATCCGGCTACGCAACGAAATAGGCGCACTCAGCGGCAGTGCGCATTTTCACAATACCCGCGGGCAGGGCCTGGCCAATGTCGTGGCGGCACTGGAAGCTGGCGTCACTACGTTCGATGGTTCCCAAGGCGGTATTGGCGGCTGCCCCTACGCGCCTGGCGCCTCGGGAAATATCGTTACCGAAGACCTCGTTTACCTGCTCGAATCGATGGGCCTGCGCACCGGCGTTGACCTTGACCGCCTGGTTCATGCACGGGATTGGCTGGTTAAAGGGCTGCCAGGTGAACCGCTGTATGGCTTCATCCCCGATGCCGGCGTGGGCAAGAACTTCACCTATGCCAAGGAGCGCGTATGAACCAGCCAGAAGAAAAACAGCTGCCACTGGCCGGGATCCGCGTGATCGAGTTCGTCCACATGGTGATGGGCCCAACCTGCGGCCTGCTGCTCGCCGATCTTGGTGCCGAGGTGATCAAGGTTGAGCCCGTGCCAGAGGGCGACAACACCCGCCGCCTGATGGGCTCCGGCGCGGGCTACTGGATGACCTACAACCGCAACAAGAAGAGTTTTGCGGTGGATATCAAATCCGACGAAGGCAAGGAAGCGGTGCGAAAACTCATCGCCACCGCCGATGTGGTCATCGAGAACTTCCGCCTCGGAGCCATGGAAAAACTGGAACTGGGCTATGAACAGGTCAAAGCCATCAAGCCGGACATCATCTACAGCTCGATGAAAGGCTTCTTGCCGGGTCCCTACGAAAACCGTACCGCCCTCGACGAAGTCGTGCAGATGATGACCGGGTTGGCCTACATGACAGGCCCTGTCGGGCGCCCACTGCGTGCCGGTGCGTCGGTCAACGATGTGATGGGCGGCATGTTCAGCGCCGTCTCCATCCTGGCGGCCCTGCTCCAGCGCAAGGAAACCGGACGCGGTCAATTCGTCCAGACCGGGCTCTTCGAGAACTCGGCGTTCTTGGTAGCCCAGCACATGATGCAGAAAGTGGTCACGGGCGCCTCCGCCGCCCCCATGCCCAGCCGCATTTCTGCCTGGGCGATCTATGACGTGTTTGATACGGATCAAGAAAACGAACAGGTCTTTATCGGCGTGGTGAGCGATAGCCAATGGCAAGCGTTCTGCACCGCTTTCGACTTCCAGGAACTGGGCAACGACCCGGCTCTTGCGCGCAATAACCAGCGTGTGATTGCTCGCGAGCAGATTATGCCATCGGTACGTGAACGCGTTGCCGGCATGAGCAAGCAGGCGGTGATGAAGCTGTGTGAACAGGCCGGCCTGCCCTTCTCCCCGATTCAACGCCCGGATGACCTGTTCGACGATCACCACCTCAACGAATCCGGCGGCATGACAGAACTGGCGCTGCCCAACGGCGAGACCGTGAAAGTGCCGATGCTCCCTTTCGAGATGGACGGCCAGCGTTTTGGCGCACGCCTGAATGTTCCGCAAATGGGTAGCCACTCTCGGGAACTGTTGGAACAACTCGGTTATACCGCCGAGGCGATCGACGCCCTGGAGGCCACAGGCACGATCAAGAGCGCCTGACCGGCGCTACGGCGGGCCAACCTGGGCCCGTTGCGGCTGCCGATAAATCTGACGCGCCGAGGGAGGCTCGGCGTGAACCGCAGAACGGAGTGCCGGAACCGCACGAAATCCTGCCAGAACCGTCGGCGTATCCCGCCACGGTATCCATAACAACAATACCGAGGATACAGTCATGGCTAACGTCACGACCACGACTTCCCACTTGCCCCAGTCCCAGCCTGAAGTGCATTCGGGACTTCAACGCCGAGCGATGAAAAAAGCCGCCTGGCGCTTGATTCCACTGCTTGCACTGGCCTATTTCTTCAACTATCTGGACCGCACCAGTGTGGGTTATGCCGCGCTGCAGATGACCGATCAGCTCGGGCTTACTGCGGCCCAGTTCGGACTGGGCGCCGGCATTATGTTTGTCGGCTACTGCCTCTGCGAAGTGCCCAGCAACCTGGCGATGTACCGCTTCGGGGCCCGGGTGTGGATGGCACGCATCATGATTAGCTGGGGCCTGGCAGCAGCGGCCACAGCCTGGGTTATCGGCCCTTATAGTTTCTATGCCGTGCGCTTCATCCTGGGTGTGGCGGAAGCGGGCTTCTTTCCTGGCGTGATTTTCTTCCTGACCCTGTGGTTCCCCGCGCAATACCGTACACGGGTATTGGCGTGGTTCACCGTGGCTACCCCTATTTCCTTTCTGGTCGGCGGCCCGCTGTCAATCTGGTTGCTACAGATGCACGGCATCTGGGGCCTGGCTGGCTGGCAATGGATGTTCCTGATCGAGGGCATTCCGGCGTGTGTGCTGGGGTTGATCACATTGAAGGTCCTGGCAAACCGCCCCAGCGAAGCCAAATGGCTGACGCAGGAAGAACGTGACGCCCTGAACGACATGCTGGAAAAGGAAGCCGGCAAGGATCAGAAACGCCATGACTTCGGTGTTGTACTCAAGGATCCACGCGTGTGGATCCTCAGTTCGATCACCTTCAGCTTCACCATCGGCACGTACGGCATTGGCATCTGGCTTCCACAGATGCTCAAGGCGCATGGCGTGGAAATCAGCATGATCGGCTGGGTCGCGGCTATTCCGTACTTCTTCTCCACCCTAGGCCTGCTGTTCTGGGCCAAGTATGTCGACCGCACAGGCAGAGGCATCCTTAACCTGGTGATTGCGCTGGTGCTGGCGGGCCTGGCGTTGATGTTCGCACTGAACATGAACGCACTGGCCCCGGCGCTGATAGGCATCACCCTGGCCCTGGTCGGGACGATTTCTGCGAAAACCATCTTCTATACCTTGCCGGCCAAGTTCCTTTCGGGCCGGGCCGCCGCGGGAGGGATTGCGCTGATCAATACCTTTGGCGCGTTCGGAGGCTTCGTCGGCCCCTACCTGATGGGCTATCTGAAAGACGCCACGCAGTCGTTCACCGCGGGCCTGATGGTCATGGGTTGCGTGCTGTTGTTTGCCGCGCTGATGGCCGTGTCGCTGCGTTTCTTCATGCGTGACGCTTGAGCAGCGAATGCTAAGGGCCAGAATGATGTGCTGCCAGACAGACTAGTCGGCGAGTAGGCGCTGCGGGTAAGGTATCGTCAAATTGCTCACCCGTCGCAAGGGTGAGCTTACTCACGATGATGGATTTGCAGCCCAATCACTGGCCGAAATGACCATGAACAGTAACGAAAAACCTGAGAAAGATCCCGCTGACGGCGGCGTTGCCGCGGTCGACCGCGCCTTTGCCATACTCGGCGCCTTCGACACGCAGTGCAGCGTGTTGCCACTGGCAGAATTGGCGCGCCGCACCGGTCTCTACAAAAGTACCATCCTGCGCTTAATGATCTCCCTGGAAAGAGCCGGTTACATTCGTCGATTGCCGGACGGACAATTCGCTATCGGCCACGAACCCCTTCGGCTGGCACCGCTTTACCAAAGTTCATTTCGCCTGCGCGACATCATCTACCCAATACTCGAAACGCTCTCGCAAGAGAGCGGGGAAACTTCCTCGTTCTACGTCATCGAAAACGACAGTCGGGTGGTGCTTTTCCGCGTCGAACCCAAGCGTTCCGTGCGGGTTTCCATTCACGAGGGTGATCGTTTTCCACTTAACGCCGGGGCTTCGGGAAAGATTCTGCGGACTTTCGGCCCGTCTGTTGCTGATGCGCTTGCCAATGTTCGCGAGCAACTCTGGGCGAGTTCTTTTGGCGAACGCGATCCCGATACCGCAGCGGTGTCGGTACCTGTGTTCGGCATGAATAACGAACTCAAAGGCGCCCTGACCCTCTCGGGGCCCTCCGAGCGTTTCAACGAAGACGCCATTACGAGTGCGCGCAAGATGCTGTTGAAACTGGCAGCCCAAGCCACCGGTGCGCTGGGGGGGGACGCTCGGGAGTTACAGCAGGCCAGTGCAAAGATCGAGGGGTGAACCGTTCCACCGAGGCTGACGCGACCATTGAGCAGTCAGCGTATCGCAGCACCCTCCACAGGCCCGCCCGAGCGCAGGTTAGGTGCTGCTATCTGCACTGGCAGTTGGGCTCTGGGCAAGGCTGCCGGGCGTCACCCGCTCTGCTATGACTACCTTCCTCCTGCGCTGCAGCGTGAACCATGGCAGCTCAAATCTTGGCGGGGTCCGGTTACATCGTACAGATCTGCCCGGAGTGGCGACCAGCAGCGTATGCCAACCCTCAACGTCATATGACAGCGCCTGCCACACCAGCCACAGGTGACCGAGTTGAAACACCGCCCAGGTCAATCCTGGCGACCACGGCGGTCAGTCAGCGCGATTATCTGCGGCCCGGGACGGCGCAGTGACCAACCGAAGTTCATCCCCGCCGCCGCCAGCAGAATGGCGCTCGCGCCAATCACTTGCAGGCTGCTGAGCGGATGCGCGAAGGCCACCCAGTCGACCAGGATAGCGGCGATCGGGTAGATGAATGACAGAGCCCCGACCAGGGCCGTGGGGATTTTCTGGATGGCGCTGTAGAGCAGCGTCGACATCAGCCCGGTATGGACCACGCCGATAATGATCAGGTAAATCCAGGCATCCCCGACCGTGTCGCCCCTGCCAAAGTCCACGAATGGGGCCAGCACCAGCACGCCGACCACCATCTGGATCAGCACGATCAGGTGCGCGGGCACCTCCTTGAGGCGCTTGGTGATCGCTGCCGCCACCGCGTAGAAGAAGGCGGAAGACAGCGCCAGGCAAACGCCCAGCAGGTAGTCGGCGCCGCTGGCCTGCCCGCCGCCCTTGGCGAACACGATCAGCATCAGGCCGGCGAAGGCCACCAGCAGCCAGCCGAGCTTGGCAACACTGAGGCGTTCGGCGTAAAACAGCGCACCCAGACCGACCAGCATGAACGGCTGGACATGGTAAACCACCGTGGCAATGGCGATTGAGGCGTGTTGGTAGGCACTGAACAGCAGCACCCAATTGAGCATCAGCGCCACCCCGCCCAGGCACACCCAAATGAACTGCCGGGCAGTGATCAGCGGGCGACGCAGCACCCCCAGCATCAGGCACGCGGCCAACATCGCCAACGCGCCGAACACGCAACGCCAGAAGACCACGGCCTGCGGGCTCTGCCCCGACATGATGACGAACCAGCCCACCGTGCCGGAGATCAGCATGGCCGAAATCATTTCGAACGTCCCACGGGTTTGCGCCTTCATCACTCTTGGCTTCCTTGCTGTCGACATTGCCGTGACCCAGGCCGCCGTCCGCGGGAGAGTTCGACAAATAGAACTTTATAATGAACTAACGACCACTATAATGAACACGCTAACCCAGAGCGTCAATTCTCAATCGGATGATTTGAAGAACAAATGACTGACATAACGAACAGCCCCATGAGCCATAATCCCAGCCGAATCGATCTGCTGGCGCTTTCAATCAAGCGCGAACGCCTGGCCGCCGGGCTGTCCTTGACCGAATTGGCGAAGCGCGCCGGGGTGGCGAAATCGACCTTGTCTCAATTGGAGTCGGGAATCGGTAACCCCAGCATCGAAACCTTGTGGTCGTTGGCGATGGCGATGGGCTTGCAAGTCACTCGCTTCTTCGAGCAGCCCCGGCAAACCCTGCGGGTGATCCGCGCCAACGAGGGCATGACGACGTATGCCGAGACGGCCAATTATGCCGCGACACTGCTTGCCGACTGCCCGGCCGGAGTGCGGCGCGACCTCTACCGGTTGAAGGTACAGCCTGGCGAAGTCCGCCTGTCCCAGCCTCACCCGGCAGGCACCGTAGAGCACGTGGTGCTGTGCAGTGGCAGTGCCCGCATCGGCCCGGCGGACGGACCGGTGTTGCTGAACGCGGGCGACTACATAAGCTACCTGGCGAATGCGCCTCACGTGTTCGAAGCACTCGAGGCCGACACGACTGCGGTGATGGTGATCGAGCATCTCTGAGGTGGCGACCATGGACACGGCACGAACAACCGGCAACGCGCCGAAGTCACCGGCAACGTGCCAATGCTCAGTGAACACGCAGAGGCTGCTTTGCCAGACACGGATCCGTCAGCCGTCATAGGCCAGTTCGGCGGATCGGTTGATCTTTCGTTGCACTGATCCCTGCACCTGTGGGCTTTCAAGCGTGATCCCGAACCGGCCAGACAGCGCTTCCCGCCCCTTGGCTGTCAATCCAAGTGCGCGACTGTCGAGGTCTTGAATAACCCACTGGCGGCTCAGGAGCATCTGCAGGAAAGCCGCGCCGAGCGCCCCCGCCAGATGAGGGCGGCGCATGCTCCAGTCCAGGCATGAACACGCGAAACGACGTCGCTGGGCCCTGGCCTTTTCCACCTCGATACCCAACCCCGTCATGGCTGTTTCGCCGCTCGCCGTGAGCTGATACAGGACATCCCCGGCATCCGCCACGGTCAGCCAGCCTGACGCGATGAAGTGGTCGTGCAGCTGCACGGCCAATGATCCTGCCATGTGGTCATAACAGGTACGCGCAAACTGCAATCGGCTCGGGGTCGTGGAAACGTAGCGCGTGTCCGCGTTTTGGCTGATCACCATGAGGGCCTCGATCGCCTGGGCCACCTGCGCGTCCGCCAGGCTGTAGTAGCGATGCCGGCCCTGCGTGTGCAGCCTTACCAAGCCGGCGTCTTTGAGCCGTACCAGATGCGCACTCGCCGTGGATGCACTCACGTCGGCGATCACGGCCATTTCGGTACTGGTACGTGCGTGGCCATCCATCAGCGCACACAGCATTTTGGTCCTCGCAGGCTCGGCAATGGCGCCGGCTACCCGAGAAATCGCGCTGTCATTGCCTTGGGCATCCATATTTCGTTCCTGAGCGAATCGTCGGCATGAAAGGTGTTCAATAGTAGCTGTTCTTTGTGAACAGGACTCCAGGAATGACGCCTTTTGAAGCCGCGACCCATGCCGACCCCTACCCTTATTACGCTTACCTCAGGCGACAAGGTGGGCTGTACTTCGATACCGATCTTCGGTTATGGATTGCAAGCAGTGCCAACGCGGTCGACGCTCTCCTCGGGCACCCCGACTGTCGAGTGCGTCCGCCGGACGAGCCGGTTCCCGCGGCCATTGCGCAAGGCGCCGCGGGGATGATTTTCGCTCGCTTGATGCGCATGAACGAGGGCCCGCAGCACATGTGCCCGAGGATGGCCATCGAACCGGCGTTGGCCGCTGTCGAGACAGAACGCATCGCAGGCCTCGTGGCACGCCTGGTCGAGACCCTCCCCGTCGAGCACCTGGATGAATTGATGTTCACCGTACCGGTGTGCGTCATTGCAGCGCTGATAGGCTTCCCACCCAGCCAGCTACAGGACGTCGCAAGGCTGACGCGGGATTTTGTTGCCTGCCTGTCGCCCCTGAGCGACGACATTCAACTCGACAGCGCCCATGGCGCGGCGACTCGACTCAGGCAATTATTCAGCGCGCTGCTGAGTGACGCCAATGACAGTAGCCGCTTCTTGAACCACGTCCAAAGCGCTTGCGCAGCCACCGCCTGGAGAGACCGCGAGGCATTGATCGCCAACCTGATCGGCCTGTTGTCGCAGACCTGCGAAGCCAGCGCAGGCTTGATCGGCAACAGCCTCGTGGCGCTGCATCGTGAGCCTGGACTGCTTGAAGGCGGGCAGCAGGTTGCAGACCTGGTGGCAGAAGTGGCGCGCTACGACTCACCGGTGCAAAACACCCGGCGATTCGTCACCCAGCAATGCAATATCGAGGGCAACGTACTGGTGCCAGGCGATACCGTTCTCCTATTGCTCGCCTCAGCCAACCGAGATCCCGGCGCGAACCCGGAGCCCGATCGCTGCTTGCTCGAACGAACCCAGCGACGAACCTTCAGCTTTGGCGCGGGAAGACATCAATGTCCAGGCCAGCCGCTTGCCTTGGCGATCGCCGCCGAGGCGGTCTCGGCATGGCTGCGCCGACAGCCAGCCGCGTCCGTGGGTGCTTTTCGCTGGCGGTATCTGCCCTCCCTCAATGGTCGCATTCCCAGGTTCCATGGTGATCGGGACACCCAGCGATGATCGCAGGGTTTGCTCAGCCCGCCACATCAACGCTGTGCCCAATGCCCCGGTTGTTCCACCACCCCGACGTACTCGGCCAACAACGCCGGCAGGCTGGCCTGCAAAAACGTCACCCACGTGCGCACCTTGGCGTCCAGAAAGCGCCGCGAAGGGTACACTGCGAAGATAGTGCGCTCACGCAGCCGATATTCCGGCAGCAGGCGTAGCAGCGAGCCGTCCTGCAAGGCCGGGGCAGCGCTGAAAAACGGCAACAGGCTGATGCCCATGCCCTCTTGCGTCGCCTTGACCATGGCGTCGGCCACGTTGGTCCGGAAGGCGGTGCCGGGGGGAACGCTGAGGTCCCCCGCCTCGCCCTGGAAGCGCCACTCATCTTCCTGAAAATCCTGCAGGTGCAGGCGCCGGTGTTGCAGCAGTTGCTCGGGATGGTCGGGCACGCCATGGTTTGCCAGGTAACGGGGCGCCGCGCACGGCACGCTGAACAGCTGGCCGATGGTCTGGCTGACGAGGGCCGAATCCGGCAGCGCGTGGGCGATGGAGATCACCACATCATGCCCCTCCTCGAGCGGATCAGGGGTGTGCTGGGACAAGCTCAGCTCCATCGACACCTGCGGGTGAAGCTCGCTGTAGCGTGCGATCAGCGGGGTGATCAGCACGCCCAGCCCGCTCATGCAGTGCACGCGCAGGCGTCCGCGCGGGTTGAGGTGGGCGCCGCTGGCTTCGGCGCTGGCGTCCCGGATGTCGTCGAGGATGCCGCGACAGCGCAGCAGGAAACGCTCGCCCGACTCGGTCAGGCTCAGGCGTCGGGTGGTGCGCTGCAGCAGGCGCGTCTGCAGGTGCTGCTCCAGGTCGGCGATCAACCGTGAGACGTGCGCGCCGGAGAGGTTCAACACCTCTGCCGCCGCCGCGAAGCTGCCACTGTCGACCACCTGCACAAACACCCGCATGCCATTGAACACGTCCATCAGCGTCGGGCCTTGATTGCTACGTAATACGTACGGGTCATTTACCGGTTCCTGTGTTTAATACGGCGCTGCAGCCACTACACTGGAGCCTGTTGATAGAGGACGACACCATGAAAATTCGATTGCTCGGCGTGGCTTTGCTGCTCACCGCCACCGGCGCTTTCGCCGCCGGCGGCAATGACAGCCAGGGGCTGGATATCCAGCAGATTGTTTCCGTCACGGCGGTGCCTGGCAGTTGCCAGGTCGAGCCCGCGACCCTGGTGTATCTCGACAGCCAGGGCGTCAGCCACACGCTCAACTACAGCGTGATGGGCACCTGCCAGGGCGGCGTCTAGAGCAGCTTCCAGGTGTAACTGAGGATCAGCCGGTTCTCATCGATGTCGCTGCAGTAGTTGGAGCGCGCCATCACATTGCGGATGCGGATGCCCAGGCCGCTCAGCACGCCACTTTGCACGGCGTACCCGATGTCGAGGTCGCGCTCGCGGTCCTTGCCCTCGTAGCCGGCACCGGTCTTCACGTTGTCGCCGGTGATGTAGCGCACGGTGGTGGTCAGTCCCGGCAGGCCCAGCGCGGCAAAATCGTAGTCATAGCGCACTTGCCACGAGCGCTCGTCGGTGTAGGCGAACTCATAGGTGGGCACCTCGTTGCCCAGCGGGCTGATGTTGGCGAAGACGCGCGGGAAAGCGCTGTCGCCGTACATCGCTTGGTAACCCACATAGACCGTGTGCGCGCCGCGCTTGGCCGACAACAGCGAGAAAAACGCCTGGTTGTCGATCTTGCCGAGCAACCGGTCGCCGTCTTCGCGCGCAGTGTAATAGCCAAGATTGGCGCCCAGTACCCAGGTGCCAACCGGCTGGCTGTGCTTGAGGCCGATGAAATCCTGGGCGTAGATGTCCTTCAACTGCCCGTGCCAATAACTGACGCTGGTGCGCTTGCTGTTGAAGGCATAGTCGCCGCCCACGTAGTTGAAGGCATCACTCTCGGCCCCGCGCTGCGGTACATGGCCGAGCATGGCGATCATCTTTTCGTCACCCGCCTCGTTGCGCAGGCTTGTGGTGCTCAAGTGGCCGGCCTGCAACGCCAGGCCGTTGATCTCGCTGGAGCTGATGCCCACGCCCTGGTAACTCGGGGGCAGCAGGCGGATGTCGCTGAAGGCCAGCACTGGCAGGTTGGGCTGCAGCTCGCCGACCTTCAATTCGGTGTTGGACAGCCGCGCCTTGAAGGTCAGCCCCAGGCGGCTGTACTCGTCGGCGGCGCGGCCATCGTCCTTGACCGGCAGCAAGCCGCTATTGACCCGGTCCGGGCTGCTGTCGAGCTTGAGGCCCAGGGTGCCCAGCGCATCCAGGCCGAAGCCCACGGGGCCTGGGGTGTAGCCGGACTTGTAAGTGAGGATGAAGCCCTGGCCCCACTCCTCGGCCCGCGATTGCCGATTGGCCCCGACGATGTCGGAGAAGTCGCGGCTGAAGTAGTAGTTGCGGGCCTGCAAGGTGGCCGTCGAGTCCTTGAGAAAACCACCCTCGTCAGCCGTCGCCGCAAGGGGCACGCCCAACAGGGCGAGCCAGATACGTTGTGTGTGCATGTCGTTGCTCTTCGTTATTGTTGTTATCGACGGTTCGGCAGGTCACAGCGCCTGGGCGGTCGGCAAGACGACACGGGTGCGCCGCTCATTCAGGGCAAACACGGTCATCGCCAATGCGGCGATGGCACCGGGAATCGCAAAGGCCATGAAGTTCAGCTGCAGCGGCAGTTCAATCGCCATCAGTGCACCGCCCAGCAGCGGGCCGACGATGGCACCATTGCGGCCGATGCCGGACGCCCAGCCCAGGCCAGTCGCGCGGATAGACAAGCCATACAATTGCGCCGCCCCGGCATACAGCAGGATTTGCGTGCCGATGGTGGTCGCGCCCGCGATGAAGATCAGCAGGTAGAGCACCGGCATCGGGCTGTTGATGCCCAGCAGGCTGATCGAGAACACCCCGGCGATAAAGAAGCCGATGGTCACGGTCACCAGGTTAAGACGATCACCCAGGCGCCCGCCGATCAACGCGCCCGCCATGCCGCCCAGGTTCAGCGCCACCAGGAACGACAGGCTCGACCCGAGACTGTAGCCGGCGCCGGCCATCAGTTTGGGCAGCCATGAACTCAACGCATAGACCATCAGCAGGCAGCAGAAAAACGCGGTCCAGATCATTGCCGTGCGCACCGCCAGGCCGTGGCGGAACAACTCCACCACCGAGGCGCCCTTGCCCTTGATGTCCGCGATGACCAACTCGTCGTCGGCATTGATCGGCGTGCCCGGCGACAGCCGCGCGAGCAGTGCCCGTGCCTGGTCCGTGCGGCCTTGTCGAATCAGGAAACCAATCGATTCCGGCAGCCAGTACACCACCAACGGCAGCAACAGCAGCGGGATGACCGCGACAAAAAACATCGACGACCAGCCATAGGCCGGCAGCATGAAAATCCCCACGCTCGCCGCGAGCATTCCGCCCAGGGAGTAGCCGCTGAACATGAAGGCCATCAAGGTACTGCGGACTTTTTTCGGTGCATATTCGTTGATCAGCGCGGCGGCATTGGGCATCAACCCGCCACAACCGAGCCCGGCGATAAACCGGCAGATCCCGAACTCGGTCGGGCTGCTGGCGAAGCCGTTGATCACGGTGGCGATGCTGAACAACGCAAAGCAGAACACGATGCCTTTCTTGCGGCCGAAGCGGTCCGCCAGGGTGCCGAAGATCAACGCGCCGAACATCATGCCGAACAGCGCATAGCTGCCCAGGGCACCGGCCTGCAAGGGGGTGAGCCCCCACTCACGCATGATCGACGGCAGGACCACACCGTAGATAAACAAGTCATAGCCGTCAAAGATCAACAGTACCGCACACAGGCTCACGATCAGCCAGTGAAAGCGGTTGAACGGGGCATTATCAATTATCGAATGGACATCATGGGTACGCATGGCAGTGCTCTCTTTATTGTTGTTGTGAGTCAATGTCTGCAGGTGGAACACGCAGGTGAAAGCGGGCGGTCAGCCGAGGTCGCCACCCCCTACCGGCAGGGTTACGCCGGTGATGTAGGACGCCTCGTCGGAGGCCAGGAACAGAATCGCGCCAGCCTGTTCGTCGATGCTGCCGTAGCGCTTCATCGGGCTGCTGTCGAGGGTCTGGTCGACGATCTGCTGATACCACAGGCGTTCCTGCTCGCTCTGTGGCTGGCTGTTGCGCGGGATACGCCGTGGTGGCGCCTCGGTGCCGCCGGGCGCGGTGGCATTGACGCGGATGCCGCTGCCGGCGGTTTCCAGGGCCAGGCAGGCGGTCAGTGCATTCACCCCGCCCTTGGCCGCGCCGTACGGCACGCGATTGAGCCCACGGGTCGCCACCGAAGACACATTGACGATGGCGCCGCTGCCCTGCGCCAACATGTACGGCAGCACGCAATGGCAGCACCACAGCGTCGGGAACAATGAACGGCGCACTTCGGCTTCGATTTCGCTCTCGGCGTAGTGCTCGAACGGTTTGGCCCAGATGGTCCCGCCGACGTTGTTGACCAGAATGTCGAGGCGCCCGAACCGCGCCTTTGCGGCGGCCATCACCCGCGCGCATTCGGCGTGCTGTTCGAGGTCGGCGGTGAGCAGCAGCGCGCGCTCATGCTGCAACTCATGCACGAGTTCCGAGCGATCCACCGCCACCAGCCAGGCGCCCTCCTCCAGCAACCGCTCGGCAACGCGGCGGCCGATGCCCTGGGCCGCGCCGGTGACCAGCGCGACCTTGTCTATGAAACGTGAAGTCATGCGTATGTCCTCAGGCGGCATCGCAGCTGGCGCTGACGTTGGGGGTGAATTTTTCGTAGTGGAAGCTCGCAGGGTTCACGCCCTGCGTCTTGAAGTGCTGGCGCACGGCATCAACCATCGGCGGCGGCCCGCACAGGTACACGTCGACATCACCGTCGTTGAGTACTTCGCTGGCCATGTGCTGGGTGACATAGCCCTGGCGTGGATGCGCGGTCTGCGGGTCGGCCACGCAGGTGATGAAGTTGAAGCTCGGCAGCCGTGCGGCAAACGCCTGCAGTGCCTCTACCATGACGAGATCCTGGTCGCGTGTGACCCCGTAGATCAGTGTTATCGGGCGGGTTTCCTGGCGCTGCGCAAGCACTTCGAGCATCGACAGGAACGGCGCCAGGCCGGTGCCGCCGGCCAGCAACAACAACGGCCGCGCCACTTCGCGCAAGTAGAAACTGCCCAGCGGGCCGGTCATGGTCACGCTGTCGCCCGGTTGCGCGCGCTGCAGCCAGCCGCTCATCAAGCCGCCCGGCACGTGCTTGATCAGAAAACTCGCGCCGGTCTCACCGGGGCGGCTGCTGAACGAATACGCACGCGTCTGGCCGCTGTCGGGCACGCCGATGTTCACGTACTGGCCGGGCAGGAACACCGGCGCCTGATCCAGTTCGAAACGCACCTCCAGCGCCGCATCGGCGTGGCGGGTAATGCCGGTCAGCGTCGCGACAAATGCGGTGGTGCCGGTCTTGCAGGCGCTGGACGGCAGCGGCACGGCAATCACGCAATCGGACTGCGGCACCATCTGGCAGGTCAGCACCTGGCGCTGCTGCGCCTCGTCTTCGCTCAGGGCGTCGTCGATGTAGTCGTCGCCCAAGTCATAGGCGCCGGTTTCGCAGTGGCATTTACAGGTGCCGCACACGCCGTCCGAGCAGTCCATGGGCAGGTTGATGCGTTGGCGGAAGGCAGCATCCAGCACCTTCTCACCCGCCTTGCAGTCGATGAAACGCGTGACCCCATCTTCGAAGTTCAGGGCAATGGCATACGTCATGGCGGTGTCCTCAGATGTGGTAGATGTCGATGACCTGGTGGATGTAGTCGTTTTTCAACACGACCTTCTTGCGTGTGATCAACGGCTGCTCGGCGCGGGTATCGAGGTGGTAGAACGAGGTGCCGAAGTAACTGTCGGTGGTCTTGTAGCGATGGCTGAGGGTGTGCCAGTTGAAGCGCAGTTCGACCTGCGCGCCGTCGTCGGCCAGCACTTCGAGGTTGCTGAGCAGGTGCACGGTGCGCGGTTCCGGTGTACTGGCGCTGGAACGCTCGGTCTTGATCCGGAAGATGCGGTCTTCGAGGCCGTCACGGCTGGGGTAGTAGATCAGCGAGATCTCGCGTTGCGGGTCTTCGACGAGGGTGTCGTGGTCGTCCCAGGCCGGCATCCAGAACTCCGCCTTGGGTGAATAGCACGCCAGCCATTCATCCCACTGACGGTCATCGAGCAAGCGCGCTTCGCGGTAGAGAAAGTCGAGCAGGCGGTCACGGGACAGGCTCATCACACCGCCTCCCGGTCACTGGCAATCAGGCCTTGCTGCTCACGTTCGATCGCGCGCTGCAGGCTCGCGGCCCAATGCGCGTGCTGGCGCACGAACAGCCCTTCGTCTTCGGTTTTGACCCCGCTGAGTTGCGGGTGCATGCCCATGGCCCTGGCGTTTTCATCGGCGCCTTCGACCCATTGCTTGGCGCCACGGCTGAGGTCGTTCCACAAGGTGCTCGCGCCCTGGTAGCCGGTCTGGCAGGCGCGGAATTCCTCCAGGTCGTCCGGTGTGCCCATGCCGCTGACGTTGAAGAAATCTTCGTACTGGCGGATACGCGTGGCGCGCTCCTGGGCACTTTCGCCGATGGGCGCCATGCAATAAATCGTCACTTCGGTCTTGTCCACCGCGAGCGGCCGCACCACCCGGATCTGCGTCGAGAACTGGTCCATCAGGTACACATTCGGGTAGAGGCACAGGTTGCGGGTCTGGTCGACGATAAAGTCGGCACGCGCCTGGCCGAGGCGTTCGGCCAGCGCCTCGCGATGGGCATGCACCGGGCGCACGTCCGGGTTGAGCAGGCGTGTCCACAGCAGGATATGCCCGTGATCGAAGGCGTAGACGCCGCCGAGGCTTTTCGACCAGCCATTGGCGTCGACGGTGCGCGTGCCCTCGGCCTCGTAGTTGCGCCGGCCCATGGTCGCCGAGTAATTCCAGTGCACCGAGCTGACGTGGTAACCGTCGGCGCCGTTCTCGATCTGCAGCTTCCAGTTGCCGTCATAGACATACGTCGAGCTGCCGCGCAGTACCTCCAGGCCCAAGGGCGCCTGGTCGACCATCTGGTCGATGATCACGCGGGTTTCGCCGAGGTAGTCGCTCAGTTCAGGCACGTCCTCGCCGAGGCTGCCGAACAGAAAGCCGCGGTAGTTTTCAAACCGCGCCAGGCGCTTGAGGTCATGCGAGCCATCACAGTCAAAACTGTCGGGGTAGGCCCCGGTCTTGGCGTCCTTGACCTTGAGCAGCTTGCCCGCATTGCTGAATGTCCAGCCGTGGAACGGGCACGTGAACGAGCCCTTGTTGCCTTGCTTGCGCCGGCACAACATGGCGCCGCGATGCGCACAGGCGTTGACCAGGCCATGCAGGCTGCCGTGCTTGTCACGGGTGATGACCACCGGTTGGCGCCCGATCCAGGTGGTGAAATAGTCGTTGATCTCGGGCACCTGGCTCTCATGGGCCAGGTAGAGCCAACCGCCTTCGAAGATGTGCTTCATCTCCAGGGCGAACAGGTCAGGGTCGGTAAAAATGTCGCGGCGGCAGCGGAACACGCCGTTGGCGGGATCTTCCTGCACGGACTCGCGCAGTTGTCGGGCGAGTCGGTCGAGTGTACTGGTCATGGGGCAAGCCCTCCGTTGTTCTTGTATCAGGCGCCCTCACCGTACGTGTCCGACATGTCGTCCAATATCCCTTTTCTGCAGATCACTATCCGCCGAGTGCACGCGGCTCAGCGGTGGCGCTTCCAGGTCTGCGAGGGCAACTCGCCAAAGCGTTGGCGATAGGCCTCGGAGAACCGTCCCAGGTGCGTAAAACCGTGGTCCAGCGCCACCTCGGTCACGCTGCGCGCGCTGCTCAGCTGCAGGCGGGCATGCACCCGTTCAAGCTTGCGCCGCCGTACGTAGTCACGCGGGGACAGGCCGACCTGGCGCTCGAACAGGCTGTACAGCGAGCGCTCGCTGACCTTGGCCACTGCCATCAGTTGTTCGAGGCTGATGTCGTCGGTGAGGTGCTGTTCGACAAACTCACGCACCGCCTCGAAGCCGCCACCCTGTGCAGGCTGGGGGATCACCCGCAGTACATTGCTGCCCAGCAGGGCCAGCAACTTGGTCGCCACGATGCGCTCGTACAGGCTCTGCATATGCGGTTCGGCAGCGTTTTCCGCCTCGTGGCAGATCAGCCCCAGCAACGGCAGGAACCCGCCCATTTCGCTGAGTGCATGGCGCGCGGTCGCAAAGCGGATACCCGGCTGCGGCAGCGCCCATTGCTGCTCCAGGCAAGCGTTTTCGAGCAGGCGTACGGGTAATTTGATGATGAATTTTTCGCAGTCGGCGGAATACGTCAGGTCCACCGGATCATCCGGGTTGATCAGCAGGATCTCGCCAGGTCCGAACACATGCTCCACGCCTCGCGAATGCGAGCGGCAATGCCCGCTCAGCAGGATCTGCAAGTGGTAGATGGTTTCCAGCGCCACCGACGTGACCCGCACCGGCGCGCCGTAACTGATGCGGCACAGGTCCAGGCTGGAAAAAGTGCGGTGGCTGATGCTCGCCTGCGGCCGGCCCTTGGGGGGCAGGCGAATGCAGTGGCTGCCGACATGCTGGTTGACGTAGTCCGACACCGCATAGGCGTCGGCACCCTGGAAAATCTGGCTGCGCTCACTCAATAGCACGGTCATGGTTGCGCCTCTTTTATAGTTATTGGCCTCAGGCTGACGCCTGGTGTTGCGACCGTCCAATATGGATAAGGTCTGAATGAATACCCTGCAGGTATGGTCGACGGATAATACGCATAAGCCCGCGCACCGGCGCACGGGCGGCGAAACGTCTTGATACCTATTGGCCGACTCATGAGATCAGCTCATGAGACCTCGCGGTTTTGCACGACTAATCATCAGGAGCTGCTGCCTCTAAAGTGGGCACCCCCGCTTTGAGGAAATCCCATGAAGGAAGTCACCGTAGTCATAGGTGCCGGCTCGATCGGCCAGGCCATCGCGCGGCGCGTCAGTGCCGGCCAGCACGTCGTGCTTGCCGACCTGCGCCAGGACACCGCCGAGGCGGCAGCAAAGGTCTTGAGTGATGCCGGTTTCGAGGTGACCACCGCCCAGGTGGATGTCGCGTCGCGAGAGTCGGTCGTAGCGCTCGTCGCACTGGCTGCCGGCCTTGGCGAGATCACCAAGGTGATCCATGCCGCCGGTGTGTCACCGTCCCAGGCATCGCCGGCGACCATCCTGCGGGTCGACCTGTACGGCACGGCGCTGGTGCTGGAGCTGTTTGGCGAAGTGATTGCCAAGGGCGGTTCGGCCATCGTCATCGCCTCGCAGTCCGGGCACCGTCTGCCGGCGCTGAGTGCCGAGCAGAACAAGGCGTTGGCGCTGACCGCGACTGAAGCGTTGCTGGCCCTGCCGATGTTGCAGCCTGCGCAAGTGACCGACTCGCTGCACGCCTACCAGCTGTCCAAGCGTGGCAACGCGCTGCGCGTCGCAGCGCAGGCCGTGCGCTGGGGCAAGCGCGGTGCGCGCGTGAACACGATCAGCCCGGGCATTATCTTCACGCCGCTGGCCCGCGATGAGCTGAGCGGCCCACGCGGGGACGGTTACCGTCGCATGATCGAATCCAGCGCCGCCAAGCGCGGCGGAACACCCGATGAAGTCGCGGCCGTCGCGGCCTTGTTGATGGGCCCGGAAGGCACCTTCATCACGGGCAGCGACTTCCTCATGGACGGCGGGGTCACCGCGCACTACTGGTACGGCGATGACCAGTGATACCGCGCGGTCTAGCTGACCTTGCGCCCTTCCACCGGGTAACCCGGATCAGTAAAACCATGGGTCGAGGCATGGCCGGGCACGACCAGGCTGTCGACCAGCGCTTCGTCCTCCGGCCCCAGTTCCAGGCCCAGCGCCTCCAGGTAGCTGTCCCACTGCGCTTCGGTGCGCGGGCCGGCGATCGCCGCGCTGATCAAGCGGTTCTTCAAGACCCAGGCAATCGCGAACGCCACGGAAGTGGTACCCCGCGCCGCCGCACGCTCGGCAATGGCCTTGGCGATCTTCAACGACTCGGGGCGCCATTCGGTCTGCTGGATCCGTTTGTCACCGCGCCCGGCGCGGGTGTCCGCCGGTGGCGGCGCGTCCACCGCGTATTTGCCGCTGAGCACGCCACGGGCCAGTGGGCTGTAGGGCACGACGCCAATGCCGTAGTGGCCCGCCACCGGCAACTGCTCGACCTCGGCGACACGGTTGACGATGTTGTACAGCGGCTGGCTGACGGTCGGGCGCTGGATGCCCAGCGCGTCGGCAATGCGCACCATCTCGGCGATTTTCCAGCCGTGAAAATTCGACACCCCGTAATAGCGGATCTTGCCTTGGCGAATCAGGTCGTCGATGGCGCGCAGGCCCTCTTCCAGTGGCGCATCGCTCAAGGTGCGGTGGAAATACACGATGTCGATGTAGTCGCTGCCCAGGCGTTGCAGGCTGGCGTCGACCGCCTGCATGATCCACTTGCGCGACTGGCCCTGCTGGTTCGGGCCGGCCTCGGCCGACGCCGGATAACCGAACTTGGTTGCCACCACCCATTGGTCACGCTGGGCGGCAATGGCGCGGCCGACCACGGCTTCGGAGCGCCCGGCGTGATAGGCATCGGCGGAATCGATAAAGTTGACGCCAGCGGCGCCGGCTTTGTCGATGATGCGTTTGGCGCTGGCTTCATCAGCCTCGCCACCGAACATCATGGCCCCCAGGCACAGGGGCGACACTTTCAAGGCACTGCGGCCCAGGTAACGGTAATTCATGGCTCACCCTCAACGGCGTTGGAAACGTAGACGGATCCTAGGCCAATGCGCATTGATGATTAAGGCGCTAAAGAAGGATACGGCCATGAGCCTGCCTCATGAGTGATCAAGTGTTATAGCGCAGCGCCTCCACCACCAGGTTCAACGCCCGCGAAGATTGGCGTCGACTCGGGTAGTAGATGTGCAGGCCGGGAAAAGTCGGAAACCATTCTTCAAGCACCCAGCACAGGCGACCCGCCGCCACGTGCTCTTTGGCCAGGTCTTCGGGCAGGTACGCCACGCCGCAGCCGTCCAGCGCCGCCGCCAGCATCGGGTAGGTGCCGTTGAACGTCAGTTGGCCCTGCACCCGCACCTGCACTTCGCGGTCGCCGTTGGCCAACTCCCATGCATAGCAGCCGCCGTGGGTCGGCAGGCGCAGGTTGATGCAGTTGTGCGCGGCCAGCTCGTCCGGGGCCTGCGGCGCCGGGTGGGCTTGCAGGTAGGCCGGCGACGCGACCATGGCCATGCGCAGGTCGGGGCCGATACGCACGGCGATCATGTCCTGGGCCACCTGGTTGCCCAGGCGCACGCCAATGTCATAGCGCTCGGCGACGATATCGGTCAGGCCATAGTCGGTGATGATTTCGACCTTGATGTCGGGATAGCGCGGCATGAACGCTGACAGGCGCGGCCACAGCAGCGCATTCGCTGCGTAGTCGGTGGCCGAGATACGCACCGTGCCGCGCGGCGAATCGCGCAGTTCGAGGATTTCGGCCAGGTCCGACTCGATCTCGTCAAAGCGTGGCGCCAGCTTGTTGTACAGCTGCTCGCCGGCCTCGGTCGGCGCCACGCTGCGGGTCGTTCGCGTCAGCAGGCGCACGCCCAGTCGGGCTTCGAGCGCCCGCACGGTATGACTCAGGGCTGATTGCGAAACGCCCAGCTGAGCGGCCGCCCGGGTGAAGCTGCGTTCACGCGCGACCGCCACAAAAGCCAACAGGTCGCCGTAGCCTTCGCGTGCCATTGATGAACCTCATTCATAGGGTGATGAAGGTGCAGCGTATCGCAGATCAATCCGACCGCGCGATGAATTGATGAGCCGGACTCATAAACGCATGCCGGTTATGCGGCTTAATCAATGCAAGCCAGCTGCCGACCATGGGGCTCACCTGCTTAAGGAGCGCCCGATGAAACTGTTGACCGCCACCACCTTCGCCACCCTGCTCTACGCGGCTGTCGTAGATGCCGATCAAGCCCAGCCGCGTCCGGACCCAAAGCCCTCCTCTGCGGTGCTGGAAGTCACGCCGCAACTGTATGCCTACACCACCGAGCTGTTATTCGGTGAGGTGTGGAAACGTACCGAGCTGGCACCGCGTGATCGCAGCCTGATCACCGTGTCGGCGCTGATCGCCAACGGACAGGTGTCGGCACTCGCGGACCACCTCAAGCTGGGCCTCGACAATGGCCTCACGCCCAGCGAGATCAGCGCGCTGATCACCCACCTGGCGTTCTATTCAGGCTGGCCGAACGCGATGTCCGCTGCCGCAGTCGCCAAGCAGGTGTTCATTGAACGAAACATCCCGGACGAGCAGATCTCGCCGCCGGCAGGCGCCGCCCTGACGCTGGACCCCGACAGTGAAGCCAAGCGCCGCGCCGCTGTCGACGCCGGTGTCGGCGGTGTGGCCCCGCAGCTCGCGCGCTACACCAATGAAGTGTTGTTCGCGGACCTGTGGCGCCAAAGCACTCTCAGCGCCCGCGACCGCAGCCTGGTCACCGTCGCCGCGTTGATCGCCCAGGGCCAGGCGGCGCAACTGCCCTTCCACCTCAACCGCGCGCTGGACAACGGCCTGAGCCAGGCCCAGGCCGCCGAGGGGGTGACGCACCTGGCGTTCTACGTGGGCTGGCCGAAGGCGATGTCGGCGGTGCCGGTGCTCAAGGAGGTCTTCGCCGCCCGGGGGCAAGGTTGATGCACACGACATAATAAAAATAGATGATCTTATTAATTCATAAGATAACAATGTCTAATAATTAGCTTATTCCAAAAAAGACTTTCACTCAGGTTTTTTATAGGAATATCTTCGTATCACAGACCGACCCCATGCCTGGCGGAGGACGTACCCCGACCACCAGGAGCCTCCCGCAGGCTGAATGGATCCTTCTCGATATGCCAGATATTCAATTCCCTAAACCGCTGAAAAAACTCCATTGGTCATTGGTGACCAGCTCCCTGCTGCTGGCCACCGCGCCCTCCTTCGCCGACACCACCAAGGAGGATGCCAAGCTCGGCACCGTCACGGTGATCTCCACCGGCCTGCGCGGCCAGGAGCGCACCGTGGCCGACAGCCCGGCGCCGATTGATGTGATCAACAGCGACCAATTGCTCAAGACCGGCCGCGCCGAGTTGTCCGAGGCCATTGCCAAGCTGCTGCCGTCGTTCAACTTCGGCACCAATATCGCCGGCTACAACTCGGTGACGCGCCCCCTGAGCAACCGCAGCCTCGGCCCGGCCTACACGCTGGTGCTGGTCAACGGCAAACGCCGGCACAACGGTGCTACCGGCCAGCGCGGTTCGATCGACAACAGCGGTGCGAATGCGGTGGACATCGACCTGATCCCGGTCAGCGCGGTGGACCATATCGAAGTCCTCAAAGACAGCGCTGCCGCGCAATACGGCTCGGACGCGGTAGCTGGCGTGATCAATATCATCCTCAAGTCCACCAACAACGGTGGGCACCTGGAAACCAGTTACGGGCAGCTGTATTCGGGCCAGGGCGAAACTATCAAGGTCGCCGGCGACCAGGGCTTCAAGCTCGGTGATGGCGGGTTTTTCCACTTCTCGGCAGATGCGCGCAAACGCGGTGAAGCCTCATGGAACGACAAGGCCGACAACAGCGTGCGCGCATTTGCCGACCCGGCAAAAGAAGCGGCGTGGGATCGCGTGGCGATCAAGAACGGCGACCCCGATCTCAAGGCCTTCAACCTCGCCTACAACGCCGAGTTGCCACTCGAAGACCTGACCCTGTATTCGTTCTCCACCTACGGCGAGCGCGATGCCGAGGCTGCCAACTATTTCCGTCTGCCAACCGGCACGGCCGCCGTGCCCGAGGTGTTCCCCGACGGTTATTTCCCACTCAACAACATCAAGGACCGTGACTACCAGCTGCTGTTCGGCGGCAAGGGCCAGGTGGCCGACTGGAACTGGGACCTGAGCACCACCTACGGGCGCAACAACGTCCACCATTCCAGCGACCTCAATATCAACCCGTCGCTGGGCACCGCCTCGCCGACCAAATTCGACAACCTTGCCACCTTCCGCTTCGAGCAATGGGTCAACAACCTCGACTTCACGCGCCGCTACGACAGCCTGTTCAACCTGACGTCGCCGGTGCAAGTCTCGGCCGGCCTGGAACACCGCTGGGAGCATTTCAGTACCTTTGCCGGCGACCGCGAAGCCTACATCACCGGGACTTACCCGGCGGCCTCTGGCGCGCAGGCGGCGGTGACGATCCGTCCTGAAGATGAAGTCAGCCTGATCCGCAACAACTACGCCGGCTACCTGGACCTGGGTTTTGACCTGACCGAGCGCTGGTTCCTCGACCTCGCCGGTCGGGTCGAGCACTACGACGATGACTCGGGCAACACCTTCGGCCTGAAGCTCAACTCACGCTACGAACTGACCGACACCGTGGCGGTACGCGGCACGGTTGGCACCGGTTTCCGCGCGCCGTCGCTGACGCAGATCGGCTATACCGTGGCCGACAACCGCGTGGCGACCGATGTGAACGGCAACGTGGTGCCCGCCGTGACGCGCCTGACGCCGTCCGGCAGCAACCTGGCCAAGGCGCTGGGGGGCGATGATCTCAAGCCGGAAAAATCGCGCAACCTCGGCCTCGGCCTGACCTGGCAACCGGCGCCGCGCACCAGCATTACCGCCGACGCCTACCTGATCGACATCGATGACCGCATCGCACTGACCAGCAACATCTACGACCGTGGCAACGGCGCGATCAACGCGATCCTCGCCGCACAAGGTGTGCCCACCGGCACCTGGGTCAACTACTACACCAACGCGTTCGACACCCGCACCAAAGGCCTGGATGTGGTGGCTGACCACACCACGCCGCTGGATGCCTGGGGCGACGTGCGCTGGAGCCTGGGCTTCAACTGGAACAAGACCACCATCGAAGGCACCCCGGACACGCCGGCGGCGCTGGCCAATTCCGGCGTGACCCTGGTCGGCCGTGATCGCCAGGGCGACCTCACCGATGCCACGCCCAAGACCAAGTGGATCCTGGGCGCCAACTGGAAGGTCGATGACCTCGCGGTCAACCTGCAAACCGCCCGCTATGGCGCGGTCAAGACCCTGGCAGTCAACCCCACCGGCGACCGCAGCTTCGGCGCCAAATGGATCACCGACCTCGACGTCAGCTACACCTTCGTCGACAGCATCACCGTCAGCATCGGCGGCACCAATATCTTCGACGTGCGCCCGGACAAGCATGCCGTCTACAGCAACCTGGGCCTGGCGCCCTACGGCAACCCGCCGTTCTACCCCGGCGGCGGCTACTGGTACACCAAGCTCGCCTACGACTTCTGATCCACACCTTGCATGCACACGCATCGCCACATGAGGGCAACCCATTGAATACCTCCAACTTGATGAGCCGTCTGCTGGCCCCGTGCGCCCTGGCGCTGAGCCTCGCCGCCTGCTCGCCCGGGAATGACACCCAGGCGGGCAAAACCCTGAACATCGCGTTCTTCGGCGATAACACCACCCTGGTCAGCGTCGATCCATTCCAGGTCTACTGGCTGGAACACCGCGTGCTGCTGCGCAATGTCGCCGAGTCCCTCACCGACCAGGATCCGGAAACCGGCAAGATCATCCCCTGGCTGGCCAAAAGCTGGGAGATCAGTGACGACGCGCTGACCTACACCTTCCACCTGCGCAATGACGTGACCTTCAGCAACGGCGAGCGCTTCGATGCCAAGGCGGTGAAAACCGCATTCGACAGCGACAAGGCGCTGGCCACCGAGCTGCCGGCCACCTTCGGCGCCACCTACCTCGCCGGGTTCGATCACGCCGAAGTGGTCGATGACTTCACTGTCAAGCTGGTGCTCGCCAAGCCCAACGCAGGGTTCCTGCAAGCGACGTCCACCACTAACCTGGCGATCCTCGCGCCCGCCTCCTACGCGCTGACGGCCAAGGAGCGCTCCCTGGGCAAAATCATCGGCACCGGGCCGTTCGTGCTCGCCAGCTACACGCCGGAAGTCGGCGCGCACCTGACCAAACGCAAGGGCTACGCGTGGCCGTCGGCCAATATGAAAAACCCCGGCGAGGCGCACCTGGAGAGCGTGGACATCAGCTACATCCCCGAAGAGAGCGTGCGCAACGGCCTGTTCCTGCAGGGCAAGGCCGATATCCTGTGGCCGCGCAATCCGTTCTCGGAAGTCGACCTGAAGCTGTTCCAGTCCAAGGGCGCGACCATCCAGAGCCGTTCGCTGCCGGGCCCGGCGCTGAACCTGTACCCCAACACCCGTGGCGAGCGCATTCTGGCGGACCAGCACGTGCGCCTGGCCGTGCAGAAGTCCCTGGACCGCAAGAGCTACGCGAGCACGGTCTACAACGCCGAATTCCCGGTGGTCGACGGCATTTTCGATGTGACCACGCCCTACTTCAAAAGCCAGGGCAACAAGCTGGCGTACGACCCGCAGGGCGCCGAGCAACTGCTGGACCAGGCCGGCTGGGCCAAAGGCGCCGATGGCTACCGGCAGAAAAACGGCAAGCGCCTGACCCTGAGCTACAACATCAGCCCGGCCGAAACCGCCGGTGACGTGCTGATCCAGGATCAACTGCGCAAGGTCGGCATCGAGTTGAAACTCAGCGTGGTCACCCGCGCCGAATGGGTCGCCAACAACTCCGCAGGCAACTATGACCTGACGATCAACTACATGACCCGCGCCGACCCGATCATCCTGCAAACCATCCTCGACCCGCGCAGCGCCAACAGCTCGACCGTGGCCACCAACACCTATGAACCGGCGGTCCTGGAAAAGGCCAAGGGCCTGTTCGATGCCGGCATCACCGCGACCCAAGGCCCACAACGCGCCACGGCCTACGGTGACCTGCAGGACTTGCTGATTGATCAAAGCTCGGCGTTCCCGGTGTATGAGCGCGTGTGGCAAGCGGCGACCTCGGCCAAGGTGAAAAACTTCCGCTGGACCGCCGAGGGCTTCGCGCTGCTGGGTGATATCGAGGTCGGCACGCCATGAGCCGCTACCTGATCGGCCGCGTCGGCCAGGCCCTGCTGGTGCTGTGGGGGGCCTACAGCATCACCTATTTCATTTTGTACCTGCTGCCGGGTGACACCCTGTCGATCATGCTCAGTGCCTCGGGCATGGAAGCCGATTCGCTGTCGGTGGCGGACCTGGCCAAGGCGCGCGCCTACTACGGGCTCGACAAGGGCGTGTTCGAGCAATATTTCGACCTGCTGCTGGGCGCGGTGCGCGGCGATTTCGGCCAATCCCTTTCGCTCAACCGCCCGGTAGCCGAGTTGCTTGCCGAGCGCCTGCCGCAGACGCTGTCCCTGGCCGGCCTGGCGATTGTGCTGTCGCTGATCGGCGGGGTGGGCCTGGCCTACCTGACCGCCTACATCCGGTGGGCGCCGTTGAAAAAAGCCCTGGCGCGCCTGCCGTCCCTGGGTTTCTCGGTGCCGGTGTTCTGGATGGGCCTGCTGCTGATCCAGGTATTCGCGTTCGGCCTGGGCTGGTTCCCCGCCACCGGCAGCCGGGGGGTTGAAAGCCTGGTGCTGCCGGCGATCACCCTGGCGATTCCGAGTGCGGCGGTGTACGCCCAGGTGCTGCAGCGCAGTTTCCAAGGGGTGTGGCAACAGTCGTACATCGTCACCGCCTACGCCAAGGGCCTCACCCGTGGCCAGGTGCAGGCACGGCACGGATTCAAGAACGCCGCGCTGCCGATCCTCACCCTGATCGGCCTGCAGGTGGGCAACACGGTGTCCGGTGCGGTGCTGGTGGAAACCATCTTCGCGCGCTCAGGCATCGGCCGCCTGGCCCAGGAAGCCGTGCTGCGCCAGGACATTCCGGTGGTGCTGGCGATTGTCGCTGTCTCGGCGGCGGCGTTTGTCCTGGTCAACCTGTTGGTCGACCTGCTCTACCCCTGGCTTGACCCGCGAATCTCCCACACGCCAAAGGTGTCGTAGACCATGACCATCCTCGAGCAGAATCTTGGCCGAAAAACCCTCGCGGCCAGCCCCGTATGGCGTCGTCGCAGCCGCCTGCAGCGTGCACAAGCCAGCGTGTTGCCGTTGTTGCGCCGGCCGGGTTTCAGCCTGGCGGTGCTGATCGTGCTGTTCGCCCTGGTCGCGGCCGTCGCGCCGCACTGGCTGACCCACTTCGACCCTTACGCCACCGCGCCGGCGGTCAAGCTCAGCGCGCCGAACCCGACGCACTGGTTCGGCACCGATGAGCTGGGGCGTGACCTGTATACCCGCGTGGTCTACGGCTCCAGCCTGTCGGTGCTGGCGGCCTTCCTCGCGGTAGGGATCGCGTTGCTGGGCGGGCTGGGCCTGGGGATTGTCTCCGGCTTTGCCGGTGGTCGCATCGACGCAGTGATCATGCGCTTTGTCGACGTGCTGCTGGCCCTGCCGGGGCTGTTGCTGGCGTTGGCGATCGTCACCGCGATCGGCTTCGGCACGGTGCCGGTGGCCATCGCGGTAGGCGTGGGGATTATCCCCGGCTTCGCCCGTACGACCCGCGCCGAGGTGCTGCGGGTCAAGACCCTGCCCTACGTCGAAGCCGCACGCCTGGGCGGCGCCAGTTGGCGACGGACCTTGCTGCGGCACATCCTGCCCAACGCCTGGGGCCCGGTGGCAGTGTTGGCCACCCTGGATTTCGGCGCGGCCATCCTGGCCACCGCCGGCTTGAGCTTTCTCGGTTTCGGCGCCGCACCACCTGCGGCGGAATGGGGCACGCTGATCGCCAACGGCCGGCACTTCCTGATCACCGCACCGTGGGTCTCGCTGCTGCCCGGCCTGTTCCTGGTCGCAGTGGTGTTCAGCCTTAACCATATCGCCCGCACCTTCGAGGAGATCCAGCGATGAGCGCCCTTCACCCGTTAGTCGATGTGCGCCAACTGAGTGTCAGCTACCGACACGGCCAGGCGGCGGTCAATCGCCTGTCACTGAGCCTCGCCCAGGGCGAGACACTGGCGATTGTCGGCGAGTCCGGCTCGGGCAAGACCACCCTGGCCAATGCAATCCTCGGCCTGTTGCCGGACAACGCGCAGATCAGCGCCGGCGAACTGTGGATCGACGGCACCGATCTCACCCACGCCAACGAGCGCCAGAAACGCCAGCTGCGCGGGCGTACCATCGGCCTGGTGCCCCAGGATCCGATGGTCAGCCTCAACCCGACCCTGCGCGTCGGCCAGCAGATCGGCGAAGCGCTGGTGTTGGCCAAGGGCAAGCGCTACCCCGGGGTTGACGCCGACATCGTCGAGTTGCTGCAACAGGTCGGTATCGACAAGCCGGTGCTGCGCGCACGCCAGTATCCCCATGAGCTTTCCGGCGGCATGCGCCAGCGCGTGCTGATCGCCATCGCCCTGGCCGGCAACCCGCGGCTGATCATCGCCGACGAGCCGACCAGCGCCCTCGACGTCACCGTGCAGCGCAAAATCCTCGACCACTTGCAGCGCCTGGTCAGTGAGCGCGGGATTTCGCTGCTGATCATCACCCATGACCTGGGCGTGGCGCTTGACCGCGCCGACCGCATCCTGGTGATGCAGCAAGGCGAAGTGGTCGAGCAAGGCCCACCCCGGCAGATCCTCGTCGCCCCCCAGCACGACTACACCCGCGCGCTGATCGCCGCAGCGCCGGCGTTCGCCAGGCGCCGTGAGCCGCCTATCCACATTGATCCCACCCGGCAGCCGATCCTGCGCCTGCAAAACGTCGGCAAGACGTTCGTGCTGCCCAAGGTCAAAGGCGAAGACCCAGCGTTTGTAGCGCTGGAGGACCTGACCCTGCAGGTCTACCCCGGACAAACCCTGGCCATCGTCGGTGAGTCGGGCTCGGGCAAGAGCACCGCGCTGCGCATCGCCCTGGGGCTGGAGAAGCCCAGCCGTGGCCGGGTCTGGTTCGAGCAACAGGACGTGACCGACCTCAGTTGGCGCGACTTCCGCCCGCTGCGCCAGCGCCTGCAGCTGGTGCAACAAAACCCGTTCGCCGCGCTGGACCCGCGCTTCACCGTATTCGACAGCATCGTCGAGCCGCTGGTGTCGTTCGGTCTGCTCAAGGGCCCCGCCCTGGAACAGGCCGCGCGCGAGTTGATCAGCCGTGTGCACCTGCCAGTCAGTTACCTCGACCGCCTGCCCCGCGAGCTATCCGGCGGCCAGTGCCAGCGGGTGGCCATTGCGCGGTCGCTGGCGCTGAAACCCGACCTGTTGCTGCTGGATGAGCCGGTCAGCGCGCTGGATGTGTCGGTGCAGGCACATATCCTCGACCTGCTCGAAGAGCTGCAGCGGGAGATGGGCATTGCCTACGTGCTGGTGTCCCATGACCTGTCGGTGGTGGCCAACTTTGCCCATCAGGTGCTGGTGTTGCGCAATGGCCGGGTGATTGAACAAGGCTCGGTGGAGCAGATTTTCAACACGCCGGCCAGTGACTACACGCGTGAATTGATTGCCGCCATCCCGGGGCGGCAGGTCACGGCGACGGCGGCGTGATCAGCCGCCTGACCGCTCACGCAGCAAACTGACCCTGGGTGTAAGGTTGATCCGCACCCGCTGCCAGTCGACGAATTGAGCCGCCTTGCCGGCCCAGATCGACCTTGCCGTCGGCGGCGCATGCAGGCTCATCTGCGGCGGCATGCGATGGACCCGGCTGGCGCGGGTGAACCAGCAGAGTCTGGTGTAGCGCGGCAGTTCATGAAGTTTGGCCGCGTGCACAGCCACCGGGCAAATCAGCAACAGGTCGCCAAATGCAAACAGCTGGTACGCGTCCACCTGCACGCGTGCGTCGTCGCGCAGGTGTGTGTGCCATTGCAGTGAATCCAGATCGCCCAATTTGACCTGGTCCTCCAGGATGAATCGGGCGGCGTGGTTCTGGCGGATTTCCAACGTGCCCGCGACGATGTAAGTAATGCTCGACATCGGCCCGCGCGCGGACAGCAGGAACAGGACGAAGAACATCACCACCGATGCGGCCACTGTGGATACCCGGCGCAACAGGCTGCCCTTGACCACGAAAAACAACAGCGCCGGGATCAGGCTGAACACAAAGGAACCAATCGAGAACAGCGCGACAAACCTGACCGCCGCGGCATCGTCCTGGCCGACATAGCTGTCGAGGATCAACAGTGTCGGCAATGTCCCGGAGACCACGGTAAACAGCAGCATGATGGCAAGGGGGACGTACACCCACTTCCGATGACCACGGGGCGCCCCTTGCGCGATCAGCACCCGCACCCGCCTGATCCGATTCAGGCCGAACAGCGCCAGCAAGGTCATGCCCGAAACAATCAGCAGGGCCTGCCCGGCGCCGACGTCTTCATTCCAGTAAAACGCCAACGCCATGAAGGTGGAGAACCCGACCACCAACGGCACCAACAGGCACAACGCGATGCATCGGGTGCTGTCGCGGCGGCTATAAAGCAATGAAACCGACATGCCATACAACCATGCCGACACCATCAGCACCGCCAACTGCAGGGTCATCATGAACATCACGACGAGCACCCACACCAGCAGAGCCGACTTGGCATCCAGCGTGGACATGAAAATATCCGCGCGGCCAATCGCCTTGGTGTAGATGTAGAGGCTGAGCATGCCAAAGCCCGTGCCCAGAAAAATCACCGTCACCGTAAACGGTGTCCAGTGCTCAAGCAGGTGCTTGAACCCTCTGCGAAAAAATACCTGGAACGTTGACGCGGTCGCTGCGGACATCAGATCTCCTTGAAGTAAACCATCCCGGGGGGGCTGTTTTAATCCACAAAGCGCTGCACCGCAAACAGTCTCGACCTGGCCTCCTTGCCGTGGGCCGTCGGTAGCCGAAGCCTTCAAGGCCCAAACACGCGCGGTTTTACCCGCGCCAACCGTTAATAGGCTGACGCAGCCAGCATGCCGATAGTGCTGGTGGCCTCACCCGCCAGCCGTAACGGCTTGAGCGGCTGCCGGTTGGTAAGCGCGCCACTGGCGGGCACTCGCACGTATCTGCGCATCCAGCGCCTGGCAGTCGGACTCGCTGCCCGGCGGCTGCCCTGGAAGCAGATGCGGCAATACCAGCTCGATGGACACATCGCCGCTGAAACCGTTGGCCACCAATGCCTGGTACTGGGCGGCGAAGTCGATGTGCCCGGTGCCGATAGCGCCTCGTCCGGAATCCGAGATGTGATAGATCGCGGTGAGGTGCGCGCAGTCGCGCAGCGTCTGCACCGGATCGGGTTCATTGATGTTCATGTGGAAGCTGTCCAGCACCATGCGCAGGTTGGCACTGCCGACCGCGCGGATCAGCTCCCGGCATTGCTGCGCCGTATTGATCAACGGCAGTTCAAAATGGTTGCACGGCTCGTACAAGGTGGGCACGCCGCGGCGTTGGGCATAGGCGTCGATCACCTTGCAGCACGCCAGCAGTCGCGCGTACGCCGAGGCAGCATCCGGGCAATTACGTGTCCACAGCGACAGGCCTTGCAAGGTCACGGGCACGTTGCCCAGCTCGGCTGCGAAATCGATGACCTTCCGGTAGTAATCCACGGCGAGGTCCTGCGTGGCGTCGGCGCTGTGCTGCGGCCCGGCATTGATCGGGTCGACCGCAAGAATCGTGATGCCTGCCCGACGTGCCTGCTCGCGCAGGTCTACCGGGCAGGCGTCGCGGTGATCACCTGAGTACTGGATGCCGTCCAGCCCCAGCGCGAGCGCCTTGGCCAGCACCGCTTGCGGCTCGCTGAGCCCGAGTGTCCAGGTCACTACAGCCAGTTTCATAGACATCCCCTCAGCCTTTTGGATGAAACTCGATGGCCAGCCAGATCGCATCCGAATCCGACCAGTAGCGATGCCACGGATAGGTAGGACTGCCCTCGCTATCCACGTGGGTGAAGGGGTCGTGCGTGTAGCCCGGCGCCATGCTGATCTGCCGGTACAGCGTGCTTGCGTCGCGCTCGCGGAATAACTGGATGCGCCCTGCCCCGTGGATCTGGGTATGAATTTCCACAAAAGGGTGTTCATTGTGCAAGTAACAGTCGGTGTTGGTCGGCGCCCACCACAGGTTGAGGCGAATCGTGTACTCGCGTGCATCCACCACCGCCTCGCGCTGGTTGGCGAAGGCGAACGGGTCCAGGCGCACGGCACCAATCTCGTCGTAGCGCGAGATGTATAACGGCGTGGTGCGCGGAAACTTGGCAAAGCGGTTGCCAAACCAGTCCCACTCCCCCAGCACGATGCCGCCCAGGTCGACCTCGCTGCGCACGCGGAACACCGCCATGCGTGCGGCCTCGGCGACCACGGCGTTGAACAGCATGGTGGATTTCCACGCAGGCACCACACTCGGTACCGGGCCGCCGATGCTCATGGGGCGGTGATCGAGGTTGACCACCACGCCCGCCTCGACGGTAAAGTCTTTTACGTTCTCGACCAGGTAACACTCGACGAACTGGTCACTGAATTGCAGCGCTCGCTGTTGATTGAATGGTGTCACTTCGCAGGCCCTATCGGTTCTGGAATAAAGCCCCGCGCTCGTCCATGAGCGCAGGGAGTTGGCATCAGCGCATCAGAAACCGCGGTTCTTCACATACTCGTCGCGGTACTCGCCCAGGTAGTCAGGCACGGTGATGTCCCACCAGCCGGTGGGGTGCATGTTGCTCCAGGGGCGCTCGATTGAGCAGATCGCCTCGATCACGTAGGGTTGATTGGACGCGAGTGCGCGGTCCACCGCGGCGCCGATCTGCAGCGGGTCGGTCACCCGCTCGGCGGCGGCACCCAGCGACTTGGCGAAATCGGCAATGTTGGCCGACCAGGACGCGCCGTCCGGTGTGCGGAAATCGGTGATGATTTCGCGGTCCTCGCCGAACATGTTCAGTTGCAGGTTGCGGATCGCGCCCCAGCCACCGTTGTTGATGATCAGGAAAATCGCCGGTACGCCCATCATCACCGCCGTCGCCAGCTCCTGGCCGGTCTGCAGGAACGCGCCGTCCCCGCAAATGGCAACCACCGGCTGATTCGGCGCGCCCATCTTCGCGCCAATGGCGGCTGGCAGCGCAAACCCGATCCCGGAGAAACCACCCGGCGTGATGTGCTGCTTGGGGCCATACACCGGGAACTCGTTGAACACCTGGTTCTGCGGGTTGCTGGAGTCGGTCACGACAATGGTGTTGCGCGGCAGGATCTTGCGCGCTTCGAACAACACCTGGGACACCGTCATCGGCGACTGATTGCAGGTACGCAGCGGCGCCAGGTGTTCCTCCCACTTGGCCTTCAGGTGCTGCAGGCGCTGGAACATCGGCGAGGTGCTGTAGTCACGCGCCGCCCCGCTGTCACGCAATGCGGCCAGCAGCGCCTGCAGGATCGGCCCGGCATCGCCGACGATGCCGACTTCCACCGGGTAGTTCTTGCCCAGCTCGAAGCCATCGATATCGATCTGGATCAGTTGGGTCTTGTTCGGAATATCGAAGGTCACGCCGGGCCGGTAGGAGGACGTGATTCGATCACTGAAGCGGCAACCGACGGCGAGGATCACATCGGCCTCGCGGGTCATCGCATTGCCGGGGATCGAGCCGAGGTCGCCGCACGGCCAGGCATACAGCGGATGGTCCTCGGGGATCGAGCCTTTGCCCATGAACGAGGTGGTCACCGCGGCGCCCAGGTGTTCGGCGATGGCGACCAGGTCGTCACTGGCGTTCGCGGCGATCACGCCGCCACCTGCCATGATCACCGGACGTTCCGCCGACATCAGCAGGTGCACGGCACGCGCGATGTCGGCCGGGTCGCCGTGCAGGCGGCCGTGGCCACGGTGCGTCTGCGGCGCTGGCAACTCGATTTCCGCACATTCGGCCTGCAAGTCCTGCGGCAGGTTGATCAAGGTCGGACCACGGCGCCCTTCGAGCATCACGTTGAACGCTTGGGTCATCACCCCGGGCAACTGCGCCACCGTGCCCGGTTGCCACCAGCGCTTCACCACGGGTTCCGCCATGCGCGGGAAGTTATCGCCGTGGGGACGGTCGAGTTCCTGCAGCACGCCTTTGCCCAGCATGTAGGTGTGCACTCCGCCGCTGATCACCAGTTGCGGCAGCGAGTCGGCGAACGCGGTGGCGATCCCCGTCAGGGTATTGGTCGCCCCCGGACCAATGGAGGCGCAGACAGCCGCGATTTGCCCGCTGGAGCGGTAGAAGCCGTCAGCCATGTGTGACGCACCTTGCTCGTGCATGGCCGGCACCAGGGTGATCTCATCCTTGCGGTCGACAAAGGCGTCCAGCAGCGCGGTATTGCCATGCCCCGGGATCCCGAAGACATAGGGCACTTTCTCGCGGATAAGGTACTCGACCACGATTTGCCCACCGGTCATTTTTTTTGTTTTCGTATCAGTCATGCTGCGCTCCTGCTATGGCGTAAAGAGAGATTGTCGCGGCCTGTTGTTCATCAGGCCGCCGGATAGAGGTGATGCCGAATTCCGTCGCGAGAATATGTTCCGCAGCCCGCAGCGCCTGGGCGGCGATGGTCAAGGCCGGGTTGACCGCGGCGGACGACGGCATGAATGACGCATCGATCACGAACAGGTTGGCGTGGTCATGGCTGCGGCAATAGATGTCCAGGGCCGAGGTCGTCGGGTCGCGACCAAATCGCACGGTGCCGCACTGGTGAGAGGTGGAGTGCTTGAGCAACGGCTTGGTCAATACGATCGGGTAACCGCTGGCACGCAGCAGCGCCACCATCTTCTTGATGAACCGACGGTGGGGGCGCAGGTTGTTGCGGCGGATCGCCATCTGGATCTGGCCGTCCTTGATCAGGATACGGCTGTCGGGGTCCGGCAGGTCTTCCGAGAAGGCAATCCAGTCTATGCTGTGCTTGGCCATGGTGGCGCCGACCACCTTGGGCAAGAACGGCACATTGGCCGAGAGCATCCCGCCCTGGAGCTTGCCGAGCATCTGCGCATGGCCCAGTGGGAAGGGATAATCCGGCGCGCCGAAGTAGAACTCGTTCATCGACACGGTTTTCTGGAACACCGTGTCGTTGGGGCGCGGCGACAACCCCATCAATGCGGTCTGGTTGTGTGCCATGTAGTAACGGCCAACCACGTCCGAGCTGTTCGCGACGCCATTCGGCGCGGCTTCGCACGCCGACCGCAGCAGCAAGGCCGCACTGTTGACGGCGCCACAGGAGACCACGATGAGCCGGGCGGTCAGTACTTCAGTCTGGCCGTCACTTTCCACCACGACCCCGGTCACTTGCTTGCCGTCCTGGCTGAGCAGCAACCGCTTGACCAACGTGTTGGTGCGCAGGGTCACATTGCCCGTCGCCAGCGCAGGCTGCACCAGTGCGGTCTCTGCCTCCATTTTTGCCGAAATCCGGCAAGGAAAGCCGTCGCAGGTCTTGCACAGGGTGCAGTGGCCGTCAGCCGAATAATCGACCGCCAGCGGCATCGCCGAGGTGCGCGCGCCCGCCGCCCGCATGCCCTTGCACATGTGCTCGACGATAGGCGCCGACGCCACCGCAGGGTACGGATACGGCTTGCTGCGCCACGGCGCCGACGGATCGTCGCGGTCGTCACCGTGCACTTTGAAAATCTGCTCGGCCTGGGTGTAATACGGTTCGAACTCGGCGTAACTGACCGGCCACGCCGGCGACACGCCCTCCTCGTGCTGCAGCACCTCGAAATCCCGCTCGCGGTAGCGGATCATCGAGCCGCCATAGAACTTGGTACAGCCGCCGACGTTGTAGTAGATGCTCGGGCGAAACGGCTTGCCTTGGGCATCCAGCCAGGTGTCGTGGGCGGTGTATTTCTTGTCGAAGAACACCGAGGCCACACGCCAGTTGTCCGCTTCCTTCGGCACCCAGTCGCCACGCTCGAGCATCAGCACGTTCACCCCGTGTTCGGCCAGGCGGCGGGCGGTCATGGCGCCGCCGACACCGCTGCCGATCACGATGACTTCAGGAGTGGCTTGCATTTAAATCTTCGCCTCGCTGTTGTTGGCGGCTGCGGATGCAGCCGGATGGCCCACCGAGGCGCCGGGTTTGACCCGCATCAACAGCGGGCCGAAGATCGCGATCAGGCTCATGAGCACCAGCGGCATGTAGAACAGCGCGCCGATGCCGTAGGTGCTCACCAGGTACGAATAGACCGCCGGGCCACCGAGCATGCCGCCAAACCCGATGCCGTTGACGATGCCGACATTGCGGCCCGAGTTGGCCGGGTCCTTGCGCCCCGCCGCCGACAGCATGAGCGGCGCGATACAGGCGAGCCCGAGCCCCAGCAGGGCAAAGCCGGCCATGCCCATCACCGGGGCGTGGCTCAGGGTTGCCAGGAAGATGCCGACAATCGAGATGGCGCCGCAGCAGAACACCATCGCCGCCGCACCGATACGCTCGGCCAGCCAGTCACCGGTCATGCGCGCGATAAACCCGGCGCCGGTAAAGAAGCTGATGGCCAGGCCGGCGGTCGAGATGGTCATGCCGGTCTCGCGCACCAGGAACTCCTGGCCCCAGTCGCTGACCGAGCTTTCACTGATCATCCCGGCAATCAGCAGCGCGCCGAAAGCCACCATCAGCATCAGCACTCTCCAGTTACGCGCGGTGGGCGCGGCGGCGCTGTGGGTCGGTTTGTGGTTGACCGGCAGCAGCTCGTCCTTGCCGAGCATGAACTGGCTGGTCAGCAGGCTCAGCAGCGCCAGCGAAACGCCGGCCACCGTGAAGGGAATAATCGCGCTGTCGGAAGAAAAGCCGGCGAGGTAGCTGGCCAGGATTCCAAACAGAAAGCCGCCCAACGAAAAGTACGCATGAAACGCCGACATGATGGAGCGTTGATAGAACCGTTCGACCTGCACACCGTGCGCATTCAGGGCGGTATCGACCGACCCGCGCAAGGCGCCCAACAGGCATCCGAACATCAGCGCGAAGGTGTATTGCGAGGCGAACCCCAGGGCGATGAGCGAGAGTGGATAGGCCAGCAAGGTGGTGCGGATCACGGTCCGTGGGCCGAAACGGTCGACGAAATACCCGACGATGAATGCACCGAAGGTGCCGCCGATGGCAATCCCCAGGGCGACCATGCCGAAGTTCAGGTCGCCGAGGCTTCCCTCCATGCCTAAATGGTTTCGAAACGCGCTCACCCCGACCGACCAGGTGTAAAACAGCGCCCCCATGATCATGAAGCCCGCGAACGTGGCCATTCGCGCTTTCTTGATTCTGGGCGTAACCAGGGAGTTGTCGCGTTTGCTCGATAACATGGATCACCTGTCGAGGGGCTGAGGCCCCTTCGTTATTGGAATTAATGGCGGCTGGCCATCAGTATTTAGACAGTGATGTTGCAAGGTGCCCCACGTGGAAGGTCGCTCTTGATGGCTGACATGCACGCGCTCATGGACTGCCGGCGAGCAGGCCACGTGGACGTTTCGAGTATCGAGAGATCGTGCGCGCGGCTCAATTTCGCAGATGGCTGTGGTGTGACGCAGACCGACGCACATGTGCAGCAGCGACAGTCCGGCAAGTGCGTGCTGGACGCTCGGTTGCAGACTATCTAGCATGCTCGGCATGCAGCTCACGCCTGATCCGCTGCCCGAAAAAAAACTAAAAAAGCCGCTTGCGAGGAGATCCACGCCCCCATGTCAGTTGTAATCGCCCCCTCCCATGGAGAGCGCCATCAAGTGCGCAATGACCTGCAAGGCAACGTGCAGAGAAACCTCGCCACGCTGGTGGAGTCGTGCCGGTCAGTCGCTGACATGTGCCGCAAGATCGATGTGAACCGCCAGCAGTTCAACAAGTACCTGGCCGGCCAGCATGTGCCGTCGCAGAAGATCCTGCAGAAAATCGCGCGCTATTTCATGATGGAAGCCGAGGACCTGTTTCGTCCCCCGGCCGACTTCAAGCAGTTCTACGAAGGGTTTGAAAACGAGCTGCCGATCGGGCTGCGTGCCTCCGCGCAGTTCAATCATTTCCTACCACTGGCCAAGGCTTCGGCGCACGCGCTGGACGACTACCTGGGCGTGTATTACCGCTACCACAACTCGTCGATCTATAAAGGCCGGATCCTGCGCTCGGTGACGTGCCTCTACCGCGCAGACACAATGGTGCAGTACGTGACCGTCGAGCGCTTCCCATTGCAGGATGGCAGCGGCAAGACCGGCTACTCGTTCACCTATCACGGTTTCTGCCTGTTGCTGGGCGACCGATTGTTCATGGTGGATTTCGAGGGCAAGCAGCGCAACGAAATCACTTTCTCAATCCTCACGCCGCAGCACCGGCGGCCCATACGCTTTCTGCATGGGCTGGTCACCGGGGTGGCGTCATCGTCCTATCGCCAGCCCTTCTCCACCCGGCTGACGTTGAACTATGTGGAAAAAGGCCTGATTCGCAAACGGCACCTGCGCGCGGCAACAGTGCTGCTGCCCGCCGACCTGTCGCTGCCGGTGGAGGTGCGCGAGTACATGACGGGAGACAATGCGGCGATTGTCTGGGGTGGGCAGGACTAGAAGCAACGCCGCCCTGCTGCCCATTGCGGGCAGCAGGGCGTGACTCAAGCGGTGGTCCTGTAGCGACGGATGCGGATATCCGCCTGCTCCTTGTGGCCGGCAAACCCTTCCATCGCACAGAGTCGCGAGCAGTATTCGCCCACCAGCACCGAGGCCTCATCCGTCAGCACGCGCTGGTACGTACAGGTCTTGATGAACTTGCCCACCCACAACCCGCCGGTGTACCGCGCGGCTTTGGTGGTCGGCAGGGTGTGGTTGGTGCCGATGACTTTATCGCCATACGAGACGTTGGTGCGCTCCCCGAGGAACAGCGCGCCGTAGTTGGTCATGTGCTCGAGGAAATACAACGGATCACGGGTCATGACCTGGACATGCTCGGAGGCGATGCGATCGGCCTCCTCCACCAGTTCTTCAACACTGTCGCACAGGATGATTTCACCGTAGTCACGCCAGGCGATGGCAGCCACCCCGGCCGTCGGCAGGACCGCCAGTTGGCGCTCGATCTCGGCTGGAATCGCCTCGGCGAGTGCACGGCAGTTGGTCAGGAACACCGCCGGAGAGTTCACACCATGCTCTGCTTGGCCCAGCAGGTCGGCGACCACCAGTTCTGCATCGGAGGTTTCGTCAGCGATAACCAGGGTTTCGGTGGGGCCGGCAATCAGGTCGATACCGATCTTGCCGTACAACTGTCGCTTGGCTTCTGCCACATACACGTTACCGGGGCCGACGACCATGTCGACCGGCGCAAACGTGTCGGTGCCCAAGGCAAGCGCGGCAATGGCCTGCACCCCGCCGAGGCAGTAGATCTCGTCAGCGCCCGCCAGGTGCATCGCCGTGACGATGGCCGGATGCGGGCGGCCATCGAACGGCGGCGCCACGGCCACCACGCGCTTGACGCCGGCGACCTTGGCGGTCAACACGCTCATATGCGCCGACGCCAACAGCGGGTATTTGCCGCCGGGGATATAGCAGCCCACCGAGTTCACCGGAATGTTCTTGTGCCCCAGGATCACGCCCGGCAGGGTCTCGACCTCGACATCCACCAGCGCAGCCTTTTGCACCTGCGCAAAGCGGCGCACCTGCTCCTGGGCAAAGGTGATATCGCCGATCTCTTGCGCCGAGAGGCTGGCGACGCAGGCAGCAATTTCCTCATCGGTCAGACGAAAGCTGAGCGGGTCCCACTGATCGAACTGCCGGGAATACTCACGGACGGCGGCATCCCCCTGGCGACCGACGTTGGCAATGATGTCAGCCACCACATCACGAACCTGGCTCGCGATCTCGGCCTGTGCAGCCACCGGTTTGGCAGTCTTGAGGTATTGAATCATGTCTTGCTCCAGTTTAAGTACGCGTCGTCAGCCAAGCCTCGAAGCACGGGCGTGCTCGACAGATACCTGGCAACTGGAGTCGATTTTCCGGGCTGCACGGCCCTGTCCACAATTTCGCACTGACAGCCCAGGTGACGCACGATGACGCACGGCGCCCCCAAGTTGATTGCGGCAACAGGCGCGCCTGGGGATGACCGCTTCGCACAGTCCGGCAGGTAGCAATTGATAACATTCCGCTGTCGGAAAATTGGAATCAAACCTCACGGTGACTCACTCACGCTACGAGCCCAGTCGATAAAACCCGCGCTGGGTGACTCTGCCTGAACCAGACCGCGAGATAACACTGCATGAGCCTATCAGCGACCGTCACCCAGCCGACTGTCACGCCAGCACGCCCTCTTCCGCCAACAACCGCCATCCCCCCTCTCCCGACAGCCGGCACCGGCAACGCGGCACACACCGCCGATCAAGCCTCGGACACCCGCCCCGAAGCCAAGGGCGACAAAGACCTCGCGCTGTTATTTGCCACGGTCGCGCAGACCATCGCCAGGAACGGGCCTTTATTTTTAGCGCTTCCATGCGCACGCTGCACGGAACACCGAAATCTACCCCCCAGAAAATCCTGAGTTGCACCGCACGCAATAGTGTTTTGTCATCAAGCCCATTGATAGCCCCCTAACGAAACCCCCATGCTAGAGGGCTAATCTCGCGCTTATATCATTCCGAATGATAGTTACCTTTGCTTCATTCGATTCGTGACATAGCACAGCGCCGCGCATGATCCGCCCATCTCAAATACATTGGCGGATGCACCTCATGGAACAGTCACTCAAACATTTGCGCTTTCCCCTGGCGATTTTGGCCGTGGTGGTGATGAGCGCATGCGGCAAGACCCCGGAACAAGCGGCCGCCATGCCACCTGCAAAAGTCAGCGTGGCGAAGGTGCTGGAGCAACCGGTCAACGAGTGGGACGAATTCACCGGTCGCCTGGAAGCACCGGAAACCGTGCAGATTCGTCCACGTGTCTCGGGCCAGATCGATCAGGTGGCCTTCATCGAAGGCGCCCTGGTGAAGAAAGGCGACCTGCTGTTCCAGATCGACCCGCGCCCGTTCCAGGCTGAAGTGCGCCGCCTCGAAGCCCAGCTGGCACAAACCAAAGCCGCCGCCTCGCGCAGCGAAAATGAAGCCCAGCGCGGCGAACGCCTGCGCCAGAGCAATGCGATCTCCGCCGAACTGGCCGACTCGCGCACCACCGCCGCCCAGGAATCGCGCGCCGCCGTCGCCGGGATCCAGGCGCAGTTGGACCTGGCCAAGCTGAACCTGAGCTTTACCCGCGTGACCTCGCCGATCAGCGGCCGCGTCAGCCGTGCCGAAATCACCGCCGGCAACCTGGTGACCGCCGACGTCACCGCGCTCACCAGCGTGGTGTCCACCGACAAGGTCTATGCCTACTTCGACGCCGATGAGCGCGTATTCCTCAAGTACACCGAGCTGGCTCGCCAAGGCCGCCGTGGTGCTACCACTCCTGTCTACCTGGGCCTGTCCAACGAAACCGGCAACCCGCACCTGGGCCAGATGAACTTCGTCGACAACCAGGTCAACCCGGCCACCGGCACCATCCGGGGTCGCGCCGTGTTCGACAACAGCAAGGGCGAATACACCCCTGGCCTGTATGCGCGCCTGAAACTGGTCGGCAGCGGCACCTACTCCGCCGTGCTGATCAACGACGAGGCCGTGGGCACTGACCTGGGCAAGAAGTTCGTGCTGGTGATGGACGGCGACAAGCCGGCGTATCGCTCGGTGGAACTGGGGCCGAAGATCGAAGGTTTGCGCATCGTACGCAGCGGCCTGAACAAGGACGACACCATTATCGTCAAGGGCCTGCAGCGCGTGCGCCCTGGGTCGCCGGTCGCTCCGGAAACCATCCCGATGGCCAGCAAGGAAACCCTCGCGGCCTTGGCACAACAACGACAAGCGCTTGAAGCCAGCAACCTGGAGCAAGTGGCGCCGGAAAAAACCGCGCCCAAGCTCGCAGCCGTTGCGACTCCACGCGGTTAAGGGATACGACTCAAGATGAATTTTTCCAAGTTCTTCATTTCGCGGCCGATCTTCGCAGCGGTGCTCTCGCTGTTGATCCTGATCGCCGGCGCGATCTCGCTGTTCCAATTGCCGATCAGCGAATACCCCGAAGTCGTGCCGCCGACCGTGGTGGTGCGCGCCAACTTCCCGGGCGCCAACCCCAAAGTCATCGGTGAAACCGTGGCCGCTCCGCTCGAGCAAGCCATCACCGGCGTCGAGAACATGCTGTACATGTCCTCGCAGTCGACCGCCGACGGCAAGCTGACCCTGACCATCACCTTCGCCCTGGGCACCGACCTGGACAACGCGCAGGTGCAGGTACAGAACCGGGTGACGCGGACCCAGCCGAAACTGCCTGAGGAAGTGACGCGCATCGGTATCACCGTGGACAAGGCCTCTCCCGACCTGACCATGGTGGTGCACATCACCTCCCCGGACCAACGCTACAACATGCTCTACCTGTCCAACTACGCCATCCTCAATATCAAGGATGAGTTGGCACGCCTGGGCGGCGTGGGCGATGTGCAGTTGTTCGGCATGGGCGATTACTCCCTGCGTGTGTGGCTGGACCCGAACAAGACCGCTTCGCGCAACCTGACCGCTACCGATGTGGTGACGGCCATTCGTGAACAGAACCGCCAGGTGGCCGCCGGTGCATTGGGCGCGCAGCCTGCACCGAATGACACCAGCTTCCAACTCTCGGTCAACACCCAGGGCCGCCTGGTCACTGAGGAAGAGTTCGAGAATATCGTCATCCGTGCCGGTGCCAACGGCGAAATCACCCGCCTCAAAGACATTGCGCGAGTGGAGTTGGGCTCCAGCCAATACGCCCTGCGCTCGTTGATCGATAACCAGCCGGCCGTGGCGATTCCGATCTTCCAGCGCCCTGGCTCCAACGCCATCGACATCTCCAATGAAGTGCGGGCGAAGATGGCGGAGCTCAAGCAGAGCTTCCCGGAAGGCATGGATTACCGCATCGCCTATGACCCGACCGTCTTCGTGCGCGGCTCCATCGAGGCAGTGGTCCACACCTTGTTCGAAGCACTGATCCTGGTGGTGCTGGTGGTGATCCTGTTCCTGCAGACCTGGCGCGCCTCGATCATTCCATTGGTGGCGGTGCCGGTATCGTTGATCGGTACGTTTGCGGTGATGCACCTGTTCGGCTTCTCACTCAACGCGCTGTCACTGTTCGGCCTGGTATTGGCCATCGGTATCGTGGTGGACGACGCCATCGTGGTGGTGGAGAACGTCGAGCGGAACATCGAATTGGGACTCGAACCATTCCCGGCCACTGAAAAGGCCATGAGCGAAGTGACCGGCCCGATCATCGCCACCGCGTTGGTACTGTGTGCGGTGTTCGTTCCAGCGGCCTTCATCAGCGGCTTGACCGGACAGTTCTATAAGCAGTTCGCCTTGACCATTGCGATCTCGACGGTGATCTCGGCGTTCAACTCGCTGACCCTGTCGCCCGCACTGGCAGCCGTGTTGCTTAAAGGTCACGACGCACCGAAGGACCGCTTTTCCAAGTTCCTCGACAAGTTGCTCGGCGGCTGGTTGTTCAAACCGTTCAACCGCTTCTTCGACAAAGCAAGCCATGGTTACGTCGGCACCGTACGCCGGGTGATTCGCGGCAGCGGCATTGCGCTGTTCCTGTACGCCGGCCTGATGGTGCTGACCTGGTTGGGCTTCGCCCACACGCCGACCGGTTTCGTCCCGGCCCAGGACAAGCAATACCTGGTGGCCTTCGCGCAATTGCCGGACGCCGCGAGCCTGGACCGCACCGAAGACGTGATCAAGCGCATGTCTGACATCGCCATGAAACAGCCCGGCGTGGAAAGCGCTATCGCCTTCCCCGGCCTGTCGATCAACGGTTTCACCAACAGCCCGAACAACGGCATCGTGTTCGTGACCTTGAAGCCATTCGAGGAGCGTAAAGACCCGAGCCTGTCCGCAGGTGCGATTGCCGGTGCACTGAACGGCAAGTACAGCAGCATCGAGGAAGCCTACATGGCGATCTTCCCGCCGCCGCCGGTACAGGGCCTGGGGACGATTGGCGGCTTCCGCCTGCAGGTCGAAGACCGTGGCAACCTGGGTTATGACGAGCTGTACAAAGAAGTGCAGAACATCATCACCAAGAGCCGTGGCGTACCTGAGTTGTTCGGCCTGTTCACCAGCTACACGGTCAACGTGCCCCAGGTCGATGCTGCCATCGACCGTGAAAAGGCCAAGACCCACGGCGTGGCGATCAGCGACATCTTCGACACCCTGCAGATCTACCTGGGTTCGTTGTATGCCAACGACTTCAACCGCTTCGGCCGTACTTACCAGGTCAACGTGCAGGCTGAGCAGCAGTTCCGCCAGGATGAAGACCAGATCGGCCAGCTGAAAGTGCGTAACAACAAAGGCGAGATGATCCCGCTGGCGACCTTTATCAAGGTCAGCGACACCTCGGGCCCGGACCGCGTGATGCACTACAACGGCTTCATCACCGCAGAAATCAACGGCAACGCCGCACCGGGCTACAGCTCCGGCCAGGCCCAGGCGGCGATTGAGAAACTGTTGAAGGATGAACTGCCCAACGGCATGACCTACGAGTGGACCGACCTGACGTATCAGCAAATCCTCTCGGGCAACACCGCGCTGTTCGTGTTCCCGCTCTGCGTACTGCTGGCGTTCCTGGTACTGGCCGCCCAATACGAAAGCTGGAGCCTGCCATTGGCGGTGATCCTGATCGTGCCGATGACGCTGCTGTCGGCCATCACCGGGGTGATTATCTCGGGCGGCGACAACAACATCTTCACCCAGATCGGCCTGATCGTACTGGTGGGCCTGGCGTGTAAGAACGCGATTCTGATCGTCGAGTTTGCCAAGGATAAACAGGCCGAGGGTCTCGACCCACTGGCGGCGGTACTCGAAGCATGCCGTCTGCGTCTGCGGCCGATCCTGATGACGTCGTTCGCCTTCATCATGGGTGTAGTGCCCCTGGTGTTGTCCAGCGGTGCCGGTGCCGAGATGCGTCATGCCATGGGTGTGGCGGTGTTCTCCGGGATGATCGGGGTGACCTTCTTCGGTCTGTTGCTGACACCAGTGTTCTACGTACTGATCCGACGTTATGTGGAGCGCCAGGACGCGCGCAAAGCGGCCAAGGCCTTGAAGCTGGAGACACAGCAATGAGCGTGAAAATATTCCTGCCGAGCCTCCTGGTACTGGCGCTTGCCGCCTGTGCCGTGGGCCCGGACTACAAGACCCAGACCCCGGAGGCGGCCAATATCACCGCCGCCGTGGACGCCAAGAACTACGACCACGCCAAGTTCGAAGGCATCTGGTGGCAGCAATTCGAGGACCCGACCCTCAACCAGTTGGTGACACAGTCGCTGCAAGGTAACCGGGACCTGCGCGTCGCCTTTGCCCGCCTGCGTGCTGCCCGTGCGATCCGCGATGACGCCAGCAACGACGCCATGCCGGTGATTACCAGCCGCGCCAGCAGTGACCTGGGCAAAGGGCAGATCCCTGGCCAGACCACCAAGCGCGTCAACAGCGAGCGTTACGACCTGGGCCTGGACATGGCCTGGGAACTGGACCTGTTCGGTCGCATCCAGCGCAACCTGGAAGCCACCGACGCCGACCAGCAGGCTGCCGAAGCCGACCTGTACCAACTGCAAGTCACCATGATTGCCGAACTGGTGGACGCCTATGGTCAACTGCGCGGCGCACAATTGCGTGAACGCATTGCCCTGGACAACCTGAAGAACCAGCAGGATTCGCGCACCATCACCGTCAGCCTGCGCGATGCCGGGGTCGGCGACCAACTCGACGTCGAGCGTGCCGACGCACGTCTCGCGGCGGTGGAAGCCAGCGTGCCGCAACTGCAGGCCGAACAAGTGCGCGAGCGCAACCGCATCGCCACCCTCCTCGGCCAGCGCCCCGACAAGCTGACCGTCGACTTGAGCCCCAAAGACCTGCCGGCGATTGCCAAGGCGTTGCCGATCGGCGACCCGGGGCAACTGCTGCAACGGCGCCCGGACATCCTCAGCGCCGAACGCAAACTGGCCGCCGCCACCGCGCGTATCGGCGTGGCCAAGGCCGACCTGTTCCCACGGGTCAGCCTCAGCGGTTTCCTCGGCTTTACCGCCGGGCGGGGTTCGCAGATCGGCTCATCGGCCGCCAACGCCTGGGCCCTTGGCCCGAGCATCACCTGGGCCGCATTTGACCTGGGCAGCGTGCGCGCACGTTTGCGCGGTGCCGATGCACAGGCCGATGGCGCCCTGGCGACCTACGAGCAGCAAGTCCTGCTCGCACTGGAAGAGTCCGAAAACGCCTTCAGCGATTACGGCAAACGCCAGCAACGCCTGGTCTCGCTGATCCGTCAAAGCGAATCCAGCCGCGCCGCCGCCGACCTCGCGGCAATCCGCTACCGCGAAGGCACCGTGGACTTCCTGGTACTGCTCGACGCACAACGTGAACGCCTGGCCGCCGAAGACTCCCAGGCCCAGGCCGAAGTGGACCTGTATCGCGGGATTGTGGCGATCTACAAGGCGTTGGGCGGCGGCTGGCAGCCGGATACGGTGGTAGCAACCGCCAAGTAATTCAAGCGCTCCTTTGGTTGGTCGCATCCAGCCAATTTTTAGCCCCGTGGTCCATTCGGTCACGGGGCTTTTTTTTGTTTGGAGGGTCCTGGAATGTTGAACGCTTGAATCGTCCTGGGCTGACTGTTGAAACGTGGCGCACGAATTCCACCCTTCCAAGCGTCAGCGCAAAGCTGATGCCTTACGTAGCCTCATTCAAAATCAAACTCCGATAATGCCCCGGATTCGATCCGCTCCATTTACGAAACGCCTTATAAAACGAACTGGTATCGGCAAACCCCAGCCGCTCGGCAATCTGCGCGAAGCTGATCTGCGGTTCTGCCAGCCAGACAATCGCCAGCTCTTTGCGCACGCTGTCCTTGAGGCCTTGGTAGGTCTGCCCCTCTTCCGCCAGGCGCCGGCGCAGGGTTGATGCAGAGATACACAGGCTGGTAGCGAGGCCCTCGGTTTCCGGCCAGGTGTCGGGGGGCATTCGGCGCAGGTCGTGCTTGATGCGGTTGGCCAGGCTGTCGGGGTCGCGGTATTTGACCAGGATGTTGGCCGGCGCATGGGCCAGGAAGCGTTTGAGTTCCTCTGCGCTGCGCTTGATCGGCAGGTCCAGGCAGTCGGCGGAGAAAATCATGCGGGTGCGTGGCCGATCAAACCGTAAGTTATCGGAAAACATCACCTGGTAGTCATCGCAGAAATCCGGCCGGGGGCAGCGCAGTTCGATGGCCAGGATCGGTATCCGTCGCCCTGCCAGCCAACAGGCCACGCCATGTACGATCATCCAGTAGGTGAAGTAGGTAAACGCCCGCTTGGGCTCGACCTCAGGCTCCCACAGCACGATCTCGGCCAGGCTTTGCTGGCGCACCAACTGGGCGGGCAGTTGCTCGAACATCAAGGATAAAAACCCCAGGCCGGTTTCCAGGCTGGCGTCCAGGCTCGTTTGCGCCATGGCTGCGCGACACAGGAACGCCAGGCTGCCGGATTTGAGCTTGCGTGGGTCCATGCCGAAGAACTCATCGTCCAGGCGCCGCGCCAGCAGGCGCCACAAACGTGCGTAGGTGGTGGCCGACACCCGTGCAGCGGGCTGGTCGAGCAGTGCCGGGTCGATGCCGACTTTGTTCAGCACTTCAACGCTGGCCGCACCCGGCGCGCAGCTCTGCAACAAGGCTTCGCGCACGAGGTGGATGGAAATGGTGTCTTTTTCCGACATGGGAGGTTGGGCAATCCGATCGCGCACTAGATGGCCTGCATCATAAGGGCGGTTGCGCTTCGCCACCACCGTTCAGCCGCTGTTCAGCAAACGTCAATATTCCTTGTTTAGTAATGAGTATCATTATGTTACAACTTAGCCTCCTATCTAGTTATGATGCGGTGCCGAATGCTTGTTCCTTTTCTCATCATGCTGCGCGAAGGCATTGAAGCCGCGCTGATCGTCGGCATCATCGCCAGTTACCTGCAACAGACCGGCCGCGGCCAGTGGATGCCCGCCGTCTGGATCGGCGTCTTCCTCGCCGCCGCGCTCGCGTTGCTGGTGGGTGGTGGCCTGGAACTGGTCAGCGCCGAATTTCCGCAAAAACAGCAGGAATTGTTCGAAGGCATCGTCGGCCTGGTCGCCGTGGGCATCCTCAGCTCCATGGTGTTCTGGATGCGCAAGGTCGCGCGCTCGATCAAGCACGCCCTGCATGAATCTCTCGACCACGCGCTGGCCGGCTCCAGGCACCAGGTCACGGCGCTGATCCTGATGGTGTTTTTTGCCGTGGCCCGTGAAGGCCTGGAAACCGTGTTTTTCCTGCTGGCAGTGTTCCAGCAGAGCGAAGGCCCGGGCGCTCCGATTGGCGCCCTGCTCGGCCTGATCCTGGCGATTGTCGTCGGTTTCCTGATCTACTCCGGCAGCATGCGCCTGAACCTCGGCGCGTTCTTCCGCTGGACCGGCCTGTTCATCCTGGTAGTGGCTGCCGGCATCCTGGCCAACTCGGTGCAGGCCCTGCACGAAGCCGGCGTGTGGAACCACTGGCAGACCGTCTTGTTCGATTTCAGCGCCGTGCTGCCGATGGACAGCCCGCTGGGCTCGGTGCTGGCCGGGATGTTCGGCTATCAGGAAGCACCGACCATCAGCACGCTGGGCGCCTACCTGATTTACCTGGTGGTGGCCCTGGTGATGTTCTTCCTGCCTGCGGCACCGGCCAAGCCTGCCGCCACCTCCTCTTCCGTTTCCAGCCATTAAGGACCGTCTCTTGTCCAACCCAACTCCTCAACTGGCTTCGCCACCCCGCGCCTTGCGCTGGGCCGTGGCGGGCTCGGTGGTCGTGATGATCGCCGCCGGCGGCCTGTTCTATTACGCCTCGCAGCTGGCTGCCAGCAAGCGCCAGGCCAACCACAATGAAATCGCCGTGACCATTCATGGCCACGCCTGCGAGCCCAACGAGCTGACCGTACCGGCTGGCCGTGCGAGCTTTCGCATCATCAACCGCTCGGACCGGGCGGTGGAATGGGAAATACTCGACGGCGTGCTGGTGGTCGAAGAGCGCGAAAACATTGCGCCGGGCCTGAGCCAGGTGATCAACGCCAACCTGTTGCCCGGCGATTACGCGATTACCTGCGGCTTGCTGAGCAACCCGCGCGGCACCTTGCATGTGACGCCAACGGCGGAGTCCGATGCCCAGGCCAAGGCCAAGCCGTCGATGGTGGCGTTTATCGGCCCGCTGTCGGAGTTTCGCGTGTACCTGAGCAGCCAGGGCAGCGCGCTGGTCAAGGCCGTGACCGCCCTGCAGCAGGCAATCGACGCCGGTGACCTGGCCCAGGCGCAGGCCCTGTATGTGCCGGCCCGCGAGGCTTACCAGCGCCTGGCCCCTGCTTCGCAGCGCCTCGCCGAGTTGGACAACGCCATCAACGCGCGTGCCGATTACTTCGAAAAGCGCGAACAGGACCCGGCCTTCAGCGGCTTCCACCGCCTCGAATACAGCCTGTTCCAGCAACGCACCGTCGAGGGCCTGGCCCCGGTTGCGCAGCGCCTGCTGACCGACGTCACTACGCTCAAGCAGCAGTTGCTGGCCCAGTCGCTGCCGCCGGAGCAACTGGTGGGCATCGTGGTGCGCAACCTCAACAGCCTCGCCGACGTGCGCGCCCTCAGCGGTGAGGAAGAGCGCTACAGCCATATCGACTTGAATGGCTTTGCCGCCAACCTCGAAGCCGCGCACAAAGTGGTCGAGCTGATGCGTCCGCTATTGACCAAATCCGCCGCTGACTTGCTGCCGAAAGTCGACAGCGCCCTCGCCGCCTTCGATGCCGAGTTGCAAGGCTTCAAGGTCGACAAAAGCTACGCGACGTATGACAGCGTCACCGCCGATCAGCGCAAGCAGATCGCCGACAAGGCCAAGGCTCTGGCCGCTGCACTCGATGGAATTGACCCAGCCCTTGGCCTCTCCGGCCTGCAGTGAAGACGACCGTACCCATGAGTGATTCAGAACAATTTTCCGCACAGCGCCGCCGTGTCCTGCTGGGCATGGCCGCGACCGGCGCCGCGATTGCCGGCAGTACCCTGACCTGCCCGGCCATGGCGGCCGCCGCCGAGCAAGTCACCACCGCACCGCGCAGTGACAAGACCCAAGACCACCACGATTATTTCGGCAAGCACCAGAGCGGCATCGTCACCCCGCGCCCGGCCTGCGGGATGCTGGTGGCATTCGATGTATTGGCCAGCGACCGCGAGGACCTGGAGCGCCTGTTCCGCACCTTGAACGAGCGCATCAGCTTCCTGATGACCGGCGGCACTGTGCCGCAAGTCGATCCGAAGTTGCCGCCCACCGATTCCGGGATTCTCGGCCCGGTGGTCACCCCGGACAACCTGACCATCACCGTGTCCGTTGGCGAATCGCTGTTCGATGAGCGCTTTGGCCTCACCGCCGCCAAACCCAAGCGCCTGAGCCGCATGGTCGGTTTCCCCAACGATGCGCTGGAACCGGCGCAGTGCCATGGCGACCTGAGCCTGCAGTTCAGCTCGAACACCCCGGACACCAATATCCACGCCCTGCGCGACATCGTGAAGAACCTGCCCGACCTGCTGCTGGTGCGCTGGAAACAGGAAGGCAGCGTGCCGCCCCAGGCACCGAGCAAACCCGGAGAGCCCGCGCAGAGCGCGCGCAATTTCCTCGGTTTCCGTGACGGCTCGGCCAACCCGAACTCCAACGACGACACGGCGATGAACCAGATCGTCTGGGTGCAGCCCGGCAGCGACGAACCTGCCTGGGCGGTGAACGGCAGCTACCAGGCCGTGCGCATCATCCGCAACTTCGTCGAACGCTGGGACCGCACGCCGCTGCAGGAGCAGGAAAGCATCATCGGCCGCGTCAAGACCACGGGCGCGCCCATGGACGGCCATCAGGAAACCCAGGTGCCGGACTACAGCAAGGACCCCGAAGGCAAGTTGACCAAGCTCGATGCCCACATCCGCCTGGCCAACCCGCGCACCCCGCAGACTCAGGCCAACCTGATCCTGCGTCGGCCGTTCAACTACTCCAACGGCGTGAATAAAAACGGTCAGCTGGACATGGGGCTGCTGTTCATCTGCTACCAGGCTGACCTGGAGAAAGGTTTTATCAGTGTGCAAACCCGGCTCAACGGCGAGCCCCTGGAGGAGTACCTCAAGCCGGTCGGCGGCGGGTATTTCTTCACCTTGCCAGGCGTCACCGGGCCCAAGGATTTCATTGGGCGCACGCTGCTCGCTGCAACGCATCCTCAAACCACTGCCAACACCTAAAACAAACCCAGAGCGGAAACCGTCCCATGAAGAAGTCGACCCTCGCGTTGTCGTTGTTTATGACCCTCTCGCCGCTGGCAGCCTTCGCCGCCACGGCGCCGTTGGACCTGGTAGGCCCGGTTTCGGACTACAAGATCTACGTCACCGAAGAAATCGGCGAGCTGGTGACCCAGACCCAGGCGTTCACCGACGCCATCAACAAGGGCGACCTGGCCACCGCCAAGAAGCTCTACGCGCCGACCCGTGTGCACTACGAGTCCATCGAGCCGATCGCCGAGCTGTTCAGTGACCTGGATGCCTCGATCGACTCCCGTGTCGATGACCACGAGAAAGGCGTGACGGCCGAAGACTTCACCGGTTTCCACCGCATCGAGTACGTGCTGTTCTCGCAGAACACCACCAAGGGCCTGGAGACGCTGACCGCCAAGCTCAACACCGACGTCAATGACCTCAAGACCCGCGTCGATGGCCTGACCTTCCCACCGGAAAAAGTCGTCGGCGGCGCCGCAGCGCTGCTGGAAGAAGTCGCCGCGACCAAGATCTCCGGCGAAGAAGACCGCTACAGCCACACCGACCTCTACGACTTCCAGGGCAACATCGACGGCGCGAAGAAAATCGTCGACCTGTTCCGTGGCCAGATCGAGAAGCAGGACAAGGCGTTCCTGGCCAAGGTCGACAAGAACTTCGCCACCGTGGACAAGATCCTGGCCAAGTACAAGACCAAGGACGGCGGCTTTGAAACCTACGACAAGGTCAAGGAAAACGATCGCAAGGCGCTGGTTGGCCCGGTCAACACCCTGGCCGAAGACCTGTCGACCCTGCGCGGCAAGCTGGGCCTGAACTGATCAGGCGCACCTGACCTCCCGCGCCGGGCGCGGGAGGTCGGCGGCTCAACGGGCCGGCTGGAACCCGTTCAGTGGTGTGCCGAAAGGTTTGCCACTGCGCGGGTCAATCGCATACCAGCGGCCGTTGTAAGGTACCGCGTGCACGTCCACCGCCTCATGGCGCCCAGCCCTTCCCGCTGTCGGCATGCCGCCAGATGCCTCAGTACTGCTCGCCTGCCCGGCAGCGATGAGTAAATAGGCGCGCAGCTTCTCCTCGGCCGTGACCATATGCGGCATCACCTTGCCCCACTTCAACGCGCCCCCGGCCAGCAATACCGGCAACTTCACCACCCCCTTGATCGCGGCATTGATCAACTGCGGGTAACCATCCAACGGATTCAGCGCCGCACTGCTGAACAAAGCGGACTGCCGGACGAAGTCGAACGCACGGTCGCTGAAGCTTGCTGCAGACTTTAACGGCGCCAACGTTACAGCAGCAGGCTTGAACCGCGTGCCCAGCCGGCTCGGCACCAGGGCCTTGGCCGAGCGGATCAGCCCACGCGCTTGCCCGCCCGCACCAATGGCCACGCCGACAACATCCAGCGCGAGGTTAGCCAGGCCGGCACCTATGTTGCCTTGCTTGAATTCCTGATACGCGCCCACGAAGGGTACGAACCCCAACAGAAATGCATGCTCGCGGGCCCGCTCTTCACGGCGTCGCTCCAGTGGCAGCGGCTCGCTTGCGCGTTGCAACATCGACTCGGTGGATTGGTAAAAATTGTCCTGGGCGATCCTGTCGGCAATGCTTTGCGTCTTTCGTGAGGCATAAGTTTCCGGCACGTAGGATTGCGCCGTATGGTTGGCGGGCAATTCGCGCGCAGGAAACTGAGGTCCCAACCGCTCCACGATGACCGTCGAGGGCTTCACATTGGGTTCCGTCGGAGCGCCGCCGGCATAGGCCTCGAGATCGAGAGACATCCGCGTACCGCGCACCACCGGCAAATACACAAAGCCACGCGGAGATGGATAGCGCTCATGACGAATGACGCCATCCAGCTCGATGGTCTTGGGCAAATCCGTGCGCTTGATGATCTTGCCCTGGGCGAACAGCTCGAAATACACCACCTCGGGTCCATGCTCCACACGCATCAAGGTGCCTTGTCGCGCCCTGCGCGCGAGTCTCAGCGCTGCGGTTTCGCTGTGTTCGGTCACACCGGTTTCGGCACGCAAGGTGAACAGCTCGATCTTGCCCAGTTCCAGCAACCTTCGATCATCCAGCGGCAATTCGGCCAGCATCAGCTTGAGCTTGATGGCATAGGCCTGCTGAAGCTGATCCTGATGCTGGCCGATTGAAGTCTTCAACGCCCCGTCGAGTTCAGGCAGGCGACGAATAAGCGTGTCGAGCCGGGTGCGCGCCGCTTCGGGAATCTGCGGTGTGCTGGCGGGCTGGTAAGGTGTCTTGGCCGCAGGCGGCGATGCGGGCATGTCTTCGCCGAGCACCCATTTGCCCGGCGTGAGGTCGCCCGTCATGTAGGTTTCGACCAACGAGCGGGTGCGCGGCTCCGAGATCGGCAGGTTGCGCCGGTCCTCGGCGCTGGCCAGTTGCACACTGAGGTTTTCCAGCTCGGCCGGGGTGGTGCCAGGAAACACACGCAGCAGCTCCTTGACGGCCAGGGCCCTGCGCGTCGGCAGCGGCGCGCTCGCACGCGTGAAGGCGCTGGCGGCCTCTTCCCGCTGTTTGAAAAATGCCCGCGCGGCGTCCTCGATATCCGCCTGCGAGTATTCACCGTCACTGCGCTGCCTGACGCTGCCGTTCAACACCCCCCAGTCCGCGAGGATCTTCAGCGCATTGAGTTGCATCAGCGTGGCCTGCCCGTCGCTGGTGGGCGCCAGCGTGGTCAGGGCACTGACCTGTTGCTCGTTCATCCTTCTCGACGTCCCTGGCGCGTGGTGATCCGCCAGTGCGCAGCCCAGGCGCAATTCCATCCAGGCCGGGGTGCCGAGGTGCACCGATTCCGGCACATCGTGCACCAGCATTTCCGGCGCTGCCTGGGCCAGGCAGAGCTGGGTCGCCACGACCGCCAGTTTGGGGTCCAGGCCTTTATGCTGCAGATGACGCTCGATATCACGGCGCACGGCGCTGAAACTGCGGCCCATGTTCGAGGGCTGGTAGATCGAATAACCGCCGACCTCGCCAGGCTTGCCGGGCATAACGGGGTCGACCTGCAGCTTGATCGCGGCAATCACCAACTGTTGGCGCAACACCTTGGGCAACGCCACGGCACCGCCTGGGCCGACCGGCCACTGCAGCGCGCTGGCCAGCTGTTCGGCGAATGCCAAGGCGTCCGGGCTGTCGAGCAGCCTGTCCAGGTGGCCCTGCGGATCCGCCTGCAGCGCTTGCAGCGTGACATTCGACAGTGCGCGAAACTGCGCGCCGCCCAGGCGGGTACGGGCCATCGCACTCACATTTTGCCGGTCCTGCTCGGTCAGGGCGCCGGGCGTCCATGGCTGCGTGAGCAAGGCGCCGTAGTCCCCCAGGGGTGGCGGCGTCGGCAAAGAAGTGCGTAGCCAGGCAATCACATTGCGGGTTTCTTCCACGTTGCGCGGCGAGCCCAGCCCCTTCAGATCCAGCAGTTGGCGAATATCCTGACGGGGCGTCGAATACACGCTATTGCCCAACGGCGCGCTGAGTGCCGTCAGCGCCTTGAGTTCCTCGCCCAGTGCGCGCTCTGCGTCGATGTGGTGGGTCAGGTCCAACCAGCCGCCGACCGGGCTCAGGCATTCCAGGCGGCCCTCGGACACTCGAAACAGCGCGTCCGGCCAGGCGACACCTTCGCGCTCAAGCAGGCGGGTCATGTCTGCACGCGCGACAAACTGCTGTAAGCGCTGCATGGCAGCCTCGCTGTTCCGCGGTAAAGCCGAGGCCGGTGCGACTTCGCTGGCATGGCTCGACCAGTCCGTGCGCGCTGCCGGCGGCAGATGCTCAAGCTCGGCTTCAAGGCGATCGGCCAGGTCATCGCGCTCCTCCAGTTCGCCGATCACCTGCCATGTCTGCTCAAGGGCACTGGCGTTGACGTGGCTGACCAATGGGTGCGGCAGCCATAGCGCGTCGTCTTGCCCGATAAAAGGCAGCCCCTGGTCGGTAGGGTCGAGCAGTTCGCGAAGCGCCCGCAAGGTGCGCGAAACCTCGTTCCAACCGGAGTTGTCGGTCAGGCTGAAGCGGACTGCGCTGCGCACGCCCTCATGGTCGGCATAGCCCTCGACATGGTCACGGTGGAACGTCAGGGTTGCCGTTTCAAGGCGCTGCTCGACCATCCATTGCTGCAACAGTGGGCGATTGAGCAACTGCTGGTACACGCGCAGCGCAGGGCCCGGGCGGCTGTCCGGCGGCACCTCGACCAAGGTGTGGCCGCTGATTTCAGCGGCAGCGATGCGCTCAGCCAGTTGGGCGTCGGCAGCGGCGCCACGGCCGCGATCCTGGGCGGGTAATCGCGTCCACTTGTCATCGGGTATGGGCGGCTGCGCGACAGCGGCGCGCCGCCGGCGGGGGCTGGAGGGTTGAGCCCAGGCGGGCTCAGATTCAGCAGTCACTACGCTCGGAGGCAGCGCAGCGTGAGGAATGGGAAAAGGATTGCTCAGCGACATCAGCATAGGACAGGGCTCTCTCGGATACGGCCATAAGGACCAGGTCCGCCCATCCGTGAACGGTGAGAGCCACTGTAGAGACGCTACGCGCTAGCTGACTGTAAGCGCTATCCGATGCCCTTTACCCGTGCATTGCTGATGATTTCAGCGCGGACCTACAGGATTCGGTACAACAACCGCTCGATCCGCACGCGGCTGACGCGACGCAAAAACTTGCCCACGGCTTCCGGGTAATCCACCAGTGTCTGCAGATCCTGATAACGCTCGATCCGCGTGGTGTGCTGGAAAATCTGCGCCAGTTCGGTCCGCCGTGGGCCGAGCCACTGGCCTTGCGGGTCGTCGAGCAGCAAGGCGTTTTCCAGGTCGAGACGGAAGGCCCGTGGGTTGAGGTTGTTGCCGGTGAGCAAGGTGTAGCGCTGGTCGATCCACATGCCCTTGAGGTGGTAGGTGTTATCGCCGTCTCGCCACAGGTGCAGGTTCAATTGGCCGCTGTCGATCATCGGCTGATGGCGCTTGGCGAAACGGCGCAGGCTGATTTCATATAGGTAAGGCAGGGCCGAGATCACTTTGAATGGCTCGCTCGGCGGAATGTAGAAATCGTTGGCGGTCTTGTCGCCCACGATAATGTCGACCTTGACCCCACGCGCCAACGCACGGTTGATTTCCCGGGTGACCGGCAAAGGCAGGTTGAAGTACGGCGTGCAGATGGTCAGTTGATGCTGGGCGCTGGCGATCAGCTCGAGAATCACCCGGTTCAGTGGGTTGTTCTTGCCCACCCCCAACAGCGGGCTGACAGACAGGTGGCCATTGGGCAATTGCCCCGCCGTGGTGTCGTAGGCCGCGTGTTTGAGGCGGCTGCGCAGGTCGCCGATGTCGTTGCGCAGGCTGCGCGTCGTCGGCGGGTTCGGCAGGTCCAGGCGATGCACGGCCTTGGACGCTACCAAGCCATGCTCCACCAGATGTTGCATGGAGTCGGCCAGCGGTTGGCTGTGGATCAGGTGGTAACGGTCGAAGCGGTACTTGTCGAACTTGTGCAGGTACACGTTGTTGAGGCTGGCGCCGCTGTACAGCACGCTGTCGTCGATCACAAAGCCCTTGAGGTGCAACACGCCGAACAGTTCGCGGGTTTGCACCGGCACGCCGTACACCGGTACTTCGCTGCTGTGGCTTTGCGTCATGGCGTGGTACCAGGCGCTGTTGCCCGGTTGTTTGCCGGCGCCGATCAGCCCGCGCTGCGCGCGCAGCCAGTCAACCACCACCACGATGTCCAATTCCGGCCGCGCCGCCTTGGCGGCGTGCAGGGCGTCGTAGATTTCCTGCCCCGCTTCGTCCTGCTGCAAATACAGCGCGACGATGTAGATACGCCGGGTGGCCCGGGGGATCTGTTCCAGCAGGCAGCGGCGGAAGGCGTCCGCGCCGGACAGCACGTCGATAGCGTCGGGAGAGAGAGGAAAACCGCGCAGTTTGGGCAACAGGGAGCGTTTGAAGAACGACGGCATAAGGCTCGCAATGGGTCGAATCCGAAGAGGCCCCGAGCTTACACCATGGGGGTGCTCAGGTCTCGTCGTCGCCGATGGAAAAAATTTAATTGACCAAGAAGAACGATCGTTCTACTGTTCGTCACATGAACGACTCACTGCGCAATGATACCCGCGACATTATCCTCGACGTCACCGAGAAGTTGATCTATCGCCATGGCATCGCCGCCACGGGCATGGACTTGCTGGTGAAAACCGCCGGGGTCTCGCGCAAGAGTATTTACCGTTACTTCGCCAATAAAGATGAACTTGTCATTGCCGCCCTGCACCGCCGCGATGAGCGCTGGATGCACTGGTTGCGCACTGAAGTGGAACGTACCGAGGGCAGCGGCGAACGCCTGCTGGCCGTGTTCAGCGCGCTTGAAACCTGGTTCGGCTCGGCGGACTTTCGCGGTTGCGCCTTTATCAATACCAGTGGCGAAACCGGCGACCCGCAAGACCCGGTCCGCCTGCTGGCCAAAGCGCACAAACAGAAACTGTTCGAGTACGTACTTGAACTGTGTGAAGCACATGGCACCCCCGACCCCGAACGGCAGGCCGCGCACTTGCTGATCCTGATCGATGGCGCCATTACCGTGGCATTGGTCATGGGCGATTCAACGGCTGCCGATAACGCGCGCTGCATGGCGCGAACGTTACTCGGGCTTTAATCCCCCAGGTGCGCCACTTTCGATCAATCCGTCCAAGGAGCTGCCCCCATGTCTTCTGCCGCAGAATCACGCCCACCGTTGCCACCGTTCACCCATGCCTCGGCCATCGAAAAGGTGCGCCTGGCTGAAGACGGCTGGAACTCCCGGGACCCGCAACGCGTGTCGCTGGCCTACACGCCGGACACCCAGTGGCGTAACCGCGCCGAGTTCGTGCACAACCGCGAGGAAGCCCAGGCTTTTCTCACGCGCAAATGGGCCAAGGAGCTGGAGTATCGGCTGATCAAGGAACTGTGGGCCTTTACTGATAACCGCATCGCCGTGCGCTATGCCTATGAATGGCATGACGACTCGGGCAACTGGTTCCGCTCCTACGGCAACGAGAACTGGGAGTTCGACGAAAACGGCCTGATGGCCAACCGTTTTGCCTGCATCAATGACCTGCCGATCAAGGCAAGCGAGCGCAAGTTCCACTGGCCGCTGGGCCGGCGCCCGGATGAGCATCCGGGCTTGTCGGAGCTTGGATTGTAGGCTCGACGCTGCCCACCTGTGGGAGCGGGCTTGCTCGCGAAGGCGATGGTTCAGCCAACATCTTTAACGACTGACGCAGCGCTTTCGCAAGCAAACCCGCTCCCACATTGGTATATGCAGTGTCCGTCAGTCCTGGTTCAGCCCCACCCGATACAACACGCCGTTATCTTCATCCGTGAGCACATACAGGTAGCCATCCGGCCCCTGCCGCACGTCGCGAATCCGCGCCTTCAAGTCGCCGAGCAACCGCTCTTCGTGGACCACCTTGTCGCCGTCGAACTGCAGCCGGATCAACTCCTGGCTGACCAGTGCGCCAATAAACACGTTGTGCTGCCATGGCTTGAAGCGATCGGCATCATAGAACGCCATGCCGCTGATGCCCGGTGATTTTTCCCAGACGTGATGCGGCGGCACGGTGCCTTCCACGGTCTTGCCCTGGGCCTCGGGGATCGGTGTCAGCGAGTAATTGATGCCGTGGGTTGCCAGCGGCCAGCCGTAGTTCTTGCCGCGCTCGATGATATTGATTTCATCCCCGCCGCGCGGCCCGTGCTCGTTTTCCCAGATCGTGCCGCTCCACGGGTTGAGCGCCAGGCCCTGAGGGTTGCGCTGGCCGTAGGACCAGATTTCAGGGCGTACCCCGGCTTGGCCGACAAAGGGGTTGTCGTCCGGCACGCGGCCGTCCGGGTAGATGCGCACGACCTTGCCCTGCAGTTTGTCGAGGTCTTGGGCGGTCGGTCGATCGTTGTTTTCACCCAGGGTCACGAACAGGTAGCCATCGCGGTCAAACGCCAGGCGCGAACCGAAATGGTTGCCGGTGGAGAGCTTCGGCTCCTGGCGCAGGATCACCTTGAAATCGGTCAAGCCGCTGAGGTCTGGCGCCAGGCGGCCACGGCCGACGGCGGTGCCGGCTTTACCGTCCTTGCCGCCGCCTTCAGCGTACGAAAGATAGACCAGTCGATCCTGCTTGAAGTCCGGCGACAGCACCACATCGAGCAAGCCGCCCTGCCCCTTGGCCCACACCTGCGGCACGCCCGTCAAGGGTGGCGACAGCTTGCCGTCCGGGCTGACAAAGCGCAGGTGGCCTGGCCGCTCGGTAACCAGGAAGCCTTGCTTATCCGGCAGAAACGCCACGGCCCACGGATGGTCGAGGCCCTTGGCGATAGGGGTGGCGGTGATGCTGCCTTGTTCGCTGGGAAACTGCTGGGCATCGGCCGCATACACGGCGGTCAGTGGCAGCAAAGTGGTTGCGCACAGCGCGGCTAACAGGGTTTTACGTACAAACATAAGCTGAGTCCTTACCGGCGATTGCCGTTGGCATCATAGGTGGGGGCTTTGGTTTCGGTGGCCGGACGGCTCGGCGCGGCGTTGCGCTGGGGATAGCGATTGCCGATGCCACCGTTTTCCAGGGTCGGGGTGCGCTGGGTCGGGCCGGTCTGGATACCCCGGGTCAACGGCGCAGTGGGCTGGGTGCCCTGCATGCTGTTGGGGTTGGCCCGGTGAATCGGGCTGTTATTGGAGTCGCTTGAGCCCGGCAGGCTTTGCGCCTGGGCCAACGGCAGCAGTGCCAGGCCCAACGCCAGCACTGCGAGGTGACGCACACAGCTGTTCATGACAAAGCCTCTCTGGGGCGAGGGTTACGTGCTTTCGATAACACGCTACGCCTTGGGTTCGGCTTTCGACACTAAATACTTTCTCATCAGGTGTAACACGATCTGTCCGCGTATCTGGCGGGGGAAACTTTTCCCGCGACCTTCGAGTCACCAGAACACAGCCCCTGCTTAAGGAATCGTACGTATGCCACGCTCTATCTGGAAAGGTGCCATCAGCTTCGGCTTGGTACACATCCCGGTGTCACTGGTCTCGGCCACCTCCTCCCAAGGTGTGGATTTCGACTGGCTGGACAAGCGCAGCATGGACCCGGTCGGCTACAAGCGCATCAACAAGACCACCGGCAAGGAAGTCACCAAGGAGAATATCGTCAAAGGGGTGGCCTTCGAGAAAGGCCGCTATGTGGTGCTCAGCGAGGACGAGATCCGCTCGGCCCACCCCAAGTCGACCCAGACCATCGAAATCATCGCCTTCGTCGACAGCGACCAGATCCCCCTGCAGAACATCGATACGCCCTACTTCCTGGCCCCGGACAAACGCGGCGGCAAGGTCTACGCCCTGCTGCGCGAAACCCTGAAGAAAACCCGCAAGGTCGCCCTGGCCAATGTGGTGCTGCACACCAAGCAGCACCTGGCCGCGCTGATGCCCCTGGAGTCGGCGCTGGTCCTGGTGATGCTGCGTTGGCCCGCCGAAGTGCGCAGCCTGGATGAACTCGAACTCGGCAGCGACGTGACCAAGCCCAACCTGGCCAAAGGCGAGCTGGACATGGCCAAGCGCCTGGTGGAAGACATGAGCGCCGACTGGCAGCCCGAGGAATACCGCGACAGTTTCCAGGAAAAAATCATGGCACTGGTGGCGAAGAAGGCCAAGGCCGGCAAGATCGAAGATGTGGAATCCCAGGAAGGCAGCGAGGAGCGCAAGTCTGCCGACGTGATCGACCTGACGGAATTGCTCAAGCGCAGCCTGGCCGGCAAACCGGCGGCGAAAAAGCCGGCCGCGAAAAAATCCACCAAAAAGGCTTCTTGAGCCTGCCATACGCTGGAGCACGCCATGGCAAAGCCTTTGAGCGAATACAACCGCAAGCGCGATTTTGAAATCACCGCCGAACCGTCAGGCAGCACGCCGACCGGCAAACGCAAGGCCTCGGCGCTGAGTTTCGTGATCCAGAAACATGCCGCGCGCAACCTGCACTATGACTTTCGCCTGGAACTGGACGGTGTGCTGCTGAGTTGGGCGGTCCCCAAGGGCCCGAGCCTGGACCCGAGCCAGAAACGCCTGGCGGTGCACGTTGAAGATCACCCGCTCGGCTACGGCAGCTTCGAGGGCAGCATCCCCGCCGGCCAGTACGGGGCCGGCGATGTCATCGTATGGGATCGCGGCGTGTGGCAACCGCATGACGAGCCGCGCAAGGCCTACGCCGCCGGCAAGCTCAAATTCACCCTGGTCGGTGAAAAACTCTCGGGCGACTGGACGCTCGTGCGTACGCGCCTCAAGGGCAGCGGCGACAAAGAACAATGGCTGCTGATCAAGGAAAAAGACCCGCAGGCGCGCCCCGCCGCCGAGTACGATATCGTTGCGGCCGAACCTGACAGCGTACTCAGCGACGCATCCCTAGGCGCGCCCAAGCCAACCGCAAAACCCAAACTCAAGGCCAAGGCCAAGCCGAAGAAGGCTGCAACCGCCCTCCCCGAGCAATTTTCCCCGCAGCTGGCGACATTGGTCGACCGCGCTCCCGAAGGCGACTGGCTGTATGAAATCAAGTTCGACGGCTACCGCATGCTGGCGCGCATCCGCGATGGCGAGGTGCGCTTGTTTACACGCAACGGCCACGACTGGACCGAGCGCCTGCCGCGCCAGGCCAAGGCCTTGCAAGCACTCAAGCTCAAGGACAGCTGGCTCGACGGCGAAATGGTAAGCCTGAACGGCGACGGCCTGCCGGACTTCCAGGCGTTGCAGAACGCCTTTGATGTCGGCCGCAGCCTGGACATCGTCTACTACCTGTTCGACGCGCCGTTCCTCAACGGCGCGGACCAACGCGAGGCGCCGGTGGAGCAGCGCCGGGCCGCCCTCAAGACTGCGTTGTCCGGCAGCCGCAGCAAACTGCTGCGTTTCTCCGAAGCGTTCGCCGCCAACCAGCGCGATATTTTCGAGAGCGCCTGCGACCTGGCCCTGGAGGGCGTGATCGGCAAACGTGCGGGCAGCCCTTATAGCTCCAGCCGCAATGCCGACTGGATCAAGCTCAAGTGCCGGCTGCGCCAGGAGTTCGTGATTGTCGGCTACACCCGGCCCCAGGGTTCACGCAGCGGCTTTGGCGCCCTGCTGCTGGCCGTCAATGACGACAGCGGCCTGGTCTATGCCGGGCGGGTCGGCACCGGCTTTGACCAGGCTGCGTTGAAAGCCATCTACGCCCAGCTCACGCCGCTGGAACGCAAGGCCTCCGCATTGGAAAAACCCCTGACCAGTGCCCAGGCGCGTGGCGTGCACTGGGTAGAGCCGACACTGGTCGGCGAGGTGCAATTTGCCGAGTGGACCCGCGAAGGCGTGGTGCGCCAGGCTGCGTTTGTAGGGATGCGCAGCGACAAGCCCGCCGCACAGATCATCCATGAGCAGCCGCGCACGGCCAAATCGCTGAAAGCCCCCAAGGCCTCCAGTGTGAAAAAAACCAGCGACGGGGTGAACATTACGCACCCCGAGCGGATCATCGACACCCAAAGCGGCACGCAAAAGCAGCAACTGGCCGCGTTTTACCAGAGCATCAGCGAGTGGGTCCTGCCCTTCCTGCGCCACCGGCCCGTCTCATTGCTGAGGGCGCCGGAGGGCGTCGACGGCGAGCAGTTCTTCCAGAAGCACTCGGAGCGCCTGGCCATTCCCAACATCAAGCAACTTGACCCGTCACTGGACCCAGGCCACGCCCGCCTGATGGAAATCGACAGCCCTCGCGCGCTGCTCGGGGCCGTGCAAATGGGCACCATCGAGCTGCATACCTGGGGCGCCACCACGGACAAGATCGAGACACCGGACCTGTTTGTGCTGGACCTCGACCCGGACCCCGCACTGCCCTGGAAAACCATGCTGGAAGCGGCGCAGCTGACCCTGTCGGTGCTTGACGAACTGGGCCTGGAGGCCTACGTCAAGACCAGCGGCGGCAAGGGCTTGCACCTGATCGTCCCGCTGGCGCGGCGCGATGGCTGGGACACGGTGAAAGCCTTCGCCAAGGCTGTCGCGCAGTTCATGACCGCACAACTGCCCGAGCGTTTCACCGCCACCTCCGGGCCAAAGAACCGTGTCGGCAAAATCTTTATCGATTACCTGCGCAACGCGCGAGGCGCCAGTACAGTGGCGGCCTATTCCGTGCGGGCACGCCCGGGCCTGCCGGTATCGGTACCGGTGAGTCGCGAGGAGTTGAAGGGGTTGCGCGGTGCGCAGCAATGGACGGTGGCCAACCTGCAGGAACGCTTGAATAGCCTGAAGAGTGACCCGTGGGCGGGCTATGCCAATCGGCAGAAGATCACCCGCAAGATGTGGGACAAGCTGGGCGCGACACCACCGACGTGAGTCGTGCCCTTGCCCTGTGTCAGATCAGCACGAAGATCAACACCAGTGCAGCGAAGATCGCCCACTTTTCCAGGTAGTAGCGCGTACGGTTGCGCTTTTTCAGTTCCTTGCCGCGCAGGCGGATCTTGTACAGGCGCGTAAACGCACGGTTCAGCCCGCCGGTCCTGTCCCCATCGTCGTTGGGCGAGCCGGCGGCGGCCATCACGTTGCGGCTGAACCAGCGATTGAAGGCGGCGGCCCAGCGGTATTTCATTGGCCGCTCGATGTCGCAGAACAGGATGATGCGGTTCTGCTGCGTGGTGTTTTCGGCGTAGTGAATGTAGGTCTCGTCAAACATCACCGGCTCGCCATCGCGCCAGTAGTAGTTTTCGCCATCCACATTGATGTAGCAGCCAGGATCGTTCGGCGTCTCCAGGCCCAGGTGATAGCGGTACGACCCGGCATACGGATCACGGTGACGCACCAGTTTCGAGCCCGGTGGCAGCTCGGCGAACATGGCCGCCTTGATCGAGCCGATGCTCTGCACCAGTTCGGTGGTGCGCGGGCACAGCTTCATCGCCGACGGGTGGCTGTCGCCATACCACTTCAGGTAGAAACGCTTCCAGCCAGACTTGAAAAACGAGTTGAAGCCGACGTCGTTGTATTGGTCGGAACGCTTGATTTCGCCGGCCCGCATCAGGTTCTGGCCTTCCTGGCGGATTTCCTCCCAGTGCTCCTGCAACGGGCTCAGGTCGGGAAAATCACTGGGCGACAGGTACGGTCGGCTGGGCAGCTTGGAGAAGAGGTAGAGAAAGCAGTTGATCGGTGCAAGGAAGGTCGAGTGATCGCTGAGCTGACGGCCCAGCTTGTGCCGCACTCGACCGCGCAGGTGTACATACGCGATGGAGGCAACGTAGAGAACAACAATGATGAGTTTCAAGGGATTTCGTCACAAGTCAGAAGAGAACAGGCTGCTCCTGCGCGCCCACAACGGCCGAGGATGGATAGCAGCACCTGAAATCACAATTCACACAATCGGCACCAAGCCTGGTTGACAACCTGGTTCGTGGCCATTGGCAGTTATTTAGCCACAAGTTGTAACCAAAAGTTAACTAAGAATTGTGAAAAGCTGCCTTGTGAATGTGATGGGCGACGACCTCGGCGGGCAGGCTTTACAGCCCGCCCGCGAGGTGTCTGGCCCGCGCTAGCGCAGCGGGAGACGGCGATCGGCGGTCACCGAAAAAGGCCCGTTTTCACGTCGCACCTGCGCGAAGTGGGTAATCAATGCCAGCAATATACCCAGCAGCAGCCCGGCCACCACGCTAAGGGCGATAATCAACGCGCCCTTGGGTTTTATCGGGTTCAGCGGTTCCTGGGCCTGGCGGTCCACCGTCACCAATTTCAACGTACTCATGTCGATGTTGAGGCTCCGCAGCCGGGCCTCTTCTGCCCACAAGGGCTCCACGTTCTGCAGGAATATGTCCTCATTCTTGCGATCGTTGAGCACCTCGACCTCACGATTCACATCAAGCATGCGCAGTTCCTTGCTGATCTCGGCGACACGACTGTTGGTGAAATCATCGTTGGTACGCCGTTGCAGTGCCTTGCGCTCAGCTTCCAGGACTTCCGTACCCATGAAATACAGCGGCAGCTTCTGGTTGGTCACCACGGTGCGCATGACCTGGCTGGATCTACCGGAAGCATCAGCGCCCATGGCCGAGGGCGCAGTGGGAGTCCGGATGCCGACAGCCCTGGCAATCGAGATCGCCTCGTCGAGTTCCGCCAGGTGGCTGGTACGCTCCATCTTCAGTTGCAAGTGCAAGGCGCTGAGTTCGTCCTGCAGTCGCGCGCGCTTGACCTTATCGTCCTCCAAAAGCCTGGCGATTTTCGCCGCCTTGGCGGTTTCGTAATTGCCCCGTGCCGCGTCAATTTTGCCCTTGAGCTCATTGAGACGGTTGTTGACGATCACCTTGAAATCCGCGCCCACTTGGCTGCGCTCCTGCGCAATCGCGTAGTCGACGAATCCGTTGAGAATCGCCACGCCGTCAATGCCCGTGGGGTACTGCATCTCCACCCGGATCGAATTGTTGAGGGGTTCGGATTTCTTCGGATCCGGCAACATCAGGTTGATGGCATTGCGGTTGAACGCTTCAAAGCTCTGCTCCAGGCTTCGCCCTGGACGCTGGAACGCTTCGAACAGTGCCGGGTTTGCCCGGAAAAAACCCAGGCGGGTCTCGTAAGAGTCCAATTGCATGCCCACCTTGGCCAATGCCTCGGCGGGCGGCAGCCGGTAGACGTCAGAGCGATTCAGGGCATCCAATTCATTGATCGCTGCAGGCCGAAGCACACTGCTCACCTGGTAAACCCTGGGTGCCAGAAACGCGTAGCCTACTCCCAGAAGGCCCGCCAGAATCGTGCAACCGATGACCCGTTTCTTTTGCTTCCAGATCGCGTGAAACAGTTCAAATAGATCAATCTCGTCCGACGGTAAATGTTGATGAAGCTGGGGAGTGTTATTCAAGATTCATACACCCTGATGAGTTGAAATCCAGTGCCCAAAAAATCAAACCTGGATAACGACTGAATAAACAGGGGGCAACGTCCGGGCACACGATACACATGGCCCTCTGCCGGCAGAGGGACCACCCAATTGATTGAACCTTCACACCTGACGGCGTGACGTTTCATATCAGTTACCCGGGTGTCATGACTGGCAGACACCCGGAGCATAGACGGTCCGTTACGAGACGTTACCCGGCGGCCAGGCAAAGTAACGCTAATTGCCTGTCGGGAAAGGAAAAATTACATTTAAACCTGAAAAATAAGACAATTCCTACACGCGGTTAAGCTTCTGGTACGCAAACCTGCCACATTGTCCCTAACGACCAGCGATTGGTCCTTCAGCAAAAAAGGAATTTGTATGTCATCCATTTCAGACCCGGATTTTCTAGCCCTGCAAGGTGCCTGGGAGCAGACCTCACTCGAAGACAACGGCGTGCTCAATCCCCCCGACGCCCACACCGCTCCAGGCGCAATCACCACGATTACCGGCGAGCACTTCGAAGTGAAGACCGTCAGTGGCGAGGTATTGCTGGCTGGACGGTTTTCCCTGGACAGCACCACGGTTCCCAAGAGCATTACCTGGGTGGACTCCATGGGAGAGGATGCCGGCAAGCAATTGCCCGCCAGTTATCGCCTCGAAGGGGATGAGTTTGTGTTTATTGCCGCAGATGAAAGTATGCCCAGGCCCCTCTCGTTCAGTACTGGCCCAGGTCAAACCATGCGCACTTTCGTACGCCGTACTTGACCCCGGTTCATCCGAACTTGCGACAGCATTTTCACAAAGCGTTCACTTGCGGGTCTATAGGGTGAAGCCTACCTACTCCAGTGAATCCCTTAGCCCGCCTCTCCTCGCGGGCTTTTTTTGGCCGGTCGGAAAGCCCCGACTCAGGGCGCACGCTTGGTCGCGGCGAGGGTAAAACACAGGGGTAATTGCGCAGGCTGGTGCTCGTACTGGTCGTAGAGTTCTTCGCGATTGGAGTGGGCGTATTCCTGCAGGTGGTTGATCTGCAGCTGCGCATCAATCGCGGCACTGACCACATCCCCCAGCGTATGCACATACCAATAGGAGGTCGGCCCGGCCACTTCGCCCTGCCCTTCATAGACAATCGACTCCTGCAGCACAAACGGCTCACGCTGGAAGTACGAATGGGCGGGCAGCAGCGGATTTTGCGCGCGGGGGTCGAACACCTCCAGGAACGGATGGGTTTCATACATCACCAGCGTGCCGCCGGGCTTCAAGGTGTCGGCGACATGGCGCATGAACAGTGCCACATCCGGCATCCAACCCAGCACACCGATGGTCACCAGGGCAATATCAAATCGCCCGTGCAGGTGATGCGGCAACTGGTGAATATCGCTTTCGATAAATTCCGGGCTGTGCGGAGAAACCGCAGCCAACTCATGGGCCTGCTGCAAAAACGCCCGGGATTGGTCGACTCCCACTACCGAACGCGCGCCGAGGCCGAACAGTGACAGGCTTTCGCGACCGTTGTTGCAGCACAGTTGCACCACGTCCTTGCCCGCGACGCCGATGTCGTGCAGCAAGCCGGTGATGGTGGGGTCCAGGCAGGAAAAGTCCGCAGCGCCGACCCGGCTGAGCAGCGCGTTCCAGGTGTCGGTGGTCCTGTGCAGGCCGGCGGATTGGTCCCAGGCATCCTTGTTAGAGGTAATCGCCTGCTGAGCTGAGGGCATGTCCATTGCGTCTCCAGATAATTGTTACAGCGAGGGACTGAAAATAAGCCAAGAGCCTGCGGATTAAAACCCCGGAAGACGTACGAAACTTAACGCAAACCTTGCAGGTCACTACGCCATGCAGTGTTCAGCCGTTGAACACCCTCTGCGAAGACCGCGCCATGGCCAAGCCCTCCGATCTGCGTAATACCCTATCCCTGGACGGCCTGAATTTCTTTCTGGCAGATGTGCGCGACGGCCTCGGTCCGTACCTGGCGATTTATCTGCTGGCGGTACACAAGTGGGACCCGGCCAGCATCGGCGTGGTCATGACGCTGGCGGGGATTGCCGCGCTGATCACTCAAGGCCCGGCGGGCGCACTGATTGATCGCACGCGCAGTAAGCGTGCGGTCATTGCAGTGGCGGCGATTTTGGTGACGGTCAGTTGCCTGCTGCTGCCATTTGTCAGTTCTTTCAGCCTGGTGGCCGTTACCCAGGCGGCCAGCGCCATTGCTGCCTCGGTCTTCGCCCCCGCCATCTCTGCCATCTCTCTGGGAATCACCGGGCCGCGCGCCTTTACTCGCCGCACCGGGCGCAACGAGACCTTCAATCATGCCGGCAATGCCGTGGCCGCGTTACTGGCCGGGGGCCTGGCGTATCTGTTTGGTCCGGTGGTGGTGTTTTACCTGATGGGGTTTATGGCGGCAGCCAGTATCGTTGCCGTCAGTTGCGTCTCGGCGAAGGCGATCGACCATGAGGTCGCCCGTGGTTTCGACCCTGCCCACACCAATGACCACGAACAGCCGTCCGGCATTAGCGTGTTGTTGGCCAACCGCCCCCTGCTGGTGTTTGCCATTTGCTGTGCGCTGTTTCACCTGGCCAATGCCGCCATGCTGCCGTTGGTCAGCCAGAAGCTGGCGCAAATCAACCTGCAGATGGCCACGCCACTGACGTCGGCCTGCATCGTCGCGGCGCAATTGGTGATGGTGCCAATGGCCTGGCTGGTGGGCCTCAAGGCCGATGTGTGGGGACGCAAGCCGCTGCTGCTCGCCGGTTTCCTGATTCTGCCCTTGCGCGCAATGCTCTATACGCTGTCCAACGACCCCTACTGGCTGGTGGCGGTGCAAATGCTCGATGGCATCGGCGCAGGGATCTTCGGTGCGCTGTTCCCGGTGATCGTCAAGGACCTGACCCAGGGTACCGGACGCTTCAACGTCAGCCTGGGCGCGCTGTCGACGGTATTTGGCCTGGGCGCGGCATTGAGCAGCAGCCTGGCCGGCCTGGTGGTGCAACAGGCTGGCTACAACGCGGCGTTCCTGACCCTCGCGGGCGTGGCTGCGGTGGCCTTGGCGCTGGTCTGGCTGGCGATGCCGGAGACCTTGGTGAAAGCATCTTTCGCCTGCCATACAACTGTCGCCTGACATATGCGACAATGCGCGCCAAATTCCAACACACATCCCCCATTTTTTGCTCAGCGACCGGGTTTCGCGCCTTGATGTCGCTGTTGATGCATGCCTGAAGGCTCCTGCCGCCACGCTCGCAACCCATTGATAGGTAAAGTAATTGATCTCCACAGCTAACATCACCATGCAGTTCGGCGCCAAGCCGCTCTTCGAGAACGTTTCGGTCAAGTTCGGCGCCGGCAACCGGTATGGTCTGATCGGTGCCAACGGTTGCGGCAAGTCGACCTTCATGAAAATCCTCGGTGGCGACCTCGATCCGTCGGGCGGCCAGGTCATGCTGGAGCCGAATGTTCGCCTGGGTAAACTGCGCCAGGACCAGTTCGCCTACGAAGAATTCACCGTACTCGACACCGTGATCATGGGCCACGAGGAACTGTGGAAGGTCAAGGCCGAGCGCGACCGCATCTACTCGCTGCCGGAAATGAGCGAAGAAGACGGCATGGCCGTCGCCGAGCTGGAAACCGAGTTCGCCGAGATGGACGGCTACACCGCCGAATCCCGCGCCGGCGAACTGCTGTTGGGCCTGGGCATTCCCCTGGAACAGCATTTCGGCCCGATGAGCGAAGTGTCGCCCGGCTGGAAACTGCGCGTGCTGCTGGCCCAGGCGCTGTTCTCCGACCCTGAAGTGCTGTTGCTCGACGAACCGACCAACCACCTGGACATCAACACCATCCGCTGGCTGGAAAACATCCTGACCCAGCGCTCCAGCCTGATGATCATCATCTCTCACGACCGTCACTTCCTGAACAGCGTGTGCACCCACATGGCTGACCTGGACTACGGCGAGTTGCGCCTGTTCCCGGGTAACTACGACGAGTACATGACCGTGGCGACCCAGTCCCGCGAGCAGCTGCTGTCGGACAACGCCAAGAAGAAAGCGCAGATCTCCGAACTGCAATCGTTCGTCAGCCGCTTCTCGGCCAACGCCTCGAAAGCCAAGCAGGCCACCTCGCGTGCCAAGGCGATCGACAAGATCCAGTTGGCCGAGGTCAAGCCTTCGAGCCGCGTGAGCCCGTTCATCCGTTTCGAACAGAACAAAAAACTGCACCGCCAGGCGGTCATCGTCGAGCGCATGGCCAAGGGTTTCGACGGCAAGCCGCTGTTCAAGGACTTCAGCTTCCAGGTTGAAGCCGGCGAGCGCGTGGCGATCATCGGCCCGAACGGTATCGGCAAAACCACCCTGCTGCGCACCCTGGTCAACGAACTGACCCCGGATGCCGGTAGCATCAAGTGGACCGACGCCGCGGAACTGGGCTACTACGCCCAGGACCACGCGCATGACTTCGAAGACGACGTCACCCTGTTCGACTGGATGGGCCAGTGGACGCAAGGCGAGCAGATGATCCGTGGCACCTTGGGTCGCATGCTGTTCTCCAACGACGAGATCCAGAAGTCGGTCAAGGTGATTTCCGGTGGTGAGCAAGGCCGCATGCTGTTCGGCAAGCTGATCCTGCAAAAGCCGAACGTGCTGATCATGGACGAACCGACCAACCACTTGGACATGGAGTCCATCGAAGCGCTGAACCTGGCGCTGGAGAACTACCCGGGCACGCTGATCTTCGTCAGCCACGACCGCGAGTTCGTATCGTCCCTGGCCACGCGCATCATCGAGTTGAGCGCCACCGGCGTGATCGACTTCAGCGGCACCTACGACGACTACCTGCGCAGCCAAGGCGTGGTGTTCTAAATCGCGTCGTTGTGGTGAGCAGGCTTGCTGTGACTTGCAAGCCTGCTGTGACTGACAGGCCTATTGTCGCTGACAGACTTATTGTGGTGAGCAGGCTTGCCCTGCGTTGGGCTGCGAAGCAGCCCTAAATTCAAACACCGCGCTCTGTCTGGCAGAACGCGGTGCTTTTTATAGGGGCTGCTTCGCAGCCCAACGCAGGGCAAGCCTGCTCGCCACAATAAGCTTGCTCACCTCAAATAAGCTTGCTGACCTCAAATAAACTTGCTCACCTCAAATAAGCCTGCCACCTCAAATAAGCTTGCTCACCACAAATAGGCCTGCACACTGCAATAAGCCTGCACACTACAAATAAGCTTGCTCACCAAAATCAAAGCCCCACTCCACTTCAAACAAAGTAGTTAGCCTGCTTCCTTTTCCCCCTGCCCCTTGCCATCATGCCCTCACCGCCCGCCCGCGAATGAGTGACCATGTCTGACGCCGCCCCCAGCTCCCTGTCGATCACCCTGCAGATCGTCTCCATTGTCTTCTACACCTTCATCGCGTTCATCTGCATCGGCCTGCCGATCGCGGTCATTCCTGGCTATGTGCACGAGCAATTGGGGTTCAGCGCAGTAGTGGCCGGCGTGACCATTGGCTCGCAGTACCTGGCCACCCTGCTCAGCCGCCCCATGGCCGGGCGCATGTCCGACAACGTCGGTACCAAGCGCGCGATCGTCCTGGGCCTGGCGGGCATTCTGCTCAGTGGTGTGCTGACGTTTTTCGCCACGCTGGCAGAAAGCCTGCCCAACTTGAGCCTGGCCATCCTGATTGCCGCCCGGCTGCTGCTGGGTGTGGCCCAGGGCCTGATCGGCGTGGGCACCATCAGTTGGTGCATGGGCGCGGTGGGCGCCGAACACACCGCGCGTTCGATTTCCTGGAACGGTATTGCGTCCTACGGCGCCATCGCCATCGGCGCACCGCTGGGGGTGGTGATGGTCGCCGACTATGGCTACAGCAGTCTGGGCATCGCCCTGACGGTACTGGCGGCGTTGGGCCTGGTGCTGATCCGCAACAAGCCCTCGGTGCCGGTGGTGCGTGGCGAGCGCCTGCCGTTCTGGGCCGTGTTCGGGCGCATCGCGCCGTTTGGTGCGAGCCTGTGCCTGGCGTCGATCGGCTACGGCACGCTGACCACGTTTATTACCCTGTATTACCTCAACCGCGGTTGGGCCGGCGCGGCGTACTGCCTCACGGTCTTTGGCGTGTGCTTTATCCTGTCGCGGCTGGTGTTCATCTCGGCGATCAGCCGCTTCGGCGGCTTTCGCGCGGCCATTGCCTGCATGACCATCGAGACCGTGGGCCTCACGCTGCTGTGGCTGGCACCCTCCACTGGCGTGGCCTTGATCGGTGCCGGGCTGACCGGTTTCGGCTTGTCGCTGGTGTATCCGGCGCTCGGCGTGGAAGCCATCAAGCAAGTGCCCAACAGCAGCCGGGGCGCGGGTTTGAGTGCCTATGCGGTGTTTTTCGACCTGGCCCTGGCGATTGCCGGACCACTGATCGGCGCCGTGGCGCTGAACCTCGGCTACGGCTGGATTTTCTTCTGCGCAGCGCTGCTGTCGGTCACCGGCCTGGGCTTGACGGTGTCGCTCAAGCGTCGCGCTTACTGATCGGCAGTCTGCAACCCGGCGCGGGTGGATTGGCCGAGGGTGTGGCCGAAAAAGCGCCCGGCCTCGGAGATCAGGTCACGGTGGATGCCTTCGCGGTCGACGCCATCGGCATCGGTGCAGATCGCCGGCATCGCCGCCAATTGATCGCTGTCGCACGGCGCCATGAACACAAAATGCCCGGCCCCTGCCAGCAGCTTGAAGTCCGGCGGCTCCGGCAACTTGCGCGCCAGGGCCGCGGCGTTCTTGTCCACGGCTACCAGCTTGTCGCCGTCGCCGCTGTAGAGCAACACCGGCACATGCACATCAGCCAATGTCTGACGGCCGAACATCAAGCTCAGCGGCGCCATCAGCATCAAGGCATGGATACGCGGGTCGGATTGCGGTTGCAGGTCGTCACGGTCAACCACCAGCTCACCTTTGGTGGTGCAGGCGTCGCGGTCTTCCGGGCGCTCCTGGCAATAGCGGCGCAGGCGGTCGAAATCCGGCTTGGCCCCCGCCAGGATCAACGCGGTTTCACCCCCGGCCGAATAGCCGATGACCCCGACCTGATTGACGTTGACGAACGGCGACAGCATCGGGTCGCCCAGGGTGGCGGTGATGGCTTCGGAAATCTGGATCGGCCGGCCATACAGGTTGCTCACGGTGCCAAGGCGGCTGTGGTCCTTGTAGTTGTCACCCGGGTGCAGCACCGCCACCACTACAAAGCCTTTGCGCGCCAGCGAGGTGGCCAGGTCATGCAGGGCCAGCGGCGTGCCGGTGTTGCCATGGGACAGCATCAGCATCGGGAAACGCCCGATGGCGATCTTCGCATCTTCAGTGGCCGCGACATGATAGGCGCCCAACTGCGTGGTGTGCTCAAGCCCGGTAGAGGGGTAGAAGGCGACGGCTTTCATCGGCTGCAGGTCGAGCGGGTCGAGAAACGTCATGCGGTGGAAGCCCACACTCCAATGCGGGTGCGGCGCAGGCGCGGCATGCACTGAAATCAGGCCGCCCAGCAGGAAAAGAACCATAACAGCACAAAGACGCATCATGAGGATGTCCACCTTTGCTGCATTAAAACCGGCATGTCTGATTGAAAAGTCCATGGTTCAAGGTACTCGCACCGGGTGGTAAACCCATGTGTGCATAACCTGGGCCAAAGTAAAGACAGCGGGCAAACGAAAAAACTCCGTACTCCGGTCGTTTTCAGGCGGCCAGAATACAGAGTTTAGGCGCCCCGCTTCAGATTGAAACGGGGCAGAGGCGAAATTTACACAAGCCTTACGCGGCGGCGAACAACTGTTGGTTGATCTGTGCGTTGGCGTCGCTCAAGGACTTGCTGCGCACTTCGTCACCGTAGGCCAGGCCTTCGGCGCGTACGACTTCGATGTCAGTGATGCCGAGGAAGCCAAACAGCAATTTCAGGTAGCCTTCATGGGCGGCGCCCGACGCTTGGCCAGCGTGCAGGCCGCCGGCGGTGGACACGATGATGACTTTCTTGTTGCCGCACAGGCCTTCCGGGCCGGCTTCGGTGTAGCGGAAGGTCTGGCCGGCGACCGCGATACGGTCGATCCAGGCTTTCAACTGGGTTGGAATGGTGAAGTTGTACATCGGCGCACCGATCACCACGGCGTCGGCGGCGAGGAACTCGGCCAGCGACGAGGCGCTCAGTTCGGCCTCGTGCTTTTGCGCGGCGTCGCGCAATTCGGCGGCGGTGCCCAGGGCGCCCAGGGTCGCGCCGGAGAAGTGGTTGATGCCTTCGCTGGCCAGGTCGCGGTAGGTCACTTCCACACCGGGCTCGGCCGCTTGCCAGGCCTTGACCACACCAGCGCTGAGCTGACGGGAAGCCGAGTTGTCGCCGAGGATGCTGGAATCGATATGCAACAGTTTCATGCGGGATCTCCAAGTGAGGATCGCGACAGGGCGATCAAGTGAGGTTGATCCTACAGGTGAAGCCAATGATCGATTAGAGGGTTGAAATGCGACTGTTCGTCTCGTCAGCGGGACAGTGCACTGTCTCAAGCCCGCTTCACACTCAATGGGACGACACGTAGATCGACGCCGACGCAGGCGCGGGGAGCGCATAGGTCCGCTTCATCCACTGGATCTCCTCCTGCGGCGTGCGGCCGAAGAAGCGCTTGAACTCGCGACTGAACTGCGAGGCGCTTTCATAGCCGACCTGGGTGCTGGCCGTGGCCGCGGTGATATCGCTGCGCAGCATCAGCAGGCGCGCCTGGTGCAAGCGCGTGGACTTGAGGTACTGCATCGGCGAAGTGTCGGTGACGGTGCGAAAATGCGCGTGAAAACTCGGCACGCTCATCATCGCTTCCCTGGCCAGCGCCTCCACGTCCAGGTGCTGGTGATAACACCCATGGATCTTGCGAATCGCCCGCGCGACCTTGCCGAACTGCCCCTGGCGATTCAGCGCGGCGCGCATCGAGCCGCCCTGCTCCCCCGTGAGGATCCGGTAATAGATCTCGCGCACCAGCGCGGGCCCAAGGATATGCGCCTCCATCGGCACACTCATGGCCTCGAGAAAGCGCAGCAGAGACGCGCTGAGCGGCTCATCCATCGGCGAGGAATACATGCCCCTGGGCTGGGCTTCGCCCTGCGCCGGGAAGTCATCCAGCGCCAGCATCAACTCCGCCGCCAGGGTGAAATCCAGGCGCAGGTATACCGCGAGCATTGGCGCTTGTTCAGTGGCCTCGGTTTCCATGGTGAACGGCACCGGCACTGACACCACCAGGTAGTGCTGGGCGTCGTACACGTAGATGTCCTCGCCGAGGTAACCGCGCTTGCGCCCTTGGCACACGATCACGATGCCCGGATCGTAGAGCACCGGCACGCGGTGCAACGGGCGGTTGGAACGCAGGAAGCGCACGTCATCGAGTGCGGTCAGGTTATAGCCTTCGACAGGCGCCAGGCGGTCCATCAACTCGATGATTGTTTCGGTGCGGCCCATGCTGGCTGGCTCCAGTGCAAAAAACACACGGTATCGCGCCAGACCGGCTGACGCCACGCCCTGATAGGAATAGGCAATCAGTACAGTGGATCCTTGCAAAAAAACCAGCGTTCAACTGCTGCTGGCTTTTTTCGGGGTGGATTTGCCTCGCGCAGACGCGGATGATTCGTCCCATCGACAGGACAACAGGCCGACCATGCAAGACCTCAACGACCTCTACTATTTCGCCAAAGTCGTCGAAGCCGGTGGCTTTGCGGCCGCCGGGCGGCTGTTGGGGATTCCCAAGTCGCGCCTGTCCCGGCGCATTGCCGAGCTGGAAGAACGCCTCGGCGCGCGCCTGCTGCAGCGCACCACCCGCCAATTGACCCTGACCGCCGTCGGCGAGCGCTACCTGCGCCATTGCCAGGCCATGCTGCTGGAAGCGGAAATGGCCGATGAAGCCGTCGCCAGTATGTCCAGCGAACCGCGCGGGCGCTTGCGGGTGAGCTGCCCGGTGGGCATGGCCCAGCACATTCTGCCGGAACTGGTGGCCGGGTTTCTGGCCGCCCACCCGCTGGTCCAGCTGGAAATGACCCTGGTCAACCGCCGCGTCGATCTGGTCGCCGAAGGCATCGACGTGGCACTGCGCGTGCGCGAACTCGGTGACGAGGACCCGCTGCTGGTGACCAAGCGCCTGCGCCAGGCCCAGACCGTGCTGGTCGCCAGCCCCGCCCTGATGCTCGGGCGCCAGGTCACTACCCTCGATGACCTCAAGCAGTTGCCGATACTCGGCGCGCTGGAGGCGGATCGCCTGGTACACCAGCGCATCCTCGACCCCCAGGGCAACCCGCACGAGCTGGCGATGGAAGCCCGGCTGGGCATCGACGACTTCATTGTGCGCAAAGCCAGCGCGATCATGGGCCTGGGCTTTACCGTGCTGCCGATGATGTACTGCGAAGAAGAACTGGCCAGCGGCCGCCTGGTGCAACTGCTGCCGCAATGGTCCCTGCCGGGTGGCTGGCTGCAGGCCGTGTACCCGCATCGACGCGGCGTGCTGCCGGCCATTCGCGCCTGGATCGATTACCTCGAGGAAGGGTTCAAAGGCTGTGGAGATCGCCTGCTATGAAGATGACCGAAGCCCACGTCGCAGACTTCTGCCTGAGCCTGCCCGGCGCGCGGGAAGACTACAAATGGGGTGGCGTGCGGGTGTTCTCGATTGCCGGCAACAAGATGTTTGCCCTGCAGAACCTGCGCGGTGACTCGTTGGCGTTCAAGGTCGACAAGGAGCTGTTCCTCGGCCATGTCGACCGCCCGGGCATTCACCCGGCGCCGTATTTGGCGCGGGCGCAGTGGATCATCATGAACACGCCCTACCCGCTGGGCGCCGAGGAACTGCGCGGCTTGTTGCAGCGTTCCCACCAGTTGGTGGTGAGCAAGCTGCCCAAGCGCACGCAGATCGGTTTGTTGCTAGAGGACTGAAACCAGCGTGCCGCCGAGGAACAACTGGTCGAGCCAGAACACCTGGTGCAGCAACACGATCACCCAGAACAGCACCTGGTACGACACCTTGCGGGTCTTGTGGCGAAACACCTGCTGCGCGATCAGCGCCCCCGGCCAGCCGCCCGCCAGTTCCACCGCGTGGAGGATGTTTTCCGGGGTGCGCCAGCCGTCGGTACGCGCCTTGCGCTTGTCGCTCCAGTAGAGGAAAAACGCGATCACGCTGACCACGCCATACGCCACCAGCGGGATCAGCGTTTCACCGCGTAGCCACACCAGTACCGAGCCCAACCCGGGCGCCGCGCACAGCAGCACGAAGATCAGCGCCTTCAGGCGCGGGTGCTGGATCATCATGCCTTGGCGGCCGCCCAGTCGATCCAGCCGAACTGCCAGGTCGCCAGGATCAGCAGGCCGAACGCAATGCGGTACCAGGCAAACGCCGCATAACTGTGGCTGGCGATGAACTTGAGCAGGCCCTTGACCGCGATCATCGCGAAGATGAACGAGGTGACAAAGCCGATGGCAAACACCGGCAGGTCAGCCGGCTGGAACAGGTCGCGGTACTTATAGCCCGAATACACCGCCGCACCGACCATGGTCGGCATCGCCAGGAAGAACGAGAACTCGGTGGCGGTCTTGCGCGACAGGCCGAACAGCAACCCACCGATGATGGTCGAGCCCGAGCGCGAGGTGCCCGGAATCATCGCCAGGCACTGCGCAAACCCAACCTTCAGCGCGTCTTTCCAGGTGATCTCGTCCACGCTTTCGGCGTGCACTTCATGCTGGCGCCGCTCGGCCCACAACATGATGATGCCGCCCACCACCAGCGCCGTGGCCACGGTAATCGGGTTGAACAGGTAGTGGTGGATCAAGTCGGCAAAGATCACCCCGAGCACCACCGCCGGCAGAAACGCGATCAACAGGTTGATCGTGAAGCGCTGGGCGTTGCGCTGGGTCGGCAGGCCGGTGACCACGTCGAGGATCTTGCGGCGAAATTCCCAGACCACCGCGAGGATCGCGCCGAGCTGGATGATGATGTTGAACGCCATGGCGCGTTCGCCGCCGAAGTCGAGCAGGTCGGCGACGATAATCTGGTGGCCGGTGCTGGAGATCGGCAAGAACTCCGTCAGCCCCTCCACCACGCCGAGAATCAATGCCTGTGCGGCGGTCCACAAATCCATACTTCCCCCAAAGGTCATGCTCAATCGCATGCCTGGTTTATCTTTTAATGTTCACTGACGGGCACACCCAAGGCCCGGCGTTGATTCTCAACGCCGGCCTGCAAAAATTCTGTGAAAAATCAGGCAGTACTCAGGTTTTGCGATTGCAGGCCGAAAGCCTATCAGACAAGGCGTAAAAGTCGATGCAGCACCCACAATTATAAAAAGCACGGAGTGACAGGACGATGAACAGTTTGCGCAATATGTCGATCAGTCGGCGCCTCTGGCTGATCCTGATAGTCGCCGTGCTGATGCTGTTTGCCCTGGGTTTATTGATGCTCAGGCAGATTCATGACGACCTGTACCAGGCCAAGCGCCAGCAGACCCAGCACGTGGTCCAGACCGCCAGCGGCATCCTGACGTTTTATCACAGCCTCGAAACCACTGGCGTGATGACCCGTGACGCTGCGCAGAAGCAGGCCTTGAGCGCGGTGCGTGGCTTGCGCTACGACCATGACGACTACTTCTGGATCAACGACCTCACCCCCGTGATGATCATGCACCCGGCCAACCCCAAGCTGGATGGCCAGAACCTCTCGGCCATCCGTGACCCCGACGGGTTTGCGGTGTTCAACGAATTCGTGATCCTGGCCAAGGCCAAGGGCGCCGGCATCGTCAACTACCGCTGGCCGAAACCTGGCGCCGAAGCGCCGGTGGCGAAAACCTCGTATATCCAGCTGTTCGAGCCGTGGGGCTGGATCATCGGCTCCGGCGTATACGTGGATGATGTGCAGGCCGAATTCAGCGGCCAGGTGTGGAAAGCCTCGGTGATCGGCCTGGGCATCGCGCTGGTCATGGCGCTGCTGGTCACGCTGATCGCCCGCAGCATCGTGCAGCCATTGCAGGCAGCGGTGAACGCCATGGGCAACATCGCCAGCGGCGAAAGCGACCTCACGCGCAGCCTCGACACCCACGGCGACGACGAAGTCACCCAACTGTCCCGGCACTTCAACAGCTTCACCGCCAAGCTGCGCCAGGTGGTCAGCCAGTTGCAGGTGTGCGCCAACGCGCTCGGCGAGTCGTCCAGGGAGCTGGGCACCAACGCCACCCAGGCCCATGCTCGCAGCCAGCAGCAGTCCCAGCAGATGGAACTGGTGGCCACCGCGATCAATGAGGTCACCTATGGTGTACAGGACGTGGCCAAGAACGCCGAACACGCCGCCAGCGAAATGCGCGACGCCCAGGTCCAGGCCCAGCAAGGCCAGGTCAATATCGACGGCAGCCTGCAGCAGATCGACCACCTCTCCGGCACCATCCGCCAGGCCGTCGAAGTGATCCGCACCCTGTCCAGCGAAAGCACGCAGATTGGCGGCGTGCTGGAGGTGATCCGCTCGATCGCCGACCAGACCAACCTGCTCGCGCTGAACGCCGCGATTGAAGCGGCGCGCGCCGGTGAACAAGGCCGTGGCTTTGCGGTGGTAGCCGACGAAGTGCGCCTGCTGGCCCAGCGCACGCAGAAGTCGACTGCCGAGATCCAACTGATGATCGAGCGCTTGCAGGGGCATTCGGAAGCGGCGGTCAAGGTCATCAGCGACAGCCACAGCGCATCGCAGCTGACCATCGAACAGGCCGGCCAGGCTGGGGCCAGCCTCAATGCCATCGGCCAGGCCCTGCGCAACCTCAACGGCCTGAATGCCTCGATTGCCAGCGCTACCCTGCAACAGGCGCACGTAGTCGAAGACATCAACCAGAACGTGACACAGGCGGCCGGCTTGTCCCACAGCACGGCGCTGGCGGCGGAACAGTCGAGCGCCGCCAGTGTGCAGTTGCGCGGCTTGAGCGAACAACTCGACGGCCTGCTGCGCCAATTCAAAGTCTGACTGTAGGTGCCGACTGGCCGGCGATGAGGCCCTTGGGATCCATGCGAGACTCAAGGGCGCCATCGCCGGCAAGCCAGCTCCAACAATGGTTGATCTTTGGTTACAATCCCCGCCCTCTGCCATTCGCCCAAGGAACCACCATGTCCGCGCTTGAACTGTTCGCCGCTGCCCTGGGGGTGATTGCCGTGTGGCTGACGGTCAAGCAGAACCCTTGGTGCTGGCCGATCGGGCTAATCATGGTGTTGCTCTACACCTGGGTATTCTTCGACGTGAAGCTGTATTCCGACATGCTCCTGCAAGTCGTCTACGCGGCCCTGCAGGTCTACGGCTGGTGGCAGTGGACCCGCGCCGGCGAGGTCAAGCAGGGGCGCCAGGTCACCAGCCTGGGCGTGCCGGCGATCATCGCCAGCCTCGCAGTGGGCGCGGTCGGCAGCCTGTTGCTCGGCGCCGCCATGGCCCATTGGACCGACGCCGCCCAACCCTGGCTGGACGCCGCCCTCACCGGCTTCAGCCTGGTGGCGCAAATGTGGATGGCGCAAAAACGCGTGCAGTGCTGGCCGCTGTGGATTGCCGTGGACGTGATCTTCGTCGGGCTGTTTCTCTACAAAGGCCTGTACCTCACCGCCGCGCTGTATGCGCTGTTCACCGTGATCGCCGTGCAGGGCTGGCGTGAATGGCGCGCCGATCCGGCGTTGCACGCATGAAAGTGGTCGTACTCGCCGGCCCCGAGTCCAGCGGCAAAAGCTGGTTGGCGGCCGAGTTGCAGGCGCACTTCGGCGGGCTGATGGTCGGCGAATACGTGCGCTATTTCATCGACCATCACCAACGTGACACCACCCTCGCGGACATCCCCGCCATCGCCCGTGGCCAACTGGCCTGGGAAGATGCCGCCCGCGCCCAGCAGCCGCGCCTGCTGATTCTCGACACGCACCTGCTGACCAACAAACTCTGGAGCCAGACGCTGTTCGGTGACTACCCGGCATGGCTCGACGATGAGTTGCTGGCGCGGCATTACGACCTGCACCTGCTGCTGTCTCCCGACGACGTCGAGTGGACGGCGGACGGGCAACGCTGCCAACCGCAACTGGCCGATCGACAGGCGTTTTTCCAGGCCAGCCTCGACTGGATCGAGCAGCACCAGCAGCCCGCCCTGGTGATCGGCGGCAATTGGCAGGAACGCCGCGCCAAAGCCTTCGCCGCCGTGGCGCGAGTGTTGGAATAACGACCGACCATCGGGTCAACGCAGTCCATCGCCCTGCTCGCCAGTCAATCTTCTAAAGGAGATTGGCCCATGAACATGCGCATCGTTGCCCGCCTGATCAACCTGCCCGAAAACCGTGGTGTTCGTGTCGAAACCGCCGCCCACCCCGTGTTGCTGGTGCGCGTCGGTGACCAGGTGCGGGCGTTCGAGGCGGACTGCCCGCACGCTGGCGCGCCGCTCGAACAAGGCGTGATCTGCAACGGGCATATCGTGTGCCCGTGGCACAAAGCGGCCTTTGCCGTGGACAGTGGCGCGGTGCGGGAACCCCCGGCACTGGTCGGGCTCAAGCAATACCCGGTGCAGGTGCATGATGGCGTGGTCAGCGTCGGCGATACCGCTCTGTGCGCCGAGCCCACGCCACTGCCCCACGATTCACGCTGCTTCGCGGTGATCGGTGCCGGCGCGGCAGGTGCAGCGGCCGTGGCCAGCCTGCAACGCGACGGGTTTGCCGGGCGCCTGCTGTGGATCGACCGCGAACCGAACCCTGCCTACGATCGCACCGCCCTGAGCAAATTCGTGATTGCCGGTCAGATGGCTGCCGATGACACGCCTGCCCTGCTGGACGAGGCCGTGGTGATTCACGGCGAGGTGCAGCGCCTCGACGCCGCGGCCAAACGCATCGAACTGGTCGACGGCCGACACTTCGACTACGACGCCGCGCTCGTGGCCACCGGCGGCGACGCCCAGCGCCTGGACATCCCCGGTGCCGTGCTGAATAACGTGTTCGTGCTGCGCAGCCGCGACGATGCTGCACGGATCAGCGCGGCGGCGGCCTCGGCGACGTGTGCGGTGATCATCGGTGACAGTTTTATCGGCCTGGAGGCAGCGTCGGCCCTGCGTCAGCGTGGCCTCGTGGTGCAGGTGGTCAGCCGCCACGCCATCCCCCTGGCCGCGCAATTGGGGCCGCGCATTGGCGCCGCCATCCGCCAGTTGCATGAAGACCACGGGGTGATCTTCCACAGCAATACCGAGCCCGAACGCCTGGACGGGCATGGCGCCGTCAGTACGGTGCTGTTGAAAAATGGCAATCGCCTGGCCGCCGACCTGGTGCTCATCGGCGTCGGCGTACAACCGGCCACCGACTTTATCGACGGGGTGCAAAAAGCCGAGGACCACTCACTGCAGGTCGATGCGCACCTGCAGGCAGCCCCGGGCCTGTGGGCCGCCGGCGACAACGTGACCTTTGCCTGGCAACAGCGGCCCACGCGCATCGAGCACTGGCGCGTGGCCCAGCAACTCGGGGTGCTGGCAGCGCGCAACATGCTCGGTGAAGCTCAAACGTATGCCGATGTGCCGTTCTTCTGGACCTACCACTTCGACAAGACCTTCGAGCTGCTCGGCCACCCGCGCCACTGGAACCGCCTGCATCTGGAAGGCGACCTGCAACACCATGACTTCATCGCCCTGCTCTGCCATGACGACCAGGTTGAAGCGGTGATGGCCTGCGAACACCAGCAGGCCATGGCCGACCTCTCACAGCGCATGCTGCGGCCCCTGGGCAAAGCCGAAGCCCTGGACATCATCCGCCGCCGTTAACGCTTTTTGCGCGTGCCCAGTTGAATCCACGTCGGCGCATGATCGCTGGCGTGCGGCTCGTTGCGCACCCAGGCATCCACGCCGGCATCCTTGAGGTACGGCGTGAGCGCGGGGTTGAGCAGCAGGTGGTCGATGCGCAGGCCGGCGTTTTTCTGCCAGTGCTGGCGAAAGTAATCCCAGAAGGTATACACCCGTGCCTCGGGATACAGATGGCGCACGGAATCAGTCCAGCCCTGCTCCAGCAGGCGCTGGTAAGCGGCGCGGCTTTCCGGTTGCAGCAAGGCATCCTTGAGCCAGGAGCGCGGGTTGTAGATGTCCAGGTCGGTGGGCACCACGTTAAAATCGCCAGCCAGCAGCACCGGATGCTCACTGGCCTGCAACGCTTGGGCATAGGCAATCAGCCGTTCGAACCAGGCCAGCTTGTACTCGAATTTCGGCCCAGGCTGCGGGTTGCCATTGGGCAGGTACAGGCAGCCGACCAGCACACCGTGCACGGCGGCTTCGAGATAACGGCTTTGCGTGTCGTGCTCGTCACCGGGCAATCCGCGCCGGCTCTCCAGCGGCTGGGCATCGCGCGCCAGGATCGCCACGCCATTCCACGACGCCTGGCCCAGGCAGATCGCCCCGTAGCCGGCGGCTTCGAAGTCGGCATACGGGAACAGGCTGTCGGGCGCCTTGAGTTCCTGCAGGCAGACGATGTCGGGCTGATCGCGCGCCAGCCATTGCAGCAGGTTGGGCAGGCGGGCACGAATACCGTTGATATTGAACGTGGCGATTTTCAGGGCTTTCATCGCAGCGGATCCTTGCAGGGCTCTTGGGGTAGAGCCTGCAAGGCGTGCAGATGTTCAATCCAGGAAGGTCCAGCGCGTGATACCGACAGCCAGGGCAGCCTTGCGCTGTCCCTGGCTCACCGGCATCAGCACCTCAGGCCTCAGTAGCCCAGGGACAGACCGGTATTGCGACGCGGATCGTTGGCGCCGTAGAAGCGGTTGTTGCCCACCGGCTTGCCGTCCAGGGATGGCGCACCGACCAGGATAGCGGCCAGGTGGTTGGCATCCTGGGGACCGGCAAACTTGTGGCCCCAGCTTTCCAGGATCTTCTGGGTGTCCGGGCTGACCGCGAAGGTCTCGAGGTTGGTGGTGTCCGGCATCCACTGCTGGTGGAAACGCGGCGCGTCCACGGCTTCCTGAATGTTCATCTTGTAGTCGATGACATTGAGGATGGTCAGCAACGTCGCGGTGATGATGCGGCTGCCACCTGGCGTGCCCACCACCATCACGGCCTTGCCATCCTTGGTCACGATGGTCGGGCTCATCGACGACAGCGGCGCCTTGCCCGGCGCGATGGCGTTCGCTTCGCCCTGGACCAGGCCGTACATGTTCGGCACGCCGACCTTGACGGTGAAGTCGTCCATTTCATCGTTGAGGATCACCCCGGTCTTGCTCGCCATCACGCCCGCACCGAACCAGTCGTTGAGGGTGTAGGTCACCGACACCGCGTTGCCCCACCTGTCGACGATCGAATAGTGAGTGGTGTTGTTGCCTTCATGCGGCGACACGCCCGGCTTGATTGCCTGGGAGTCCCCGGCCTTCTGCGGTTCGATGGCGGCGCGCAGCTTGGCGGCGTAGTCCTTGTCCAGCAGATGGGCGATCGGATTCTTCACGAAATCCGGGTCACCGAGGTAGCTGTTACGGTCCACGTAGGCGTGGCGCATTGCTTCGATCTGATAGTGCAGGCCCTGGGCCGAGTGATAGCCGAGGTCGGCCATCGGGTAGCCTTCGAGGATGTTCATGATCTGGCAGATCACCACGCCACCGGAGCTAGGAGGCGGTGCCGAGACCACGTGGTAGCCACGGTAGTCGCACTCGATGGGCGCCAGTTCACGGGTCTTGTACTTGTCGAGGTCAGCCTGGGTGATGATGCCCTTGCCGGCCTGGCTGGAATCTACCAGCGCCTTGGCGACCCAGCCTTTATAGAAGCCGTCGCTGCCCTTGGCGGAGATTTCCTTGAGGGTCTTGGCCAGGTCTTTCTGCACCAGTTTCTGGCCGACCTGCATCGGCTGGCCGTTGTGCAGGAAGATCCCGCGCATGTCCTGGTCTTTTTCGAACTCGCCGGTGGCGGTGTGCAGCAGGTCGATATCACCCTGCTCCAGCTCGAAACCGTTTTCCGCCAGCTTGATCGCCGGGGCAATCACCTGGGCGCGCTTGAGGGTGCCGTATTTGCTCAGGGCCAGTTCCATGCCAGACACGGTGCCGGGCACGCCGACGGCCAGGTGGCCTTTGGCACTGAGGCCTTCGACGACATTGCCGGCCTTGTCCAGGTACATGTCGGCGGTGGCCGCCAACGGGGCTTTTTCGCGGAAGTCGAGGAAGGTCTTGCGTCCGTCGGCCAGCTGCACGGTCATGAAACCGCCGCCACCGAGGTTGCCGGCCGCCGGGTACACCACGGCCAGCGCATAGCCGACTGCCACGGCCGCATCGACCGCGTTGCCGCCGGCCTTGAGTACATCCACACCGACATGAGTGGCCAAATGCTGGGCCGTTACCACCATGCCGTTTTCACCGGCCACCGGGGCCTGGGACGCGGCGTGAACGCCACTGACCGTCAACACCAGTGCAGTGGCAATCAAGGTACGGCTGAAGGGTTGGTATTTCATCCATGGCTACTCTAGTTATTGAGACGCACCAAAATAGCCCGTCGCGGGTTTAATCCCCAGTGCAATGGCGTTTTTATTACAGAACTTGTCGGTCACAGAACGGCCGGCAAAATGCCCATGCTATATTTCGCGCCAAACTGTCGTCGAAGGCGCGCTGGCATGGCAATCAAGAAGACCGGGATCCGAGCCCAACAGGCGGACCAGACACGCGCGCGCATCCTGCAGGCGGCGATCAAGGTGTTTACCCGCGACGGCTATTCCGGCGGGCGTGTCGAAAGCATTTCCAAGGAAGCGGACTCCAACGACCGCATGCTTTATTACTATTTCGGCAGCAAGGAGCACCTGTTCGTCTGCGTGCTGGAACACACCTACGAGCAGTTCAACAAAGCCGAAAGCACGCTCAAGCTGGACCTCGACACGCCAGTGCAGGCCCTACGCGAACTGGTGGCGTTTATCTGGAACTACTACGTCAAGCACCCGGAGTTCGTGGCGATCCTGAGCATCGAGAACCTGCACCAGGGCAAACACGCGCAGCAGTCCGGCGAATTGCGCCGATTGTCCGGGGAAGCAGTCGGCGTGCTGCGCCCGATCATCGAGGCCGGCCAGGCCCAGGGCGTGTTCCGCGAGGATGTCGACCTCAAGCACGTGTACCTGATGATCGCCTCGCTCTGCTACTTCTATAACTCCAACCGCCACACCCTCAGCTCATTCCTCGGCGAGGACTTGTCGAACAAGCGGCAGCAGCAGGATTGGCTGGGGTTTATCAGTGACTTGGTGGTGCGGGGCGTCACCCCGGTCTCCGTGTAGAAACCCATTCCAACTGCGGAAACCGGGCTTGCCCGGCGCCCACAGTTGATCGGCGTATCGCCCGGGCTGTCAGTGCGTACCGGGGTTCGCACGCAAGTGAGCGACCTTCTGCTCCAGGCCATTCCATGCCGGCGCGTTCGGCGCGAACTGCCCGCGCAGATAGCCGACCAGCTCCGCCACCTGCGTGTTCGACAGGCTGTCCTTGAAACCCGGCATGTACCCCAGGTCCTTGGTCGCAGGGTTGCTGATGCCTTGCAAAATCACCTTGATCAAATTATCCGGCTGATCGCTGTGCACATTGGTATTGGTCGCCAATGAGGGGCTGACCCCAAACAGCTTCGGCCCCAGGCCGTCGGCATGGCAGGCCTTGCACGAGCCCTCGAACACGCGTCGGCCATTCGGATTCGGCACCGTCACCGCGGCGGCGACCTTGGCCTCGGCCGCCGCCTCGCCATTCAGCGACGCCAGGTACACCGCCATCGCGCGGATATCCGCCTTGGGCAACTTCGCCAACTCACTCACCACCGGGCCCATCGGGCCGGCCGCCACCCCGTGCGCCTCGGAATAGCCGCTGCTCAAATAGGTGAACAACTGCTCTTCGGTCCACGGCGTCGGCGCCTTGGACAACCCCGTCAATGCCGGCGCTTCCCAGCCATCCACTATGCCCCCCGCCAGGAACGACTGGCCGCCCTTCTCCGCGCCCATCAGGTTGCGCGGCGAATGGCAGGCGGCGCAGTGCCCCAGGCCATTGACCAGATAGTTGCCACGGTTCCACTGCTCACCGCGTTCAGGCCGTGGCGTGATCTCACCGCGCCGCAGGTTCAGCGCATTCCAGCCCGCCATCAACGGCCGGATGTTGAACGGAAAGCGCATGGCATTCGGTGTCGGCGCCTGGCTGACCGGGGCCTGGGACATCAGGTAGGCATACAGCGCCTGCATGTCGGCATCGTCGATATTGCGAAACGCGGTGTAGGGAAACGCCGGGTAGAGGTTGCGCCCATCACGGCCAATGCCGTCGCGCATCGCTCGCTCGAACGCCGGGTACGACCAGGCGCCGATGCCGGTTTTGACATCCGGGGTGATGTTGCTGCTGTACAGCGTGCCGAACGGTGTTTGCATTGCCAGCCCACCGGCATTGGTCGCGCCACCGGGCGCCGTGTGGCACACCGCGCAATCGCCGACAGCCGCCAGCAGGCGTCCGCGTTCCAGGGTGGCCTTGGACCAGGTGCCGGCGCTGGGCGGCGCTATCGGCGCGATCTCGGGGTGAAACGGCCAGGCCGTGGCCAGCAGCGCGCCCAAGCTCGCGAACAGCGCACCGAACCACCATTTACGGCGTTTTTGCGGCGACTTGGCCGGCTCACCCAAGGTGCCGGCGTTCAGCGCCGCCAATACGCGCTCCGGGGTGATCGGCAACTCGCGAAAGCGAATCCCGGTGGCATCGTAGATCGCGTTGGCAATCGCCGCCGCGCTGGGCACCGAGGCGGACTCACCGGCGCCCATCGGTGGCTGGTCCTGGCGCGGCATCATCAGCACATCTATCTGCGGCACCTGCGGGAACGTCAGGATCGGGTAACCGCCCCACTCTTTGCTCGCCACCGTCGACTCTTCAAAGGTCACGCGCTCCTTGAGCACGCGGCTGGTGGACTGGATCACATTGCCGTGGATCTGATGCTGCACCCCCGCCGGGTTGATCATCATCCCCGAATCATGACCGATCACCACCCGCGTCACCGACACATCGCCGGTCTGCTTGTCGATCGCCACGTCCGCGACCCAGGCCGCCCATGCCGCGCCGAAGCCGGGAAACTTGCTGTGGATGTAGCGCGCGTAGGCAAAGCCACGGCCACGCAGCAGGTGGTCTGGATTGGCGGTCTGCATCGGCGCGGTGCGCGGCGACCAGTTGGCGCGTTCGGCGGTGGATTTCACCAGGTCGATGGCGCGCTCGTCCTTGAGGTAGCGCAGGCGGTATTCCACCGGGTCGACGCCAGCGGCAAACGCCAGTTCATCGATATAGGATTCATGCGCGAAGGTATTGGGCAACGCCGACACGCCGCGCATCCACGACGCACGCACGATGGGCGCCATGTCGTTGATGGCCACACGCATGTTGTCGATGTCGTACGGCGGGATCGAGGTGCGGTCGCCCATTTCGAACATCGCCGCCACCGGCTCCACGCGCCCCGTCAGCAGCAATGCCAGGGTCGGCGCGCCATTGGACGGGTAGCTGGTTTCGAAGTCATAGGCGGCGATGCTGCCGTCGGCGTTGAGGCCACCGTCGACGTCCATCAACTGCCCGGTGCCCTTGGGTTCCCACAGGTGTTCCTGCTCGCGGGTCAATTGCACGCGCACCGGCTTGCCCACCGCGCGCGACAGCAGCAAGGCGTCGGCGCAGACATCGTCAGCGCAGTTACGTCCGTAGCAGCCGGAGGCTTCCATGCGGATCACGTCGATCAGCGCTTCATCGCATTCGAGCAGCCACGCGAGGTCAGCGCGCAACAGGTGCGGGTTCTGGCTGCCGGACCAGACGCGACTGCCGCTGGCTTGGTAGTCCGCCACACCACAGGATGGGCCGATCGAACCGTGCATCTGGTAAGGCCACAAATAACTGCGCGACAGGCGCTGGCTGGCACCCGCCAGCGCTTCATCGACATTGCCCTGGTCGAGAACAGTGCGGCGCACCCGTGGATTATCGCGGATGGCCTGTTCCACATCGCTCATGTCCGGCAACCCATTATTCCAAGGTTTCCAGTCCACCTGCAGCGCCTCGGCGGCCTTGATCGCCTGCTCCTCACGCAGTGCCACCACGCCGACAAAATCGCGGATCACCACGACTGCGACGATGCCGGGGATATGCGCGATGGAGGCCTCGTCCACGCGCAGCAGGCTGTTGCCGACAAACTCGCCGCAATCCAGGCCGGCGTACGGCGGGCGGATCACCCGCCCATGGAGCATGTCGGGCACGCGCATGTCGTGCACATAGGTCAGTTCGCCGGTGGCCTTGCCGGGGATATCCACCCGCGCAGCGCCCTTGCCCACCAGGCGGTAATCCTCGACGGCCTTGAGCGGTGCGTCGCCGCTGATGCGCAACTGGTCGTGCTGGCCGCTGACCAGTTCGCCGTAGGTGGTGGTGCGCCCGTCCGCCGCTTGAATCACACCGGCGTCGACCTTGAGGCTGGCGGTGCTCACCCCCCAGCGCCCCGCCGCCCGCGCCAGCAAGAAGCGCCGCGCTTCGGCGGCCGCATTGCGCAAGGGCACGGCGGAAATCTGCAAGGTCGCGCTGGCAATCGTCGCGCCCTGGTTCGGCACGCGCTCGGTGTCGCCAAGCACCATCTTCACCTGGTCCATGCCCAGGTCGAGTTCTTCGGCGACGATCTGCGCCAGCGAAGTGCGGATGCCGGTGCCCAAATCCACATGGCCGTTGAATGCATACACCAGGCCGTCGTCGTTGACGGCGATAAACAGCCCCAGTTCCTTGGGCTTCACGGTCGGCGTACCGCCCTTTGCCACCGGGCCCGAAGGCGGCAGCACGTCATCGACGATCAACAGGACGCCGGCCTTGGCCAGCCAGTGGTCACGGGAAAGCGGAGTGTCGGTCATGGTCATCAATCCACGGTCATGAGGCGAGCGGCACGCAGCACCGCGCGGAGGATTTCGATATGGGTGCCGCAGCGACAGAGGTTGCCCGACAGCTCGTTGCGCACCTGGGCTTCGCTGGGGTTGGGGTTACGGTCGAGCAAGGCCTTGGTGGTCATGATCATGCCGTTGAGGCAGTAGCCGCATTGCGCGGCCTGCTCATCGATAAAGGCCTGCTGCACCGGATGCGGCGCCTGCCGCGTGCCGAGGCCTTCCAGGGTGACAATCTCGCGCCCCACCGCGCCGGACAGCGGGAACACACAGGAACGCGCCGCCACGCCATCGATGATCACCGTGCAGGCACCGCACTCGCCCAGGCCGCAGCCGTACTTGGGGCCGTTGAGCTGCAGGTCATTGCGCAACACCAACAACAGCGGCGTATCCGCCATGGCGCTGACGTCGCTTTGCTGCCCGTTGACCTCAAGCGTTACCGTGATGTGCTGGCTGATCATTCGCTTCGCCCGTAACAGTTGGTGAAGTAGTCACTACACTAAACAGTCAAAAAAAAGCGCCGCGGACCTGGGGTCTCACGACACACTTGACTGATGAAGTGGCTGCTACATCAACCTGGAGCAAAAACGGTGCCAATGGGGGGGAAGTGGTTAACAGACTACCTGTGGTGAACAGTCTTCCTGTACTGAGCAGACTTCTTTTGTAGTGAGCAGCCTTCTTTTGTGGCGAGCGGGCTTGCCCCGCGTTGGGCTGCGAAGCAGCCCCAAAACCACACACCGCGATTCTTCAGCAATAACTCAGCATTATTGAAAGGGGCCGCTTCGCGCCCCAACGCGGGGCAAGCCCGCTCACCACAAGCAAGCCTGCTCAACATAAGCAAGCCCGCTCACCACAGGCAAGCCTGCTCACCACAAGCAAGCCCGCTCACCACAGGGACGTCTGCTGAGCACCGCTGGTCAGCTCACAACCCTGCCGCCCTACTCCTGCGGATCCTCGATCATCTTGCGCAACAGAAACAGCACTGCCACGCGTTCGGCGGGATTGAGGTTGCTCATGGTCAGCTCACTGATCTGTGCAGCACGCGGCGCGGTTTGCGCGACCAGTTCGGCGCCGGCCGGGGACAGGTCGACCACGACTTTGCGCTTGTCCTGCGGATCGGGCTCAAGCGTGATCAATTCCTTGGCTTTGAGCCGCTCGACGATACCGCGAATGGTCGCCTGGTCCACTGCCGTGGCCTTGACCAGTTCAGTCAGCGAACTTGCACCGTGATCGCGCAGCGCACACAGGGTGACGAACTGCACGGCGGTGAGCTGGGAGTCGCCGACATTCTGCTGAAAAATCGCCAGGTGACGCTGGTAAGCCTTGCGCAACAGGTGGCCAACTTGCTCAGAAAAAACGTAGGAATCAGGCACGGCGAAGCTCGGTGGGTGGCTAGCGATGGGGAAGCATGATGGCGAGGTTGTCGCAATGACTCAAGGATCTCATTGCCGGAACGCAGTCGAAATGTGGGAGCGGGCTTGCTCGCGAATGCGGTGTGTCAGGTGGCGCATTGTTGACTGACGTAGCGCATTCGCGAGCAAGCCCGCTCCCACAGTGGGGACTCAGCGTGCCAGGGAGGCTGGCGGTGCGACCACATCGCCGGCGATGACGACGGCCTGGTCATCCAGGTACACATCGCAATTGCGCAGCGGAATATCCATGTGGCACGGCGTCTTGCGCGTCCCGCCCACTTCGGTGTTCGGCCCGGTGGAGAAGAGGAAATTGCCGTAGAACGCCCGCGCGTCCATGCACATGCCGTCGTTCTTGTCGTGCAGGCCCATGGCAGTCCACTGCGCCCGAGGCTGCAGGCCCCAGCCGATGTGGGAGATGCCGTACACCTCGGGGTCGTTGAAGTACTTCATGTAGTCGCGCAGGTACTCGGCCTCGAATCCCCCATGGATACCAGTGATAAAGCCCTTCTCGATCTCCAGGGTGATCTTCTCGCGGGTGTAGGTCTTGAACGGCAGCAGGATGTCGCCGATGTCCAGCACCAGCACGCCTTCGGCGGTTTCTTCGTTGGGCCAGGAGAACAAGAAGCCGCTGGGCCAGTGGTCCCAGCGCCCAGGCTCGTCGGCAAATCCGTACTCGGTCACCGACGGGTATTGCCCCAGTGCAGCGCGAAAATCGCTGCCGGCACGCGACTTCACATGAATCGAGCGCGCCTGCTTCAACAGCTGCTCGGCAGCCAGCACACGCACCTTGTCTTCCTCGGTAGGCAGCATCCGCGCCAGCACTTCCGGCGGCTCCACGGCCAGCAGGATACGTGTGCCGGTCTTGAGGATCTGCTCCTGCTCCGGCGAATGCAGCAACATCATGGTGTCGACAATCAGGTCGGCCGCTTCCAGCGCACGTTGCGCGGCGATATTGCCGGTCAGCGCCGTGTCGCCGCAGTAGGCAGTCATGTCATTGCCCATCGCCCGTGGGTGATTGAACGATGGCAACTCCACCGCATACACCTTGGCCCCCAGGCGCTGCGCCGCGTCCATCGCCGCGCGCACGGTGCGCGGGTCGGAGTAATGGCTCTTGAGCACCGCGACGCTCTGCGTCGGGTCGACCTTCGACAGCGTCAGCACGTGTTCAAACATCTGGGTCAGTTCGCAATCGCTTACCGGCATTTTCCTGTCTCCTGTGGGGCTGCACCACGTTCAGGCACCGCGCTTCACTCTGGTGCATTTTTATAGCGTATACGCCATTTAATAACGATAAGACCTGAATTGAAGGCGAACTGCAAGCACCACACCAAAACGTTACTTTTCCACACAAGCCCAACAGATAAAGGGTAAAAAGCGTTACAGATGAAAATCACGGTTGGAAAATAAATTTTTAAAGGTGGGCTTCCCATTTCAAAAAATGAGCGTATACACTCTAAAAACCTTGCGGACAGACGCCGCCGACAATCAACAAGAGAGAGGATCACGCCCCATGGGAAGCACACAAAAAATCGCCATCGTCGGTGCCGGCCTGGGCGGCGCGGCTGCAGCCACCCTGTTGCAGCAGGCCGGTTTCGATGTGGACGTGTACGAGCAGGCGCCGGAATTTTCCCGACTGGGCGCAGGGATCCACATGGGCCCCAACATCATGAAAATCTTCCGCCGCATGGGCATCGAAAAGCAGCTGGACCTGATGGGCTCGCACCCCGAGCACTGGTTCAGCCGCTGCGGTGAAAGTGGCGACTACCTCTCGCGCATTCCACTCACCGGCTACGGCGCGTCCTACATCACCGTGCACCGTGGCGACCTGCACGCGCTGCAGATGTCCACTCTCAAGCCCGGCACCCTGCACTTCAACAAGCGCCTGGAAACCCTCGAAGAAACCGACACCCAGGTGCGCCTGACCTTCGCCGACGGCGAAGTGACCCACGCCGACATCGTGATCGGCGCCGATGGCATCAATTCAAAGATCCGCGAAGAACTGCTCGGCGTGGAAAAACCGCTGTACAGCGGCTGGGTTGCGCACCGCGCGCTGATCCGTGGCGACCAACTGGCCAAGTACGACCTCAAGTTCGAAGACTGCATCAAGTGGTGGACCGAAGACCGCCACATGATGGTGTATTACACCACCGGCAAGCGCGACGAGTACTACTACGTGACGGGCGTGCCGCATGCCGAATGGGACTTCCAGGGCGCGTTCGTCGACAGTAGCCGCGAAGAGATGTTCGACGCGTTCAAGGGCTACCACCCCACCGTGCAGGCGCTGATCGAGTCCACCGAAAGCGTGACCAAATGGCCGCTGCGCAACCGCAACCCGTTGCCACTGTGGAGCCGTGGTCGCCTGGTGCTGCTGGGCGACGCCTGCCACCCGATGAAACCCCACATGGCCCAGGGCGCCGGCATGGCCATCGAAGACGCGGCGATGCTTACCCGCTGCCTGCAGGAAACCGGGATCAGCGACTACCGCACCGCGTTCCAGCTCTACGAAGCCAACCGCAAGGAGCGCGCCTCCCGCGTGCAGGCCGTGTCCAACGCCAATACCTGGCTGCGTACCCAGGAAGACCCGGCCTGGGTCTACGGCTATGACCTGTATGCCCAGGAACTGAAGTCGGGGGTGGCCGCGTGAGCACCTACCTCTACGGCGGCAACGTCCAGGCCAACGGCATTCGCCAGCACTACCTGCGCTACGGCGGCAAAGGCCCGGCGCTCATCCTGATCCCCGGCATCACCAGCCCGGCGATCACCTGGGGCTTCGTCGCCGAGCGTCTTGGCGCGCAGTTCGACACCTACGTGCTGGATGTACGCGGTCGCGGCTTGTCGTCTACCGGGCCCGAACTGGACTACAGCGCCGACACCTGCGCCGAGGACATCGGTGCCTTTGCCGACGCACTCGGCCTCGAGAGCTACCACCTGATGGGCCACTCGATGGGCGCGCGCTTTGCTGTTCGCAGCGCCGTGCTGCATCCCCAGGGCGTCAACCGCGTGGTGCTGATCGACCCGCCCGTCTCCGGCCCGGGTCGCCGCGAATACCCGAGCAAGCTGCCGTGGTATGTCGATTCGATCCGCCAATCGCAGGTCGGCATGGATGCCGAGGCGATGCGCGCCTTTTGCGCCACCTGGACCGACGAACAACTGCAGCTGCGCGCGGAATGGCTGCACACCTGCTACGAGCCCGCCATCGTGCGTGCCTTCAATGACTTCCACAGCGTGGATTTCCACCAGCACCTGCCCCATCTGAAGGCCCCTGCCCTGTTGATGGTGGCCGGGCGTGGCGGCGTGATCCTCGATGACGACATTGCCGAAATCCAGGACCTGCAACCCGGCATCCAGGTCGCCCGCGTGCCGAATGCCGGACACATGATTCCCTGGGATGACCTCGACGGTTTCTTCCACGCCCTCGGCGACTTCCTCGAACAATAACCATGGAGACCACCATGCAGAAGCCTTACCGCATCGGCCAGATCGTGCCGAGTTCCAACACCACCATGGAAACCGAGATCCCGGCGATGTTCACCGCCCGCCAGGCGATCCGGCCCGAGCGCTTTACCTTTCACTCCAGCCGCATGCGCATGAAGCAAGTGCGCAAGGAAGAACTGGCGGCCATGGACGGCGAGTCCGACCGTTGCGCCGTCGAGCTGTCCGACGCCAAGGTCGACGTGCTGGGCTACGCGTGCCTGGTGGCGATCATGGCCATGGGCCTGGGTTACCACCGCAATTCCGAACAGCGCCTGCGCAAGGCCACTGCTGACAACGACGCCAACGCCCCGGTCATCACCAGTGCCGGCGCGCTGATCGAAGGCCTCAAGGTGATGGGCGCCAAGCGCATCGCGATTGTCGCGCCGTACATGAAGCCGCTGACCGAACTGGTGGTGAACTACATCCGTGAAGAAGGCTTCGAGGTGGTGGACTGGCGCGCGCTGGAGATTCCCGACAACCTCGAAGTGGCCCGCCACGACCCGGCCAACCTGCCGGCCATCGTCGCCGGGATGAACCTGGAAGGCGTCGACGTGATCGTGCTATCGGCCTGCGTGCAGATGCAGTCGCTGCCAGTGGTGGCCAAGGTCGAGGCGCAAACCGGCAAACCAGTGCTTACCGCCGCCATCGCTACCACCTACGCCATGCTCAAGGCCCTGGACCTGGAACCCATCGTCCCCGGCGCGGGCGCCCTGCTGTCTGGTGCTTATTGAGGGAGCGAGGGAGTGGCTGAGACTTTTTTGGTAGGCGCGCTTGTTGTGGTGTGAGCGGGATGGTTGTGGACTGTCGGCTTGTTGTGGTGACTGGTTTTTTTTGTGGTGAGCGGGCTTGTTGTGGTGAGCGGGCTTGCCCCGCGTTGGGGGGCGAAGCCGCCCTGAAACCAGGCACTGCGGACTGCCTGAAAGACTTCAGGGCCCTATTGGGGCGGCTTTGCCACCCAACGCGGGGCAAGCCCGCTCACCACAAAAAAACCAATCACCACACAAAAAAACCAGTCACCACAAAAAAGCCTGCACTCCACAACAAGCCACTGACCACAACAACCTGCTCACCACAAAAAGCTCGCTCACCACAAAAACAGAGCCTGTGCACCACCCATCAATGAGGGTCGAACATGACTGAACAATCCGCCGACGCCAACTATCAAGGCGTCTGGGGCAACCGTATCGGCTTTGGCAAAAAAGCCGCACTGCTGATGATCGACTTCATGCAGGGCTACACCACCGAAGGCGCGCCGCTCTATGCCCCCGAAGTGGTGATCGCCGTGGCGGAAAGCGTCGAGCTGCTGGCCACCGCACGCCGGCACGGGATTGCGGTGGTACACACCAATATCCGTTACCATCCCGGCCATTTCGCCGACGGCGGCATCTGGGTCAAGAAGGCCCCGGTGATGAAAGACATGGTCGAAGGCAACCCGCTCGCGGCGTTCTGCGTCGAGGTGCTGCCCCAGGCCGATGAAGTGGTGATCACCAAACAATACGCCAGTGCGTTTTTTGGCAGCAGCCTGGCCCCGATGCTGCACGCCCAGGGTATCGACACGGTGGTCCTCGCCGGCTGCTCCACCAGCGGCTGCATTCGTGCAACGGCGGTGGACGCGGTGCAACACGGGTTTCGCACCATCGTCGTGCGCGAGTGCGTCGGCGACCGACACCCCGCGCCCCACGAAGCCAACCTGTTCGATATCGACAGCAAGTACGGCGACGTGGTGAGCAAACAGGAGGCCATGAGCAAATTCAGGGAGCAATAAGACGGTACCGAGAACCGCGCCATAGAGCGCGGTCTTGAAAAACTGAGGCCCAGGCCTTGGAATGCAGTCCCCTGTGGGAACCGATCCCTGTGGGAGCCGGGCTTGCCCGCGATGCAGACGCTGCGGTGTATCAGCTACACCGCGTCGATGTCATCGCAGGCAAGTCTGCGCCCACCCAGGCCGGTTCCCACCCGTGATCGCCTCCAGGCCCCCTCAGTCTTCTGACACTGCCTTTGGAAGTCGCTTCTACAGCACTCCGAAGTGCTGAAAGAAAAGCGGCTGTATAAAAACCATAAGTCACCGCCAGGAGACACCCCGATGCCCATTGCGAATGCAGCGCCCGCGACCACGGTCGCCGACCCGGTCAACACGCTTTACCACAAGATCACCTGGAAGCTGATCCCGTTCCTGTGTTTCTGTTATCTGGCCGCGTACCTCGACCGGATCAACATCGGTTTCGCCAAACTGCAGATGCTCGACCAGTTGCAGTTCAGCGAAACCGCGTTCGGCCTTGGCGCCGGCCTGTTCTTTGTCGGCTATATCCTGTTTGAAGTCCCGAGCAACCTGGTGCTGGAACGGGTCGGTGCGAAGATCTGGATCGCGCGCATCATGATCACCTGGGGCCTGCTGTCGGCCTGCACCATGCTGGTCACCTCCACCACCCAGTTCTACATCCTGCGCTTTCTGCTCGGCGCCGCCGAAGCCGGCTTCCTGCCGGGCGTGCTGTACTACCTGACCACCTGGTTCCCCACCTACCGGCGCGGGCGCATCATCGCGCTGTTCATGATCGGCCTGCCGCTGTCCAGCGTGATCGGCGGGCCGTTGTCCGGCTGGATCATGGGCCACTTCGACCACATGGCCGGCCTGCGCGGCTGGCAATGGCTGTTCCTGATCGAAGCCGTGCCCAGCGTGCTGCTCGGCGTACTGACGTTCTGGGCACTGCCCAACACCTACCAACAGGCCAAGTGGCTGTCGGACGAAGAAAAGGCCCTGCTGGAAACCGAGCTGCGCAAGGACGACGCCGACAGCAACGGCAGCAAGCACAGCTTCCGTGACGGTTTCTTCAACCTCAAAGTGTGGATGCTCGGCGGTATCGACTTCTCGATCCTGCTCAGCGCCTACGCCATGGGCTTCTGGATGCCGACCTTCATTCGCAACGCCGGGGTCACCGACACCTTCCATATCGGCATCCTCACCGCGCTGCCAAGCGTCGCTGCGCTGCTGGGCATGCTGCTGATCGGCGCCAGTTCAGACAAACACCGCGAACGCCGCTGGCACATCATCGTGCCGTTTTTCATCGGCGCCGCCGCGATGGCCACCAGCACGTTCTTTACCCATAACGTCGCGGCCACCGTCGCCTTGTTCGCGATTGCCTCGGCGGCGATCATCGGCGCGGTGCCGGTGTTCTTCAGCCTGCCGGCGACCTTTCTCAAAGGCACCGCCGCAGCTACCGGCTTTGCCCTGGCCTGCTCGCTGGCGAATATCGCCGGCCTGGTGAGCAACTCGTTGATGGGGGTGGCGATCGACGTCACAGGCAGCAGCGCGGGTGCCTTGTGGTTTTTCGCCGGCTGCCTGATTCTCAGCAGCTTCCTGGTCATCGCCTTGCCGGCGAAACTGGTGAACCGTTGATCACACCCACTCTTTCGGATGAACCACCATGCAAGGCTTTCTGAAACGCTGTGCCCTGCTTGTCGCGGTCGGCCTGTGTGCCGGCACCGCGCAGGCAGCGGAAAAAGTCATCTTCGACACTGACTTCAATGTGCTCAACGATGACGGCCAGGCCTTCATCATGCTCGCCCAACTGCATGCGCAAAAACGCATCGACCTGTTGGGCATGACCTTGGTCAGCGGCAACGCCTGGGTCGACCAGGAACAGGTCGACGCCCTCAAGGCCGTGGAGCGCATGGGCGTGGAGAAAGAGGTCGGCGTGTATTCCGGCGCCGCCTACCCGCTGCTGCATGACTACGCCACCTACGAGGCGGAAAAAACCCTGTTCGGCTCGGGCTGGCCGGGAGCCTTCAAGAACCCGCGACCGACCTCGCCCTCCCAACTGGTCGCGCCACCGGATGGCCTGGCGACCCACACCCAGCTGCGCAAGGAAACCGCCGCGCAATTCATCGTCGACAGCGTAAGGGCCAACCCGCATCAGGTGACGATCCTGGCAGTCGGCCCGCTGACCAACGTCGCCCTGGCGATCCGCTCGGCGCCGGACATCGTGCCGCTGATCAAGCGCATCGTGTACATGGGCGGCGCCCTGGAGATTCCGGGCAATACCACGCCGGCAGCGGAGTTCAACTGGTGGTTCGACCCGGAGGCGGCGAAGATCGTGTTGCGCGCTCCCATCGAGCACGTGATTTTCCCCAACGACGTGTGCGAGAAGGTCACCTTCGACAAGTCGGTGTACCAGCGCGTGATTGCGCAGAAAGGCGCGATTGCCGACCTGTACAAGCATGAGTTCGGCCCGTTGTTCGACAAGGACCCCAGCTACCACAGCTTCACCTGGGACAGCCTGCCGGCGCTGTATCTGGTCAACCCGCAGATCGTGACCGAGTCACGCGAGTTGTGGGTGGATGTGGACGCCACCTTTGGCGCCGACTACGGCCGCGCACTGGGCTACAAGAAAGGCGCCCCGGTAGGCACGCAAAAGGCCAAGGTAGTGTTCGGCGTCGATCAGAAGACATTCTGGGACGGCTACGTCAACCTCGTGACCCTGCCGACACCGGTCAAGCACTGACCGGCTGCGCGCTCCCACCTTGCATGGGAGCGCGCAGGCCTCAACCTGCCAGCGCAAACCCGCGCTGCAGGTCCTCGATCAGCGCCGCCACATCTTCCAGACCGATATGCAAACGCACCACCGGGTTCAACGCCCGGTCGGTTGCGCTGTCGCGGTCCTGGGTGTCGGCCACGGTAACCAGGCTTTCATAGCCGCCCCACGAAGCCCCCAGGCCAAACAGCTGCAAGCCGTCGATAAAGCGTTCGACGTAGCCGGCATCGGCACTGGCCAACTCAAACGACAACAACCCATTGCTGCCAGTGAAGTCGCGACGCCACAGCGCATGCCCCGGATGCTCGGGCAGCGCCGGGTGGAACACGCGCTTGACCTGCGGCTGCGCCTGCAACCACAGGGCAATGTCCACGGCCTGGCGTTCGTGCACATCCAGGCGCGACGCCAGGGTGCGTGCACCGCGCAGGATCAGGTAGGCATCGTCGGCACTCACCGAGTTGCCGAAGGTGTCACTCATCTTGCCCAGCGCCGGCCATGCGGCCTCGGTGGTGCACACGCTGCCCATCATCACGTCACTGTGCCCGCCGAGGTATTTGGTCAGGGCCATGATCGAAATGTCCACGCCCAATGCCAGCGGCCGGTACAGGTAGCCTGAGCCCCAGGTGTTATCGACGGCCAGCAGGATGTTGCGCGGCTTGCACAACGCCGCAATCGCAGGCAAATCGCACAGCTCATACAGCAGCGAGCCCGGCACTTCGGCGTAGACCAGCCGGGTATTGGCTTGCAGTTGCGCTTCCAAATCCTTGCCATCCGGCGAGAAATAACTCACCTCGATGCCGAAAGGCTGGAGAAACTCGCAGGCCAGTTTGCGCACCGGCGAGTACACCGCATCGGTGATCAGCACATGATCGCCGGGGCGCAGATAGGCCAGGAACACCTGGGCCGCTGCCGCCAGGCCCGTGCCGTAGAGACGCGTGCGATAGCCACCTTCGAGTTCGCTCACCAGATCTTCCAGCGCGTGGGAGGTCGGGTTGCCGCGCGCGCCGTAGGTCAGCACGCGCTCGCTGTCGCGACGGGCACGGGCGTCGCGCATTTGCGCCAGGTTGTCGAACAGCACCGTGCTCAGGCGCGTGATCGGCACATTGACTGCGCGGCCACCGTGGCCCTTTTCGGTACGCGCGGCGTGGATCAACCGCGTGCGCACGCGTGACGGCGGCGCCAAGGGTTTGAGGCTGGCGATTTCCGCCTCACTCATTTGCGCCAACAGGCCGATTTCCCAGGCCAGGTACTGGCGGGCGGCGTCCTTGTTGCCGCTATGGCGGTCATGGGTGAAGAACAGGAAGTCGATGCACTGCGCGTCGGGCGGGTTTTGCGGGTCTTCGTTGACCGGCAGGCCGGCCGCTGCCCAGGCAGCGAGGCCGCCGTCGAGCAATCGAGCCGACAGCCCTTGGGCCGCGAAGGCCGCGACTGCAGGGTCATCCGCCACCAGCACCAGCGGACGCTGATCGGTTTTAAGCTGCGCACGAATCGACCAGGTAGAACCGGCAATATGCCCCTTGCGATACACCATGCTCGGGCGCAGATCGACCAGGTTTACCTCACTCAATTGCGCCGCCAGCGCCTCGGGACTGATCAACGGCAACGGCTCATACGCCACCGGCTGCAGCACCGGCAGGGCCAGGCCACTGTCGATACCGCCGCTCAGCACGTAGGCCTCATGCCCCAACTGCCGCAGCCAGCTGGCGACAATCGGTGCGCGCACGCCATCGCTGTCCACCAGCACAATGCGCGCCTGGCGCACGCCGATGTACAGGTCGGTGGACTGGATCAACTGCCCGCCAGGCGTGTGTTGCGCGCCGGGCAACGTGCCCAGGGCAAACTCTTCGCCAGTGCGCACATCACACAGGAACAGGCTGCGCTGCGCATCATCGGCCCATTGGCGAACCTGATCCGCCGACACCGTCGTCACCCCTGCCCGCTCAGCCAGTTGCCGCGCAGCCTGGCGCTGGGAGGCCAGGTCGCCGTTGACCTGCTCGGCGTAGCGGCGGGTGCTGCCATGCTCCAGCTGGAAGTCTTCCAGGTACCAGCCCTGGGTGCCGTTTTCCAAGGCGTAGATCGGGTTTTTCAAGCCCAGGTTGATCAGCGTCTGCGCGCCGATAATGCTGCGCGTACGCCCGGCGCAGTTGACCACGATCGGCGTGCGGTCATCCGGCACCAGGTCATGCACGCGATAACCCAGCTCGCCGTTGGGGCAGCAGATCGAACCGGGGATGGTCATCTTGCGGTACTCCTCGAACGGCCGCCCGTCGAGCACCACCAGCGGCTCGCCACGCGCCTGCCACTCGGCCAGTTGCCGCGCGGTGACGTGAGGCGTGTGGCTGGCCTCCTCGACCAGCTCGCCAAAGGCCTTGGACGGCACATGCACCCCGGCAAACAGCTGCAAACCGGCGGCCTGCCAACCCTGCGCGCCACCCTCAAGCACATGCACGCGGCGGTAGCCCAGCGCCTGCAGCCGCGCCGCCGCCAGTGCCGCGACTTCACCGCCATCCTGGTCGTAGATCACCAGGCGCACCTGCGGGTTGGGCGCCAGGCGGCGTACCTCCAGCTCCAGGCGGCTATAGGGCAGGTTCACCCCATGGAACAGGTGGGCCTCGCCGTATTGCCCGTGTTCGCGCACGTCGAATACGGCGATTTCCTGCCCGTCGAACAGCCATTGCTGCAGTTGACTCGGGGTGATGGTCTGGCTCATGGAAGTCCCAACAAAGTAAGAAAAGAGTTACTGCAACGCCAACGAACGTTCGCCCGGTGCCACTTCGCGACCCTTGGCATAGGCACGCTGCACCGCCGGCCGCGCCTGGATGCGCAAGCGCCAGGCCTGGATATGCGGGTAGTCCGCCAACTGCTGGCCCTGGCGCAACGGCTGGATCCACGGAAAAATCGCCATGTCTGCCACCGAGTACTCGCCGGCCACATACGGCACTTCGGCCAGGCGCTGCTCCAGCACCCGGTACAGGCGCGTGGCTTCGGCGTTCAACAGGTCGAGGGCGAAGGCAATCGGCTCGGGGGCCTTCTCCTTGAACAGCTGCAACTGGCTGAGATACGGGGTGATATGCCCGACCTGCCAGAACAGCCATTCCTGGACCTTCTGCCGCTCGACAGTGCCGGCCGGTGGCAGGAATTGCCCGGCGCTGTCGGCCAGGTAATTGAGGATCGCGCCGGACTCGAACAGGCTCAACGGCACCTCGGGACGGTGGTCGACAATCGCCGGGATACGCCCGTTGGCGCTGATGCGCTGGAAGTCGGCGTGCTTTTGCTGGCCTTCCCGGATATTCACCGGCACCAGGCGGTAATCCAAGCCCAGCTCTTCGAGCAGGATCCCGACCTTGAGGCCGTTGCCCGTGGGCCAGTAGTACAGATCAATCATAAAAACCCCGCCCTTTGATCATTCCCACGCTCTGCGTGGGAATGTCGTTTGGGACGCTCTGCGTCCCGGTGTCTGGCGTGACGCAGAGCGTCACAACCTGCGTTCCCACGCAGAGCGTGGGAACGATCCTCAGGAGTGCTTACAAATACGCCTTGATGGAAGGCGCCATCTGCGAGGCGTTGTAGTTGAGGATGCGGCCGTCCGCTTCCACGCCATACCGGCCGTTCAGCGACTCCAGCGGCAAGCCGTAGAGGTGGAAGTGCAACGTCGCCTGCTCGCCTTCAACCTTGATGCCGTGCAGGTCTTCACCGAGGAACGAAATCGAGGTGCCTGGTTGCACGATCACTTCTTTCTCAAGCGTCAGGGTGGTGAAGCCCGGCTCACGGCCTTCATCACTGCGGGCGTAGACGTAGTTGATTTCCTGGCCTTCCACCGCACTGATGATTGCCCACGTCTCGTGGTTATGCGCGATTGTGCTTTTGCCCGGCAACAGCGAGTTGAGGTACAGCGTCGGGGTGTCGCCATCGTCATTCAGGCGATAGCGGAAAGCGGTACTGCCCTGCCCCGGCACTGGCGCGGGGAATTCATCGAAGTTGAACAGGTCGCGCCGCTCGGCGAGGTTTTCCAGCAGGCCGACGATTTCCACCAGGGCCGCGCGGTCTACGCCGCGCTGGTTGATGACGCGGATTTGCTGCAGGAACGCTTCGATAACAGCAGCACGGTTTTCGCTACTCATGACGGTTTTCCTCTTATCAGACTGACAGGCTGTAACGGCTCAAATTGGTCAACAGGTACGGATCATGGGCGATCGGGCCACGGCGCCCGGAGTCGCCCAGGGCATGGCGCAGGAACGTCTGGGTGCGTTCGCTGGCCGGGTTCTGGAAAATCTGCGCGGCGCTGCCATGCTCGACAATCACGCCGTTTTCGGTGAAATACACGACGTCGCTGATCTCTTCGGCGAAGCGCATTTCGTGGGTGACCAACACGCAGGTCATGCCCTCCTCGGTCAGCTCGCGGATCACCGTCAGCACTTCGCCGACGGTTTCCGGGTCGAGCGCCGAGGTCACTTCGTCGAACAGGATCAGTTCCGGGCGCATCGCCAGGGCACGGGCAATCGCCACGCGCTGCTGCTGGCCACCGGAGAGCTGGCCGGGATAGGCATCGGCCTTGTGCTCCATGCGCACCTTGGCCAACAGCGCCCGCGCGTCTTTTTCTGCATCGGCACGATTGCGCCCGAGCACCTTGCGCGGGGCGATCACCAGGTTCTCCAGCACCGACAAGTGCGGGAACAGGTTGTATTGCTGGAACACAAAACCGACGCGCTTGCGCAACTCGATGCGCTGGGCTTCCTGGGCCAGCGTGTCGACCTGGGTCTGCCCGACGCGGATGCTGCCGCGCTGGGGCTGCAACAGCCCGGTGATGCAGCGCAGGATCGTGGACTTGCCCGAGCCCGACGGGCCGATGATCGACACCGCCTGGCCGCGCAGCACCTCAAGATCGATGCCCTTGAGCACCGGGTTGGCGCCGAACGACAGGTGGACATCCCGCAGGCTCACCAGCGGTTCAATAGAAGGCATAGCGGCGCTCCAGGTGTTGGGTGAGACGGGAAATCGGGTAGCAATAGGCAAAGAACAGCACCAGCAGGCTGAGGTAGATCACCACGGTAAAACCGGTCATGTTCACGGTGTTGCTGGCAATCTGCGCGGTGTCGATCACGTCATGCACGCCCACCAGCGACGCCAGCGCGGTGCCCATGGTGACCACCGCGTAGAGGTTCATCCACGGTGGCAACATGCGCTTGAAGCACTGCGGCAGGATGATCGAACGGAACAGCTGACCACGGGTGAACGCCAGCGAACGCGCGGCTTCCCACTGGGTGCTGGGGATCGAGCCGATGGCGCCGCGAAAGATTTCCGCGACGTTGGCGCTGGCCGGCAGGGCCAGGCCGATGGTGACCTTGATCCAGTCGGGAAAGGACACGTAGCTGCTGCCGATATGAATCTCGAACGGAAACACGTAGGTGGTGAAATAGATCAGTACCAGCCACGGCGCATTGCGAAATACCTGCACCCACAGCCGCGCGACAACCCCCAATGGCGATAGCGCCAGCGCGCCGATCAACAGGCCCAGCACCGAACCAATGCCAATCGCCAACAGGCTGATGAGGATGTTCTGGCCAAAGCCTGCAACCAGCGCCGGCGACCATTGCAGCAAGGCCGACAGCACCGGGAATGAATCAATGGCCATAGCCGGGCATCCTCAGGCGCGCTTCGAGCCAGCGCCCCACACAATTGACGATAAAACTCAGCAGGCCGAAGAAGCTCAGGATCAGGATCATCAGCTCCAGCACGTTGTCGCTCTGGGTCCAGATCATGATCGCGGCGTAGGTGATGTCACCCACCGCAATCGCCGAGGCCACGGCGGTCATCTTCACCAGGTCGATCAGGTTGTTGATCAGCGACGGCAAGGCAAAACGCAGGGCCAGCGGCAACTGCACATTCCACAATAATTGACGGCTGCTGAAGGCCAGCGAACTGGCGGCTTCGAGGGTCACGGCGGGCACCGCCTCGATGCCGGCGCGCAGGGCCTCGGCATGGAATGCGCCCTTGTGCAGGGAGATGACGATCACCACCCAGGCGAACGGCGTGAGCGGGTTGGCCGCGCCGACCGCCTGGGTCAGCAGCATGTTCAGCACCAGGAACGCGCAGTACAGCTGCACCAGGGTCGGCGTGTTGCGCGTGACCTCGATAAACACCCGCGCCGGCTTGGTCAGCCACGGGTTACCGGACGTCAGCATCGCCGCCAGGCTGATGCCCGCGAGCAGGCTGCCGATAATGGTGAACAGGCACAGCAGCCCCGTGGTCAGCGCGCCCTGCACCAGCGTGCCGCGCTGATAGGCATCCAGCAGAAAGTTGTAGTTCAGGCCGATACCGGCAGCCCAGTGGACGAACAGCTCCATCATTGCAACTTCCCGCAGGCGGTCGCGATCCGCCGCCCCGCGTCGGCGACACTCTCGGTCGCGGTGGCAATCGACAGGCGAAACCACGGTGACAACCCATAGGCGCTGCCTGCCACCCCGGCCACGCCCTCCTCCAGCAACCAGGCGACCACGTCGCCGTCGTTGTCGATGCGCTGGCCATCGGGACGAGAACGCCCCAGCAGCCCGGCGCAACGCACGAAGACGAAGAAGCCGCCCTGGGGTTCCAGTACTTGCAGACCGTCGACGCTTTCCAGCGCGGCGACCAGGATGTCCCGGCGCAATTGATACGCCGCAACCTGCTCGGCGAGAAAATCCAGCCCGCCGGTGTAGGCCGCCAACGCAGCCGCCTGGCCAACCGAAGAAGCACCGGAGGTCGATTGCGATTGCACCACCGCCATGGCGTCGGTGAGGGTTTTCGGCCCCGCGCCAAAGCCGATGCGCCAGCCGGTCATGGCGTAGGTCTTGGACACACCGCCCACCAGCAGGCACCGGTCCTGCAGGTCCGGAGCGACGTTTAACAGGCTCTGGGCCGGGCGACCGTCGAAGCGGATGTGTTCATACAGTTCATCCAGCAGCACCAGCACCTGGGGATGGCGACGCAGCACCGCGGCCAACGCCTGCAACTCGGTGGTGCTGTACACCGCGCCGCTGGGGTTGCCCGGGCCGTTGAGAATCAGCCAGCGCGTGTGCGCACTGATGTGCTGTTCCAACTGGGCCGGCAGCAGCTTGCAGCCCTGCTCCAGCCCGCATTCGATCAAGACCGGCTCGCCCCCGTTGAAGCGCACGCTGTCGGGAAATGACGGCCAGTACGGCGTCGGCACCAGCACTTCGTCGCCGTCATCCAGGGTGGCGGCGAAAGCATTGAAGATGATCTGCTTGGCGCCGTTGGCGATCACAATCGACGCCAGCGGATAATCCAGGTGGTTTTCTGCGGCCAGCTTGCGCTGCACTGCCACGCGCAAGGCCTTTACGCCCGGCGTCGGCGTGTACTTGGTGGCACCGGCAGCGATGGCCGCATAGGCGGCCTGCTTGATGTGCTCCGGGGTGTCGAAGTCCGGCTCGCCGGTGGTGAGGTCGAGGATGTCACGACCGGCCTCCCGCAGTTCGGTGGCGCGGGACTTGGCGGCGGCATTGGCGGACAGCGACACCCGCTGCACGCGCCGGGACAGGCGTACGTTCATGGCTGCACCTCGAGGACTTTGCCGGGATTGAGCAGGTTGTGCGGATCCAGCGCCTGCTTAATGCGGCGCATCAGGTCCAGTTCCACCGCGCTTTTATAGCGACCCAACATGCCCACCTTGCGCTGGCCGATGCCGTGCTCGGCACTGATCGAGCCGCCATGCGCGTGGGCGCTGTCGTGCACCATCGCGCTCAACTCGGCGTACTGCGCCATGTGCGCCTCCACCGTCGAATCGAGTGGATGCGCCACGTTGTAATGCAGGTTGCCGTCGCCGAGGTGGCCGAAGGTGAAGTTGCGCACGCCGGGGAAATGCTGCTGGAGCACGGCATCCGTGTGCGCGACGAAGGCTACCACCTGGGAAATCGGTACCGAGATATCGTGCTTCATATTGCGCCCGGCGCGCCTTTGCGCCTCGCTCATGTTCTCGCGCAGCAGCCACAGCGCTTCGCTTTGCGCCAGGCTTTCGGCAATCAGCGCGTCTGCGATCAAGGCCTGCTCGAAGGCTTCACCGAGCACGCGCTCAAAGGCTTCGCGGGCATGCTGTTCGCCGTGGTTGTCGGAGAGTTCGATCAAGGCATACCACGGCTGGCTCGCGCCCTTGAACGGCTGCGGGCCGTCCGGGAACTGCTCGCGCAGCAACGCCAGGCAATCGGCGCTGAGCAATTCGAAGGCCGTGAGATTGGCGCCAAAACCGGCGCGGGCGTGGGACAGGAATGCCACGGCCTGGGCCAGTTGATCAAAGGCCAGCAACGCGGTGGCCTGGGCCAAGGGCTGCGGGAACAGCTTCAGGGTGGCCGCGGTAATAATACCGAGCGTGCCCTCGCTGCCAATGTACAAATCGCGCAGGTCGTAGCCGGTGTTGTCCTTGCGGAGACCGCGCAGGCCGTGCCAGATCTCGCCTTCGGCGGTCACCACTTCCAGGCCCAGGGTCAACTCACGGGTGTTGCCGTAACGCAGCACGGCGGTGCCGCCGGCATTCGTGCCGAGGTTGCCGCCAATCGTGCAACTGCCCTCGGCACCGAGGCTCAGGGGGAACAGGCGGCCGGCAGCGCGGGCCACGTCCTGCACGTGTTGCAGGATACAGCCGGCTTCCACCGTGAGGGTGTCATTGTCGGTATCGACCTGGCGCACGCGGTTCATGCGGTCGAGCAGCAGCAACACCGAACGCCCGCTGGCATCCGGCGTGGCACCGGCCATCAGGCCGGTGTTGCCACCCTGCACCACGATCGGTGCCTTCAACGCCACGCAGGCGCGCACCACCGCCGCCACTTCCTCAGTGTTCGCCGGGTGTACCGCCGCAATCACCTGCCCGGTGTAGCGCCCCTGCTTGTCGGTGAGGTACTGCGCCGCCTCGTCATTGCGGTGTACATGGGCCGCGCCGAGCAGTTGCTGCAAGGTGGCGAACAACGCATCACTCATGGCTGTAGTGCTCGTGCAGGTCGCGCAGGGCCTGGGACGGCGCCATGCCGGTACGCTCGCCGAGGGCGATCAGGAAGCCGCTCTTGTGCCAGTCGCGCACAATGGCATCGAGCTTGGCCTGGGTGTCGTGTTCGCCCTTGCGAATCCAGATCACCGATTTGGACGGGATCAGGTCGCCCGGCAACGGGATCTCATAACCGGCCCACTCGGCATCGCTGAGCAATGCGTGCATGGTCGGGCTGACGTGCACCGCCGCCACGCAGCCATTGCCGCGCAGCGACAACAGCGATTCGGACTGACTGCGGAACGCCTTGATCTGCGCGCCGTAGGTCTCCTGCAGTGGCTTGATGAAGTTGCTGCCCTGGGACACGCACACCGGCTTGTCCTTGAGGTCGGCCCACTGGGTGATGCCCGTGCCCTTGCGAATCAAGGCCGCGCCGCCGACTTCTTCATACGGCGTCGGCACGTAGTCGAGAATCTCGGCGCGCTCTTCGGTGAACTGCATATTGGCGATCAGGATGTCGACCTTGCCCTGCTGCAGGAACTGCACGCGGTTGGGCGCCAGCACCGAGACTGTCCGGGTCTCGACGCCCAGCGCCTGGCCAATGCCCTTGGCCAGTTCGACGTTGTAGCCCAGGTGCTCGCCGGTCTTCGGGTCGAGGGTGCCGAACGGCGGCCCACTGAGGATCACACCGACGCTGATGGCGTGGCGCTGCTGGATCTTGTCGAGGGTAGCGTCGGCGTGTGCGAAGCCGGCGCACAGGGCCAGGCCGAGGGCGGCCAAGTTTTTGATCTGCATGCTCAGGCGCCCTTGAACTGGTTTTGCAATTCCACCAGGGCCGGCGACGCCGGGCTGATGCGGTTGCGGGTCTGGGCGTCGATCAGCCAGCCACTGCGGTGCAGTTCCTTGACGATCGGGTCGAGCTTGGCCTGGGTATCGTTTTCGCCGCGACGGGTCCAGATCACCGACGGTGCCGGGTTGAGTTCCGGGCTGATCGCGCGGTAATCCTTCCATTCGGCGCTGTCGTTGATCAGCGGGTTGATCAGCGTGGAGTCATGCACCGCCGCCACGCAGTTGTTGCCACGCAGCGCCAGCAGCGATTCGGAGGAGCTCTTGAACGCCTTGATCTGCGCACCGAACTCGGTCAGCGGCTTCACATAGCTGCTGCCCTGGGAGGTGCAGACGGGCTGGTCCTTGAGGTCTTCCCAACGGGTGATCTTGCTGTCCTTGAGCACTGCGGCGGTGCCGCCGATACGGTAGAACGGGGTCGGGACAAACCCGAGGATTTCACCGCGCTCGGCGGTCCACTCCATGTTGGCGATCAGCAGATCGACCTTGCCCTGTTGCAGGAACTGCACGCGGTTGGCCGGCAACACCGGCACCAGTTGCACCTGGGCCTTGAGTTGACGCCCCAGCTCGTTGGCCAGGTCGACGTTCAAGCCCTTGGGCTGTTGCGTGGCCGGGTCGATGCTGCCGAACGGTCCGCCGGACAACAGCACGCCGACCACCAGCACATGGCGCTGCTCGATCTTGTCCAGGGTCGCATCGGCCTGCGCCGCCACACTGCCGCCCAGGGCGATCATCGACCCAAGGGCCACCGGCAACCATTTCTTCAACATCATTGGACTTCCCCCTGGCTAATGATCGGCGTACCCCGACCTGATGGAGGGGCATGCTAGGGAGTGTGCAGGGGCAACGGAAATGCAAATATCTCATATCGTTATAACTTGCCGTATCGGCACGACCTGCAGTTTCGGCATAACCCATGTTTTACTGGGCGCGGTAAAAATCTGCTTCACGCATACATAAATATCTGTAATGTTTAACTTCACACCCTTGATGTAAAACCGCCCCTGGAACCGGCCATGTCGACCCTCGACCTTGAACTCCTGCGCACCTTTATCGCCGTGGTCGACCACCACAGCTTCGCCGAAGCCGGCACGCACCTGTCTCGCACCCAATCGTCCGTGACCCAGCACATGCAGCGCCTGGAGCAGCAAGTGGGGGTCAGCCTGTTCGAGAAGCGCGGCCGGCAGAAACAGCTGACCGAGCCGGGCATGCAGCTGCTGCGGCATGCCCGGCAGATGCTGTCGCTGAATGACGACGCGCTGAATTCGCTGCGCGAGAGCAGCCTGAGCGGCGTGCTGCGCATTGGCTCGCCGCACGATATCGCCGACACCATCCTGCCGCCGATCCTCAGCCATATCGCCCGTTCCGCGCCGCGCCTGCGCCTGGAAATCGATGTGGGCCGCAGCCCGTTCCTGATGGATGACCTGCACCGCGGCAAGGTCGACATGGTGATTTCCACCCGCTCCGACCCCAACCTGGAAGGCTTCGCCCTGCGCACCTCGCCGGTATGGTGGATCTGTTCAGCGCAGTACATTCATTCGCCGAGCGAGCCGTTGCCGCTGATCCTTGTCGACGAGCCGAGCATCTATCGGCGCTACGCGCTGGAGGCCCTGGAGCGGGCGAACATCCCCTGGCGCCAGGCGTACCTGGCGTCGAACTTGATCGGGATCAAGGCCGCCACTCGCGCGGGCCTGGGCGTGACGCCACGGAGCATGGAGATGCTCGGGCCGGACATGCGCGTGCTCGGCGAAACGGATGGATTGCCGCGCTTGCCGGAAGTCACCTACTACCTGTGGATCCGGCCGAATACGGCAAACCCGATTGCGCGCAAAGCGTATGACCTGATCCGCGGCAGCCAAGGCCTGTGAGGGAGGCCTGGCTCGGCGTGAGCGACCCTTACGCCGAAACCCTACTCCGAACTCCCTGCCTTGCCTGCACCCCGCAATCGACGCTGCTCTTGCAACCCTTGGGTGCAACGCTTTTTACCTGATCGACCGGTCGACTTGTTACCCGCCCAAAGCCCGCTTGGTTTTGTAGGACATAACCTACGGATTAAGGGTTGTCCTTATACTGACATCATTACGCCATCGCTATCATCCGCCGATCTGACACCCTGCAACGGAAGCTGGCGATGCGCATTTACCTTGGGGCCTGGCTCGGCCTCGCATTGGCAACCATCGGATTGGTTGTACCCGTCCACCTGTTACCCCACGCCGGACTGCTGCTGAGCAGCCTCGCCCTGCTCGCCCTGCGCCCGAGAAAAACCGCCAAAGCCGCTGCCACCAGTCATTCCCAGACGCCGGTTGAATCGGTCGTGACGCACGCCAGCGCTGGCGACTGGCAACTGATCGAGGGCGTCGCTCCGAGCTGGCGCGACAGCCTGGGGCAAACGCGGGCCTTGCTGCAAAGCAATATCGGCGAGCTGTTCCAGCGTTTCCACAACATCGCCCAACGCCTCGAACAGAGCCTCGACAATTCCAACGACGTGCTCGGCAACGGCGGCGTCGGCGAAAGCCTGCGCGATGCCAACCAGCGCCTGCACGAAGTCACCGAATCGTTTCGCGCCAGCAGCCAGCGCCAGCATGCACTGCTCGACACCATCAGCCACCTGGACAGCTACGCCAGCCAGTTGCAGCACATGGCCCGCCGGGTCCAGGAGATTGCCAAGCAAACCAACCTGCTGGCGCTGAATGCGGCTATCGAGGCGGCCCGGGCCGGTGAGTACGGCCGCGGTTTTTCGGTGGTCGCCGACGAAGTGCGCAAGCTTTCCACGCTGTCGGCCGAGACCGGCCTGGCCATGGATGAGAAGGTCGGCGAGATCACTCACGCGATCCAGACCACCATCGAGGCGGCCGCCGAACTGGGCACCAGCGAACAGAGCAACCTGGATTTCCTCAGCCAGTCGGTGAGCGGCGTGATGAGTCGCCTGGGCGACAACCTCAACCAGTTGTCCGACGCCTCCCACGCGCTGCAGCACGATGCCCGCGAAACCCAGCACGACATCCAGGCAATCATGGTCAGCCTGCAGTTCCAGGACCGCACCGACCAGATGCTCGAACACGTACAGAGTGACCTGCAGGACCTGCTCGACGCCATCGTCGCCAACGACCCGAGCCTGCACGACGCTCCTGCCTGGCTGGACCGGCTACGTCAGCGCTTTACCACTGATGAAGAACGCCATGGCCAGCCCAAGACCCCTTCCAGCGCCGAAGTGACATTTTTCTGAGGCGACGACTTTCCAGTTAATTTCACTTTCGAGGGAGCCGAACATGGCCAAGACCATACTAATCGTCGATGACTCGCAGTCCATGCGCCAACTGGTCAAGATGACCCTCACCGGCGCCGGCCACCAGGTCCTTGAGGCCTGCGACGGGCGCGATGCACTGACCAAGCTGACCGGGCAAAAGATCAACCTGATCATCAGCGACGTGAACATGCCGAACCTCGACGGCATCGGCCTGGTGAAAGCGGTCAAGGCGCGCAACGAATACCGCTTCACGCCCATCATCATGCTCACCACCGAAAGCGAACAGTCGAAAAAAGCCGAAGGCCAGGCAGCCGGCGCGAGGGCCTGGATCGTCAAGCCGTTCCAGCCGCAGAACCTGTTGGCGGCCGTCGAAAAGTTGATGGGCTGAGCCCATGTTCACGCTGACCCCTTCCGCTTTCGGCGGCCCGACGCGCATTCGTATCGACGGTGACCTGAGCATTTATCAGGTCGGCGAGGCGCGTGATGCCTTTGTCGCGCTGTTGCCGCTCAACGCCGACGCCTGGCAGCTTGACCTGGCCGGCATCGGCGATTTCGACAGTGCCGGCCTGCAATTGCTGCTGGTGATGCAACGCGCACTCAGCCAGGGCGGTAGCCCGGTCACCGTGGTCGATGCCGCCCCGGCCGTGCGCGAAACCCTCGCACTGCTGCGCCTGGAATCACTGTTCCCCAACGCTCGGATCGAGGATTGACCATGCTCACTGGCGAACAGTGGAACCAATTGCTCCAGGGCTTCCTGAGCGAAGGCCGGGACTTGCTCAAAGATGCCGAAGACAGCCTGCTTCAACTGGAAACCGCGCCCGAAGACAGCGACGCGGTCAACGGCTTGTTCCGCGCCGTGCACACGTTGAAGGGCTCGGCGGGTATTTTCTCGCTGACACCGCTGGTCAATCTCACCCATCACCTTGAAAGCCTGCTGATGCAAGTGCGCGACGGCCAGCGCACGCTCAATGAAGACCTCACCTCGTTGATGCTGCGCTGCATGGACGAACTGCGCCGGATGCTTGAAGCCGTCGACCCCGCCACCGGCGAGATGCACACCGACCTGGCCCAACAGGCACTGTTGCTCGACGCCCTGGCCCAGGCGCGTGGCCTGAGTGACGACACGCTCGTCGTCGACAGCGTGCCGGCCGCGCCGACTGTCGGCGCCAATGCGCAACTCTGGCAACTGTCGATCGACTTCAGCGAGGCGCTGTTGCGCAACGGGTTCGATCCGGCGGCCTTCCTGCGTTACCTCAGCCGCCTGGGCGAAATCGTCACCCTGCACACCTGCACCGATCGCCTGCCGGGCCTCGACAGCTTCGACCCCGAAGCCTGTTACCTGGGCTTTACCTTGACCCTGCGCAGCGCCGCGAGCCGCGAGGAGATCGCCGACGTCTTCGACTTCATCGTCGACTTCTGCACCCTCACCCTCGAACCCTGCACCGAGCCTGCGCCCACCCTGGCCGCGCCCGCCGAAAAAAAATCGCCGGCCCGCGACCGCCGTCCGCAAGACACCAGCATGGTCAAGGTCCCTGCGCACAAGCTCGATGAGCTGATCAACCTGGTTGGCGAGCTGGTCATCAGCACCGCCGGTGCGCAGATGCAGGCCAAACGCACTGGCGACAATGCGTGTATCGAAAGCGCCTTGGCCGTGCACCAGCACGTCGAGCAGATCCGCGAGAGCGCGCTGAAACTGCGCATGGTCGAGGTCGGTGAAACCTTCAACCGCTTCCACCGCGTGGTCCGCGATGTCAGCAAGCAACTGGGCAAGCACATCCAACTGGGCATCCGTGGCGGCGACACCGAGCTGGACAAAACCGTGATCGACAAGATCGCCGATCCGCTCACCCATCTGGTGCGCAACGCTATCGACCATGGCATCGAGTCGGCCGCCGAACGCCTCGCAGTCGGCAAGCCCGCCGAGGGCAACCTGCAGCTCAACGCCTACCATGACTCCGGCATGATCGTGCTGGAAATCAGCGACGACGGGCGCGGTCTGAATACCGCACGGATTCGCGAAAAAGCCATCGGCAAAGGCCTGATCGAGGCCGAGGCGGTGCTCAACGAGGCCGCGATTCACCGGCTGATTTTCGAAGCCGGCTTTTCCACCGCCGAACAGGTGTCCGACCTCTCCGGGCGCGGCGTTGGCATGGACGTGGTGCGCAGCGCCATCGAGCAATTGCGCGGCAGCATCGAGATCGAGTCGCAGCAAGGCCTGGGCTGCACCTTCCGGATTCGCCTGCCGCTGACCCTGGCGATCATTGACGGTTTTCACGTGGGCGTGGGCCAGGACAGTTTTGTCATCCCGCTGGACATGGTCACCGAATGCATGGAGGCCAGCGCCGCGTCGCTCACCAGCCAGTACGGCTACCTCAACCTGCGCGGCACGCCGCTGCCGTGCATAGCCCTGGATCAACACTTCGGGCTGCCCGCAAGCACTGCCCGGCGCCGCAATATCGTGGTGGTCAGCCAAGGCCGGCAGCACGCCGGATTGATCGTCGACCACCTGTTGGGCGAGCTGCAAACCGTGATCAAGCCACTCGGCCAGATGTTCCAGCACCTGCGCGGCATCAGTGGCTCGACCATCCTCGGCTCCGGGCAAGTGGCGCTGATCCTGGATGTCCCCAGCCTGTTCCGACAGCTGCAGGCCCCTGCCGCCCTCGACGTATCCCTTTTAGAACCCCTTGCCTAGCCTTTTCAGGAGAAACCGCATGCAATTTGTTCGCAACATGAAGATAGGCATCCGACTCACCGCCGGTTTCCTGGTGGTCGTCGCGTTGACCGCGATCATCGGGTTTATCGGCATCCGCAACCTCGAACAGGTGAATGGCCTGTCCGACCGCATGTACGAGCTGGACGTCACGGGCTTGAGCACCCTGCAGGAAGCCAATATCCAGCTGATCGTCGCCGGCCGCTCGATGCGCCAGAGCCTGTTGTCGACCAACCACGCGGCGCGTGAGCAGGCGGCGAACCAGGCCAAGGCCGCACTGGATAAAACCCGCACGCTGATCAACAGCGCGCGCGCCAGCTTTATCACCAAGGAAGGCATGGCGCAGATCGACCAGCTGGAAACGCCGCTCAAGGACTACGAAAACCTGGTGCACCAGGTGTTGACCCTGCATCAGCAGTCCAGCCAGTTGCAGGAGACCAGCGACGTCACCGACCTGCTGCCCAAGGCCGTGGTCAGCGGCGAGCAGATCGACCGCCTGATCGGCGAAGTCAGCCGCTACAAACAGGAGCGCGCCAAAGAGGCCAATCAGCAAATCTCCGATATCGCCGACCGCTCGCGCCTGCAAATGATCGCGCTGGTCCTCGCCGCCACGCTGTTTGGCGTGGTCATTGGCGTGCTGGTCACGCGCAGTATCACCAAGCCGCTCAACGGTGCGGTGGCCGCCGCCAACCGCATGGCCGCCGGCGACCTGAGCCAGGACCTGCAGGCAGACAGCCGCGATGAAACCGGCCAGTTGCTCGCGGCCATGCAAAACATGACCGAGCGCCTGCGCAGCATCCTCGGGGATGTGCGCAGCTCCGCCGATTCACTCTCCTCGGCCTCCGAACAAGTCAGCTCCACCTCGCAGTCACTGAGCCAGGCCGCCAACGAACAGGCGGCCAGCGTCGAGCAGACCAGCGCCTCGGTCGAGGAAATGTCGGCGTCGATCGCCCAGAACACTGAAAGCGCAAAAATCACCGACGGCATTGCCGGCAAAGCCGCCAACGACGCGGTGCAAGGCGGTGGCGCGGTCAGCGACACGGTGCTGGCGATGAAGCAGATTGCCGACAAGATCAGCATCATCGACGACATCGCCTACCAGACCAACCTGCTGGCGCTCAACGCTGCCATCGAGGCGGCCCGCGCCGGTGATCACGGCAAAGGCTTCGCGGTGGTCGCCGCCGAAGTGCGCAAGCTCGCCGAACGCAGCCAGGTGGCGGCCCAGGAGATCGGTCAAGTTGCCTCCAGCAGCGTGCACCTGGCCGAACAGGCTGGCCGCCTGTTGAACGAAATCGTCCCGAACATCCAGAAAACCTCGGACCTGGTGCAGGAAATCACTGCCGCCTCGCAGGAACAAAGCAGCGCCGCCGGTCAGATCAATATCGCCATGGGCCAGATGAACCAAATCACCCAGCAAAACGCCGCCGCCTCGGAAGAGCTTGCCGCCACCGCCGAAGAAATGAACGCCCAGGCCGGACAATTGCAGGAGCTGATCGGCTTCTTCCGCTTCGAACAGGACGGCCCCGCACTCAAGCGTGGCCTGCCGCGCAGCCAGGACAACTACGCCAGCGCGTCGCCAAGCTGGTCCAAGGGCAGGACGACGGTCGATGAAGGCCAGTTCGTCAGTTTCAATTGAGCACCGCGCCCATGACTTCTCTTGCCAACCAACGTTTTCAAACCGTCGACTCACTGGCCGAACCCCTGAGCATCCAGCACTTGTCGTTTCGCGTGCGTGACGCGGACTATGCGCTGCCGATCGAACTGGTGCGCGAGATCATCGAATACGCACAAGTGACGGCCGTGCCGATGATGCCGGCGTTTATCCATGGCGTGATCAACCTGCGCGGCAATGTCGTGCCGGTGCTGGACCTGGCTGCGCGCTTTGGCTTCGAGCTGACCCGCGCGGGCAACCGCACCTGCATTGTCATCATCGAACTGGCCTTGAGCGACAGCACCCAGGCCATCGGCCTGGTCGTGGATGCCGTCGACGCGGTGCTCGACATCGACCCGCAGCAGGTGGTCGCACCGCCGCCGTTCGGCGCCGGGATCCGCACCGACTTCATCGCCGGCATGGCCCGCAATGAACAAGGTTTCACGATCATTCTCGATATCGCCCAGGTATTGTCGCTGGATGACATCGCGCAATTGAGCCTTGCCGTCACGAACGGCCTTTGAATGTCTGCGCTTTTAACCCTGCCGACACTCGCCGAACACGAGTTTCGCCGCTTGCAGAAACTCATGGCCGAGGCTTCGGGCATCCAGTTGGCGCCCAACAAACGCCCGCTGGTCGCCGGCCGCCTGATGAAGCGCCTGCGCCACTATCGGCTGGGCAGCTACGCCGATTACTTGCAGTTGCTCGACAACCCGTTGTTCATCAAGGAGCGGCGGCTGGTGGTGGATTTGCTCACCACCAACGAAACGTACTTTTTTCGTGAGCATCCGCACTTCGATTTCTTCGGCGAATGGTTGGCCCGCCAGCGCGGACCGCAGAAGATCTGGAGTGCCGCCTGTTCCTCCGGCGAAGAGCCTTACAGCCTGGCAATGGTTGCCAGCGAAAACGCGCGCACGCAGGACTGGTCCATCGTCGCCAGCGACCTGAGCCAAAGCATGCTCGCGCGGGCCCGCGACGGCATCTATGACATGGCCCAGGCCAAGTATTTTCCCGAGGGTTGGCTCAAGCGCTATTGCCTGAACGGCGTCGGCGACATGAGCGGGCGATTTCGCGTGCAGGCCGCGCTGCGCGAGCGCATCACCCTGCGCGAGATCAACCTTACGCAACCGCTGCCAGAGGCACTCGGGCCTTTCGACGTGATCTTTTTGCGCAACGTACTGATCTATTTCAACAACGAAGAGAAACAGCGGATTGTCCGGCGCCTGATTACCCAGCTGCGCGTCGGCGGCCTGCTGTTTATCGGGCACGCGGAAAGCATCCACGGCTTTGATCTGCCGATGCGCCTGACCTGCCCTTCGGTCTACGAGCTTTTATGAAACCTTCGATATTCCTGCACCCCGGCGATTACTTCTTCGGGACCCACGACGGCGTGGTCACCACCTTGCTCGGCAGTTGCGTCGCGGTGGTGCTGTGGCACCCACACCGGCGGCTGCTGGCGGTCTCGCACTTCCTGCTGCCCAACGATCCCGGCGCAGGCACACGCCTGGACACCCGTTACGGCGAGTCCGTGTTCAAGCGCATCCACGCCGACATGGCCCGCCACGGCACGCAACCTACGGAGTACCGCAAGGGCATTTTCGGCGGTGGCAGCCTGGTGCGCTTCGAAGGCAACCCACGGCGCAGGGTTGGCGCCGGCAATAGCGCTTTTGCGCGTGAACAGTTCAGCCTGCGCAATTGGTCGGTCGACACCTGGGACCTCAACGGCGACCATTACCGACGCCTGCAGGTCAACGGCCGCAGCGGTGCAATCGAGTGCCTGCGCAACGGCCTGCCGTCGCCGCCGGTACGGAGCCTGCCGCGATGATCAAGGTGTTTATCGTCGACGACTCGGCGCTGGTGCGCCAGGTGCTCACCAGTTGCCTGGCCAGCCACCCACGGATCACGGTCATCGGCCAGGCGGCCGACCCGCTCTACGCCATCGAGAAAATGCGCCGCGACTGGCCGGACGTGCTGGTGCTCGACATCGAAATGCCGCGCATGGACGGCCTGACCTTCCTGCGCCAGCTCATGCGCGAACGGCCGACGCCGACCATCATCTGCTCGACGCTGACCGAGCAGGGCAACAGCGTCGCCGTCGAGGCGCTGTCGGCAGGCGCCGTGGGGGTATTCACCAAGGCGCGGCTGGGGCTCAAGCAAAGCCTGGAAGCGTTGTCGGCCGAGTTGATACGCAAGATCGAGGACGGCGCCAAGACCCGTCCACGCGCCCTGACCGCGACGGTGACGGCGCCTGGCGAGGACAGCCGGATTGCACCGGTCAACCGGCTGCGCACCACCGAAAAAGTCGTCGCGCTCGGCTGTTCCACCGGTGGCACGCAAGCCCTCGAATTTGTCTTGCGCCAATTGCCACGTGACTGCCCGGGGATTGTCATCGTTCAACACATGCCGGAAAAATTCACCGCCGACTTTGCCCGGCGCCTGGACAAGCTCTGCCAGATCGAAGTGCGCGAGGCCAGGCATCTGGATCGGGTGCACAGTGGCCTGGCATTGTTGGCCCCCGGCGGCTTGCATATGCAACTCAAGCGCAGCGGTGCGCACTACCAGGTCGAGGTTGTGGACGGCCCGCCGGTTAACCGGCATAAACCTTCGGTAGACGTGCTGTTTCGTTCGATCGCCAGGCATGCCGCGCCCAGCGCCTTGGGCATGATCATGACCGGCATGGGCGACGACGGCGCGCGCGGGCTGCTGGCAATGCGTGAAAATGGCGCGCAGACCATCGCCCAGGATGAAGCCAGTTGCGTGGTCTTTGGCATGCCCAGGGAAGCGATCAAACTGGGCTCGGCCCAAGCCGTTGAACCGTTGAATAAATTCTCCCGCTTGATCCAGGAGTTTGGCGATAACGCGCGCCACGGCTGAAAAGTCTTCACACTCTGCGACCTGCGCGTTAACCCCTGTAGACACGGACGCTACACAGTAAATTACAGCAGCGAGATCAACGCTGCCTCTTGTCTCTGCGATTTGGGCTGAAGCCTATGCGTTGTCGAATCCTTGTAGCGAATGTATATCCCCTGTTACGTGCCGGCCTGCGTGCACTCCTGGAGCAAAAAGAGCCCTACGAAGTCATCGCGGAAGCCGACAGTGAGAGCACCACCCTCGAACTCGCCTCGAGCCTGCAACCGGACATTATTGTGTTCGACATGGATATCGAACGGGTTGCCTGCATGAAACTGCTCAAGAGCCTGTCGATCAGCGCGCCGGCCAGCCGCATCCTGATGATCTCGACCCACAAGGATTCCAGCTTCGTGATGCAGTGCCTGCAACTCGGCACCAAGGGCTATCTGTTGAAAAGTGCCAGCGTGCTTGAGCTCGAACTCGCGCTGGAGGCGCTCAAGAGCGGCGGCCAGTACCTGTCGGTGCCGGTTGTGTCGTTGGTGGTCAGCCAGGCCGTCAAGCAGACTCGCGAGGAAACCAAGCCCATCTCGCACTCGAAACTGACCGTGCGCCAACTGGAGATACTCCGGTTGATCGCCCGCGGCGAAACCACGCGCAATATTGCCCAAGGCCTGCGGCTGAGCATCAAGACGATCGAGGCACATCGCTCGCAGATCATGCATCGCCTGCACATCCATGATGTCGCCAGCCTGGTGATGTTTGCGGTACGCGAAGGGATCGTGCAGATAAACGACTAAGACCGGCCTCCCCGCCCGGTGATCCGGCTCCGCCACGCACGCCCCGCGCACTGCACTTCAACGCCGCCCCACAGGCGCTACGCCTGATCATGTCCCAGGCCACTTGTCCATTCATGCCCCTGTTGGTTCGCCTGGCTACCCGCGAAAATGGCGCCTCTCTTGCGTGCCACCAGGAACTGCCCATGCCTTCTCGCCTCAACAATGCCCCCGCCACCTGCGCCAGCCAGGCGCGCCAGGAGCACTTCAACCATGCATGAGTCTGTCGAGTTCGTAGCGATGCAAACCGAGGCCGATTGCATCGCCAGCTTTGCGCTGATGCAGCAACTGCGCCCTCACCTGACCGACGCCAGCGCCTTCGCCGCGCAGGTCCAACGGCAACGGCAAAACGGCTACCACCTGTTGGCCGCGCGCGAGCACGGCAAGGTGATTGGCCTGGCCGGCTACCGGCTGACGGAAAACACCCTGTATGGCCGGTTTATCTATGTCGATGATTTAGTCGTGGACGCCGCACTGCAGCGTCGACGCCTGGGCGAACAACTGCTCGAGCGGGTCCGCGAAGAAACTCGCGCCCGTGGCTATCGCTGGTTGGTGCTCGACACCGGCATGCACATGGCCCTGGCCCAGCGTTTCTATTTCCGCCAGGGCCTGTTGCCGCTGGGCATGCATTTCTCCCAGGACCTGAGCCAATGACCCGCGCCCTGTTGCTGAGTTTCAGCCCGCATGGCAAGGCAGCGCAGACCTTCAAGCTGGCCCGTGCCCTGCTGCGCGACCTGGTACCGGACGCCGCAGTGACGGAGCGCGACTATGGTGGCCAGGCCCTGCCACCGTTGAGCCGCGAATACGCCAACGCCCTCACCACCCCGGGCGGCTTGAGCGGCAGCGCCACCGCGCGATCGGAGGAGTTGATCGTCGAGCTGGAGGCCTGCGACCTGCTGGTCATCTGCACCCCCGTGCATAATTTCAGCGTGCCGGCGGCGCTCAAGAGCTGGATCGACCATGTGGTGCGCATCCAGCGCAGCTTCACGGTGAATGCGCAGTTCGAAAAAGTCGGCTTGCTCAAGGACCGCCGCACCTTTGTGCTGGTCAGTTCCGGCAATGCCCGCAAGGGCCATGAGCCGGACTTCCTGACGCCGTACATGCACGCCATCCTGGCCACGGTGGGCATCCACACGGTGGATTTCGTCTACCTGGGCGCAATGGTGCGTGGCGCGGAAGCGGTCAACCGCGCGGTGGAACTCGCCCACCGGCAACTGTCCGAGGCAATCAGCTCTGGCCTATAAAAATAATGGCGCTAGAATCAGCGCCATTCTTGCGCCCGCCTCCCTGACACGAGCCTCCCATGAGCTTTGATTTCGACACGATCCACCCCCGCCTCGGCACCGGCAGCACCAAGTGGAACCGTTATCCGTCCGACGTTTTGCCGATGTGGATCGCCGACATGGATATCGCCGCGCCACCTGCGGTGCTGCAGGCGCTGCGCGCGCGCCTCGACCAGCAGATCCTCGGCTACAGCGTGGCCGGTCCGGATGTGCGCGAAGCCATCGTCGCCGACCTGTGGGCCAAGTACGCCTGGCGCGTGCAACCGGAAGAACTGCTGTTTTTACCCGGCGTCGAACCGGGCTTCAATATGGCGCTGCACGCCTTCGTGCAACCCGGCCAGCCGGTCGTGCTGCAGACCCCCAACTATCGCCCGATCCGCCTGGCGCCGGGGCACTGGAACCTGCCGCGTATCGAAGTGCCGTTCGAATTGGTCAACGGTGAATACCTGACCCCACTGCAGGCCCTGCGCCAGGCACTCGACGGCGCCGGTGCGCTGCTGTTGAGCAACCCTCACAACCCGATGGGCAAAGTCTTCCCGCGCGAAGAACTGCTGGCCGTGGCCACTGCCTGCCTGGAACACGGCGCGCTGATCATCAGCGACGAGATTCACGCCGAGCTGTGCTTCGACGGCCGCCGCCACATCCCCACCGCCAGCCTCAGCCCCGAGATCGCCCAGCGCACCATCACCCTGATGTCGGCGAGCAAGGCCTATAACGTCGCCGGCCTGAAGACCTGCTTTGCCGTGGTGCAGAACGCCGAGATTCGCGAGCGCTTCAACCAGGCGCGCTGCGGCATGGTCGACAGCGTCAGCCCCCTGGGCCTGGAGGCCACCCGCGCCGCCTACAGCCAGTGCGGCGACTGGCTGGAGGCGCTGGTCGGGTACCTGCAAGCCAACCGCGACTACCTGCTCGACGCGGTCAACACGCGCCTGCCCGGCGTCGTCATGCACGCCCCGCAGGGCACCTACCTGGCCTGGCTGGATTGCAGCGCCCTGGGCCTGGACGACCCGCAGCAGTTCTTCCTCGAACACGCCAAGGTCGGCCTGAGCGCAGGGATCGAATTCGGCGACGACAGCCAGCAGTTCGTGCGCCTGAACTTCGGCTGCCCACGCTCGATGCTCGAAGAAGGCCTGCAACGCATGGAGCATGCCTTGCGTCACCGCCGGGGCTGATTCGCGACGTTGACGGTACGCAAAAAAAATGTGGGAGCGGGCTTGCTCGCGAATGCACCGGGACAGTTAACGATGGGTTGACTGACACACTGCCTTCGCGAGCAAGCCCGCTCCCACATTTGTATGGGGTTCACAATTTGGCGATGGATACTTCGGTGGACTTCACAAACGCAATCACTTCACTGCCGACCTTCAATTCCAGATCGCGCACCGAGCGGGTGGTGATCACCGAAGTGACGATACCCGACGCGGTTTGCACGTCGATTTCGGACACCACTTCGCCCAGCAGGATCTCCTTGATCACGCCCTTGAACTGGTTGCGCACGTTGATCGCTTTAATGGTCATGTCGGGTTTCCTTTTGGCTGTTGGGTCAATCCGCACGAATGCGCAGGCCCTCAAAATGCGCTATCACGGAGAACATTAAAAGGAATAAATAACTCTTTATTTATACTATTTTGAAATATACCAACTGTTCGCCTGCCAACAGTGGTTCAACAATCTGCTGCACCCACCAACAGCCTGACCTGTCCAAACCCCAGCAAATCCGACCTCGCACAAGATGGCACAGAGACTGCATATTCCTATAAAGCATGATGGAACATGCCATCTCAGTTTTCTGAATATAAGAAAAGCCTTCTCTCAACGCCTTGTCCGGAGCTGTTCCATGAAACCTTTGACCCACCGTCTACTCGGCGCCTGCGCCCTTGCCCTGTGCCTGCAATCGCCGGCCTTCGCCGCCGAGACCGACCCGGCCGAAGTCAACCTCGACTACGCCTACTATTCCCCCGTCAGCCTGGTGCTCAAACACTTCGGTTGGCTGGAACAAGCCCTGCCCAAGAGCAAAGTCGGCTGGGTCCTGAGCCAGGGCAGCAACCGTTCCCTGGAGTACCTCAACAGCGGCGGCGTGGACTTCGCCTCCTCCGCCAGCCTCTCGGCAGTGTTGAGCCGCGCGAATGGCAGCCCGATCAAATCGGTGTACGTCTACAGCCGCGCCGAGTGGACCGCCCTGGTGGTACGCAAGGACTCGCCGTTCAAGAGCGTGACCGACCTCAAAGGCAAGAAAATCGCGGCCACCAAAGGCACCGACCCGTACCTGTTCACCCTGCGCAGCCTGCAATTGGCCGGGCTGAAAAAAGACGATGTCGAGTTGGTCCACCTGCAGCATCCGGATGGCCGCACCGCGCTGGAAAAAGGTGATGTCGATGCCTGGGCCGGTCTCGACCCGCACATGGCCGCCAGTGAAATCCAGGCCGGCTCGCGCCTGCTCTACCGCAACAAAGACTTCAACAGCTACGGCGTAGTCAGCGTCACCGAAAAATTCGCCAAGGAGCACCCACAAACCATCACCAAAGTACTCGGTGCCTATGAAAAAGCCCGCGACTGGGCAGTGAAGCACCCGGATGAATTCGCCAAGCTGCTCGCCGACGAATCCGGCCTGCCGCTGGAAGTGGCCAAGCTGCAACTGTCGCGCACCGACCTCAGCACCCCGCTGCTGAGCAGCAAGGATGTGCAGTCGTCCAAGGCCGCTGCGCCGATCCTGGTGTCCGAAGAGTTGGTCCGCAAAGGCGTGAATGTCGACCAGGTGATCGACCAGTTGATCGATACCTCGTTCGGCCAAACCCTGCCCAAGCCATAAGGGGTCTGTGATGACCAGCAAAACCCAAGCACTGCCGCTGCCTGCGCCGGTGATCAACCCGCGCAGCGCCTGGCCGCGCCGGCTCAAGGGGCTGGTGTTGCCGGTGGCGATCCTGTTGATCCTCGAAGTGGTCGTGCGGGTCGGCTGGCTGCCGTCCTACCAGATGCCGGCGCCGAGCGAGATCGCCGTGACCCTCACCGACCTGGCCGAAGGCGCGTTGTGGAAGCACATCAGCGCCAGCCTCGGCCGGGTGTTGCTGGGCTTTGCCATCGGCGCCAGCCTGGCCCTGGTGTTCGCCGCCTGGGTCGGCCTCAGCCGTGAGGCCGAGGCCTATCTGGAACCGACCTTCGCCGGGCTGCGCTCAATCCCGAGCCTGGCCTGGGTGCCGCTGTTGCTGCTGTGGCTGGGCATCGATGAAACCTCGAAAATCGTGCTGATTGCGATTGGCGCGTTCTTCCCGGTGTACCTCAACGGGGTGGCGGCGATCCGCGATATCGACCGCAAGCTGGTGGAGGTCGGGCAAATGTACGGCTTCAGTCGGCGCCGGCTGGTGCGGCGCATCCTGCTGCCCGCCGCCCTGCCCGGCCTGTTCACCGGCTTGCGCAGTGGCCTGAGCCTGACGTGGATGTTCCTGGTGGCGGCCGAGCTGATCGCGGCGACCAAGGGCCTGGGTTACCTGCTCAGCGATGGGCGCGAAACCTCGCGGCCGGACATCGTGCTGGCGGCAATCATCGTGCTCGCGCTGTTGGGCAAGGTCAGCGACGGCCTGCTCGCCGCGCTGGAAAAACGCTGCCTGGCCTGGCGCGATACTTTCAATGGCCAAGGAGCGCAACCATGAGCCAGCCGTTATTGGAGATTCGGGTGGAGCGTAAAAGCTTCGCCAGCACCACCGTGTTGAAAGACGTGCGCCTGGCCTTGCGACCTAGGGAAGCCGTGAGCCTGCTGGGCCCCAGCGGTTGCGGCAAGAGCACCTTGCTGCGCATCGTCGCCGGGTTGGAAAAGGACTTCCAGGGCGAACTGCGCAGCCCCGATGGCGAAGTGGCGTTCGTGTTCCAGGAACCTCGGCTGATGCCCTGGCTCACCGTGGAACAGAACATCGGCTTCAGCGACGACAGCCACTACGACAAGGCCTGGGTCGCGCAGTTGATCGAGGAAGTCGGCCTCAAGGGGTTTGCCCAGGCGCTGCCCAAGGCGCTGTCCGGCGGCATGGCGCAACGCGTGGCCATCGCACGCGGCCTGTATTCTCGTCCGCAGGTGTTGCTGCTGGATGAGCCGTTCAGTGCGGTGGATGCATTCACGCGCATGAAACTGCAGGACTTGCTGCTGCAACTGGCCGCGCACCATGCCATCGCACTGCTGCTGGTGACCCATGATGTGGACGAGGCGCTGTACCTGAGTGACCGGGTGCTGGTGATGGACAACCGCCCGAGCAGCATCCGCCAGGAACTGACAGTGGAGCTGCCGCACCCACGGGACCGACGCGACCCACTGCTCGCCAGGCTCAAGGTCGAGTCGCTGACTGAGCTGCAACGGGCGCATGTGATCTGACGTTGATGGCGATGGAGGGAGGAGTTGCTGGTCCGTCGTGGCCACAGAGCTTTATGTGCCTGCTGGGCTCATTGTGACTTCGGGGATTTCTGGGGCTGATGAACTCATTGTGACCCCTGAGATTTCTGCGGCTGATGAACTCATTGTGACCACTGGAATTTCTGGGGCTGATGAACTCATCGTGACCACTGGAATTTCCGGGGCTGATGAACTCATCGTGACCACTGGGATTTCTGCGGCTGATGAACTCATTGTGACCCTGGGTTTTCTGGGGCTGATGAACTCATTGTGACCCTGGGTTTTCTGGGGCTGATGAACTCATCGTGACCACTGGAATTTCTGGGGCTGATGAACTCATTGTGGCGAGCGGGCTTGCCCCGCGTTGGGCTGCGAAGCGGCCCCAGAACCTGACACCGAGGATTGCCTGACACACTGCATTCTGCTGGACTGGGGCTGCTGCGCAGCCCAACGCGGGGCAAGCCCGCTCACCACAATTGAAAACCCAGTAACCATATAAAGTTCAGCTGCCTCAACAACCCCACCAGGCACATAAAGTCGGCCAGGCAACCACCACCACAACCCTCAAACAGCCGTGTCCCGCGGTGCCAGGGTCACCCAATAGCGGGTGCGTGAGTGCAGCTCCAGCCCCAGCGTCGAAGCCAGCAGGCTGAGGATGCGGTCGGTGTCGTCGAGGCGGAAACTGCCGGTGACCCGCAGCGATTCCAGGCGCGGATCCCAACGCAATACGCCCGGGCGATAGCGCTCCAGTTCACGCAGGAAATCCCCCAGCGCCTGGTTCTGTGCCGTCAGCACGCCGTCGCGCCAGCCCAGTTGCAGCACATCGAACGGCACCCAGGCACCCAGCCCGCTGGCGTGCAGAGACGCTTGTTGACCGCCTTGCAGCGTCGCCAATTGCCCTTTCAGGTCGCGTACCTGCACCGCACCCTTGAGCACCGAGACCCGGCAGCCGGAAGCCAGTTGCCGCACACACACCTCGGCCTGGCTGACGCGCAATTGGCCATAACGGGTGTCCACGGTCAGCGCTGCCGTACCCGGCACCGTCAGCGCCAGTTCGCCGTCGACCAGGGTCACGCGGCGTTGCGCCAAGTCCACGTCCACTGCCGTCGCGGTGTTGAGCTGCAGGCTGGCGCCGTCCGCCAGTGGCAGGCGCTTGCGCTCGCCGGTGGCGGTGCGCAGGTCGGCACGCCAGGCGTCGAGGGGCAACTGCCGGCTGATCAGCCAGGCCGCCGGCACCAGTGCTGCCACACCCAATGCGCGCTTGAGCACCGCGCGACGCCCCGGCTGCGGGCGGTCGAGGCTGGCCATGGCCAGTGCCTGGGGCAACTCACTGAAGCGCTGGCGCAGGCTTTGCGCACGCTGCCAGGTCTGTTCGTGCTGGGGATGGCTGTCGCGCCAGTGCTGCAGGGCGGCGTGATCACGCTCGGTGGCGGCGCCGGATTCCAGCAGTGCCAGCCACTGGGCGGCCGCACGCGCGACGTCACGGTTCACAGCTCCACCAGCAGGCAATGTTCATAGGCCTGGGCCATGTAGCGCTTCACGGTGCGCTCGGACACTGCCAGGCGCTCGGCTATCTCGCGATACCCCAGGCCTTCGAGCTGGCTCCACAAGAACGCGCGGCGGACCACGGCCGGCAAGCCATCGAGCAATTCATCCAGGGCCTGCAGGGTTTCCAGCACCAGCCAGCGCTGTTCGGGCGACGGTACACAGGCCTCGGGCAAGGTGGCCAGGGCATTCAGGTAGGCCTGTTCGAGGCTGCGGCGCTGATGAAAATTCACCAGCAGGCGCTTGCCGACGGTCACAAGGTAAGCCCGCGGTTCCTGCATCTGCGCGATCGGCTGGGCACTCGCAAGCACCCGCAGGAACGTGTCCTGGCTCAGGTCGGCTGCATCCCAGGCATTGCCCAGGCGCCGCCGCAGCCAGCTTTCCAGCCAACTGCGATGCTCGCGGTACAGGCACGACAAGGTCAGTTCGGGGGCGTGCGTAGGGACAACAGCATCATTCATGGCGAGCAACCTGCACGGGCGCGATTATGTCTCAAATGAGATTCATTCTAATTAATATCCCGCCGCGACACCACGATCTTTTCAACCTCGCGTTTATATCGGCGCCTCGGCGTCGAACACCTGCCCGCGCCCAATCACGCTGGCAGGCGCCAACACCGCCCCCGGGGCCAGCACTGCATTGGCACCGATGCGGCATTGGTCACCGAGCAACGCGCCGAACTTGTCGCACCCGGTGCGCTGCAACAGGCCTGCGACGCGCACCTGCACTTCCTTGTCATCGCGCTCGTTACGGTAGTTGGCGACGATGCTGCCCGCCTCCAGGTTGATACCGTGGCCGAGCACCGAATCGCCGACAAAGTTGAAGTGCGCCAGCTTGCTGCCGCTGAACACGAAGGAAGTTTTCAACTCGGCACCCGGGCCGATGATGCAGCCCGCATCCAGCCAACACCCTCCGCGCAGCAGTGCGCCGCTGGCGATAAAGCAATCGGCGCCAATGATCAGCGGCGGCTTGAGCAAGGCGCCCGGTTCGACGATGGCACTGCGGTGGATAGCAATTTCGCCTTGCACGCTGTAGTCGTCAGCCGGCAGGTCGGCCAGCAACTGGCGAACCACAGCAGGTGCCTGGGTCACCAGCGCCCAGGGCGACAGGTCGGCCCAGGGGGACAGTGCGGAGCGGGAAATATCGGCGATGTAATCGGTCAGTCGGATCAATGTCGAGCCCTCTACAGATCAGAGAAGCTCGAAACGCTAACACCCGGTTTACTGGCCGTCGAGCAGCGCAGGCTTGCCCAGTTCGCCGATCTTCTCCAGCCGCGCGCGCACGATATTGCGGCTGATATTGAGCAAGCGCCCGGTCTGCAACTGGTTGCCGTGGCAGTAGCGGTACGCCGCGCGAAAGATCGTCTCTTCGATGTGTTCGTAGAGGTCTGGAATGTTTTGCTCGAACAGCGCGTTGAGTGCGCTTTCCAGGTCGACCGGGCCGCTAATGGCCGGCGGCGCATGGTTGGCTTCGTCCTGGCGAATGCCCGACGAACGCATGTCCACCAAGTGCAGATCGGCCGGTTGCACACGCTGGTTGCGGCACACCAGCAAGGCATGGTGAATGGCGTTTTCCAGCTCGCGGATATTCCCCGGCCAGCTGTGTTCGAGCATTTTGCGCTCGGCCTCCAGGCTCAGGCTGGCGCGGTTGTAGCCCAGGCGCTGGCAGTGCTCTTCAAGAAAGAATTCGGCCAGCGGCAGGATGTCACCGGGGCGTTCGCGCAGCGGTGGCAGGCGGATCGTCGCGACGTGCAAACGGTAGAATAAATCCTCACGAAAATGCCCCGCCACCACCGCGTCCGCGAGGTTGACGTTGGTCGCCGCCACCAGCCGCACGTTGATCGGGATGGGCGTTCGCGACCCCAGGCGCACCACCTCGCGCTCCTGCAGCACGCGCAGCAATTTCACCTGCATGTTCAATGGCAGGTCGCCGATTTCATCGAGGAACAATGTGCCGCCGTTCGCCGCTTCAAACCAGCCAGCCTTGTGCGTGGTAGCCCCGGTGAACGCGCCCTTTTCATGGCCAAACAGTTCGCTCTCCACCAGGGTTTCGGCGAAGGCACCGCAGTTCACCGCGACAAAGGGCTCGCGTCCGCGTCGACTCAAATTGTGAATATGCCGCGCGACCAATTCCTTGCCGGTGCCCGTCTCGCCAATGATCAAGGTGTTGGCCTCGCTGGGCGCGAGGCGCTCGATACGCGCCAGCAGTTCCTGCGAGCGCGGGTCCTTGAAGACCAGCACGGTGGCACGCACCGACTTGGTCAATTCACGGGCGTTGGGATGGGTGATCAGCGACATGGTGCATTCCTGGCAGTAAAAGCGCGTGCTCAATAGTGCATGAAGTTTTCTAGACCATTTAATTATTAATTAATATTTATATATTCCCTGATCGAATATACCAGCAGCGACACCTGGCACTGCTGCTGGAGCAGCAATCGGCCAGCACTTGCGTGTTCGCCCATCAGCAACAAGCCTTTCGAGCCACCCTTCGACGAAACCCTGCAGGCCTTGCAGCACGCGGGCTAGAGCGCTTTTTTCGCTGGCTGGCATGCAATCTGCTCTGTCCCTCCCAACACGATCTCCGTGCGGGAGCCGACGTGCTGGCGATAGCGTCTTTTCAGGCGCTGCAAGGCTCAAGAGCCGCATCGCCGGCAAGCCGGCTCCTACCGGGGTTGTCAATTCAGGTAGGGAGAACGCCCATGAAAAACCTCTGGCGCAAGACCATCGCGGCACTGTTCGGGGTACTTGCAATCAGCACCGTCCACGCCGCTCCGACCTCGGTGAAAATCGCCATCGTCGCCTACACCCAAGGCGGTAAACCGGTGTTTGGTGGCATCGCCGGGCGCGTGATCGAGGAGGGCTGGCTTGAAGCACAACTGCGCGAGCGCGGGGTCAAGCTGGAATGGATCGCCCTGCCCCACGCCGGCGCCGGCCCACAGATCAACGAGGGCTTCAGCAACAACAGCCTGGACTTCGCCGTGCGCGGCGACCTGCCTTCCGTCATCGCCGGTGCCGGCGGTGTGCCGGGCAAGCTGATCGTGCCCGGGGGCAGCGGCAACAACATCTACCTGGTGGTGCCCGAAGGCTCCAGCGCCAAGACCATCGAAGATCTCAAGGGCAAGCGCCTGGCGCTGCACCGTGGCCGTCCCTGGGAGTTCGCCTTCAGCAACTTCCTGGCCAGCAAGGGCCTGAAACTCGACGACTTCAAGATCGCCAACCTCAACCCGCAGGTCGGCGCCGCAGCGGTTTCGGCCGGCAAGGTCGATGCGGCCGTGCTGCTGAGCGAAGCCTACGCCCTGGAAGACAAAGGCGTGGGCAAGATCATCTGGTCGACCAAGCAAGGCAGCAACGACTGGCGCCTGGTCTCGGACCTGTGGGGCACCGACGCGTTTGTGCAACAGAACCCGGACATCACCCAATTGCTCGCCACCGCGTGGGTCAAGGCGGCGTGGTGGATTTCCCAACCGCAGAACCAGGACGCCTATTACCAGCTGTCTTCGCGCGCCGGCACCGCCGAGAGCGTGCTGCGCCGCGACGACCAGAACGACCCGGTGGCCTGGAAAGACCGCTGGGCACCGAAAAGCGACGCGCAACTCAAGGCCCACTACCAGGCGCTGACCGCCTACGCGCTGGCCAACCACCTGATTCGCGACACCTACGACATCGGCCCGTCACTGGCCACCGGCTTCACCAACCAGGCCCTGATCGACCTGAAACTCACCGACTACTGGCCGGCCCTGCGTGGCCAGGTCAGCACTAATCCTTGATAGGGAAATGACTGATGAAACTGCCGCACTCCTTCGCCTTCGGTCTCAGCGTACTGGCCTTGTCCATGAGCGCCTTCGCCGCCGACGTGCACGCCCCCAAGCCCGACCCGCTGCAAGGCGATGGCCGCGTCTCGGCTTTCTACACCTGGGAAAAAGTCATTCCGGCCACCCCCGGCAAACTGCTGCGCAGCGAACCGCTGGACAAGACCCTGAGCCTGGCAAACGCCGCCAGTGCCCAACGCATTCTGTACACCTCCACCGATGGCATCGATAACAAGACGCCAATCGTGGTCTCCGGTGCGCTGTTCCTGCCCAAGGGCAAGGCACCGGCCGGCGGCTGGCCCGTGGTCAGCTGGGGCCACGGCACCGTGGGTGTGGCGGACGTGTGCGCGCCGTCCTGGCAAGGTCGCTCCTACCGCGATGTGACCTACCTCAACCGCTGGCTGGAAGAAGGGTTTTCCGTGGTCGCCACCGACTATCAAGGCCTCGGCGTGCCCGGCGGCCATCCATTGCTCAACAGCCGCATGGCCGCCTACGGCATTCTCGACGCCGCCAAGGCGGTGGTCGCCGATGTGCCGGGGCTGGCGGATAAAGTCTTGATCGTCGGCCAGTCCCAGGGCGGTGCCGGGGCCTTTGCGGCCGCAGCCTATGCCGCCACCTATGCGCCGAACCTGGGCGTCAAGGGCAGCGTGGGCACCGGCGTGATCTACACCCTCGACTACGCGAAGAACCCCAGTGAAGAAGTGCGCAACAAAGTCGACCCGACCCTGGCCTACGGTTTCTACACCTTGCTGGCGGCCCAGCAATACGACCCGAGCATCAACCCGGCCGACTTCTACACCGAAAAGGCCCTGCCGCTGTTCGAACAGGCGCGCACCAGTTGCCTGTTTGCCCTGGAAGGCGACGTCGAAGGCCTCGGCTTGAGCATTGCCAACACCAAGAAAGACTACAAGGGCAAGCAACTCGCGCCGTGGCTCGCGCAAATCGCCTACCCGACCCTGAAGACCTCCAAGCCGATCTTCATCGGCACCGGTGCCGAAGACACCACCCCCGCTGCCGCCACCCAGGTCAAGCTGATGCAGGACGCCTGCAACGCCGGCTCCATCGTCGAAGGCCACCTGTACAAGGGCCTGGGCCACAGCGCCACGGTCAATGCGTCGCTGAAGGACTCGATCCCGTTTGCCCACAAGGTCATCAACGACCAACCGATTACCCCGGTGTGCGCCCCGAGCGCGCAATAAGCAGGAGGCTTGCATGAGCATCGAATTCTTCACCCGCCTGCCGCTGCACGGCGAAACCCAGTTCCTGCCCGGAGATCCACGCAACCGTGGCGACTGGCATCGCGGCGGCGCCAACAGCACTGGCGCAGTGTCCGGGTTCAGCGTGGGCGACCACTTCACCTATATCGACTACCTGGGGCAGATCGCCAAGGCGGCCGAGATCAACCAGTTCGGCGGCGCGTTGATGGTCAACGCGCCGACCGGTGAAGAACCCTGGACGGTCTGCTCGCTGCTCGCCCGCGAGACCCGCACCTTGCAGTTCGTCACGGCGTTCCAGCCCTACCACTACACCCCGTGGGTGGCCGTGCAGCAGGCGGCCACCTACCAGCGCGCCACCGGCAACCGGCTGGTCTGGAACATCATCAACGGCGGCTCGGACGCGATCCAGCGCCAGGTCGGCGACTACAGCGACCACGATGAACGCTACGCGCGCGCCACCGAGTTCATGGACGTGGTCAAGGGCTATTGGCACAACGAGACCTTCCACTACGACGGCAAATTCTACAAAGCCGATGGCGGTGGCCTGCGCGGGCCGCTGAAGAAGGCCCAGTTGCCGCTGATCTGCACCGCCGGCTCGTCGATTGCGGCCCGCGAGTTCGCTGCCAAGCACGCCGACTTCTACCTGATGCGCGCCGAGCACCCGGATGAAATCGCCGCGCTGATCGCCGACCTGCGCCAGCGCGCCCTCAAGTGGGGACGCACCGACATTCGCTTCGGCCTGTCGATCGACGTGATCACGCGCGAGACCGAAGACCTGGCCCGCACCGAGGCCAAGCGTTTCTTCGACGAAGGCATCGCCCGTGGCGCGGTCAAGGCCGTGGCCGCGCATGCCGGGCTGCGCACCGCGCGCAAACTGAGCTATGAGCATGGCTTTGCCGAGAAGAACGAAGCCCAGGGCTTCGACGACTTCTTCATTCACCCCAATGTGTGGACCGGCTTCGGCTATATCGGCATTCCGCCGGGCTGCGCGCTGGTCGGCAGCTACGAGAACGTGGTGGCGCGGATTCGCGAGTACAACAGCATCGGCATCGACCTGTTCTTCCTCGCCGGCTACCCGCATCTGGAAGAAGCCTATCGCCTCGGCGAGCATATCCTCCCGCACTTTCGCAGCGAGCGGGTCGAACTGAGCCGCACACAGGAGCCGGTGCGCGAACTGCACTCGGCCAATGGCGGGGCCTGACGCCATGACCTTACTGCTCAGCCGCCGGGACTTTCTCGGCTACAGCGCAACCGTCGGCGGCGGCCTGCTGCTGGCGGGCTGCGGCCCCAGCGATACACCCGGCGCGGTCGCCGGTAACGACCAGCCACGCTACGGCGGACGCCTGCGCCTGGGGATTCTCGACGGCAACCAGAGTGGCAACCTCGACGCGCACAAGCCGATTGGCAGCGGCATCGTCCGCGGCTTCGCGCTGTACAGCAAGCTATGGGAATGGGACGAGCAGATGCAGCCGCGCCTGGCGCTGGCCGAATTCGCCGAGCCGAATGCCGACGCCAGCGCCTGGACCCTGCGCCTGCGTCCGGGCCTGGAGTTCCACAACGGCAAGACCATCGATGCCGATGACCTGATCTTCTCGATCCGGCGCCTGACCGATCCGCAACTCGCCTCGCCGTATGCAGCGCTGTTGCACTGGGTGGACCGCGACAACCTGGTCAAGCTCGACAACCGCACCGTGCGCCTGGGCTTTCGTGACGGACGCAGCTACATGCCGCTGGCGGAAACCTGGGTCAACTTTGGCGGCATCGTGCCCGTGGACTATCACCCGGTCACCAACCCGGTGGGCGCCGGCCCCTACAAACTGAAAAGCTTTACCCCCGGCCAGCGCTCGCTGTTCACCCGTTTCGACAACTACTACAAGGACGGCAAGCCGTACGCCGACGAGCTGGAAATCATCGACTTCAAGGACCAGGTCTCACGCCTCGCAGCCCTGCGCGCCGGGCAGATCGACATGGCCAACGTGATGCCTACCGAGCAACTGCCGATCCTGCAAAAGGACCCGCGCCTGCAGGTGATCAAGTCGGTGACCGGCAACTGGCTGTCCTTCGACATGAACCTGGACAAACCGCCGTTCAACGACCTGCGCGTGCGCGAGGCGTTCCGCCTGATGGCCGACCGTGAGGAACTGGTGCGCCGTGCGCTCAACGGCCAGGGCCGCGTGGCCAACGATTTGTATGCGCCCAGCGACCCGACCTTCAACCACGACCTCGGCCCTCGCGCCCACGACCCGCAACGCGCGGCGCAATTGCTCAAGGACGCCGGCCAGGAAAACCTCGAGGTGGAGCTGATCACCACCCCGGGCCCTGGCTTGAGTTCGGCGCTGGTGCTGGCCGAACAAGCCAAGCGCATCGGCGTGACGCTCAAGGTCAAGCAGGTGGACCTGGCGACGTTCCAGGGCCCGCTGAAAAACGACTGGACCCTGAGCACCGGCGGCAGCATCGGCGCGCCGTTCCTGGCCAGTGCGATTCACACGGATGCACCGTTCGCGGTGTCGAACAAGACCCACTTCAACGACCCGCAGTTCAGCGAACTGTTCCTCGCCGCCATGGCCCAACCCGACCTGGAAAAACGCAAGGCCCTGGTGCATCAGGTGCAGCAAATCCAGTACGAGCGCGGCGGTATGTTGATCTGGGGCTACGCCGACCTGCTCGACAGCGTGTCCACCCGCGTCGGTGGTGCGCAATCGGAAGAGTCACTGTTCAACACCTGGCGCTTCGAGAAGCTCTGGCTCAAAGACACCGCCTGAATCACTGACACCGCCTATCCCTGCAGGAGCCGGCTTGCCGGCGATGACGTCCGTCAGGCCGAGGCCAGGCGTGAAGCCCTCATCGCCGGCAAGCCGGGCGCCTGCAAGGGCACACCGCATTGATCCAATTTTCGACAGGAGGCATTTCTGCCATGCACGCTATCGCCTTGCGTTTACCCCTGCTGCTGGCCGCAAGCCTGCCGCTGCAGGTCTTTGCCGCTGATACTCAACTGCAGACCGTGACGGTGCAGGCCAGTAGCAGCGAGTCGGATGACGACGCCCTGCCCACTCGCCCACCGACCTCGGTGTACGGCGGTATTGAAGCCAGTGTGCTCGACACTCCGCGCTCGGTGGTGCAGGTGAATGCCGAGCAATTGGCCAACGGCTCGATCCACAGTGCCGACGACCTGGTCAAATACGCGCCCGGGATTACTCGCGGCGGCGGCCAGAACGCCGGGATTGCCCCGCAGTTCCGGGCCCAGGGCTCGGAAATCTTCCAGGATGGCCAGCGCGCCTATGGCGTGCGTCACCCGGCAAACTTCAACGCCTATGAAAGCGCGGATATCGTCGCCGGCCCGTCCTCGGTCACCTACGGGTCGGTGTCCGGCAGCGGCGGCTATGTCAACTACCTGAGCAAGAAACCCAATTTCACCGAGTTCAAGACCAAGCTCAGCGGCGAGCTGGGTTCGTGGGTTCCGGATGGCACCTCGCGCAGCTCCAACAAGTTCAGCATCGACAACACCGGCCCGCTGAGTGACAACCTGGCGTACCGCGTGAGCATCACCAAGCAGCGCCAGCAGGATTTCTACGACAACGTCGACAACAACTTCGACGCATTCTACGGCGCGCTGGCCTGGCGCAACGACAACGTGCGCGTGGACTGGAACGCCAGCTACGACAACTACTACGACTACAACATCACCCACGGCTGGAACCGCGCGACCCAGGACCTGGTGGATCACGGCAAGTACTACGCCGGCCGGGCCACGCCGATTTTCCAGAACGGCAACACCCTGTGGTCACCCGTGCTGGCCTCCGGCGCCGCCGACGCACCGACCGTTGGCTGGGTGCAGCGCCAGCGCAATGCCCAGGGCCAATACAGCGTGGTCGACGGCAGCTTCCAGACCGCCTCGCCCAACACCCAGGCCAGCCCCGGCAGCCTGCGCGGCTGGGTGTATGACCCGACGCTGGCCGGCAATGGCGAGCAGTCGCTGTCGTCCCAGGTCGGGCAACGCAAGGAAGACGAAAGCAGCTCGCGGCGCTTTACCACGCAATTGCGTATCGAGGCTGACCTGTCGCCGACCATCACTGTGGCCAACAGCACGTTCTACCAGCGCTCCAGGGACATCACCGATGCCGTCGGCGCGTTCCAGGTGCAATCCAAAGACAATATTTTCGACAACCGTTTCGAATTCCGCTCGCGTAACGAAGCCCAACTCGGCGGCTGGACCCTGCGCGACGAGAGCAATACCGGCCTGATCTACCGCCGCGAATTCAACCAGTCGATTGCCGCCAACAACAGCTTCGGCTCGACCATCAATGCCTATGACTTGACGCAAAATCCCTCGGGCAAGAACCCCGGCGACCTGCTCGGCCTCGACGCCAGCAACCCGGCCGGCGGCAACGGCGCGTGGATCGGCCAGCCCGGCGTGCCGCAGTACTCCAACTATTACGGTTGGCTCAACCTGGCAGCGATGTACCCCGCCGGGCACGGGCTGTATGCGGAATCCGTGGCGCCCTACACCGCTGAAAGCACCTGGTCCACCCAGACCCTGTTCAGCCAGCACAACCTCAAGTTCGGCGATTATTTGGGCCTGAACATCGGCGCCAGCCGCAGCTGGATCGACGCCGAGATCGATAACCCGTTCGTGCTCGCAGGCGGTAACAAGCGCAAGGACAGCGACAACTATCGGCTCTTCGCCTTCCAGGTCAGCCCGTATGTGAAACCGACCGAGAACACCACGCTGTACTACACCTTCGATCGCTCGCTGGCGGTCAACACCGGGTTCTTTTCCAACGGCCTGGGATGGGGCAGCGGCACCGGTGCCAACCAGCTCAACCCACTGGCGTTCCAGAGCCTGAGCGTGCTGCATGAAGTCGGGGTGAAGGTCGAGGCGCTGCCCAACCAGCTGTTCATGACCCTGGCCGCGTTCAAGCAGGCCCGTGACCAGTCCCCCGACAGCAATAACAACATCGCGCGCCTGCAGATCAAGGGCGTGGAAGCCACCGTGCGCTATCAACCCGATGACCACCTGCGCAGCGGCCTGAACCTGTCCAAGCTGAGTGCCTACAACGAGTTCACCTCCCAGGCCGGCTTCGCCTCCGCCGGGTTCATTGCCGACAACGGCACGGTGTTTGGCGATAACAACAGCCTCAACCAGCGGCCATCCGGGCGCTACGACGCGGTGCAGATTCCCGAGTACACCGCCAGTGGCTACGTGGACTATCGCTTCGATTCGGGCTTCGGTGCCGAACTCTCCGGCTGGTGGACCAGCAGCTGGTACCTGAACCTGAGCAAGACGGTAAAGATCCCCGACGAATACAACCTCGACCTCGCCCTGTACTACCGCCAGCCGCAGTGGAGCACCACGTTGCGCGTATTGAACCTGACCAACGAGCTGAACTTCGTCAGCGGCCTGGCCGGTTCCACCAACACCTTTTTACAACCCATGCCTGGCCGCACCTTGCTGGCCCAGGTCGACTATCAATTCTGATCCACCACCGGAGCCTTCCATGTCCATTGAATTTGTCGGCATGATTTTCCCGCGCCAATGGTCCGAAACCCGTGGCGTTCGCAGCCCGGATTTCGACCTCGACTTCATCCGCCACCATGCCCGCGCCCACGAGCACGCGGGCTTTGACCGCGTGCTGATCGCCAGCGGTCCCGGCAGCGCCGACAGCCTGCAGATCGCCGCCTATGCGGCGGCCCACACCGAGCGCCTGGGTTTCATGATCGCCCACCGCCCAGGCCTCACCGCGCCGACGGTCGCCGCACGCGCCTTTGCCACGCTGGACCACACCACCGGCGGCGGACGCATCCGCCTGCACGCGATTACCGGCATCACCGCCGAGCCGCAGGAAGGCGACTTCCTGCTGGACAAGACCGAGCGCTACAAACGCACCGATGAATACCTGGAGATCGTGCGGCGCACCTGGACCGCCGAGGAGCCGTTCGATTTCGAGGGCCAATACTTCAACATCAAGGGCGCGTTTTCACCGGTCAAGCCGCTGCAGCAGCCACACATCCCGATTTCGTTCGGCGGGTCTTCGGACATCGCCTATCAGATCGCGGTCAAGCATGCGGATTTGTATGCGCTGTGGGGCGAGCCGTTGAGTGGCGTGGCAGAGCAGATTGCCAAGCTCAAGGCCGCTGCATCGGCGGCCGGGGTTGCCGCGCCGCGGGTGAGTCTGTCAGTGCGCTTGATCCTTGGAGCCACGGAGGAACTGGCCTGGCAACGCGCCGAGCAGATCCTGCAGCAGATCAAGGCCAACCCGCAGTTTGCGGCCGGCAGCCCGTGGCAGAAACGCATCAAGGGCACCGGCTCGGAACGCCTGCTGGCCGCCGCCGCCCTGGGCGACCGCCACGACCGTGCGCTGTGGATGCCCACCGCCACGGCCGTCGGCGCCTACGGCGACACCACCGCACTGGTCGGCACCCCGGAAACCGTGGCCCAGGCGTTGCTGGATTACGTCGACTTGGGCGTGACGACCTTCCTCAACCGAGGCTACGACCCGCTGTATGACACCGTGGATTACGGGCGGTGGATCATTCCGGCGGTGCGGGAGGAGGCACAGCGCAGGAAAGGATTGAACTAGGACCCTTGGGGGAGCTGTATGTGGTTGAAATTTCAGCCACGACACCGCCCAACTGTAGGAGCTGGCTTGCCTGCGAAAGCGGTGTGTCAGGCACCTGATGCATCAACTGACATACCGCCTTCGCGGCCTCGCTAAAGCTCGACGGCTCCCACAGGGAGGTGGCTGTGTGGCTGGGATTGGAGCCACCACGGGATCCGCTATGTGGCTGGAATTGGAGCCACCACGGGATTCGCTCTGTGTCTGGGATTGGAGCAAGTGCCGGGTTTCGCTATGGGGTTGGAATTTTAGCCACGACACCGCCCAACTGTGGGAGCTGGCTTGCCTGCGAAAGCGGTGTGTCAGGCACCTGATGCATCAACTGACATACCGCCTTCGCGGCCTCGCTGGGGCTCGACGGTTCCCACAGGGGGGGTGCTGTGTGGCTAGGATTGGAGCCACCACAGGATCCGCTATGTGGCTGGGATTGGAGCCACCACGGGTTTCGCTCTGTGGCTGGGATTTGAGCAAGCACCGGGTTGCGCTATGGGGTTGGAATTTCAGCCACGACACAACCCAACTGTGGGAGCTGGCTTGCCTGCGAAAGCGGTGTGTCAGGCACCTGATGCATCAACTGACACACCGCCTTCGCGGCCTCGCTGGGGCTCGACGGCTCCCACAGGGAGGTGTGCTGTGTGTGGGGGGGGGATTCAGCACTGATCCAGCGCCCCATGCATAGACCGAAGTCGGGTCACCCCAGCGTCGGCGAATGCTCCAGCAACGTGCGGGTATATGCCGCCTGCGGCTGGTCCAGGACGCTGTCGACTACGCCCTGCTCCACCACTCTGCCGACTTTCAAGACCAGCACCCGGTCGGCGATTGCGCGGACTACGCCCAGGTCGTGGGTCACGAACAGCAACGTCAAGCCTTCGCGCTGCAACTGGCGCAGCAGGTCGAGGATCGAGGCTTGCACCGACACGTCCAGCGCCGAGGTGATTTCGTCGCAGATCAGCAGCCGCGGTTCGCACAACAGGGCTCGGGCGATGGCCACGCGCTGGCGTTCGCCGCCCGACAGGCTGTGAGGGTACAGGTCGGCCACCGACGCCGACAGCGACACGCGCTGGAGCACCGCCTCGACCCGCTGGCGCGCCGCCGCGCCTTTGATCGCGAAGAAGTGCTCCAGCGGCGCACTCAAGGTCTGGTACACGGTTTGCCGTGGATTCAGCGCACGGTACGGGTTCTGGAAAATGTATTGGATCTGGTGGCGCAAGCCCGCGTCGCGCTGGCGCGCCTGTAGCGGCAAAGGCCGGCCGGCGTAGCTCAGCTGCCCTTCGGCATTCTCGCCAAGCCCGGCGACGGCCCGCGCCAGGCTGGTCTTGCCGGAACCGGATTCCCCCACCAGCGCCAGGCATTCACCCGGCTGCACCTGCAACGTGATGTCGAACAACACCTGCCGGTCATAGGCGACGTTCAAGCCGCTGATCGACAACAACGGCGCCTGCGTCTGCGCCGTGAGCGCCGCAATCGGGGTCAACTCACGCACCTGCAACGGCTGGTCATGCGCATTCAGGCACGCCACCGCGTGCCCGGCTGGCAGCACCTGGAGCCGCGGCTCGGCCACCGCGCAGGCCGAAGTAAACCGGTCACAACGTGGCCCGAAGCTGCACCCCTGCGGCCGTTGCCCCGGCGCCGGGGCCTGCCCGGCAATGGCTTGCAGTTCGCGCCGACCGGCCACATCCGGGATCGCCGCCAGCAAGCCGCGGGTATACGGGTGCGATGGCCGGCGAAACAGCACCTCGCGCGTGGCCGTCTCGACGATGCGCCCGGCGTACATCACCATCACCCGGTCCACCAGGTCCTTGATCACCGCCAAGTCATGGGACACATACACTGCCGCCACCCCCTGGCTTTTGCACAAGCGGCGCAAGGTCGCGAGGATATGCGCCTGGGTGCTGACATCCAGCGCGGTGGTCGGCTCATCCAGCACGATCAGGCGCGGGCGCAGCACAAAGGCCAGCGCCAGCATCACGCGCTGCTGCTGGCCACCGGACAATTGATGAGGAAAGCGTCGCAGAAACTCGGGATCGTCCGGCAGGCCGACATCGCGCAAGGTCTCGCTGATGCGTTGCTGCTGGGCAGCGCGGTCCAGTTGCAGCGGATGCACCGCCAACGTCTCGCGCAACAGGTTGCCAATGCGCAGGGCCGGGTTCAGCGCCGTGGCAGGGTCTTGGGCGACGTAACCGATCAGGCTGCCACGCGCCCGGCGCAAGGCCTCGCCCTCCAGGCTCAACAACGCCTGGCCGTCGACCTGCACCTGGCCCGCGACGATGCGCGCACCGCGTCGGGCGTGGGCGAGCAAAGCGGTGGCGAGGGTGGTCTTGCCCGACCCCGACTCCCCCACCAGCCCGAGGATTTCGCCCGCGTTCAGGCTGAACGAAATGCCCGACACCACATCCACCTGCGCCGACAATTCCACCCGCAGGTCGTGCACCTGCAACACCGCCGTGTCTATTTCGGTGATCGCATTCATGCCTGTTTCTCTCCCATCCGTGCGCTGCGCCGGCCGATGCCTTCGGCGAGGATATTGGTACCGTAGGCAAACACCCCGATCAGTACCGCCGGGGCCAACACCGCCCAGGGCTGTACCAGCAGGCCTGCCTGGTTTTCATTGATCATCAAGCCCCAGTCCGCCGTGGGCGGCGCGACCCCGTAGCCGAGAAAACTCAAGCCCGAGAGCATGCCCACGCCCCAGGTCAGCATGTTGCCGAAGTGCACCAGCAGCGGCGTGAGGATGTTCGGCAGGATCTCCTTGAACAGAATGCGCCGCCGCGAATACCCCATCATCTGCGCCGCCTCGACAAACTCCTGCCCCGCCACCGCCACCGCACTGGCCCGCGCCAGGCGGATGACGCCGGGGATGAACGCGATGGACACGGTCAAGACAATCAGCCACGGCGCGCGACCCAGCATCGACACGATCAGCAGCACCAGGATCAGGTCGGGAAACGCCAGGGATACATCCGCCGACCACGTGATCAGCTGGTCCAAACGTCGCCGCGAGAGCCCGGCCAACAACCCTAGCGTACTGCCCACCGCCAGCGCGATACTCGCCGCCGCCGCCGACATCCACAGCACCGACAGACCGCCGCTGAGCAGGCGCGACAGCACGTCGTGCCCAAGGAAGTCATAGCCCAGCCATGCGCTGCCCATCGGCGCGCCGTACACCGGGCCGACCATGTCGGTGGTGCCATGGGGCGCCAGCCACGGGCCCAGCACGGCAATCGCGATCACCAGCGCGGTGATCAGTGCACCTTTGCGAATTTGCGGCTCGTTCATGCCTCACCTCGGGAGCGGCGCCACCACGGGGTGATACCCCGGCGGTTGCGTTGGATCATCCTCACGCGCCGCGCCGTGCGCAGCTTGGGCGTGAGCAATACGGTCAGCAGGTCGGCCAGCAGGTTGATCAGCACCACCGCCAGGGTGATCACCAGCACAATCGCCTGGATCATCGGCAGGTCGCGCATCTGGATGGCCGCGTTGAGTGCGGTGCCGATGCCGGGGTAACTGAAGATCACCTCGGCCAGCACCGCGCCACCGATCAGTGTTCGCAAGGTCAGCGCCACGCCCTGGATCGCCGGCACCAGCGCGTTGGGCAACGTGTGGCACCACACGATGCGTCGGTAGGGAATGCCGCGCAGCCGCGCCGCGATCACGTAGTCGGACTCCAGCGCCTCGATCATCGCCGCACGCACCATGCGTGTGAGATAGGGCAACGCGGTCAGGCTCAGGGCCACGACGGGCAGGATCAGGAACTTGAGCTGGCGCAGCAGCGACTGGTCCGGGTCGAGAATCGACACCGCCGGCAGAAAGTCCATGTGCGGCATGGAAAACAGCAACACCAGGCCAATCGCCAAGAGGAACCCCGGCGTGGCCTTGAGAAAGATCAGCAACGACAAGCTCCAGCGATCCAGGTGGCTGTCGCGGCGCAACGCCAGCGCCACGCCCAACGCGAGCGCCGCCGGCACCACCAGTGCGATCACCCCGGCCAGCAGCGCCAGGGTGTAGCCGAAACGGCCCCACAGGAGGTGGCTGACCGGCGCGTTGGAATCCAGCGACACGCCAAGATCACCACTCAAGGCCGCGCCCAGCCAGCGCAGGTATTGCCACAGGATCGGCTGGTCGAGGCCCAGTTGGTGCTGCAGGGTGAGGATACTTTCCAGCGGCGCATCCGGGCCGAGGATCACCCGCGCCGGGTCCGATGGCAGCGCCTGGGTGGCGATAAACACCACCAGGCTGATCACCCAGCCGGTCAGCAAACCGTAGCCCAGGCGCCCGACGAACCACGACAGCCAGGCCGGCGTACGCGGGGTTTTGCAGTGCGACTCAGACATGGTTCAACCACAACTCGTCAAAACGCCAGGAGGCAAAGGTGGTCTGCTCGGGGTTCAGGCCGCCGACCTTCACGGACGCCGCGTCGAGCACATCACTGAAGCCCCAGATCAGCAGGCCGCCACGTTCGTGCTGGATCTGCTGGGCTTCGTGCACCAGGCCGGTACGCAATGCCAGATCGGGCTGGGCCAGGGCCTGGCGGTACAAGCTGTCGAACTGTGGGTCATGGAAATTGCTGCGGTTGTAGATCGCCAGCGGCGCGTCGTTGTGCAGGGCCGAGGCCAGAAAACCGCGCGCCGGGGTCGAGCCCGGCGATACCTGCCATTGCTCGCGCTGCGGGCCATTGAACACCGCGCCGTCAACCTGGGTGACACGCACCTCCACACCGGCCTTTTTCGCTTGCTGGGCGAACACCAGCGCAGCATTCACTCCAGGGCCTGGCGTGGTGGTCAGCTCGACGCGCAGGTCAGTCTGCCCGGCCTGGCGCAACAGCGAGCGCGCCTGCTCCAGGTCATACGGGCGCTGGGCAATTGCATGGTTGTAGGTGGGGTCATGGGGCGAATACAGGTCGTTGGCGATGCGCCCGAAGCCATTGAGACCACGGTCCACCAACTCCTGGCGGTCGGCGAGCAGACGAAACGCCTGGCGTACGCGCACATCGTCGAACGGCGGCTTGGCCAGGTTCAGGTTGAAACCGGTGAATGACGTCGTCGGTGAGACGCACAGCGACAGGCGCGAATCGGCCTTGAGCAACGCGCTGTGCTCGGCCTGCACGCCGCTGGCCACGTCGATCTGCCCGGCGCGCAATGCGGCCACGCGCGAGACCTGGTCCTTGAACTCGATGATTTCCAGCTCGTCGGCATACGGCTGGCCGGGTTTGTAGTAGTTCTCGAACCGCGTGTACAGCGAGCGCTGGCCGGGCACGAAGCGCTTGAGCTTGTATGGGCCGGCGCCCACCGGGTTGGTGATCGGGTCATAGTCGGTCGACACGATGCCGCCAAAGCTGATCAGGGTTTCATCCAGAGGGAAGAAGCTCTGGCCCTGCTTGAAACGAATTTCGATGGTGCGCTCATCCAGCTTGCGCAGCGCGTTGCGATCGATCGCCCCGACCAACCCGGCAAACGGTGAAGCCAGTTTGGGGTCGGTCAGGCGCAACAGCGAAAACAGCATGTCGTCGGCACCGATGGTCTTGCCATGGTGAAACTCCAGGCCGGGCTTGATGCGGATGGTCCAGGCGCTGGCGTCGGCATTCGGCTCGGCGAACTCGGCCAGGGCCAGGCGCGTGCTGACATCGGTGTTCCATTCCCAGAACTTGCTGTACAGCGCCCAGCCACGGATGATCCCGCCGCCCACCGGTTTATGCGCATCCAGGTTGCCCGACTGGTCGCCGTCGATAATGCCGATGCGCAGGCGCCCGCCACTCACCGGCTTACCCGTCAGGACCGCCGCGCCCTGGCTCGCCGCACCGCTGTCACAGCCGCCCAGCAGCAGGCCGCCGCCGACCACCAGGCTGTTGCCGAGAAACACCCGGCGGGAAAATCCGTCACTCATCACTCAAGCCTCTTCGCGCTGTACAGCCTTGTGGGTGACGCCCAGGCGCGGCACTTCAAAGCCGTGGTCCAGGTCCAGCAACGGGAACAGCAAATCGGCGACCCGATGGGCTTCGTCGATCAACGGGAAGCCCGAGAGGATGAATGCCGAGGTGCCTTGCGCCTCGTACTCGCGGATGCGCTCGGCGACCTGCTCGGCACTGCCCACCAGATACGTGCCGGCAGCCGGGCCGAGGATGTTGAAGCCGAACAGGCTGGGGCCGAGCCACACGTTGGGGTAGATTTCCAGCTCACGCGCAGTGGGCAGGCGCCCGGCACGCACCGTCTCGACATTGCGCTGGGTTTGCGGGTCGTCGCTGTGAAAATTCTCCAGGCTCACCCCCGCCGGCAACTGGCGCTCAAGCGCATTGCGTGCGGTCTGCAGCGAGGTGCGCTGCAGCAGTTTTTCCGCGTGGGCCCAGGCTTCTTCCTCGGTCTCGCGCACGATGATTTGCAGGCGCGTGCCAAAGGTCAGTTCGCGGCCGATCTTCGCCGCCTCGGCGGCGACCTTGCGGAACTTGTCGCCGAGTTTCGGCGGCGTGTTGGCGAAGCTCAGGTACACATCGAGCAGTTGCACCGAATGTTCGACCCCCGGCCCCGACGTGCCGGCGCCCCACAACGGGATACCCGGCTTCTGGTACGGCGGGTGCCAACCGCCCAGTGGATGGCTGGCGGCGCCCGGCGCACGCGGGGCGAGCTTGACGTACTCACCGTCATAGCCACGCGTATCACCGGCGTAGAAGCCCTGGAACGCGCGCCAGTATTCAAGGCTGAAGGCGTAACGCTCGTCATGCGCGTAATGCACGCCCAACGTGGCCAGGCCGGCGTCATTGCCGTTGACCACGTTGAACAGCAGGCGGCCATTGGAGAACTGGTCGAAGGTCAATGCCCATTTGGCCAACACCGCCGGCGACAGCTCGCCCGGGTGTTGCGCCACGAGGAAACGCAGGCGCTCGGTGGCGTCGATCAACGACGCGGCCACTGCCAGGCTTTCATTCGGGCTGGAGCCCAGCAGCGAGCCGTAATAGCCGAGGCGATCACTGGCGACAGCCAATTGCTTGAGGTGTTGGAAGTCGGTTTTCCAGCGCCCTTCAGGCTCCCACGGATAAGGCCCATCGGGCGTGGTGAGGTACCAGAGAATCTTTACAGCCATGACAGACATCCTTGAATGGAACCGCCCCTTGCAGGCGCCGGCTTGCGGCGCCTGCAGGGGGCGTGGTGGTTTCAATCACCGTGATGAGGGTGTGTTCAGTTTTTGCGGTCGATGGCCGGGACCAGGCCCAGTGCGGTGGCGTGTTCGAACAGGCCGCTCATTTTCCACTGCTGGGTCAACACGCCCGGCCCGTAGGGACGCGAGCCACCCAGGGCGTCGGCGAGCAATTGCAGCTGGGCGCCCTCCTCCAGCAACAGGATGAATTCGGCGGTAGCCCGCAGCCCTTGCTTGCCCCACACGGTGGAGCCGCCGTTGGCCTCGAGGATGGCCAGGTTGAACGGGTTTTCAGCGATCTTGTCGAGGATGAAGTCGACTTCCTGCTGGCGACGGTCGATGTACACCGGCAGTTCCCGCGCCAGCTGGTAGCGCTGCACCGGCACGTAGTGGAATGGCAAGGTGCGGTGGGTCTGTGCCCAGGCGCCGAGGTACGGCGAATGCACGTGGGACACGGTGGTCACGTCCGGGTGCTGCTGGAACAGCTTGGTGTAGCGGCCCAGGCCACCTTTGCCTTTGCCGAGAATCACGTTGCCGGCAAAGTCGGTGACCGTGGCTTGCAGCGGCTTGCGGTAGTTCCACGGGCCGCCGTAGTTCACCGACACCAGCAGCTCCTGGCCGGGTACGCGCTCGATGAAACCGACGGTGCCGTTGGCGGTGATGGTGTTGGTTTCACGGAATACGGTGAAAGCCTCTTCGGCCTCCAGCAGCACCTTGTCGACAAAGGCCTGCAGTGCTTGATCGAGGGGTTGAGCGTGAGCAATGGCAGTCATGGGGCATTCTCCAGGTTCAGGCGCGGCGCTTGGCCAACAGTTCATGGGCAGCTTGCAGGGGGCGCGGATCGACCCAGTCGGCGATCGAGAAATCGCGCTCCAGGAAGCCGTGCAGGTACAGGAAATCTTTTTGGACACCGAGGAAATCCAGGCGCTGGGCCGACAAATCCGGGGCCAGGGTGGTATGGAAATCACCGCGATAAGCCTCGGCCACACCGGCACTGCCGGCGCGGGTTTCTTCTTCGAGAATCGCGTTCAGGCCATCGCGGTTGTTCGCCGCCCAATCCGCCGCACTGAGGGTCTGCGCCAGGAAGCGCACCACCAGGTCAAAGTGGTTGTCGAGCAGGCTCTGGTGCACGGTGATTGGCCGTGGCGTGCCGTTGTTGATGCGATAGCGCGGCTCGGCGATCAGGTCCAGGTCGATCCCCACCACCAGCCCCAGGCGCCGTGCGGCGTCGGCCGCCGAGGCGCCCTTGACGTACACCGCATCCACCTCGCCACGCACCAGGTAATCCAGGCCCGACCACAAGCGTTGCAAGCCTTGTTGTGGATCCGGCGCCTGCTCCTGGTCCTGCAAGGCCACTTCCACCAGTTCGACATCGTCAAAGCCGAGGCCGGCCAGGCTCAATGCGCCCTTGTAGCCGTGCAGGCTCATGGCGCGTGCAATGCTGCCAGGGCGGCTGTCGCCCCAGGCCGGCAGGGCCAGGCGCTTGCCTTTGAGATGCTCGGGGCGGCTGATGCCGGAGTCCGGGCGAACCAGGATGGTCTGCCATTCCTCGATCCAGGTCAGGCCGATCAGGCGGCTCGGTGCGCCGGCAGCGCGTGCCGCCAGGGCCGGCACGTTACCGCCTTCGCGAAACAGCCCAGGCAGGTCGTGATCGTAATGGTGACGGCCCAGCTGGCGAGCCTCCTGCAACGTCGACACCGGCAAACCATCCGGCGCGAACTCTTCGGTCAACCACCCCAGCTTGTAGGCGATGCCGGAGGCGGTCGGCACCGGGCAGCGGGTAAACCAGATCTGCTCAAGCTCAGGCGTGGGCAGGACAGCGGAAAGGGTCATGGGCAGCTCCATCGAATTGGGCAAGTCAGTGGAGGAGGTATTGCAGAGGCCGTGCCAATCGACGCGGGCCAGGTTTTACAGGGTTGTCGCGACGAACCCGGCCACGCGACTGCTGACCTGCCAACAGCACTGCTGCTGCGCCAGCAGTCGCTTGCGAGCACTGCTGCCCCAGCAGCAGCCCCACCCGCGCAGCCCCCACACGGTGGGGCTTTTCACATTGGCTTGGAACTTGCTCAAGCCCCTGCCAACACCGCAACCCCTGGGGAAGCGAACCCAAACAGAAGGATGAATGCATGACTACGTTTGAACAGGCGCCTGTACGCCAACTGCATAGTGAAGCCGAGGCCATCGCCGCGGCCAAGGACATCGCGGTGGAGATCGCCGCCATCGCCGCCGACCCCGAGCAGAACGGCCAACTGCCGTGGCGCCAGGCACAGCTGTTATCCGAAAGCGGCATCACTGCCATCGGCGTGCCGAAAGCCTTTGGCGGGCTGGGGGCTTCGGTGCAGACCATCGTCGAGACCGTGCGGATTATCTCGGTGGCCGATGGCGGCGTCGGCCAACTGCTGCAGATCCACAACGTGATGCTGCGCGGGATTTTCAACGGCTACCCGGATGCGGTGCGGGATCGGCTGGTCAGCGATGTGTTGGCTGGCAAACGCTTCGGCAACGCCCTGGCCGAGGTCGGCGGCAAGAACAAATTCGCCCTGAAGACCCGCGTCGAACGCCGTGAGGACGGCGCCCTGGTACTCAATGGCAGCAAGTTCTACTCCACCGGCTCCTACCTCGCCGAATGGATCTCGCTCACCGCCGCCTCGGACGACGGCGGCGCCGGTGTCCTGCTCAACCGCAACGCAGCGGGCCTCACGCTGGTGGATGACTGGGCCGCCTTTGGCCAGAAAAACTCGGTCAGCGGCACGGTGAATTTCGACAATATCGTGCTGGACGAAGACTACGTCTCGCGCCGCAAAGGCCCGATGAAACGCACCGGGCTGACCTTCCCGCAGATCCTCCACGCGGCCATCGACACCGGCATCGCCGCCGGCGCCTTGTCTGCCGCCGTCGACTACCTCAAGCACCACGCGCGGCCGTGGGTGGAAAGTGGCGTCGACCACGCCAATGAAGAGCCGCACATCATCAAGCAGATCGGTGAATACGCCGTCGCGCTGCGGGCTGCCGAATCGCTGCTGCGCGACGCCGCACGCGTGTTCGATGCCCATGAGCAAGACCCGGAGAACAAGGAACTGCAGGACGAATTGATCCTGTCGGTCGCCACCGCCCGCGCGCATTCCGACAGTGCCTCGCTGAAGATCTCCAGCGATATCTTCTCGCTGCTGGGCGCCAGCGCCTCGCTGAGCAAGTGGAACCTGGACCGCTTCTGGCGCAACGCCCGCGTGCACACCACCCACGACCCGATCCGCTGGCGCCTGCACCACGTGGGCAACTACTACCTCAACGACGTGGACCCAGGCGAATACACCGCGATCCTGAATGCCAAGGAAACCCAGGGCGCCACCCGTAAATAAAACCCTGCCGGCGATGGTGCCTTTAAGGGCGCCATCGCCGGCAAGCCGGGCTCCGACAAGGTTCGGCATTCCCCCGCTTATGTCTACGAGCTTTTCATGATTGAACAACACCCTCTTTTACGCAGCCTGGCGATCTACCGGGAAATGCCCTGGCGATTCAGCCTGGTCGCGGCGCTGTACGTGGCGATCAACCTGGGGCTGGTCTGGCAGCAATGGCTGATCGGGCATGCCGTCAATGATGTCAGTGCCGGCCGCGCGGTGGTGCGCCTCGCGGATGGCAGCCTGGAGGCCGGCCTCGGCTGGTACTGGCTGGGGCTGATGCTCGCCGTGGCCCTCGGCCGTGGCGTGCTGCAGTACATCGCCAGTGTGCTCTCGCTGGTAATCAGTCAGGAACTGCTGACGCGCCTGCGCGAACGCATCCTCGCCCAGGTGCAAAGCCTGCACCTGGGCTACCACTGGCAGCACGGCATGGGCGAGATGATCACACGCACGACCCGCGACGCCGACAAGGTCCGCGACGCGCTGATCACTTTCTGGCGCCAACTGGTGGAAACGCCGCTGGTGGTACTCGCCACGGTCGGCCTGCTCAGCTGGTACAACCCGCTGCTGGGGCTGGTGCCGTTGTTGCTGACGGTCACCGGGCTGTGGATTTTCGTGCGCCAGACCGAGCGCCTGGTGGGCCTGGATCGGGCGGTCGGCAGCGCCTACGACCGCGTCAACCAGGACCTGAGCGAAGGCATTGGCGGTGTGCGCGTGATCAAGTCATTTGCGCTGGAGCAGCGACGTATCCAGGGCTTCGCCAACCAGGTGGCGGTGTTCGCCGGCCTCGCGCGCCAGGCGTTGGCGTATTCCAGCTCGCGCATTCCACTGCCCCAGGCCGTGGTTGCGTTGGGGCATGTGTGGATCCTGGTGTACGGCGCGCACCTGGTCGCCGCCGGGCAACTGAGCATTGGCGAACTGGTGACCTCACTGTTGATCGCCACCACCCTGGTGTTTCGCATCGAAGGGATCGGCCGGGTGATGCAGACCTTCGCCGATGCCCGCGCCAGTGCCGAGCGCATCTGGCAATTGCTCGACGCACCCGCCGCTATCCGCAGTGGTACTGCCACCCTGCCCGCCACGCCGCTGGGGCTCAAGTTGGAGCACGTCAGCGTGACGGCACCGGGCGGCGGTCGGGACATTTTGCAGGCGTGTTCGTTGAGCATCCAGCCGGGTGAAATCGTCGCATTGGTCGGCGCCACCGGTACCGGCAAAAGCCTGCTCGCCAGCTTGTTGCCGCGCCTGAGCGACGTGACTGCCGGGCGCGTATTGCTCGGCTCGGACGCCAGCGGCTGGCAGGACATTCGCGAGTTGCAACTCGGCCCGCTGCGCCAGCGCGTGCATGTGGTGCCGCAGGAAAGTTTCCTGTTCGCCGGCACCCTCGCCGCCAACCTGCGCCTGACCGCGCCCAGCGCCACCGACGCCCAGCTGCGCGATGCGCTGCACAGAGCCGCCGCCGACGACATCGTGCAGCGTCTGCCCCAAGGCCTGGATACACCCCTGGGCGACCGGGGCGTGACCTTGTCCGGTGGCCAGCGCCAACGCCTGTGCCTGGCCCGCGCGCTGTTGGGCACCCCCGACATTCTATGCCTGGACGACGCCACCAGCGCGCTCGACGCCATCAGCGAGCGCCAGGTGTTGCAGAACCTGCGGCAACTGCGTGGCACCACGGTGCTGGTGATCTCCAGCAAGCTCTCGACCATTTTGCTGGCCGACCGCGTGTTGATGCTGGCCGACGGCAGAATCACTGCCATGGGCCGCCACGCCGACCTGCAATCAACCAACGCGCACTACCGCGACCTGCTGGGGATCGACCATGGCTAACCCGCTGCCAGGCAAAGCCTTGAGCGATATCGAAATCGAAGAAATGCTCGCGAAGAAGGCCCTCGATCGCAGCATGTTCAAGCGACTGCTGCCACTGCTGCGGCCAATCCGACGCCAGATCGCCGCGGTGATCGGCATTGAAATTGTGCTGGTGATCACAGTGTTCCTGCGCCCCTGGTTTGTACGCGAGCTGCTCGACCGCGGGCTGATCCAGCAGGCTGACCATTGGCTGCTGGATGAGCGCCTGGTGCTGTGGCTCGGCCTTGGCCTGGCAGCCAGTTGGCTGGCGCGCTTCCTGTTGGCCGGGGTCTCGCAGTTCGTCGCCGGCGGCGCGGCGATCCGGGTGCTGAACGCGTTGCGAGTGCAGGTGTTCGCACACGTGCAGGGCCTGAGCGTGAGTTACTTCGATCAGACGCGCGCCGGGCGCATCATTTCGCGGGTCGACCGCGATGTCGACGCGCTGGAGCCGCTGGTGATCCAGGGTCCGCCGGAACTGCTCGGCGCCCTGCTGCGCTGCGGCCTGGCGTCGGTGATGCTGTGGCGTATCGACCCCCGGTTTTTCCTCAGCCTGGTGGCGACGGTGCCGCTGCTGGTGTTGGCCACGTGGAGTTTCAAGCGCATCTCGCAGCGCAACTGGGCCAAGGTCGCGGAGAACCGCAGCCGCTTCACCGCGCACCTGGTGGAAAGTGTCAGCGGCGCGCGCCTGTTGCAACAATGCGCGCAAGAAGCCCCCAACCTGCGGCGCTATCGCGGGCTGCTGGATGACTTCAACCAGGCGCTGATTCGCGGCAGCCTGCGCTCGTCGTGGTTTGCGCCATTTACCGCGCTGCTCAGCTCGGCAGGCATCGCGCTATTGCTGCTGGTGGGCGGCTACGGGCTGGCGGCGGGCGAAGTGAGTGTGGGCCAGGTCGCCGAAAGCCTGTTCTACGTGTTTTTGTTCCTCGGGCCGCTGCAGGAGCTGTCCGACCTGTTTGAGCGCTACGCCACCGGCTCGGCCTCGGCGCAGCGGATTTTCCTGCTGCTCGACACCACGCCGCAGATCATCGACCGTGCCACGCCACACACGCTGGAACGGGCTCGCGGCGAAGTGCACTTCGACCAGGTCGGTTTCAGTTACGGCCAGGCGCCCGTGATCAATGGCCTGGACCTGCACATTCCGGCCGGTGAAGTGTTGGCGATCGTCGGTCCGTCCGGGCACGGCAAAAGCACCCTGGTGCAATTGCTGACGCGTTTCTACGACGTGCAATCCGGCGCGGTGCGTCTCGACGGTATTGACGTGCGCGACCTGGCGCAACACACCCTGCGCCGTCACGTCGGCGTGGTGCTGCAGGACAACGTGCTGTTCAGCGGCAGCATCCTCGACAACCTGCGCCTGGCCGCGCCCCAGGCTGACGACGCTACGCTGATCGCCGCCGCCCGCGAGCTCGGTGCCGATGAAGTGCTGGAGCGCCTGCCCCACCAGTACCACACCGAAGTCGGGCCGCTGGGCGCGCACCTCAGTCATGGCCAGCGGCAGTTGGTGTGCCTGGTGCGTGCGTACCTGGCAGACCCGGCGGTGCTGGTGCTGGATGAGGCGACTTCGGCGGTGGATATTCATACGGAGCGGCGGATTCAGCGGGCGTTGCGGCGCCTGTGCGAGGGGCGGACGGCGATCATCATCGCGCATCGATTGGCGACGATTCGCGATGCGGACCGGATCGCGGTGATCCGGCATGGGCAGGTGGTAGAGCTTGGGCCGCATGCGGGGCTTATTGCCCAGGAGGGGGCGTATGCAGGGTTGTATCGGAGTTATTTGCTTAGTGCGCAGGTGGGGGAGCCTGAGGTGGTTCTTTTGTAGGGGGGGCATATCCGTTATTTGGGGGATGGCCGCCTATGGTTCCGCTCTTACAGCGGGTCACTTTTGAACAGCGCAAAAAGTAACCAAAACGCTCTTGCCCCAACACTCGGCACCTCGCCTAGGCTCGGTGTGCCCTCACTCCGGCTTGAATCCGTGGGCCGCCGCAATGGGCCATCCCTGGCCCAGTGCGGCTAACCCGGCGTCCTGCCGGGTTACCCACGGATTCAAGCCTGCGTTCGGCCAGCGTGTTTAATGGGGCGCCTAGATCAAGATCAAGATCAAAAGCGGCTCGCTTCGCATCGTGGGTTGTGGTTGTTTACGCCAGGCCGGTATCGAGGCCGACACCGCCGATCCCTTGTGGGAGCCGGCTCCTAGAGGTTTCTGCTCTTGATCTAACCACTCAGGCCGCCGTGCTTTTGCTTTTGATCTTGATCTAGGCGCCCCATCAAACACGCTGGCCGGAATTCGATATTGATTTGGGGGGTAAACCGGCAGGGATGCCGGTTTAGCCGCCCCGCGCCATGGATGGCGCGTGGCGGCGGCCCCCCAAATCAATGTCGGATTACGGGCACACCGAGCCTAGGCGAGGTGCCGAGTGTTGGGGCAAGAGCCCTTTTGGTTACTTTTGGGGCTCTTTTCCAAAAGTGACGCGCCGTAAGGGCGCAACCAATAGCACCCGTTACCCAAATAAAAGAATGCAAACCCGACCGTCACCCCGGCAACGGAATAACCCGCAAAGCCCGCACCGACTTGTAGGAAAAACTCGAATAAATCTCCTTAACACAAGGCAGCGTCTGCAACACCTCCCGCGCAAACTCTCCGAACGACTCGAGGTCCCTAGCCACCACTTCAAGCAAAAAGTCATACCGCCCCGACACGTTATGACACGCCACGATTTCCGGGATTTCAAGCAGCCGCTGCTCAAACGCGCGGGCAATTTCCTGGGTGTGGCTGTCCATCATGATGCTGACAAACGCCGTCACGCCATACCCCAGCGCCTTGGGCGACAGGATCGCCTGGTAACCACTGATCACGCCGCTCTCTTCGAGGTTGCGCACGCGGCGCCAGCAGGGCGAGGTGGTGAGGGACACCCGCTCGGCCAGTTCGGCTACGGTGAGGCGCGCATTGCCTTGCAGCGCGTTTAAAAGGGCCTTGTCGGTACGATCGAGACTCACGGGCATATCTTGCCTCTGATTGTTGTTTTTATCGGGTTTTCATCCCGGTACGCGGGATTTGGCAGCAAACTTTGCAATGTTCATCTTTGGTTATGAGCATAGCATTGTAGGAAATAAGGAGCGTCCGACATGAACAATAAACACAATGCATTCGGCTTTTCCACCCGCGCCATCCACCACGGCTACGACCCCAAGGACCACCACGGCGCACTTGTCCCGCCCATTTATCTGTCGGCGACGTTCGCCTTTCCCACCGCCGAATACGGTGCCGCGTGTTTTGCCGGCGAAGCCAATGGGCACTTTTATACGCGTATTTCCAACCCGACCCTGGCACTCCTGGAAGCACGCATGGCCAGCCTGGAAAACGGCGAGGCGGCAGTGGCCTTCAGCTCGGGCATGGGCGCGATTGCCGCGACGTTCTGGACCCTGCTGCGCCCCGGTGACGAGGTGATCGTCGGCCAGACCGTCTACGGCTGCACCTTCGCCCTGCTGCACCACGGCATCGGCGAGTTCGGCATCAAGGTGCGGCACGTCGACCTGACTGACCTGGCCGCCCTGCAAGCGGCAATCAGCCCGGCCACACGCATGATCTATTGCGAGACCCCGGCCAACCCCAACCTGCAACTGGTGGATATCACCGCCGTGGCCGCCCTCGCCCACCAACATGGCGATATCACCGTGGTGGTCGACAACACCTACTGCACGCCCTACCTGCAACGCCCCCTCGACCTCGGCGCCGACGTGGTCGTGCACTCGGCCACCAAGTACCTCAGCGGCCACGGCGATATCACCGCCGGTATCGCCGTGAGCAGCCAGGCACTGGCCCAGCGCATCCGCCTGCAAGGCCTCAAGGACCTGACCGGCGCGGTGATGTCGCCGCAGGACGCGGCCCTGCTGATGCGTGGCCTCAAGACCCTGGCCCTGCGCATGGACCGTCATTGCAGCAACGCCCAGGCGCTGGCCGAAGCCCTGCAGGCACACCCGACCGTGGAGTCGGTGACCTACCCGGGCCTGCGCTGTTTCCCACAATACGCACTGGCGCAGCAGCAAATGAAAATGTCCGGCGGCATGATCGCCTTCGAGCTCAAGGGCGGGATCGACACCGGCCGGCGTTTCATGAATGCGCTGAAGGTGTTCACCCGCGCGGTCAGCCTCGGCGACGCCGAGTCACTGGCCCAGCACCCGGCGAGCATGACCCATTCCACCTACACCCCCGAGCAGCGCGCGCACCATGGCATCAGCGAAGGGCTGGTGCGCTTGTCGGTCGGCCTGGAGGATGTCGCCGACCTGCTGGCGGACGTACAGCAGGCCCTGGCCAAATGCACCCGCGCCCTGCCCCGGCAGCCGGTGTTGGCGTCGCAGTCTGTGAGATAGGGCTTACGCGGGCTGTAGGGGTTTTAATGCGGCTTTTTGCGGATTGGATCCCCATCACCCCGCCAGGCTGTACTAGCATACGTCCTGCACCCGAAACTCATGGACGAACTGATGAACTCACACCTGTTCCCACATATAGGCAAGGTCATCGCAAGCACCGGCAGTCGCCATTTCCCACGCATGCTGCATGACCTGATCCTCACCCAACTGGCAGTGGACGCCACCCATATCACCCAACTGCGCGTCAGTCACGAAGGCCACACCCGTCGCCAGATCAGCCCGGTCTATACCGACTCCGTGGTGACCCTGGGCGTGGAACAACCGGCCGCACAATTGCACCTCACCCGCCACAAGGACGACGTGCGCTACGTGCTCTCGGTGTACCGCTCGCACCAATCCGAAAGCTTTTCGCCGCAGGAACGCAGCATGCTACAGGACTTCTCCACGCTGCTGCTGCCCATGGTCGAAAAACACATCACCGCGCTCCACCCGTGCCGCCAGGACAGCGACCCGGTGCCCGCGCAGAACCAGGGCATCGACACCCTGCGCCGACGCATCGAAGAACGGCTGGTGCAGTCGGGGTTGACCTTGTCCAACCGTGAACTGGAAGTGTGCGTGGGCCTGCTGGCCGGGCGCACGGCACCGGAACTGGCGGAGCAGTTGGCGTTGAAGGTCAACACCATCGAGAGCTACCTCAAACGCGCGGCGATCAAGCTGGGGATCAGCGGGCGGCACTCGTTGTTGCGGTGGATGTATGCCACCAAGGATGAAACAGCGCCTTAGCCCCCCCTGTGGCGAGCAGGTTTGCCCTGCCCGCCACAGATCACCGCCACCTCGGGCACTCAATCGCGCGCCAACGCCTCGATCGGATCCAGCCGCGCCGCATTCCTTGCTGGCACGAAGCCAAACACAATGCCAATCAGCGTCGAACAGGCAAACGCGGTGACGATCGAGCCCACCGAAAACACCATCTCCCACTCCTTCACAAACAGCGAAAACAGCAAGCCCAGCCCGTAGGACAGCGAGATCCCGATCACCCCGCCGATCAGGCACACCATCACCGCCTCCACCAGGAACTGCTGGCGAATGTCCGACTGTCGCGCGCCCACCGCCATGCGAATGCCGATTTCGCGAGTGCGCTCGGTGACCGACACCAGCATGATATTCATCACGCCGATTCCGCCCACCAGCAGGGAAATCACCGCAATCAACGACAGCAGCAACGCCAGCGAGCGGCTGGTTTTCTGCACCGTCTGCATGATGCTGTCGAGGTTGTTGGTGAAAAAATCCTTGGTGCCGTGGCGTTGCAGCATGAGCTTGTTGACGTTCTCCTCCACCACCTTGCTCGGCTGGCCGTCCTTGATGCGCACCGTGATGCTGTCCAGATGGCGCTGGCCCAGCAGCCGCCCCGCGGCGGTTTCATACGGCACCCAGACGTTCAGCGCCTTGCTGGCGGCGAACATGTTTTTATTCTCGGCCGTGACGCCGATCACCGTGCACGGTAGGTTGCCCACCAGGATCACCTGGCCCAACGGGTCGACAGTTGGCCCGAACAGGCGCTGGCGGGTGTTGTGGTCGATGACCACCACCTGGGCCTGGCGCCGTGCATCGCTTTCGCTGAAGGCGATCCCGGCCTCGAGCTTCAGGCCCTTGACCTTGAAGTAGCGATCACTGACGCCATTGACCTGCGCATCCAGGTCGATGTTGCCAAAGCGCAGCAACAGGTTGCGGCCCACCACCGGGGTCGCGCTGTCGACGTAATACAGCTGGTTCAACGCGTCCACATCCGACGGCATCAGCGTCTCGATGGCCGACGCGCGGCTGTCGCCAAAACTGGTGCCGGAAAAGATATCGATGGTGTTGCTGCCGATCGCCTGGATGTCCTTGAGCACATAGCGCTTGGCGCCTTCGCCGATGGCCGAGATCGACACCACCGAGGTGATGCCGATGACAATGCCGAGCATGGTCAGCAACGTGCGCATGCGATGGGACACCAGCGCGACCCACGCCATGTTGAAAGCTTCCTTGAACAACCCCAGGCTCGCCACCAGGCGCCGCGCACCGCTGCGCCGTGGCTCGAGGGGCGCTTCCGCGGGCAGCTCCAGGCCGCTGCTCTGGTTGGCCTTGTCGCTGACAATCTCGCCATCGCAGACCTCGACAATGCGCTGGGCATTCGCCGCCACCTTGGGGTCGTGGGTGACGATAATCACCGTGTGCCCGGCGGCGTGCAGCTCGGCGAGGATACGCATCACCTCCTTGCCGCTGTGGGTGTCGAGGGCACCGGTAGGCTCGTCGGCGAGGATCACTTCGCCGCCGTTCATCAAGGCGCGGGCAATGCTCACCCGTTGCTGCTGCCCGCCGGAGAGCTGGCTGGGCCGGTGGCTGGTGTGGCCGGCCAGGCCCAGCCGTGCGAGCAGCTCCCCCGCGCGGGTATGCCGCTGGGTTTGCGCGGTACCGGCATAAATCGCCGGCATTTCCACGTTGTGCAAGGCACTCAGGTGCGCAAGCAAATGGTAGCGCTGGAAGATAAAGCCGAAGTAGTCGCGGCGCAGTTCGGCCAGTTGCTCATCGCCGAGTGAGCGGGTCTCGATGCCGTTGATCCTGTAACTGCCGGCAGTCGCGTAATCGAGGCCGCCGAGGATGTTCATCAGGGTCGATTTGCCCGAGCCCGAGGCCCCGATGATCGCCACCATCTCGCCGGCTTCGATGGTCAGGTCGATGCCCTTGAGCGCAATGAATTCACGCTCGCCGGCGATAAAACTGCGGGTAATGCCCTTGAGTTCCAACAGTGGCTGGGTCATGGCTCAGTTCCCCGCCACGGCCGGCGAGGCATCGCCGATCACGACTTTATCGCCCTCGGCCAGGCCCTCCAGGATCTGCACCTTGACGTTGTTGTTGATGCCGGTCTTCACCTGCCGCGACAGCGCCTTGCCCTTGGCGTCGAGCACCCGCAGCGGGTAGCTGCCATCGGGGTTGCGCGGGCCCAGCGCGGCCACCGGCACCATCAGCGCGGCCTCGGCGGTGTCGAGCACGATGCGCACCTGGGCGGTCATGGCGATGCGCAGGCGATGGTCAGGGTTAGGCACGTCGAACAGCGCGTTATAGAACACCGCCGTGTTCTGCTTGGGGGTGCCGGCGGTCTGGGTCTCGAGGAAGTTCTGCGGCGCCGGCTCAGTACCGCGCAGCTTGGCGTAGTAGCGCTTGTCGGCCTCGCCGAGGATGGTGAAGTACACCTGCTGGCCGGGGCTGATATGAATCACATCGGCCTCCGAGACCTGGGCCTTGACGGTCATGGTGTCCAGGTCCGCCAGCTTGAGCAGCACCGGCGCCAGCTGGTTGGCAATGACCGTCTGGCCTTCCTGGGTGACGATGCCGACCACGTCGCCGTCGATGGGCGCGACGATGCGCGTGTAGGCCAGGTTGACCTTGGCCGTGTCGATCTGGATATGTGCACTCTTGATCTGCGCATCCAGGGACAGCAGGTTGGCCTGCTGCACCTGGAACGTGGACTCGGCGTCTTCGAAATCCTGGCGCGACACCGACTCATCATCCTGCAGGCCCTTGTAGCGTTCATACACCAACTTGGCCTGCTTGAGCTGGGCCGCCGTGGCACGGCGCTGGGCCTGCAGGTTTTCTTCGTCGACCTGGGCCTTGCGCAGGGTGTTCTGCAGGATCAGCGGGTCGATCTCGGCCAGCCACTGGCCCTTTTTCACCTTGTCGCCGACCTTGACCTTGAGCGACTTCAACTGGCCCGAAACCTGGGCGCCGACGTCGACCTGCTTGATGCCTTCAAGCACGCCGGTGGCCAACACGGCATTCTCGATATCGCCGCGTTCGACGCTAGCCGTGAGGTATTGGGGGGCGTCGGCGGGAGCCTGGACGGCATACACCACCAGGCCAATAGCGGCCGCCAACGCCAGGCACATGCCGGTTTTGCGCCACTTCACGACACCACCTCCGCAACCACCACACCGTCCAGCCACCAACGTGCCAGCCCGTGAACATTCGGGGCCTTGAGCAACGTGAAGTGATTGCCGCCGCCGTACCACACCTGCAGCCCGTTGCCCTGGCGTCGCCACCCTTCAATCATCAGGCCCTGCTCACGCTGATTACCCGCTGCATCCAGCGCCGGGTCCTGGGCCAACACCAACCGCACCACCCCCTCGAACCGCCGCGCCGGCCGATACACCGTGCGCAACGCCGCCGCATAGGTACGCGCCGGACCGTCCATCGCGTCCACACTGGCCCGTGCCGGCAACAAGCCGACGCCGACCATGCCCGCGTGCAGCCATTGCCGTTGCGCGATGTCATCGCGTGCGGCGAAGTCCAGGGGGTCAATGCCCAACGACTTGCCGGACGACAACTGCATCGCTTCGATCAGGCGCAGCAGTGCCGCCGTGGTGGTATACGGCTTGCCCGCGCCGCCTGGCGCCTCGCTGTCGATCACCGTCAACGACGCCACTTCACGTCCGGCCGCCTGCAACTGCAGCGCCAGCTCCAGCGCCACCCAGCCACCGAAGGAATGCCCGGCCAAGTGCACCGGCCCGTGCGGGTACTCCTGCTCCAGCGCCGCCAGGTAACAGGCCGCCGCCGCTTCGACCTGGCTGTGCGGCACTGCCTCACCGTCGAGGCCGCGTGGTTGCAGGCCGAACAGCGGCCAATCGCGCCCGAGCGCATCGCTCAACCCCACGAAGCCGGTGACGCTGTCCCCCGCCCCCGGCACACAGAACAGCGGCGCATGCCCTTCCCGCCCGCTCTGGATGCGCAGCAGCGGCTGGTGCGGCGCCTGCTTCTGTGGCGAACAGGTCGCCAGGGCGGCGCTGATCGCCGCGCCCAACGTGCGGATATGCGGGGCCTGCATCATGCTCTGGTGATCGCCAGGCACCTCGATGCGGCGCAGTTGGCCCGGCGCCAGCGCGTCCTCCCAACCCAGCGATTCACTGCGCCGCGACAACTCGGTCGGGCGCTCCAGCGCGCTGAACAGATGCACCGGAATCGGCAGCGGGAACAAGCTGTAATGCGCCAGCGCATGCCCATGCCCGACTTCGCGCTCGATGAAGCTCAAGAGGTCCGCGTCCGTCGCCGCCGCCATTTGCGCGTACAGCAGACCTTGATCGCGACAGCGTTGCAGCAGGCCTGCAAAGTCCAGCTGTCCAATGCCCGACGCCAACTGTTCAAGACTCGCCAACTCATGTGCACCTCCCTGTGCGTTCCAATAGGCCGTGCACTGCAACAACAGGTGCCGCTTGAGCGCGTCCGGCCCGCTCCAGCGCGCCTTGCCCTGGTCGGTCATGCGCGGCACATAGCTGTCGATCAAGCCGAGAAACGCCACGGGCTCATCCAGCCCCAGCAATTGCATGGCGACCTCATAAGCCAGTACGCCGCCAAACGACCAGCCCGCCAGCCGATACGGCCCGTGGGGCTGGCGCTCGCGAATCAGCCCGACCATGCGCGCCGCCAGGCCTTCCATGCTGTGCAGATGCGCTTCACCGAAGGGCACGCCGGGCAGGCCGAAAATCGGATAATCACCGGGCAGGTGCTGGCCCAGCGCCGGGAAATAGACGTCCATGCCACTGAACTCATGGATCAGGAACAACGGCGGTTGCGTACCGCTGCTGCGCACCGTGATCACGCCGGTGTCGCGCAGCGGTGCCTGGGTGCGTGCGCGCAACAGCGCGGCGACGCACGCCACGCTGGCATGTTGGAACAGCTCGGCGAGGGACACCGGCAGACCCGCTTCCTCCAGCAGGTTTACCAGCCGAATCGCCAGCAGCGAGTGTCCGCCCAATTCGAAGAAGCTGTCATGCCGGCCCACCTGTTCCAGTTTCAACACCTCGGCCCACAGCCGCGCCAGGGTGTGCTCCAGGGCATCGCTGGGGGCTTCGAAGTCGCGGCGGTTCAAGGCGTCCCACTCAGGTGCCGGCAGCGCCTTGCGGTCGACCTTGCCGTTGGCAGTCAACGGCAAGTGCGCGAGCGCCACATAGGCCGAAGGCAGCATGTATTCCGGCAATTGCGCCTGCAGGTGTGCACGCAGGGCGTCGATGGCGGCTGCACCAGTAAAGTACGCGACCAGGCGCTTGTCCCCCGGCGCGTCTTCGCGCGCCAGCACCACCACCTCCTGGACATCGGCAAAGGTTGCCAGGCGCGCTTCAATCTCGCCCAGCTCGATACGGAAACCGCGGATTTTCACCTGGTCGTCATTGCGCCCGATGCACTCCAGCAACCCGCCCGCCGTCCAGCGACCGAGGTCGCCGGTGCGGTACATCAGGGCGCCTGGGACAAAGGGGTCCTGGACAAATTTTTCCGCGCTCAGCTCAGGGCGATTCAAGTACCCCTTGGCCACGCCATCGCCGCCGATGCAGATTTCACCGCTGATCCCCAGCGGCACCGGCTGCAATTGCGCATCCAGCACATGGATCCGGGTGTTGGCGATCGGCCGTCCCACCGGCACGCTCTCGGCGTCATCGGCCAGCGCGCGCACTTCATAAGTGCTGGCATAGGTGGTGGTTTCCGTCGGCCCGTAACAGTGCACCAGGCGCAGCGCGGGGGCCGCGGCCAGCAGGCGGCGAAACGCGGCCGGGTCGGCCCGCTCGCCGCCGCACAACAGAATGCGCAGGCCCGCCAACGCCTGGGGAATCATCTGCACGTATTGGTTGAACAGCGCCGTGGTCACGAACAGCACCGTCACCTCCTGCAAGGCCGCGCCGAACGCGCTCGGGTCGAGCACGGTGGCATGGTCGATGACCTGCACCTGGCCGCCGTTGAGCAATGCGCCCCAGACGTCCATGGTGCTGGCGTCGAACGCCGGGTTCGAGGCGAAGGCCACGCGGTCGCCGGCATTGAAATCGGCATAGCCGTTGTTGAGCACCAGCCGTGTGATGCCGCGATGGGGCACCAGTACGCCCTTGGGCGTGCCCGTGGAGCCGGAGGTGTACATGATGTACGCCACGCTGTCCGAGGATTGCGACACGTCCGGGTTATGGCTCGGTTGCGGGTCGAGGACCAGGGTGTCGAGGTCCAGGCGCCGGACCGGGTACCCGATCACCGCATCGCTGTGGGTCAGCAGCCAGCTCGCGCCGCTGTCCTGCACCATGAAGCCCTGGCGTTCGGCCGGCGCGTGGATATCCAGCGGCACATAGGCGCCCGCGCACTTGAGCACTGCAAGCTGGCTGACGAGTAAATCCAGGCAGCGTGGCAGCAGGATGGCCACGCTGTGCCCAGGCCGCACGCCAAGCTCGATAAGGTGATGGGCCAGGCGGTTGGCGCGGCTGTTCAGTTCGCCGTAGCTCAGGCTGTGTTCGCCCTGCAGCGCCGCCACGGCGCCGGGCCGTGCCTGCGCCTGTGCTTCGAACAAGCGCTGCACCGTGTGCTCACGCGGGAATGCCCGGGCAGTGGCATTCAACGCCAACAGCTGCTGGCGCTCGGCAGCGGGCAGGATCGGCAAGCGGCCGATGGCAATCTCCGCCGCCCCTTCCAGCGCCTGCACCACCTGCTCCACGGCGATCTGCAGGTAGTCGCACAACCGCCCCGCACCCGGCCCCACGGCCTTCAGACCGAAGCCGTCGGCGAGGTCGTCCACACTCATCGACAATCCATAGTTGCTGGACTCCTCGGCCTTGAGCAGTTGAATGCCCTGCCACGCCTCGGCCACACTCGCGCCGCGCGGCGCGCTATGGCGATAGTTGAACAACACGCTGAACAAGGGCGTGCTCGCCGGTACCGCGCTGCACCGCTGGGCCAGTGCCAGCGACGCATGTTCGTGGCTGAGCAGTTCGGTGAGGCGCACATGCGTGGCCTGCACGGCAGTGCGTACCGACTGTTCACCGAGGTCGACCCGCAGCGGCAAGGTGTTGATAAACACCCCCATGGCGCGCTCGGCACCCTCGCCGCCTTGCAGGCGGCCCAGCAGCACGGTGCCGAAGACCACCGACTCACGCCCACTGACCTTGCCGAGTACATGGGCCCACGCCAGGTGCATCAGGCTCGCAGTGCTGACCCCTGCCTGGCGCGCCTGGGTACGCAGGCGTTGACCCAACGCAGCGTCAAGCGTCATCCGCGCCTGTGCAGCGGGGCCCAGGTCCTGCACCACCGTTGGCTCATCGATGTCCCCCAGCATCGCGCGGAAAAAATCCTCGTGGGTCTCGGCGCCCACGCGGGTCTGCGCCACGTAGTTGCGATACGGCACCGCCGCACCCAGCTGATCCTGGGCACCCAACAGGAAGGCCTGAAGTTCATGCTGCAGGATCTCCAGCGCCAGGTGGTCCATTACCAGGTGGTGGAACAGCAAGGTCGCGACCAGCCGCTGCGGCGTCTCGGTATACACCAGGCGCATCAGCGGCGCCTGCCCGAGGTCGAGGCGCGACGGCACCGGCCCGGTTTCGACGCGCAGGCTCGCCTCACGCCACACCACTTGCAACGGTTCCTCCAGGCCTTGCCAATGGAAGGAAGAGCGCAAAATGTCGTGCCGCTGGATCACCGCCTGCAAGGCCTGGGCAAACGCGTCGAAGCGCTGGCGACTGTCGAAGGCAAATTGCGCCTGCAGCAGATAGGCATCGGCGGCCTGCTCGGCGCGATGGTGATAGAGCATGCCGGCCTGCAACGGCGCCAGCGGGTAGAGGTCCTGCACATTCGCCAAGCCACCGGGGATGCCGGCGACAATACGCGCGATGGCGGGCGAGTCCAGCGGGATCGGCGGCAACTGCGCGACTTGCGCGCTACCGCCCAGTGCTGCGGCGAAGGCACACAAGGTGGGTTGGCCGAACAGCACTTTCACCGGCGCCGCCAACCCCAGGTGGCGCAAACGGCCCATCAGGCTGACCGCCAGCAGCGAGTGCCCGCCCAGTTCGAAGAAGTGATCATGGCGCCCCACGCGCTCTACATCGAGCAGCTCGGCCCACAGCGCAGCGATGATCATTTCGCGCTCGCCCTGAGGCGCTTCGTAAGCGCGCACCGCCACCGCATCCGCCCCCGGCGCCGGCAGTGCCTTGCGGTCGAGCTTGCCGTTGGGGCTCAACGGCAGCGCCTCCAGATGCACGAACACCGCCGGCACCATGAACGCCGGCAGGTGCCGCAGCAGTTGCGCACGCAGTGTGTCGATCGGCGTGCGCACGCCGGTGTAGTACGCCACCAGGCGTTCATCGCGGGCGACCACGGCAGCCTCGCTGACCGCAGCACATTCGGTCAGCCGCGCCTGGATTTCCCCCAGTTCGATACGCAGGCCACGGATCTTCACCTGGTCGTCGTTGCGCCCCAGGTATTCGAGGGTGCCGTCCGGCCAATAACGGCCGACGTCGCCGGTGCGGTACATGCGCCCCTCGGTAAACGGGTCTTGCAGGAAGCGCTCGGCGGTCAGCTGCGGACGGTTCAAATAGCCACGCGCCACTTGCACGCCGCCAATAAACAGCTCGCCGACCACGCCCAGGGGTACCGGTTGCAACTGCGCGTCGAGCACGTACAGGCGCGTGTTGGCAATCGGCTTGCCGATCGGCGTGTTGTCCGGCGTCACGGCTCCCGCGCAGTTCCAGGCCGTCACGTCGACGGCGGCTTCGGTGGGGCCATACAGGTTATGCAACTCGCTGCCGGGCATCTGCTGCTTGAAGCGCCGCACCAGGCTGCCGGGCAAGGCTTCGCCGCTGCACATTACCCGCACCACGCCCGCGGCCTGGCTGACGTCGCCATGGGCGAGGAAGACGTCGAGCATCGACGGCACGAAATGCAGCGTGGTGATCTGCTCAGCCGCGATCACGGCGCACAAATAGGCCGGATCCTTATGCCCTTCAGGTCGCGCCATCACCAGGCGCGCGCCGGTGGACAGCGGCCAGAAGAGCTCCCACACCGACACGTCGAAGCTGAACGGGGTTTTCTGCAGCACCGCGTCGTCGGCCGTCAGCGCATAGGCGTCCTGCATCCACAACAGGCGGTTGACCACCCCGGCATGCTCATTGATCACGCCTTTGGGCTGGCCGGTGGAGCCGGAGGTGTAGATCACGTAGGCGCTGACGGCCGCAACCGTGGGATTGTCGAGCGGCTGGTGCTGCCAGCACGGCTGGTCCAGGTCGACCACCGCCACGTCCCCCAGCAGCCCACGCGTTGCCGACTGGGCCAGCACGGCGACCGGCGCGCTGTCCGCGAGCATGTAGGCAAGGCGCTCCAGCGGATACGCCGGGTCCAGCGGCACATAGGCGGCGCCGGCCTTGAGGATCGCGTACAGGCCGATGACCATGTCCAGGCCGCGCTCCACGCAGATCGCCACCCGCGAGCCGGGCTGTACACCCAGCGCCAGCAAGTGATGCGCCAACTGATTGGCCCGCGCATTCAGTTCGGCATAGGTCAGTTGCCGCTCGCCGGCCTTGAGCGCAATCGCGTGCGGAGTGCGCGCCACCTGCGCTTCGAACATCCCGTGCAGGGTCTGTTCGAGGTCGTAGTCGACCGCTGTGGCATTGAAGTCGAACAGCAACTGCTGGCGCTCGCGCTCGTCCACCAGCGGCACCTGCTCCAGGACCGCCTGGTCGTTGTCGACCATGGCCCGCAGCAGGCGTGTGAAGTAGCCGACATAACGGCGCACCGTCGACTCATCGAACAGCGCCACGGCGTATTCCAGCGCGCCGATAATCGTGCCCTGCACTTCGCCCAGGTCCAGCGACAGGTCGAACTTGGCAAAGTGGCTGTGTTCGACAATGCGCTCCAGGGCCAGGTCGCCGAGGGCCAGGGTCGGCGCACTGCTGTCCTGCCAGGTCAGCAGGGTCTGGAACAGCGGGCTGTGGGCCAGGCTGCGCAGCGGCCGGGTGATTTCCACCACCTGCTCGAACGGCAGGTCCTGGTGGTCCTGGGCCGCCAGTGTCAGGCCCTTGACCCGTGCCAGTAACGCCTCGGTGCTCAACGCGCCCGAGGTGTCGATACGCACCGCCAGGGTGTTGACGAACAGGCCGATCAAGCCTTCCACCTCACCTCGCGTGCGGTTGGCCACCGGCGAGCCGATCACCACGTCGTGCTGCCCGGACAGCCGCGAGAGCAAGGCAGCCCAGGCGCTCATCAAGGTCATGTACAACGTGCTGCCGTGGCGTTGGCTCAAGGCCTTGAGACCAGCGGTGAGGCGTTCATCCAGGCGTACCTCGACGCTGCTGCCGGCGTAGTCCTGCAGTGCCGGGCGCGGGCGGTCGGTGGGCAGCGTGAGCAAGGCCGGCGCACCGTCCAGGGCCTGCTGCCAATAGCGGCTCTGGCGCTGCAGCACTTCGCCGCTGAGCCACAGGCGCTGCCACACGGCGAAGTCACCATACTGGATCGCCAGCGCCGGCAACGGGTCTGGCAGGCCGTGGCTGAAGGCCTGGTACAACGCCGTCAGCTCACGGGTCAGCACGCCCATGGACCAGCCATCCGAGACGATATGGTGCAGGGTCAACAGCAGCACGTGGTGATCGTCGGCCATCACCACCAGGCGCCCGCGCAGCAGCGGGCCGCGCTCCAGGTCAAAGGGGGCCGAAGCCTCGCCCTGGATCAATGCATCCAGCGCCTGCTGGGGTTGCGGGTGGCGGCGCAGGTCCTGCACTTGCAGGGGCAGCACGTCTTCGGCCGGCACACTGAGCACCTGGGCCACGTCACCGTGCTGGGTAAAACGGCTGCGCAGGGTGGCATGCCGCGCGACAATCCGCGCCAGCGCGCGTTGCAACGCCTCGACATGCAACTGGCCGCGCAGGCGCAGGCCGATGGGAATGTTGTAGGCGGTGTTGGCGCCTTCCATCAGCGCCAGGAACCACAGGCGCTGCTGGGCAAAAGACAGCGGCACCGGCTCATCGCGGTTGGCCGGCAGGATCTGCGGCAAGGTGCTGCGGCCGGCCTGGGCCAACCCCTCGGCGACAGCGGCCAGTTCGGCATTGGCAAACACGTCGCTGAGCAGCAACTCCACGCCCAGGCGCTGGCGTACCTGGGAGACCATGCGCATCGCCAGCAACGAGTGCCCGCCCAGCTCGAAGAAATGATCGCGGCGCCCCACGCGCTCGACCTGCAGCACCTCGGCCCAGATCTGCGCCAGCACACTTTCGATCTCGCCCTCGGGGGCTTCGTATTCACGGGTAAACACCGCGGCCATGTCCGGGGCCGGCAAGGCCTTGCGGTCGAGCTTGCCGTTGGCGGTGAGGGGCAGCGCGTCCAGCTTCACGTAGGCGACCGGGACCATGTAGTCCGGCAGGTGCGTCACCAGGTGGGCGCGGAGGTCGGCCACGGTCAGTGGGTCGAACTGCGGGTTTTCCGTGTAGTAGGCGACCAGGCGCTCGTCACGCACCAGCACCACCGCTTCCAGGAGACTCGGCAGATGGTTGAGCTGGGCTTCGATCTCGCCCAGCTCGATCCGCACGCCACGGATTTTCACCTGGTCATCGTTGCGCCCCAGGTACTCAAGAGTGCCGTCCGGCAGCCAGCGCGCCATGTCGCCGGTACGGTACATGCGCCCCGCGTTGAACGGGTCGTGCAGGAAACGTTCGGCCGTCAGCTGCGGGCGGTTCAGGTAGCCGCGCGCCACGCCCTTGCCCCCCACATACAGCTCGCCCGCCACGCCCAGCGGCACCGGCCGCTGCTGCGCATCCAGCAGATACACGCGGGCATTGGCGATGGGCTTGCCAATGTGCAGCGGCTGGCCGGCCTCGACCTTGCCCGAGGTGGCGACCACCGTGGCTTCGGTCGGGCCGTAGTTATTGATCAGTTCAAAACGTTGCGCACGCGCGAACTGGCGCAGGCGGTCGCCGCCGATCAGCAGGGTGCGCAAGGTCGGGTGTTCGATCTGCTGGCTGAACGCGTACTCGGCCACCGGGGTCGGCAGGAAGCACACGTCCAGCGGCTGCGCGCACCACCAGGCCAGCAGCGCGTCAATATCCTCGGCGCCGTCCGTGGCCGGCGGCAGGTGCAGGGTCGCCCCCACGCACAGGGCCGGCCAGACCTCCCAGGCCATCGCATCAAAGCCAAACCCGGCGACGCTGGCGGTGTGGCGCCCGGCGCACAGGTCAAACGTGCGGCAGTGCCAGTCCACCAGGTTGGCCACGGTGTGGTGTTCCACCATCACGCCCTTGGGCTGGCCGGTGGAACCGGAGGTGTAGATCACATAGGCGAGGTTCGACGCGGTCATCGCGACCTCTGGGTTGCTCGCCGTGTGATGCTGCCAGGTGTAGCGGTCAAGGTTGATCACCGGCACGTCGAGCGCCGGCAGGCGGGCAAGCAACGCGTGCTGGGCCAATACCGCGACCGGCGCGCTGTCACTGAGCAGGTACTCAAGGCGCTCAGCCGGGTGGGACGGGTCCACGGGCACATAGCAGGCGCCAGCCTTGAGGATCGCCAGCAACCCGGCCAGGGTGTCCAGGCCCCGGCGCGCGACAACCGCCACGCGGTCATCGGGCTTGACCCCCAGGGCCAGCAGGTGATGCGCCAGCAGGTTGGCCTGCTGGTTCAGCTCGGCATAGGTCATCTGCCGCCCCTGGTGCACGGCGGCGATGGCGTCGGGCGCCAGCGCGGCCTGGGCTTCGATGCGGGCATGCAGCGTGGTGCCTTGGGGGAACTCCGCCTGGGTGGCATTGAACTGCTGCAACAAGCGCTGCTGCTCGGCGAGCGGCAGCACCGACACGCGGTTGAGCGCGGTGTCCGGCGCCTGCTCCAGCGCGTCCAGCAGGTTTTCCAACGCGGTCTGCAGGTAGGCACAGACGCGGTGCGGGTCCACCAAGGTGCTGGCGAGCAGGCTCAGGCCGAAGCCTTCACCCAGGTCATCGACACTCAGGGTCAGCGGGTAGTTGGTGCGTTCCTCGGCACTCAGCGCGGCGATACCGTGCCAGGCCGAGACCGCCTCGGCGCTGGCGGCCGGGGCGCTGTGGCGGTAATTGAGCAACGCACTGAACAACGGCGTCGGCGCCACCACGCCACTGCAGCGCTGGGCCAGGGCCAGCGGCGCATGCTCATGGCGCAGCAACGTGGTGAGCCTTGCGTGGGTGGCCTTGACCCCGGCGCGCACGCCCTCGTTGCCCACGTCCACGCGAAACGGCAGCGTGTTGATGAAGATCCCCAGCGCCCGGTCCGTGTCATGGCTGCCCTGCAGGCGGCCCATCAACACGGTGCCGAACACCACCTGCTCCTTGCCGGACAACACCCCCAGCACCTGCGCCCAGCCCATATGGAACAGGCTGGCGGCGCTCACCCCTAGTTGCCGCGCCTGCGCCCGCAGCCGTTGCGACAACGCCGGCGCCAGTGCCAGGTGAACCTCGGCAATGCCGCGTGCATCGCCTTGTACATCGTGCAGGCCAAACGGCAAGGTCGGTTCGCTGATGTCGCCGAGCATCTGCCGGAAAAAGCTTTCGTGCTCCTCTTCGCAGGTCCCCAGCCGCGCCTGGGCCACATAGTTGCGAAACGGCACCGCCTGGCCGAGCGCCGCGCCCTGCCCCAGCAGGCACGCCTGCATTTCATGGCACACCACTTCCAGGGCACTGTGGTCGAGGGCCATGTGGTGGAACAACAAGCTGGCGACGATGCGCTGGTTGGCCGGATCATCCGCGCGCACCAGGCGCAGCAGCGGCGCCTGTGTCACGTCGAGACGATAGTGGCGGGCATCGAACAGCGCATGCAGTTGCGCGGCGATGTCGCCCTCGGCCGCCGGCAATTGGAGGGCCTGCACCGGCAGGCGCGCAGTGCGCCACACCACTTGCGAGGGCTCTTGCAGGCCGTCCCACACCACGCCGGTGCGCAGGATATCGTGGCGATCCATCACCGCCTGCAGCGCCTGGGCAAAGGCGTCGAAGCGCGCCAGGCTGTCGAACGCGAATTGCGCCTGCATCACGTACGGATCGCCGTGCTCGGCGCTGACGTGGTGAAACAGGATGCCTTCCTGCAACGGCGCCAGCGGGTAGATATCCTGGATATTCGCCACGCCGCCGTCGACGCTGGCGACGACTCGGTCGATCTCCTCCTGGCTCAGGGTCGACAGGCTCAGCATGTCCGGCGTGATGCGCTCGGCGCCGGCCGGGATGCCATTGGCCGGCACCTCGACGGCGCCCGCCTGGGGCGCCGTGTATTCACCGGCCTGGATCAGCGCGATCAACGCCGGTTTGTGTTCACGCAGCGCGGCGATGATCGCCGGGTCACTCAAGGCTTGCCTGTTGCCCTGCACCGACAACTGATCGCCCTTGAGCGCCAGTTGGATGTCCTTGGTTTTCAGCGTCGCCAGCAGTTGGTTGATGCTCACAGGACGATCTCCATTCGTTCGGTCATTGCGGCGTAGCCGGCCAGTGTCGGCTGTTCGAACAGCGCGCGCACATCGGCTTCCATGCCTTCCTGGCGCAAGCGCCCGATCAAGCTCACGGCGAGCAACGAGTGCCCGCCCAATTCAAAGAAATTGTCCTGGCGACCGACCCGCTCGACCTTGAGCAGTTCGGCCCACAGCCGCGCCAGGAGCTTCTCGGTGTCACCTTCTGGCGCCTCGTACTCACGCGCCACCAACGCGTCCAGGCCCGGGGTTGGCAGGGCCTTGCGGTCAAGCTTGCCGTTGGGACTCAACGGCAGTGCGTCGAGGTGCACAAACAGCGCGGGCACCATGAAGTCCGGCAAGTGCCGCAACAGCTGTTCACGCAAGCTGTCGACGGGCGTCTGCGTACCGGTGTAATAGGCCACCAGGCGTTCTTCGCGGGCCACCACCACGGCGTCCTTGACCGCTGCGTGCTCGATCAGGCGCGCCTGGATTTCCCCCAGTTCGATGCGCAGGCCACGGATTTTCACCTGGTCGTCGTTGCGGCCCAGGTATTCGATATTGCCGTCGGCCAGGTAACGCCCCACATCCCCGGTGCGGTACAGGCGCCCGTCGCTGAACGGGTCCTTGATAAAGCGCTCGGCCGTCAGCTGCGGACGGTTCAGGTAACCGCGCGCCACCTGCACGCCGCCGATGAACAGTTCGCCGACCACGCCCAGCGGCACCGGTTGCAACTGCTCATCCAGCAGGTACAGGCGCGTGTTGGCAATCGGCTTGCCGATCGGCGTGTTGTCGGGCACCTCGGGGCGCGCGCAGTTCCATGCGCTCACGTCCACCGCGGCTTCGGTCGGACCGTACAGGTTGTACAGGCCGAGGCCCGGCAATTGCTGCTTGAAGCGCCGCACCAGGCTGCCCGGCAAGGCTTCGCCGCTGCACATCACGCGCCGCAAGCCGGCGGCCTGGCTGACGTCGCCATGCGCGAGGAACACGTCAAGCATCGACGGCACGAAGTGCACGGTGGTGATCCGCTCAGACTCGATCACCTCGCACAGGTACGCCGGGTCCTTGTGCCCGCCCGGACGCGCCATGACCAGGCGGGCGCCGGTGAACAGCGGCCAGAAGAACTCCCACACCGACACGTCGAAGCTGAACGGGGTTTTCTGCAACACCGCGTCCTCGGCCTTGAGACCGTAGGCGTCCTGCATCCACAACAGGCGGTTGACCACCCCGGCGTGTTCGTTGATCACGCCCTTGGGCTGGCCGGTGGAGCCGGAGGTGTAGATCACGTAGGCCTGATGGCGCGCATTGAGGTCGGCGACGTGGGGATTGGTCGCGGGCTGGTGCTGCCAGGTGCAATGGTCGAGGTCGATCACCGGCGCGTCCCCCAGCAGCGCCAGGGTCGCGCCCTCGGCCAGCACCACCACCGGCGCGCTGTCCTGCAGCATGTAGGCGATGCGTTCCTGCGGGTAGGCCGGGTCCAGCGGCACATAACCGCCACCGGCCTTGAGGATCGCAAACAGGCCGACGACCATCTCCAGGCCACGCTCCACACAGATGCCTACCCGCGCGTCTGGTTGGACGCCGCGTTCACGCAGGTGATGGGCCAGGCGATTGGCGCGCTCGTTGAGTGCCTGATAGGTCAAGTGTTGCTCGCCAGCGGTGACCGCCACGGCCTGCGGTGTGCGCACCACCTGGGCTTCGAACAGACTGTGCAGGGTCTGGTCGAGGTTGTACGGCACCTCGGTTGAGTTGAACTCGACCAGCAGCTTTTTACGCTCCTCGGCGTCCAGCACCGGCAGGCGGTCAAGCGCCCGCTGCGGCGCCTGCTCCAACGCGTCGACCAGGCCGGACAAGGCCACTTGCACATAGCCGCATACCCGCTGCGCGTCGGTGCGCGCCAGGGCAGTGATGGCATAGCCATCGCCCAGGTCATCCACGTTCAAGGTCAGCGGGTAGTTGGTGCGCCCGTCGTTGACCAGGGTCTGCATGCCTTCCCAGGCCTGCTGCGCCTCCCGCGAGCGCGTGGCCGCGCCGCGATGACGGTAGTTGAGCATCGAGCTGAACAGCGGCGCCGGCGCGGCCACCCCACTGCAGCGCTGGGCCAGCGCCAGGGACGCGTGCTCATGCCCGAGCAAGGCGCTGAGGCGCTCATGGGTGGTACGCACGGCAGCGCGGGCGCCCTGCGCGTCGATATCCAGGCGCAGCGGCAAGGTATTGATAAACACACCCAGCGCGCGGTCGGCACCCTCCCCGCCCTGCAGGCGGCCGACCAACACGGTGCCGAACACCACGCTGCGCCGACCCGAGGTGACCGCCAGCACCTGCCCCCAGGCCAGGTGGAACAGGCTCGCGGTGCTCACGCCCAGCAGCCTGGCCTGGGCGCGCAGGCGGCGGTTGAGGTCGCTGTCCAGGCGCAAGCTGTGTTCCTCGATGGCGCTGCCGTCGCCGCGCACATCCTGCCAGCCGAAGGGCAAGGTCGGCGCGTCGACATCAGCGAGCATGCCGCGAAAGAACGCCTCGTGTTCCTGCTCGCTCACCCCCAGGCGGGCCTGGGCCACGTAGTTGCGGTACGGCATCGGTGCCGTCGTTGGCGCGGGGTGACCCAGCAGGTAGCCCTGCATTTCGCGCAGCACCACGTCGAAGGCGGTGTGGTCGAGGACGATATGGTGATAGAGCAACACCACGACCACACGCTGGTTGGCCGGGTCCTGTGCATACATCAGGCGGATCAGCGGGGCCTGGCTGATATCCAGGCGATAGCGCCGCGCGTCGAAACGCGCATGCAACTCGGCCAGTACGTCGCCGTGCAGGTGCAGTTCCTGCACGCTCAGTTCAGCGCTGCGCTGCACCACTTGCAGCGGCTGTACGAGACCTTCCCAGACCACCCCGGTGCGCAGGATATCGTGACGATCGATCACCTGTTGCAGTGCCTGGGCGAAGGCCTGCAGGCGCTCCACGGTGTCAAATGCCAGGTGCGATTGCAGCAGGTACGGGTCGCCCTGTTCGGCCGTGATGTAGTGGTAGAGGATGCCCTCCTGCAGGGGTGCCAGCGGGTAGATGTCCTGCACATTGGCGGCACCGTCGGGCACACGGCTCACCACGTGATCCAGCGTGGCCTGGTCCAGGCTCACCAACGTGAGCATATCCGGGGTGATGCGTTGGCAGTCGACGGCAATGCGGTTGGCCGGCACCGGCACTTCGCGGCCACTGCCGACGGCGGCTGCCAGGGCAGCCAGGGTGGGTTGGCTGAACAGCACCCGTACATCGGCGCTGAGGCCAGCCTGGCGCATGCGTTCGATCAGGCTCACGGCCAGTAGCGAATGCCCGCCCAGTTCGAAGAAGTGATCATGCCGACCGACTTGCCCAACCTGCAGCACTTCGGCCCAGATACGCGCCAAGGTGGTTTCGACCGCGCCTTGGGGGGGCGCATAGTCACGGCTCGACAAGGCGTTGTGATCGGGCTCCGGCAAGGCCCTGCGGTCGAGCTTGCCGTTGGCGGTCAGCGGCAATGCCTGAAGTTTCACGTACGCGACCGGCACCAGCGCTGCGGGCAACTGCGCTTGCAGCTGCGCACGCAGTGCGTCGATATCCAGCGGCTGCTGTTCGGTGAACCAGGCGATCAAACGGCCCTCGCGCACCAGCACCACGGCATCACCCACGCCGGGCAGCGCAGCCAGGCAGCTTTCGATTTCGCCCAGCTCGACGCGCACGCCGCGCACTTTGACCTGGTCGTCATTGCGGCCCAGGTAGTCGAGGTTGCCATCCGGCAACCAGCGCACCCGGTCGCCGGTGCGGTACATGCGCCCCTGGTTGAACGGGTCCTGCAGGAAGCGTTCGGCGGTCATCTGCGGGCGGTTGAGGTAGCCCCGCGCGATGCCGCTGCCGCCGACATACAGCTCGCCGGCAACCCCCACCGGCACCGGGCGCAAGTGCGCGTCCAGCACATAGGCGCTGGCATTGGCGATCGGCCGGCCGATATGCAGCGCCTGCCCGGCGCGCACGCGGCCGGAGGTGGCGACCACCGTGGCTTCGGTGGGACCGTAGTTGTTGATCACCGCAAAGCGTCGCTCCTGGCTGAACTGGCGCAGGCGATCACCGCCGATCAGCAGGATGCGCAGGGTTGGGTGTTGCAGGTTCTGACTGAAGGCGTACTCAGCCACCGGCGTCGGCAGGAAGCTCACGTCCAGTGGCTGCTCCAGCCACCAGGCCAGCAGCGCGTCGAGATTTTCATTGCCCACCTGTGCAGGCGGCAGGTGCAGGGTGGCGCCTACGCACAGTGCCGGCCACAGCTCCCAGGCCAGCGCGTCAAAGCCGAACCCGGCGACACTGCTGGTGTGGCTCCGCGCATCCAGGCCAAAGGCTTCGCAGTGCCAGTGCAGCAGGTTTTCGACGCTGCGGTGTTCGACCATCACGCCCTTGGGCTGGCCGGTGGAGCCCGAGGTGTAGATCACGTAGGCCAGGTGCGCCGGGGTCAAGGCACTGATGTGCGGGTTGCTGGCGGCGTGCTGCTGCCAGCGCGGGTCGTGCAGGTCGATGCTGGCGACCGCGCCCAGCAGGTCGCGGGTGCTCGCCTCGGCCAGCACCGCCACCGGGGCACTGTCCTGCAGCAGGTAGGCGATGCGCTCTGCGGGGTACGCCGGGTCGATGGGTACATAGCCGGCGCCAGCCTTGAGAATACCCAGCAGCCCCACCAGCATCTGCGGGCCACGCCGGCAGCAGAGCGCGACGCGGTCGTCCGGTTGCACACCAACTTGCAGCAGGTGATGGGCCAACTGGTTGGCGCGACGGTTGAGTTGCGCATAGGTCAGCGATTCGTCGCCCTGCACCACGGCAATCGCCTCGGGTTGGCGTTCGGCCTGCACCTCAAAGGCGCCATGCACTGTCTGGCCCTGGGGGAAATCGTGGGCGGTGGCATTGAAGTCGCGCAGCAGGGTGTCACGCTCCGCCACCGACAGAATCGGCAGCCGGTTGAGCGGCGTATCTGGCGCACTTTCCAAGGTCGCGACCAACTGCTCCACCGCGCCGAGCATGTAGCTGCACAGGCGCTCGGCACCGATCTGCGGCAGCGCCAGGACATTCAGGCCAAAGCCGTCACCCAGGTCATCCACGCTCAAGGTCAGCGGGTAGTTGCTGCGTTCTTCACCACCGAGCAACTGCACGCCCGTCCAGATGCCGTGGCCGTCGCGCGCCATTTCGTCAGGCATGGTGTGGCGGTAATTGAGCAAGGCGCTGAACAGCGGCGTGGAGGCCGCCACGCCGCTGCAACGCTGGGCCAGCGCCAACGATGCGTGCTCATGACCGAGCAAGGCACTCAAGCGCGCATGCGTGGCCCTGACCGCCACGGCGGCGCTGGCCGCGACATCTACCCGCAGCGGCAAGGTGTTGATGAACATTCCGAGCGCCCGGTCGGCACCTTCGCCGGCCTGCAGGCGGCCCATCAATACGGTGCCGAACACCACGTCGTCACGCCCGGACACCAGCCCCAGCACCTGCGCCCAGGCCAGGTGCATCAGGCTCGCCGCGCTGACGCCCAACTGCCGGGCCTGCCCGCGCACGCGCCGGGCCAACGCTGCGTCCAGGGCTTGCTCGGCCTCCTCGATCGCACGGCCATCGCCCTGCACATCCTGTACGCCAAAGGGCAAGGTCGGTTCGTCGACATCGCCGAGCATGGCGCGAAAGAAGTGTTCGTGCTCTTGCGCGCTGACACCCAGGCGAGCCTGGGCGACGTAGTTGCGAAACGGTGCGGGCGCCGGCAAGTCCTGCGCCTGGTTGAACAGGAACGCGCGCATTTCCTGGCCGACCACGGCCATGGCGGTGTGGTCCAGCGCCAGGTGGTGAAACAGCAGGATCGCCGCCACCCGCGCGTTGCCCGGGTCCTTGGCGTAGACCATGCGCAGCAACGGCGCCTGGGTGATATCCAGGCGGTAGTGACGGGCATCGAAACGCCCGTGCAACTGCTCGATGATGGCGCCGTCCGCCGGGTCCAGGTCGACCGCCTGCACGCTTAGCCCTGCCTCGCGCCACACCACTTGCACCGGGCTGTCCAGGCCTTCCCAGACCACGCCGGTGCGCAGGATGTCGTGACGCGCCACCACCTGCTGCAACGCGCCCATAAATGCCTGCAGACGCTCGAGGCTGTCGAATGCCAGGCGCGATTGCAGCAGGTACGGGTCGCCCTGCTCGGCGCTGATGTGGTGGTAGAGAATGCCTTCCTGCAACGGCGCCAGCGGGTAGATATCCTGCACATTGGCCGCGCCCCCCGGCACGCTGGCGACGATACGGTCGATGGCGTCCTGGTCGAGTTGCACCAGGCTCAGCATCGACGGGGTGATACGCGTACACCCCAATGGAATGCCGTTGGCCGGCACCCGCACCTCGCGCCCCTCGCCCACCGCCGCCGCCAACGCGGCCAGGCTCGGCTGGCTGAACAGCACGCGCACGTCGGCGCTGAGGCCGGCCTGGCGCATGCGCTCGATCAAACTGACTGCCAGCAACGAATGCCCGCCCAGCTCGAAGAAATGATCATGGCGACCCACGCGCTCGAGCTTGAGCACGTCCTGCCAGATCTGCGCCAGCAGGGTTTCCACTGCGCCCTCCGGCGCCTCATAGCCACGGCTGAGCAGCGCGCTGTGGTCGGGCACCGGCAGGCCTTTGCGATCGAGCTTGCCGTTGGCGGTCAGCGGCAACAGCGCCAGCCAGACATAGGCCGACGGCACCATGTAATCCGGCAACCGGCCTTGCAGATGGGCCCGCAGCGCTTCGATCTCCAGCGCCGCCTCGGCGGTGTAGTAGGCCACCAGGCGCTTGTCACCGGGCGCGTCTTCGCGCACCACGACCACGGCGTCGTTCACGCCGGGAAAGCTCGCCAGGCAGGTTTCGATTTCGCCGGGTTCGATCCGATAACCACGGATCTTCACTTGCAGGTCATTGCGGCCCTGGTACAACAGGATGCCGTCGGCCCTCCAGCACGCCAGGTCACCGGTGCGGTACAGCAAGCCCTCGCCGAAGGGATTGGGAATAAATTTTTCGGCGGTCAAGTGCGGCTGGTTCACGTAGCCCGTGGCCAGGCCCGCGCCGCCGATATACAGCTCGCCGACCGCGCCCAGCGGGAGCAGGTGCTGGTGCGCATCCAGCACATAGGCCTGGGCGTTGGCGATCGGCCGGCCGATGGGAATACTGCCCTCGCCCGGCGCCGTGATCTCATAGGTGGTGGAAAAGGTGGTCGCCTCGGTCGGGCCATAACCGTTGAGCAGGTGTTGCGGTTTGCCGTGCGCGAGCACGCGGCCAATCACCAGCGGGTCAAGCACATCGCCGCCGACGATCAGGTAACGCAACTGGCGGAACACCGGCATCAGCGCATCGGCATACTGGTGGAACAGCCCGGCGGTCATCCACAACACGCTGACGGCCTGCTCCTGCAAGAGTGCGCCAAACGCAGCCTGGGACAACAGTTCTGTCGGCTCGACCACCACCACGCAACCGCCATTGAGCAGCGGCGCCCAGACTTCCAGGGTGCTGGCGTCGAACGCCGGGTTGGAGGCGAACGCCACGCGGTCCCGGGCGTTGAAGTCGGCATAGCCATTGTTGAGCACCAAACGAGTGATCGCGCGGTGCAGCACTTGCACGCCCTTGGGCGCGCCGGTGGAGCCGGACGTGTAGAGGATGTACGCCACACACTGGGCGGTCTGGAACAGGTCGGGATTGCGCGGCGACTGCGCGTCCAGATTCAGCTCGGCGAGATCGCCAAGCACCCGGTGCGCACCGCTGTCCTGCACAATGAACGCCTGGCGCTCGGCCGGCGCGTTGATGTCCAGCGGCACATAGACTGCCGCGCATTTTAGGATGGCCAGCTGGCAGATCAGCAAGTCGATGCTGCGCGGCAGCGCGATGGCCACGCTTTCCCCCGGCTGTACACCCAGGGTGATCAGGTGGTGGGCCAGGCGATTGGCGCGGCGATTGAGGTCGCGGTAGCTCAGGGACACACTGCCCTGCACCGCCGCCACCGCTTCAGGACGTGCCAGCACCTGGGCTTCGAACAACTGGTGTACGGTCAATTGCGACGGGTAGGCGCGCGTCGTGGCGTTGAACTCCACCAGCAGTTGGTGGCGCTCGGCCGCCGGGATGATCGACACCGCCTGCAACGGCGTGGTCGGCGCCTGTTGCAACACACTCACCAGGTGGCGCAGCGCGGTCAGCAGGTAGTCGCCCACTCGCTGCACATCCAGGCTGGCTACGCCTTGCACCGTCAGGGCAAAACCGCTGCCGAGGTCATCGACATTGAGCACCAGCGGGTAGTTGCTGCGCTCTTCGGAACTGAGGATCTGGATGCCGCTGGCCGCAAACGGGTTATCCCCCGGCGCTTGGTCCGCAGCGCTGTGACGGTAGTTGAGCAAGGTGCTGAACAACGGCAGTGAGCCCGGCACACCACTGCAGCGCTGGGCCAGGGACAACGATGCGTGCTCATGCCCGAGCAAGTGTGCGAGCCGTGCATGGGTGGCGCGCACACCGGCCAGCACCCCGGTGTTGCCGAGGCTGACCCGCAGCGGCAAGGTGTTGATGAACATCCCCAGCGCGCGGTCGGCGCCCGCGCCGCCTTGCATGCGGCCCAGCAGTACCGTGCCGAACACCACCTCTTGCTGGCCCGACACCTGCCCCAACACCTGGGCCCAGGCCAGGTGCACCAGGCTTGCGGTGCTCACCCCGAGTTGCCGCGCCTGTTCACGCAGGCCCAGGTTCAAGGCCGGTTCCAACGGCAGGCGTGCCTCGAGAATGCCACTGCCGTCGCGGTTCACATCCTGCAAACCGAAGGCCAGGGTCGGTTCGTCAATGTCGCCGAGCATCTCAGTGAAGAACGCTTCGTGTTGCGCCTGGCTGACTCCGAGGCGCGCCTGCGCCACGTAGTTGCGGTACTGCACGGCCTCCGGCAGTTGCGCGCTGCTGCCGGACAGGCTGGCGCTCATCTCTTGCACCAGCACTTGCAGGGCGGTGTGGTCGAGCAGGATGTGGTGCAGCAGCAGGATGCCGACGAGGCGACCCGGTTCTGCGCAGTAGGCGAAGTGCATCAGCGAGGCGCGCGTGAGGTCGAGACGGAAGTGCCGTGGGTCGAAGCGCTGTCGCAACTGCGCCAAGGCATCGGCGCCCAGCCCCTCTATGCGCTCGACCGCCAGTGGCGCCTGGCGACACACCACTTGCACCGGCTCGTCGAGGCCTTCCCAGAGGATCGCGGTACGCAGAATGTCATTGCGCTCGATCACGCTGTGCAGCGCCTGGATAAAGGCATCGACCGCCGCTTGATCGTTGAAGCCGAACTGCACCTGCAACACGTAGGGATCGCCTTCGCGGGTCGCCAGGTGGTGGTACAGAATGCCCGCCTGCAGGGGAGCCAGGCCGTAGATGTCCTGCACATTGCTGATGCCGCCGGGCACGCGCTGGATGATGTGGTCGAGGGCGGCCTGGCTCAGCTCCACCAGCGGCACCATGTCCGGGGTGATGTGCTGCGTGGCCGCCGTGATCAGGTTGGCCGGCACCTGCACCTGCTGCTGCCCGCCGACTGCGGCAGCGAGTGCCGCCAGGGTCGGCTGGCCGAACAGCACGCGGACGTCGGCGCCCAGCTCGACCTGGCGCATGCGCTCGATCAGCTTGACCGCCAGCAGCGAATGGCCGCCCAGTTCGAAAAAGTTATCATCACGGCCGACGCGCTCGAGCTTGAGCAGGTCCTGCCAGATCGCGGCGATGGCGTTTTCCACCGCGCCCCGGGGCGCCTGGTAGCCCCGCCGCGCCAGGGCTGTGGCATCGGGCACGGGCAAGGCGTTGCGGTCGAGCTTGCCGTTGGCGGTCAGCGTAAAACGGTCCAGCAACACGAAGGCGCTGGGCACCATATGTTCGGCCAGACTCAGCAGCAGGTGGTCGCGCAAATCCGCGATATTCGGTGCGCCGTCGGCGATCACGTAGGCCACCAGGCGCTTGTCACCCGGTTCGTCTTCGCGGGCAATCACCACCGCGTCACGCACACCCGGAGCGCTGGCGAGGCGCGCCTGGATCTCGCCGAGTTCAATGCGGAATCCGCGGATTTTCACCTGGTCATCGTTACGCCCCAGGTATTCGACGCTGCCGTCGGCGAGCATTCGGCCGAGGTCACCGGTCTTGTACAAACGCAAGCCGGTGGCCGGATCAACCAGGAAGCGCTCGGCGGTCAGCGCATCGCGGTTCAGGTAACCGCGCGCCACACCGGCGCCGCCGACGTACAGCTCACCGACCACACCGAACGGCAGCGGCTCGCGGCGCTCGTCCAACACATACAACTGCAGGTCGGGAATGCGCACACCAATCGGGCTGGCGCCGACCCGGTGCGCATCCGCCGCCTGCAACGCACGGTAGGTGACGTGCACGGTGGTTTCGGTGATGCCATACATGTTCACCAACTGCGTGCCGGCATTGATCGCCCGGGCATACCAGGGCTTGAGCATCCCCGGTTCCAGCGCCTCGCCGCCGAAAATCACCTGGCGCAGGGAATGCGCCTGGGGGCTCTGGCCCTGGGCGGCGATCAGTTGACGGAAGGCGCTGGGGGTCTGGTTGAGAATGCTCACCCCCGCTTCACAGAGCAGCGTGTAGCACTCGTCCGGCGAGCGGCTGACCCGCTGCGGCACGATCAGCAGTTGCCCGCCATGCATCAGCGCGCCCCAGATTTCCCACACCGAGAAGTCGAACGCGAAGGAGTGGAACAGCGCCCACACGTCGGTGGAGTTGAAGCCGAACCAGTGTTCGGTGGCGGTGAACAACCGCGCGACCTGGCGATGCTCGATCATCACGCCCTTGGGCTGGCCCGTGGAGCCGGAGGTATAGATCACATAGGCCAGGCTTGCCGGGCTCAGCGTGATCCGCGGGTTGACGATGGACTCGCCCCGCAGGCCGTTGAGATCGATCTGCGTCCGGTCGCCCACCCGATGACGGGTGTTGGCCTGCACCAGCACGGCCACCGGGTCGCTGTCGGCCAGGGTATAGGCGATGCGCTCAAGCGGATAGGCCGGATCGATCGGCACATAGCCCGCGCCGGCCTTGAGAATGCCCAGCAGGCCGATGATCATCTCCACACCGCGTTCCACGCAGATCGCGACCCGATCATCCGGGCGCACGCCTTGGGCGAGCAGGCGATGGGCAACCTGGTTGGCACGTTCGTTGAGCTGGCGATAGCTGAGGCGTTGGTTGTCGAAGCGCAAGGCAATGGCTTCGGGCTGGGCGGCGGCGTGGGCTTCGACCTGCTGGTGGATCAGCGCGCTGTCGGCGAAGGTCTGCGGGGTGTGGTTGAGGGTGTGCAACAGGGCATGGCGTTCGGGGTCAGGCAGGATGTTCAGGCCGCTCAGCGGCATCTCCGGTCGTTGCTCCAGGGCTTCGGCCAGGCTCGCCAGCGCCGTGTGCAGGTAGCCCGCCACGCGCTGCGCGCCGATGGCCGCCGCGACCATCACCGTCAGTGCAAACGCTTCGCCGAGATCGTCCACGTTCACCGTCAGCGGGTAGTTGGTGCGTTCCTCGGCACCAAGGACCTGGATCCCCTCGGCGACGTCAATCACCTCGGCCATATCACCCGCAGCGCTGTGCCGGTAGTTGAGTATCGCGCTGAACAACGGCGTCGGCGCGGCCACGCCGCTGCAACGCTGGGCCAGCGCCAGGGACGCGTGCTCATGCTGGAGCAACGCGGTCAGCCGTGCATGGGTGGCCTTGACGCCGGCCCGCACACCCTGCGCGCCCAGGTCCACGCGCAGTGGCAGGGTGTTGATGAACATGCCCAGCGCCCGTTCACCGCCCTCTCCCGCACCCATGCGGCCGAGCATCACCGTACCGAACACCACTGACTCGCGCCCGGACACCACGCCCAGGACCCGCGCCAACGCCAGGTGCAGCAGGCTTGCCACACTCACGCCCTGCGCCCGCGCCAGGCTGCGCAAGCGCAGGCCCAGGGCGGCGTCGACGGGGATGCGTACCTCGTCGATACCCTGGCCGTCGCCCTGCACATCCTGCAAGCCGAACGGCAGTGTGGGCGCCTCGATATCCGCCAGCATCTCGCGGAAGAACTGCTCATGGGCCTGCTCGCTGACGCCGTGGCGCACCTGGGCGATATAGCTGCGAAACGGCACCGGCGCCGTGGCCTGGTCCTGCTGGCCCGCCAGGTACAACTGGATTTCATCGCGCACCACATCCAGCGCGGTGTGGTCGAGAATGGTGTGGTGAAACAGCAACATGGCAACCACGCGCTGGTGGTTCGGGTCCTCGGCAAATACCAGGCGCAGCAGCGGCGCCTGGCCCAGGTCGAGGCGGAACGTGCGCGCGTCATAGCGGTTCAGCAAACGGTCAAACGCATCGCCCCCACTGAAATGCGCCTCTTCACAGGCCAGGGTCGCCGTGCGCCACACCACTTGCAGGGGCTCGTCGAGGCGCTCCCAGGCCATCGACGTACGCAGAATATCGTGGCGGTCGATGACCCATTGCAGCGCCTCGGCAAATGCGTGCAGGCGAGGACGGCTGTCGAATACAAACTGCGCGTGCAGCACATACGGATCGCCCTGCTGCGCCGACAGGTGGTGATAGAGCATGCCCTCCTGCAACGGCGCCAGCGGGTAGATGTCCTGCACGTTCGCCGCACCACCGGGGATCGCCGCGACGATCCGGTCGATGGCCGCCTGGTCGAGGCTGACCAGCGGCAACATGGCCGGCGTGATCCGATAGGCCGGGCTCAGCCAGTCACCGCCATGCTCGGCCACCAGTGCGAGCAACCGGGGTTTGTGGGCGATCAATTGATCCCACAGCGCGTCATCCAATGCCTCATCGTCACCCAGGACAATCAGGTCGTCTGCTTCCCTTTGCAGACGGATCGCATGGGTGGAAATCGCTGCCAATAATTCGCTGAACTGCATGGAGGTAACCTGCCTGATAAGTCACGGTGGAGAAGAAAGTCCGTTTTCAGCTGCCGTTTGCAATCGTCTGTGCTGGGCGCCCGGTGAAAGAAACACGGGCACAGCCGGGGGCCTGGAAGGCTTCCGGCAGGGTTGGGAAATTAAGGGATTTGACCGCAGGGAGGTGACATGGGAAGCGGGGACAAGGGCGCCAGCCCTGGGATCGGGCTGAGCAGCGGTGTGGTTTTAACGCGCAGGCGCGCCAGCGATGGCGCGGTGTCAGGCAGCGACGAGGGTCAGGCTTCGCGCGCCTTGACCTTTAAATGCCGCGCATACCAGGGCCGCTTCGGCACGCGCTTGAACAAACCCAGCAGCGCATCGTCCTCGGCACCGAAGGTGATGCGCAGCGCGAGCTTCATGGTCTCCGGATCCATCTCCATCGACTTGCCCATCTGCAGCCCCGGCGTGGTGCTGCAGCCATGGGTGTCCGGGCCCAGCCACGGGTCAGCGACTTCGACCCAGCGCCCCGGCGCAAACCAGGCCACGCCGTTGACCTGCATGCGGCTGACCTCGCCGGGATTGAAGCGCTCATGGGCACGAAACCAGTCTTCGATGCGGTCGTCGATCCAGCCGTGGAAGTGCCAGAACACCGGGTTAACGTGGGACGAAAACGGATCGCCGAGGAAGTCGTTTTCCGCCGCATACCAGCGCGGGGCGAAGTCTGCCGGGTCGCGGGCCAGGGGCACGGGCGCGCCGTTGGAAGGGTCACGGGGCACCGAGGCCCAGCGCATGTGCAGCCAGTCATGCAGGCCCAGCTCCATCTCCGAGCCCAACTGGCCGAGGCTCAACCTGGCCAGGTAACGCGGGTCGCGGTACTGGGATTCCCAGACCTGGAAATTGCCGTGGTAGGTCTCGGCGGCCTTGATGTCGCTGACCCACTGGGTGTATTCGCTGTCATCCGCGGCCCACCAGGTGGGCGGCAGGGCGAAGCCATCGTGGTTGTCGAAGTACCGCAGGAAGCCCAGGCGATCACGCTCAAGGGGCGGTTGCGGCGCGGGGAATTGCGGCCATGAGGGCAAATCCTGCATTGAGCGCGCGGTGCCGAGCATGTGCCGGTGCATGAAGAAGAAATCGATGCCCGAGCCGTTGCGGTCCTTGTGCTTGCCACGCGCATCACGCTCCTTGCCCCGTGGGCCGGGTTGCCAGCCGATGCCGCGCAGGGCCTCGCGCTTTTCTTCGGAGAGCTTGTGCCACTGGTCCCGGGTGGCGTGCCACAGCTGATGGAACAGGCGGTGCTCGGGCGCGATCAGCCAGGCCAGCAGCGTCGGGTTGAGGCCGATACGCTGGCGTGCTTCGGGAAACCAGTGCTTGTGGGCAATAAAGCGGTTGTCGCGCTCAGTCAATGCCAGCGGGCGATCCAGATCAAGGATCTGCCCGCTGAGGGTGCTGCTGCCGGCGTTGGCAAAGTCCGCCCAGACCTGGTCGAGGGTCATCTTGAATTCATAGGCGGGCCTGCCGTCGGCGGAATCGCGGTCGATCAGGCGCCAATAGAGCAAGGCGCTGTCGCCGCTCACCAGGTCACCGAGTACACGGTAGCGTGGTTCGCCTTCGGCGCGCAGGTTGGCGGCAGTGTCCAGGTAGCCACGCACGCCGCGGCCACGCGGGGCGATGTCGAGCAGCAGTTCCAGGCCTTGCAGTGGCAGGCCCTTGAGGCCGGCGTCGCGACCTTCCAGGCGCAGGCTCCACACGCCACGCAAGGTGTTGGCCAGGTGCTGGCCGGCAGTATCGGCCAGCGCCACCGTGGCTTCGCCGGGGGTGATGGGGAATTCTTCTTCGCGCGTCAGCTCGCGATGGGCATAAAAGGCCGCCGGCACAGCGGCGCCGGTGAGCGCCAGGCCGGCGATGAACCCACGTCGAGAGATGGTCATTGTCTACCTTAGGAAACGGCTTTATCAGAGCTAGAACGTTTGCAGCCCGGGGAAATTTACCGCGCTGTCGGCGGCGCCTAAATTTGCGCGCCCATCACTCGTTCTTCCCTGATAGCGAAGGCCTCAACTGACTGAGATGGCAATGACAAAACCACGTTCGAAAAAGGCGCTGTATATCGGCCTGCCGCTGGCACTGGCCATCGGTGCCGGGGCCGGTTTCCTGGTCTGGGATCACTGGTTCAAGGGCAATGCCGGCTATCCGCTGGAGGTCATCAAGCAGGCCAATGAAATGCAGGACCGGCTGCTGTCGTTCGACAGCCATATCACCGTGCCGGTGGATTTCGGCACCGCCGGCAACGAGGCAGACAAGGACGGCAGTGGCCAGTTCGACCTGGCCAAGGCCGCACGCGGCCGCCTGTCCGGTGCCGCCCTGACGATCTTCGGCTGGCCGGAAATCTGGAACGGCCCCAACGCACCGCACAAACCCACCGACGGTTTTGTCGAAGCCGCGCGCAATGAACAGGAAGTGCGCTACAAAATCATCAGTGGCATGGTCCGCGACTACCCCAACCAGGTCGGCATCGCCTACACCCCGGACGACTTCCGGCGCCTGCATGGCGAGGGCAAGTTCGCGATCTTCATTAGCATGCTCAACGCCTACCCGCTGGGCAACGACCTCAACCAGCTGGACCTGTGGACCGCACGCGGCATGCGCATGTTCGGCTTCAGCTATGTGGGCAACAACGCCTGGTCCGACTCGTCGCGCCCGCTGCCGTTTTTCAATGACTCGGTGGATGCCCTCGACGGCCTCTCGGACATCGGCAAGCAAGCGGTGCACCGCCTGAACGACCTCGGCGTGATCATCGACGTGTCGCAGATGTCGACCAAGGCCCTGGAGCAGGTGGCGCAGTTGAGCCGTACGCCGATGGTGGCGTCGCACTCGGCGCCACGCGCGGCGGTGGATATCCCGCGCAACCTCAGCGACAAGGAACTGCAACTGATCAAGCAGAGCGGCGGCGTGGTGCAGATCGTGGGTTTCTCCGCCTACCTGCGCCCGCTGAGCCAGCCGACCCAGGACAAGCTCAACGCCCTGCGCGCCCGTTTCGACCTGCCACCGCTGCCCAACCTCGCCGTGGCCTTGATGCCGGGTGACGCGATCATCGCCGCCTGGCCCGAACACAAGTTCGGCGAGTACGCCGGCGCGCTGTACGCGATCCTCGACGAAGAGCCCAAGGCCACCCTCAAGGACCTGGGTGACGCCATCGACTACACCGTGCGCAAGATTGGTATCGATCACGTCGGCCTGGCGTCGGACTTCAACGATGGCGGCGGCATCCAGGGCTGGAACAACGTCGGGGAAGTGCGCAACGTCACCGCCGAACTGATTCAGCGTGGGTATTCCGAAGCCGATATCGCCAAGCTGTGGGGAGGCAACTTCCTGCGCGTGTGGGACCAGGTCCAAAAAGCTGCCAAACCCTTGGCCAACCGCTAATCACCTAGAAGTATGTCCATGACCGACCGCCGTACTTTTCTCAAGCAGGCCGGTGTTTTCGCCGCGAGCCTGCCGCTGGGCACCGCCCTGCTCCCCCAGGCAATGGCTGCCGACAGCACGAACGACCCATGGACGGGATTCAAGCAACTGTTCAACCAGGACCCGAGCTACCTGCACTTTTCCAACTTCCTCGTGGCCTCGCACCCCAGGCCGGTGCGCGAGGCCATTGAACGTTACCGCGCACAGATCGACCGCAACCCGGGCCTGGCGATGGACTGGGACCTGCAGGAGACCTGGAAGCGCGAAGGCCAGGTCCGCGAATGGGCCGGCCGCTACCTGAAGGCCACGCCCGCGCAGATCGCCCTCACCGGCAGCACCTCCGAAGGCCTGGCGATGATCTATGGCGGGATCAAGGTGCGCGCCGACCAGGAGATCCTGACCACGGTGCACGAGCATTACGCCACCGAGTTCAGCCTGGATTTCCGGGTACGCAAGGAGCAGACCCAGGTCCGCAAGATTCGCCTGTTCGACGATGCCCACCGGGTGTCCGCCGATGAAGTGCTGGGCAATATCCAACGCAATATCCGCCCCAACACCCGCGTGCTCGGCATGACCTGGGTACAGTCCGGCAGCGGCGTGAAGCTGCCCATCGGCGAGATCGGCAAGCTGGTCGAGGAACACAACCGCGAGCGCGATGACAAGGACCGTATCCTCTATATCGTCGACGGTGTGCATGGTTTTGGCGTGGAGAACCTCGATTTCCCGGACATGCACTGCGACTTCTTCATCGCCGGCACCCACAAGTGGATGTTCGGGCCGCGCGGCACCGGCCTGGTGTGCGCCCGCGACCCCGAGAACAAGTACGTGACGCCGATGGTGCCGACCTTCTCCGAGGACAAGGACTTCGCCACCATCATGACCCCTGGTGGCTTCCACGCCTTCGAGCATCGCTGGGCGGCGGACGAGGCCTTCAAGCTGCACTTGCAACTGGGCAAGGCACAGGTGCAGGCGCGCATCCATGCGCTGAACAGCGAATTGAAAGATCAACTGCTAACGCACCCGAAGATCGAACTGGTTACCCCACGCAGCCCCGAGCTGTCGGCCGGCTTTACCTTCTTCCGGGTCAAGGGCCAGGACAGTGATGCCGTGGCGGCCTACATGATGAAAAACCGTGTGGTCATCGACGCGGTGGACCGTGATGTCGGTCCGGTGATCCGTACCTCCCCGGGCCTGCTCAATTCCAGCGAAGAGATCCAGCGCTTCATGACCCTGCTGAACCAGCGGGCGTGAGGCCCGCCCTTTTTCCTTTGAACGAGATGCCCACATGAATCCATCCCGACTCAAGCCCCTGGGCGCCCTGGCGCTCACCGCCCTGTGCGCCGCGCTGCTGCCCAATCTGGTCCAGGCCGCCACGCCGCAACCCGGCAAAGTATTCAAGGACTGCAAGGACTGCCCGGAAATGGTGGTGCTGCCCGCCGGCACCTTCACCATGGGCACGCCGGAAGATGAAGTCGGCCGCGAGCCGGATGAAGGCCCGATGCACGACGTGACCTTCGCCAAGCCCTTCGCCATGAGCCGCTTCCATATCACCGCCGGCGAATGGGACAGCTATATCCGCCAGACCGGCGTGAAGATCGCCGATGGCGACACCCGCCCCGGCCGCGAATGTATCGCCAGCAAGCCACGCTACCCGCAGGGCCCGCGCCAGCCGGCGGTGTGCATGGACATGGACGACATCAAGCACTACGTGGCCTGGCTATCGAAAAAGACTGGCCATCAATACCACATGGTCAGCGAAGCCCAGCGTGAATACGCTGCCCGCGCCGGCTCCACCGGGCCCTTCCCCTTCCCGTTCGATGAAGGCAAGGGCTACAGCATTGCCGAGCACGCCAACACCTACGGCCCGGCAGATGGCTACAGCTATTCTTCGCCGGTGGGCAGCTACCCGCCGAATGCATTCGGCATGTACGACATGCACGGCAACGTGTACGAACGGGTTGCCGACTGCGAGCACCCCAACTACATCGGCGCGCCGACCGATGGCAGTGCATGGATGGAGCCGAACTGCGAGGGTTATCAGATTCGCGGCAATGACTGGGGCGAGGCACCAGTGTTCTCGCGCTCGGGCAACCGCAACAACATTTTCCCGCAGACGCGCGGAGACTGGATCGGTTTTCGGGTAGTGCGCGATCTCTGACAACACAGGCGATCCCGTGTGGGAGCGGGCTTGCCCGCGAAGGCGGTGGATCAGCCACCCTCTTCAGCGACTGACACACCGCTTTCGCGGGCAAGCCCGCTCCCACAGTTTTGATCGCTGTTTGGGCTGGGATTCGGGGTGCTGCACGGCATTTGAGCTGAAGGCACAACTCGGCTCCAACCTTGAAATACACCCCAAATGTGGGAGCGGGCTTGCTCGCGAAGACGGTAGATCAGCCACCCTCTTCAGCGACTGACACACCGCTTTCGCGAGCAAGCCCGCTCCCACAGTTTTGATCGGTGTTTGGGCTGACGGCCGAGGTGCTGCACTGGCATTGGTGGGCGGCAAACCCCATTCCAGCCTTGGAATACATGTCAAATGTGGGAGCGGGCTTGCCCGCGAAGGCGGTAGATCAGCCACCCTCTTCAGCGACTGACACACCGCCTTTGCGAGCAAGCCCGCTCCCACAGTTGGCGCCGTGTTCGCTTTAGATACCCTTCTGCGCCAACAACTCCAACCCTTCATGCAACGCCGGGAACAGGCTGTTGTTGAAGTTGTTCCAGCGCAGTTCGAGGATGGTGTCGTCCGGCGCAATCTCGGTCTTGAGCACGTCGTGGAACACTTCGCCGGAGTCGATGCCATTGTCCACGTAGTGGAACGACGCGCCCGTCAGGTACAGCGGCTCGGACGGGGTGGTGGCCTTGGTGACCCAGTCCGTGACAGTCAACCCACGTGCGCCGTACAGCGCATTCCAGGTGGCGTAGGCGCCACGGCGCTCGTACGGCGACTCGATGCGGGTAATCCCCGGATGAATGTTCATGATCCGACGCGCAAACGGCGCACCCGGGCGCACCAGTTCATCGAGGATCACCAGCAGCCCATCGAGCACCACGATATCGGCCTTGAGCTCCACCAGGGTGTCATGCAGGCGGCGTTCGAAATCCTGCTTGCCGGCGATGTGTTCCGCACTGCCGCGTGGCAGGCGGCGGTAGGTGGACGGCACGCTCAGCAGCAAATCATTGACCAGGCGCCCCTGCACCCGCAGGTCGGCCGGGTACAGCCACTGGCGGCCCGGCTGGTAGGCAAAGCCGTAGTCGCTGACCAGCTGCTGGTCACGCGGGTTCTGCTCGTCATCGTCATACACCACGCCTACCAGGTTGTAGGCCTCGCCCAGCGGCGTGTCGTTGAGCGACCCCACCAGAAACTCCAGCACCGACTTCATGTAGCGCTCATGGTCCTTGTAGGCCACAGGCTGCCCGGCCTTGTCGGCGGCGGCATTGCGCAGGGACCACACGTACACCAGATTCTTTTTCGTCATTGTTTCGCTCTCGCTGGATAGATCAGGCACGCGCCCATACGCGTGCGCCTACCCAACAAGAACGAACCAGGCGCCGGGCAATTTATCCGCCGCCGTCACCGCCGGGCACGCCGAGCTAAATAGTCGCGCCAATCCTTCGTTTGTCATGGGTAAGGGTCTGTGTGCCCAGCCCCCTCTATTCACTTTCCGGGAAGTACTTATGACCGACCCCAAGCGCGGCGCCTTCAAGGGTTTGCTCGCATTGCTCAGGCCTTTTCGCACCATCGTGACGGTCTCCGTCGCCCTGGGCATGGCCGGCGGCCTGGCCATCACGTTGCTGCTGGCGACCATCAATAACGCCCTGCACTCCGCCACCGGCATGACGCACGGGGTGATTCTGACGTTTGCCGCGCTGTGCCTGCTGGCGCTGACCAGCTCGATTGTCTCGGATATCGGCACCAACTACGTCGGCCAACGCATCATTGCCGCGCTGCGCAAGGACCTCGGCGAGAAGGTGCTGTCGGCGCCCATCGAGCAGATCGAACAGTACCGCTCCCACCGGCTGATTCCGGTATTGACCCATGACGTCGACACCATCAGCGATTTTTCCTTCGCCTTCACCCCGCTGGCCATCGCGACCACCGTGACCCTGGGCTGCCTGGGCTACCTGGCGTACCTGTCGGTGCCGATGTTCCTGATGATGGTCGTGGCAATCATCATCGGCAGCAGCGTGCAATTCATCGCCGGCGCCAAGGGCATCCGTGGCTTCGACGAAGCCCGCGACCAGGAAGACGAACTGCAACGCTACTATTCGGCGATCGCCTCGGGTGCCAAGGAGCTGCGCATCCACCGGCCACGGCGCTACCGCATGAACACCCACCGCATCCAGGAGACCGCCGACCGCATCAGCGATATTCAGGTGCGCTCGGTGAACATTTATATCGTCGCCAAGACCTTTGGCTCGATGCTGTTCTTCGTGGTCATCGGCCTGGCCCTGGCGATGCAGGCCTACAACCCCAACCCGGACCCTGCGGTGATCACCGGCTTCGTGCTGGTGCTGCTGTACATGAAAGGCCCGCTGGAACATGTGGTGGGTTACCTGCCGATCATCGGCAAGGCGCGCATTGCGTTTGCGCGGATCACCGAACTGTCCGAGCGCTTCTCGTCCCCCGAGCCCCACTTGTTGATGGACGGCAGCGAAGCCCCGACTCCGGTGGTCAACAGCCTTGAGCTGCGCGGCGTGACCTACAGCCCGCCGCCGGTGGAAGGTAGCCAGCCGTTTCACCTGGGGCCGATCAACCTGAGCATCAAGCAGGGCGATATCGTGTTTATCGTCGGCGAGAACGGCTGCGGCAAGACCACCCTGATCAAGCTGCTGCTCGGCCTCTACCAGCCCCAGGCCGGCGAAATCCGCCTGAACGGCGAAACGCTAACCGCTGCAGCACGCGACGACTACCGCCAGTTGTTCACCACGGTATTCGCCGACTACTACCTGTTCGATGACCTGGTCCAGGGCAGCGCCACCCAGTCGCTGGACAGTGCCGCCAAATACCTGGAACGCCTGGAAATCGCGCACAAGGTCAGCGTCAAGGACGGCGTGTTCAGCACCACCGACCTCTCCACCGGCCAGCGCAAGCGCCTGGCACTGGTGAATGCCTGGCTGGAAGAACGCCCGGTACTGGTGTTCGACGAATGGGCCGCGGACCAGGACCCGGCCTTCCGCCGCGTGTTCTACACCGAGCTGCTGCCGGACCTCAAGCGCCTGGGCAAGACCATCATCGTGATCAGCCATGACGATCGTTATTTCGATATCGCCGATCAGTTGGTGCGCTTGAGCGCAGGGAAAGTCGTGGCAGAACTGGAGCCCGCATAAATTTTTCCGGTTTATGCGAGTGGGAACGTCTCATATGCAGCAATGAGAATTAACCGCATTAACCACCTATCTGCCAACACTTAAAAAGAGAAACACACCATGCCCGTACGGCTTGCCCTCAGCCCATTGAGCACCGCACTTTCCATGCGGCGGGCTTTGAAATTCAACGTTCTGCCCAACGCCCTGGCGCTGGCGATCAGCCTGCCCGTCGCAGGTTATGTGCAGGCGGAAGAATTCGAATTGAACATTCCGGCGCAACCACTGAGTACTGCGCTGCAGGTGTTCGGTCAACAGACCAACCTGCAAATCCTGTACAGCCCGGAAACCGTGCAGAACAAACACAGCACGGCGGTCAGCGGCAAAATGGACCCGGTACGGGCAATCGAGCGCCTCCTGGGGGGGACAGGCGTGAGTTACAGCCTGCAAGGCAGCTCGATGATCATCAACGCGCCAAGCTCGGGCACCGGCGCCGTGGAGCTGGGGGCCACCCAGATCAACGCCAACCAGCTCGGCACCATCACTGAGGACAGCGGCTCCTATACGCCGGGCACCATCGCCACTGCCACCAAGATGGTACTGACACCACGGGAAACGCCCCAGTCGATTTCCGTGGTCACCCGCCAGACCATGGACGACTTCGGCCTCAACGGCATTGACGACGTGATGCGTCACACGCCGGGCATCACCGTGTCGACCTTCGACAGCGAGCGCACCAACTACTACGCACGCGGATTCCCGATCCAGAACTTCCAGTACGACGGCGTGCCGACCACGCGCAACGACGGCTACTCGGCCGGCCAGACCCTCAGCGACATGGCGATCTACGACCGCGTCGAAGTGCTCAAGGGGACTACCGGCCTGATGACCGGCGCAGGCGGCCCTGGCGGTACCATCAACCTGGTGCGCAAGAAACCCACTGCCGAGTTCAAGGGCCATGTCAGCCTGGGTGCCGGCTCGTGGGACAACTACCGCTCGGAGCTGGACGTCAGCGGCCCGCTGACCGACAGCGGCAACGTGCGCGGGCGCGCCGTGGCGGTGCATCAGGACCGGCATTCGTTCATGGACCACTATGAACGCAAGACGGATGTCTACTACGGCATCCTCGAATTCGACCTGACGCCCGACACCCTGCTGACCGTCGGCGCCGACTACCAGAACAACGACCCGAAAGGCTCCAGCTGGTCGGGCAGCCGTTCGCTGTTCGATGGCAACGGTAACGAGATCAGCTTCAACCGCGGCTACAACAACGGCCCGAAATGGAGCAGCTGGGGGCAATACAGCCGCAGTGTATTCGCCACCCTGGAACACGCCCTGGATAACGGCTGGATCGCCAAGGCCAACTACAGCAACCAGCTCAATGGCTACAACGCGCCGCTGGGTTACGCATCGCCCCTACCGAATTCCAGCGACCGGGCGTCGGTCTATGCCTCCAAGTACACCGGCAAGACCATCAGCAACAACGGTGATTTCTACCTCTCCGGGCCGTTCAGCCTGGGTGGACGGGAGCATCAACTGGTCGTCGGTTCCTCGGTCTCGCGCTCGCACTGGCAAGGCAACGACTATTTCGGCTACGAAGCAACGTACAGGGACGGCAATAATTTCCCGCTCTATGAGTGGGACGGTGACAGCCTCGAACCGCAATGGGGCCCGGCCCACGAGAAAGACGACATTACCCGCCAGGCGGCCGTCTACTTCTCGACTCGCCTGAGCCTCACCGACGACCTGTCGCTGTTGCTCGGTTCGCGCCTGGCCGACTACCGGCTGACCGGCACCAACGACTCGCGGGAAACCGGCAAGGTCATCCCTTATGCCGGCATGGTGTACGACCTCAACAAGAATTTCTCGGTGTACGCAAGCTACACCTCGATCTTCATGCCGCAGATGCTGCGGCCCGACCGCAACAACAAAATGGTCGAGCCTGATGAGGGCGAGAACTACGAGCTGGGTCTGAAGGGCGAGTTCTATGACGGCCGCTTGAACGCCAGCCTCGCCTACTTCGAGATTCATGAATCGAATCGGGCCGAGGAAGACACCGAGTACAACAACAATATGCCGGCCAACTCGCCCGTCGAGTGGGCCTACATGGGCATCAAGGCCAAGACCAAGGGTTATGAAGCCGAGATCTCCGGCGAATTGGCGCCAGGCTGGCAGGTGCAGGCGGGCTACACCCACAAGGTGATCCGCGATGACGACGGCAAGAAATTCTCCACCTTTGAGCCTCAGGACCAGTTGAACTTCTATACCAGCTACAAGCTGACCGGCGCCCTCGACAAGCTGACCCTCGGCGGCGGCGCGCGCTGGCAGGGTGAGGTCTGGCAGGATGTCTACAACCGCGGCAAGGATGTGACCCAGCGGTTTTCCCAAGACCCGTACTGGCTGGTGGACGCGATGGCGCGCTACCAGATCAGCAAAAACCTCTCGGCCACGATCAACGTCAACAACGTGTTCGACAAACGCTATTACACCAACATCGGGTTCTACACCTCGTCTTACTCCGGCGACCCCCGCAACGTGATGCTGTCGACCCGCTGGGACTTCTGACCCCCGCCTAGGCAATCCCCCAACACCCTGTGCAGTCACCCTGCACAGGGTGTTTTTTTTGGCGAGTGGTTCGTGTTGGCTGCCGTTGCCGCCCGCACATCAAAAAGCCCCAGCGCACATCACGTGGGCTGGGGCTGTCTGGTCAGGCGACGGTTACTCCATGGCGGCTACAAAGCTGCGTACGAACCCGGCGTTGTCAATGATGCGCTCATGGTCCACCTCGATGACCTCCGAGCGCACCACACACGCCGCGCCGATCACCCGCTGCATGCTCGCCTCAATCAATGCCTTGTGTTGGCCAGCACGGCTCTTGGCCGCCCACCAGCAACTGACCGGCGCCTTGAGCGGCTTGAAGTCCGCCTGTTCCATGCGCTTGAACAACGCACGGTCGACCTCCCAGGAGACCTGTGCCTCATTGCCGCCCAACAGTTCCTGCTTGATGTCCTGGAACGCTTGGCCCAGGGAGGCCTCGGCCCATTCGACGAAGCCTGCCCATTGCTGGTCTTCAGCGGTGTGGGTGGCCTGCAAGCCTTCCCAAGCGCGGTGGATCGCCTCTGCAGAGGCCGGGAACATCACGCCGAGTAATGCCACGCGTCGTTCGTTGTCCGAGATCTCGCTGTCATCGCTGACGACTGCCGCGTCCCAGTACTGCGTGAGCCAGCGCGGTGGCGAGGAGTCGATCCAACCGACAAACTCCACCTGCCGACCCGCCTGCTCCAGGCCATGGGCCACTTCGACCGCCAGGTTGCCGCCCAATGACCAGCCACCCAGACGGAAGGCGCCTTCGGGTTGAGCCTCCAGCAACTGTGCGGTGTAGTCCTCGATCATCGCGGCCCAGGACGGCACTTGCGCGCCCTCCTCGGCCAATGCACGGCAGATCACACCGACCACCGGCCGCTGATCGCGCAGCGCCAGGGCAATGGCCTTGTAGCAATGCACTGAACCGTAGCTGGGGTGGAACAGGTAGAGCGGCGTGCCCTCGGTGCGGCTGTTGAGCGGCACCAGCAGCGACCGGCGCGCAGTGCCTTCCAGGCAAGCAACCTGGGCACGCACGGTCGGGTTGAGCATCAACTGACTGACCGAAAGGCCGATGCCGCTGGCCTTGCGAATCCGCTCCTTGAGCATCAAGACCAACAGCGAGTGGCCGCCAAGTTCGAAGAAGTTGTCATGGACACCCACCTGCTCGACGCCGAGCACCTCTCGCCAGAGGTGCGCGACCGTGTGCTCCAACGCGGTCTGCGGCGCTTCAAAACGCTGGCTTGCCTGTGTGTCCGGCTTCGGCAGGGCCTTGCGGTCCAACTTGCCGTTGGGGCTCAGGGGCATCTGTTCCAGCACCAGCCACTGCGCCGGCACCATGTAGTCCGGCAAATGAACGGCCAGGTGTGCACTGAGGATTTCACGCCAGTGTTCACCCTGCTCCTGCAAGACCAGGTAACCGACCAGGTGCTTGGCGTCTACCGCCAGCACCGCTGCCTCACGCACCGAGGCGTGCTCCAGCAGCCGCGCTTCGATTTCGCCAAGCTCGATGCGCAAGCCGCGCAGCTTGACCTGATGGTCGATGCGCCCGGCGTATTCGATCACCCCATCAGGGCGATAGCGGGCCAGGTCGCCGGTACGGTACAGGCGCTCACCCGCGATGAACGGATGAGCGATAAAGCGCTCGGCAGTCAAGCCCGGGCGACGGTGATAACCCCGCGCCAGGCCAACGCCGCCGAGGAACAGTTCGCCGAGTACGCCGGCCGGGACCGGCTCGAAGTTGTCGTCGAGGATGTAGCAGCCGAGGTTGGCAATCGGCTTGCCGATAGGCACCGCGTCGCGACCTTCCTCGACGCACGTCCAGTGAGTCACGTCGATGGCGGCTTCAGTCGGGCCGTACAAGTTGTAGAGCCCGGCATGAGGCAGCTTGGCGAAGACTTGCTGCTGCGCATCGACGGGCAACGCCTCGCCACTGCAGACAATACGCTGCAGGCTGGTGCAGGACGCCACGTTGGCATCCTGCAGGAACGCTTGCAGCATCGACGGTACGAAATGCAGGGTGGTGACCTGCTCGGCGTTGATCAGGCTGACCAGCCTGGCCGGATCACGATGATCACCTGGCGCCGCGACCACCAGGCGTGCGCCGGTCATCAGTGGCCAGAAGAACTCCCACACCGACACGTCAAAACTGAACGGGGTTTTCTGCAACACGGTATCGCCGGCATCCAGCGCGTAAGCCTCCTGCATCCAGCACAGGCGGTTGGTCAGCGCCACATGACGGTTGCCGGCGCCCTTGGGCTGGCCGGTGGAGCCTGACGTGTAGATCACGTAGGCGAGGTTTTCGCCGTCCAGCACGATCCCGGGGTTGGCGTCGCTGTAGTCTTCGAACCCGGCGTCACCCAATATCAGCGTTTCCAGGCCTTGAGGGACCGGCAACTGCTCACGCAGATGGGCTTGGGTCAACAGCAGTTTCACCCCGCTGTCTTCGAGCATATAGGCCAGGCGCTCACGCGGGTATTCCGGGTCGAGCGGCACATAGGCGCCACCGGCCTTGAGCACCGCGAGCAAGCCGACGACCATCTCGACGGAACGCTCCAGCGCCAGGCCGACCAGTACGTCCGGGCCCACGCCGGCTTCCAGCAAACGATGGGCCAGGCGGTTGGCGCGTCGGTTCAACTCGGCGTAACTCAGGCGCTGCGCCCCATAGGCCAGGGCCGGAGCCTGCGGTGTCAGCGCGACCTGGTCCTCGATCAACTGATGCACCGTGCGTTGCAACGGGTACTCGCGCGCCGTCGCATTCCAATCCTCGACGATCAACGTGCGCTGCGCGTCCGGCAGCGATGGCAGGTCCGCCAGGCGCTGCACCTGCGGCAGGGTCAGGGCCTGCAACAGCTGCTGGAAGTGCTCGGCCAGGTGGACGATCGCCTGTGCGTCGAACGCGGCGCGGTCGTAGTTGAACTCCACGGCCAGGCTGTCGCCCATGGCCAGCAACACGGTCAAGGGGTAATGGGTCTGCTCCAGGCTGTCCATCGCGCCGAAGCGCAAGCCGGCTGGGGAGCCCTGCTCCAGCGCTGCAGACACTGGGTAGTTCTCGAACACCAGGATGCTGTCGAACAACGCTTCACCACCGAGGCCCGCCCAACGCTGGATATCGAAGAGTGGCGTGTGTTCTTGTTCGCGCAGGCGCAGGTTTTGCGTCTGCACAGTCTGCAACCAGGTCTCCACGCTCAACTGCGGGCTGGGCGTCGCCACCACCGGCAGCGTGTTGATGAACAGGCCGACCTGCTGCTCAATCCCCGGCAACTCGGCCGGACGTCCGGCCACCGTCGCACCAAATGCCACGGTGTCGAGGCCGGTGTGGCGTTGCAAGAGCAGCAGCCAGGCGCTTTGCACCAGGGTATTGAGGGTAACTTTGTGGCGTTGGGCAAACGCCTTGAGCTGCTCGGTCGCCGCCGGTGCGAGTACCGACCGGTGAACCCCGTTGACCTGGGCCAGGTCTTGCTCGCGCTGGATCCCGCGCGACAGCCGCGTCGGCTCCTGCAGCCCCGCCAATTGGGCCTTCCAGAAGGTTTCGCTGATGACCGGATCCTGCGCCTGCAGCCAGGCGATGTAGTCGCGATAGCGCCCGTTCGGTGCACGCAGCGACTCGCCGGCATACTGCTGCATGACTTCGCCAAACAGCTGCGAGGCGCTCCAGCCATCCATCAGGATGTGGTGATTGGTGTAGATAAGATGGTGACTGTCGGCACCAGTGCGTACCACCACCAGGCTCAGCAGAGGCGCCTGCTCCAGCACAAAACCTTCGGTGCGCGCGGATTCGGCCAACGCATCGAGCGCCTCGGCGCGGTCCGGGCGGTGCTGCCAATCGTGCTCGATCAACGGCACTTGTACCGTCTTGTAGACCACCTGCAACGGCTGCTCCAGCTCGGTCTGCCAGAGGAACGCCGTACGCAGGATGTCATGGTGTTCCAGGGCCACCTGCCAGGCCGCCGCGAACCGTGCAACCTCCAGCCCTTGCACGTCGACGCGCAACTGGTTGATGTAGTCGCCGGAGCCCTGGCCATACAACGATTGAAACAGCATGCCTTGCTGCATAGGCGACAACGGGTAAATGTCCTCGACGCGACTCAACGGCAGCGCCAAGCCATCCAACTGCGCCTGGCTCAAGTGCGCCAAGGGGAAGTCCGACGGCGTCGCGCCGCTGTTTTCGGGCTGGCAGCAATGCTCGATCACCGCCTTGAGCTCAGCGGCATAGTCGTCGGCCAACTGCTGGATGCTCGCCGGGTCGAACATTTCCTGGCTGAAACTCCAGCTCAGGTTCAACTCGCCGCCATACACCTGGCCGTTGATTTCCAACCAGTTGCCCAGCGACGCTTCGGGGCTTTGATCGGCCCCGGCCGCATCACCGGAAGGCGTGAACAGGCCCTGCTCGTCACTGCTTTCGAAGCTGGCATCGAACTGGCCGAGGTAGTTGAAGGTGATGCGTGGCTGCGGCAGGTGCGCCAGGGCTTCACGCACTTGCGGCGGCCCCAGGTAACGCAAGGCGCCAAAGCCAATACCCTTGTCGGGAATGCCGCGCAGCTGCTCCTTGATGCCTTTCACCGAGCCCGCCAGGGTCAGCGCCGGGGTCAGTTTCACCGGGTAGAGACTGGTGAACCAGCCGACGGTGCGGGTCAGGTCGATGTCTTCGAACAGGTCTTCGCGGCCATGTCCTTCGAGGCGGATCAGGGTCGAGGCGTGACCGGTCCAGCGTCCGACCACACGGGCCAGCGCGGTCAACAGCAGGTCGTTGATCTGCGTGCGATAGGCCGCCGGTGCGTCCTGCAACAGCCGACGGGTGTGCGTGGCATCCAGGTGCGTGGTCGCACTGGCGGCATGCCGGTTGCTCAGGCTGGCACCCGGCTGGGCGCCCGGCAGATCGGCCTCGACGCCATGCAGTTGGGTCTGCCACCACGCCAGTTCTTGCGTCAGCGCGTCACCTTGAGCGTATTGCTGCAGACGTTGCGCCCAGTCGCGGGTCGAGCTGGTCTTGGCCGGCAATGCCACCGGGACGCCACGGTCAACCTGGCGGTAGGCGGTTTGCAGGTCTTCCAGCAGAATCCGCCATGACACGCCGTCCACCACCAGGTGGTGGATGACCAGCAACAGGCGCTGCGAGCCATCGTCCAGCTCGACCAGCACTGCGCGCATCAACGGGCCTTGGCCAAGATCCAGGCTGCGCTGGGCTTCTTCGCCGAGCGCCGCCAGCTCGTCAACACCGCGCAGTGCGGTTTGCCACAGCACGGCATCGGCCTGATGCTGCTCGGCGCCGCGATACACACCCTGCCAGCCATCAGCGCCTGCGAGGAACTGCGAGCGCAAGGCATCGTGATGCACGAGCAATGCCTGCAGGGCCTGGGTCAAGGTTACCGCGTCGAGACGCGCATGGGGTTGCAGCACCACCGACTGGTTCCAGTGATGACGTTCGGCAATGTCGTCGGCGAAGAAGGCCTGCTGGATCGGCAACAGCAGCGTCTCGCCGCTCAATGCAGCCTGGCTGATCGTCAGCCCTTCGACACCCTGGCGCGCGACACCGGCCAGGCTCTGTACAGTCTGGTGCTGGAACAGGTCCTTGGGCGTGAAGCGGATACCGGCCTGACGCGCACGGCTGACCACCTGGATCGAGATGATCGAGTCGCCACCCAGCTCGAAGAAGTTGTCGTTCAGGCCCACTTGCGGCAGGCGCAGCACATCCGCCCAGATCGTCGCGAGTTGCTGCTCCAACTCACTCTGCGGTGCCACATAGGCTTGTTGCAGCAGGCTCGCATCCGGTTGCGGCAGGCCCTTGCGATCGAGCTTGCCGTTGGGGGTCAGCGGCATCTGCGCGAGGAACATGAAGTAGGTCGGCACCATGTAGTCCGGCAGGCGGGTTTTCAGCGCGCGACGCAGGCTTTCACGGAATTCGGTTTCATTTGTCGGCTGTGTGTCGGCCGGCACCACATAAGCCACCAGCTGTTTGCCGGTCGGGCCTTCCTGGGCCACCACCACGGTTTCGCCGACATTGTCCTGCTCACGCAGGCGCGCTTCGATTTCACCCAGTTCGATGCGGAAGCCACGGATTTTCACCTGATGGTCGACGCGACCGAGGTAGTCCACCACGCCATCCGGCCGCCCGCGGGTCAGGTCGCCGCTACGATACACGCGGCTGCCCGGCTTGCCGAAGGGGTCCGGCACGAAGCGCTCGGCGGTCAGTGCTGGACGCTCCAGGTAACCGCGCGCCACGCCCTCCCCGCCCAGGTACAGCTCGCCAGCAACACCGACCGGTTGCAAGTTGAGCTGCGCGTCGAGCACGTAGCCGCTGCGATTGCCCAGCAAGGTGCCAATCGGTGCATAGACCGCGCCGCACGGGTCGCCTTTGCGTGCTTTCCACAGCAGTGGCGTAACCACCGTTTCCGTCGGGCCATAGCCGTTGAACAGGTAGGTCGGCTTGAGCGCACGCCAGGCCAGGTCGTAGCTGGCCTGCGCCACGGCGTCACCGCCGAAGCAGTACACACGCACCGCCGGTGGATTACCGTCGCGCTCGGCATGTTCGGCCAGTTGCTGCAGGTACACCGGCGGGAACACGGCCATGGTCACGTTGTGACGGTGCATCTGTTCGTAGGTGTACTCGGGCAGCCACAGGCTGTCATCGCGGATCAGCACGCTCGCGCCGTTGATCAACGGGTGCATCCAGCCTTCGTGGGAGCCGTCGAAGGCGAACGACATGAAGTGCAGTTCGCAATCGGCCGGCGAGGTTTCATAACGTTCGCCGGTGGCGATGATATGCGCCACCAACGGGCCGTGGGACACCGCCACGCCCTTGGGCATGCCGGTGGAGCCGGAGGTGTAGATCACGTAGGCGAGGTTGTCACCGTCCAGCATCACCTGCGGTGCAACATCGCTGCAGCCGCTCCACGCTTCGGTACGGTCGATGGCCAGCGTGTCGAGCCCGTCGGCCAGCGGCAATTGCTGCTGCACCGCCGTATGAGTCAGCAGCAATTTGGCGCGGCTGTCCTGCATCATGTACAGCAGGCGGTCACGGGGGTATTCCACGTCCAGCGGCACATACACGCCGCCGGCTTTCATTACCGCGAGGAACGCCACCATGATCTCGGCACTGCGCGGCATGGCGATGGCCACGCGCACTTCCGGACCGACACCACGGGCGATCAGCGCATGGGCCAGGCGGTTGGCCTGGCGATCCAGCTCGCCGTAGGTCAGGGTCTGTGCATCGAACTTGACCGCCACCGCCGCAGGATTTTCCCGCGCACGCTCGGCGACCAACTCGTGCACCAGGCGCTGGGCCGAGAAGCCGGAACCCGTGCGGTCCCACAGTTGCAGGATCTGTTGGCGCTCATCCGGGTCGAGCAGGTTCAACTGGCCGATACTCTGCTGTTGATCCTCGACCATCCCTTGCAACAGGTTCTGCCAGTGGCGCGCCATGCGCTCGATGGTCGAGGCATTGAACAGATCGGTGGCGTAACCCAGGGTCGCCCAAAGACTGTCGGTGCCCTCGTGCACATCCAGGTCGAGGTCGAAATGGGCCGTGTGACTTTCCCACTCCAGCCCTTCGACGCGCAGTGTCGATAATTGATGTTCGCTGCCGCCCAGGCGTGCTTCGGTCTGGTGGTTGAACATCACCTGGAACAGCGGGTTGAGGCTCAGGCTGCGTTCGGGCTGCAACGCCTCCACCAACTGTTCGAACGGCAGGTCCTGGTGATCCTGGGCCTCCAGCGCCCGCTGGCGCGCCTGCTGCAACAGCTGCGTGACCGTAGTCTGCTCATCGATATCGGCCTTGAGCACCTGGGTGTTGACGAAGAAGCCGATCAGCCGCTCGGTTTCGACCCGGTTGCGGTTGGCAATCGGCACACCGACGCGCACGTCTTCCTGGCCGCTGTAGCGGTGCATCAGCGCCTGGAACGAGGCCAGCAACAGCATGAACACGGTCACGCCTTCGCGTTGCGCCAGGCCCTTGAGGTCCGCGACCAGTGCGCACGGCAATTGCACAAACAGACGCGCACCGCGATGGCTTTGCTCGGCTGGGCGCTGATGGTCGAACGGCAGTTCCAATACCGGTTGCTCGCCGCCCAGCAAACCTTGCCAGTAGGCCAACTGCCGGGCTTTTTCACCCGCGTCCATCCATTCGCGCTGCCACCGGGCGTAATCCGCGTACTGGATCGGCAAGGCCGGCAGTTGCAGTGCCTGGCCCTGGCTGTAGGCGCTGTACAACTGCACCAGCTCATCGACCATGATCTGCATCGACCAACCGTCGGAGACGATATGGTGCTGCACCAGCACCAACACATGCTCGTTCTCACTCAGGCGCAGCAAGCGGGTCCTGAGCAACGGGCCGGCGAGCAAGTCGAACGGGCGGGCTATTTCAGCTTCCACCTGGGCCTTGAGACTGGCCTCATCGGTTTGCACCACGGTGATCTCAACCCTGGCCTGCGGCGCAATCACCTGCAGCGTTTGCGCATCGTCCTGCTGCAAATGCGTGCGCAGGCTGGCATGGCGCGCCACCAGGCTATCGAAGCTGCGTTGCAGCGCGTCGAGGTCCAATTGGCCCTTGAGGCGCAAGGCACTGGGCACATGGTAGGCGGCGCTGTCGGGGTCCAGCAGCCACAGGAACCACTGGCGCTCCTGGGCGTAGGACAACACCAGCGGCAGCTCTCGGGACGCCGGCACCAGCGCTGGCGCGGTCGAACCGCCCCGCTTGCCCTCGGTATGCAGGGCTGCGACAAAGCCGTCCAGGCGCGGTTGCTCGAACAGTACCCGCAGCGGCAACTCGATCCCCAGGTTATGCCGCAGGCGCGACGCCACTTGCATGGCCAGCAACGAATGGCCGCCTCGTTCGAAGAAGTGGTCGGTAAGGCCAATGCGCTCGGCACCGAGGATATCCGCCCAGATTGCCGCGACCTGCTGCTCCAGCACGGTGACCGGCGCCACCCAATGCGGCGTCGCGTGGCTTGCCTCCGGGCGCGGCAAGGCCTGGCGGTCGAGCTTGCCGTTGGGGCTCAGTGGCAGGGCCTGCAGGAACATGAAATGCGCCGGCACCATGTAGTCCGGCAGTTCATCGCGCAATGCGCTGCGAATCTGCTCACGCAGCGCATCCTGCCCGGACGCCGCCTGCGACGTGACCACGTAGGCGATGAGCTGCTGGTCGGCCGCAATCACCAAGGCTTCGCGCACGCCCTCCTGTGCCAGCAGGCGGGACTCGATCTCGCCGAGTTCGATACGGAAGCCACGCACCTTGACCTGATGGTCGATGCGCCCGATGTACTCGATCACACCATCGGCACGATAACGCGCCAGGTCACCGGTGCGGTACAGGCGGCCGCCACCTGCGGGGTCGAAAGGGTCGGGAATAAAGCGCTCGGCGCTCAAGGCGGCGCGATTGAAATACCCGCGCGCCAGCAGCGGTCCGCCAATCACCAGCTCACCGGCCACGCCCACGGGCACCGGGTTGAGGCTGGCATCCAGCAGATAGATGGCGCGCCCCTCAAGCACACGACCAATCGGCATCATTTGCGTCACGGCTTCGCTGCCATCCACATAGCCTGCGCAATCCAGGGCCGTGACCGTGACGGTCGCCTCGGTAGGACCGTAGGTGTTGAGCAGGCGGACATGGCCCAGCCCGGCCTCGCGCCACGACGCCAGCCCTTCCGGCGGCATGGCCTCGCCCCCCGCATGCACCTGGCGCAGACGTGCGTAATCACGTACGCCACGCTCGGCAAAGTCACGGGCGATCAGGTGCCAATACGCGGTGGTCAGGTCGACCACCGAAATCTCATGTTCGATCAGTTGCGTGTAGAAGGTGTCGCTGTCCCACAGCTCGCCGCCCCGCACCACCACGCCAGCGCCGCAGCACAGCGCCGGGTAGAGTTGCTCGACGAAGCCGTCGAAGTTGAACGTACCGAACTGCAGTACACGGTCGGCGGCAGTCAGGTCGAACACATCGATAAACACCTCGACGTGCCGCGCCAGGGAGGCCTGGTCAATCCCGACGCCCTTGGGCCGCCCGGTCGAACCGGAGGTGAACATCAGGTAGGCCAGGTTGGAGGCGAACGCACGCGCCGGTGGATTGCTCGACGGGTACTCGGCCAGCCATTCCGGATCGGACTCCAGGCAGATCAACGTGAGGTCCGCGGTGATCGGCAAGCGCTCGAGCAAGGGCTGCTGGGTCAGCAACAGCTGCAAGCCGCTGTCTTCGATCATGCATTGCAGACGATCGCGTGGGTATTGCGGGTCCAACGGCACATAGGCGCCACCGGCCTTGAGCACGGCCAACAGCGCGACGATCATTTCCAGCGAGCGGTCCACGGCCACGCCGACCAGGCTGTCGGCGCCCACGCCCTGCTCGATCAGCCGGTGCGCCAGGCGATTGGCGCGCCGGTTGAGGTCGGCGTAATCCATGCGCCGTTGATCCATGATCAACGCGACCGCCTCAGGCCGGCTGGCCACCTGCCGCTCGAATTTGCTCAATACGCTGCCGTGGGCGGCCCGCGCCGGTTGCGGCGGGTTCCACTCATAAAGCATCTGCGCCTGTTCGCTGCTGCCCAGGATCGGCAGGTCGGCGACACACTGTCGGGCAGCGCCAGCCACGCTCTTGAGCAGGTTCTGCCAGTGCCCGGCGAAGCGCTGCAAGGTGCTCGCGTCGAACAACGCGGTGGCGTAGGTCAGCGAGGCCAACAGGCCATCGGCGGACTCCTCGGTGTCCAGGCTCAGGTCGAAATGGGCGGTGTGGCTGTCCCATTCCAGCCCCTGCACCTGCAGGCCCGGCACGTGTTGCCCGGCGCGATTGGCCTGGGCATCCGACTGGTGGTTGAACATCACCTGGAACAGCGGGTTGTGGCTCAGGCTGCGCTCGGGTTGCAGGGCCTCGACCAATTGCTCGAACGGCAGGTCCTGGTGGTCTTGCGCGCCCAGCGCCTGTTCCTTGACCTGTTGCAACAGCTGGGCAAAGGTCATGTGCCCGTCGATCTCGGCCCTGAGCACCTGGGTGTTGACGAAGAAGCCGATCAGTTGCTCGGTTTCCAGGCGGTTGCGGTTGGCGATAGGCACACCGACACGGATATCTCCCTGGCCGGTGTAGCGGTACAACAAGGCCTGGAAAGACGCGAGCAGCACCATGAACATCGTCACGCCTTCGCGCTGTGCCAGGGCGCGCAGGCCCTCGACCACGCCGGGCTCGACACGCAGGTCCAGGCGCGCACCGTCATAGCGCTGCAAGGCCGGGCGCGGACGATCCAGCGGCAACTCCAGCACCGGCTGCACATCGCCCAGGCGGGCACGCCAGTAGGCCAGCTGGCGTTGTTTCTCGCCCGCCTCCATCCAGCTGCGCTGCCATTGCGCGTAGTCGGCGTATTGAATCGGCAGTGCCGGCAGCCGCGGGTCGAGGCCCTGGCTGTAACCGGCGTAGAGACTCACCAGCTCATCGACCATGACCTGCATCGACCAGGCATCCGACACAATGTGATGCTGCACCAGCACCAGCACATGTTCGCGCTCGCTCAGTTGCAGCAGGGTGATACGCAGCAACGGGCCGGCCTGCAGGTCGAAGGGCCGGGCGATTTCTGTCTCTACCAGCCTTTGCAATTCAGCGGCGGTGGCCGAACCCAGGCGCCGGTGCTCGATAACCGGGCTGGTTTGTTCGAGCACACGTTGAACGGTCTGCTGCACATCGGCGAAAAACACTGTGCGCAGCGTTTCATGGCGCTGCACCAGTGTATCGAAAGCCCGTTGCAAGGCCCCGTGGTCGAGTGTGCCCAGCAGGCGCAGCGCGGCGGGAATGTGATAGGCCGCGCTGTCGGGTTCCAACTGCCAGAGGAACCACTGGCGCTCCTGGGCATACGACAACGGCAACGGCCGTTCACGATCGGCCCACGGGATCTGCGCCACCTCGTCGCCCGCCTCCCCCAGCCCACGCACGAAGGCGCCCAGCACCGGTTGTTCGAACAGGCTTTTGAGCGCCACCTCGATCCCCAGCGCCTGGCGGACACGCGACACCACGCGGGTCGCCAGCAGCGAGTGCCCACCGAGTTCGAAGAAGTGGTCTTCCAGGCCCACCTGCGGCGTGCCCAATACGTCCGCCCAGATGGCCGCGACCTGGCTCTCGCGCTCGCTGACCGGCGCCACATAGCGTTTTTGCAGCAGGCTGGCGTCCGGTTTCGGCAGCGCCTTGCGGTCCAGCTTGCCATTGGGTGTCAGCGGCAGGCGCAACAGGAATTGCATATGTGCCGGAACCATGTAGTCCGGCAGTACCTCACGCAGCGCGACCTTGCACCGCTCGCGCAACGCGCCTTGATCGGCCTCAGGCGTCGGGGTGTCGGTCACCAGGTAGGCCAGCAACTGGTCGTTCTCGGCTACCACAACCGCTTCGCGAATGCGGCTCTGCTCGCGCAGGCACGCCTCAATCTCGCCCAGCTCGATCCGGAAACCGCGCACCTTGACCTGATGATCGACGCGGCCGATGTACTCGACCACGCCATCCGCGCGATAGCGCGCCAGGTCGCCGGTGCGATACAGGCGTTCGCCGTTGCCGGCAAAGGGGTTGGGCACGAAGCGCTCGGCAGTCATCGCCGCCCGACCGTGGTAACCACGGGCCAGGCCGACCCCGCCGATCAACAGTTCGCCGGCAGCGCCGACCGGGCACGGAGTGAGGTCGGCGTTGAGAATGAACAAGGCAGTATTGGCGATTGGTCGACCGACAAACGGCAGCGGCTCGACCAGCTTATGGGCGGCCGACCAGATGGTGGTTTCGGTCGGGCCGTACAGGTTCCACACCGTACCCTGCTGGGCCAGCATGCGCTCGGCCAGGTCGGCCGGCAGCGCCTCGCCGCCGCACAGGCACTTGACCCCGTGCAGCAAGGTGCGGCGCTCGCTGTCCAGGAGCATGCGCCAGGTTGATGGCGTGGCCTGCACCACGTTGATTGCCTCGCGCTGCACCCGGTCGAGGATCGCCTCGGGGTCCAGCGACACGTCCTTGTCGGCCAGCACCACGGTCGCGCCTACTGCCAGCGGCACGTAGAGTTCCAGGGCAAAGATGTCGAACGAGAACGTGGTCAACGACAACAGGCGCGCGTCGGCGCCGATGGCCAGGGTCTCCGCCATGCCGTGGGTGAAACTGCTCAGCGCGCCATGGCGCACCATCACGCCCTTGGGCTTGCCGGTGGAGCCGGAGGTGTAAATCACATACGCCAGGTGCTCGCCGGTCAGCTCGACGTCAGGGTTGGCGTGGCTGTAGCGCGCGTCTTCCTGCGCGTCCATGAACAGCACGTGCTGGCCGGCGGCCAGCGGCAGCCGCGTGTGCAGTTCGCCAGCGGTCAGCAACACGCGGGCACGGCTGTCTTCGAGCATGAACGCCAGGCGGTCGGCCGGGAACTGTGGATCGAGCGGTACGTAGGCGCCGCCGGCCTTGAGGGTGGCGAGCAATGCCAGCACCATCTCGACCGAACGGTCCAGCGCCACCGCCACCAGCACGTCAGGGCCCACACCCGCTGCGCGCAGGCGATGGGCCAGGCCATTGGCGCGCCGGTTCAACTCGCCGTAGCTGAGCGCCTGGCCGTTGCACACCAGTGCCGTGGCATCAGGCCGCGCCTGGGCCTGGGCTTCCAGCAGGCGGTGCACGCCCATGTCGTGGGCGAAGGTTTTGTGCGTGTGGTTCCAGCCGTGTACCAGTTGCTGCCACTGGTCATCGTCCAGCAACGGCAGCTCGCCGACACGGCCACTGCAATCCTTGGCCACCGCTTGCAGCAACCGGTGCCAATGGGCGAGGAAACGCTCAAGGCTCGGCGCGTCGAACAGGTCGGTGGCGTAGGTCAGCGAGGCCTGGATGCCGTCGGCCGATTCCTGGGTGTCGAGGTTGAGGTCGAATTGCGCGGTCTTGCTGTCCCACTCCAACCCTTGCACCTGCAGGCCCGTGACGCTGCCACCACCGCGCTGGCTATCGGTCTGGTGATTGAACATCACCTGGAACAACGGGTTGTAGCTCAGGCTGCGTTCCGGCTGCAGGGCTTCCACCAACTGCTCGAACGGCAAGTCCTGATGGGCCTGGGCGTCGACGGCGCGCTGCCGGGTTTGCTGCAGCAGGTCGCGAAAGGTCATCTGGCCGTCGATATCGGCCTTGAGGATTTGCGTGTTGACGAAAAAGCCGATCAGGCGCTCGGTTTCCACCCGATTGCGGTTGGCCACCGGCACGCCGATGCGGATGTCGTTCTGGCCGGTATAGCGATGCAGCACTGCCTGGAACGATGCCAGCAACAGCATGAACAGGGTCACCCCTTCGCGCTGTGCCAGGGTCTTGAGACCCGCGACCAGCGAGGCTTCCAGCGTCAGGTCGAGGCGCGCGCCCCGGTAGCTCTGCACCGCCGGCCGTGGGCGGTCCATGGGCATTTCCAGCACCGGCTGTTCACCGCCGAGCAGGCCTTGCCAATAGCCCAATTGACGCTCGCGCTCGCCGGCTTCCATCCAGCTGCGTTGCCACAGCGCGTAGTCGGCATACTGGATCGGCAAGGCCGGCAGTTGCGGGTCGTGGCCCTGCACGTGGGCGGCGTACAACTGCACCAGTTCGTCGACCATCACCTGCATCGACCAGCCATCGGAGACGATGTGATGCTGCACCAGCACCAGCACGTGTTCCTGCGGCGCCAGGCGCAGCAGCTTGACCCGCAACAGCGGGCCTTGCTGCAAATCGAACGGCTGGTCGATCTCGGCCTCGACCAGCGCCTTGAGTTCTGACTCCTGGGCATCGACCAGCGCAATGTCGACCCGCACCTGGTCGGCGATGACCTGCAAGGCGCTGTCGCCGTCCTCCTGCAAATGCGTGCGCAGGCTCTCATGGCGCTTGACCAGCGCGTCAAAGCTGCGCTGCAACGCGGCCACGTCGAGGTGGCCGGTCAGGCGCAACGCCCGGGGTACGTGATAGGCGGTGCTCTGCGGCTCCAGCTGCCACAGAAACCACTGCCGCTCCTGCGCATAAGAGAGTCGAAGCGGCTCGCCTTCCTGGCGCTTGAAAACCGGGGCAATCTCAAACAGGTTGATGCCTTGCTGCTTGAGCATTACCGCCAACGCTTTCTTCTGTTGCGCAGAAAGTGAACCTACCGACTCGATTAATGCTTGCACGCCACGCCCCTCAGGAAATCAATTTATCCAAATCTTCTGCTGATAGACGTTTGAGGGCCTCCAAGGATTTAGCCAATGCGTCCTGCACCGGCGAATTATTTGTCTGCTGCGCCGCCACGTAGGCGCTGAAATCGGCCAGGGTCGGGGTGGTGAAGATCGATTTCACATCGAACTCGGCATGCAATTGCTCGCGCAGGCGCACCACCACCTGCGTCGCCAGCAGCGAATGCCCGCCCAGTTCGAAGAAGTTGTCGGTCAGGCCCACCCGCTCCACGTCGAGCACCTCGGCCCAGATGGCGGCGATCTGCTGCTCCAACTCGCTGTGCGGGGCGACGTATTCCCGGGCTTGCAGGTTGGCGTCCACCGCCGGCAGGGCCTTGCGGTCGAGCTTGCCGTTGGGGCTCAGCGGCATCTGCTCCAGCAGCATCCACTGCGCAGGCACCATGTAGTCCGGCAGGTGCTGGGCCAGGTGCGCGCTGAGCACATCGCGCCAGTCATCGCCGGCGTTGTGCAGCACCAGGTAGCCAACCAGGTATTTGCCATCGACGGCCAGTACGGCGGTCTCGCGGACCCAGTCGTGTTCCAGCAGGCGCGCTTCGATTTCGCCCAGCTCGATCCGCAGGCCGCGCAACTTGACTTGATGGTCGATCCGCCCGGCGTACTCGATCACGCCGTCTTCGCGGTAGCGTGCCAGGTCGCCAGTGCGGTACAGGCGCTCGCCGTCGACAAACGGATGCGCGATAAAGCGCTCGGCAGTCAGCGCGGGACGGCGATGGTAACCCCGCGCCAGGCCCACGCCGCCCAGGTACAGCTCGCCGAGCACACCCACCGGCGCCGGCTCGAAGTTGTCGTCGAGGATGTAGCAACCGAGGTTGGCAATCGGACGCCCAATCGGCACCGCATCGCGGCCTTCATCGATGCAGGTCCAGTGGGTCACGTCGATGGCCGCCTCGGTCGGGCCGTACAGGTTGTAGAGCCCGGCCTGCGGCAGTTTGGCGAACACCTGCTGCTGGGCATCCACCGGCAACGCCTCGCCGCTGCACACGATACGGTGCAAGGTGTGGCAGGTCGCAACCGCCGGATCCTGCAGGAATGCCTGCAGCATCGACGGCACAAAGTGCAGCGTGGTGACCTGCTCGGCATTGATCAGGTTGACCAGTTTGGCCGGATCGCGGTGATCCCCCGGCGCCGCGACCACCAGGCGCGCGCCGGTCATCAGCGGCCAGAAGAACTCCCACACCGACACGTCGAAGCTGAACGGGGTCTTTTGCAGGACCGTGTCGCTGACATCCAGGCCATAGGCTTCCTGCATCCAGTGCAGACGGTTGGTCAGGGCCGAGTGACGGTTGCCGGCGCCTTTGGGCTGGCCGGTGGAGCCGGAGGTGTAGATCACATACGCGAGGTTTTCGCCGTCCAGCACGATGCCTGGGTTGCTGTCGCTGTAGTCTTCAAAGGCAGACTCGCCCAGCACCAAGGTTTCCAGGCTGGTGGGAATCGGCAGTTGCTCGCGCAAGTGCGCCTGGGTCAGCAGCAGCTTCACGCCACTGTCGTCGAGCATGTAGGCCAGACGCTCGCGTGGGTACTCCGGGTCCAGCGGCACATAGGCGCCACCGGCCTTGAGCACCGCGAGCAGGCCGACCACCATCTCGACGCAACGCTCCACGGCCAGGCCGACCAGCACATCCGGGCCCACACCCGCCTCGATCAAGCGATGGGCCAGGCGATTGGCACGACGGTTCAATTCGGCGTAGCTCAAGCGCTGCTCGGCGAATACCAGGGCCGGCGCGTCCGGCGTTCGCGTTACCTGCTGTTCAATCCGTTGATGCACACAGTCCTGCAGGGGATAGTCCCGCGCCGTGGCATTCCAGTCCCGCACGACTTGCTGGCGCTCGGCCGGGTCGAGCATGGCCAGCTCGCCAAGGTGTTGTTGCCCGCCCTGGAGCATGGCCTGCAGCAGGTTGACCAGGTGGCGCGCATAGCTATGCACCGTGGCCGCACTGAAATGCGCGCGGGCAAAGCCGAACTGCACTGACAGCGTGTCGCCGACGTCCACCAGCACGGTCAGCGGGAAGCTGGTCTGCTCGTGGGAATGCGGCGTGCCGAAGCGAATGCCGCTGCCGCCGCTCTGTTCCAGGGCCTTGGATACCGGGTAGTTTTCGAACACCAGAATGTTGTCGAACAAGGCCTCGCCGCCCTGCCCGGCCCAGCGCTGGATGTCGTACAAGCCGGTGTGTTCATGCTCGCGCAGGGCCAGGTTCTGCGCCTGCACCGCTTGCAGCCAGTCGGCTACCGATTGCTGGCCCTCCACCGCGCTGATCACCGGCAAGGTGTTGATGAACAGACCGACCTGTTGCTCGACCCCGGCCAATTCGGCCGGGCGCCCGGCCACGGTGGCGCCGAAGCACACCACCGCCTGCCCGCTGTGGCGTTGCAACAGGATCAGCCACGCCGCCTGAATCAAGGTATTAAGCGTGACCTTGTGGCTGCGGGCGAAAGATTCCAGGCGCGCGGTCAAGGCACGGTCCAGCTGCAGTTGATGCTCGCCATGCCCCTGCGCGGCCAGCGGCTGACTGCTGCCCAGGCGGGTCGGGGTGTGCAGCACGGCCAGTTGTTCGCGCCAGAAGGTTTCGGTGGCCTGCGCGTCACGCTGTTGCAGCCAGCCGATGTAGTCGCGGTAACGCCCGGCGGCCTGCGGCACGGCGACGCCGGCATAACGTTGCAGCACTTCACCGAACAGCCGCGAATTGCTCCAGCCGTCCATCAGGATGTGGTGATTGGTGTAGATCAGCTCATGGCGTTGCGCATCGGTGCGCACCAGCACCAGGCGCACCAGCGGCGCCTTGGTCAGGTCAAACCCCTGGCGGCGCTGGGCCTCCTGCAGGTTTTGCAGCTCCGCCTCACGCTCGGGCATCGCTCGCCAATCAAGCACGTCAATCGGCAACCGCGCCTCGCGGTACACCACTTGGCATGGCCACTCCAGCTGCCCTTCCCAGAAGAAACCACTGCGCAATACGTCATGAGCCTGCACGGTGGCATCCCAGGCATGCTGGAAGCGCGCCACGTCGAGGTTGTCGACGGTCACGCGGATCTGGTTGATGTAGTCGCCCGCCGCCTGTTCATACAGGGTGTGGAACAACATGCCCTGCTGCATCGGCGACAAGCTGTAGATGTCTTCGATGGCGTCGGCGGCCAGCGGCAAGGACTCCAGCTGCGCCTGCGTGAGTCGCGACAACGGGAAGTCGCACGCCGTAAAGCCGCGGTTGCCAGGCGTGCAGCAATGTTCCACCAGGGCATTCAGTTCCTCGGTATAGGCCACGCTGAGCGCCTGGATCGCGGCGGGGTCGAACATCAGCGGGCTGAAGGTCCAACCCAGTTGCAGTTCACCGCCATACACCTGGCCGTTGAGCGTCAACCAGTTACCCAATGGCGCCTCGGGGCTTTGTTCGGCGCCGGCGCTTTCTGCCGACGGGATGAACAGGCCGTCCGGCTGGTCGAAACTGGCGTCGATCTGGCCCAGGTAGTTGAAGGTGATGCGCGGCACCGGCAAGCCACTGAAGGCCTCGCGCGTGGCGTCATCGCCCAGGTAGCGCAGCGCGCCGAAGCCCAGGCCTTTGTCCGGGACAGCGCGCAGCTGTTGCTTGATCTGCTTGATCGACGTGGCAAGCGACTCGGCCGGGGTCAGGCGCACCGGGAACAGGCTGGTGAACCAGCCCAGGGTGCGGGTCAGGTCGATCTCGTCAAACAGGTCTTCACGGCCGTGCCCTTCCAGCTGGATCAGGCTCGAAGCGTGCCCGGTCCAGCGGCAGATCACGCGTGCCAGGGCGGTCAGCAGCAGGTCGTTGATCTGCGTGCGATAGGCCGTCGGCGCTTGTTGCAGCAGCTGCCGGGTGCGTTCGGCATCCAGTTGACTGATCACGGTCTGGGCCAGGCGGACGGGGCGCGCACCCTGTGGATCACGGCAAGGCAAGTCGGTCGGCAGGCCTTGCAGCTGTTGCAGCCAGAAGTCTTTCTCGGCACGGATCGATTCGCTACGGGCATGGGCCTGCAGACGCTCGGCCCAGGCCTTGAACGACGAGGTCTTGGCCGGCAGCGATTGGTGGCGATACAGGCTCTGCAGGTCTTCGAGGAACACCCGCCAGGACACGCCGTCCACCACCAGATGGTGCATGACCAAGAGCAGGCGCTGGGAACCGTCGGCCAGTTCGGCGAGAACCGCGCGCAACAACGGCCCCTGCTGCAGGTCGAGGCTGCGCTGGGCGTTTTCGCACAGGGCGGCCAGTTCATCGGCATCCTGCACACGGGCTTGCCACAGCACCGGCGTAACGGCTGCGGCATGCTCGGCCTGCCACCCTGCGGCGTGCGGGCTGAAGCGCAGGCGCAAGCCATCATGGTGCGCGATCAGCCCTTGCAAGGCCGTTTCCAGGCGGTCGCCCTCCATCACCTCGCGCGGGGTCAGCAGCAGTGACTGGTTCCAGTGGTGTTGCTCGGGCAATTGCATTCCGAAGAACAGTTGCTGGAACGGCAGCAACGGCGTCGTGCCCTGCACCGGCCCCTGGTCGATGACCTGGGCCACCTGCAACTGCGCCACCCGCGCCAGGCTGCGCACGGTCTGGTGCTGGAACAGCGCTTTGGCGGTGAAATGAATGCCGGCTGCCCGGGCGCGGCTGACCACCTGGATCGAGATGATCGAGTCGCCGCCGCGCTCGAAGAAGTTGTCGTTCAAGCCCACGTGTTCGATGCCCAGCACCTCGGCCCAGATCGCGGCAATCTGCTGCTCCAGGGCAGTGTGCGGCGCTTCGTATTGCTGCGTGGCCTCGGGCTTGGGCAGCGCCTTGCGGTCGAGCTTGCCGTTCGGGCTCAAGGGCATCTGGTCGAGTACCACCCACTGCGCCGGCACCATGTAGTCGGGCAGGTGCTTGGCCAGATGAGCACCGAGTACTTCGCGCCAATCATCGCCGGCGCTGTGCAACACCAGGTAGCCGACCAGGTATTTGCTGTCGACCGCCAGCACGGCAGCCTCACGCACCCACTCGTGTTCGAGCAGGTGCGCTTCGATTTCGCCCAGTTCGATACGCAGGCCGCGCAACTTGACCTGATGGTCGATACGCCCGGCGTACTCGATCACGCCGTCTGCGCGGTAGCGCGCGAGGTCGCCGGTGCGGTACAGGCGTTCGCCCTTGATGAACGGGTGGGCGATAAAGCGCTCGGCGGTAAGTGCCGGACGACGGTGATAACCACGGGCCAGGCCAATGCCGCCCAGGTACAGCTCGCCCAGCACGCCAACCGGTACAGGTTCGAAGTTGCTGTCGAGGATGTAGCAGCAGAGGTTGGCAATCGGACGGCCTATCGGCACCGCATCGCGCTCTTCATCGATGCAGGTCCAGTGGGTCACGTCGATAGCCGCTTCGGTCGGGCCATACAGGTTGTAGAGCTCGGCCTGGGGCAGTTTGGCGAAGACTTGCTGCTGCGCATCCACCGGTAACGCTTCGCCGCTGCACACAATGCGCTGCAGGCTTTGGCAACTCGACACCGCCGGGTCCTGCAGGAATGCCTGCAGCATCGACGGCACAAAGTGCAGCGTGGTAATGCGCTCGGCATTGATCAGGCTGACCAGCCGGGCCGGATCGCGATGATCCCCCGGCGCGGCAACCACCAGGCGCGAGCCGGTCATCAGCGGCCAGAAGAACTCCCACACCGACACATCGAAGCTGAACGGGGTCTTCTGCAGCACGCTGTCGCTGGCCTCCAGGCCATACGCCTCCTGCATCCATTGCAGGCGGTTGAGCAATGCCGAATGACGGTTGCCGGCACCTTTTGGCTGGCCGGTGGAACCCGAGGTGTAGATCACGTAGGCGAGGTTTTCGCCGTCCAGCGCGATGCCTGGGTTGGTGTCGCTGTAGTCCTCAAAGTCGGACTCGCCCAGCACCAGTGTTTCCAGGCCTTGGGGAATCGGCAACTGCTCACGCAGATGCGCCTGGGTCAGCAGCAGTTTCACCCCGCTGTCGCCGAGCATGTAGGCCAGGCGCTCACGCGGATACTCCGGGTCCAGCGGCACATAGGCCCCACCGGCCTTGAGCACCGCGAGCAGGCCAACCACCATTTCAATGGAGCGCTCCACCGCCAGGCCGACCAGCACGTCGGGGCCGACACCGGCTTCGATCAGGCGATGGGCCAGGCGGTTGGCACGACGGTTCAGTTCGGCATAGCTCAGGGACAGGTGGTTGAAGCGCACTGCCGGTGCGTCCGGCTGCGCCAGCACCTGCGCCTCGATCAACTGATGTACCCACTGCCCTCGCGCATAATCGCGCGCGGTGGCGTTCCACTGGTCAAGCATCTGCTCGCGCTCGTTGGCGCTGAGGGTCGCCAGGTCCTGCACCGGCAACGCGCTGTTCGCCACGGCGGCACGCAGCAGGCTCAGCCAGTGCTCGGCCATGCGCGCCACGGTGGCGGCGCCGAACAGGTCGGTGGCGTAAGTCAGGGAGGCCCAGATCGCGTCGCCGCTCTCCTGGGTGTCCAGGCTCAGGTCGAACTGGGCGCTGTGGCTGTCCCATTCCAGGTGGGCCACGCGCAGGCCAGGCAATTGCTGCTCTGCTGTGTGTGAGTGGGCCTGGTGGTTGAACATCACCTGGAACAGCGGGTTGTGGCTCAGGCTGCGTTCCGGTTGCAGCGCCTCCACCAATTGCTCGAAGGGCAAGTCCTGATGAGCCTGGGCCTCCAGCGCGCGGCGCTTGGTGTGCTGCAGCAGTGCGGTAAAGGGCATGGCGCCGTCGACGTCGGCCTTGAGTACCTGGGTGTTGACGAAAAAGCCGATCAGCGACTCGGTCTCGACACGGTTGCGGTTGGCAATCGGCACGCCGACACGGATGTCCGATTGCCCGCTGTAGCGGTACAGGAAGGCCTGGAACGACGCCAGCAGCAACATGAACATCGTCACGCCTTCACGCTGGGCCAGGGTTTTCAAGCCTGCAACCAGGGCCGGTTCGAGCACGATGTCGTGGCGCGCGCCGCGAAAGCTCTGTTGCGCCGGGCGCGGCTGGTCGAACGGTAGCTCCAGCACCGGCTGCGCGCCGCTGAGCAGTTCGCGCCAGTAGTCCAATTGACGGGCCTTCTCCCCGGCCTCCATCCAGCGGCGCTGCCACAGCGCGTAGTCGGCATACTGGATCGGCAGCGGCGCCAGCACACAGTCCTGGCCCTGGCTGTAGGCGGCGTAGAGCTGCATCAACTCCTGCACCATCACGCCCATCGACCAGCCATCGGAGACGATATGGTGCTGCACCAGCACCAGCACGTGCTCGTCTTCGCTCACGGCGAGCAAGCTGACCCGCAACAATCGACCTTGCTGTAAATCGAAAGGCCGGGCGATTTCCGCTTCGACGCGGGACGTGAGCTGGGTCTCGTCGACTGCGCTTTCAGCGATTTCGATCACGGCGTGGGCCAGCACCTCCTGGGCACGCTCCTCGGCGTCCAGGTGCAGGCGCGTGCGCAGGCTTTCATGGCGCGCCACCAGCGTGTCGAAGCTGCGTTGCAGGGCGGCCTTGTCCAACTGGCCACTCAGGCGCAGGGCGCCGGGCACGTGATAGGCGGCGCTGTCCGGGTCCAGTTGCCAGAGAAACCACTGGCGCTCCTGGGCGTAGGACAATGGCAGCTTCTGGCCGTCCTCGCGGATCGAGGCAATCGGCAGTTGGGCGAAACTCATGCCACGGCTTTGCAGGCGCTGGTAAAACTGCTGGCGCTGTTCCAGAGGCAGGCGAAGAAAGCGCGAAACCAGATCGATATTAGGGTTGGAAAGCATGGGTCAAATCGCCTCTAGTTCGCTCAAAAAGTCACGAAGGTCATCAAAATCTTCCGCACTGCCGGCGCGGAAGGTGGCGGCGGCCTGTACGTAGGCACGCAGCGTTTCGGTCTGGAACACTTCCACCAGTGGCACTTCCAGGCCCAGTTCGGCCTGCACCCGCGAGGTGATCTGGATCGCCAGCAGGGAGTGGCCGCCCACCTCGAAGAAGTTGTCGTTCAGGCCCACTTGCGGCAGGCGCAGCACCTCGGCCCAGATCGCGGCGATCTGCTGTTCCAGCTCGCTTTCGGGGGCCACATAGGCCTGTTGCAGCAGGCTTGCATCCGGCTCGGGCAACCCCTTGCGGTCGAGCTTGCCGTTGGGGGTCAGCGGCATTTGCGCGAGGAACATGAAGTGCGTCGGCACCATGTAGTCCGGCAGGCGGGTTTTCAGCGCGCGGCGCAGGTTGTCGCGGAACTCGGCCTGATCGGCCAGGTTGGCATCGGCCGGCACTACATAAGCCACCAGTTGCTTGCCGGTCGGGCCTTCGTGGGCCACCACGACGGTTTCGCCGACATTGTCCTGCTCACGCAGGCGCGCTTCGATTTCACCCAGTTCGATGCGGAAACCGCGGATTTTCACTTGATGGTCGACACGACCGAGGTAGTCCACCACGCCATCCGGGCGCCCGCGGGTCAGGTCACCGCTGCGGTACACGCGGCTGCCCGGCTTGCCGAAGGGGTCCGGCACGAAGCGCTCGGCGGTCAGTGCTGGACGCTCCAGGTAACCGCGCGCCACGCCCTCCCCGCCCAGGTACAGCTCGCCGGCGACACCGACCGGCTGCAGGTTGAGCTGCGCGTCGAGGACGTAGCCGCTGCGATTGCCCAGCAAAGTGCCAATCGGTGCATAGACCGCGCCGCACGGGTCGCCCTTGCGTGCTTTCCACAGCAGTGGCGTAACCACCGTTTCCGTCGGGCCGTAGCCGTTGAACAGGTAGGTCGGCTTGAGTGCGCGCCAGGCCAGGTCATAGCTCGCCTGGGCTACGGCATCACCGCCAAAGCAGTACACACGTACCTTCGGCGGGTTACCGTCACGCTCGGCATGCTCGGCCAGTTGTTGCAGGTACACCGGCGGGAACACGGCCATGGTCACGTTGTGACGGTGCATCTGTTCGTAGGTGTACTCGGGCAGCCACAGGCTGTCATCGCGGATCAGCACGCTGGCGCCGTTGATCAACGGGTGCATCCAGCCTTCGTGGGAGCCGTCGAAGGCGAACGACATGAAGTGCAATTCGCAATCGGCCGGGCTGGTTTCATAGCGCTCGCCGGTGGCGATGATATGCGCCACCAACGGGCCGTGGGACACCGCCACGCCCTTGGGCATGCCGGTGGAGCCGGAGGTGTAGATCACGTAGGCGAGGTTGTCGCCGTCCAGCTTCACATCGGGCGCCGTGTCGCTGAACCCCGCCCACTCTTCAGTGCGATCAATCGCCAGGCTGGTCAATCCTGCCGGGATCGGCAGTTGCTGCAACGCGCGGCTGTCGGTGAGCAGCAGTTGCGCGCGGCTGTCCTGCATCATGTACAGCAGGCGGTCGCGGGGGTATTCGATATCCAGCGGCACATACACCCCGCCCGCTTTCATTACCGCGAGGAACGCCACCATGATCTCGGCACTGCGCGGCATGGCGATGGCCACGCGCACTTCCGGGCCGACACCACGGGCGATCAGCGCATGGGCCAGGCGGTTGGCCTCGCGATCCAGCTCGCCATAGCTCAGGGTTTGTGCATCGAACTTGACCGCCACCGCCGCAGGATTTTCCCGCGCACGCTCGGCAACCAACTCGTGCACCAGGCGCTGGGCCGAGAAGCCGGCGTCGGTCTGGTCCCACAGCTGCAGGATGTGCCGTTGCTCATCCGCACCCAGCAGGTTGAGTTGGCCGACAGTCTGCTGCTGATCGGCAACCATCGCCTGCAACAGGTTCTGCCAGTGGCCAGCCATGCGCTCGATGGTCGCCGGGGCGAACAGGTCGGTGGCGTAGCTCAGGGACGCACGCAGCGCGGCCTGGCTTTCTTCTACGTCCAGCGCCAGGTCGAACTGGGCGACGCCTTCATCCCAACCGAGTACTTCGACGTCGAGGGCGGTCAAGCCCTGCAGATGCAGGCCGGCAGAGGTCACACGGTGGTTGAACAGCACCTGGAACAACGGGCTCAGGCTCATGCTGCGCTCAGGTTGCAGGGCCTCGACCAGTTGCTCGAACGGCAGGTCCTGATGGGCCTGGGCCTCAAGGGAACGCTGGCGCGCCTGCTGCAACAACTGCTCGACGCTCATTTGCCCATGGATGTCGGCCTTGAGCACCTGGGTGTTGACGAAGAAGCCGATCAGCCCTTCGGTTTCCAAGCGGTTGCGGTTGGCAATCGGCACGCCGACGCGCACATCTTCCTGGCCACTGTAGCGGTGCAGCAAGGCCTGGTAGGACGCCAGCAACACCATCGGCAAGGTCACCCCGGCGTCGCGCGCCAGGTTGCGCAAACCGCCCAGCAGCGCGGCCGGCAGCTCAATCCCCAGGCGCGCCCCGCGATGGCTTTGCACGGCCGGGCGCTGGTAGTCGAACGGTAATTCCAGCACCGGCTGCACGCCGCCCAGCAAACCTTGCCAGTACGCCAGCTGACGCGCCTTTTCTCCGGCCTCCATCCAGTGGCGCTGCCACACGGCGTAGTCGGCGTACTGGATCGGCAACGGCGGCAGGTCCGGCGTCTGCCCCTGGCTGAAGGCCGCGTAGAGCTGCACCAGCTCTTCGACCATCAGTTGCATCGACCAGCCATCGGAGACGATATGGTGCTGCACCAGCACCAGCACGTGGTCGTCCTTGGCCAGACGCAGCAGTTTGACCCGCAGCAACGGCCCGCGCAGCAGGTCGAACGGCTGTGCGACCTCGGCGGCGACCTGCGCCTTGAGCCCGGCTTCATCGGTGTCGGCCAGCTCGATGTCGATCAGGCCCGAGTCTTCGATGACCTGCACCGTGGCCGCCGCGTCCTGGCGCAGATGGGTGCGCAGGCTTTCATGGCGGGCGAGCAAGGTGTCGAAACTGCGTTGCAGTGCCGCCTGGTCCAGCGTGCCCTTTAAACGCAAGGCGCTGGGGATATGATACGCGGCGCTGTGCGGGTCCAGTTGCCAGAGGAACCATTGGCGCTCCTGGGCATAGGACAGCGGCAGCGGTTGGTCGCGATCAACCTTGAGCAACGCCGGCGCAGCCACGCGCTCTTCGCCCAGGGACGCGACAAAGTCGCCCAGCAAGGGGTGTTCGAACAGGCACTTGAGCGCCACTTCCAGCGCCAGCGCCTGGCGGACCCGCGACACCACCCGCGTGGCCAGCAGCGAGTGCCCGCCCAGCTCGAAGAAGTGGTCGTCGAGGCCGACCTGCGGCACATCCAGCACGTCGGCCCAGATCGCCGCGACCTGTTTTTCGCGCTCGGATACCGGTGCCACATGGCCTTTGCGCCACAGGCTGGCATCGACCTTCGGCAACGCCTTGCGGTCGAGCTTGCCGTTGGGGGTCAGGGGCAGGCTGTCGAGGAACATCAGGTGTGCCGGCACCATGTAGTCCGGCAGGCGCTCGCGCAAGGCGGCTTGGTACGCCTGCGGGGCTTGCGCCGCCGAGCTGACCAGGTAAGCGATCAAGCGGTCGTCGTCGGCCAGCACCACGGCTTCGCGCACGCCAGGCTGCTCGCGCAGGCAGGCTTCGATTTCGCCGAGTTCGATACGGAAACCGCGCACCTTGACCTGGTGGTCGACCCGGCCGATGTATTCGACCACGCCGTCGTCACGGTAGCGCGCCAGGTCGCCGGTACGGTACAGGCGTTCGCCCGGTGCACCGTAGGGGTTGGGCACGAAGCGCTCGGCCGTCAGCGCTGGCCGCGCGTGGTAACCGCGTGCCAGGCCGACACCGCCGATCAGCAGTTCGCCGGATGCACCCAACGGGCATGGCGTGAGCCCGGCGTTGAGGATGAACAAGGTGGTATTGGCAATGGGACGCCCGACAAAAGGCTGCGCCTGCGACAAACGATGGGCCGCCGACCAGATCGTGGTTTCGGTGGGGCCATACAGGTTCCACACCGGACCTTGCAGGTCGAGCATGCGTTGGGCCAGATCGGCCGGCAGGGCTTCGCCGCCACACAGGGCCTTGATGCCGCGCAACTGATCGGCACGCGGGCTTTCCAGCAGCATGCGCCAGGTCGAAGGCGTGGCTTGCAGCACGTTGGCGGACTGGCTGTGCGCGAGGTCGAGAATGGCCTCCGGGTCGAGGGCCATCGCCTGATCGCTCAACAGCACCGTGGCACCGACCGTCAGTGGCACGTACAGCTCCAGGGCGAAGATATCGAACGAGAACGTGGTCAGCGACAGCACCCGCGCCTGCGCACCCATGTCCAACGTCGTCGCCATGCCGCTGGTAAAGCTGCACAGCGCCTGGTGCCGCACCATCACGCCCTTGGGTTTGCCGGTGGAACCGGAGGTGTAGATCACGTACGCCAAGTGTTCCGGCGTGACGCTGACCTGCGGGTTGTGGTCGTCGGCATCGACATCGTCGACCAGCAGCACCTGCAGGCCCTGCGGTTGCGCCAGGCGCCCGATCAGGTGCGGCTGGGTCAGCAGCACCCGTGCGCGGCTGTCCTCAAGCATGAAGGCCAGGCGATCCGCCGGGAACTGCGGGTCGAGCGGCACATAGGCGCCACCGGCCTTGAGGGTCGCCAACAGGCCGACCACCATGTCCAGGGAGCGCTCCACATGCACGGCAACCAACACGTCAGGGCCGACACCCGCCGCGATCAGGCGATGAGCCAGGCGGTTGGCGCGGCGATTGAGCGCGGCGTAGCTCAGGGCTTGGCCGTTGAAATGCAGCGCGATGGCCTGAGGATGCGCCAGCGCCTGCGCTTCGAACAATTGCTGCACACAGCGCTCGCGCGCAAATTCGACGGCGGTGTGGTTCCACGTTTCGAGCAGTTGCCGGGATTGCGGCGCGCTGAGCATCGCCAGCTCATCCAAGACCTGAGCGGCATCGCGTACCACGGCGTGCAGCAGGTTCTGCCAGTGACCGGCCATGCGCTGCAGGGTCGCGGCGTCGAACAGGTCGGTGGCGTAGGTCAGGGAGGCCCACAGGCCGTCGGCGGACTCTTCGGTCTCCAGGTTGAGGTCGAACTGAGTGGTGTGGCCGGCCCAGTCCACCGGTTGCAGGTCCAGGCCGGGCAGTTGCACCGCGCCTTGGCGCAGGTTGTCCTGATGGTTGAACATCACCTGGAACAGCGGGTTATGGCTGAGGCTGCGCTCCGGCTGCAGGGCTTCCACCAGTTGTTCGAACGGCAAGTCCTGATGGGCCTGGGCGTCCAGGGCGCGTTGCTTGACCTGGGCCAGCAACTGGTCAAAGCGCATCTGCCCGTGCAGGTCGGCCTTGAGCACCTGGGTGTTGACGAAAAAGCCGATCAGGCGTTCGGTTTCAAGGCGGTTGCGGTTGGCAATCGGCACGCCGACACGGATCTCGGACTGGCCGCTGTAGCGGTGCAGCAGGGTCTGGAACGAGGCGAGCAGCAACATGAACAGGGTCACGTCCTGACGCTGGGCGAGTGCCTTCAGTTCGGCGACCAGACGGGTGTCGAGCTGGATCTGCTGGCGCGCACCGCGGTGGCTTTGCACCGCTGGGCGCGGGTGGTCCAGGGGCAATTCCAGCAGCGGATGCTCGGTACCCAGGTGCGTGCACCAGTAATTGAGTTGACGCTGGGTTTCCCCGCCCGCCATCCAGTCGCGCTGCCACACGGCATAGTCGGCGTACTGCAGCGCCAGGGACGGCAACCGGGCGTGGCCCTGATACAGCGCGACCAGTTCGTCGACCATCACTTGCATCGACCAGCCATCGGAGATGATGTGGTGCTGGGTGATGACCAGCACATGGTGCTCGGCGTCGATCTGCAGCAGTGCGACGCGCATCAGCGGGCCGTTGACCAGGTCGAACGGGCGCTGGATTTCCTGCGCCACGGCGTGTTCGATATCCGGCGCCTCGACGCGCTGGCGCTCGATGGCAATCGCCAGGTCCGGGTGAATGACCTGCCAGGTGTGCTCGCCCCTCTCCACAAACGTGGTGCGCAACGGCTCATGACGTTGCACCAGCGCCTGGAAGGCGTTTTCCAGCGCGGCACTGTCCAATCGACCGCGCAAGTGCAAGGCGGCGGGCACGTGGTAGGCCGCGCTGCGCGGGTCCAGTTGCCAGAGGAACCACTGGCGCTCCTGGGCGAAGGACAGCGCCAGCGGCTGCTCACGCCCGACCGCCAGCATCGCCGGCGCCGTGGCAGCACGGGTGCCCAGTGCCGCGACGAAATCTGCCAGCACCGGCTGCTCGAACACGCTCTTGAGTGCCACCTCGATGCCCAGTCCATGCCGCACGCGGGACACCATCTGCGTGGCGAGCAACGAGTGCCCACCCCTCTCGAAGAAGTGATCGTTGAGCCCTACCCGCTCGGCGCCCAGCACCTGGGCCCAGATCGCCGCGACCTGTTGCTGCACCTCGGTAACCGGTGCCAGCCAATCGACCCGCGCCTGGTTGGCATCCGGCTTGGGCAGCGCGGCGCGGTCCAGCTTGCCGTTGGGGCTCAGCGGCAGGTGCGCGAGCAACAGCAGGTGCGCCGGCACCATGTAGTCCGGCAGCTCCGCGCGCAGCGTGGCCTTGAGCTGAGTGAGCAACTCGGCTTGCTGGGCCTCGTCCAGTGCGTGGCTGGCGACGATGTAGCCCACCAACTGGTTATCGGCGGCGACCACCAATGCTTCGCGCACGCTGGGTTGGGCCAGCAGGCGCGCTTCGATTTCGTTCAATTCGATACGGAAACCGCGCACCTTGACCTGGTGGTCGATACGGCCCACGTACTCGATCATGCCGTCGGCGCGATAGCGCGCCAGGTCGCCGGTGCGGTACAAGCGCCCGCCACCGTCGGTGCAGAACGGATCGGGAATGAAGCGATGCGCCGTCAGGTCGGGACGGTTGAAGTAACCGCGCGCCAGCAATGGCCCACCGATCACCAGTTCGCCCGCGACACCCACCGGCACCGGGTTGAGGTTAGCGTCCAGCAGGTAAATGGCGCGGCCATCGAGCACCCGCCCGATCGGCATCATCGACGGCAGGGCTTCGCGGCCATCGACGTAGGCGGCACAGTCCAGTGCCGTGGCGGTCACCGTGGCCTCGGTCGGGCCGTAGGTGTTGAGCAGGCGTACACGCTGCAGGCCCGCTTCGCGCCAGGCGCTGAGGCCTTCCGGCGGCATGGCTTCGCCACCGATGTGCAGTTGGCGCAGACGGCCGTAGTCGCGAGGGCCACGGTCGGCAAAATCACGCACCAACAGCAGCCAGTAGGCGGTGGTCAGGTCGACCACGGAGATATCGTGGTCGAGCAGTTGTTGGTAGAAGGTGTCGCTGTCCCACAGGTCGCCACCGCGTACCACTACCGCTGCGCCACAGCACAGCGCCGGGTACAGCTGCTCGACGAAACCGTCGAAGTTGAAGGTGCCGAACTGCAGCACACGGTCATGCGGCTGCAGCGTAAACAGTTCGCTGAACACTTCCACATGCCGCGCCAGGGACGCCAGGTCGATGCCCACGCCTTTCGGCCGGCCCGTGGAGCCAGAGGTGAACATCACGTAGGCAAGGTTCGCCGGCTGTGCCCGTGGTAACAGGTTTTGCGCGCTGTAGTCGCTCAACCAATCGTGCCGGTCTTCCAGGCAGACCAGGCTCAGGCTGGCTGTGATCGGCAATTGGTCCAGCAGCGGTTGTTGGGTCAGCAGCAACTGCAGGCCGCTGTCCTCGATCATGCATTGCAGGCGCTCGGCCGGATACTTGGGGTCCAGCGGCACATAGGCACCGCCGGCCTTGAGCACCGCCAGCAGGCCGACGATCATGTCCAGGGAGCGGTCCACCGCTACCCCCACCAGGGTGTCGGCGGTCACGCCCAGTTCCACCAGGCGATGGGCCAGGCGGTTGGCGCGCGCATTCAGCTCGGCATAGCTCATGCGCTGTTGATCGAGGATCAGCGCGATAGCATGCGGCTGGGTTGCCGCCTGCTGTTCAAAGCGCTGCAATACGCTCGCCTGGGCCGGTTGGGCGGCGTGAGGCGGGTTCCACTCGGTGAGTACGCGCTGGTGTTCAGCGGCCAACAGCAGCGGGATCGCGCCCAACGCCTGCCCGGGCGCATCGACAAACTGCTGCAACAGCCCTTGCAGATACGCCGCGATGTGTTGCACGGCGTCGGTGGCAAGGTCCGCACACAGGTACTCCAGGTGCAGGCTCAAACGCTGCCCCCCGTGCACGGTGAGGGTCAGCGGGTAGTTGGTGCGTTCCTGATGACGCACGTGACTGAAACGCAGGCCGCCCTCGCCCGCTTGCTCCAGGCTCTTGGCGACGGGGAAGTTCTCGAACACCACCAGGGTGTCGAACAGCGCTTCGCCGGCCGACCCGGCCCAGCGCTGGATATCGAACAGCGGCGTGTGCTCGTGCTCGCGCATTTCCAGGTTGAGCGCCTGGACCGTTCGCACCCAGTCGCTGACGGATTGCGCCGGATTGGCCGCTGCGATCAGCGGCAAGGTATTGATGAACAGGCCGACTTGCTGCTCGACATTCGCCAACTGCGCCGGACGCCCGGATACCGTGACACCGCAGGCGACGCTGGATTGACCGGTGTAGCGCTGCAGCAGCAACAGCCACGCCGACTGCACCAGGGTGTTGAGGGTCACTTGGTGGGCACGCGCGAAATCAGCCAGGCGCCGGGTCTGGGCCTCATCCAGTTCACAGAGGATTTCAGCGTATTCACTGCCGTGGGGTGCTGCGGTCTTGGCCACGCTGCGCGCCAGGTGCGTAGGTTCGTCGAGCTGCGCCAGGCGTTCGCGCCAGAAGGTCTCGCCGATGGCCGGGTCCTGTTGTTGCAGCCAGGCGATATGCTGGGAAAACGCCGCGCCCACCGGCGGCAGTGCGTGGCCCTTGCAGGCTTGCAGCACTTCGTTGAGCACCAGGGCGTTGCTCCAGCCATCCATCAGGATGTGATGGCTGGTGTAGATCAAGTGCCAACGGTCCTCGGCGCTGCGCACCAATGCCACGCGCAGCAACGGCGGACGCGCCAACTCGAAGCCCTGGCGATGGTGATCGGCGGCCAATTCATCCAGCGCCGTGGCGAGGTCCTGGCGCTCGCGCCAGTCGTACTCGGCGAATGGCATGTCGACCTGGCGATACACCACCTGCAGCGCCTGGCCCTGGTCGTCCTGCCAGACAAAGCCGGTGCGCAGCATGTCGTGTCGTGCCAGCACCTGCGCCCAGGCGCGCTGGAATTGCGCCACATCGAGCCCCTGCACGTCGGCACGCAACTGGCTGACGTAGACATCCGCATCGCCCTGTTGATAGAGGCTGTGAAACAGCATGCCCTGTTGCATCGGCGACAACGGGTACAGGTCCTGAACCGCACGCGCAGGCAGTGCCAACGCGTCGAGTTGCGCCTGGGTCAGCTGCGCCAGGCCCACATCGGCCGGGGTCAGGCCGCCCTGACGGGGGTCGACGCAATGGGCGATCATCGCCAACAGTTCATGCCGGTAATCGTCCACCAGGCCTTGAATGGTCGAGGCCTCGAACATCTCGCGGCTGAACCCCCACTGCAGGGCCAGCTCCCCGCCATACACCTGCCCTTCCACGGTCAGCCAGTTGGCCAACGGTGCTTCAGGGTCCTGGGCCTGGCCGCTGCCCTCGGGCGCCGGCACCAACAGCGCCGACTCATTGAACTGGCGGTCGAACTGGCCGAGGTAGTTGAAGGTGATGCGCGGCACGGCGAGTGCCGACAAGGCGTCGCGCGCAGCAGGCGTGCCCAGGTAGCGCAACAGGCCGTAGCCAATGCCTTTATCCGGCACCGCACGCAGTTGCTCCTTGACCGATTTGATTGCACTCGACAACTCACCACCCGCCTGCAGGCGCACCGGGAACAGGCTGGTGAACCAGCCGACGGTGCGGGTCAGGTCGACGCTGTCGAAGAGGTCTTCACGGCCATGCCCTTCGAGCTGGATCAGCGCAGCGGGCTGCTTGCTCCAACGGCTGATCACCCGCGCCAATGCTGTCAGCAGCAGGTCGTTGACCTGGGTGCGATAGGCCGCCGGGGCGTCCTGCAGGAGTTGGCGCGTCTGTTCGGCACTGAGGCGGATTTCGAGTTTGCTGCCCACGCGGTTTTGCAGGTCGCCCTGCGGGTTGTCGCAGGGCAAGTCGGCGTCCGCGGTCTGTGCCTGCCAGTAAGACAGCTGGTGATCGAGGGTCTGTGCATGGGCCTGCAACTGCTGCGCCCACACTTGGTAGGCGCTGGTCTTGGCCGGCAGCGGCGCGGCGCCATAGGCGTGCTGCAGGTCTTCCAGCAGGATGCGCCAGGACACGCCGTCCACCACCAGGTGATGGATCACCAGCAGCAGGCGCTGGGTGCCGTCGCCCATGCTGACCAGCACGGCGCGCAGCAGCGGGCCGTATTCAAGGTCGAGGCTGCGTTGGGCCTCGTCGCAGAGGGCGGCCAGCTCAGCCTCGTCAGCAACCTGGGACTGCCACATTGAGGCGCTTGCAACCGGCGCGGCATGGGCTTGCTGCCAGCCCTCGGCCTGCTGCACAAAGCACAGGCGCAGCGCATCGTGATGGTTGATCACCTGGGTCAACGCCGCCTCAACGCGCGCCGGCTCCAGGGTTTCGCGCGGGGTCAGCAGCAGCGACTGGTTCCAATGCTTGCGCTGCGCGATTGCCTGCTCGAAGAAGCTCGCCTGCACCGGCGTCAGCACCACCTCGCCGGTGACCGGGCCCTGGTCGATATGCGCCGCGTGCTCGACGCTCGCCACCAACGCCAGGCTGCGCACGCTCTGGTACTGGAACAGGTCGCGCGGGCTGAGACGAATCCCGGCCTGGCGCGCTCGGCTGACCACCTGGATGGAGATGATCGAATCGCCACCCAGCTCGAAAAAGTTGTCATCCAGACCGACATGCTCGACCCCGAGCACATCGCTCCAGACGGCAGCCAGGGCTTGCTGCACAGGGTTTTCCGGGGCGGCATAAGCCTGCTGCGCGGCAGCATCCGGCACCGGCAGCGCCTTGCGGTCCAGCTTGCCGTTGGCAGTCACCGGCAACTGGGCCAGGTGGACCATATGCGTCGGCACCATGTACTCCGGCAGACTGCCGAGCAGCCAGGCCTTGAGGTCGCTGGGCGCCTCGCCTTCCAGCACCAGGTAGGCCACCAGTTGCTTGCCGCCCTGCACCAGCACGACGGCCTCACGCACGCCAGGGTGTTGCAGCAGGCGTGTCTCGATTTCACCCAGCTCGATGCGCAGGCCGCGCAGCTTGACCTGATGGTCGAGGCGACCGAGGTATTCGATCACGCCATCAGCCCGTTGGCGCACACGGTCGCCGGTGCGGTACAGGCGTGCGCCATCGTCAAATGGACTCGGCACAAAACGCTCGGCGGTCAACGCCGGACGCCGGTGATAACTGCGCGCCAGCCCGGTGCCGCCCAGGTACAACTCGCCGCACACACCGGCAGGGACCGGGTTGAGCTGGGCGTCGAGTACGTAGGTGCCGAGGTTGGCAATCGGGCGGCCGATGGGCACGCTGTCGGCGCCTTCGTCGACGCAGGTCCAGTGGGTCACGTCGATGGCCGCTTCGGTGGGGCCATACAGGTTGAACAGCCCGGCATGCGGCAGCTTGGCGAACACCTGGACCTGTGCGTCCAGCGGTAAGGCTTCACCGCTGCAGACGATGCGCTTGAGGCCGGTGCAGGCCTGCACGCCCGGTTCATGGATAAATGCCTGGAGCATCGACGGCACGAAGTGCAAGGTGGTGATCGCGTGCCGGCCGATGGTCTCGATCAAACGTGCGGGCTCGCGGTGCTCACCCGGGGCCGCCACCACCAGGCGCGCACCGGTCATCAGCGGCCAGAAAAATTCCCAGACCGACACGTCAAAGCTGAACGGGGTTTTCTGCAGCACCGCATCAGTGGCCTCCAGCCCGTAGGCCTGCTGCATCCAGCACAGGCGGTTGACCAGCGCGCGATGGCTGTTGCCGGCACCCTTGGGCTTACCGGTGGAACCGGAGGTGTAGATCACGTAGGCCAGGTTCAAGGCGTGGATGGCCACGCCGGGCGATTCGCTGCTGTAGCCGTCGAGCCACAGCGCAGGCTGGTCCAGGGCAATCACGCGGATACCGGCGGCGGGCAGCGATGCCAGCAGGCGCTGCTGGCTGAGCAGCAGCTGAATGCCGCTGTCTTCGATCATGTAGGCCAGGCGTTCCGGCGGGTATTCGGGGTCGAGCGGCACGTAGGCGCCGCCGGCCTTGAGAATCGCCAGCAAGCCGACCACCATCTCGATCGAGCGCTCGACGCAGATCCCCACCAGCACATCGGGGCCGACGCCCTGCTCGCGCAAGGCATGCGCGAGTCGGTTGGCGCGGGCGTCGAGTTCGGCGTAGGTCAGCGTGGTCGTGCCGAACACCAGCGCCGGTGCGTCGGGGGTGGCCTGCACCTGGTCTTCGATCAGCTGATGGATGCCGCGCTCGGTCGGGTAGGTTGCGGCGGTGTTATTCCAGGCGTGCACCAGGACGTGTTGTTCATCGGCGGCCAGCATCGGCAATTCGCCGATGCGCTGCTCGCCATCGGTGACCATCGCCTGCAACAGGCGGGTCCAGTGGCGGGCCATGCGCTCGATGGACGGCGCGTCGAACAGGTCGTTGGCGTAGGTCAAGGCGGCATGCAGGGTGCCGGACTTTTCATAGGTGTCGAGGGTCAGGTCGAACTGGGTGGTGCGCCCCTGCCACTCCACCAAGGCCAGTTCCAGGCCGGAGGCGGTGCTGACCGAGGCGATGTCGGCCACCACCGGCTGGTGGTTGTACATCACCTGAAACAAAGGGGTATGGCTCAGGCTGCGCTCGATCTTGAGGGCTTCGACCAGGCGTTCGAAAGGCAATTCCTGATGCGCCTGGGCGCCCAGGGCATGCTCCCTGATGCCTTGCAGCAGCTCGGTGACGCGGGTTTGCCCGGTGAGTTCGGTGCGCAGGACCTGGGTGTTGACGAAGAAGCCGATCAGCCCTTCGACTTCGGTGCGGTTACGGTTGGCAATCGGCACGCCGACGCGGATATCCCCCTGACCGGTGTAGCGATGCAGGAGCACATTGAACGCGCCGAGCAACAGCATGAACAAGGTGACGTTGTGTTTTTGCGCACAACTGCGCAGTTGCGCGGCGAGCGCCGGGTCAATCGCGAAGTTATGCCGCGTGCCCTGGTAGCTGGGCATGGCCGGGCGGGCGTGGTCGGTCGGCAGTTCCAGCACCGGATGCTCATCGCCCAGGCGCGCCTGCCAGTAATCCAGCTGGCGGGCCTGCTCCCCGGCTTCCAGCCAGCGGCGTTGCCACAGGGCATAGTCGCTGTACTGGATCGGCAGTGCCGGCAACTGCGGCACCTCGTTGCGCTCATGGGCGTCGTAGCAGCGGATGAACTCGTCGATCAGCACGTTCATCGACCAGCCGTCGGAGACGATGTGGTGCAGGGTCAGCAGCAGCACGTGTTCCTGCGCATCAAGCTTGAGCAGTTGCACACGCAGCAGCGGGCCGTGCTCCAGGTCGAACGGCAGCAGCGACTGGTGGGTCGCCGCTTCATTGACGGCCTGCTCGCGTTCGGCGACGGCCAGCGTGCTCAGGTCCAGCTGTTCGATGGCCAGTGACGGCTGCACCGCCACCTGCAACAGGCGCTCATCGGCCTGGCGCTGGAACACCGTGCGCAGGGTTTCATGGCGCGCGACCAGGCTGGCAAACGCCTGCTGCATCGCGTCCAGGTTCAACGCACCCTTGAGCCGCACCGCGCCCGGCAGGTTGTAGGCGCCGCTGGCCGGGTCCAACTGCCACAGGAACCACATGCGTTGCTGCGCGTAGGACAGCGCATCGCGATCCTCTACCTCGACCCCGGCCGGAATCGGAAACCGCGAAAAATCCACTCCTTCTTTCTGCAGTGCCTGCAGGAATAGCTGGCGCTTTTCCAGGGGCAACCCGATAAACCGGCGAGCAAGTTTCAAGGAGTCTTCAGCATTCATTTCTTGGAGTCCGGAGCAATAGGCAGGAAGCACAAAGGCACGTCGTCCCTATAAAACGAACCGCAGAGGGAAAAATTAGCGAGGGGATGGGAGGCGACCCGGTGGGCTGACCGGGCCTCTAGGTATTGAGACGGCGCAGGTGCACCGCCTCACGTGCCAACCGGCGTGCCTGTTGATCCAACGCAAGAATATCGTCCAGGCTACAGCCTCCCGGCAGCTCTATACGCTGCAAGGTCTGCTCGATGACGGACGGAATATGCGTGTAGCGTATCCGTTTTCCTAAAAATGCCTCGACCGCCACTTCATTCGCCGCGTTCAGCGCGGCACTGGCCTGAGTGCCTGCAGCCAAGGCTTGCAAGGCCAGGCCAAGACAGGGAAAGCGTTGCACGTCTGGGTGTTCGAATGTCAGCCCGCCGACCTTGGTCAAGTCCAGAGGCAGGACGCCAGACTCGATCCGCAGCGGGTAGGCCAGGGCATGCGCGACCGGCATTCGCATGTCGGGGTTGCCGAGTTGCGCCATCACTGATTGATCGCGAAAGACCACCATGGAATGCACCACGCTTTGTGGATGAATCAAGGCTTCAATGCGATCGGCAGGCAGGTTGAACAACCAATGGGCCTCAATGATCTCCAGGCCCTTGTTCATCATGGTCGCGCAATCCACGGAAATCTTGCGCCCCATGGACCAGTTAGGATGGGCGCAGGCCTGGTCGGGGGTCACTTCGTGCAAGCTATCGACCGGCCGATCCCTGAATGGCCCGCCGGAAGCCGTGAGTATCAAGCGGTCAACACCGTCAAGTGCTCCCTGGCAACCCTGCAGGCATTGAAAGATCGCATTGTGCTCACTGTCCAACGGAATCACGGTGGCCCCGGCGCTGGCAGCCGTTTCGATAAACAAGGCGCCCGACATGACCAATGCTTCCTTGTTGGCCAAGAGGATTTTCTTGCCCGCCCGCGCGGCGCTCAAGGTCGGCAATAAACCCGCGCCTCCGACAATGGCCGCGACGACCGTCTCACAGGTAGATTCCCGAGCTGCGGCACACAGCGCGTCCTCACCACACAGCACTTCCGTGGGCACATTGGCCGCCAACAAATGAGCCTGCAGTTCGATGGCGTGCTGCGGTTCGCTGACCACCGCTATCGCGGGCCGAAATTGCAGGCACTGTCGGTACAATTTTTCGATGCGCCTATGCGCCGTAAGACCTTGTACCTTGAATGCCTCGGGGTGACGCGCGACTACATCCAGAACACTGTCGCCGACCGACCCGGTAGAACCGAGAACGAGCAGGCGCTGCCTCATGATGACGGTATCCTCTTCGCAAAAACCTGATGGAAACAAGCGTAGCAACTGAACCTGTACTTATTCGTCATGCGTCCATATTGACTGGCGATAAAACGCCAAGCATTTACTTATAAATAGCGCGAATATGATTTTTCTCTAGCTCCGCCATTCCAAATAAAACTATTCATATAGGTTGCACGCCAGCGTAAAACTCATACATTAATCTCTCGCACTCTTTACTGCTGCCAAGCTGTTTGGTCCGTCGTACTTGTCCAATGGCATAGACCTGATGGAATCTTGCCATGAACGCGCCGAGACGACTGCAGATCCCTATTTTCCACTGGCCGTGGCCAGCCCGCTGCTCACCCCATGCGCGGTTATTGGACCAGCCTGTGACCGGCTGGGTTGACGACGTAGTATTTGATCAGCCACATCCGCCTGCCCCGCAAACGCTCGCTGCCGTGGCTGCGATCTTTGATGTCCTGGAACAGGCGGCGGCGAGCACTACCACGTTTTTTGCCGAGCCTGCCTGGCGCGACGTCTGCCGCCAATTCAAACAGTTCCTTGGGGTCAAGCGCCTGCAGCATTTTTCCCATGGCATCCGCATGATGTATGGCAGTACCGCCTTGTTGTTAGTTGGGTATTTACATGCGCTGCCGCTGAGTGTTTCGCACTATGAAACGCTGCGCCGCTACCGTATCGGCCTTATTCCAGGCTTTGAGTTATCAGGCATTCGTGCCGATCTACAGCTTCGCGATCGCGATCGCTATTCGCCCGCCGTGCAGCAATTGACCGCCCATGCCAACAACATCATTAGTTGGAGTAATGATAGGTACAGCCTGGGTGACGAACTGGAACAACGAGGACGTTATGAAAATATCGTTATCGCCTATGCCAGCCAAGGTTGCACATTGCAAGAGGCGATCTCGCGTGTGTCCGATCGAATGCGCAATGAGTTTGCCCACTTCAGCGCCCTGTGCACGTTACTCTCCCAACGCAATAGCGCACCGTTGAACGCCTATATGAGGGACCTGCAAACCTGGATCGTGGGCCATCAACTCTGGATGCAAGATGATACCGCGCGTTACTTGACGACATTGACCAACAATGCGTGGGAACACTATGCGGTGGATTTTGAATACCCTCCTCCGCCCCTCGTAAATGTCAGCAACTTATAGCGGGGCTCCATTATGTTCGAACTCCTCGGCTCCCTCGACAGCCCGGCCCGCCTGCGCACTTTACATTCCGCTGCCTTGGGGCCATTAGCGGACGAACTGCGGGCGTTCATCCTGCACAGCGTAAGCACGACGGGCGGCCATCTTTCAGCCAACCTTGGCACCGTCGAACTGACCATCGCCCTGCACTATGTGTTCAACACGCCACATGACCGCATCATCTGGGACGTCGGCCACCAGGCCTATGCACACAAGATTCTCACCGGGCGCCGCGAGGAGATGGGCGGGATTCGTCAGTTAGGCGGCATTTCGGGATTTCCGCGCCGCTGTGAGTCGACCTATGACTGTTTCGGCACCGCGCACTCGAGTACCTCGATCTCGGCCGCCCTGGGCATGGCATTGGCCGCTCGCAACCTGGCACAGCGACGCCACTGCATCGCAGTGATCGGCGACGGTGCGCTCAGCGGCGGCATGGCCTTCGAGGCGCTGAACAATGCGGGCCTGTACGGCGACTTGCCGTTCCTGGTGATTCTCAACGACAACGACATGTCGATCTCTCCCTCGGTGGGTATGTTACGTGAGCATCTGGGTGCCTTGACGTCACACCAGGTCAGTCGCGATGCCAGCCTGTTCAAGGCGATGGGCCTGGCCTACAGCGGGCCAATCGACGGGCATGACCTGGGTGAGTTGGTGCGGGCACTGAATATCGTCAAGGACCGACGCGGGCCGCAGCTGCTGCATATCGTCACCGAAAAAGGCCACGGCTACTCACCCGCCGCCGCCAACCCGGTGCTGTACCACGGGCCGGGCAAATTTGATCCTATCGAAGGTATTCGCGCCGCCCCTGCCGGTGCGCTCACTTATACCCAGGTGTTCGGGCAATGGCTGGCGGACGAAGCCGAGCGCGACCCACGGGTGATTGCGATCACGCCAGCCATGCGCGAAGGCTCAGGACTCGTCGCGTTCGAGCAGCGGTTTGCCGAGCGTTATTTCGATGTCGGGATCGCCGAGCAGCACGCCCTGACCTTTGCTGCCGGCCTCGCAGCCGGAGGCATGAAGCCGGTGGTGGCCATCTACTCGACCTTCCTGCAACGCGGTTATGACCAACTGATCCATGACATTGCCCTGCAGCAACTGCCAGTGGTATTCGCCATCGACCGCGCCGGAATTGTCGGGGCCGATGGGGCGACCCACATGGGCGCCTTCGATATCGCCTATTTGCGCTGCATCCCTCATCTCATCGTAATGGCGCCGGCTGACGAGCAGGAATGTCGGCAGATGCTGCACACCGCCATACAGCAGCCAGGTCCGTGCGCGGTGCGTTATCCACGAGGCTCGGGCAGCGGTATCGTTCCTTCATCCGAGCTGACCGAACTCGCAGTGGGTAAAGGCGAGATCCGCCGCGTCTGCAGGCAACCCTGCGGGACACGCGTCGCCATCCTGGCTTTCGGCTCAATGACGCAAAGGGCGATGGAAGCCGCAGAGCTGCTCGACGTCACAGTGGCGAACATGCGCTTTATCAAACCCCTGGATCGCCACCTGATCCAGACGCTTGCACTTGAACATGACTGGTTGGTGACGGTTGAAGAAGGCTGCATCATGGGCGGTGCAGGCTCGGCCTGCCTGGAATACCTGGCCAGCCAAAATCTGCACCCTGCGCTGCTGCAACTGGGCTTGCCCGACCAATTTGTCGAACACGGCACACCCGAGCAGCTACTGAGCCAATGCGGCCTCGACGCTGCGGGCATCGTCCGTTCAATCCACCAATTCGCCGACGAGCGACAACTGGGCTGCCCATCCCCCAGCGCGGCCACGGCCTACCAGGCGAGTGCGTAAACATGAACATCATCCTGGCTCAATCAAGGGGTTTCTGTGCCGGCGTCGTGCGGGCCATCGACACGGTCGAGCAAGCCTTGGCGCAATTCGGCGTACCGGTCTACGTGCGTCATGAAATCGTGCATAACCGCCATGTGGTACAGACACTGCGCGATCAGGGTGCAATCTTTGTCGACGAACTGGACCAGGTGCCGCTCGGCGCCGTGACCATTTTCAGCGCACACGGGGTGACGCGTGAAGTGGAAGACCAGGCTTCAGACCGTCACCTTCGTGTGCTCGACGCGACTTGCCCGTTGGTGAGCAAAGTCCATCTCCATGGGCGCCATTACGCCGCGAAAGGCCATCAACTGATCCTCATCGGCGAGCCCGGGCACCCGGAAGTCATCGGCATCCTGGGCCAGGTTGATACACCGATCACGCTGATCCAGACCGTTGAACAGGTCCAGGCCCTGACGTTTGCGACCGACACTCCCCTGGCCTATCTCACCCAAACCACCTTGAGTGTCGATGACACCCGTCACGTGATCGCAGCCCTGACGCAGCGCTATCCCCACATTATCGGTCCCTCCAGCCGCGACATCTGCTATGCCGTACAGAACCGACAGCAGGCGGTGCGTGAGCTGTGTACCCAGGTAGATAGGTTACTGGTGGTGGGCAGCGCCAACAGCGCAAACGCCGTGACCTTGCGCACACTGGCCAGCGACAGTGGTACGCCCAGCTACCTGGTGGCCGACGGCAGTGAAGTGGATATTCGCTGGTTTACGCCACACATGACCGTCGGAATCAGCGCCGGCGCTTCAACGCCAGAGGCTTCGGTACAGGACGTTATTGCAGCCCTGGCACGGATCGCCCCGCTGCACATTCAGACGCTGGCGGGCCGCGAGGAACGTGTGCAGTTTCAACCGCCCCTCGGGTTGATTGCCCGGCAATAAGCCAAAGGAGCCTGCGCCATGAACACCCCCATTGCGCGGCGCATCACGCGCCAGGTACACGTCGGGACTGTGCGCCTGGGCGGCGACGCGCCGATTGTGATCCAAGCCATGACCAATACGGATACTACCGACGCCGAGGCGACGGCGACCCAGGTGGAGAGCTTGGCGCGGGCCGGCGCGGAACTCGTACGTATCACCGTCAACAGCCACGAAGCCGCCGCACAGGTGGCGAACATCCGCGAACGACTGGACCGACGCATGATCGACGTGCCCTTGGTGGGCGACTTTCATTTCAATGGCCATCGCCTGCTCGCCACTTACCCCGAATGTGCCCAGGCGCTGGCCAAATACCGGATCAACCCCGGCAATGTCGGCAAGGGCGCACGACGCGATGAACAGTTCTGCCAGATGATCGAGGTCGCCTGTCGCTACAACAAACCGGTGCGCATCGGGGTCAACTGGGGCAGCCTCGACCCTGACCTGCTGGCGCGCATGATGGATGCCAATGCTGTCCTCCCCGCGCCACTGGCGGCCGATGCGGTGATGCGCGAGGCGCTGGTGGTCTCGGCGCTGGACAATGCCCAACGGGCCATCGAGGTCGGGTTACCGACGGACCATATCGTGTTATCGGCCAAGGTCAGCCATGTGCAGGACCTGATAGCGGTTTACCGCAACCTGGCAGCGCGCTGCGATTTCCCCCTGCACCTGGGGCTGACCGAAGCCGGGATGGGTTCCAAAGGCATCGTCGCGTCAACGGCTGCCCTGGCCGTGCTGCTGCAGGAAGGCATCGGCGACACCCTGCGAATTTCCCTCACCCCGGAACCCGGCGGCGAGCGCGCCAAAGAAGTCCAGGTGGCCCAGCAGATCCTGCAAACCATGGGCTTGCGCGCCTTTACTCCGCAGGTGGTGGCGTGCCCGGGCTGCGGGCGTACCACCAGCGTGTTCTTCCAGGCGCTGGCGCAGCGAATCGAAGGCTTCCTGAGGGAGCAAACGCCGCACTGGCGCGCAAGCTACCCCGGCGTCGAGCAAATGCAGGTCGCGGTCATGGGCTGTGTGGTGAACGGTCCTGGGGAAAGCCAGTTGGCGGACATCGGCATCTCATTACCCGGCGCCGGAGAGCATCCTTCGGCGCCCGTGTATATGGACGGCAAACGGGTGATGACACTCAAGGGGCAGACCATCGCCGAAGACTTTATCCGCCTGCTGGGCGCCTACGTCGCGGCACGCTATGGCCACCAACCAGAAGCGCAGCTCACGCTCAGCGCGCTGATAGACGGCGATCCGGCACAGGTGCAGAGCCTGACCCTGCCGTAAACCCTGAACCTGAGGACACCGCAATGCCGGACTCGCCCCTGATCGTCCCGAAGCTGCATTGCCCTGAGCCCACACGCGTCGATGAACAGCTCGCGCGACAGGTCGACGACTTGTTGCTGCCCTGGATAGACCGGATGGGTGTTTTTACAGGCCAGACGGCAAAGGTCCACGCAACCGGTTTCGGACGCTTCGCCATGCTTTGCCATCCCGATACGGACGCCCCCGAGCGATTACTGCTGGTCGCCCAAGCCTTCGCTGCGCTGATCTCGCTGGACGATCAGTACTGTTACGACGAATTGAGCGGCACCGTCCCGCAGCCGCTGGGGCCGCGCCTGTTATTGGCCCTGGCGGCGGTAGAGCCTGTCCGCTTGACTGCCCCCTACAGTGCGACGCTGGCACACGCCCTGGCGTCGGACGCCGTCACGCGAGCGCTGCAAGATTGCATGGTTCATCTGGTATCACTGGCGAGCCCCTCCCAGGCAGCCCGTGTCCGGTATGAACTGGCAGTCCTGTTCGTGGCGATGAATGCTGAAGCCACGTGGCGCACCGCACAGGTGCCCACGCTTACCTGGGAGTATCTCGTGCAGCGCCAGGGCAACAGCTTTATGCCGTTCACGGCACTGATAGATGTGGTGGCGGGCTATGAATTGAACGCCAATATCTATGCCAGCGCACCGGTGCGCCAAATCATCACCTTGGTGTCCTGCGCGGCGACTCTGGTCAACGACCTGTATTCAACGGCCAGGGAACAAGTGACCGGCGAAGCGTTCAATCTGCCGACCTTGTTGGCGGACGAGCACCACTGCTCTCTTCAGGACGCCATGTGCATGGTCGCGATGATCCATGATGACCTCGTGCGAACCTACGAGGCTCAAGAGTACAAGCTGCTCAAAGACGCCTCGCCCGCACTGAAGCGTTTTTTGTGCGGGCTCAAGGCGTGGATGGCAGGGAGTCGGGAATGGCATCAACGCAGCGGCCGCTATCAGGCATGAGAGTCGATGGCCATCGCCCTACGCAACCAGGGTCAGATAATAGTTGTCCTTGAGGTCTTGCTTGAATTCAAGGCGCTGCAACAATGCCTTGAACCGGCGGGCCTGCCCCAAGGTTTCGCCCTGCGCGGCTTGATAACGCGCGATTTGATTGTCCACCTCGTCCATATCGCTCAGCATTTTCTGGAACGTGTCGTCCATCTCCTGCAACGCCTGGTCAAATACCCCCTGCTGACCATAGGCACGGATGATTTCGCGCTTTTCTTCGTCAGAACGAATGCGTTTGGCCAGGGTCTTGCCCGCCAGCAGCATCAGATAGGATTTGGGGCCGCTGTCGAGATCCGGCGCAAAGCCTTTTTTCTCGAACCAGGGTATATGGTTCATGTCGCAGTAGTCGTTTTGGAATCGGTAATACAGCGACAGCGTCAACAACAGCGAACGCAGTGGCTGATACACGGCCATCGGCAAGGGCTGCAGAACCTGGAATGCATCCAGGATCAATAAAAACAAACAGCCGGTATTGGCTTCGGAAATAAGCCGGTATTCCTCCCGCGTCGGCAAGCGTTTGCCTGAATTGATTTTCACGTCCAGGCATTGGCCGATATGCATCCGTTCCAGACTTTCAAGGCCAACGCGGACCAGATCGACATTACGGGTTCCCGCCAAAGCCTGCAGGCCTGCCAGGTATCCGTACATGCCCGAGATCAGCGCAACCGGGATGCCAAACTTTACCCACGCAGCAGGAGCCCCTCTTCTGACCTCATCCTCATCGATAATATCGTCATGCATCAGGCAGGAGTCATTAAAGTTTTCCGCCACCGTCCATACGATAGCGACAATATCGCCACTGACCCCATATAATTCTGCCAATGCCTCGGTCATTTCAATGCGAACTTTCTTGCCCGGCTGGTTTTCCTGGTAATCAAAGGGACGTTTCCACGCCGTTCGGGTTTCGGAATAAAGTTGACTCGCGAAAGACTCAGTACTCTCAGGAAGCTGTTTCATCACTCATCCTCACTTAAAAACGTTTAACCGCGCTTCCTGTCGGTTACTACTTCCTATCCACTGAGAATAGTCGACAAACAATGGATGGGTAACGTTGAGCACTCACCGTTTTATTGATTGATGCGGGCCGTTATCCACGTCTTATCGAATTGCGTGAACGTCTAGCCGCCGAAACCCCAACACCGCGGAGCCCAGCACCACCGCCCCCGCCGCCAGTGCCACCCAGAACCCACTGGCCGCGCCGGAATGGTCGATCATCCAGCCGGAGCTGGCGGCGCCGATGGCCACGCCGATGCTCAGGCCGGTGATCAGCCAGGTCATGCCTTCGGTGAGGCGGCTGGGGGGGACGATTTGTTCTACCAGCGCCATGGACACAATCAGCGTCGGGGCGAAGAACAGACCGGAGATGAAGATTGCCACGGCAAGGCCGGGGATGTTGGTCACCAGCAGCAACGGCAAGGTGGTCAGCGCCGTGGCTACGCCGCAGTACAGGAACTGGCGGGGCAACGGCGCCTTGAGCTTGAGGGTACCGAACGCCAGCCCGGCCAGGCACGAGCCGATGGCATACACCGACAGCACGATACTCGCCGCCGCCGGCTGGCCCTGCTGTTGGGCGAAGGCCACGCTGACCACATCGACCACGCCGACAATCACGCCCATGGCCAGCAGCAGGATCATCAGGATCAATACCGAAGGCGACGCGATCAGCCAGCGGCCGTGATGATCGTGGTGTTCGTGTACCGGCGGTTCGGTCTCGCGCTGCAGCACGAACGTGGTGACGCCTACGGCCAGCAAGAGCGCCGCGACCAACGGCCCGGCTTCCGGGAACAGCACCACACTGAGGCCCACCGAAATCGGCGGGCCGATGATAAAGCACACCTCGTCAAGCACCGACTCCAGGGCAAACGCGGTTTGCAACTGGGGCTGGCCGCGGTACAACTCGGTCCAGCGTGCCCGCACCATCGCCGACATATTCGGCATGCAGCCGGCCAGGGCCGCGAACACGAACAGCGTCCAGTTCGGCGCCTGCAAGCGGGTGCACAGCAACAACAGCAGCAACGCCCCGCCACCGATCAACGCGGCGACCGGCAGCACCCGACCCTGGCTGTAGCGGTCGACCAGGCGCGACACCTGCGGCGCGCAAAACGCCGTCGCGAGGGCAAATACCGCCGCCACCGAACCGGCCAGGCCGTAGCCGCCGTGCACCTGCGAGAGCATGGTGATCAGGCCGATGCCCGCCATTGACACCGGCATGCGCGCCAACATGCCCGCGAGTACAAAAGCCCGGGCGCCGGGGACCTGGAACAACTCGGCGTAGGGGTTTGCCATCCTGCTCTACCTCTTCCTGAATGCCCTGCAACTTGCTATCTGCAATGATCAAGGCAAAATACATACGGTGCGTATGTGACAAAGCATGCGTAACATACGCAGCGTATGTCAATCCTTCACTTGCCGATTGCGAGCCCTATCCATGAGCCGAGCCCGTGCTGAAATAATCGAAGACACCCGCGCCCGGCTGATCGCCAGCGCGCGCCTGGCCTTCGCCACCCAAGGCTACGCGAATACCTCGATGGACGACTTTACCGCCCGCGCGGGCCTGACGCGCGGGGCGTTGTATCACCACTTTGGCGATAAAAAAGGCCTGTTGGCGGCGGTCGTTGCCCAGCTCGACAGCGAGATGGACGCCCACTTGCAGCGCCTCAGTGACGAAGCTTCGGACCCCTGGTCGGGCTTTTGCGAACGCTGCCGCGCGTATTTGCGCATGGCCCAGGACGCGGAGATCCAGCGCATCGTACTGCAGGATGCGCCGGCCGTATTGGGTGACACCGGCTCCCAGCAGCACTGTGTGGAATCCCTGCGTCAACGGCTCGACGCCTTGATGCACAGCGGTGTGATCCCGCAGGCACCGAGCGCCGCGCTGGCTCAGTTGATCAATGGCAGCCTGGTCAACACCGCGCTGTGGATCGCCCGGGATGCGCACCCGGGCGAACGCCTTGAAGAAGGCCTGCAGAGCCTGGAACTGCTGCTGCACGGCTTGAAGCAATAAACCGCGCTAGACCAGCCGCTTGATCTGCTTATGCCGCCATACCAACCGGTAATACGCGGTCTGCAAGCCCAACATCGCCAGGTAGGTCACCGGAAACGCCATCCACACGCCTTCCAGCCCGAAGTGCGCGTTGAGCAGGTAGGCCATCGGCAACTCGACGCACAGCACGCAGAAAATCGAGATGACCACCGGCATCAGCACCACGCCGCTGGCGCGCATGATCCCGCCGATCACCGCCTGGAAACCGAATACCAGGATGCTCCACAACATGATATGCAACAGGTGCTCGGCATTTGCCCGCGCCGCGTCGTCGGTGATGAACAAACCGAGCAACCAGTGCGACAGGACATACCCCAGCACAATCAGGCCACCGGTGAGGCAGGTGTTGATCAGCAGCCCGGTGCGCAAGATCGGCCCGATGCGTTCCAGGCGGCCGGCGCCAATCGCCTGGGCGCCGAGGATCGAGGCAGTGATGGCAATCGACAGCGCCGGGAACTGCACGTAGTTGACGATTTGCGTCACCGCGCCATAGGCCGCCGTGGCCTGCGAGCCATGGCTGTTGACCAGGGCAAGAATGACCAACTCCGACAGCGATAACACCACCATCTGCAGGCCGGTAGGCAGGCCGATGCGCAGGACCTTGGCCAAAATCGCGCGGTCCAGGCGCAAGGCCGCCAGCAGTTCACGGTCCGGCGCCATCACGTGGTTTTTATGCCGCAGGCGCAGGATCAGGAACAGCATCGCCGCGGCGTTGCCCACCAGGCCGGCGTACACCGCACTCTGGATGCCGAGGGGCGGCAGGCCGATCCAGCCGCGAATCAGCGCCGGGGTCAGCAGCAGGCCGACCAGGGTCGAGACCATCAGCGCCAACAACGGCGAGATCGTGTCGCTGACCCCGCGCAACAGCTGGGTGTACAGGATGAACACCAGCAACAGCGGCATGATCAACATCATCATCTGGGCGTAGCCCACCGCGTCGTCGAGCACATCCACCGGGGTGCCCAAGGCTTGCAACGCCGGGCGGGCGAACAGGCTGCCAAGCACCGCCGCGACCAGCCCCACCAACGCGCCCAGCGTCAGGGTGGCACCGGTGATCGCCTTGACCATGCCGGTTTCCTGGGCGCCCCAGGCCTGGCCGATCAATACGGAGGCGCCCGCCCCCAGGCCAATCACCAGGGCAATGAAGAAGAACACGATGGGGAACATCCCCGACACCGCCGCCAGCGCCTGGGTGCCGAGCATTTGCCCGACATAGATACCATTGAGCGTGCCGGAAAAACTCTGCAGGAAGTTGGACAGCACCATCGGTGCCAGAAAGATCAGGTAGACCTGCCACAGCGGGCGTTGCATGGGGCTTTGCATGAAAAACGGGGCCTCGAAGAGCGAAAGCGTCCGAGGGTTATACCGTAATTGGATCCCCGCTTCCCGTGGTTTATCCGCCGCTGCACGCAACCACCAGGCAACCCTGGTGAAGCGTCGCATGCAGGTGCCGGGCTTCGCCGCGCAATACACACTCGGCAATCGCCGGCTCCAATTCGACACGCAGCCTGCGCGCCAATGCCCGCGCGCCAAAACGCGCATCATGCTCGCGACACAACCACGCCCGCGCCTGCGCATCCACGCTCAATGAGCGCTGCTGCGCCGCGAGGCGTTGATTGAGTTTGTTCAACTCCACGTCCAGCAAAGCCTCCAACCACTGGGCGTCGATGGGCTCGAACACCAGGATGCGGTCGATGCGATTGAGAAACTCCGGCTCGAAATGCCCGTGCAGTGCCTCTTCCAGCACCGCCGCCTCGCCACGCGCAAACACCCGCAGCACCCGCCGCCAGCCCTGGGCAAAGCGCTGGCGATGCCGGCGCGCCTGTTGCGCGCCGATGTTGCTGGTCATGAAGATCAGGCTGTTGCGAAAGTCCAGGGTGCGCGTGCCGCCGGCCAGGGTCAGCTGGCCGTTTTCGAGAATGCCGAGCAGGCTGCGCACGACCTCCTGGCTGGCCTTTTCCAATTCGTCGAACAGCACGATGCCGGGTCGACTGTAGGTGCCCTGGATCAATTCACTGTTGAACAGGCTGATGCCTTCCTTGCTGCCCACATAGCCCGGCGGTGCGCCGGTCAGCGCGGCGGCGTAATGCTCCTGGGCCAGGGTGTGCATGTCGATACGGCAAAAACCGTCGGCGCGCCCGTGCAGCGCCTGGGCCAGCAGGCGCACGATTTCGGTCTTGCCGACCCCGGTCGGCCCCATGAACAGGTTGACGCTGAGCGGCCGGTCACGCTCGCCGATGTCGGCCTTGACCACCTTGAGCAAGCTTTCCACCTGCGCCAGCGCCGCCTGCTGACCGACGATCCGGCTGCGCAGCAAGGCCATGACCTGGGCCGGTTCGAAGGTAAAACGCATGCCCTACCCCTGCGTCTGCTCTTTACCGCCATGGGGCAATTGCCCCACCGGGCATTCGGCGACACCCACCGTGCTGCGGGTGATTTTCTCCACGTTCTCCTGGGCCTTTTGCGCGTCCAGCACCCAGGTGCGGTAGAACTCGAACGGGCAGTCGGCCACGCCCTTGTCGCCATCGCCCGAGGCGTGCATGCCGGTGTAGCCGCGGTGCAACAGCTTGAACAGGTGGTTCTGCGACTGGTCATTGGCCCGCGCATCGCGGATCTGCGAAACCGACAGCTGGGCGTACTGGATGCCCATCTCCTCCTCGCCGCACTCGCCCAGGGTGCGCCCGTCGAAACCGATGATCGCCGAGTGGCCGAAGTACGAATACACCCCGTCGAACCCTGCCGCATTCGCCACCGCTACATAGCAGTTGTTGGCCCAGGCCATGCTCTTGGACATCTGCACCTGTTGCTCCTTGGCCGGGTACATATAGCCCTGGCAACGCACGATCAACTCCGCGCCCTTCATTGCACAATCGCGCCAGATCTCCGGGTAGTTGCCGTCGTCGCAGATGATCAGGCTGATCTTCATGCCCTTCGGGCCTTCGCACACATAAGTGCGATCGCCCGGATACCAGCCCTCGATGGGGCACCAGGGAATACACTTGCGATAGCGCTGCACGATCTCGCCGAGATTATTGATCAGCACCAGGGTGTTGTAGGGCGCCTTGTGCGGATGCTCCTCGTGGCGCTCGCCGGTCAGGGAGAACACGCCCCAGGTGTTGGCCTGGCGGCACGCCGCCGAGAAAATCGCGGTCTCCTCTCCGGGGATGCTTGCGGCGGTGGCCATCATCTCGTCGTGGTCGTACATGATGCCCATGGTGCTGTATTCCGGGAACACCACCAGGTCCATGCCTGGGAGGCCCTGTTTCATGCCGACAATGATGTCGGCGATCTTCCTGGCGTTGTCGATGACGTCGGCCTTGCTGTGCAGGCGCGGCATCTTGTAGTTCACCACCGCTACACCGACGGTGTCCGGGCTGCTGGAAATGTCGCCATGGCGCATTGCAACTCTCCTAGTGACTGATCATCCACGGCCGGGGGCCGGTCTTGGTCTTGAGGCCCAGCGGGTTGGTTTTGCTCGGCAGCACCGCCTTACTGGTGCCGCAGCAACTGCAACCCGCCGGGTGCCGGCGACTTTCCTGGTATTCGCCGACAGTCTGCGGCGCGTGGGCGCTGCGTTCGTTGCCGGCGATGGCCTTGCGTTGGTTGGCCGACAGCGTTTGCAGGGCTGGCGCCGACACCAACAACTGCCCGCCGGGCCCGGCACAGTACGGGCACTGACTGGGCGCGTGGCGCTGGGCAATCGGCCGCAACTGGGTGAAGGTGCCGCAGGTGTCGCAGGCGTATTCGTAGGTCGGCATGGCTACAGGTCCGGGGCGATGGGCAGGTCGATGCTGCCGTCGAGGAAGCGCGTCGGGCCGTTGGCGTTGGGGTTGATATCGAACTCGAAGATCTCCGTGGGCAACCACAAGGTCGCGCAGGCATTCGGGATGTCGACCACGCCGCTGATGTGTCCCTGCACCGGCGCCGAACCGAGCAGCGCATAGCCCTGGGCCGGCGAGTAGCCGAACTTGGTCAGGTAGTTGATCGCATTCAGGCACGCCTGGCGGTAGGCGACGTTGACGTCCAGGTAGTGCTGCTGGCCCTGCTCGTCGACCGAGATGCCTTCGAAGATCAGGTAGTTCTTGTAGTTCGGCGTGATCGGGCTCGGCTTGAAGACCGGGTTCTTGATGCCGTACTTGGCCATGCCGCCCTTGATCAGCTCGACTTTCATGTGCACCCAGCCGGCCATTTCGATGGCCCCGCAGAAGGTGATTTCGCCGTCGCCCTGGCTGAAGTGCAAGTCCCCCACCGACAGCCCGGCGCCGTTGACGTAGACCGGGAAGAAGATCTTCGAGCCGCGTGACAGATCCTTGATATCGCAGTTACCGCCATGCTCGCGCGGCGGCACCGTGCGAGCACCGGTGGCGGCGGCATCGTCACGGGCCTGGCCCTTGAGCTTGCCCATATGGGCGGTGGCGGCCAGCGGTGCGTTGGCCAGCGGTGGCACGCGCGTCGGGTTGGTGTCGATCAGTTCCTGCTCGCGGCGGTTCCAGTCGGCGAGCATCACCGGGTCAGGCAGGCAGCCGATCAGGCCGGGGTGGATCAGGCCGGCGAAATTCACCCCCGGAATGTGCCGCGAGCTGGTGAACATGCCCTTGAAATCCCAGATAGCTTTTTGTGCGCTGGGGAAGTGATCGGTGAGGAAACCGCCGCCGTTCTGGCGCGAGAAAAAGCCGTTGAAGCCCCACTGGGAATCGGCCTTGGCGCCGATATCGAGCAGGTCCACCACCAGCAGGTCTCCCGGCTCGGCGCCGTGCACGCCCACCGGGCCGGAGAGGTAATGCACGGTGGACAGGTCGACGTCGCGCACGTCGCTGGCATCGTCGTTGTTCTTGATGGCGCCGGCGGTCCAGTCGTAGGTTTCCAGGATGAAGTCGTCGCCCGGCTTCACCCAGCACGCCATGGGGATATCCGGGTGCCAGCGGTTGTGGATCTGCTCGTTCTCGGTGACGGGTTGGTTGAGGTCGACTTTGATCAGCGTTTCGGTCATGGGCTGGCTCCTGGACGGATGACATTGCGTTCAATCCAGTCTCATCGGGCCAGCCCAATCGGGAAATACGTTGGATGACGTATGGGCTCAGAGCTTGTCGCGTTTCATCTGCATGGTCAGGGTAAAACGGTCGGCGGGATAGACCGTTTCCGACACCGCAATCAGCGCCCCGGCTTCATCGCGGTATTGGCGGATGATGTTCAACCCCAGCGCGCCGCCCTGCGCCTTGAGGCTGGCAGCCAGCTCGGCGGGCAACTGCACCGGGCGCACCTGTTGGTCAACCACCTCGATAGGCCGCGAGAAGGCCTTGCCGATCAGCGCGGCAATGAGTTCGTCGGGGTGCTTGCGCGCGTCGGGGATCACCTCGGCAAACGCCTGTTCGGCGTACACGTCGGTCCAGCACAACGGCGCATTGCCGGCGCTGGCATCGACCTTGATGCTCGACACACAGAAATAATGCCCGCCCGGTTCCAGCCCCAGGCGCCGGGCCAGGGCGATATCGGCGACAAACTCCCGCACGCCCTGAATATCGCGGATATGCGTCTCGGCCACCTGCACCAGGTCGGCCACCGAGGCCATTGCCTGGGAGTAGCCGCCCTGCGGCGAGGCGGCTTCAACCCGCGTGCCCACACGCTTGCGGCGCGAGACCATGCCCTGCCCCTGCAACTGGTCGATGGCCGCGCGCACCGTGTGGCGGCTGACCGCGTACAGCGAGCACAGCTCGAATTCAGTCGGCAACAACGACCCTACCGGGTAATGACCGCTGCCGATCTGCTCGATCAAGTCCTTGGCAACTGCCGCATAACGCCTCTGGCTCACGCTTTCCATTCTTACCCTCGCTGTCGAGTTGACAGTGTATCAGTCCAGGCGCAATCATATTGTACGGACATATTAAATATGTATGGTTTAAAAATAACAAATAGGGTTTTCCCATGTCGAGTACCGTTTTTGATTCCGCCCTGTTCCGTGACATGTTCGGCACCGCCGAAATGCGCGGTGTGTTTTCCGATAAAGCGCTGATCGAGCGTTACATCGAAGTGGAAGTGGCCCTGGCCCGCGCCGAGGCGCGTTGCGGGGTGATCCCTGCCGAGGCGGCCGAGCAGATCGCTGCGCTGTCGCAGTACCAGGCGCTGGACCTGGCGCTGATGCAGCACGAGACCGAGATCGTCGGGTACCCGATCCTGCCGCTGGTGGAGCAACTCTCGAAGATCTGCGGCGAAGCCGGCCGCTATGTGCATTGGGGCGCCACCACCCAGGACATCATGGACACTGCCGTGGTCCTGCAGGTGCGCGCTGCGCTGGCCATCGTCGAGCGTGACATCCAGGCGGTACGCGGCCTGCTCGCCGGCCTCGCGCAGCGCTACCGCGACACGCCGATGGCCGGCCGTACCCACCTGCAGCACGCGCTGCCGATCACCTTCGGCTACAAATGCGCGGTCTGGCTGAGCATGTTCGACCGCCACGCAGAGCGTTTGGTGGAACTGCGCCCACGCGTCGAAATCGGCCAGTTCGCCGGGGCCGCCGGCACCCTCGCCTCTCTCGGCGACAAAGGCCTGGATGTGCAGGCAGCGCTGATGGCCGAACTCGACCTGGGCGTGCCGCAAGCCACCTGGCACGTGGCCCGCGATGGGCTGGCAGAAACCCTGAACTTCCTTGGCCTGGTCACCGGTTCCCTGGGCAAGATCGCCCTCGACATCATGATGATGATGACCAGCGAACTGGGCGAAGTGTACGAGCCCTTCGTCAAGGGCCGTGGCGCCAGCAGCACCATGCCGCAGAAGCGCAACCCGATTTCCTGCGAACTGATGTATGCCGCCGCCAAGGGTGTGCGTCAACACGCCGGGCTGATGCTCGATGCGATGATCCAGGATTTCGAACGCTCCACCGGCCCGTGGCAGGCCGAATGGATCGCTATTCCGGAAGCCTTTGCCCTCAGCGCCGCGTCCCTGGGGCAGGCAACCTTCATGCTCGCCGGCCTGGAAGTGCGCCCCGAGCGCATGCGCAAGAACCTCGACATGACCCAGGGCCTGATCGTCGCCGAAGCCGTGATGATGGGACTCGCCCCGGCGCTCGGCCGCCAGGTGGCCCATGACGTGGTGTACGCCGCCTGCCGCATGGCCAACGACCAGGGCACCAGCCTGCTCGACGCCCTGCTCGCCCAGGGTGAAGCCACTGCGCAACTGGACCTGGCCGAACTGCAACGCCTGACCGACCCGGCCAATTACCTGGGGCTGGCGCCGCAGATGGTCGATATCGCGCTCGCGCGCCAGGGTGCGGTAAAACGCTGACCTTGCAGGGGCCGGCTTGCCGGCTCCCGCAGGGGGTTACCTGCGCTTTACGTCGCCGAACCATAACAACAATGAGATCACAGACATGTCATCCACCCCCGCAAAAAAACCGCTCTACAAGGACCTGACCTTCCAGGTCGTCGCCGCGATGTTCCTGGGGATCGCCTTCGGCTTTCTCGCCCCGGAACTGGCTGCCAGTTTCAAGATCCTTGGCGATATCTTCCTCAAGCTGATCAAGACCGCCGTCGCGCCGCTGGTGTTTTTCACCGTGGTCCACGGCATTGCCTCGGCCGGTGATATCAAGCGCGTCGGCAAAGTTGGCCTGCGTGCATTGATCTACTTCGAAGTGGTGTCGACCATCGCCCTGGCCATCGGCCTGTTGTGGGGCAACCTGCTGCAGATCGGCTCCGGCATGCATGACGCCCACCCGAGCGCCGCTGCCGCTGCCGCCACCACCGCCGCGGTGGCCAAGGGGCACGCACCGGCCTCGACCATGGACTTTATCTACGGCATTTTCCCCGACAATTTCGTCGGCGCCTTCGCCGGTGGCCAGCTGTTGCAGGTGCTGGTGATCTCGGTGTTGTTCGGCTTCGCCCTGCTGGCCCTCAAGCCCGAGCGCCGCGAAGTCATCGAAGATGGCCTGAACCGCATCTCCGAGTGCTTCTTCGAGTTCATCAACCTGATCATGAAGTTCGCGCCGCTCGGCGCCTTCGGCTCGGTGGCCTATGCGGTCGGCAGCAACGGCACGGCGGTGCTGATGTCCCTGGCCAACCTGGTGTTGATGTTCTACGTCGGTATCGCGTTCTTTATCTTTGTGGTACTCGGCGCGGTATGCCGCCTGAGCGGCTTCAGCCTGTGGCGCTTCCTCACGTATATCAAGGATGAAATCTTCATCGTGCTCGGTACCGCATCGTCGGAAAGCGCGCTGCCACGCCTGCTGCAGAAGCTCGAGAAGTTCGGCTGCTCTAAACAGAGCGTCGGCCTGGTGCTGCCCACCGGCTATGCGTTCAACCTCGACGGCACCTCGATCTACATGTCGCTGTGCGTGCTGTTTATCGCCAACGCCTACGGCGTGCCGCTGAGCTGGGAACAACAGCTGGGCATCATCGCGATCATGCTGGTGACCTCCAAGGGCGCGGCGGCAGTGTCGGGTGGCAGCTTCGTGGTGTTCGCCGCCACCGTCACGGCCATCGGCGTGCTGCCGGCCGAAGGCCTGGCGCTGTTGTTCGGGGTGTACCGCTTCATGTCCATGGCCATCGCCACCTGCAACACCATCGGCAACAGCGTGGCCACGGTGGTGGTGTCGAAATGGTCCGGTGAGTTTTCCCACCAGACCGCCCAGGATGAATATCAACGTGTCCTCGGCCGCCCCGCCGGCGCGGCGCTTTAACGGAGCATAGGGATGTCCAGTACACGAATCGAACACGATGCGTTCGGCCCCGTCGAAATCCCGGCCGACCGCCTGTGGGGCGCACAAACCCAGCGGGCCCTGCAGGTCTTCGGCAGCAAGCAGCCGTTTCCCGCCAGCCTGATCCGCGCCTTCGGCCAGCAAAAGCGCGCCTGTGCCCGCGCCAATGCGCGGCTCGGCACACTGGCCCCGGCCCTGGCGGACGCCATCGAACAGGCGGCCGAGGCCTTGGCCGACGGCGCTTTCGACCAGCACTTCCCGCTGTCGATCTGGCAGACCGGCTCCGGCACCCAGACCAACATGAACGCCAACGAGGTGATCGCCAACCGCGCCAACCTGATGCTGGGAGGTGAACTGGGCAGCAAGTCACCGGTGCACCCCAACGACCACGTGAACCGCTCGCAGTCGTCCAACGACAGCTTTCCGACGGTGATGCACCTGACCACCGTGCTGGAACTGCGCGGGCGCCTGCTGCCCGCGCTGGGCCAGCTGCACAACGAACTGAAGGCCAAGGCCGACACCTGGCAGGACGTGCTGAAAATTGGCCGCACGCACCTCATGGATGCCGTGCCGATGAGCCAAGGCCAGGCATTTGGGGCGTTTGCCCAGCAGATTCAGCACGGCATTGCACGCCTCGAAGGCTGCATGCCGCGCCTGTGCCTGTTGCCCCAGGGCGGCACGGCGGTGGGCACCGGCTTGAATACGCCGGTGGGATTCGATGTGGCGTTCTGCGAAGAAATCAGTCAGCTCACCGGCGTCGCCTTTGCAACCAACCCGTGCAAATTCGAAGGCATGGGCACTCACGATGCGTTGGTGGAAGCCTCCGGCGCGCTGAACGTGCTGGCCGTGTCACTGACCAAGATCGCCAACGATATTCGCCTGCTCGGCTCGGGTCCGCGTTGCGGCCTGGGGGAATTGATCGTGCCGGACGATGGCCTGACCTCCTCGATCATGCCCGGCAAACGCAATCCGACCATCGCTGAAGTGCTGGTGCAGACGGCCATGCAGGTCATGGGCAATCACACCACCATCACCCTGGCGGGCGCGTCGAGCACGTTCGAGTTGAATGTGGCCAAGCCGGTGCTGATCCACAATCTGCTGCAATCGATCGAGGTGCTGACGGACGCCGTCAGCCTGTTCAGCCACAGGTTGCTCAGTGGCCTGGAGGTCAATCGCGCGCAACTCGCGCACAACGTCGAGCATTCGCTGTTGTTGGCCACGGCACTCAACCCGGTGCTGGGCTATGACCGTGTGGCGCAGATCACTCGCAAGGCTGCGGACGAGGGGCTGACACCGAAGGAAGCGGCGGTCCGGTTGGGGTTGATCAGTGCCGAGGCATACGCCCAGCACGTACGGCCGGAAGCCATGATCCGCCCGACACCCTAGCGGGCCGCGACGCCTGAAGGACGCGAGGTGCCACCGACGTGATCGGCGGCACCCTGCGCAGGTCAACGGGGGCGCTCGTCGTCCCGCTCTTTCTTGATCATGTACTTCAGGTTGTCCAAATCGAATCGCTGGTCCTTGTACCCAGGATTACCTTTGTCATCCACGCCGATATCGGTGTCTTCCAGAAGCTCTTTGCGCTGCAGAAACTCAGTCGCTGCCTGGCGCGCTGCTGGGGTGTAGGTTTTATTCGAAGGCACTAACCCAGCGGCTTGTTTCAGTTCCTTGAAGTTGACATAGTTATCACCATCACCGTACTCGACAAAGTGCTTTTTAATCGTTTCAAGCAGCTCTGAGTTACTCATGTTTTCGAATCGATTGGAGGCATTTGCCAGGTCCTGCCGAGTAAAACTGCCATCCAGTTCGCCGGTTTTACCTTCATCATATTCTCTAAACCAACTGCCATTATCCAGCAATGCCTTTGCAATATTCATCTCATCCTCAGTCGCCGGGGTACCGTCCAGGCGGTGACCTGCAGCCACTGCATTCAGCGACCTGTCGGTGATATAGCCCGGTTTGCCCGGGTCTTCCAGGGAACTGAAGCGGGTGAGTACTCGGTTGCTGAAGTCTTCCTTATTAAGGTCGCTATACGAGTTGCTTTTATCATCCGGCATCCCGTAACCCGGCGCGCGCTGGTAGCTAGGCCGCTGCGACGAGAAGCCTGGATCTTCATAACGCGGCGCGGGTCCGGAATATTGCGAGGGAAATTGCTGGTTGACCCTGTGTTGTTGCATGGCGCCGTTATATTGGCCCCCGCGCACCGGCGGCATGGACAGTGCCTCCTGCGCCTCAAGAACATCAATAGCAGCAGATACGTCGCCGTGACTGATATACCCATCTTCCTGGCCGCCATGATTGACTGAATCGAATAACTTTCCTATGTCCGGAAAGCCGAGAATCACTTTAGCCAGCTGGGTCATATCATTGTCCCGCGGGTTTTCCATCCCGAGCCGATTGGCAATGCCCCTGACTGACTCAAGCGAGACAAAATCTGATTTGGGCATCCGGAAATAATCAAAGTTATTTGCAAACTCCCGCGCGATGCCGGACCACGGAGCATTCGCATAAGGATTATAAGAATTACGCATTCCAACATCAGGGGGGAATGACATTAAGCCCATGCCGGAAAATGCCCGACTGTGGGGTTGTTGGGGATAACACAGGTCCATAGTTACACCTCAGGTCATGGAGTCGATAGATGCCAATCCAATAAAGCTGCTCGACGGATTAACGTCCCACTCTGTGGCCACTGACAACACGCCAGTTCCAAAGACCCGAGGCAAACAGACAACTCAGCACCGGAAAAGGACTTGGACAGGCTCAGCATACGGCCCGAGCAGCACGCCGATAAAACCTGGCATGGCTGTAGGAAAACGCCTGGAACAAACACGCTTCCTCGCAACCCAACGATCACTTTTGCAGCCGCAGTTCACACCGACAAATACCGGCTGATGGTCGCTTCATCCACCCTATCCCGCGTCTCCTCAATCACAAACCGGCCCTTCTCGATCACCAGGAAACGGTCGGCGATCTCCAGGGTAAACGACAGCACTTGCTCCGACACCACTATGGTCAGGTCGCGCAGGTTGCGAATCTCCTTCAGCGTGCGCGCGATGTCCTTGATGATCGACGGCTGGATGCCCTCGGTCGGTTCATCCAGCAGCAGCACCTTGGGATTGGTCGCCAGCGCGCGGGCAATCGCCAGCTGCTGTTGCTGGCCACCGGACAGGTTGCCACCCTTGCGCGACTGCATGTCGTAGAGCACCGGGAACAGCGCATACAGATCCTCCGGCACCTTCCCGCGTGCCGACGCCGGCAGGCCGGTCTGGATGTTCTCCAGCACCGTCATGCTCGGGAAAATCATGCGCCCCTGCGGCACATAAGCGATGCCGCGTTCCACCCGCTCATGGGTTTCCAGCGCCGACACATCGTGCCCGTCCACGCTGACCTGGCCTTTCCACTGCGGCAGGATGCCCATCAGGCTCTTGAACAAGGTGGTCTTGCCCATGCCATTGCGGCCCATCACCGCGACGATCTCACGCTTGGCCACGTTCAGGTCCAGGTCGTGGAGGATCTGGCTCTGCCCGTAGCCGCAGGACAACTGGTCGATCTTGAACATGCCCGCTTCCTCAGTGGCCCAAATACACTTCGATGACTTTAGGGTTGCTTTGCACCGACTCCATGCTGCCCTCGGCCAGCACCTTGCCCTGGTGCAGCACGGTGACCTTGTGGGCGATGCTCTTGACGAATTCCATGTCGTGCTCGATCACCAGCACCGATCGGCCCTGGCTGATGCGATTGAGCAGCTCGGCGGTCTGCGCGCGTTCGTTGACACTCATCCCGGCCACCGGCTCATCGAGCATCAGCAACTCGGGGTCCTGCATCAGCAGCATGCCGATTTCCAGCCACTGCTTCTGTCCGTGCGACAGCAGGTCGGCCTGTTGCTGCAGCAGGTCGCCGAGGAAGATTTCCCGCGCGACTTCTTCCACCCGCGCGATCACCTGGGCGTTGCGTTTGAAGAACAACGCGCCCCACACCTTGCGCCCGGCCGGGTAGGACATCTCGAGGTTCTCGAACACCGTGAGGTTCTCGTAGATCGACGGGTTCTGGAACTTGCGCCCGACGCCGGCGCGCACAATGTTGTACTCGCGCATCTTGGTCAGTTCCTGGCCGTCGAACTGGATGCTGCCGCTGGTGGCGCGGGTCTTGCCGCAGATCAGGTCGAGCACCGTGGTCTTGCCGGCGCCGTTGGGGCCGATCACCACGCGCACTTCGTTGCGGTCGATGTACAGGTTGAGGTTGTCGACCGCCTTGAAGCCGTCGAAGGACACGGTGAGGCCTTCGATGGCCAGCACCGGTTTTTTCATTTCAAAGCCGACGGCGGTCATGGCTGAGTCTCCAGGATCTTGCTTTTAGCCTTGGATTTAACCGACGGGCTCGCCGGAGTCGCCGCTACGGGTTTGCGCCGCAGCACTTTGGCCAGCGCCTGGCGCCCATGGCTGTCCCACAGGCCGGCCAGGCCGTTGGGGAAGTACATGACCACGGCGATAAACAGCCCGCCCATGAGGTACAGCCACAACTCGGGGAAAGACTCGGAAAAGTAGGTCTTGCCGTAGTTCACCAGCAGCGCGCCATACACCGCGCCGAGCAGCGACAGGCGCCCGCCCACCGCGGCGAAAATCACCATCTCGATCGACGGCACGATGCCCACGAACGACGGCGACATGAAGCCCACCTGCAAGGCAAACATCGCCCCGCCGATCGCCGAGAACGCGGCGGCTACGCAGAATACGAAGATCTTGAAGCTGGCCACGTCGTACCCGGAAAACCGCACGCGTTCTTCCTTGTCGCGCATCGCCATCAGCAGCCGGCCGAGCTTGGACGCGAGGATGAAACGGCCAATGAAGATGCAGCCGAACAGCAAGCCGGCGTTGATGAAGTACAGGATCAGCTTCGCGCTGTCGGTGCGCAGGTCCCAGCCGAGCAGGGTCTTGAGGTCGGTGATGCCGTTGACGCCGCCGGTCAGGCCTTGCTGGCCGACGATCAACACGGTGAGGATCAGCGCAATCGCCTGGGTCACGATGGAGAAGTACACATCGCCCACGCGCCGCTTGAACAGCGCCATCCCGATGATGAACGCGAGCAGCACCGGCACCGCGATCACCGCCACCAGGGTAAAGCTGAAACTGTGGAACGGCTGCCACAGCCAGGGCAGTTCGGTGATCTGGTTCCAGTCCATAAAGTCCGGGATGCCCGGGGTTGACTGGATCTTGGTGCTCTCGGGGTCCGAGGCTTCCAGCTTGAGGAACATCGCCATGCAGTAGCCGCCGACGCCGAAGAACACGCCCTGCCCCAGGCTGAGAATGCCGCCATAGCCCCAGCACAGCACCAGGCCCACGGCGACGAACGCGTAGGTCAGGTATTTGCCGACCATGTTCAGCCGGAACGCGTCGAGGGTCAGCGGGAATACCACAAGGATCAACAGCGCCAGCAGCACGATGCCGATCAGGTTTTGCTGGCCGCCCAGCAGCTTGTCTAAAGCCTTCATCTGCTCGCCTCTACTTGCGCACTTTGATGGAGAACAACCCTTGCGGGCGCAGCATCAGGATCAGAATCACCGAGGACAGGGTGAGTACCTTGGCCATCGAGCCACTGAGGAAAAACTCCGACAGCGATTGGGTCTGGGCGATCACGAACGCCGAGGCGATGGTGCCGAACAGGCTTTGCGCGCCGCCGAACACCACCACCAGGAAGGTGTCGACGATGTACTGCGACCCCGCCGTGGGCCCGGTGGAGCCGATGGTGGTGAACGCCGCGCCCGCCACACCGGCGACGCCACAACCGAGGGCGAAGGTCATGCGGTCGACCTTGCGCGTGTTGATGCCCACCGCGCGGCTCATCAGGCGGTTCTGCACCGTGGCGCGCACCTGCAGGCCCCAGCGCGAGCGGTAGAGCATGATGAAGATCGCACCCGTCAGCAGCAGCGTCAGGCCCATCATGAACAGGCCGTTGCGCGGGATCTCGATGGCATCGGTGAAATTCACCGAGCCCATCAGCCAGGCCGGAGGTTCGGCGCTGACTTCGCGGGCGCCGAACACCGAGCGAAAGGTTTGCTGCATCACCAGCGACAGGCCCCAAGTGGCGAGCAAGGTGTCCAGCGGGCGCTTGTACAAGCGGCTGATCATCGCCCATTCCACCAGCCAGCCGATGGCCCCGGCCACCAGGAACGACAGGCCGATGGCGAAGAAGAAGTAATAGGGTTGGAAGCTTGGCGCAAAGTGCGCGGTGAGGCTGGAGCACACGTAGGTGGTGTAGGCGCCGATGGTCAGGAACTCGCCGTGGGCCATGTTGATCACGCCCATCTGCCCGAAGATGATCGCCAGCCCCAATGCCATCAGCAACAGCACGCAGAACACGGACAAGCCGTTGAACCCCTGCATCGCCGCGATGGCTCCAAATTCCGATAGCCATTCCATGATGATGGTCTCCTGAGCGGGAGGTAATGATGAAAACCAAGGTCTGCTTTTGATTTATGTGGGAGCGGGCTTGCTCGCGAATGCGGTGTATCAGTCAATACATCTGTGAATGACACTGCGCCTTCGCGAGCAAGCCCGCTCCCACCTTTAGATCAGCGCCAGATCCAGGCTTATTGATAGCCCTTCGGAAACGGGTTCGGCTCGATCAGATCCGACTCGTAGATCACTTTGAACTGGCCGTTGGGCTGCACTTCACCGATGCGCGACTTGCTCCACAAGTGATGGTTCTCGTGGATCTTCACGTAGCCTTCCGGCGCGGTTTTCAGCTCGATGCCCGGCGAGGCGGCGACGACTTTATCCACGTCGAAACTGCCGGCCTTCTCGACCGCTGCTTTCCACAGCCATGGGCCGAGGTAGGCCGCCTGGGTCACGTCGCCGATCACCGCGTCCTTGCCGTACTTGGCCTTGAAGGCTTCGACGAAGGCTTTGTTGTTGGGGTTGTCCAGGCTCTGGAAGTACTTCATCGAGGCATAGAAACCGGCCATGTTTTCGCCGCCGATGCCGAGCAGTTCGTCTTCGGTCACCGACAGGGTCAGCAAGGTTTGCTTGGACGAATTCACACCTGCCGCGTTGAGCTGTTTGTAGAACGCCACGTTGGAGCCGCCGACCACCGCCGCGAAGACCACGTCCGGTTTCTTCAGCTTGACCTTGTTGATCAGCGAACCGAACTGGGTGTTGCCCAACGGGTAGTAGTCTTCGCCGACCACAGTGCCGTGCAGCACGTTTTCAATGTGCTTGCGCGCGATCTTCATCGAGGTGCGCGGCCAGATGTAGTCGGAGCCGACCAGGTAGAACGTCTTGGCGCCCTTGGTCTTGGCGATCCAGTCGAGGCTGGCGAGGATCTGCTGGGTGGCTTCCTGCCCGGTGTAGATCACGTTTTTCGACTGTTCCAGGCCCTCATAGAAGGTCGGGTAGTAGAGCAGGCCGTTTTCTTTTTCGAAGATCGGCAGCACAGCCTTGCGCGAGGCCGAAGTCCAGCAGCCGAACACGGCGGCAACCTTGTCGTTGACCAGCAGCTTCTTGGCCTTTTCGGCGAAGGTCGGCCAGTCGGAGGCGCCGTCTTCCTGGATCACCTTGATCTGCCGTCCCAGGATCCCGCCCGAAGCGTTGATCTGCTCGATGGCCAGGCGTTCGGCCTGGATCGAACCGGTTTCGGAAATCGCCATGGTGCCGGTGGCCGAGTGCAACTGGCCGACGGTGACTTCAGTCGGGGTCACGGCCAGGCCTTCGTTATCGGCCAGCACGCCCTGGCTGAACAGTGCGGCCGCCAGCAAGGACAAGGCCAACAGGGGTTTGGAGCGGATCAATCGTGGTGCCATGGGGCGACTCCTCTGCAATGAGGGGTCCAGCATGGCGGCGGCCGGCCAGCACGGGTATACGCAGCCTGACGTAACGGCATACGTCATTTGACGTATGCCACTGCGCACCATTTTCGAGCAGGATCCCGCCCGCCCTGACAGCACCGATCAATGCGGGAGCTGGCTGGCCTGCGATGGCGGTGTATCCATCGACTTCCCATGCCTGACCTACCGCCATCGCAGGCAGGCCAGCTCGCACATTTTGAATCGGGGCACGGAACTTGCTCATCCACCTTGCCCACTCCCCGGAGCCATCCCACCGTGCACCCCCTCCCCGGCACCCAGCGCATCGTCAAGATCCGCCGCGACTACAACACCTGGGTCGCCGACGAGACCATGGAAGACTACGCCCTGCGCTACACCCCCAAGTCCTTTCGCAAATGGTCGGAGCTGCGCATCGCCAACACGGCCCTGGGCGCGGTGTCCTTCCTGGCTCTGGAAGCCATCGGCGGCGTGCTGGCCCTGAGTTACGGCTTCACCAATACGTTCTGGGCGATTCTCGCCATCAGCCTGGTGATCTTCCTCACCGGCCTGCCCATCAGTTACTACGCGGCGCGCTATGGCGTGGACATGGACCTGCTGACCCGTGGCGCCGGCTTCGGCTATATCGGCTCGACCATCACCTCGCTGATCTACGCCAGCTTCACCTTCCTGTTCTTCGCCCTGGAAGCGGCGATCATGGCCCTGGCGCTGGAGCTGTATTTTCATATCCCGCTGGCGATCGCCTACGTGATCTGCTCGCTGCTGGTGATCCCGCTGGTGGCCTACGGCGTGACGTTGATCAGCCGCCTGCAGCTGTGGACGCAACCGGTGTGGCTGCTGTTGCTGGTGCTGCCCTATGGCTTCGTGTGGTGGAAAAACCCCGACGCCTTCAGCGACTGGACCAGCTTCGTCGGACGCAGCGGCGATGGCGGCGGCTTCAACCTGCTGGCGTTCTGCGCCGCCTGCACGGTGGCGCTGTCACTGGTGACGCAGATCGGCGAGCAAGTGGACTACCTGCGCTTCCTGCCGGAAAAAACCGCCGCCAACCGTAAGCGCTGGTGGGCCGCCCTGCTCTGCGCCGGCCCTGGCTGGATCATCCCCGGCGCGTTGAAAATGTTCGCCGGCGCGTTCCTCGCGTTCCTCGCCTTGCAACATGAAATCCCCATGGAACGCGCTGCCGAGCCGACCCAGATGTACCTGGTCGCGTTCCGGTACGTGTTCAGCTCGCCGGAATGGGCGCTGGGCGCGATGGTGCTCTTCGTGTTCATCTCGCAGATGAAGATCAACCTGACCAATGCCTACGCCGGCTCCCTGGCCTGGTCGAACTTCTTTGCCCGCGTGACCCACAGCCACCCGGGCCGCGTGGTGTGGCTGGTGTTCAACGTGGCCATCGCGCTGATGCTGATGGAGCTGGGCGTGTTCGATGTGATCGACCAGGTGCTGGGGCTCTACGCCAATATTGCGATTGCCTGGATCGGCACGCTGGTCGCTGACCTGGTGATCAACAAACCGCTGGGGCTGTCGCCCAGGCACATCGAGTTCAAGCGCGCGCACCTCTACGACATCAACCCGGTGGGCGTCGGCTCGATGCTGGTCGCCTCGTTGCTGTCGATCCTCGCGCACTTCGGGCTGTTCGGCAGCCTGGCCCAGGCCGCGCCGCCGTTCGTGGCGCTGGGCACGGCCTTGATCATGGCGCCGCTGTTGGCCTGGCTGACGAAAGGCAAGTACTACATCGCGCGCACCAGCGACCTGCAACTGATCCACCCGGTGGCGCCCGCCACCCACGCGGTGTGCGGACTGTGCAGCAACCCGTTCGAAACCGCCGACATGGCGTTCTGCCCGGCCTACAGCACGCCCATCTGCTCGCTGTGTTGTTCACTGGACGCACGTTGCGGCGATCGCTGCAAACCCCACGCGCGCCTGGTCACCCAGTTCGAAGGCGTGTTGCGCTGGCTGCTGCCGACTACCCTGATGCCGCGCCTGCACACACGGTTGGCCCATTACCTGGGGTTGCTGCTGGTACTGGAGCTGTTGCTCGCCAGCGCCCTGGCGTTGATTTACGTGCAGGCGGCCCAGGGTCTGCCGCACTCCGAGACCTTGTACCAAGCGTTCTTCAAGGCCTTCCTGACCCTCTCGGTACTGGCTGCCGTGCTCGCCTGGTGGGTGGTGCTGACCCGCGAAAGCCGGCGCGTGGCCCAGGAAGAGTCCGACCGCCAGACCTTGCTGCTGATGCACGAAATCGACGCCCACAGCCTCACCGACCAGGCCCTGCAACACGCCAAGGAAGCCTCCGAAGCTGCCAACGCTGCCAAGAGCCGCTATGTCACCGGGCTATCCCATGAGCTGCGCACGCCGCTGAACAGCATTCTCGGCTTTACCCAAATCCTGCAGCGTGACGGCGCCATGCCCGAACAGCACCAGGACGCACTCGCGACCATCCTGCGCAGCGGCTCGCACCTGTTGTCGCTGATCGACGGCCTGCTGGATGTGGCCAAGATCGAGGCCGGCAAGCTGCGCCTGGAACTCACCGAAATCCCCTTCCCCGAACTGATCCATGACCTGGAGCAGATGTTCACACCGCAAGCCCAGGACAAGGGCCTGCGCTTTCGCCTGGACTGCGTGGGCAAGATCCCGGCGGTGGTGCGCGGCGACGAAAAGCGCGTGCGCCAGATCCTCATCAACCTGCTCGGCAATGCGGTGAATTTCACCGACAGCGGCGAGGTGTGCCTGCGGGTCAGCTACAGACGCGAGACTGCCAATTTTGAAATCATCGACACCGGCATCGGCATTGATCCGGGGCAGATCGAGCGAATTTTCCAGCCGTTCGAACGCGGCGACCTGATGCGCCAGGACAAGGGCGTCGGCCTCGGGCTGACCATCACGCGCATGCTCACCTCCTTGATGGGCGGCGAGCTGCGCGTGACCAGCGAACTGGACAAAGGCACCTGCTTCCAGGTGCGGCTGTTTCTGTCCCAGGTGCGCGCGCCGCAGGCGGTGGTGCATGTGGAACACGACATCATCGGCTACCAGGGCGCGCGTCGGCGCATCCTGGTGGTGGACGACCATGTGGACCATCGCAAGGTGCTCAGTGGCATGCTCACGCCGTTGGGCTTTGAGGTGGTGCAGGCCAGCAACGGCCAGGATGCGATTCGCCAGGTGGCGCTGCTGGCCCCGGACCTGATCCTGATGGACCTGTCGATGCCGACCCTGGACGGCTACGAAACCAGCCGCCTGATCCGGCGCAATGCGCTGTGCACCGCGCCGATCATCGTGATCTCCGCCAACGCCTTTACCGACGACCGCGAGCGCAGCATCGCCGCGGCCTGCAACGACTACCTGGCCAAGCCGGTGCGCACCCCGGAACTGCTCGGGCGCCTGCAACAGCACCTGGACCTGCAGTGGCTGCGGCGCACCAAGACCTTCACCGCACCGCCGCCGCCCAGCGTATTGCCCAGCCCTGAAGACCTTGCCGCCCTGGCGGAACTCAGCGCCATCGGCTATGTGCGCGGCCTGCACGCCAAACTCGACACGATCCTTGCACACCGCCCCGATGCCGAACCGTTCATCACCAAGCTGCGCGGGCTGCTCAAGGGCTTTCGCCTGGATGAACTCAACCGAACCCTCAAGGAGGCCGCAGATGAATGCACTCACCCACAGCACTGAACCCGGCGTGGTGCTGATCGTCGACGACACCCCGGACAACCTGGCATTGCTCTGTGACGCGCTCGACGACGCCGGCTACATGGTGCTGGTGGCCCTGGACGGCCTCAGCGCGTTGAACCGCGTGCAACGCCGGCGTCCGGACCTGATCCTGCTGGACGCGATGATGCCCGGCCTGGACGGTTTCGAAACCTGTCGCCGGCTCAAGGCGATGCCGGCCAGCGCGGATGTGCCGGTGGTGTTCATGACCGGGCTGACCGACAGCAAGCACGTGGTGCAAGGCTTCGAGGTGGGTGGCAGTGACTACGTGACCAAACCGATCCAGACCGATGAGGTACTGGCACGGGTGGCGGCGCACCTGCGCACGTCACGCATCTTGCTGTCGGCGCGGGAGGCGACGCAGCCGAATGTGCTGACGCTCGAGGATGAGCCGGCACAGCGGCTGCTGTCGGCCAGGTTCCAGTTGACCGAGCGTGAGGTGGAGGTCTTGCGCTGGGTCGCGTGCGGCAAGACCAATCGGGATATCGGCGACATCCTGGGGTTGAGCCCCAGGACAGTGAACAAGCATCTGGAGCATGTGTATGTGAAGTTGGGGGTGGAGACCCGAACGGCGGCGACATCCGTGGCCCTGGCCGCGATCTGAACAATGGGGGAGCGGGCTTGCTCGCGAACGCGGTGTGTCAGTGGACATATCCATGACTGACCTGTCGCATTCGCGAGCAAGCCCGCTCCCACACTGGTCTTCATCATGGCGGAGAGGGGTTACCCACCGAAGGTCTGCGACGGCCTGCGCAGGGTCGGATCAAACGGGTTGATCCTCGGCCCGATCGCCGCCGCTTCGCGCTTGAGCAACTCAACCACCATTGGCAAGCGGCTCGGCCCCAACCGATCACTGATGGTCGCCACACTCAGCGCCGCCACCGCGTGGCCGTCGCGATTGAGGATCGGCACCGCCAGGCCCGCCATGCCTTCCAGCACCCCGGTATTGCGCGCCGCATAACCCAGGTTGCGCACGTTCTCGACCTCCGAGCGCAGCAGCACCTCGTCGTACAGGTGAAAGTCCTTGAGCCGTGGCAGGTTGTAGCGGATCACCGTCTCGCGCTCTTCTTCCGGCAGGAACGCCAGGATCGCCAGGCTGCCCTGGCCCACGCCCAGCGCCACCCGCCCGCCGATATCGCCGGTGAAGGTACGGATCGGGTACGGCCCTTCGCTGCGGTCGAGGCAGATCGCATCGAAGCCACTGCGCGCCAGCAGGAACAGCGAATCACCCAATGACGCACTCAGGCGCAGCATGCTCGGCCGCACCAGGTCGCGCAGGTTGCCGGTCTTGCCCGCGTTCGCCGCCAGCGCGAAGAACTCCAGGCTCAAGCGATAGCGCTTGCTGCGCGCATCCTGCTCGACCATGCCCTCATCCATCAGGCTGCGCAGCAGGCGGTGAGTGGTGGGCTGGGACAGGCCCACCTGTTGCGCAAGTTGGGTCACGCGTTCGCCACCTTCCGGCACCTCGCCCAGGGTGCGCAGCAGCGCAAACAGTCGGGAGACTCCGCCGGCGCCGACTTCGCGGGCATTTTCATTCCGCTCAGTGGAATCCATATCACGTGATCTCTTAGAAAATTCTGGTGAGTGAATAAAAACGAAAAAAGTAGTTCATTGAGTGAAATTCCATCTTCCGCCCATCCTAGTCTTCGTCCTAATCTGCGTCCACAGGGGCGAAATGAACAACTAACGGCAGCCGACTCAAGATCGAGCGCCAACGCACCGGCAACACCTCATTCGCATCTGCCCAAAACAAAAAAGCGCGTTTCGACGCGACTCAAAAAAGGTGGAACGCAGACATGGCATTTCTCCAACTCAACGCCTTGAGCAAACGCTACGGCGCCGTCGACGCGGTGGTCGCCACTGACCTGGCGGTGGAAAAAGGCGAGTTCGTTTCGCTGCTCGGCCCTTCTGGCTGCGGCAAGACCACCACTCTGCAAATGATCGCCGGTTTCGTCGATGTCAGCGCCGGGCAGATCCTGCTCGACGGGCGCGACATCACCCACGCCAAGCCCGCCAGCCGTGGCCTGGGGGTGGTATTCCAGAGCTATGCGCTGTTCCCGCACATGACCGTGCGCGACAATGTCGCCTTCGGCCTGAAGATGCGCAAAGTGCCGTCCGCCGAGATCGCCAGCAAGGTCAACACCGTGCTCGAACTGGTGCGCCTGGCACCCCACGCCGAGCGTTACCCACGGGAGCTGTCCGGCGGCCAGCGCCAACGCGTGGCCCTGGCCCGCGCCCTGGTGATCGAACCACCGGTATTGCTGCTCGATGAACCGCTGTCCAACCTCGACGCCAACCTGCGCGAAGAGATGCAGTTCGAGATCTGTCGCATCCAGTGCGCCGTCGGCATCACCACGTTGATGGTGACCCACGACCAGGCCGAAGCCCTGTCGATCAGCGACCGCGTGGTGGTGATGCAGGCCGGCCGCGTGACTCAGATCGACGCGCCGTACAAGCTCTATGAACACCCGCGCACGCGCTTTATCTCGGACTTCGTCGGCAAGGCCAACTTGCTCGCCGGTGATTACGATCAACTGGGTATCCCGCAGGTGCGCCACGAAAGCGGCGACGGCGAACTGGTCCTGAGCCTGCGCCCGGAAAAGATCAGCCTGGTGCAAGCCGGTGCCGGGCGCCTGCAGGGCAAGGTGCTCGACCGCTACTTCTTCGGCAGCCAATGGCTGTACCGCATCCACACCCCTCTCGGCGAAATCACCGTGGTGCGCAGCAATGACGGCAGCGCGCCGCTGGGCTGCGGCGCGGCGGTCGGCCTGGAGTGGCAGGCCGAGCTGCTGCGGGTACTGGCGGCGGATGAGGTGCACGCATGAGTCGGGGCTACTTGCTTTCGCTGCCGGCCCTGCTGCTGTTTACCGGGCTGCTGATCCTGCCGCTCGGGCTGACACTGGTGCTGTCGTTCAACGTGTTCGACTACCAGGTCGGCGTCAAGGGCAATGAATGGACCCTGGCCCACTACCTGGCGCTGTTCAGTGACTCGTACTTCTACGAGATCTTCTGGCGCACCTTCTGGATCAGCGCGCTGGTGACCCTGCTGTGCGTGGTGATCGGCGTCCCCGAGGCTTACATCCTCAGTCGCATGGGCACGCCATGGCGCTCGATCTTCCTGATCCTGATCCTCACGCCGCTGCTGATTTCGGTGGTGGTGCGCGCCTTCGGCTGGAGCCTGCTGCTGGGTGCCGACGGGTTGGTCAACCAGGTGATCCAGGCCCTCGGCGGGCGCCCGGTGAAGCTGCTGTACACGCCATTCGCAGTGATCATCGCGCTGGTGCACGTGATGCTGCCGTTCATGATCATTCCGGTGTGGACCTCGCTGCAAAAGCTCGACCCGTCGGCTGAACAGGCCGCGCTGTCGCTGGGTGCAAGCCAGGCCACGGTGATGCGCAGGATCGTGTTGCCCCAGGTGATGCCCGGCGTGCTGTCCGGCACCCTGATCGTGTTCGGCCTGGCCGCCAGTTCGTTTGCGATTCCCGGCCTGCTTGGCGGACGACGCCTGAAAATGGTCGCCACCGTGGTGTACGACCAGTACCTCTCGGAACTCAACTGGCCCATGGGCGCCACCATCGCGGTGGTGCTGCTGTTGGTCAATCTGCTGATCATGCTGAGCTGGAACCGCATGGTCGAAGGCCGCTATAAAAAGTCCCTGGGGGTTTAAGCGCATGTCCAGAAACGGTCCTTTGGCCCTCGGCTTTCACGGCCTGGTGGTGCTGTTCATGATGGCGCCGCTGGTGGTGGTCTGCCTGGTGGCCTTCACCCCGGAAAACACCTTGAGCCTGCCCACCTCGGGCTTCTCCCTGCGCTGGTTTCGCGCAGTGTTCGAGCGTGCCGACTTTATCCAGGCGTTCTACAACAGCCTGATCCTGGCGTTTACCGCCGCGACCCTGGCCACCTTGATTGCCGTGCCGGCGGCCTTGGCGATCAGCCGGTACTCGTTCCCGGGGCGCAACTTTTTCAGCGCGTTGTTCCTGTCGCCGATCATCATTCCGCACCTGGTCCTGGGCGTGGCGATGCTGCGCCTGTTCGCGCTGATGGGCGTGAACGGCAGTTTCACCTGGCTGATGCTCGCGCACGTGGTGATCATCACCCCGTATGTGCTACGCCTGGTGCTGGCAGCGGCGATCGGTATTGACCGCAGTGCCGAACAGGCCGCGGAGTCCCTGGGCGCCGGGCGCTTCACGCTGTTTCGCCAGATCACCTTGCCGATGATTTTGCCCGGCGTCGCCGGTGGTTGGCTGCTGGCCTTCATCAACAGTTTCGATGAGGTGACGTTGTCGATCTTCGTCAGTTCGCCGGCCACGCAGACGCTGCCGGTGCGCATGTACGTGTACGCCACCGAGTCCATCGACCCGATGATGGCGGCGGTGTCGGCGTTGGTGATTGCGCTGACGGCGGCGACCATGATTCTGCTCGACCGGGTCTACGGCCTGGACCGCGTGCTGGTGGGGAAACATTGATGGCCTTGTTCAAACGATTGGTCGAAACCACGCGCCCTGCCCTGTCCTTTACCCTGGACGGGCAACCCGCCACCGGCTTGCTCGGCGACACGTTGCTGACCGCCGTACTGACCTGCGCCGAGCACCTGCGCGGCAGTGATTTCAGCGCCGAACGCCGCGCCGGGTTTTGCCTGATGGGCGCCTGCCAGGATTGCTGGGTGCGGCTTGAGGATGGGCGCCGCGTGCGGGCCTGCTCGACACTGCTGGAAGAAGGCCAGGCGATCAGCCGCGAGCCGGGGCGCCAGCTATGAAGCCGGTAGTGATTGTCGGTGCCGGCCCGGCAGGGATCAGCGCTGCGCGCACCCTGCTCGACCATGGCATCAAAGCCTGCCTGGTGGATGAAAGCCTGCGCGGCGGCGGGCAGATCTATCGGCGCCAGCCGGCAAACTTCCAGCGTACGGCCAAGCAGATCTACGGGTTCGAGGCGCGCAAGGCCGAGGCCGTGCACCGTACGCTGGATGAACTCGCGCCGCTGATCGACTACCGCCCGCAAACGCTGGTATGGAACGCCGAGGATGGGCGCCTGGACATGCTCAATAACGGGCGTGCCGAGAGCGTCGAGTATGCGCGGATCATCGTCGCCACCGGCGCCACCGACCGCATCCTGCCAGTCCCGGGCTGGACCTTGCCGGGGGTGTACAGCCTGGGCGCGGCGCAAATCGCCTTGAAGTATCAGGGCTGCGCGATTGGTGAACGGGTGGCGTTTTGTGGCAGCGGACCGTTGCTGTATTTGGTCGCGTACCAGTACGCCAAGGCCGGCGCCCAGGTGGTGGCAGTGCTCGACAGCGCGCCGTTCAGCGCGCAATGCCGTGCAGTGCCGGCCCTGCTCCGGCAACCGTTGACCTTGGCCAAGGGCTTGTATTACCGCGCCTGGCTGACCGCTCACGGCGTGCCCGTGCACCAGGGCGCAACGCTTCAACAGATCAACGGCGAGCAACGCGTGCGTGGCATCCGCTGGGACCAGCAGGTGCTGGAATGTGACGCCGTGGGCTTCGCCCATGCCTTGCGCAGCGAGACACAGCTGGCGGACTTGCTCGGCTGTGAGTTTGCCTGGAGCGCGTTGAATCGCGCCTGGTTGCCGCAACGCGACGGCGCCGGGCGCAGCAGTGTGAGCGACGTGTACCTGGCCGGCGATGGCGCTGGAATCATGGGGGCAGACGCGGCAGCAATGGCCGGCGAACGCGCAGCCTTGGCGGTGCTGGAAGATTCAGGCATTGCCATCGATCATCGCCGCCCGGCTGAGCTGGAGCAGCAACTGGCGGCTATCCAGCGCTTTCGCCATGGTCTGGAAACCGCGTTCCCGTTCCCTGAAGACTGGGCTGCGCAGGCGCCGGATGCGTTGATCCTGTGCCGCTGTGAGGAAGTCAGCGTCGGTGATGTGCGCGCCGTGGTCGATGAAGGGCATTGGGAAATCAATCGGGTCAAGGCGCATTGCCGCGTCGGCATGGGTCGCTGCCAGGGCCGCATGTGCGGGCTGGCGGCGGCGGAAATCGTCGCCGAGCGCAGCGGTCGCGCAGTTGAAAACGTCGGCCGCCTGCGTGGCCAGGCTCCGATCAAGCCGTTGCCGTTCGGCGTGGAGGTGCAGCCATGACCGACGTCATCGTACTCGGCGGCGGCATTGTCGGCGCTTCGGCAGCCTTGATGCTGGCGCAGAAGGGCCAGCGCGTGGCCCTGGTGGAACGGGATTTTTGCGGCTCGCATTCCAGTGGTGTGAATTACGGCGGCGTACGCCGACAAGGCCGGCCGCTGCATCAGTTACCGCTGTCGCAACGCGCGCATGCGCTGTGGTCCGACCTGCCGGGGTTGATCGGCATCGACGGCGAGTACGTGCGTTCCGGGCATCTGAAACTCGCGCGCAGCGCGGCGGATTTTGCTGCGCTGCAAGCCTATGCCGAGCACACCCGAGGCTTTGGCCTGGGCTTGCAATTGCTGGACTACACCGAGCTACGTGCACGCTTTCCCTGGGTCGGCGATATCGCCGTGGGTGCTTCGTTGTGTCCGGAAGACGGGCATGCCAACCCGCGACTGGTGTCTCCGGCTTTCGCCCGTGCCGCGCAACGCCTTGGCGCGGCGGTCCACGAGCGGGCCGAAGTGCTTCAGGTCGAACATGACGGCCAGCGCTTTCAGGTGCGCTGCGCCAACGGCCTGCACTTGCAGGCGCCGTGGTTACTCAATTGCGCCGGCGCCTGGGCCGGCACCATCGCCGCGCACTTTGGCGAGCCGGTGCCGATTACCTCGGCGCATCCGGCGATGCTGGTCACCGAGCCATTGCCGATGGTGATGAACGTGAGCACCGGCGTCGAAGGCGGCGGGATTTATGCGCGGCAGGTCGCCCGCGGCAATTGCATCCTCGGTGGCGGGCGCGGTTTTGCCCTCGGCCCGCTGACGGCGCGCCCTGGCCAGGTCGCAGTACTGGAGATTCTGCGCAATGCCGGCGAGTTGTACCCGTTCCTCAAGGGTGCCCAGGCGATTCGCACCTGGAGCGGCACCGAAGGTTACCTACCCGATCACGAACCGGTGATCGGTCCCAGCAGTACCCAACCGGGCTTGCTCCACGGTTTCGGCTTTGCCGGCGCCGGGTTCCAGCTCGGCCCCGCGGTCGGTGAAGCCCTGGCAGAGATTGTCTGCGACGGGGCCAGCCGCCAACCCATCGAAGCGTTTTCCATCCGTCGTTTCCAAGCCTGAGAGGAAAAACCTCCATGAACCTCCGTATTGCGCTGTCCTGCTTGTCCCTCGCCTTGCTCACCACCACCGCAAACGCCGCGCCGACGCTGTACCTGGGCATGAATGGCGGCACCATGGAACGGGTGTACGCCGACAAGGTGCTGCCCGCGTTCGAGAAGGCCAACAACGTCAAGGTGGTGATCGTGCCTGGCACCTCGTCGGACATCCTCGCCAAGGTCCAGGCCAACAAAGACAACCCGCAGATGCACGTGATGTTCCTCGACGACGGCATCATGTACCGCGCCATCTCCATGGGCCTGTGCGACACGTTGGCGCCGAGCTCGACCCTGGAGCAGATCCCGGCCAAGGCGAAAATCAAGCAGCAGGCCGTGGCCGTGACCCTGGGCGTCACCGGCCTGGGCTACAACGCCAAGATGTTCAAGGAAAAAGGCTGGGCCGCGCCCACCTCGTGGATGGACCTGGCCGACCCGCGCTTCAAGGACAAAGTGGTGTTCCAGTCCCTGGCCTCGTCGACCTTCGGCCTGCACGGCTTCTTGATGTTCAACCGCATCCAGGGCGGCGATGAAACCAACGTCGACCCGGGCTTCAAGGCCTGGCCGAAAACCGTTGGCCCCAACGTACTGGAATACATCGCCAGCTCGGCGAAAATCTCCGAGATGGTGCAGACCGACGAAGCGGCGATCTTCCCCCTCACCCCGACCCAGGTCACCACCCAGAAGTTGCTCGGCGTGCCGATGGAATATGCGCAACCGAAGGAAGGCGCGGTGGTGCTGAACGTGGCTGAATGCGTGATTGCACGCAATGACCAGCCGGAACTGGCGCAGAAACTCGTAGCATTTTTGCTGACCGCCGAGGCCCAGGCACCGGCGCTGGAAGAAGGCGACCAGATCCCGTCGAACCCCACCACACCGACCACCGACAAGACCCGCGCACGGGTGGAGGCGATGCAGGGTTACTTGCAGACGGCGATTTCGATTGATTGGGACCAGGTGAACCAGGCGCGGCCGGAGTGGAATGCGCGGTGGAGTCGGTCGATCGAGCGATAGGCCGACATAGCGGACGCTCCCACGTGGTGGACGTGGGAGTTACGCTTACCTTGCCCTGGCGAAAAACCACAACGATAACGCGGGCATGCTGGAAGTGCGCGGTGCCGATGGGTTTTTCGCTGGCGAGCCGGCGCCTACGAGGGAGTGATGGGCAGTGCGCGTTTGTGGGCGGTCTTGAGGTAGGCCTGCTCGATAAGGGTCCTCACTCGTTCGCTCACCGGCTCGCCCATCAGGTAGGCGTCGATCTCTGCATAAGTACAGCCGTAGGCGTGTTCGTCCGGTTTGCCCGGCACCAGCTCTTCCAGGTCGGCGGTCGGCAGTTTGTGCACCAGCGTCGCCGGAGCGCCGAGGGCGCTGGCCAGCAGGCGTACCTGGGTCTTGGTCAGCCCCGAGAGCGGCGCCAGGTCGCAGGCGCCGTCGCCGAATTTGGTGAAGAAACCCATCAGCGCTTCGGCGCCATGGTCGGTGCCGACCACCAGGCCGTTGTGCAGGTTGGCCACCGCGTACTGGGCGATCATGCGAGTGCGGGCCTTGACGTTGCCTTTGATGAAATCCACGTGGCTGGCGCTGGCTTGGTTGGCGTCGAGGCTGGCCATCAGGCCATCGACGCTGGCGCCAATGTTCAGGGTCTCGATGTGGTCCGGGGCGATGAAATCCAGCGAGGCCTGGGCGTCGCTTTCATCGGCCTGGGTTTTATAGGGCAAGCGCATGGCGATAAAGCGCGCGGCGTAGTCCTCATTTCGCAGTTGCTCGACCGCCAACTGGCACAAGCGGCCGGCGGTCAGCGAGTCGACACCGCCACTGATGCCCAGTACCAGGGCCTTGCAGCCGGACTGGCGCAAGGTGGTCTTGATGAAATCGATGCGCCGCTGGACCTCTTTGGCTTCATCGCCCTTGCCCAGTTGCCGATCGATATTCAGTTCCTGCGCGATACGTTCTTGGGTTTGCATATCACACCTCTGTATTGCCTGGATTGACCTGTGGGAGCGGGCTTGCTCGCGAAGACGACGTGTCAGTCGACCCCGTCAGCGCTGATCCACCGCATTCGGGAGCACGCCCCCTCCTACAGAAAACACCTGGGCCGCGTACTGCAAGAACGACGGGTCTTCGCAGACGTTCTTGATCGGATCATCGGAGAATTTCACCACCGGCTCGCCGTGCACCCGCACCAGCTTCATCACGATGCTCAGCGGCTCGACGCCCTCCACATCGCAGGCCAGGCTGGTGCCCATGCCGAAGCCGAACTTGGCCTTGCCACGGATGTGCCGCAGGATCGGCAGGCATTTTTCGAAGTTCAGGCCGTCGGAAAACATCAGGTCCTTGGTCATCGGGTCGATGCCCAACTGTTTGTAGCGGGCCAGCACCTTGTCGGCCCAGGCGATAGGGTCGCCGGAGTCCTGGCGCAGGCCGTCGTAGAGCTTGGCGAAGTACAAGTCGAAATCCTTGAGGAAAAAGTCGGTACTGATGCAGTCGGTCAAGGCGATGCCGAGGCGGCCCCGGTACTCACGCACCCAGTTTTCCAGCGCGGCGTTCTGGCTTTCACGCAGGCGGCCCAGTTGCTGGTGCACCATCAGCCATTGGTGGGCCATGGTGCCGATCAGCGGCAGGTCGAACTCATAGGCCAGGTGCGCATTGCTGGTGCCGACGAACTGACCGGGGAAGTCGCGGCGCATGATGTCCACCACTTCGCGCTGGGCCTTGAACGACAGGCGCCGGCGGGTCGAGAAGTCCGACACACGCAAGTCGGCCAGCTCCTCGCGGCTGAGGTTTTTCTCCAGCCAGTCGAACTTCTGGTAGAGCTTGCGGGTGACGTCTTCCAGGCTCACGTCGGGGTATTTGTCGCGGTTGCGCAACTCGCTGACCAGTGCCAGAACCGGCTGCTCGAACATGATGCAGTGCAGCATCGGGCCGACCACGCGGATGTTCAACTGGCCGTCGATCTCACTGACGTGGATATAACGCAGATTGAAGCGAAACAGGCCGAGGAAGCGCTCGTAGTCCGGGGTCAGGTATTCGCGAAAACGCGGGTTGAACAGAAAGCGCAGCTCGCCTTCACGCATCTGCAGGCCGGCCATGTTCTCCAGCTCGGCGCGCAACGCGGGGATCAGGTGGCCGAGCTTTTCCCTGGAGCGGACGATGAAGTTGTATTCCACATCGACATTCGGGTGCTGGTGCAACACCGCCTGCATCATGGTGAAGGTGTAGTAGTCGGTGTCGAGCAAGCCCTGGATCACCGGGGATTCGTAGTCGTAGGCACTTTCCATGGTGTATCTCCTTAACGCGTGGCCATCGCGGCCAGTTCTTCGCGGGTGCTGCTGATGCAGGCACCGGCCTTGAGCAACTCTTTCACGGCCTGAACACCGCCCTCCTCGCTGATACTGCGGCACGCCGGCACGTGCAGGACCACCTCCAGCCCGGCCTTGAGCAGTTGCAGGGCGGTGGTCTTGACGCAGTAGTCGAGGGCCAGGCCGCCGACGATCACGCGGCTGACACCTTGGGCCTTGAGGTACTCGATCACGCCGGTTGAGAGCTTGTCGTGCAGGTCGTGGTAGCAGGCGCCGTAGGGGTGCAGGTCGGGTTCGACGCCTTTCCAGATGAAGTAGTCGTAGTCATAGGGCGTGGGCAGTTCGTCGAGCAAGGTAAAGCCCTCGGTACCCGGCACGCAGTGGCTGACCCAGGTAACATCGGCGTGGACCAGGCCGGTGGGCTGCAGCATCTCGCTGTGCTGCGTGACGACCCAGGGTGCATGCGGGGTGTGCGCGTCCTTGCTGCCGACGCGGTGGCCGGCGAGGCTGGCCATGAAGTTGAGTTCGGCACCGATCTGATCACCACCGACCACGGGCAGTTCGTTGGGGCACAGCGGCGTGAAGCTCTTCTGCGCATCGACGTCGAATGAAGCAATGGCGGTTTTCGCGAGGGTCATGGCGGATCTCCTGTGGCCTGGAATTAAAAGTACACGTCATGTACTTTCATTGCAAGAAACATTTAGATATCTATCCCGGGCCCAGTACATGACATATCTGTTCGATCCGCTAGACTGTGCCTCATCGTTGTTCAGAAGGACGTCACATGCCCCTTAGCCCCTACCTCCATACCGTCGACCTGTGCGTGTTGTGCTATTGCCGCACGGCCGGCGAACTGAAACTGCTGCTGAACAAGCGCGAGGCCGAGCCGTTTGCCGGGCACTGGGCATTGCCCGGCGTGGTGGTGAATGGCGACGTGCAAGATCTGAGCCTCCAGGCTGCCGTGGAGCGTTTGCGCACCAGCGACAAGGTCGGCCTGGCGTTGGCCTGGAGTGAACAAGTGGGCACGGTGGGTGACGCGTTCCGCGATCCGCGTTGCTGGTCGTCGTCGACCTTTTACCTGGCGATCGTCGCGGATGAAGTCAGCCTGGGTGAGCACCAGGAGTGGTTTACGCTGAAGGCAGTGGCCGATGGCAGCATCAAGCTGCCGTTCGATCACAACAGTATCGTCGCGGCGGTGCAGGAACGGTTGCTCTCCAAGTCGCTGTACAGCAGCTTGCCGCTGATGTTCCTGGGCAATGAATTCAGCGCACCGGAAGCGACCACGATCTTTTCCCTGGTGCTGGAGCGGCCGGTATTGAAGACCAGTATTCGCCAGCGGCTATTGAAGCTGACAGAGGCGGGGTATCTGCGTGAGACGGGGCGCAAGAAGCACGGTGAAGGCGGCCGGCCCCAGGCGACGGTGGAGAACCTGAAGCCCGGGGCGGTGTATTTTTTTGATCGCAGTTTCGCCGAGTAAAACACCCCTGCAGGCGCCCGGCTTGCCGGGCGCCTACCAGGATCAGTTCATCCAGTTGCCGCCGTCGACGTTGTAGGTCTGGGCCACCACATAGTCGGCCTCTTTGGACGCCAGGAAGATTGCCATCCCGGTCAGATCCTCTGCCGTACCCATCCGCCCGAACGGCACCTCACCCCCTACCCGCCTCTTCTTCTCGCCAGGCGGCAAACCTTCATGCCTGGCGAACAGCGCATCCACCCCATCCCAGTGTTCGCCATCCACCACACCGGGGGCGATGGCGTTGACGTTGATGCCCTGCTTGATCAGGTTCAACCCCGCCGATTGCGTAAGGCTGATCACCGCCGCCTTGGTTGCGCAGTAGACCGCCACCAGCGGCTCACCGCGCCGCCCGGCCTGGCTGGCCATGTTAATGATCTTGCCGCCGTGGCCCTGGCTGATCATCTGTCGCGCGGCAGCCTGCAGGGTGAACAGCGTGCCGGCGACATTGATCGAGAACAACCGCGCGTAGCTGTCGCGGGTGATGTCGACGATGGGCGCCAAGTCGAACAGCGCAGCGTTGTTGATCAGGATATCGAGCTTGCCGACCTGGGCGACCACGGCGGCAATCGCGCTGTCGATGGAGGCCTGGTCGGTGACGTCCATCGCCACCGCGTAGGCCTGGGGGCCCAGTTCGGCAGCAGTAGCCTGGGCGCGTTGCAGGTCGATATCGGCGATGGCAACGGTGGCGCCTTCGGCAATGTAGGCCTGGGCAAACGCGCGGCCGATCCCGCGCGCCGATCCGGTGATCAGCGCGCTCTTACCTTCGAGTCGTTTCATTGAGGTGTCCTGTCAAAACTATTTCGGGTAGCCGGCGCGTTTCATCTCGCGCTCGGTGGTGGACTGCGCCTGCTGCAACGCCTGGTCAACCGACATGCCGCCGGTGAGCGCCGCCGAGAACAGCTTGCCGACGGAGGTGCCGATGGCCTGGAACTCGGGGATGGTCACGTACTGGATGCCCACGTACGGCACGGGTTTGGCCGAGGGGTGCGCGGGATCGGCGTGCTTCATCATCTCCAGGGTCACCTGGGCGAACGGTGCAGCCTTGAGGTACGCCGCGTTGTAGGTGGATTGGCGGGTGCCCGGCGGTACGTTGGTGATGCCTTCTTTATCCGCGACCAACTGGATGTACGCCTTCGACGTCGCCCAGGCGATAAACGCCTTGGCGGCGTCCTTGTGCTGGGAGGTGGCCGGGATCGCCAGCGACCAGGCGTAGAGCCACGAGGAGCCTTTGTCGGTGACTTCAGTGGGGGCAGCCGCGAAGCCGACGCTGTCGGCGACCTTGCTCTGGCTCTTGTCGGTGGTGAAGGAGCCGGCGACGCTGGCATCGACCCAGATTGCGCATTTGCCGCTATTGAACAGCGCCAGGGTTTCGTTGAAGCCGTTGCTGGACACGCCCGGCGGGCCGTATTGCTTGAGGGTGTTGACGTAGAAGTTGGCGGCGGCGGTCCATTCGGGGCTGGTCAGCTCGGGCTTCCACTGCTCATCGAACCAGCGCGCGCCAAAGGCATTGGCCATGGTGCTCAGCAGTGCGATGTTCTCACCCCAGCCGGCCTTGCCGCGCAGGCATATGCCGTATTGGCCTTGGTCCTTGGCAGTGAGCTTGGCGGCGAACTCGCCGAGCTGCGTCCAGGTCGGGTGCGCAGGCATGCTCAGGCCAGCCTGCTTGAACAGGTCGGTGCGGTAGTAGGTCACGGTGCTTTCGCCGTAGAACGGCAACGCATACAGGGTGTCGTTGACCGACAGGCCCTGGCGCACCGACGGGAAGATGTCGTCGGCGTCGTAATCGGCCGGCAACTGGGTCAGCGGCTCCAGCCAGTGCTTGGCGCCCCACAGCGGCGTCTCATAGGTGCCAATGGTGAGCACATCAAACTGCCCGCCCTGGGTGGCGATATCGGTGGTGAGGCGCTGGCGCAGCACGTTTTCTTCCAGTACTACCCAGTTCAGCTGGATGTCCGGGTGTTGCTGCTCGAACACCTTGGACAGGCGCTGCATGCGGATCATGTCGCTGTTGTTGACGGTGGCGATGGTGACGGTGTCGGCGGCCTGACTGGGCATTGCCACTGCCAGGCCGGAAAGCAGGAACAACGCGTGCGGGAGCTTGAACATGGCGGTTTCCACCTGTTGTTTTTGTTGTTGAGCGCCGATTACAGCAGCTTGGCCAGTCCCCCACAAACGCAGGGCGAATGCTCGACTGATACTTTTTTAACCGCCGTTCCAGGATCAAAAAAGTATCAGTGCCGGGCGAAACCAGGGGTAGCGCACGGCTTGCCAACCCGCGTATTTTGAGCCGATCCAACAAGTAAAAGAGGCATCACCATGCCCATCAGCCGCGCCCAACTGTTCGAACACCGCCCTGCCGAGCTTGAAGTGATCCTGCCTGAGCCGGACCACTGCTTTCGCTGGTTCGAACATGACTACCCCTATGACCTGGCGCGCTGGAATCACCACCCCGAATTTGAAATCCACCTGATCCGCCAGGGCAGCGGCAAGCTGGTGGCGGGCGACTATATCGGCGCGTTCGGTGCCGGGCATGTCGCGCTGATCGGCCCGGACCTGCCGCACGACTGGATCGGCGAGCTGGCTCCCGGCGAATACCTGAGCGGCCGCGACGTGGTGCTGCAATTTGACGGCGCCGCCCTCCTCGCCTTGCGCAAGACCCTGCCCGAACTCGGCGACTTGCAGCCGCTGTTCGAGCAAGCCCGGCGCGGCCTGGAGTTCACCGGCGCCACGGCGCTGCAGGCTGCCCGCCTGATGGAAGCCATCGGCAGCGCCCACGGCCTGCAGCGGTTGATCCTGTTCCTGCAACTGCTCGACACCCTGAAAAACGCCTCGCCCCCCCAGGTAAAGGCGCTGGCCAGCCCCTGCTACGCGCCGACCCTGGACGCACGCAGCGCCGAACGCATCAACAAGGCCTTCGACTACTTGATGACGGAGCTGACCGGCGACGTGCGCCTGTCGGTCATCGCGCAACAACTGGAGATGAGCGAACCGGGTTTCTCGCGCTTCTTCAAACGCAACACCGGCCATGGCTTTATCGACCTGATGCGTAAATTCCGCGTGCAACGCGCCTGTCGGCTGCTGCTGCAGAGTGAGATGTCGGTGGCAGATATCTGCTTTGAAGTGGGCTACGCCAACCTGTCCAACTTCAACCGGCATTTTCGCATCGAGATGAACCAGACACCGAGTGAGTATCGGCGCGAAACCGCGATGCACCTGTTCAATCGCATCGAGAAAATGACACCCAGTCAATTTTGACCAAAAGGTCGATTAATCGCGCTTTTTTCCATTCAGCTCAATCCCTTGAACAAAGTTGGTACGCCACGTGCAAACGTTTGCGGAACGAACTTGCCAGCCAAGTTCACCACTACCCGCAGAATCGGGTTCCAACCGCGTACGAATAGGGATTTTCAATGCACCCCACCTCAAGGCCTCGTGCTTGCTTTGGTGTTTCCTTGCTACTGGCTGCCGTTACGGGAGTACTCAGTGCACCCATTTTGGCGCAGCAAAAACCCGTGGATGACTCGGCACAGGGCGAAACCCTCAGCCCCGAAGCCAGCCCGGCTAAAAAAGGCGTGTATTGGTCGGACTGGTTCAACCAGGACCTGACCTTGATCGGCAGCAAAGACATCAGCTTCGGCCCCAAGCCGCAGGACGACGTGTACCTGGAATACGAGTACTTCGGCCGCAAGGGGCCTTTCGAGCTGTACGGCTACATCGACGTGCCGAAGATCCTCACCATCGGTAACAGTAATGACAAAGGCGTGTGGGACCATGGCTCGCCGGTGTTCATGGAGCATGAGCCGCGTATTTCCATCGACTACCTGGCGGGGCGCAGCCTGGCCATCGGCCCGTTCAAGGAATGGTACGTGGCGTTCGACTGGATCTACGACCACGGCAGCAACAAGGACAACCGCGCCAACACCCTGTACAGCGGCCTCGGCACCGATATCGACACCCACTCGCGGGTCAACCTGTCGGCGAACTTCTACGGGCGTTACCAGTGGGAAAACTACGGCGCGAGCAATGAATACTCCTGGGATGGCTACCGCGCGCAGATGAAGTACATCGTGCCCATCAGCAGTTTCGACAACGGTGCCTCGCTGACCTACATCGGCTTCACCAACTACGATTTCGGCTCGGACCTGCACAAGGACAACCCGGCGCGCACCGCCAATTCCCTGGTGGCAACCAACGTGCTGCTGTACTCGTTCACGCACCTGCGCTTCACCCTGGTCGGTCGTTACTTTCATAACGGCGGCAACTGGGAGGATGGCAGCGAGCTGAACTTTGGCGAGGGCAACTTCCGCGCCCGCTCCGACGGCTGGGGTTACTACGCCGGCGTGGGCTATCAATTCTGATCAAGGAGCATTCGATGAAAGCGTTTACCCGTCTGTCACTGGCCATCGGCCTGGCGCTGCTGCCCCACGTGGTGCTGGCTGATACACCGGCGCCGATCAAGCCCAAAGTGATGCTGATCACCATGTTCGCCCCCGAGGCGCAAACCTGGATCGACCGCCTGGCACTCAAGCAGGAAGTGCGCGTGCCGGGCCTGTCGGCCGAATACCCGGTGATCCGCTGCAACACCGAGGACGTCTGCCTGCTGGTCACCGGCATGGGCCAGACCAACGCCGCCGCGTCCACCCTGGCACTGGCCCTGTCGCCCAAGTTCGACCTGCGCCAGAGCTATTTCCTGATCGCCGGGATTGCCGGCATCAGCCCCAAGCACGGCACCCTCGGCACGGCGGCGTGGGCGCATTACCTGGTGGAATTCGGCACCCAGTGGGAGCTGGACTCGCGGGATGCGCCCAAGGACTGGCCAACCGGCTATATCGGCATCAACACCAAGGGGCCCAACGAGAAACCACCGTTGGACTACAAGACCGAAGTGTTTGAGCTGAACCCGAAGCTGCAAGCCAAGGCGTTTGCGCTGTCGCAAAAAGTCGAGCTCACGGAAAGCAAGGAATCCAGCGCCTGGCGCAAACACTACCCCGCCGCGCCAGCCAACCAGCCGCCGCAGGTCACCCGCTGCGACACCCTGGCGGGTAACACCTGGTTCTCCGGCACGCGCCTGAGCGAGCGCGCCGAAGTCTGGACCCAGCTGCTCACGGACAATAAAGGCGAGTACTGCACCACCCAGCAGGAGGACAACTCCACCTACGAGGCCCTGCTGCGCGCCAGTCGCGAAGGGTTGGTGGATATCCAGCGCCTGGCGGTGGTGCGTGCCGGTTCCGATTTCGACCGCCCTTATCCTGGCTACAGCGAAGTGGACAACCTGCTGAAGTACGCCGATCAAGGCGGTTTTGTACCGGCGCTGGAGAACCTGTACCGCACGGGCAACCCGCTGGTGCAAGCGATCCTGAAGAACTGGTCGGCGTGGGAAAAAGGCGTCCCCGAAGCCTGACGAGCGTTGACTTGGGGGGCTGGCTGGCTTGCCTGCGATGACGGTGGGTCAGCCAGCTTAGCCGCTAATGATACTCCGCCTTCGCGGGCAAGCCCGCTCCCACAGTGGAGCTGCGCCAGACACGGAATTCAAGCCTGCACTCGATCAGTGTGGGAGCTGGCTTGCCTGCGATGGGGGTGGGTCAGCCAACTTCATCGCTACTGATCCACCGCTTTCGCGGGCAAGCCCGCTCCCACAGTGGAGCTGCGCCAGACACGGGACTCAAGCCTGCACTCGATGAGTGTGGGAGCTGGCTTGCCTGCGAAGGCGGTGGGTCAGCCAACTTCGCCGCTACTGGTCCACCGCCTTCGCGGGCAGGCCCGCTCCCACACTGGAGCTGCGCCAGACACGCGACTCAGGCCTGCACTCACCCCCCTTTTTTGAGCGTGTCAGGGCAGGAGGATGATCTTGTCAGCGCTGCCCTGGTTTACGTCTTGATAGCACTGCACCCCGTCGGCCAGCGCCACTTCGCGCAGGCCGGTGGGCAGCGGCAGCAGGCCTTCGTCGAAGAAGCGTCCGAACTGCTCGAGCATCACCGCGCATTGCTCGCAGTTGTAGAGCAACGAATTGATCCCCACCACCGAGCCACCCTTGCGGTACAGGGCCAGGGCCGGCAATTGCACGTGGCCGTCCACCGGCGCGGCGATGATCGCGATGCGACCGAATGGCGCCAGGCCCGCCACGGCCGCCGGCAACCAGAAACCGGTGGTGTCGAAGATCACATCGGCACCGCCCTTGAACACCGCGTTCACCTGCGCGCCCAGCTCGTCCGGCGTGCCCAGGGCAATCGCGTCGACACCCTGCGCCTGCAACACCTCGACCTGCTCGACCTTGCGCACCGCCGCCAGCACCTGGGCCCCGCGAATTTTCGCCAAGGCCAGCGCCGCGCTGCCGACCGCACCATTGGCACCGATCACCAGCAGCCGCGTGCCTTTGCCGACACCGCTGCGTTCCAGGGCATCCCAGGCGGTGGTGTACGGCACGCCAAGGCTTGCGGCCTGGGCAAAACTCAAGTGGCTGGGTTTATGCGCCACGCCCTTGGCGGACACGGTGAGGTACTCGGCGTGGGAACCATCGGCGAAAAAGCCCAGGTCGCGTCCGGTGCCCCACACGGCCTGACCGACCAGCGCCTGCGGCCCCTGCACCACCACACCGGCAAAATCGCGGCCCGGAATGCGCGGCAAGGTGGTATAGGGGAAGCGGCCGAGCACGTTTTTTACATCGCTGGGGTTCAGGCCCGCGGCCTTGATCTGGACCAGAACTTCACCGGCCGCCGGCACCGGGGTAGCGACGTCGACGAAACCCAGGGCGTTAAGGTCGCCGGTAGCGGAAAACTGCAGTGCTTTCATGACGCAATCCTTAGGAGAGAAAGAAAATCAGGACAACCAACCGCTGACCAGCTGCCGCCCCATGGGCCACAGCTGCTCGCCGAGCAGCATGCCCATCAGGCCCACCAGGGCGATGGCCGGCGGCGCGGGCGAGCGGAAATCCAGCGCGCCGTAAATCACGCCGACAAACAGGCCGATGGCGAGGGAGATCAGGTAGTTCATGGGGGCTGCGCCTCAGGGGGTTGATGGACTCAGTGTAGAGAGCCCATTTCTGAAGCATCGGCCAAGTGCTTCAGGATTTCGGCCAACCCCTCAGCCGACGTATTGCGAAGGCGCCACACCGAGTTCGCGGCGAAACATGTCGCTGAAACTGCTCGGCGAGTACCCAAGCGACCGTGCGATCGCACTGACAGACTGGCCCTGGATCAACTCCGCCACCGCCGTGGCCAGTTGCACCTGGCGGCGCCACTCGGCAAAGCCCATGCCCAGGTTGTGCTGGAACAGCCGCGCCAAGGTGCGCACGCTGGCACCTGCCGTGTCCGCGTGCTGCTCGAAGGGAATTTCCAGGGACGGCTCGGCCATCACCGATTGGCACGCGTTGATCAGGCGCCGGTCGGCCTCGACCGGCATGGCGATGCGGATCTGCGAGCGACGCGCCCGTTGCAGTTCCAGCAGGGCCAGGCCGACCACCGCGTCGTAATACGCCGCGTCAGCGCTGTCGCCCTGCTCCACCAGCGCGACGATCAGCTCACGCAGCAGCCCGCCGACCTCAATCACCTGCACCTGGCTGTCCAGCGTCGCCGCCAATGATGGGCGCAGGTAGATATTGCGCATCTGCAGGTCCGACACCACCCGGATCCCGTGCTCCACCCCAGGCGGCAGCCACACGGCACGCTGGGGCGGCACCACCAGGGCTTCGCGGGGGGTCTCGACCCACATCACGCCGCTCATGGCGTAGAGCAATTGTCCCCAGTCGTGACTGTGCGGCTCCACGTACAACCCACGCGGGTAAGTACGCGCCAAAGGCTGCACGGGGACGGCGTGATCACTGAGGTCGGGGGGCGCAGCCAGGGCCATGGGGGGCACGTCAATCAAGGGTGAGCTGCCATGGTAATGACCACCGCTCGACAATCCGAGTGAATTTTTAGCGCCCGCGAGGATCACTTGCTTTACACCACCAGGGTTGATGGGCCAATGAATAACGCAAAACTGTTCGTGATCGACTACAGCCTCCATGGCGAGCCGAAGTCATTCATCATCCGCCTGGAAAAGCTCGACACCCTGGAAGCCTGGCATTGGGCAAGCTGTGATGCCGGCGTGGGCCGTATCGGCCGTTTCGCCCGTGAGCAGGTCAAGAAGACCAGCCGGGAGCAGGCCGAGAAGTTCGGCATTACCAACGTGCAATGGCGCCGCTCGGATGCGCGCGCTCACGCTTGATCAGGGAGAGAACCATGGATTCAATCAATGGCAGGGCGCGCATTGATTACACCCGCGACACTTTGTTCGGGCCGCTGGCCAAACAGGCCGAGTGCCAGGTGAGCCTGCAACACGCGCCAGGCTGGCTGGTGCTGAAGGTCTTCCAGCCATTGCCGGATGATCTGCATGACGCGCAAACCGTCGTATTGGCACTGGAGGGCCGCCGTACCAGCGGCGTGGTGAAAGACCGTCAACGCCTGCCCGATCATAGCCTGCGGCTCGAACTCGAACGCCAGTGACCGTAGAAACTGCGTAGGAGCAGGCTTGCCGGCGATGGCGACCTCAAGATTCGTGCAGTCCTTGGGGGCGCATCGCCGGCAAGCCGGCTCCTACGGGGGTTAGCCTTTAGCCGACTTGGCGCATTCGCAGCCAGTGGCCGCCGCACACGGCTCGCCATGGGCATGGTGCTCGGCACAGCCCTGGCAGCAATAGCCCTTGCCGTCCTTCATTACCGCATCAGCTCCCAGCACACACTTGCAGTGTGGGCAGGCACAGGTTTTATCGGGCATGGTCAGACTCCTTCTTCATGGTCGTCCCGGTGCGGCGAGCGCCGGCACCTTAAGCAGTGACTGCGGCCCGCCGTCGATGGTTCAACCCATCAGTCGGTGCGCGTATTGCTGCGGTACATGAACACCAAAGCCAGGGCCAGACACGCCATTGCAACGATCCGGGCGCCCGACAATTCGATCGCCGGGTTGCCCAGCCAGCCGAAGTTGTCGATCAGCATGCCCATGCCCAGTTGGCCGAGGATCACCGCCACGGTGGCGACCGCCGTACCGACCACCGGCACCGCGCCGACCATCACCATCATGTACACCACACCGAACAGCGCGCCGGTCAGTTGCCATTTAGGCACGTCCAACAAGGTCACGGGATAGGCCGGTTCGAAGAACAGAATCATCAGCGCGGTAACAATCGCCCCGACCACGAAGGTCACCAGGCTGCCGCGCAATACACCCACCGCCTGGCCCAGGCGACCATTGATCGCAGCCTGCACACTCAACACCGCCCCTGCGGCAATCACCAGTACCAATAACAGAATCAGATTCATCGCCTTAACCTCGTGCAATCAAAACAAGTGCCACCACAATCAACGCCAGGGCAATCCAGCGCTCGCCATTCACGCGCTTGCGCGCCGTGCCGAACCAGCCGAAATGGTCGATCAGCACGCTCTTGCCGACCTGGCCCGACAGAATCGCGATCATGGTCATGGCAATCCCGATATGCGGCGTGGCCAGGGTCAGCACCACCACGTACATCGGCCCCAGGAAGCCGCCGATCAATTGCCAGCGCGGCAGCTCGGACAGGGCCGGACCCTTTTGCGGGCCGCTGAACAGCAGCAGCAAATACAGGATCGCCGAGCCGACGCCGAAGATGCTCAAGGTTGCCCACAAATGCCCGACTTGCACGCCCAGCGGCCCGAGCAGGCCGGCTTCGACCGACAGCCCCATACCGGCCAGGATCACCAACGGCAACAGCAGCAGCCGCAGGAGGTTTTTTTTCGGCTTGGCTTGCGCCACGCCCTCAATAGAACTTGCTTGCATACATCACCTGCACATCAACAAAGGATTGGATGACGCGCATTATCCGATGGTCGTCCTGTGCGATAAATGGGAGCATACGGACAACACCTTTGCGCATTACGCACAGCCTGGAGGCATGATGCAGGGCTTGAATGAATTGAGTTTCAAGGCGCTACGCCTGTTCGTCGCGGTGCTGGACCATGGCAGCTTTTCGGAAGTGGCACGCCGCGAGAGCCTGGCACCCTCCTCGATTTCCCGGCAGATCCAACTGATGGAACAGGCCCTCGGCCAGCAATTGCTCTATCGCCACACCCGCGCGGTCAGCCCCACCGAGGCCGGGCGTTTGCTGGGACGCCACGCGCGCTTGATGCTGGAACAACTCGAAGCCGCCGGCCAAGCGCTGCAGGAGCAGGAAAGCGAACCCAGCGGCCTGGTGCGCATCAACGCGCCGATGGTCTTTGGCCAGCGCCACCTGGCACCGTGGCTGGGCGAGTTGTGCCGGCGCTACCCGAAACTGCAACTGGATATCCAGCAGACCGACACCTACGTCGATCCGCTCCAAGACGGCACCGACCTGATGTTTCGCATCGGCGTGCTCAACGACTCCAGCATGCAGGCACGCATCTTTGCCCCGCAGCGTTTTCGCCTTGCCGCCAGCCCCGCCTACCTGGCCCTGCATGGCACGCCGACCCACCCTGACGAACTGATCGACCACCAGTGCCTGGCCTACAAGGGCATCACCGGCCAGCAACGCTGGTTCTTCCGCAAGGGCCAGGGCGACTGGAAGCCCTACAGCGTCAAGGGTCCGATCACCGGTAACCACGCCGACACCCTCACCCACGCCGCCGAGCAAGGCCTGGGGCTGGTGGTGTTTCCCTCCTGGTTGATCGGCGAAGGCCTGCGCGCCGGCACGTTGCAGGCGGTGCTGACGGACTATGAGGTGGCGACCACCCTGGAGCCCCAGCAGATCGCCGCGTTGTGGCCGGGGAGCCGACGGTTGTCGCTGAAGGTGCGCACGGTGATCGATTACTTCGTGGAGTGTTTTGGCAGCGTGCCGTATTGGGATCGTTGAGGCGGCTTGAGTGTGCAGGACGTCGCTGCTGAGTATTTTTCCCACCCAATGAGGTAGGCCCGTTCTGTTTTTCCGGGCCAGCATTTTCCAGCACGGCAGGCTCGGGCAGACTCCCAGCAGATCTTTTTTTTGGGGAAACGCCATGGAAGTCGTGCATTACAAGAAAGTTTAAATCATCCCAATGGCCCCGCAGGCTTGATCAAAACACCCACTGGCCAATCAACCACGCATTCGCCCCACTGATCACCGCAAACAGGAACCACGCCAGCATCCTGGTCGGCAGCCGATTGACGAACGGTCCCATCAGTTGCTTGTCGCCGGTCATGCGAATCAGCGGGTACAGCGCGAATGGCAGCTGCAGGCTGAGCACCACCTGGCTGAGAATCAGCAGTTTGCCGATGGCGTCGTCGCCCATCAGCCATACGCCCAGGAACGCCGGGATCAGCGCCAGCCCGCGGGTGATCAAGCGACGTTGCCAGCAAGGGATGCGCAGGTTGAGATAGCCCTCCATGATCACTTGCCCGGCGATGGTGCCGGTGAAGGTCGAGCTTTGCCCGGACGCCAGCAAGGCGACGCCGAACAGGATGCTGGCGAAGGCGCCGCCCACCAGTGGGTCCAGCAGGTGATAGGCGTCCTGGATCTCGACCACATCGGTGTGCCCGGTTTTGTGGAAGGCCGCGGCGGCGAGGACCAGGATCGCCGCATTGACCAGCAACGCCAGGGCCAGCGAGCCGATGGTGTCGATCCGGGCCAGCTTCACCGCGTCCTGTTTGCTGGCGAGGTCTTTGCCGATCAGCCGGGTTTGTACGATCGAGCTGTGCAGGTACAGGTTGTGCGGCATCACCGTGGCCCCGAGGATGCCGATAGCCAGGTACAACGGCGCAGCGTCGCTGATGGCCGACAATGAGGGCGTGAAGCCGCTGAACACGTCGGGCCAGTAAGGCTTGATCAGCACCAGCTCGATGAAGAAACACACGCCGATGGTCGCCACCAACGCCAGCATGATCGCTTCCAGGCGGCGAAAGCCCCGGTTTTGCAGGGCGAGGATCAGCAAGGTGTCAAAGGCAGTGATGACGATGCCGGTTGTCAGTGAAACCCCCAGCAGCAAGTGAAACGCCAGGGCACAGCCAAGCACTTCGGCGAGGTCGGTGGCGATGATCGAGACTTCCGCCAGCAGCCACTGGGTGCGTGCCGAACGCGGGCTGTAGCGCTCGCGACACAGTTGCGCCAGGTCCTTGCCGGTGGCGATGCCCAGCCGCGAGCACAGGCACTGCACCGCCATCCCGGCGAGGCTGGCCAGCAGCACCACGAACAACAAGTTGTAGCCATAGCGCGACCCGGCCTCGATGGCCGTGGCCCAGTTGCCCGGGTCCATGTAGCCGATGGAGATCAGCAGCCCGGGGCCGGCAAACATGAGGATGCGCTTGAAGAACGAAGCGTTGGGATCAACGGCGACGGAGCCGGCCACTTCCGGTGGGCAGAATGGAGCGGTAGCGATTTTCGGCAGGCTGAATTTCACGCGGTATCCCAGGCAAACACACAAGACAAGGGCGCAGCTTATCAGTCGGATGCGACCGTGCGCATCACCGTGTCCCGAGGCAGGTCAAACGTCTCGACCACCTGCACCACCAGGTCGATCTCCTGGTTCAGCGCTTCACGCTCCATGCGTTGGCGAATCAGCCCGACCACCAGCACCGCCAGGGTGGTGATCGAATACGCCGGGCCGGAAAACGCACGCACCCCGCTCACCAACAGCATGGCGGCGGCCAAGGCCTGGCCCACCGCCGGGATCGCCGTGGCCGCCCCCCGGCGCAGGATAAACCCGGTCAATCCGGCCAGTGCCGTCCCGCTCAACGCCGCCGTGGCCGAGCGGCCGACATCGAAACGACTGAACACGCCCTGCTCCTTCTGCGCTGCCGCCTTGAGTTCAGCGTCGAACACTTGGCGGTCGGCCGTGCTCAGCTTGGCCTTGTACTGCTCGATCAGTTTTTCTGCGACTCGTGCTTCGACATCAGCCAAAGCCACCGTCTCCAGTGGCTCATCGAACTTGATCCCCAGGCGCTGCGCGACATCTTCGGCGATCTGGCGGTAATTCACGCCATGGCCACGGGCCAGGTTCATGAAGCTGTCGCCGCCCATGCGCTGCAACTCGATGGCCAGCTTCAGCGGCTCGCGTACCGCGGCATCGATCGAGGCACTGCGTTTTTGTGCCATCAGCTCGGCGAGGAACTTCACTTCTTCCGGTCGCGCCTGCACCAGGGCCGGGAACAGGTCTGCGTCCTCCTCGGCAAAGCGCACCTCGCTGCTGCGCTGGTCGGCGCGGATCATGCCGCGCCGCTCCTGCAACAGGTCGGTGTACTGCACCACGGTCTGCAACTGCGGCCAGTAGGCGGCGTGATCGAAGCTGGCCAGGTGCACATTGGTGACCTTGGCCTTGAGCGCCGGAGTCACCGGGATCGCGTAACGACCAATGCAGCGCTCGGTGTCGGGCTTCATCGCCAGGGCCCAGTCCTTGCTCGAGTGACAGTTGATCACCCGCCCCTTGAGCAGCGCCGAGACCTCGTCCCACGGGCTCGACGTACAGATCGCGCCGCCCATCAGCAGCAGGTTGTCCAACGGCAGCTCGCGAGCGGTTTCGGGGTTGGCCAACAGACTCTTGACCAGAATGCGCGCGCCCAGGGAGTGGCCGATCAGGTTGATACGCCGCACTTGCAGCGCTTCCCCGTGCAGGTAACCGGCGAGTTCCGGCAGCAGGCTCCTGGCCACTTCGTCGACCCGGGCCTCGACACTTTTGTAATGGTCGAGGAAATAGGCAATCGCCTTGCCCACCCCCACGGTCGCCGCGCCGCGGCTACCACCGCCAAGCATCGCGGTGATCACGTCCTTGAACGGCGCAAACAGGTTTTCCAGGAAATGCCCCGCCGGCCAGAACAGCATCAGGTTGGTCGAGCCTTCGATCGCCGCCAACTGTTGCTTGAAATTGCCCAGTTGTTGCTGATTGAAGAACGCCGAATAACCGTGGACATAGAGATTGAGCACCTCCCCCTGCGGCTCGCCACACAACACGAACGTGGGCTTGCGAGTGCGGTGCATTTCATCCCACTGGTGCTGCATGGGGCGGTGACTCCTGGTGACAAGGGACGGCGATAGTAACAAAGGGTGAGACTCAACGCCGTACCGCTGGGGGGAAAGGCGCCAGGTTGGCACCCTCCTCCTTTCAGAACATCGACGCCGCCTTGGATTTGGCCAGGTAGCGCGCCGGTGAATCCCCCAGGTTGCGGCGAAACACCGAGGTGAATGCGCTGGAACTGCTGAAACCCAGCTCGAAGGCCACATCGGTGATCGACGAGCCATGACTGAGCCGCGCCGTGGCCTCCAGCAGGCAGACCTGCTGGCGCCACGATACAAAGGTCATGCCGGTGCACTCCCGGAAGTTACGCGTAAAGGTGCGCCGGCTCATGCTCGACCAATCGGCCATTTCGCCGATGGAGATTTTCTGCGTCGGCGCTTCGAGAAACCGCTGACAAGAACGGGCCAGGCGCGACTCGGAGGGCAATGGCGCGCTGAGCGGCAGCTCGGGCATGGCGCCGATCTCGTCGATCAACAGGGTCAGCACGCAGCGGTCCCTGACACTCGGCGACGCCGACGGCCCGATGGCCAACGCCGCTTCCAGCAAATGCCGCAGCAGCGGCGACACCCCGAACACCTGGCAGTAATCCTGCAAACCGGCACGCTCGGCCGCATCGTCGTCCAGGTAGGTGTTGAGCATCACCACATCGCCGCGCATGTGCATCTCATGCGCCACCCCGCCCGGCACCCAGATCGCCCGTTGCGGCGGGACCACCCAGTTACCCAGGTCGGTGAACATCTTCAGCGCCCCCGTCGAGGCATAGGCGAACTGTCCCCGACGATGGGTGTGGCGTGGAAACACCGTGCCGGACGGGTACTCCCGCAGCGTCACCACCGCTTCGGGGCTGTCGAGTTCGTAAGGAGAAAAAGTGAAGGTCGGCGGCATGGCCCGATTTTGTCAAAGTATGACCTGACATAGCAAGCGGGCCATTACTCTGCCACCTAGAATCGTTGCTCCCCAAGTTGGGTTCATATCGAAGGGATACTCGGAAAATGACGATCAAAAACTACTTGGACGTACGAGTAGATGGCGCGGTGTTGATGGTGGGCCTCAACCGCCCGCAGAAGCGCAACGCCATGTCTCTCGAGGTCATGCATGAACTGCGCGAGACCTTCAGCAACCTGCCTGAAGGCATTGGTGCCGCCGTGCTCTACAGCACCAGCCAGCATTTCTGCACGGGGCTGGACCTGTCAGAAATCCGCGACCAATCGGTGATCGACAATGTCCAGGCCTTCCGTGAGTGGCATAAAACCTTTGAACTGATCCAGTTCGGCAAGGTGCCGGTCGTGGCCGCCATTACCGGTGCGGCCATCGGCGGCGGCCTGGAAATCGCCACGGCCTGCAGTATTCGCGTGGTGGATGACAGCGCGTTCTTCTCGCTGCCCGAAGCCATGCGCGGCCTGTATGTGGGCGTCGGCGCCTCGGTGCGCTTCCCGCGCATCGCCGGCATCGCCCTGATGACCGACATGATGCTCACCGGCCGCACGCTCTATGCCAAGGAAAGCTACGAGCGCGGCGTGGCGCAGTACCTGGTCCCGGTCGGCCAGGCGGTGCTCAAGGCGACTGAACTGGCGCACAAGATCGCCGGCAACCTGCCCATGACCAACTACGCGGTCACCCACGTGCTGCCACGTATCGTGGATCAGAGCCAGCAGGACGGCCTGATGACAGAAGCCTTGATTGCTGCAGTGGTGTCCTCCGACACCCGCACACAGGATCGCCTGGCGGATTTCCTGGATCGCAAGAAGGACAAGATCCAGACCGCCCCGGCGGTGTAACTCGCGGTCGTGAATGTTGCCGAGCTTCCTCGGCAAACCATGGATGGCCTTCACAACTCACTATCAACCCGGTGAAACCATGTTTCAGCACAGCACTCAAGACGATCTTTATCGCAGCAATGACGCCGCCGATGAACGATTGATCAAAATCGAACGCAGCTGGCACAAACGCGCACAGATCAAGCTTGATTCCCAACGCCCGGATATTCAGCTCGACCTGCAGGCCCCGGACTTTCTCGAGGCCCTGTTACCTTTCGCCCATGACCCGCACTACCAGCACTACCCCCACGCGCTGAAACTGCTGATCCTGTCGGCGGGCTGGGTGATCTACAACCAGAAAACCATCGCCATCGAAACCGAGATCATTTGCCCGTCCTGCATCGACCTGCTGCAACTGGGCTCGCGCCTGAGCTCAGCCAGCGCCGCGACCATTTCCGAAACCCTGGCGGATGAGGCCTACCACACACTGTTCTCGATCAACATGTGTGAATTGGCGATTACCCAGCGCGGCATGCGCATCAAATGGCCGGAGCTGGAATTGACCCGCCACTTGAGCCAGGCCCAGGCGACGATGTCCGAGGCGGACTTCAAGATCTACCGCCTGGCCTTCTCGCTGGTGTCGGAGACCTTCATCAGCGACTACCTGGCCGACCTCAGCGACGCACCCGAGATCCAACCGGTGTTCCGTCACGTCGTGGCCCTGCACAAAAAAGACGAGCTGGTGCACAAGCACATCTTCCCGCTGTTCGTGCAGCAGGTGGTCGGCGACTTCACCGCGCAACAAACCACCTTGTTTACCCGCGGCATCGCCAACTCGATCCGGATTTTCCCGATGCGCGAGATTTCCGCGTGGCGAATCATCCTGCCGCAACTGCTTGAAGTGTTCGGCGATCGCTCGCTGCTGCTGCCCACCCAATTCATCGAGACCGGTGAAGCGGACTACTCGGCCATGCCCGAGATCCTCAACTCGATTGGCATACACCCAGCCTCGGTGCTGCCTGAGTTGCAGTTGATGCCGGAACCGGTAACCACCGTTTGAACACCAGCGTGCCGCTGACCAATACAAATTCAATAGAGTAAATCTTATGTGTGGATACATTGGCGTCTTTGCCAAACACCCTCGTGCGTTCAACCCGAACATGTTCGATGCAGCCCTGCGCGCCATCCATCATCGTGGCCCGGACAGCTCCAGCCAATGGTTCGACCCCAAGGGCCAGGCCGCTTTCGGGTATGTGCGCCTGGGCCTGGTCGGGCTGGGCAATGGCACCCAGCCGATCGTCGCCGATGAAGGCGACCTGGTGATGATGGTCAACGGCGAGTTCTATGACTATCAGCGCATTCGCGCAGAGCTGGAGGGTTACGGTTGCCGCTTCAAGACCTCCTCCGACAGCGAAATCGCCATGCACCTGTACCGCCGCCACGGCGTGCGCGGGCTCAAGCAACTGCGCGGCGAGTTCACCATCCTGATCTTCGATCGCCTGCGCAGAAAGCTGTTTGCCGTGCGTGACCGGGTCGGCGTCAAGCCGCTGTACTACACCGAGCATGAAGGCGCCTGGTACTTCGCCTCCGAAATCAAGGCGCTGCTGGCAGCCGGTGTGCCGGCGCAGTGGGACCACGAAGCCTACGCCAGCCGTGGCTTTATCCTGCGCGACCGTACGCTGTTCAACAATATTCGCAGCGTCAAGCCGGGTTGCTGGATCATCGCCGACGAGAGCGGCCTGCAGACCGAGCAGTACTGGGACTGGGACTTCCCCGATGCGCAGGCCACCGAGCAGCGCAGTGAAACCGAGATCATCGACACGCTGCGCAGCACCATCGAGGAGTCCGTACGCCTGCGCCTGCATGCCGACGTACCGGTCGGCGTCTGCCTGAGCGGCGGGCTGGACTCCTCGGCAATGCTGGGCATCGCCACCGAGCTGAGCGGCCAGCCCCTGCAGGCCTTCCACTTGTCCTTCGAGGGCGAGCAGGCCTACGACGAACGCCAATACGCCGAAGTGGCTGCCCGGCATAACCGCGCCCACCTCAACGTGTTGTCCGTGAACTCCTCTGACATGGCGGACAACTTCGAAAACGCGCTGTGGCACGCCGAGATGCCGTTCGCCAACGCCCACAGCGTGGCCAAGTACCTGCTGTGCAAGTTCGTGCAGGGCCAGGGCATGCGCGCGGTGCTGACCGGCGAAGGCGCCGACGAAGTCTTCGGCGGCTATCCGCACTACCGCCGCGACATGCTGCTGTACAACCACGAACACCAGGACCCGGCGGTGATCGCCGAACTCACCCGACGCCTGCACAGCAGCGAAGATCGCTACCTGCCCGGCGGCAAGAATGACGTGAAGTGGGTGCAGGACGAACTCGGCCACGGCGTGTCGTGGCTGCAGACCCAGTCCGCGTTGTTCGGCCCGCTGGCGCAGCTGTATACCGATGAGTTCCGCGAGCGTTTCTGCGACGTGGATGCCTATCGCCAGTTCTACGACCGTCTGAGCCCCCGCGCGCTCGAAGGCTGGGAGCCGGTCAACCGCTCGCTGTACATGGTCGCCAAATCCAGCCTGCCAAACGTGGTTCTTACCTCGCTGGGCGACCGCATGGAAATGGCCGGCAGCCTCGAAGGCCGCCCGCCGCTGCTGGACCACCAGGTGATCGAAGCCGCCTGCCGCCTGCCGGTGAACATGAAAGTGCGCGGCGCCACCGAGAAATACGCGCTGCGCGAAGCCATGCGCCCGTATGTGCCGCAGGCGGTGCTGGATCGCAAGAAACAGTACTTCCGCGCGCCGCCGGCATCCGACAGCCCGCAGTCGAAGCTGTTCGAAATGATCCACGACGTCCTGAGCGGCCCGGCCTTGAGCAACGTACCGTTCTTCGATCCGCGTAAAGTGCGCGCCTTGCTGGCTACACTGCCCAGCCTGTCGCCGGCCCAACGTGCTTCGGCCGACAACCTGCTGATGGAAATGGCCGGGCTGTGCCTGATGCAACAACGCTTCGCCCTGAACTGATTTGCACGCGGCGCACCGCGATTGCGGTGCGTCGCCTGACCCAAGGAGGGTCCATGCTGAAAAAACATTTGTCACTCGCCGTTCTCGTCACCCTGGTCTGGGGGGTGAACTTCCCCATCACTAAACTGGGCCTGCGCTCGATCGATCCGTTTGTGCTCACGGGTATCCGCTTCGCCCTCGCCGCCTTGCCGCTGGTGTTCTTCATCAAGCGCCCGGCCGTGAAGTTCAGCTATGTCGCCGCCTACGGTTTTATCTTCGGGCTGGGCATGTGGGGCGTGATCAACTACGGGATCCAGGTGGGCGTGAGCCCCGGCATTGCCTCATTGATCATTCAGCTCAGCGTGTTTTTCACCATGGGTTGGGGCTTTGTGTTGTTCAAGGAAAAAATCCGTGGCGCGCAGATGCTCGGTGCACTCCTGGCCCTGATCGGCCTGGCGGGGATCATCTCCACCCAGGAAGGCAACCACGCGGTACTCGGGGTCATGCTGATCGTGCTCAGCGCGGTGGCCTGGAGCGTGGGCAACGTGATCATCAAGAAATCCGGGGTCAAGGAGATCTTCTCGTTCATGGTGTGGGCCAGCCTGATCCCACCGATCCCGCTGTTTCTCACGGCCTGGCTGATGCACGGCAGTGCGCCGTTCGAAAGCCTGCAGGCGAGCCTCGACCTGACGGCGATCCTGTCCATCCTGTTCCAGGTGTACCTGGCCACGCACTTCGCCTATTGGGGCTGGAACTCGCTGCTCAAGCTGTACCCGGTGTCCACCGTGGCGCCGCTGTCATTGCTGATTCCGGTGTTCGGGATCACCAGTTCGATGCTGATTATCGGCGAGCGTATTTCCACGCCGAACCTGATTTCGATCGGCATCATCATCGCCGGGCTGGCCGTGGGGCTGTATCGCAAGCCGGCGAACCTGGCACCTGTAGAGCCGCAGCCGATTGTGCATATGGATAGATAGTCATGGCATGAATTCGGGATTTTGTTCGCCCATCCAGTGCTCTAGCCTGGGTCCGGTCTTGTACTGAACCCAAGGAAACACCATGAGCACGCCCGAATTCTTTGTCACCCCAGGCTATGGCGACTACCTGCGCGAGCACCTGCACTACTCGCAAGCGGTAAAGATCGGCAATCGCGTGGAAACCTCCGGCCAGGGCGGCTGGGACGATGAATTGCAGATCCCCGCCGACCTGGGCGAGGAAATCGCCCAGGCGTTTCACAACCTGGAGCGCACCCTGGCCACCGCCGGCGCCACTTGGGAGCACGTGATCCACGTCAACTCCTACCACGTCGGCGGTTTCCCGCCCGAAGTCAACGAGACGATGGTCAAGCACTACCGCCAGTACATGCCCAACCATGCGCCGATCTGGACGCAACTGGGCGTCGAAGCGCTGGGCTTGCCGACCATGCGCGTGGAAATCCGCGTGACCGCGATCATTCCCTGACCCCGAACGTACCCATCACCCAATCGGCGAATACCTTGAGCCGCGCGCTCTGGTGCCGGTTGGGCGGGTAAAGAATATGCAGCGGTGTGGCCGGGCGTGACCAGTGTGGCAACACGCTGACCAGTTGGCCGGTGTCTACGTAGTGCTGCACGATTGCCTTGAAATGCTGCCCGACGCCCAGGCCGGCGAGCAGCATTTCCTTGAGGCCGTTGCCCTCGTTGGTGGAAAACGCGCAGTTTTCCACCTCGATGCGCGTGTCGCCCTGCTCGAAAATCAACGGCTCCGGCTTGCCCGAGCCGGCGAAGAAATAGCCGACGCTATGGTGATGTTGCGCCAGGTACTGCGGGGACACCGGTACACCTCGGCGCTCCAGATAAGCCGGCGCAGCGCAGGTGAGGTACTCAAGGTCCGTGACCTTGCGACCGATCATCGCCATGTCCTCCAGCTTGCCGGCGCGGATCACACAATCAACCCCCTCCCCCACGATATTCACTGAGCGATCACTGATGCCCAGGGCGACCGTGATATCGGGATACTCGCGGTGAAAATCCACCAGCGCCGGAATCAACAGGCAATTGGCGAACGACGCCGGTGCGTCTACCCGTAAATGGCCGCTGGGCTTGAGGGTTTGCCCGCGCACGGCGCTGTCGACTTCATCCAGCTCTGCCACCAGGCGCCGGGCATAGCGGTAATACTCCAGCCCTTCGGACGTCGGCGCCAGCGCGCGCGTGGTGCGGTGCATCAACTTGATGCCCAGGTGCATTTCCAGGTCGTTGATCAACTTGCTGGCGGTGGAGCGCGGCAATCCCAACTGGTCGGACGCACGGCTGAATGAGCCGGTCTCGACCACACGGACGAAGGCGCGCATGGCGAGAAGCTGGTTCACGAGAGTAGTCCTTTAACGCATACCCGGCGCATGCCTTGGCGATTGCCAAACACCCTGCTGGACTTCAGCACGCGAAGTTTTCGATCTTGACCTGGCCGTCGGGAAACGTCGCGATAATTTCCAACTCGCCGCCCATCGCGCGGATGTAGTCACGCAACGTACTGATGTACATGTCGGTGCGCCTTTCCATTTTGGAGACGGCGGCCTGGTTGATATTCAATATTTTCGCCAGGCTTTCCTGGCTCAACTGCTGAGCCTTGCGCAGTTCGTGCAGCGGCATTTCCTTGAGGTGTTGCTCAAGCAACTGCTCGGCTTCGGCACGCGCCTGCGGCGTCATGCGAGCTTGGAGTTCGGCGAATTTCTTAGCCACGGTTACGGCCCTCTTTACGCAATATTTCTACATGCACGTCGTACAGCTTTTCTGCCACGGCGACGTGCGTTTCATACCATCGATGTTGCCCGGTCTTATCACCGCCCATCAGTAACAACGCACATCGTCGCGGATCAAACGCGTACAACACCCTATAAGGCCGCCCCGCGTGCTGGATGCGCAGTTCTCGCAAGTTGCCGTGCCGAGAGCCCCTGATGTCGCTGCTGTGGGGAAAACTCAAACCCGGCCCGAAGAGGCCCAGCAGATCAACGCTGGCCGACACCGAAACCTGCTCTTTTTCACCCAAATGTTCCCACCAGGCCCCGAATTCATCCGTGTATTCAATTTCCCAGCCCATGCAAATATGCCATCCAAGGAATATAAACTCAAGAGCCTGAAAACTAGTAGATAAACCGGATGAGCTGCCACCCGCCAACCTCGGGAAATTGTTTGTACATCCTTCCCGGGTGGCGGCGGAATGGTGCTTGCGCAATAGAAATGGCGCCCCGTGCACGATGGCTCGCTGCAAAAACACAATTATCGAAATGTAAAAAGCGCTCTAATACCCGCCTGTTGACTGGTTTTGAAGATCCTGGAGTTCGCAATGCCCCATGAAGGCAACCTGTTACAAGCAGCCGTGGTGTTCCTGCTCGCCGCCGTGCTGACCGTGCCCCTGGCCAAACGCCTGCAACTGGGCGCGGTCCTGGGCTATCTGTTTGCCGGTGTGATCATCGGCCCCTCCGTGCTGGGTTTGGTCGGCAATCCGCAAAGCGTGGCGCAGTTCTCGGAGCTGGGCGTGGTACTGCTGCTGTTTATCATTGGCCTGGAATTGTCGCCCAAGCGTTTGTGGGTGATGCGCAAGGCGGTGTTCGGGGTTGGCCTGGCCCAGGTGCTGTTGACCGGCCTGGTGATGGGGGCCGTGGCGTTGTGGCTGTTTGGCCAGCCCTGGAACAGCGCGATCGTGCTGGGCCTGGGCCTCGCGCTGTCGTCCACCGCGTTTGGCCTGCAGAGCCTGGCCGAGCGCAAGGAGCTGAACCAGCCCCACGGGCGCCTGGCGTTTGCCATCCTGTTGTTCCAGGACATTGCCGCGATCCCGCTGATCGCCATGGTGCCGCTGCTGGCCGGCAGCGATCATCCGACCACCGAGGCCCAGGGCCTGCAACACGTGCTGCAGATCCTCGGCAGCATCGCCGTGGTGATCATCGGCGGCCGCTACCTGTTGCGGCCGGTATTTCGCATCGTCGCCAAGACCGGCCTGCGTGAAGTCTCCACCGCCACCGCGTTGCTGGTGGTGATCGGCACCGCCTGGTTGATGGAACTGGTGGGCGTGTCCATGGCCCTCGGCGCATTCCTCGCCGGCCTGCTGCTGGCGGACTCGGAGTACCGTCACGAACTGGAATCGCAGATCGAGCCGTTCAAGGGCCTGCTGCTCGGGCTGTTTTTCATCAGCGTGGGCATGGGCGCCAATCTCAGCCTGTTGCTCAGCTCGCCGCTGGTGGTGATCGGCCTGACGCTGCTGCTGATCGGTCTGAAGCTGCCGCTGCTCTACGCCGTGGGCCGCATGGTCGGTGATCTCAACCGCGAAAGCGCGCTGCGCCTGGGCGTGGTGCTGGCGGCAGGCGGGGAATTCGCCTTCGTGGTGTTCAAGATCGGTCGCGACCAGGGCCTGTTCGAACCGCACCTGTACGACATCCTGGTGCTGACCATCACCCTGTCCATGGCCGTGACGCCGCTGCTGCTGTTGGTGTGCCCGAAGTTGTTCAAGCCCAAGGTCAAGCCGGTGGAAGTGCCCGAGGAATACCGCACCATCGAAAGCGATGCACCGCGCGTGGTGATCGCCGGCATGGGCCGCATGGGGCAGATCGTGGCGCGGATCCTGCGTGCGCAGAACATCTCGTTCATCGCCCTCGACACTTCGGTGGAAACCATCGAGCTGACCCGCAGTTTCGGCGGCATGCCGGTGTTCTATGGCGACCCGCAACGCCCGGAAATCCTGCATGCCGCCAAGGTCGACCAGGCGGAATTCTTCGTGATCGCCATGGACGACCCGGAGATCAACATCAAGACCGCCGAGCTGGTGCGCAGCCTCTACCCGCACATGAAGATCATCGCCCGCGCGCGTAACCGCCAGCACGTGCACCGCCTGGTGGACCTGGATGCCTCACCGGTGCGCGAGACCTTCTACTCCAGCCTGGAAATGAGCCGCCGTACCCTGGTGGGCCTGGGCTTGAGCCAGGCCCAGGCCGATGCGCGCATCACCCGTTTCAAAAACCACGACTTGCAAGTCCTCGCCGCCCAGCACGCGGTGTACGACGATGCGGCCAAGGTCATGCAGACCGCCCAGGAAGCCCGTGCAGAACTGGCGCGACTGTTTGAGATGGATCGGCTCGAGGAGGAGTCCGACAAGGTGTAAGGCTTCGGATGAACGATATTGCGAAATTTCTGACAGAATATGCCGCAATTTCGTTCATCCCTGGAGCGCTTCATGGCCACTTTCACCAAGACCGCCGTACTGCTGGCCCTTGCGCTTACCGCCGGCAGCGCCTTCGCTGCTGCCAAGCCTGCCACGCAAACCCTCTCCACCCTGGGCGGTAAGTTCACTTTCAGCCTGCCCAAGGCCTACGTCGCCGACACCCTGCCGGCCGGCAAGGCCGAAGATGGCACCGCCGACACCCAAGGCACGATGTACGCCAACCAGACCACGAAAAGCGTGGTGATCGTCGCCGAAACCGTGCGTAACGACGGAGTTACCATCCAGGACAACGACACGCAGTTCCTCGACGGCGCCGTGGCCGGCTTCGTCAAGGACCAGACCGCTGCACTGCCCGACTTCAAGAAACTCAGCGAGAAGAAACTCACGTTCAAGGGCCTGGGGTTGCGCCAGGTGGACAGCACCGCCACCCAGGGCGGCGGCAAGACCTTGAACTCCACTTTCCTCGGCGGTTCGGGCAACCATTTGCTGGTGATCCAGGCCATCTCGCGGGCCGATGATGTGAAGGGGCATGCGGAGTTGGTGAAGCAGATCACCGGCGGCAAGTGAGCCGATCTTCCTGACATCACCAACAAATGTGCGAGCTGGCCAGCCAGCTCCCACACTTAGCCAACGTCAGTTCAGGCTTTTTTCCAGCCAAACCTTCAGGTCCTGCACCTCCGCCTCGCTGATGGTATGCGGCATGCCCGGATAGCCATGAAACTCCGGCGTCAGCCCCAACCCCGTCAGCACCTCATTCGCGCGCGTCGCCGACGTATACGGCAGCGCCTGGTCCAGGGTGCCGTGGCCGATAAAGATCGCCAGCTGTTTCAGGCGTTCATCCGGCTTCAGCTCGGCCTTGAGCACCGGCAACACGCTGCCACTCAACGCTGCAATCCCACGCACCAACGCAGGCTTACGCAAGCCCACCTCGTAGGACATGATCGCACCCTGGCTGAAACCGACCAGGAACACCCGGTCACTCTGGGTGTGGTATTTGGCGGTGGCCTGGGTCACGAAGTCTTCGAGCAGTTTGGCGCTGCGCTGCAAATCAGCAGTTTCGCCGTTGTACTCGCCGTCGCCCGGGGTCTTGGTAAACCAGCGAAAACCATGCGGGTCGACCGGCATCGGCGCACGGGCCGACAGGTAGGTCCAAGTGGAGGGCAGCGCGTCCTTGATGCCGAACAGGTCCTCCTCGTTGCTGCCGAACCCGTGCAGGAAAATCACCAGTGGCTGGTTGCGCGCATCGCCCTGGGTCTGTTCCAGGTATGAAAGCGGCAAATCGGTATGCAGGCTGGTATCGGCCTGGGCGGCACCGGCCACCAGGGCCAGCGCCAGGGCAAACAGTTTGAGCATGGGACGTTACCTCAGGGTTTGCGCAACAAATAAGTGTCCATGATCCAGCCATTCTCCAGGCGCGCCGCCTTGCGCACCCGTTCAATTTCTCCAGCCACTTCGCTGACCTTGCCGCTGATCAGGATTTCATCCGGCGTGCCCAGGTAGGCGCCCCAATAAATATCCAGGCCTTGATCCGCCACGCTGCGGTAGGAATCTTCGGCATCGAGCATTACCACCAGGGTATCGGCATCACTCGCCTGCCCTGCGGCCAAACGGCGCCCGGTGGTGATTTCGACGGACTTGCCGATGCGGTTCAGCGCCACCTTGTGCTGGGCCGCCAGGGCTTGCACGCTGGTGATGCCGGGGATGACTTCAAACTCAAAGTGGCAGCGGCCACTGGCGAGGATCGCCTGCAGGATACGAATGGTGCTGTCGTACAGCGCCGGGTCTCCCCAGGCCAGGAAAGCGCCGACTTCACCGTCAGCCATTTCCTCATTGATCATGCGTTCGAACGTCGCCTGCTTGTCGCGGTTGAGGTCCTGTACGGCCGTGGTGTAGTCGATATCCCCGCGCACACGCTCGGGGCAGTCGGCCTCGACGAAGCGGTAGCCGGGCTCGGTGATGTAGGTCTCGCAGATCTCGCGACGCAGGTCGATCAGCTTGTCCTTGCTCTGGCCCTTGTCCATCAGGAAAAACACGTCGGTGCGGTTCAGCGCTTTCACGGCCTGCATCGTGATGTAGTCAGGGTTGCCGGCGCCAATGCCGATGATCAGGATGCGTTTCATGGGTTGCTCTCAGTGCGGGGCGTGGATTTTGCCATGTTCATGCGGCCAGGCGTGAGTTTCCAGGCGCAGGCGCCAGACAGTGTTGAAGCGCAGTTCGGTGGCGCAGAGTGGCTCGACGTCGATCCGGTAGAACATCGCGACGGGCAACTGCAACACGTACAGCATCGCGGCGCGGATGACAAAGGGATGGGTGATAGCCACTACGTGCCCAGGCTGTGTTTCGAGGGTTTTCATCCACTGCGCCACGCGTGCGCAAATCTGCTCGACCGACTCGCCACCGTGGGGCGCACTGGCACTGTTGGTCATCCAGTCCTGCAACTGGCCATGATCCAACTGGCTGATGGCCTGGCCCTTCCAATCGCCGAAGTTGCCATCGCGCAGGGCTTCTTCAATCACCGGCGCACTGCCGAACAAACCCGCCGTCTGCCGGGCGCGAGCCTCGGGGGCGCAGAGCAGGCGCAGGTTTTTCGGGTAGCGCCCGGCCAGCGATGACGCGGCAGCTTGCCAGTCCATCGCCACCGATTCGTCATCGGGAAAGCGCCCCTGCTTTTGCAGCGGCGTGATGGCATGGCAGATAAGGGTCAGACGGGTGGCCTGCATCACAATTTCACTCTGTTTCAGCGCGCAGTCAGCGTAGACTGGCAAAGTTGTTTCAACATGTTACAACGAACATGAAAGAGGAAGCCGGTTCGATTCCGGCGCGGTCGCGCCACTGTATTCGGCCCAATAGCCGTAAGCCAGACCCTGTTTCAGCCCCTTCGCTATCCATTTCGGGACGCGTCATCCCTGGAGGTTCTCATGGCTAACACTGCTGCAACCCATCCTGATGTCTATGTGCCGACGATCCCGCTGGGCGAAATCCTGCCCTGGGCGATCTTCGGCGGCCTGCTGCTGATGCTGGCGATTTACTTCGTCGGTGCCGAGCAAGGCGCCACTGCGGTGTTCAAGGGCATGTACGTGCACGAGTTTGTGCACGACGGTCGCCACCTGCTGGGTTTCCCCTGCCATTAATTCATAAGGGAGACACACCATGACAGGGCAATTACTCGTACGCGGGATGCTGGTGGGCCTGCTCGCCGGCGTGTTGGCCTTCGGTTTCGCCAAGGCCTTCGGCGAGCCGCAGATCGACAAGGCCATCGCCTTTGAAGACCAGATGGCACAAATGCACGGCGATGCGCCGGAAGAAGAACTGGTGAGCCGCGAGGTGCAAAGTACCTTCGGCCTGTTTACCGGCGTGGTGGTCTACAGCGTGTCCCTGGGTGGCCTCTTCGCCCTGGTGTTCGCCTACGCCCTGGGCCGCATCGGCAAGGTCGGCCCGCGCGGCCTGGCGGCGCTGCTGGCATTGGCGGCCTTTGTGACGCTGATCCTGGTGCCCGGGCTCAAATACCCGGCCAACCCGCCTTCGGTGGGGGACCCGCAGACCATTGCACAGCGCACCAAGCTGTTCTTCCTGATGCTGCTGGTGTCGGTGGCGGCGGCCGTGATCGCGATCAACGCCGCGCGCAAGCTGATTGCCCGCCGTGGCGTGTGGAGCGGCGCGATCCTCGGCGTGGCGCTGTACATCGTGATCGTCGCAGTGGCCGGCAGCCTGTTCCCGGTGATCAACGAAGTGCCGGAGCAATTCTCGGCCGTGCTGCTGTGGAAATTCCGCGTGGCCTCGTTGGGCATCCAGCTGGTGCTGTGGACCACCCTGGGCCTGGTGTTCGGAGCGGTGGCCGAGCGCAAGCTCAGCCAGCCAAAAGCCCGATTCAACTCCTGAGTCAAATCCCGGGATGGGCCAGGTAAAACACCTGGTAGCCCGTCCCGGGATGGTCCACCTCCAGCGCCTTGGCCGACAAGGTGATCCGTACCAGTCGCCAGGCCTGCACATCCAGCGCGAGGAACACCGCAAAGGTGTCGCCGCTATCCGCCAACTGCTGGTTGCGACTTTTCTCCTCGGCCAGGATCGCCGCCCTGTCCGCCCCCGGTTCCAACGCCCAGTCCTCGCGGTACAGGCTCAGCGCGGTCTGCGCCGGCCCACGTTGCACATCCAGCGGCAACCAGCTCTCGATATACGGACGGCCGAAGCTGTCGAGCACCTTCTGAAAGCGCTCTCCGAGCAGAAAATCGGCGGCCTGCAGTGGGTCGGACCATAGATACACCGAGGCATACACTTTGCCTGCGTGCTCCCGGGCGATAAACGCCTTGAACAGCAACCCCTCGGCGTGATCCCACAACGGCCCCAATTGCGCGGCGCGGCGGCGGATCACGACCATGTCGTAGTCGGCAGGCAAGCGGTGTGAATACTGTTTGGCAAACATGAAAAAGCTCCCGTGCAAGCTGAGGGTTGAGCTTGCGCAGCGCCGATGATTTCAACAAGATATCAGCCGATATATGTGCGATAAGGATTGGATATGACTGACGCGCCAAAACCGCTGGATATCGACACCGTGCAGGCCTTTGTGCTGGTCGCCGACTTCGCCAGTTTCACCCGCGCCGCCGCAGCCCTCGACACCTCCCAGGCCGCTATCAGCCTCAAGCTCAAGCGCCTGGAAGAACGCCTGGGCTATCGCTTGCTGGAGCGCACGCCGCGCCATGTGCGGCTGTCACCGCAGGGCGAGCACTTTATCGTCGCCGCGCGCACCCTGCTCAATGCCCACGAACGCGCACTGGGCGATATGGGCAGCCAAGCGCCCCGGCGCCTGGTGATCGGCATCAGCGACCATGTGGCCGGTCCCGACCTGCCAACCTGGCTCAGCCGCCTGGCCGCCTATGACCCTTTGGTGATCCTTGAAGTACGTATCGCGTCCTCCCGCGACCTGGTGGCCGCCTTCGACCGCAATGAGCTGGACGCGGTGATCGTGCGCAATGAGGGCGAGCGTCAGGACGGCGAAGTGTTGGCGGTGGAACGCTTTGGCTGGTTCGCCGCGCCCACCTGGCAACACCGCCCCGGCACGCCGCTGCGCATGGCAACCATGGCCACGCCCTGCGGCGTGCGGCACCTGGCGACGCGCGCGCTGGATGCGGCGTGTATCGACTGGACCGAGGTATTTGTCGGTGGCGGGGTGATGGCCGTGGGTGCGGCAGTCACCGCCGGATTGGGCGTCGCTGCCCTCGCCCACCGCGTGGCCCCGGCCGGAGCGGTAGAGGTGAGCGAGCAATACGGCTTGCCGGCCTTGGCCGTGAGTGAGGTGGTGCTCCATAGCCGCATCAGCGACACGCGTTCGCGGGAAACCTTGCGGGCCCTGAGTGCGACCTTTCGTGGCGTGTTGCAACGCTGATCAGCCTTTCTGTGGGCGCTGGCTTGCCTGCGATGCAGGCACCTCGATCCACCAGGCACACCCGCTGTGAGCGCGCGACCGCCAGCAGCCGCTGGACGGACAACGGACAAACACTCAGCCAAACCACTCCCGCCGCCCTTCAAACGTGCTGACGATCAACTCGACAATCATCTGCACCGCCTGCGCATGCTGTACCTGCGCATTCACCGCCAGCCACACCTGGCGTTGCATGCTGTCGGCCAGCAACCCCGGCAGTGCCACCAGCCCACGGTCGAAACTGCTCATGTAGTGCGGCAGCAAACCGATGCAGGCGCCGCAGCGGATCATCTCCAGCATCAGCGAATAAGCCTGCACCTGCACCACCGCCGCCAGGCGTTGCTCCACCACTTGGTTCCACGGCTGCAGGGCGTCGACCTGTGCATCGGGTTGCCATTGCACCAGCATGTAGTCATTCAGGTCGTCGACACTGTCCGGGCGCGTGGTCAGGCGCGAATAGCGCTTGGCGATATGCGGCAAATATTCCAGGCGGGCCAGGGCCCGTGGCGGTTCGGTGGCGAAGCTCGGGCCGGGCACCGGGCCGTCGGTGTCGGAGAGCCACACCACCACATCGACGTCCACTGCTTGCAGGGACAATTGGCTGTCGAGGGAGATGATCTCCAGGCGCACGCTGGCGTTGCGGCGCAGCAAGGCAATCAGGTCACGGCCGAGGATGTCGTGCAGGATCGGCTCGGCCACCGCCAGGCGAATCAGTGGCTGTTCCAGCACCGGCAGGCGCCGCTCGTGGGCCAGGGCCACCAACTGGGCCTGCAACTGCAAGCCGTCGCGGCTGAGCACCAGGCCGTTGCCCTGATAACTGAACAACGCATGGCGCAGGTGCTCCTCCAGTTGCGCCAGGCGCTTGCGCAGCAGCGTCGCCTTGATATTCAAGCTGCGCGCGGCCTGCATGAAACAGCCGCAGCGCGCACTGACCAGGAAGTAGCGCGCCACCTCCGGATCGATCTCGGCGGCCAGGGCCAGCCAGGCGCCACGTGACTCGGATGGCGCGCGATAGGTTGAAGGCCCTTGTTGGCCGGACGGTTCCAGTAATGCCATGTGAGACTCCCTGTCTGTCGGTCGGTGCATCCAATGCGGGTGGTCGCGGGTTACTCCAGCACTTTGTTCAACTCGGCACCGTCGATACTCAAGGTCGCGGTGTTGAGCATGCCTTCCAGGTAGGCCTTGGCGATCTGTTCCTGACGTTGGGCACGCAGGGCCTGGGTCAGGCGTTCGCGCAGTTCGTCGAGGCTGGCGGTGCGCGCCGGCTGTTGGCCGGTGAGCTTGAGCACATGAAAGCCCGCCGCACTCTGCACCGCGTCCGATACCGCGCCGACCTTGAGCCGCGACACCGCGCCGCGCACCTCGGGCACCAGTTGCTGCAATGGCTGCAGGCCCGAATCACCGCCACGCGCAGCAGTCTCGGGGTCCTGGGAAAACTGGTTGGCCAGGGCGGCGAAATCCCCCGGCGCGGCCTGTGCCCGGCGGCTCAGTTCCTGGGCTTGGCGGCGCACCGTGTCGAGGTTTTGCGGGTCATTCACCGCGAGGAAAATCTGGCTCACCCGGTACAGCGGCGGCGTCACCCATTGCGCCTTGCCGCTGTCGTAGGCCTGCTGCAGTTCAGCCGCGCTGGGGTAGTCCGCCGGTACCTGGCTGACCGAGAGCATGTAGTCGCGGAACACGATATGCTCGGTGGCGGCGCGGGTCTGCTGCTCCACCTGCGGGCGCTGGCGCCAGCCTTGGGCGTCGGCCTGTTCGAGCACGGCCTTTTGCGCCAGCCGTGAGCGAATCCAGGTTTCCAGCGCGCCACGGTTGCCGCGCAGTTGCTCGCGAGACTCGGCTGGCAGGCTCGCCAGCACGCTCTTGAGTTCGACCAGGTCGATCTGCTGATTGCCCAGGCGCGCCACCGCGGGCCCGGCCGGCGCCGGATCGAGCAGCGGTGCCGGTTGCTGGGCGGCCACCGGGTCGCTGCCCGGACGCAGGCACAGCGCCACGGCCACCACCAGCACCGCCAACGCGCCGGCGCCGACCATCAGGGTTGGCTTCTTCACAGGACGGGTGCCTCTTCGCCGACCGCCGCAGCCTGGGCCTGCAACTGCGCGGCCTGCTGGCTGTATTCACGCAGGTAGACGATGAATTCCTGCAGCAAGCGGTCCCACAACTCCAGCTGGCTGCGCAGGTGCGTGGCGCCGACGCCGGCCACCACCACGTCCATTTCCATCAGCAAGAACTCGCCCTGCAGCGACAACCGCGCAAAGCGCCGCGAGGCATTCCACACCTGGGCCAGGCCTTCGGGCAACTCGCCCTGCACGCGCAGTGCGCAGCTGTAGGTGAAGTCCACGTAGCCGCCCTGCTCAGCCGCCGGGTTGCCGAAGCGCACGGCAAAGCCGATGCCCTGGCTGGCGCTGAGCAGTTGCACGATGCCGTTCTGTTCGCTCTGGTTGACCCGGTAGCCGGCTTCCTGCAACAACTCGGTGAAGCTCTGGGGGGTGACGCTGGTGATCAATTCGTTCATGTGCGGTTCTTCCTTGTGATCAATGGTTGACGCCCGCCTGGGGCGCATCGAAACGGCTCTTGTAGAGATCGTCGCCAAAGCCCTGGGCCAGTTCCTCGAACTTGACCCGCGCGCTGCTGGCGAAGGGCTGGCGAATACTCATCACCTCAGCCACGTCAATCTTTTCGTAGGCCGTGAGCAGTTGCTGCGCCACGCCGTACATCTGTTGATTCTTGACTGAACATTGCTGCACTTGTGTGTCACGTTCGCTCAACTGTGCCTGCAAGCGGGCGCGCTCGGCTTCCTTGCCTTTGGCCAGGACCAGCAGTTCCTCATACGCCTTCTTGAACTTGCCGATCTGCTCATGGCTGGCCGCGACCTGGGCTTGCGCCTGGCTGTGCAGATTCTGTTGCTGGCCGGCCAGTTGCTCGGCCGTGCCACGGGCCTTTTCCAGCTCGGCCGTCAGTTGCTTGATTTGCGCCTGGGCCTGCTTGGCCTGGGCCTCAGCGGCGACACGCGCCGCACTGGCCTGGGCCTGCTCGCTTTGCAGCGCCTGCAATTGCTGGGTGGTGCTGCGCAGTTGCGTACGCAGGCGTTCCTCCATGCCTTCGGCGCAGGCGCCGCTGGCCACCAGCAGCAACAACAGCCCGCAGATTCGCGTGTTCATGTGGCATCTCCCTGCGCATCAAAAGCGCGTGTTGAGTTCCAGTTGCATCACATCGACTTCGAACGGCGCGCCATACACTTCGGACGCGCTCAACCAACGCGCACTGGCGTAGATGTTCTTGTCGATGCCGTAGTTGCCGCCGATGAAATAGCCCTTGGCGTTGGTGCCGCCCAAGTGGAACGAGGAATCGTTGAAACCGTCAGGCAAGGCGTCGGGCTGGATGTACTTGTAGCCAGCCAGCACGTTCCAGTCGCCGCGCTTGCGCATCTCCAGCGCGCTGCCGAGGGTCATCTGCACCATCAGCGCGTTGCCACCGCTTTCGAACTGGCCCTTGCTGTTGATGTTGTTGACGATCTCGCCTTCGCTGCGCTTGAGCATCTCGCCCTTGTCGTAGGCCAGGTTGTGGATGAAGTTGCCCTGGGTGCGCAGCTTGAAGTCGCTGGGCAACTCGGCATCCCACGCCAGGTTGAGGTCGAGCACGTCGAACTTGGACGCCAGGCCGACAAACTGCGGTTGCGGGGTCAGGCCGGGCGTGGCCGGGTTGGGGGTGATATCGCGCAGCAGGAACACGCTGTTGCCCTTTTGCATGAAGGCCAGGCGCGAGCCGTCGCTGTCACACGCCGGCTGCCCGGCCCAGGGTTCGCAGGCGCCGGAGCGTTTACCTTCGATGTCGTCGAAGTGGTAGTACGCCACCGCACCCTTGAGGCTGTTGCCGCGGTTGAGCTTCCAGTTGGCGCCGATCTGCCCGCCAAACAGCCATTTGGTTTCGCTGTCCTCCTTGTCGAAGCCGTTGCTGCTGGCCGAGTCGGAGGTGTACTCCACCGGGAACGCGCCGAGGGTGCCGAACAGCCCCCATTCGCTGTTCAGGGCATGGTTGAAATTGGCGGCGATACCATCGAAGTTGAGGTCGCCCGAATACATCATGTCGGTGGAATAGAACGGGTTGGCGAAGCGCCCGGCCGTGAGGGTCACGTCTTGGGTGGCCTTCCAGCTCAGGTAGCCCTGGTCGAGCCAGATGTCCTTCTTGCCGAAGCCACCGCCGAGGGTCTGCGTGGTGGACACCGGGTTATTGTCGGAGCCGGTGCCGATGCGGATACCGGCAGTCCATTCCGGCGAAATCACCGCCTTCATGCCCAGGCGGGCGCGCAGGCGGAACAGGTTTTCGCGGTCCTTGGTGGTGTTGAGCAGCGGCGGCAACTTGGTGTTGGTGTCTTTGTTGGTGTCGTACGGGCCGCTGTCGTTGAGCTTCGCGTAGTCAACGATTTCATTGCTGTTGTTGCCCGAGAAATACCGCGATTCATCGCGCAGGCGTATGTCGCCGTCAAAGGTGATACGCGAGACCCAGTCCGGGAACGTATTGGGCTGGGCCCAGTTTTCCTGCTTGGCGGTGGCCATGACCTCGGCCTTGACCTGGTCACGAATCTGATCTTTTACCGCCTGCGGCACGTACTGCACCCGCACATCACCCGGTGCTGCCGCGGGGCCGGCGGCCACCACCGGCGCGGCATTTGCCTGACGGGCCTGCTGGGCTTCCTTTTCGGCCTGGGCGATCAGCCCATTGGCGGTGTCCTGGGTCAGCACGCCTTGCTGCACCAGCAGGCGGATCAGGTTGATAGTGACGTTTTCCGAGGGGGCGACCGGGGCTGCCGCCGCCTGGCCGACCAGGGTCGCGATGACCATGCCGACCGCCAGGGTCAGTCGATTCACGGGGGAAATCATGTGTACGCAACTCCTGTAAAAATCCGTGGATAAAAGGTGTCGATCAATCCGGACGCCGGCCCTTGAGGGACAGGCGCAGGGGCAGCGTCAACGACGCCGGCGGTTTCTGGGTGGCACGCGGTGCCTGGATCAAGGCGAGCATCTGCGCGTCGGTCTCGGCATCGCCGCTGGACTTGGCCACCAGCGCCTTGGTGACCTGTCCATCGGCGCCCAGCCACAGGTCTATCTGTATCGAGAAGGCCTTCTTGCGCAGCGCCGGGTCTTCGCGCATCAAGCGCTGGTAGGTGCCGGCCAGGTACTGTTTGTACGTACCGGTCCCCAGCCCGCCGCCACCGCTGCCGGCCATGCCGCCGCCCTTGCCGGCACCGATGTTGAAACCATCAGTGCCGGACTGCGCGTCGCCATCGATCTGCATCGGGTTGGCCAGGTCTTCGTTGGGTGACGGCGGCGCTTCCTCGGCCGGCTTGACCTCTTCGGGTTCCGGGCTGGGCACCGGCTCCGGGACTTTTTCCTCGACCTTGGGCTCGGGCTCCTTGGGCTTTTCCGGTGGCGGCGGCGGTGGTGGCGGCAGCGGGATAATCGTCGGCACCTTCGGTGCTTCGCGGCGTACGCCACTCATGTCATTGGCCCACTGCCACAGGAACCAGGCAGCCACGGCGCCCAGCAACAACCCGGCGCCCCACTTCAACGGGCGCAGGGGCGGCTTCTTCTTCACCGGCAACGGCGCAATCGGGATCTGTGCAGTCATGGCTCAACCCTGGCTCGGTTTGCCGGTGACCAGCCCGACCTGGGACAGCTCCAGCCGGCGCAACAGGTCGAGCACTTCGATGACCTTCTGGTACTGCACCAGCGCATCGCCGCGCACGATCACCGGAAAGTCCGGATTCAGTGCTTTCTCGATGCGCAGGCGCTCTTCCAACTCACCCAGGGTCACCGGGTAGGCGTCGAGGAACACCTGGCCGCCGTCATTCACGGAGATCGCCTTGGTCTTGGCCTCCGACAGCGACACCGAGGCGCTGGCCTTGGGCAGGTGGATCTGGATGCCCGAGACCTGGGCGGTGGCGGTGAGGATAAACATCACCAGCACCACCATCAGCACGTCCACCAGGGGCGTGATGTTGATGCTGTCGACGGCGGCATCATCGTCATCGTCGTGGGAGGCATTTACGGAAGCCATGGCGATTCTCCTCAGGCCGGAACCGATGCGTGGTGTTCGCGGCGGTGCGCCGCCTCACTGTGCTGGCTCTCGCCGTGCATCTCGGCCAGGCGCGTGATGAACTCGTCGACAAACACGCGCATGTCGGCGCTGACTTCCTTGTTGCGCGTGATCAGGCGGTTGTAGCCAAACAGCGCAGGGATCGCGACGAACAGCCCCATGGCCGTGGCCAGCAAGGCCGCCGCCATGCCTGGGGCGATAGCGTTGATGTTCACGTCACCGGCCATGGCCGTGCCGAGGAACACCACCATGATCCCCAGCACCGTGCCGAGCAGGCCGATATACGGCCCGCCGGCGATGGCGTTGGAGAGGGTCGAAAGCTTGGCACTCAGTTGCTGGTTTTCGCGGGTGCGCACGCCGTCCATGGAGCAGCGAATCGCCTCGATCGTCGCCGCCGAGACCGACGAGGTGTCGGCCCCCTGCGCGCGGCGGGTGCGGATCTCCTTGACCGCCACCAGGTACAGGCGCCACAGCGAGGAATGGCTGAGGCGCTCACCCAATTGCGCGTCGTCGGCGTACATCTCCAGGCGCGTGCCGATCTGTGCGAAGTGCTCGCGGAAAATCTCGTTGGCACTGCTGACCCGGCTGACCTGGCGGTTCTTGCGCAGCATGATCACCCACGACTGCACCATCATCGCCACCAGCACCAGGATGATCACCCAGGCGTCCACCGGCACGGCGTTGAGCAGGAAACCCAGGCTGCCGAAACCGAAGCCGGACTGTTCTTCATCCACCCCGTAGGCCACCAGTTTCGACTCGGCCCCCTGGGCACTCGCATCGGCCAGCAACAGCGCAGCCGGACGCGCCACCTTGGACAGGCGCAGCTCATCGATGGCGCCGGCGAACGGCAGGTGCGTGCTGGCCGCTTCCGGCACGTCGGCACCGATCGCCAGTTGCGAGTTGAAAGCCGGCATCGCCACGGCCAGGGTCGCGGTTTCGCGGCCGTTCACATATAAGCTGAGCTTGTCGCCCTCGGCGGTGAATGCCAGGTGCTGCCATTGGCCAGGGTTCAGCGGCTGGGTCGACACGGCGCGCTGGCCGTCGATGTCCACGAACGGCATGCCCTGGTTCAGCCCCAGCAGCAAGCTGTGCGGGCCGTCACGGCGGGCCAGCACCACTTGCTCGCCACTGGCCTGGTCCAGGCGCAGCCAGGCGCTGAAGGTGAACGCGGCGCCGACGGCGTGTTGCAGCGACGGGCTGGCCGGCAGCAGCAATGGCTGGCCACTCAACTGCAGGGCGCGGCCGACCACACCGTCGATGCTCGCGCCGGTGGCGTTCACCGACGTGTTGGCATAGGCGGTGGTGTCGCGGGCCGGTGTGCCGTTGGCACCGTCAAAGTGGTAGAGCGCGGTGTAATTGGGGTCGAACGTCAGCTGCCCATTGGCGGTGGCCGGGGCTTTCTGGTTGCCGTAGTACATCCACAGGTCCTGGCGTTGACCCCCTTCGACCCTGGGCACGTCGACCCAGATCAGCGCCATGCCCATCAGCGGATCGAAGCTTTCGATCTGGTGATTGAACACGGTCTTGTCGTCGGCACTCACAAAGCGCAGGTCGGCGCCGTCATCCTTGACCCCGTCAAAGGTGAAGTTGCCGGTGTGCAGGCGCACCAGCAGCGCGGTGCGACCCAGGGCCTGGCTGATGGCGGCGCCCTGGGCGGTGGTGTCCACCGAGATCTGCTTGCGGTAGTGCCAGTCGTCCTGCCACCAGGCATGGGCGGTGGCCGGGAGCGCGAAGCCCAGGCAGATCAACAGGCTCAGAAATAGGCGTTGCATGGGTGAAGTCTCCGGAAGAAAAAGTCAGAAAGTCGCCTGCACACTGAAGTGCAGTCGCGCGTCCTGTTTCTGGGTGTTCGGTCCATCGAGCAGCGGGTAGCCCCAATCCAGGCTGCCGGACAACCACTTGCTCAAACTGGCGCGGGTGCCGAGGCCGACACTGGCCAGGCTGTATTCGTCTTCCTGCTCGGGCAGCGGGTCGTGCAGGCGCATGCGCGCGCCTTCGGCGAACGCATAGAAGCGCCACTCCTGCACGTAACTGCCAAGGAACTTGGCCAGGGATGGGGTGCGCAATTCCTGGGAGAGCAGATAGCCCTCATCCCCGGTGCGCTCGGCCGCCAGGTAGCCGCGCACCGAGGTGGCGCCGCCGGCGGAATATTGCTCGTTGGACACCAGCGGCCCCGAGGCCAGCTGGAAGCCGCCCTTGGTCGCCGACTGCCAGTCGTTGGCGAAGGTATAGGTGTAATTCAGGTCGCCCTTGAGCACCGCGAAACTCGCGCTGGCCTTGTAGCGCTTGTACTCGAATTCCTCGGCGTCGCTGCCGTAGCCGAAGAACGCGCGCGTGCCCACCACCAGACTCAGGCCGAGGCCCAATTGGGATTGCTCGGTGTAGCGATAGCCGTTGTAGCCAAAGGTCATCGGTGCGTATTTGAGGGGTACCTGGTCGCTGCTGGCGCCGAATTTCATCTGCTCGTCGAAGTCCTTGAAGTCGACCCCGAACGAGAACGAGTTGGCCCAGTTGCCCATGGCCGGCAGGCTGTAGATCGCCGACACGCCGTAGGAATGCCCCTTGCCCAGCACGTTGCTGCCGCCGATGGTGGCGATGTTGCTGTCGGACTGGTAACCGGAGAACTGCAAGGCCCAGCGCTCATCCAGCGGCGCGGTGTAGGAGCCCGACCAAACCTTGGCGTTGTCGGTGTCCTGGGGCGCAGTGAAGTAGGTCAGGGAAATGCTGTGGCCCAGTTGCCACAGGTTGTCGTAGCCGACGGTCGCCACCGAGCGCAGCTTCTCGGTGTCGGCGCTGTAGTCGTTGTTCAGGCCAATACTGGCGTGCCAGGGGTTCTGGTCTTCGACCTGCAAATCCACGTCCATGGTGCCCGGGCGCTGGCCTTCGCGCACCAGCGGCGTGACCTGGCGCCCGGCGCCACGATTGAGCCCGGCCAACTGGGTTTGCACGGTGGCGAAGTCCGGCACCGTGCCCTCTTCCAGGGCCGGCACCTGCTCGCGGATTTCCACCGGCGAGTAATGCTTGGCGCCGACCACACGGACCCGGCCGACCTTGGTTTCGCTGACCTGCAGGTAGACGATGCCGTCATCGACCTTCTGCTCCGGCAACTCGACGAATACCGATTGATAGCCGCGCGCCTGGTAGATTTTCTGCAACGCGTCACGGGCGCCTTCGATATCGTCCAGGGTCTTTTGCGGGCCGAGAAACGGGTACACCGCCTCCTCGATCGTCGCCGCGTCGAGCACGGTATTGCCGCGCACGAAGTACTCGTTGACGTCGACCTTGCGCGCCGGGGCTTGCTCCCCCTCCTCGGCCCACGCCGGTTGCGCCAAGGCGCCCAGCGCCATGCAGCACAGCGCCAGCGTTGATTTGAACAGATGCTCCACACCGCCCCCTGACATTCTGATTATGTGCGCCGCCGCCGATGGCGCGACGTATGGCCAGCTCAATTACTGGCGATCGAGGTACTGCCGTGGCGTGCCAGCCAGGTGTGCAACAGCGCGAAGTTCAAGGAGAACTCCGGCGTGTGCAGCAAGGCGCCACAAAACACGTCACCGATGATTTTCTGGATGAGTTGCACCGCCCGCGGGTTGTTCAGCAGCGTGGCGATGTCGCGGGTCAGCGCGTGGATGCTCCAGACCTTCTGGTTCAGGTCCAGGCCGACGAACCAGCGGAACAGCAGGTTGTAGTTGAGCTGTTCATGCAATTGCTGCTCGCTGGGTACCGAATACAACAGTTGCAGCAGGAGGATCTGCAGCACCGTGTGCGGGGCGATCGACATCGAGGCTTCGGCCACCAGCCAGTCGCGATGCTGGTCGAGGATTTCATCGATCTGCGGGCGCAGCAACACCAGGGAATGGCCCGCCGGGATGAAGCTCGCGACTTCCTTCAAGGCGCCCTGCCAATCATCCTGAGAGACGATCCACACCCACGGCGCGCCGTAGCGATACACCGAAACCGGCTTCTTGCGCGCCGCTTCGACGATCTTCGACAGGCGCTGGTCGAGCTCCTGCATGCCCACTTTCGAGTAACGTTCCATAGTTCCCATCGCCCCACTCCTGGCATCCTGCTTGCGGCTGAAAAGAACGCCTGTCTGGCGTCCTCAAGCGCGTTACACAGGAGAGACGGGAGTGGCCAAGGGCTACCGAACTTTTGTCATGAAAGCTTCATTTTTGCTTGAGTGGGTTACTGGGAAGGCTCGATCACTGACGCGCTTTTCTGTAGCAGCCGGCTTGTCGGCGATGCAGGCACCTCGGTACAACCAGGTGATCCCATCGCTGGCAAGCCAGCTGCTGCACACGGTAGATCGGCTGTCTTCAAGGCCGCTAACCCGCAGGGAAGCCCACCCCTTGTAGGGGCAGTTCGTAGGATTTTTTAACCGTGCGTACCACCAACGTCGACGAATAAGTCCGAATCGGAATATCCCGATAAGTCTCCAGAAACCGATAGATATACTCGGTGTATTCCGTCGCATCGCGAAACTTGGCAACCATCACAAAATCAAACTCGCCGGTCAGCAGGTAACAATCCTGAATCTCCGGGTGGCGGGTGAGGATGTGCTGCATCTTGCGGTCGATATCGTGGCTGTCCTTGTCCAGTTTGATCAGGAAAAACGCGGTCACCTGGATGCCCAGCTTGCGCTCGTCGAGCACCGCGACTTTTGCCTTGATAATCCCCACGCTTTCCATGCGGCGAATCCGCCGGTAACAACTGGTGGACGACAGTCCCACGCTGTCGCTCAACAACTCCAGGCTCTGGTCGCAATCCTTTTGCAACTTGCCCAGGATCTTCAAATCCATGGCGTCTGTCATCGGTTGTAAATCGTCCTTGAAAATTGCAATGAATCCGTCGCGAAGACGGGCCAATTTGCACAAATCCTGCGCAGCGGCTCGTTAACATCAATCCAGCTTAGCAGCCCAGCCAACACCTGGCCCGGGGCGGCATGAGAGGGATCTTATGATAGTCGCGAAACCGACATGGACCGCTGATATCCACGGCCTTTTCAGCGCCCCCTACTGGATACCGTCCGCCTCGCGCGCCGCCGTCGCCGCCACCTGGGCGGGCTGCATGAACGCCTACGACGTGTTCCTGGAAGACCCGGACTCGGTCAAGGCCTGGTCGCAGACCATTTACCAGCACCTCGCCTCGCGCAACATGCCGCTGACCACCGACCCACAGCAATTCTGGCCGATCGATGCGCTGGAAACCTTCCGCCTGTGGGTCAACCAGGGCTGGCGACTGGACGCCAGCTCGGCCTTTGACCCCGCCGAGCGCATCCCCCCACCGGCCCTGCCGCAGCCGGTCAAGCGCGTACGCCAGGACATCCGCGCCCTGAGCCCGGAGCAGTTGAACCTGTACCGCGCCCGCCTGGATGACGTGATGCACATCGGCGACCCGGACAGCGGCTCGCCCTGGCAGCGCTACGCCTACATCCACACCAACTGGTGCCTGCATTACCAGGAAGCGTTTGCCCTGTGGCATCGCGCCTACCTGCTGCACCTGGAAGCGCTGATCGACTGCGCGATTCCCTATTGGGACTGGATGGCCGCCGACGCCAGTGTCGATGGCAGCCCGCAGGCCGGGCTACCCCAGGCCTTCCTCGACGAGACCTACGTGCACCCGCACACCGGCGAAGTGCGGCGCAACCCTTTGCGCTATGCGGCGGCCAAGGACGGCTGCTCAAAAGTCTGCGCCAGCGTCGAGGGCGTGGACTGCCGCTATGTGCAGCGCAACCCGCTGTTCTACACCCAGGGCGAGGCGTTTCGTGTCGAGCGCACGCGCCTGTATGGCATGAGCCGGATCTTCCAGCAGCAAGTGCTGGATGCGCTCACCTTCACCACCTTCAGCCAGCCCCAGGGCGTGCCGGGCTATCCCTGGGCCAACATCACCACGTTTGACCCGCCACAGCCGGACAACCTGTACCCCAATCGCGCGCTGAATTTCGACGGGCTCTACGAACAGCCCCACGACAACTATCACGGCTGGATCGGCGGCGACATGGCCGACAACGCCTACACCGCCTTCGACCCGGTGTTCTGCTCCTACCACGCCAATATCGACCGCATGCTCGAAGTGTGGATTCGCGCCAATCCGGCCGCGCAGTACACCACCCAGTGCCTGTTGCAGCCATTCGCCGGGCACCAGGCCGAAGAGGTCAGCTTCACCAGCGCGGATGCCTGGCGCTACACCACCCTGGGCGACATGGCCCAGGACAGCCGCCACATCGGCTACGACTACGGCACCCCGGTGGCGCCGCAGTTCGGTGCATCCAAAGCCTGCTGCGAGGCACCGGCGGCAGGGACCGGCCCGTGGGTGGTGTTCGACCATGTGCGCTGCACCCACGACACCTTCCTGATCGACGTCTTTCTCAATCAGCCAGATGCCACCGCGCAGCAGGTGAACGCAGACAACCCGCATTACGTCGGGCGTTTCAGCCGGATCGGCATGGGCCTGGTGGACGACAAGGGCCGCTGCATCACCCAGGGCGTGTCCCGTGCGCTGAATGCTGCGCGCAGCGTCAAGGCGCTGCACCTGGCGCCGGCGGATGCCGCGCAGTTATCGCTGATCGTGACCCATCTCGAGAGTGGCCAGGTACTGACGCCGGATGCGTACGCGCCGCTGCCTGGCTTTATCGCGCGACTGGTGTGGGACGACCCACGCCAAACCACCGCCGGCCCCGCTACGGGCGCCGGTTGCTGCTCCACGTCCCACCACACACCTGCTGGAGAACCGACATGAGCACACCCTTCACCCAATTCACCTCCCCCGCCGAGCAGGCGCCCAAGGACTACAACAAGCTGGGCCTGGAAGACCAGTTGTCGACCTTCGAGACCAACTGGAACAACAACGTCACCGGCTGGACCCAGATGTCGGTCATCGGCAACCCCTGGTCCAACCTCAACGACGCGCCGCGCTCGGGCTACTACAACCCGATCGAGAGCGGCTACGGCACGCAGACGCCGATCACCATTACCTGGCAGCCGTTCCCCAACCGCCTGTGGACCTTCTTCTACAACAACGGCGCCGCCGTGGTGCCGCAGTTGAACGGCAAGGCCATGACCCTGGACCAGGTGATGGAACTTACCGACCACGGCCAGATTACCCTCGACGGCACACTGTTTTCGTTGTACCCGGACCCGACCGCCACCCAGCTGCAGATCCCCAGCGTGCTGTGCAAATCGATCAACTGGAACGGTCCCTACGCCGACTTTTCGCCTTCGGGCCCACGGGGCTGGCTCGATGAATACTGCGAGTGGTCGATCACCCGCGACCCCGACGGCAATATGCGCAGCATCATGTTCACCAGCGAAAACCCGGCCTACTTCCTGACCATGTGGAACATCGATCCGAATGCCGTGCTGGGGCTGTACCAGGCGTATGTCGACCCGCAGGTGAAACTCGAAGACCTGTACCTGCGCTACACCGCCAACGGTCCGACCGGCAACGCCGGCGACCCCGTGATCGATGAAACCACCGGCCGCCCCGCCTACGACACCGTGAACAAATGGAACAGCGGCACCGTGCGCATCCCCGGCGTGTCGGGCGGTGCGATGCACCTGACCTCCGGGCCCAACACCCTGAGTGCCGAGATCTACCTGGCAGCCGCGGCCACCATCCTGCGGCCGATCCGCAGCAGCGCCAACCAGCAGAGCCTGATCTGCTGCGCCCAGTACGGGCAGAACTACCGCAACTCCGACCCGCACATCGGTTTCTCGGCCAACCAGGCGGCGGTGAACAACCTCATCTCGTTGACCAATCCGATCGGCCTGTACTTGCAACAGCCCAAGTCCTTCAGCGGCTGGAAAGGCCCTCAAGGCCAGGATGTGAGCAGCTACTGGCGCGTGACCCGTGGCACCGCCGGCACCGGCCCGAACAACTCCGACCAGATCCTGCAAGCGGTGTTCGAGGTGCCGCAAAGCGCCGGGTTCTCGATCAACGACATCACCATCAATGGCACGCCGATCAATTACGTGTGGGTCATCGCCGATCAACTGAATGTGGCCCTCAGCGTGACGCCGGCGCCCCTCACCGCCACGCCCGAAGCCTGCGAATGTGTCGCGGCGAACAACACCGATACGCAACCCTGGCCCGTGCAGTTGCTGCCGCTGGACCTGTTCTACGGCCAGTCCCCCAGCGACTTGCCGGCCAGTTTTGCCCCCGGCACCTCGGCGCAGTTCGTGCTGGTGGTGCAAGGCGCCGACCCGCAGACCACGGTCGCCGACGCGCGGGTGCAGTTCTCCAACCCGGGGATCACCGCCCAGGTCACGCAGTTCCTGCCGGACGCCTCGGCTATCCCGGGGCAAACCGACAGCGGCGGCACCCAGGGCTACATCATGACCGTCACGGTCAGCAGCAGCGCCGCGCCGGGACTGGTCAGCGTGCGTGCGCTGAACCCGAACGAAGCCGCCAACCCCAGTGCGACCCAGCACCCGTGGGAAAGCGGCCTGGCCCTGGTGCCCGGCGCCTGACTGCCTGCGGCCGCCGCTGCCTGGCAGGGGCGGCCGCCCCCTGAGACTTGAGCAAGGAATGCGATCATGAACGGATGGCCTCGCCCGCTGCGCCGGGCACGCTTGAGTGTGTTCTGCTGGATAACCTGCGCCCTGCTGCTGGCCCCACCCGCGGCCAGCGCCGCAACGGACGCCCAGAGCTGCGTCAGCCAACTGGTGTTCGATCCCACCAGTGGCGGCTTCCTGCCGGTGAACAATTTCGGCACCGAGCAGGACTTTCTCAATTGTTTCGGCTGGCAGCTATTTATCGCCATGAACTGGTCGGTCAACCCCGGCTGGCCCGCCAACCCGAGCCTGGCCGGCGAGCCGGACACGCAAAGCAGCGCGGCCCAGTTCGGCGTGCCGCCCACGCCCGGCCAGCCAATGAGCAACGCCCCGGTGTGGGCCAGCTACAAGGATGCCAGCGATATCTTCCTGCCCGGCGCGGCCAAGCCGTCCGGCTGGGGTGTCGAAACCCTGGTGCCGTCCAATTGCAGCGCCTCCAGCAACCTCAAGGCGTTTGCCAGCGGCGCGCGCAAATTCATCACCGCCACCTCGGAAAGCGCCATTAACCGCAAGCATCGCTTTCACCTGTCCAGCGGCACCCAGGTGACCCTGCCGGATTCGATCATGGAAGCCTCCGGCGGCTGGCTGACGGACCAGGCGGGCAACCTGGTGTTTTTCGAGCGCAAGGTCGGCAAGGCCGAGTTCGACTACATCGTCAATAACGGCCTGTACGATGCAGCCAACCAGCTGATCGTGGCGCAGAACAGCGACAACCGGCACCCCGCCGGCCTGTCATTGCCGGCAGGCAAGCTGGTGCGCGAACTGCCGGCCAAGGCCCTGCCCCAGGAAGAACTCGGCGCCCTGGAACTCAAGGCCGCCTGGCGCGTGCTCACCAACAAGCCCGAGCTGTACGGACGCTACCTCACCACCGTGGCCTGGCTGCAACGCCCCGACACCCTGCAGTGCACCCAGGAAGTGGTGGGGCTGGTGGGCCTGCATATCATCAACAAGACCCAGACCCAGCCGAACTTCATCTGGAGCACTTTCGAGCAGGTCGACAACGTGCCCGATGGCGGCGCCGTACCGCCGGATGGCTACAGCTTCAACAACCCGGCCTGCACCGGCGCGGCCTGCACACCCAATGTGGCGCGCGTGCAATGCGACGCCAGCCATACCCCGCCCAACTGCACGCCACTGGAGCAGCCGGTGCAGGCCACGCGGGTGAACGCCACGCCCCAGGACCTGCAGGCGCTGAACACGGCGGTGCAGCAGACCTTTGCCGAGAAAACCCAGGGCCAATCGGTGTTCCAGTACTACAAACTGGTGAATGTGCTGTGGTCGAAGACGCCCAATGCTCCCAACGACCCAGGGCCGGGGCCGAACGTGAAGACGCCGCTGTCCTACGGGCCGTATGTCAGCGATCAGAATGGGGTGGTGGCCAACACGACCCTGGAGACCTACGTGCAAAACGACAACTGCAATGCCTGTCACCAGTACGCGGCGATTGCCGGCACCTCGGGGCTGGCCTCGGATTTTTCGTTTCTGTTCGGCAATGCCGACTCGGCGAAGAACACCCGGCTGATCAAGCGCGTGGAGGCATTCAAGACCCTCAAGGACAATCCATAGGCGACGCAGATGCCTCTGCAGGCGCCGGCTTGCCGGCGATGCAGGCACCTCGGTACATCAGGCACACCCAGGTGATGCCATATCAGGCAAGCCAGCGCCTACACAGGTCCGGGCAGCAGCCAAAAAAAACGGGGCGATCATTGATCGCCCCAAAGGTACATCGAGAGGTCCTTCTGTAAATCTACAAACTGATCTGCTTACGCTCCTCGTCGGTCAAGCGGGCCCGCGCCTGTTCACTCAGCGGCCCCGCGCCCAGGACTTGCACCGGGCTGTTGGGGTTGTAGCCCGAGGTCTTCTGCGCGGGCGCCGGTTCTTGCGGCAAGGGCTCGCTGCCCAGGCTCAACACTTCCACGGTCATGATCGACGGCCGGCCCTGCTTGGCCGCCGTCTGCTGGCTGCGCGCCGCGTCTTCCGCCGCCTGGGACGCCGACGCCCCTGCCGCGCTGGCCGAACTCATGGCCCCGGTGTTGACGGTGGCCGACACCGGCACCCCGGACGACTTGCCCTGGGTCTGGATGTTGGCCGCGTTCACCACGTGCAAGGCAGCGATGTTGACGTTGCCCGACACACGAATGCCCGCCTCGCCCGCATCGATGGTGCCCATCGGCGCAATCAGGTCGATATCCCCCGCCGGCACTTCCGGGATCGGGTTGAGCGTGGCGATCCCCGCACCGGTACTCGGCACCGATGGCGACAGGCCGACGTTGCCCCAGTTGTCATAGACACGCTTGGGCGGCGTGTACACGACGGTGGTCTTGGAGCCCCGACCGGCGTTGATGTCGCCTTCGCTGGTCCAGCCCATGATCGAGCCGCCGAAGGTGGTCATGATGCGGCTCTGGCCCAGCAGGATGCTGCCCAGGGAATACAGCTGGATATCGCCGGCCCCCTGGGTGATCACACCGGCGGTGGACGGCGGTGCGGCGCCTTCGATGCCGAAGGTCTGGCTGCCGCCCGGCGTGAGCATCTGGATCGAACCACCGAAGTTGGTGTGCACGCCTGCGCCGCCGAACAGGGTGATATCGCCCTTGTAGGTGAGTGGGTTGCCGGCCACGTCCTTGTCCGGGAACAGTGCCGCAATCGCCGCGCGGCCACGCAGGTAGCTGCCCTGGCGCACGCTGCCGTCCTGGTTGTACTCGCGGCCGGCGGCCTTGAGTTCGGCGAAGTACACGTCGCGGGCAAACACTCGTTGTTGCTCGGCCGGCAGGCTGGCGTAGTAGGCGCGGGCCTGCTCGCTGTTGCCGACAAACCCGAAGCGCTCGGCCAGCCAGCCGACCAGTTCGTTTTCGTAGGTCTTGGCCACCTTGGCGCCCTGCAACGACTCGCCCGGTTGCGCCAGGTTGGCGGGGTTCAGGTACGGTTCGACGAAGCGGCGGTAATCCGGGCCGTTGGCGCCGACGCCGGCTTGCATCACGATGCTCGCGCCGGGGCGTGTGTCGCCCGCCGCCACAGCGCCCAGGCTGGTGATACCGACCTTGTCGTCCATCAGGATATTGCGCCCGGCGCTCACTTCCAGATTGCCCGGGCCGGCGACGTTGAAGCTGCTGTAGAGGATGTCGCGACCGGCGCTGACGATGGAGATATCGGTGGGGCTGTTGTGCACGAACAGGTTGCCGGCGAAGGTGTAGCTACCGGTACTGTCGTCGCCACCGCTGGCCCCTGCCAGGCCGGTACCGCTGCTGACGATATCGCGCCCGGCCCGCATCCAGACCGGACCTGCGCCTTCAAAATAGGTTTGCCCAAGACGCGGATCGTCGGCGGTGGTCATCGTCAGCGTACGCCCACTGTTGACCCCCAGCAGATCCCCCGTCATTGCATAGAAGCGCGCAGGCTCCAGCGCATCCCCCCATTGGGTGCTGGCGGTGTTTGGACCAAAGGCAAACAGTGGGAACGAAATGCCCAGCCTGGCAACGTTGGCGTCGGTGGAAACGTTGCCGCTGCCCACGTCCGCTCGCCCGCCGATAAAGCCCTGGAAGGCCGGGTGCAGGATGCTCGCCAAGGTGTCCGGCGCCGCACTGGAACGGCTGATGGTCAGGTCGCCGCCATAGATCGAATCCCCCGCCAGCAGTTGCAACTGGCCGTTGGTCGACGGCGCCAATACCAGCGCCTTGAGCGGCGGCAATACGTTCGTGTTCAACGTCGAAGCGCGGCCGTAATACAGGCTGCCGTTGGCCGCGACTGCACGCAGCGTCGCCGGATATACCGCCGCCAGATCCGACTCGGCGGTATCGGTCAGCGGCGTGAGATTGCCCCCGGCGGAGAACAGGTCGATGGCCGTGCGGTCGGTCCACAGGCTGAACCAGCTCTGCCCAACGCCACTGACGCCATTGTTCTCATACGCCAGGACATTCATCTGCGGCGCGCGCCCCGGATCGGCCACGTCCTGCAGCACCAGGTCCCCACGCGTAGACAAATTGAAGGTCGCATCCCCCGGCAGCAGGCTCCAGCCCCCGGTCGCGGCCGCAGACGTCGAGCGGCTCGGGTTGTAGGCGCGGATTTCGCTCGGGCTTTGATCCTTGGGTTGGCTGCCGTAGCGCAACGTCAGGCTACCTAGGGCGCCGCCCGTCATCTGTACATGCCCGCGCAGGTCGACCACTGCACCATTGAGATGCTCCAGCGCGATCTGGCTGCCAGGGTTGACCGCCCCGCCCACCCGCACGTTCAAGTCACCGCCCCCGGTGAGTTGCAGGCTGCCATCGGCCGCGACCCGCCCGGTGCTGCCTACCGCCAGCACCAGGCCCGTGCTGCGCGGGCTGACGTTGGCGGCCACGTAGCCCGTCAGCGGTTTGAGCATCCCCGCATCGCCACCGACCTCGACATTCAGGTTGCCGCCGCCCAGGGTGCCGAACCCGGTGAAGCCCACCATCCGGTCCGCGAGGCCCGCGACGGGCACCATCGCGCCAAAGTTGATCCACCACGCGGTGGATTGCGCCTGGCTGCCGCTCAAGCCGTTGCCCTGGCGCCACAGCCAATTGCCGACGTTGGCCGAATCCACCTCGCCATCGGTCGTCACCGGACGCCCGCCCGTGGAGCGCGCCTTGCTGGTTATGTTGCCGGTCAGGTTGCCGCCGACCTTCAACAACAGGTTGCCGCCCCCCTCCGGGAACCAGGCGCCCGCCGGGCTACCGGCTGTGGCGGTCGTGGCACTGCCGGCGGTGTAGACGCCGAACAGAGATTCCATGCTCAAATCCCCGCCGGCCAGCAACTCCAGGTCCGCCGCACCGGTGCGGATCACGCTGAAACGCGTGCTGCCGCCGACGATCTTGCTCGGGCCAAACACGCCGTAATGGCTGTCGGCCAGGCGCAGGTTACCGGCCTGCGGCTGCGGTTGCAGCGCTCGGCTATCGGCTGCCTGGGTGTCGGCACCGGCCACCAGGCGCATCGACCAGGCCTCGGAGCCCGCGGGCAGCATCGGCGCCGCCGCCCACAACTTGCCTTGCCCATCCGCCCCTGGCACACGCAGTTGCACCGAGGTGGCATTGCCCGGCAACTTGACGTTGGTGCCCACCGGCAACAACGCGCCACGGGGCAGCGGCTTGGTGCCATTGAGGATCACCGTCGCGGTGCTGCCCAATACCCCCGGCAACGGCACTCCCGCAGGCCAGGTCATGATGCGCACACTGGTGAGGCTGACCAGCACGGTGCCGGCGTCCAGGATGCTGCCCGCCGGCAAGCTCACGCGCTGGGTCAATATCGTTCCCGCCGGGTACAGCACGGTCCCCGCGGCATTACGCACCGCGCCCGCCAACACGGTACCGGCCGGCAGTGCCAGGGTCGCATTGAGGGTTGCCGCCGCCGGCAAGCGGGTGCCGGCCGGCAGGCTGCGGGCCTTGATCGAGATGTCGAAGTTGAGGGCCACGCCGCCGGGGAACGTAGTGCCGTCCGCCAGCGTCACGCCGTTGCCCGGCACCACCACCGTGCCACCGGTGAAGTCGACACCGGCGCGCAGTACCCAGCCGTTGTCATCCGCAGTCGCGGCCGGCGCTGCAAAGCCATCGTTGATACTGCCGTATATATTCAGGTCGCCTCCGGCGCGCAGGGTCAGGCTGCCGGCCTCGGTGGGCTGAACCGATTTGAGGCTGGCGTAGCGATACCCGGACAGGTTCAGGTCGCCTTGCACGACCAGGTCGCCGTCAGCGCTGTTGCTGACGATTTCCACACCGGGGCGCAAGTGGAAGGTATCGCCGTAGGTCGCGTTGTTCAGGCCGGCCAGCTTGGTCTGCGTCAGGTTGGTATTGCTCAGCGCCGCATTGATGTAGGTGGTGCTCAACGCATGCAGGTCATCCAGGTATTGCTGGGTGACGACTTGATACGGCCGGCCGGTGGCCGTGGTGTCGGTGCCGACCGGCGCATCGGTGTAGGTGGCCATGCCGTTGAGGGCAATCGAACGTGCCCCCTGGATCGTCAGGCGCCCACTGGCGTCGATGGCAATGTCATTGGCGCCCACGCGAGGCGCATTCAGTTCCAGGGTGCCCCGGTTGCGTCCGTCATTGCCGGTGGCGGTTTCGGTGCCATGGCGCAGGTCGATGCGCATCCCGTCGGCCAGGGTCAGCGGGCCAGTGCCCGACCCCAGGACCACGCTGGCGCGGTTCGGCGAATCGATGATCTTGCCGTAACTGTCGACGCGCAATTGCGTGCCATGGGCGTCGAGCACCGCCGTGCCGGCCAGCGTCAGGCCGTTCTTGCCGGCCAGGTTGATGTTGCCGACGCGTTCGCCGCTGGCGTCCACTCGGCCGGTGACCAGCAGGCTGCCATTGTCCACCGAGACATTGACGGTATTGGCCTTGACGCCGTCGCCAATCGTCAAGTCGCCCTGCTTGAGCTGGAAGCTGCGCGCACCAAACACCTGGCCCTGGTTGAGGCGCTGGTTAAGGGCCGCGAACCGCTCGCTCAGGCTGCCGCTGCCGCCCAGGTGCTGGGCCTGGATCTCCACCGCGCCGGCCAGGTACGGCACCAGCGTGCCGCCGGCATCGTAGTAGCCGCTGCTGCCAGCGAGGATCTTGCCCGCGAGGTCGACGGTGCCCGCCGCGTCGCTCACCGCCACGGCGCGCAGCTTGCCCGCCTGGTTGAAGGTGGCCGAGAGGTCGATGGTCGAGCCCGTGGCCTGCCGCACATTGCCCGCGCTGCTTTGCAGCACCACGTCGCCGCCCGCGCTGTATTTGGTCAGGTCGTCGAACACGATGGCGCGACCGGACACATCAATCGAGGCGTTGTCGGTCAGCACCACATCACCACGGGCGCCCAGGGTCACCTTGCCGCTGGGCAGTACCACCGCGCTGGCCAGGCGCAGGCTGTCGCCCTGCAGCGACAACTCGCCGCCAAGCCCCTCCACCTTGCCCACCGGCCCCGACGAGGCGCTGACATCAATGGCGCCACCGGCGGTGACTTTGTTCACCGAGCCGGCTTCGCCGGTCATCAGTGGCGTGAGGATATTGAGGTTACCGCCACTGTAGGCAAAACCCTTGATCGCGTCGTAGGCGCCCTGGCTCTGGTACACCGAGAGGCTGCCCTTGTGGTTGGCGGTGATGCGCTCGCTGGCATTCAGGTTGACGTTGGCAAAGCCCAGCGCCAGGCGGTTCAAGGTGGCGGTGGTACTGGCCTGGGCGAACTCGCCATAGCCGAAGGTAATGCGCTCGGCGTTGATGTCCAGGCGCCCGCTGCCGGTGCCGGCGCCGCCAGCCACCACAGTGCCGGGGGCTGCCTCGGCGCCCTGCCAGATCAGGTTGGCCGTGTGGATGGTCGCCACATCATTCGCGCCTCCCGCGCCGTAGATCGCCGGGGTGGAGAGCAACAGGTTGTTCAACAGGGACTTGCCCGTGACCGCGTCGTAGGTGTCGAGGGTAGTCGATCCGTAGAAATTGAAGCTGTCGCGTGCCGACAGTTGCAGGGTCTCCAGGGCCGGGGCGCCGAACTGGGTGTCGCCGCGCAGCAAGCGGTCGAGCACTTGCTGGGTGAGGGTCAGGCCCGCCGGCAGGCGATTGGCCGCGGCAGCGTCAGCCAGGGCCTGCGGGCTGCCGACGTTGATGCTGGCGACGCCGAGGTTGAGGTGCCGGGTGCCGTAACGCACCTCGTCGCCCATCAGCAGGGTCTTGTCAGTCAAGGCGACGATGCTGCCCTCGGAGTAGAGAGCGGTTTGCCCGCTGCAAGGGGCGCTGGCACAGGTGCCCAGCTTGATCCCGCCGCTGCTGCTACCCGCGGGCGCACTGACCACATTGAGCAACCCATTGGAGACTGCGAGCATATTGCCCACGCTGTAGACAAAACCATCACGTGCGTCATAGCTGGCCTTGCCGCGCCCGATCGTATTGATCGACGCGCCCTGCTCCACCACGATTTCCCCGTCAGCACTCAAGAGGAATACTTCCGGCGCGGCCAACGTCGCCCCCGTACGCAGGGTGACCGAACCGCTGGGCATATTCGCCAGGTTGATGTAGCCACCGTTCTGGCCATACGAGACCTGGGTCATGCCGCCAATCATCAGGCGTGCGGCACCCAGGGCATTGAGGCTCGCCGCATCCACGGTGACGCCAGCGAAATCCGCTGTGGCCGCATTGCCTGCCGCCACCACTTCGATTTCGCTGTTGTCCATGTTGAGCACCGCCACGGTACCGGCGTAACCGCCGGCAGCCGCATCGAAACGGCCGATCCCCTGGAACGAGAAGGCATCTGCACCGGCCCCCGGCCGCAAGGCCAGCTCCAGGGTCTTGGCGTCCCGCTCGAGCATCGCCCGAGGCACGCCGAGCCTGGCGGCGTCGGCCACCGCGAACTGCGCATAACTGGTTTCGTTGTACTGGGAATAACGGCGCAAGGTATCGGCCGACGTGAGGATCAACTGGCTGGCAATGCTGTTGCTGATCCCGGTATTGGCGATGGACAGCCGCCCCGCAGTCGACCACGAGCCGTTGCGCATCTGCTGGGTCGGCCCCACGCCTGCGGCCCCGGCCAAGCCGTTGATTTCGACTCGGAACGCGCCGGGCATCAAGGCATACGTCGACGGCATCAGGGTATAGGTGCCCGCCGCGAGCCCCGGCACCCCTGCGCCGATCGTGATTTGCTGGCCGATCAACGGGTCGACCGCGCCGCCCTCCGGCGCCACGGGTGCGTAGCCGGGCTGCACGCCGGGCACAATCGCGTAGACCGGGTTGGTGCCCAGGCCCGGCAGCACAAAACCGCCGTTGGCCCCGATCTGCATCAACGGGTTGTAGCGGGCGTCGGTAGAACCGCCGCGCCCGGAAATAAACCCGGCGCCGAGTAACTCGCCGCCGCCGGACAGGTCCACAGTGGCCTCAGGTAGCACCGCCACCGACTCACCGCCGAGGACCACGCCGACCTGCAGGCCACCGTTCAACGTCGGTATCCCGCCCTGCCCGAGGAATGTCACGGTCTTGCCGTTGTATTGATAGATCTGGCCGTCCACTGTACCGCCGTAAGGCAGCACCAGGCCCCTGCCGCTCACCGAGGTCAGGCTGCCCGGCAGCAGTTCAACTTTGCTGGAGCCCAGGCTGCCGATCTCAATCAGCCCCAGCGGCGCACGCACCACCCCACCCTGCTTGATGGTCGGGCCACCCAGTTGCAGGCGACCGAACGCCGAGTACGGCACGCCAGCGGTGCTGTTGCCGGTACGGGCAATGGTGAGGGTGCGTGTCGGGTCGTAGTTGTATCCCGTGGTGTCATTGTTAGCGTCCAGATAGCCCGCCATCACCCTCGCGCCGACCTCAGTCGCCGGGTACAGCTGGGCCGCGCGCAAGGTCATATCTCCGCGCGTCATCAGTTGCGTGCTGATGCCGGTAGCGATCACATCCGCACCCGCCCCCACCAGAAACCGCAGGTCGCCCTGGCTGGTCAGTTGCACATCATCGAAGCCGCGACGGTCGATACTCACCTGACTGCTATCGCTCAGGGTCAGGTCACTCTTGTTGCTGAACAGCACATTGCCACGCACATCGACCAGGTTGCCGGAGGCATTGAACAGCGCCTGGCTGTCACGTTGAGACATGCCGCTGGTCAACACCGGATGCAGGTATTGTTGTTTGTTCGGGTCCAGCGGCGCGAGAATGCCCGCCAGCAGCAGGTAAGGCGCCGACAGGTTGATACGGGAATTGGCCGCCGCCGCTTCAGTCAGCCCCATGGCGCCGCTGTACAGGCGCAGGCTCTGGCCCATGTTCAGCGACACATCACCGTCAAAACTCAGCAGGCCATTGCTGAGCAAGGCCAGGTTGTCAAAACCGCCGGCACGCACCTGGTCCACGCCCAGCGCGCCATGGCCGTACGCCAGGCTGGCGGCGGCCGCGTCGGCGCTGCCCGGCAATGCGCTGTCCTGGTGGGCTTGGCTGAGCACCAGTTCACGGACGTTGAGCACACGGTCGGTCACGGCGCTCATGGCGTAGTACGGAGTTTCCAGCGCCAGCGACAAGCTGCCGCCCGCCGCCCCTGCACCACCGGCACGCGCTACAAAGCTGCCATCCAGGTACAGACCGTTGTTGGACGCAAAGCTGATGCGGCCGCCATTGCTTGCCACCTGCACCCGGCCCTGGCCCGGGATATCCAGGGCCGCCTGCGTACCAGAGGCGTCCAGGCGGGCGCCGTCACGCACCACCACAAACAGGTCGCTGGCCTTGGCAATCCCGGTGGCCAGGTCGATGTCGCCGCCAATGCTGATTGTGCCGCCATTGCGGACCTGGCCGTAGACACTGCCGCGATTGCTCACTGCCGTGACGGCCCGCGAGGCGACGTCGATCAGCGCGTTTTCGCCGACCCAGATCGAACGACCGTGGCCGCCAGCGTTGACCAGTTCGGAAGCCGGAACCGTCAAGCCGCCCAGGCTGACACTGCCGCCCCAGGCATTCAGGGTGCCGTCCAGGGTCAACTGGCCGACGCTGCGCAGGTTGATGCCCTGGCCAGGGTCGACGTTGATCACCGCCCCCTTGCCCACATTCAGCGTGGTCGTCGCCAGTTCGGCCGCCGTGGACTCCTGATGCCCTGCCGTCAAGGTCAGGCTGGCGCCGCGCCGTTGCGTCAGCACGCCCTTGGTGGCGTCTTCCTGATACAGCGCTGGTGTCCAGCGCTCCAGGGCCGTGGCCGGGTCGCTGCCCGTCGGGCTGGCGGAGGTCTGCTCGCCCAGGCGATAGACCGGCGTGGTCACATCCACGCGCGTACCGTCGGTGACCAGCAAACCTTCGTTGCCGGTGATGTCATAGGCCGAGAAGCCCTTGTTGAAGAAATCGCCCGCCAGTTTCAGTGTGTCGGCGGTCGGTGCGGTGGCGCTGTCGCCGATCTGCACCTTGCGTGCCTGCAACGCCAGGGTGCCGCCGCCGTTGACGCCATAGCCACGGAGTTCACCGTCCAGGGCCAGGTTGCCGAGGGCGCCTACGGTCACGTCACCGCCCTTGCCGCCGGCGAGCTTGCCGTCGAGGCCAAGGCTGCCACCGGAGGATGCATCCACCACGCTGCCGGCCGCCAGGTGCACATTGCCGGTGCTGCGCAGCGACACCTTGCCGCCGTTTACCGAGGCCACGCCGCCCACGTCGGCAGGGTCCAGCAGCAGGTTGTTCCAGCGTCCGCTGGTGTCGAGCCTGACGCCGGCGGCCACGTCGAGGCGGCCGTTGCCCGCCAGGATCGTATCGCCGACCGCCCCCGCCTTGAGCGGGTCGACCTGGCTGAGGATATTGCCCGCATTGAGACTGCCACCATGGGCCGTGAGGTTGGCATTGATGGCTACGCCCGGCCCGAACAGGGTGATGTCGCCCCCGTCCGCCACCTTCAGCGCGCCATTGACGGTGATCTGCCGGGTGGCGCCAACCTTGACCGCGCCCAACTGGTAGCCATTGAGCTGGTCACTGTCGAGCACCAGCGTGCCTTGGCGATCCGCCGGCAAGGCGGTGCTGAGGTCGAGGCCATCGGCAATCTTCTGCGTATTGCTGTCGATCAGGACCTGGTCGGTGCTGCCGCTAAGGGCATAGCGCAAGGTGCCGGTGGTCTTGTTGTAGATCGGGATGTATTGGCCAATGATCAGTTGCGCGCGCTGGGCCCGGGCCTTCTGCGATTGCTGGTAGCCATCGAGGTTGATGTTCGGCGCCTGGGTCTGGCGGTCGCCCTGGAACACGTCGCTGATCAACTGGCCTTCGAGCACCGCGCTGGTGGTGCCGACCACCAGCTTGCCGGCGTCGCGTCCCACGGTATAACCGGCCTCGTAGCGGCGCTGTGGCGCGATCAGCGGGTTGTAGTAGTACTCGGTCTGGCCCCAGCGTGCGCTGGTGTCTTCATAGCCTTTGTAGAAACCCGAATAAAGAATGTCGCCCGGCGCCCTGGAGACTTCATACAGGCGGCCATTAGGGCCCTTGAGCCAGGTCTGCTGGATATAACCGGCCTGCACATCCACGGTGCCACCGGACAGGTTGATCTGCGCGCCCTGCTGGGTCACCACCTCCTTGCCGGTAAAGGTCACGGTGCCGCCCTGGGCCATCCATTCACCCACCGAGTGGCCCTGGGTGCCGAGGTAGCCGCCGACTTCCAGCAAGCCGCCAGCGGTATACCAGCGGTCTGTGGCATAGCCGTTGGTGCCCGCCGGCACAAACACCAGCTCACGCAGGTCGACCCACACATCGTTGTTGATCAACTGGCCGCCATCGCGGTTGACCGGTGCATCGCGTTGCTCGTTACCCTGCACGTTGATCTTGATGTTGTTGGATTCCATCGACACCTGGACGCCGACGGCACCCGACACATCGATCATCGCGCCGTCGCGCACCAGGCTGCGCCCAGCGGCGCTGACCGCGACCTGGCCGCCGGTGGCGAGGGTGATCGAGCCTTTCTGGAAGTCCACGGTGCCGCCGCTGACGATCTCGATCCGTGACTGGTCGGTGCGGTCGGCCACCGCGCTGAGATTGTTGAACGCGCCGGTGACCAGGTTGGCGGGCGTGCCATCGAGATTGACCAGGCCATTGCCTTTCTGGCTGTTGAGCGCGGTGCTGCCGCTGCTGTCCAGCAGGATCGCAGTGGTGCTGCCCTCGCCCAGGGTCACGCTGCCGGTGGTGTCGGTGGCGGCGTTGAGCAAATGGACCGTGCCGCGGGTGTCCACCGAGGTGCTGGCCAGGACCACGCCATTTTGCTGCACCTGGTGCCCGGTCAGCGTGATGTCGCCGGTCGAGGCCATGATCAAGCCGCTGTTGGTGACCTTGCCGGCGCTGCTGCCGGCGTTGAGGCTGGTCGCCACTTCATTGCCACGGGTGGTCGAGCGGTCATTGCCGGTAGTGCCAACGCCCTTGCGGATGTAAAAACTGTCGCCGGCCGCCAGGGTCGCCTGGCCCTTGGCGGTGTTGATAGTGCCGGCGTTTTCCACCTCTGTGCCGAGCAGCAAGGCATAGCCGCCGGCATCGGTGGAGGTGGCCGGGCTGTGGGTCTGGATCAGTGCACCGCGCTGGACCTCGACCTTGCCCGCCGCATCGGTGAAGGTCGGTTGGGTGCCGGTGGCGTCCACGTAGATGCCACGTTGAGTGAACTGCTCATCGGTGATGTTCGCGGCGGCGGCCACCAGGTTGCGTACGTTGACCTGGCTGGTACCGCTGAAGACCACGCCGTTGCGGTTCATGATCATCACCGTGCCGGCGCCGGTGATCTGGCCCTGGATCTCGCTGGGGCGCGCGTTGGGGTCGTTGACGCGGTTGAGCACCGCCCAACTGGCCTGCTGCTGGAAATCCACCGTGGTGTTGCGCCCGACGTTGAAGGTCTCCCAGTTGAGGATCGCCTTGTCGGCGGTCTGCTCGATGGTCACCGTGGTCTTGCCGCCGGCCTGGGTCTGCACCGGGCCCCTGGCGTTGGTCCAGCCCTGGGTGAGGCTGTTATCGACCTGCAGGCCGCCCTTGCCCAGGCCATCGGGAACGGTCGAGACCTGGCCGAAGGCAGCCTGGCGCCCTGCCGCCTGCGCCGCTTGTTGCGCCGCAATCGCCGCGACGCTGGTGTTGAGCGTGCTGATGGAGCGCGACAACTGCTGCTTGACCCGCGCCTGCTGGTTCAGCGATGGAATCCCCGGCACCTGGCCCGCGCCGGTGCGCGCCGCCGTCGCCGCCTGGGACGCGCCCTTGTCGGCAAACCAGCCAGAACTGAAGGCTGTGGCCGCCTGGGCGTTGCCCGCCACCATCAACAGGGCAATGGCCTGGGCCAACGGTTTGAGGCGCAGGATCGTCTGGGCGCTCTGGCCTTGGGCAGTGCGGTTTACCGGTGATTTGCAGCGGACCATCGGAGATCTTCCTTGTTTGTAATTCGCCAGGGGCAAGACACGCCCGCGTATGAGGGTTAGGCGGTTGGCGAGGGGCCGGACTGAACTTCTGTCATGGAAAGTTCACATGGGGCTGGTAACGCAAAAAAATCAGCAACGGCACAGGCCGTTGCTGATCGGGTGTTGCAGGTCGGTGAAGGCGTGGGTTACAGCGGACGACCGATGCCGTTGCAGACGTTGGTTTTGCCGATGCTCAGACCGCTGGTTGCCGTCAGGAAAGTGTCGGTGATGGCAGCTTTCCAGTTAGCCGGCAGCGGCACGAAACGGTTGGCCGAAATCGCGGCGTCGTTGTTGGCAGTGGCGCCGAAGTGCTTGGTGAAGAAGCCACGTACCTGGGAGGTCTGATCAGCGTTGGCATAGCACTGGCTGAAGATCAGGTTGGTGAAGCCAAGGATCGGGTAGCCCGAATCAGGGTACGGTTGAACGCCGGCCGCGCCCACTGGACCGAACACTGGCACCCAGTTGTCAGGGTTGTTGATGTCCAGCGGAGCGCTTGGGTCGTTAGGTGGCAGCACCTGGGCGATGGCGTCGGAAACGTTGCCCGGCGCTGGCGACACACCTTCGACGCCGTTGGCTTCGTCTTTACCGACGCGAGCAACCTTGGTGGCGTCGTCCAGGCCTTCCAGGGTAGAGGCCGCGTAGTCAGGGCTCATGTAGGTGATGCGGCCTTGGGCGGCGCCCAGGGCAGTCATTACACCCTGGCTGCCGGTGGCAGCAACGGCGCCGGCAGGCAAGCCACCGGAGAAGCTGTTGGCGAACGTGGTGGTAACCGCGAAGGAGCCGGTTTCAGCGTTGCACTTGGCATTGAGGAAACGGGTGAACAGCTCGGTGGTGCCGCTGCTCTCGCTGCGATACACGATAACGATCGGACCGGTACGCCCAGCACCGGAAATCCCGCTCCAGTTCTTGATGCGACCGGAGAACACACCGCACAGCTCTTGCACGCTCAGGTCAACATTCGCGCTGCCGGTTTTGTTGAACGGAATGGCCACCGACGTTGCAACCGACGGCACCTGGATCAGCTTGCCCCAGGCCGGTTGTTTGGTAGATGCGTAGGTCGACAATTCAGTCGCAGTCAGTTTGGAATCGCTACCAGCCCAGTGCACGTTCTTATTGGTAACGCCGGCCACGAACTTGGTGTAGTCGTTGGTCAGGAAGGCAGCCTTGCCGTTGCCGCTGCCGACGCCGATGTAGGGGGCGAAGCCAGTGGTGAGTACGCCGGCAGTCTGGTACAGCGGCTGTGGCAAGGTCGCGCCGCCGCCGTTTACGTCAGCGAATGCAGCCTGTGCCGAGCACAGTGCAGCGAGGGTCATGGATACCGCGAGAACGTTGCGCTTAAACATGAAGAAGCTCCTTTCGTCGTGTTTGTACGTTTGGGGTAGATGGCTCTTGCATGACGCCATGGCTTCGGTCCCAAGCCGTGATGCGGGGGTGGCGAGGGGTGAGGCCATGGGTAGGAAATTTCGCAGTTTCCGATGACAGCAATAGGAAAAAACCTCGGGAGGAACACCTTGATTTTTAAAAGATTCTCGGGTGTTTTGGTCATCGTTCTGAACGCTTTGGGCGCAGGTGACAGCGAGGTTTCAGCCCGCAATGGGTGGAGGCGGTACGGGCTGTGGCAAGGGCGGTTGGATGTGACGGAATGAGGAACCCGAGGTTGGGCCTGGCGATGTCGGCCCGCGCCGAAATCAACTGAGCAGCCCCTTCCCAGCTTTCTTGACCGTATTCAGGTCACGAGTTGGTTGATCTCGATGATCGGCAACAGCACCGCCATCACGATCACCAGCACCACCGCGCCCATCACCACGATCATCAGGGGCTCGAGCAACGCGGTCATGCCCATCGCGCGCCGTTCGATATCCCGCGACAGCGTCTGCGCGGCACGCTCGAGCATCGGCGGCAGCGCGCCGGTTTTTTCGCCGCTGGCAATCAGGTGGATCAGCACCGGCGGGAAGACTTTTTCCACCGCCAGCGCCGGGGCCAGGTTGACGCCCTCGCGCACCTTGGCGGTGGCGTCGTTGACGCATTGGCTCAGGCGGTCGTTGGAGAGGGTCTGGCGCGCCGCTTCCAGCGCGCGCAGCAGCGGCACGCCGGCCCCGCCGAGGATCGCCAGGGTCGAGGCAAACCGCGCGGTGTTCAGGCCCAGCACAAAGCGCCCGATCAGCGGCAGGCGCAGCACGCGACTATGCCAGTTCAGGCGCGCCACGGGATTGCGCAGGTACAGGCGCCAGCTCCAGAAACCGCCGACAAGCGCACCGAAACACAACCAGCCCCAGGCGCGAATGAAGTCGCTGGCGTTGAGCATCGCCAGGGTCAGGCCCGGCAGGTCCTGGCGCGCCTGGGAAAACGCGCTGACCACCTGCGGCACCACGTAGCTCAACAGGAAAATCACGATGCCGATGGACACCAGCCCGACCACGCCGGGGTAGATAAAAGCCGTGAGGATCTTGCCGCGCAGGTTGTTGCGCTCCTCGATGTAGTCGGCCAGGCGCTCCATCACTTGGGCGAGGTCGCCGGACTCCTCCCCCGCCGCGATCAACGCGCGATAGATCGACGGAAAGTCCCGTGGCCGTGCCGCCAATGCATCAGCCAAGCGCATGCCGCCGCGCACATCGGCACGCACGGCGGCGAGGGTCTGGGCGATGTGCTTTTTCTCGGCCTGCTCCACTGTCGCACTCAGTGCTGCCTCCAGCGGCAGGCTGGCGCCGAGCAGGCTCGCCAGTTGTCGCGTGGCCCAGGCCAGGTCATTGTCCGACAGCTTGGCAGTGAACAGGCTGCTGCCGGCGGCATTCGACTGATTGCCTTCAACCTGTACCAACAGCGCGGTCAGGCCACGGCTGCGCAACGCGGCAAACGCGCCGCTCTGGCTGTCCGCCTCCAGGTGCCCGGCCTCGACCTTGCCGCTGGCGTCGGCGGCTTCATAGCGATAGCGATTCATCAGGCGTCCCGCGTCACGCGCAGGATTTCTTCGGGCGCAGTGGCGCCGCTGCGCACCCAGCGCTCGCCGTCTTCGCGCATGCTCAACATCCCGGCGCGGCGCGCGGCCACGCGCAGGTCCTGCTCGCCGGCGCCCTGGTGGATCAGGCTGCGCACGTCGTCGTCGACGCAGAACAATTCATGGATCCCGGTACGCCCGCTGTAGCCGACCTGGTTGCATTGCGCGCAGCCCACCGGGCGCCAGGTGCCGGGCGCGGCCGGGTCTTGTTGCTTGCAATGCGGACACAGGCGCCGCACCAGGCGCTGGGCCAATACACCCAACAGCGACGACGCCAGCAGGAACGGCTCGACCCCCATGTCGATCAGGCGGTTGACCGCCGACACCGCGTCGTTGGTGTGCAGGGTCGCCAGTACCAGGTGGCCGGTGAGCGAGGCCTGCACGGCGATTTGCGCAGTCTCCAGGTCACGGATTTCACCGATCATGATGATGTCCGGGTCCTGGCGCAGAATCGCGCGCAAGGCCAGGCCGAAGGTCATGTCGATCTTGGCGTTGACCTGGATCTGGCTGATGCCCGGCAAGTCATATTCCACCGGGTCTTCCACGGTGAGGATATTGCTGGTGCTGGCATCCAGCCGCGCCAGGGCCGCGTACAGGCTGGTGGTCTTGCCGCTGCCGGTGGGCCCGGTGACCAGCACGATGCCGTGGGGCTGGCGGATCAGCGTATCGAGGCGCGCCAGCAGTTGCGGCTCCATGCCCAGGGTTTCCAATTGCAGGCGCCCGGCCTGTTTGTCGAGCAAACGCATCACCACGCGCTCGCCATGCCCGGTCGGCACGGTCGATACACGAATATCAATCGGCCGGCCGGCCACGCGCAGGGCGATACGGCCGTCCTGGGGCAGGCGCTTTTCGGCGATATCGAGCTGGGCCATGATCTTGATCCGCGACACCAGCGCGCCATGCAGCGCCTTGCGCGGCGACACCACGTCACGCAGGGTGCCGTCGACGCGGTAGCGCACCACCGAATGGGTTTCATAGGGTTCGATGTGAATGTCACTGGCCTCATCCCGCGCCGCCTGGGTGAGCAAGGCGTTGATCATGCGAATCACCGGCGCGCCGTCCTGGGTGTCCAGCAGGTCGGTGATTTCGGGCATGTCTTGCATCAGGCGGTCGAGGTCGACTTCGTTTTCGGCGGCACCGACCACGGCGGCGGCGCTGCCGGTGTCGGCGTAGGCACTGGCGAGCAGGCCGTCGAGTTCGTCGTCGCGCACCTGTTCAAGGCGGCTGTGGCCGAACTGACGGTGTACCTCGCTGATGGACCAGCCGGGGGTCGAGGGGCATACGGTGAGTAGCCTGCCTTCCTCGCAGGGACGCAGGAGGATGCGTTGGGATTTGGCCCAGGCGTAGGGGAGCAGGCTCATGGTTTTGGCTCGCTTGCACTGGATTTAGAGGGACCGAGTACATATCCGTTGTTGGGGTAACGGCTACTTGGGGTTCCGCTCTTACAGCGGCTCACTTTTGAAGAGCGCAAAAGTAAGCAAAACGCTCTTGCCCCAACACTCGGCACCTCGCCCAGGCTCGGTGTGCCCGTAATCCGACATTGATTTGGGCGGCCGCCGCCACGCGCCATCCATGGCGCGGGGCGGCTAAACCGGCATCCCTGCCGGTTTACCCCCCAAATCAATATCGAATTCCGGCCAGCGTGTTTGATGGGGCGCCTAGGATCAAGATCAAGATCAAGATCAAGGTCAAGATCAAAAACAACGCGAAAGCTGGTTAGCTTTTCTGTGGGAGCTGGCTTGCCTGCGAAGGCCTCCACTCGGTGTGCATGCCGTACCGAGGTGTCTGCAGCGCAGGCAAGCCAGCGCCCACCAAGAGCGCAACCATAAGTCACGGCCGCGTCCCTCCGGAAACCGGCACCGCACGGATCACTGCCCGCGGCCCCTGTTGTTGGCCACCCGGGATCGCCTTCTCCACAGAAGGCAACTGCGGCGCCTGCACATCCGGCATCGCCCAGCTGTGCTCCGGTTGCAGCCCGCCCTGGGCGCGGCGCATGAACTCGTAGCGGTTCAGGGTGATGCTGCGCCCTGCCCCGCTGTCCCGGATGATGTAGGGGCGCAGGAACACCATCAGGTTGGTCTTGTTCACGCTGCGCTTCTCATTGCGAAACAATGCGCCCAGGCCGGGAATATCCGACAGCCACGGCACCGCATCATTGCTCTGGCTGTAGCCGTCCTGCAGCAGCCCGCCGAGCACCATGATCTGCCCGTCATCCAGCAGGATGCTGGTGTCGATCGCGCGCTTGTTGGTCACCGTGCCGGCCTCCACCGACGCCCGCGCATCCACGGTGCTGACCTCCTGGTAGATATCCAGCTTCACCGTGCCGCCTTCGGAAATCTGCGGGCGCACGTTGAGCTTGAGCCCCACCTCCTCACGCTGCACGGTCTGGAACGGGTTGTTGCTGGTGCCCCCGCCGCCGGTCACGTAGCTGCCGGTGACAAACGGGATGGTCTGCCCGACGAAAATACTCGCCGCTTCGTTGTCCAGGGTCAGCAGGTTCGGCGTCGACAGCACGTTGGTGCCGCCCTTGCTCTTCAGGGCGCGGGCCAGCACCTTGAGGTCGAGCACCTTGCCGATCCCGGGGATGTCTACGGTGCCGTTGACCAGGCCGACGTTGAGGCCCTTGGGCAGCACATCAATGCTGGTGGGGCTGGCGGGCTTGCCATTCACGCCGCTGCCGCCCAGGTTGACGCCGCCGAAGCCGCCCTTGCCACCGAGGTTGCCGGCCTGCCATTGCACGCCAAACTCGGTGGCGTCGTCCTCACCGACTTCCACGATCAGACTTTCGATCACCACCTGGGCGCGGCGCTGGTCGAGCATGTCGATCACTTCGCGCAGGTTGCGGTACAACGGGTCCGGGGCGGAAATCAGCAAGGTGTTGGTGGTGGCGTCGGCCTGGATGGTCACGCCGCCGGCGCTGAATGCGGTGTCCTGGTCGCTGGAAGTGCTACCGGTGCCAGTGGTGGAGCCGCTGGCTTGCCCGTAACCCGACTGCACGCCGCTGCCGGTGGGCGTGCCGCTGCTGTTTTGCGCGGTGCCGGTGGCCGGGCTGTTCTTGCCATTGCCGCCCATGCTGCTGAGCTTGCCACGGGCATCGTCGCTCACCCCGGTATCGTTTTCGCCGGTGAGCAGCCCGCGCAGCGACTGCGCGAGTTTGCCGGCCTGGGCATTGCGCAGGTACACCACGTGCATATTGCTCGGGTTGCTCTGGGCATTGTCGAGCTTGTAGATCAGGTTGCGCGCCAGCTCCGTACGCTCCGGGCTGCCGGAGCGGATGATGATCGAGTTGGAGCGCGGGTCGCCGATCACGTTGATCTTCTGGGTCTGGTCGGCGCCCTGGGTTTCCAGCAACTCGCCGACCATCGCGGCGATGTCCACGGCGATGCCGTTCTGCACCATCACCACGTCGGTGTCGATGGCGCTCGGGGTGTCGATGCCATTGATGATCTGCGCGACGCGCGCGAGGTTTTCCGCATAGTCGGTGATGACGATGCTGTTGTTGCCGGGGTAGGCATTGATCGGGTTGTTCGGCGACACGATGGGGCGCAGCACCGGGATCAGGTTCACCGCGTTTTCATACTGCAGGCGGAAAGTGCGCGTCTGCATGCCGCTGCTGCCGGCGCTGTAGATCGGCCCGCCAAGCAACTTCGCATCGGCCTCCGGCACCACCTGGGCCACGCCGCCCACATCGACCACGCTGAAGCCCTGCATGCGCAGCGCCGCCAGCAGCATGTCGTAGGCCTGGTGCGCGGGCACCTGGCCCTCGCTGACCAGGGTGAGGTTGCCTTTCACACGCGGGTCTACCAAAAATTGCTGGCCGGTGGCGCGGGACAAGGCGCGCACCACCGCCTGGATATCCGCGTCGACGAAATTGAGCTGCACCGGCTGGTCGCCCAGCGGGTTGCGCGCCTTGACCGGCGCCGGGGCCTGGCCGCGTGCACTGTGGGTGACCGGGTGTTGCACGCGGGGTTTGGGCGTGACTTCACGCTGGCGATCGAGCGGGGTTTCGCCGCTGCGACGGGTGTCGGCCAGAGGCTGGCCGAGTTCGCTGTCCACCAGCAAGGGCGTGTTTGGCTGCGGGCTGCTGCACGCGCTCAACGCCAGCAACAGCAGCGGCGCGACCTTGCGAAAAGGCGCGTGATGGGGGACTGACCACTTCATGAAGCTTCCTTAGCGCCAAGCGCCTGATCCATGCGAACGGTCCCGGACACAGTGCCGGCCGAGTTATCGACAGCATCCGGCGCGCGCTGCAAGCGCGCCTCGGACACCTCCAGGGAAAACGAATGGGGATTGCCCAGCAACCAGCTCACCACGGCGTCTGCCGGGGCATTCTCCAGCGTGAGGCGCCAGCCGCCGGCGTCCAGTGCCTGCAACTGGTAATGCCCTTGCAGGCCGGCGCCATCGAGGGCCTGGCGCAACGCGGTTTCATCGCCGTGGCGCGGCGCCGCGACGTCCTGCAACAGCACCTGCAAGGCCGCCGCCTGGGCGCGCAGCTTGGGGGTCTCGGCCTGCCAGTACTCGATCTTCTTCAGCGCGGGTTGCACCAGCACCAGCCAGGTCAACAGACTCGCCAGGACCAGCGCAGCCCCGCTCAGCAGGCGTTTCTCGCGCAACGCCAGGCCGCTCCAGAACACCTGCGCCTGGCTGCGCACCTGCCGCCACTTATTCATCACTGGCCTCCGGTTTCTCGGCGGCCTGGGCCGGGCCGATGCTCCAGCCATGCTCATCGCGCTCGGCGACAAAGCCCGCCTGGGCGAGCGCGGCTTGCCAATCGCCCACGGCCGTGGGGCTGCGACTGTCGGCGAGCAGCGCCAGGTGCAAGCGGCCCTGTTCGAAGTCCAGGCTCTCGACGCTGCCGACCATGAAGGGCAGGTTGCTGCCCGCCAGCTGCAACAGGCGGGTAAAGCGCTGGCCCGGATCGGCAGCCGCACCGCTCTGGCGCGCAGCCAACTGTTGGCGGGCCTGCTGCAATGGGTTGAGCACCACCGGCAATTCAGGAAATGCCTGGCGGACCTGCTGGCTCATCAGCGCCTTGAGCCGTTGGCCCTCATCCACCTGGCGGGCGGCATACAGGTTGAGGCCGACGGTCCAGATCGCCGTCGCCAGCGCCACACCGGCGAGCGCCCTGCCCCATCCGCCACGGGGCGCCTGGCTGAGGCGCGCGTGCAAGCCCCAGGTCGGCACGGCACCGCTCCAACGCTGGTGCGCCTCCACCAGCGGCACATCGAGGGTCTGCAAGCCCAACGGGTGCACGGCGCCTTGCTGCAGGCTGTCACGGGTCAACAGATAGCCGTCGTCCAACGCTGCCGCGCCGACCGGCAAGGCATACGGCGCCGGGTACAGACCGCGCAGCTTGAGCGGGGTCTGTGCGACGACCGCGGCGAGCCGCTCCAGGCCGGCCTTCGACACCCAGCCGACCTGCACGCGCCCATCGCTTTCACGCGGGCCGTGGGCCACCTGCATCTGCTCCACCGGACCGAGGATCAGCGCCTGGGCGGCACAAGCCACCGCCGCAGCGGTTTTCGCCGCGGGCAACGGCGGCAACTCAAGGCTGGTCAGCAGGCTGTCGCGCGGATGCAGGAAGCAATCCAGCGCCTGGCGGGTCTTGCCCAATTGCGCCAGGCTGGCGTGCCCTTCGTCCACCACCACGCCGCGCTCCAGCCAGGCAAACGTCACCTGGCTGTCCACGCTCAACTCATCGAGCGGCGGCAGGCCAATACGCAAGCGTTTCATACCCCCACCCGCGACCAGATCACCCGTGGCGGGCGGTCTTCGGGGCGATGCAGCAGCGCGTCGAGGGTCACCCGACGCTGCTCGCGCCGTGCCTGGCCCTGCAGGCGAAACCACTCGCTGGTAATGCCCACCTGCACCGAATCCACCGCCACCTGGGGCAAGTGCAGGCGGTTGACGAAATCCCCGCGGTTGATAAACCAGCGGCCGCCGTCACGTTCGGCCAGTAACCCCCGCGCCTGGGCCAGGCTGAGCTGCGGCACCACCGCGCTGAGCACTTCGGCGCTGGCGGTGTTGCCGTTGACCCAGGTATTGCTGGGAAGCACGCTGATATAGGTGCGCAGGCGCCGCAACAGCGCCGGGTCCAGGCCGTCAATGCCGCTCAAGTCGTCGAGGTTGCGCAGCATCGGGTATTTGGCCGGCACACCGTTCTGCTCGTAGGAGGCGATGACCCGCTGGCTGATGCGCCGACTCACGGCCGGGTCGACCCCGATCAGGCGGCACAGGCGCTCGAAGGACTGCAATTGTTCGGCATCCGGCTGCTGGCGGTTGACCAGGTTGCGCAGGTTGAACTTGCCCTGCTCGTCCTCGATCTGCCCCTCGAACGCGCCGCGCTGGGCCTGCGCCCACGGCTGGTCGAGGCGCGTCAGCACCTCCTTCTGGCGCGCCTCCCAGAGCATCTGCCGGCTGCGCTCCAGGCCGCCTTGCAACAGCCACTGGCCCTGTACGCGCAATTGCTCGGCTTCCAGGCTGCGAGTGAACACACTCTGACGCGTGAGCATTGCGCCGGCGAGCACGGCCACCACCGCCGCGATCAGCAAGGCGCTGATAATCGCCATGCCGCGCTGCTTCGCCGCTGTGGGCGAATACCGTTTCATGGCGCGCCTTACAACTGCCAGGAGCCGATATCGGCATTCACGCCGTCGCCATCCGGTTGGCCGTCGGCCCCCAGCGAGAACACATCGACCTCACCATTGGCGCCCGGGTTGAGGTAGTGATAAGGGTTGCCCCACGGGTCGTTGGGCAGGCGCTCGAGGTAGGCGCGCCAGTTGCTGTTCTTCGCATCCGCCGGGCGCTCCACCAGCACCTTCAGGCCCTGGTTCATGCTCGGGTAGGTGCCGTGGTCCAGCCGATACAGCTTGAGGGCTTGCATCAAGCCGCCGATGTCCTGTTTCGCCGCCGTGGCCCGCGCCTGGTCCGGGCGATCCAGGACCTTGGGCACCACCATCGCCGCCAGGATCCCGAGGATGACCACCACCACCATGATCTCGATCAAGGTGAAGCCACGCTGGCCGCGAGGCCCTGGCAATGGGGATGTTAGGCGCGCGATATCCATCTCGACATTCCTTGGCTTGAGTGCATTTCGTGGCGCAGTGTTGCAAGAACACATGTCAGTCGTATTGAAAATCCTCGGGAGTTTCGGTCGCCAATCGGTCAACTCCCGGCGCTAGTCTGCGGACCTGTTTCCAGGCTTTCGAGACCCCCATGGACAGCCGTCGCAAGGCGCAAGGCTTTACCCTGATCGAGGTGCTGGTGGCGCTGGCGATCATTGCCGTGGCCATGGCCGCAGCCGTGCGCGTAGCCGGGTTGATGACCCAGAGCAATGGTCTGCTGCGCGACAAGTCCATCGCCTTGCTGGCAGCGCAGAGCCGCCTGGCCGAGTTGCGCCTGGAAGGCCACTTGCGCAGCGGCAAAAAGACCTTCGACTGCGACCAGGGCCGCTTGCAGCTGCGCTGCGAACAAACCATCAGCGCCGATGGCGCACTGTTTCACGTGCATGTGCAGGTGCTCGACGCCCGCCGCGAAGCGCCGCCGCTGGCGCGCCTGGACACACAGGTCAGGGTCGAGTGAGCAGCGGCAGCGCAGGCCCGTCCGGCAACTTGTCGAGCTTCACGCGCAGCTTCTCGCCGCCGCGCTCGATCTCCACGCCGTCGCCTTCAATGGCCGTCAGGCGCACGCCGGGGCTGAGGCGTTCACCCAACAAAAAGCTGCGGGGCGGGCCGTCGTTGAGGCTGAGGATCGCCACGGCACCGCGTGCCCCGGCCAGCACACCCGAGACCTTGACCTGCACTGCCGACGGCGCAGTCGAGAACCATTGCAGCGCCGGGTTATCACTGCGCGCCGCGAGGGCCTGGGGCGTGACCGCCGGTGTGTGGGATTCGGCCGACGTGAGCAGCAGCGGCGTCCAGACCGCCACACCGGCCAACGCCGCCAGCACCGCCAGTGCCTGCACCCCGTGGGCCGGTGAAAAACGAAGGGCAAATGCCATGAGTGGGACCTCCTGTTTGTCCGTGGCACCAGCCTACAGCTCAATTCGCACGTTTTTATTTCAGCTCCTCTCCAGTTCTCCAGGTGCCCTGCGATGAAACAACACGGCTTCACCCTGATCGAGTTGATGGTGGTATTGGTGATCATCGGCATTGCCAGCGCCGCCATCAGCCTGACCATCAAGCCCGACCCACTGCACCTGCTGCGCAAGGACGCCGAGCGCCTCAGCCAACTGCTGCAAATCGCCCAGGCCGAAGCCCGCACGGACGGCCGCCCGATCACCTGGCGCGGGGATGCCGAGGGCTTTCGCTTCAACCGCCGCAGCGACGACGGCAGCGGCATCGAAACCTTCCAGGGCGATGACCCACTGCGCCCGCGCCTATGGGAAAGCACACCGATGCAAATTACTGTCGAACCGCGCCAGCATCTGGTACTCGATGCCGAATGGATCAGCCCAGCGCTGCGCGTGGTGCTGTCCGACGGCCAACACCGCCTCAGCCTGCAACGCGACGCCCAAGGCTTGATGCGCGTGGTGAGCCAGCCATGAACACCTCCCAACAGGGCTTCACCCTGATCGAAGTAATGGTCGCGATCATGCTCATGGCGCTGGTCAGCGTCATCGCCTGGCGCGGGCTGGACAGCGTCACCCGCGCCGACCAGCACCTGCAGGCCAGCAGCGAACAGACCGAAGTGCTGCTGCGCGCACTGAACCAGATGCAACGCGACATCAGCCTGCGCGCCAGCGTCGAACTGAACGCCCCGGATCCCTCCAGGAACAACGAAGAAAAGGTTGATGGACTGGCGGCCGTGACAGTGCGCAGTTCCGACAGCAAAGGGTTTCGGCTGGACATCATTCGCAGCGCCCCCGTCGCCGGGGATGGCCTGCAACGGGTACGTTGGTGGCTCAAGGGCGACCGTTTGTATCGCGCTGCGGCGCCTGCACGGGACCGCTATCCGTTGCCGGCGGCGAAGGACGCGGTGGTGGTGCTGACAGGGGTCAGTGATCTGCAGGTGCGCGTGTGGGAGGCGGATAAGGGCTGGCGGCAGCTGAGCGGGAATCGGCGTGAGGATCCGTTGGGGCTGGAGATCAGTCTGGTCCGGGAGACGCCCCAAGGTGCGGAGCGCTATCGGCAGGTGGTGGGGCCGTTGAAGTGATTAACTCAACAACACCACCCCACCCGGCAACTCCGTGCACTTGGCCCCATACGCATCCCGAATCAACAACGCCACCCCCGCCAACTGCTGCAGGCTGAACCGTGCCTGCACGCGGCGTTGGCCGAGTTGCTTGTTGAGCAGCACCAGCATGCCGGGGCGGTAGCGGTTGATCTCGTCCACCACCGTCGCCAGTGTGGCGTTGTTGAACACCAGCACCTGTTCGCGCCAGGCCACCACCGCCTGGGTATCCACCACCACGGGTTCGCCCATGCCGGCGGCGCTGTAGGTGAGTTGCCGTCCACCTTCCAGGCGCACGCTGCGGCCGGCGACGTCCACCGAGAGCCAGCCTTCGATACAGGTCACGCAGACGGTCTGATCGGTGTTGCGCAGGTTGAAGCGTGCCTGTGCCGCACTCACCGCGCCTGCGCCGGCCAGGACCTGGAGCGGCTGCGCGGCATGGGCGAGCACTTCGACTTCGCCTTCGAGCAGTTCGATGCCCTGCCCCACTCGGCTGATGCGCGTCTGGGTGTTGAGTTCCAGGCTGATGCCGTCGCTCAACAGCACTTGTCGCTGCTCGCCGACCTCGGTGCGGTAGTCCGCCGTCAGGCCAGCGAAGCCGCCGGGCGAGCCGACGTGCACCATGACCACGGCTGCCGATGCGGCTATCGCGCCGCCGAGGAAAGCGCGCCGGCCGAAATGACGCGGCTGCGCCACTTGCGCGGCGGCCGGGGCCAGTTGCTGCCACACCACCTTGGCCTGCTCGAACGCCTGGGCGTGCTCGGGGCTTTGCGCGCACCACGCCTTGAGCGCCTTGGCGTCGGCCACGGTGGCACGGCCCGAGGTCAGCAGGACCAGCCAGTCGCGGGCTTCATCGTGCAGGGGGCTGGCGGCGGTTTCCCGGGCGGTGGAGAGGCTAAAAATATTCAAGCGCGCACATACTCACGGATTTATCAGGGACTCGACACTAAGACGGTTTTCCGGCCCCGGGACCGAACCGCTGGATCACTTTTCTTTCGAGGCGCTTGGCGCAGTGGCCGAGGGCGGCCTTGATTTCCTTCTCGACCATACGCGTGGAAATGCCGAAACGCTGGGAGATTTCCAGGTGCGGTGCCTCTTCCAGGCGCGCGGCGATGAGGATCTTGCGACGGCGCGCCGGCAGCTCGTAGAGCGCCTTGACCAGGGACTGGATTTCTTTCTGGCCGCCGACCACGCGCGAGGGGTCCTGGGCTTCGTCGGCGCTTTGCAGCAGCTCTTCCACTTCACTGCCGGTGAGCAGGCGCGCATCGGCCTGGCGGCGGTCGGCGGCGATGTTCAAGGCCATGCGGTAGAGGTAGGCGTTGGGTTGTTGCAGGTTCGGCGGCACGTCCATGCGGTCGACCCGCAGATAGGTTTCGTGCAGGACGTCATTGGCCAGGTCCTCCGACCCCAGGCGCTTGCGCAAACGCACCTTGAAGTCTTCGTAGGAGGCCAGGAACAGGCTGACCATCGTGCTGTGCCCGGTATTTTTCATCCGCCCGAGGCTCCTTTGACTGCTGTGCATTCCATGCGCATTCCTGTTGTGTCGGGCATCAAAAGTAAAGTCACCGGCTGGCGCAGCGAGCTTGGCGCCGGGCGCTCCACCCGCGCCGTGCCCAGGCTGCGGACCAGTGCTTCATCGCGTTGTTCATCGCCGGTGGAGCTGACCAGCCGGCTGTGTTCGATGACCCCGTCAGGATTGACCCAGACCTGCACCAGCGCGCGAAAACTGCCGGGACGGGTCACCGGCGACCGGCACAGGCTGGCTTCGATGGCCTGCTGCACGGCGGTGGCATAACTGCTGTTGATCCGCGCCGCCTGACGGGCCGCCGCGCCACGCGCTGCCGGCGGCTGGCTGACCTGCGGCACCTGCAAGGTAAACGCATCGCTGCGTGCGTAACGCGCCATCAGCCCGCTCCCTGTCAGCAACATCGCCAGCGCCTCAGGCGCCGTGAAGCGCCCGCGCACGCCGATGGAACGCCGGCCCCGGGTCAACTCGCGGTCGACCAGCACCGCCATGCCCGTGGCGCGGCTGTAGGCTTGCAGGGCGTGCTCGAGGTCTTGTGCCGGCAGGTCCAGCGCCAGCAGCGGTGTCTCGGCCCGCGCCGCGCCGCCACCCGCCAGCAGCAACAGCAAGACCAGGACGCATCCGGCGCGCCTCCAGGCTCCCTGTTCACCCCCTGCTCTGCATCGCTGCACGGCCGACGCGCCCTAGAAAACCGTCATCCTGAGGCCAGTTTATGAACCTGATGTTACGGTGATAGCAAAAAAAACATCACGGTGACGAGAGGCCCGCTGCACTAGACTTGCCAGGCACAACGGCCCACACCCCGGGCCCGCCAGGAGGCACTGATGAAGCATTTACCGACCCTCGCCAGCCTGTTGCTGTACGCCGCCCTGCCCTTGCTCGCCCAGGCCGACAATGCCCCGGGTGGCTGCGCCGAAGTCGCGGTGGACGGCTACAAGGCGCCGGACTACGGGTGCCTGAGCCAGCAGATGGGCAGCGAGACGAATGCAACCAAGGCCGCGCAGAAGAATCGCGAGGCGCAGAACATCCCGGTAGAGCGGCGCCAGCCGAACAAGGTCGGCCTGGCCACTCCGGCGGCGACCAGCGTGCGCATGGGCAACACCTTCGGTACGTCGGTGAAGCCGCAGCGCCCGTGAGGGATCACCTTCGATAGAACACGCCGCAGGAAACTTCCTTGTACAGGTGGTCGGTCCACCCTGAGTTGTGCACGTAGATCTGCCGGCCTGGTCGACAGTTGTTGATGCCGGAATCATTAACCATGTCCTCGTGCCAATTCGCATAGATCAGCAAGCTTTCGATATCTCGGATGGTGCCCGGGTCATCCCGGCCCACCTGAAAAGTCGGCACACCCAGGCACAGGCTGAACGTGACGCCTGGATGGTTGGCGCGTAGCCTGGCCAGGCGCTGCACGTGGTCGGCCTGCCGATGACGCACGGCGGCGGTTTGCTTGTAGGTCATCCCGATGTAGTAAGGCCACCATTCTCGGTCGACCCTCGCGACAATGGCATAGAAATAGGCGTAGTCATTTTCCGGGATGCCGTTGGAAAACAGCAGGTCGTGGGGCGCGGGGGGTGTCCAGGCAATGTCGACATTGACGTCGAAATAATCCGGCCAGGAAGCTGTAAACGTCTCGCCAATCATCTGATCTCCTATCGAGCCGTCCTCTCCGGGCACCGGCCAATACCGTCCATCTCTTTCCTGGCACACCCCGCGCAGTGCCCGTGGCCGCCAGACGAAGGCGGGACAATAACCGAGATCATGGCCCTGAGCCACCACTGCTGGCACACTCCACGTTCCACTTGCAGCAGCACGGCTCGCCATGAACGACACACTGGTTTCTCGCAATGCACAACTTGATCAACTGGCCCTGATGCTGGTGGTGTTCAAGCACTACGTCGAGATGAAAAAAAATGCCCACCTCCTGGACACCGTCCGGCTGGCCGAATCGGTGATCGCTGAGCTGATGTCGCACTTGTGCGGCATGGGCGGCTTCATCGATCTGAACAAGGACTACCCCAACCACCCTGGCATAGACCTGTTGTCCGACGATGGCACTGTGGGGGTGCAAGTCACCGTGACGCGCACTCCGCGCAAAGTCAAAGACACCCTCGACCACGTCCCGTCCCTGCCCGCCACGCTTCAAAAGCTCTACCTCGTGATGGTCTGTGGCCGGCAGAAAAACTACCGGGCGGCTTCGATCGCTCAACACGCTCATGCTGCCGGCATCTGCTTCGACCCCAAGACCGATATTCTCGATCTGGAGGGGTTGTTTGACATGGCCCGGCACAACAGTCAGGCGCACATAGACAAAGCCATACAGCGACTCGAAAAAGAAATGGGCCACCGCGCGCTGAGCCTGCTGGGCAGTTTCAACAAAAATGCCGACCGCGTCCTGCAGGTGATCCGGGCTCACGGGGTGCGAGGACCGGCGTTCAATGAGCTGCTCGACATTGACCCCTGGGTCGCGCCGCCCCGCCTGACCACTCCCGATGCCCTGCAACCCTGGCTGACACCGGCCAATTGCGCGACCATCGCCGAGCAATTCAATGTGCCGCCGAGCTGGCTGGACGGCGCCGACGAGCGCACGGGCGATTATTACGACAGCTCACCCTGGCGCACCTCGGGCGATGTCATGGGGCTGCTGGCAACGATCGCCGAACGCTACCGCAGCGCGCACTTCCATATCGTGATTGCCGACGACATCGACACCCCCTTCGACTGCTTCCACGAAACGTCGCCGGGGGCACGGGAGGTGCCCTTGCTGGTGTTCTACCAAGCGCACGGACCCTACGGCGATGTCTATGCGCATTTAGGGGTACAGCCTTGGAATGTGCTGCATCACCGTCAGGCCGCGTTCTTTCTGGCCACCGCCATTCGCGACTTTGCGCGCCAGGGCTTGGGCCATTTCAGCGTCGAGTGGGAGCAGTGGCCGCGCAACGACATCCTCGCCAGTTGCACCGGTACGCTATTGGCCGAGCTGGTGCCAAACCGACGCGGGCGACCGCTGGACGAGCGCGACTGGATCCGTTTCGATGGCCGCTGGCAGTTCCCCGGCCGACCGGACCTGACCACAGCGTTCAACGATGAGTATCTGCCCACCGTGCTCCATGGATTCCAGCGCCTGCAACAGCGCCAGCACCGATTTCGCGTGCTGCAGGAATACCTCGATACCCAAGCCGCCTGGAGTGCCCTCGCGGCCCCGGCACCCGGCGCGAAGCGTGTCGACGGCTATGCGGCGTGTGACATCGCACAGATCTGCCACGTGCCCTTGCGCTGCGCCGACGCCCTGGGCAACGAGCATGAACTGTCGGTAGACAAGGCGCGCGAACTGATCGATGAGCAACTGGAGATGGCCGCTGCGGACCCGAAAAAGCGCTTCGTCTTCCTCGATATCCGCGTCGATCCGGCGTGCGCAGACAGTTAGCACCGGGCTCGGATTGTCTGGGGCGGATATCGGCAGGCACGCCGGGCGGCGTGCCTGCCGATCAGTGGCTTAGAGCAACGACAGCGGGTAGCTGATGATCAACCGGTTCTCATCGAACTCATTGGTGCTGAAGTCCCGGCGCAGGGTCGAATTGCGCCAGCGCACGTTGAGGTTGCGAGCCGGCCCGCTCTGCACCACATAGGCCAGTTCGGACTCGCGCCCCCATTCCTTGCCATCGGTGATCGCGCCGACATGCGCGTTGTCGCCACGGATATAGCGGGTCATCAAGGTCAGGCCCGGCAGGCCCTGGGCGGCGAAATCATAGTCGTAGCGTACCTGCCACGAGCGCTCCTTGGCCGCGTCGTAGCTGGAGTTGTAGCTGTCGTTGGCCAGGCTGGTGCCGGCCGTGCCGTTGACGCGCATCCAGCCGTTGTCGCCGGACATGCGCTGGGCACCCAGGTAAAAGGTGTGCGCGCCAGTACGCGCCGAGAGCATCGCCGACATCGCGCGGTTGTCCAGGTTGCCGGCCAGGGCCTTGGCGTTTTCTTCACCGGAGAAATAGCCGAGGTTGGCGCCCAGTACCCAGCTGCCCACCGGTTGGCTGTGGGTCAGGTTGAAGTAGCGCTGCTGGTAGATATCCGCCAGTTCCGAGTACCACACGCCGAGCTGGGTTTTCTTGTCGTTGAACTGGTATTCGGCACCGCCGAAGTTGAAGCGGTCGGAGGTGGCATCGGGGCGCCCGGCCATGAACATGTCGTCCATGCTCGCGTCGTTGCGCGGGCTGTTGGCGCGAAACTGGCCGCCGTAAAGGCTCAGGCCGCTGATCTCCCTGGACGTCAGCTGCGCGCCACGGAAGGTCTGGGTCAGCGAACGACCGTCGTCGGACCGCAGCACCGGCAAGGCCGGCGCCCACTCACCGGCCTTGAGTTCGGTGTTCGACAGCTTGGCCTTGAGCGCCACGCCGAGCCGTCCGAAATCATCCGCCGGCCGCCCGTCATCGTGCACCGGCAACAGCTGGGTATTGGCCGTGCCCTTGCCGCCGTCGAGCTTTACCGAGTACAGGCCCAGCACGTCGACACCCAAGCCGACCACGCCGGCGGTGTAGCCCGAGCGCGCATCGAGGATAAAGCTCTGGGTCCACTCCTCGGCCTTGGCCTGCGGGTAGTTGCCATTGACGAAGTTGCGGTTGAGGTAAAAATTGCGCAGGTTCAGCGAGGCCTTGCTGTCGTCGATAAAGCCGTCGGCGTAGCTGCTGCCGGCCGTGAAGACCAGGCAGGTGAGCACCACAGGGTTGGCACGTAAAAGGATCTTCATTGTTATTATTCCTTTTCGGGAGGCGAACGCCTCCCGTCGCAGATCACGGGTATCTGCTGGCTTGAGAGATAAGGTGAGGTGGAGCGGTTTAGTTGCCGGTCAACGCAATGATCGCCGGCACCGTCAGCACGGCGGTGTAATAGCCCATGAACTGCACACCGATGTTGAAACCCAGGAAGCGTGCGAGGAAGCCGCCGAGCAGGCCCACGGTGACAATCACCATCAACCCCAGCAGCCCGCCTTCCCAGATACCGATCACCAGCACCAGGCCGATAAAGGTCGCGATCACCGCTTCATGGCTGATCTTGCGCACCACAAAGGCGGCGGCGCCGTGGGCAAAGTTCATGGTGAACGGGTACGCGACCAGGATTGCCACGATCACCGCGAGCATGCCGTAGCCGAGGAATTCCCAGGTGTTGAGCAGGTTGTGCAGGTTGTTGATCTCGCCGGTGGCGTTGTCGACGAAGAAGCGCGGCGGCGCGTTGAACAGCGGCGCGGCCGGGCCGGCGGCCACCGGGCTCAGCGGCAGCCCGAAGGCCATCAGCGGGATCAGGGTTTCGGCGATGTAGGTTGACTCGGTCACGCCGTTGCGCGCGGTGATCACCGTGGTCAGGCGGTCATAGGCTTGCTTGATCCGCGAGCCGATCACTTCGCCCATGATCACCGTCATCGCCACCGGGCTGAACACGAAGGTGGCGCTGGAAACGCTGGCAGCCATGGCCGTGACGCGCACCTGGCGCGGGTTGATGACCTTGAACGGGTTGGGAAAGTAGCCGCTCCAGCCCTTCACGTCCGGGGCCAGGGAAAACACCCGGTAGTGGTCCCGACGCATGCGCTGGCGCTCACTGGGTGCCAACAGCGAGAACAGCGAGGCAATCAACGGCGCCACGGCGATGCCGAGGAAGTAACTCACCGACAGCTTGACCCCGTATTGCCCGGTCAGTGCCTGCAACGCGACGATCACCACCACAAACGGCACCAGCGCCAGCACGGCGGCCCAACGCCCGGCAGAGAAATAGGCAATGGTGAACGCCGCGCACAGGAACACCCATGGCGCGAACTGCTTGATCACCGCACCGAACGGCGCCAGCAGCACCGCAAACAGCACCGACAACGGCACGGCGATCAACGCCGCCACCGCGCCACCGGAGATCATCTTGCGCAGGGCAATATGCGGCACGCCGAGTTTGCGCAGGTAATTGGCATCCGCCAGCAGGGCCGTGGCCGAGGTATCGCCGGGAATCCCCAGCAGCGCGGTCGGCACGGCATGCGTCATGTGCTTGGCCACGGCTCCGGCCAGGAAGAATGTCAATACCCCGGCCGGCGGCGCGCCCAGCAGCACCACCAGCATGGTCAGCGGTGCGAGCGTGGTGGTCTCATCCGTGCCGGAGACCAGGCCGATGGCTGCGAACACCACCGCGCCGAGCAGCCCAAGGGCGAAGGCCATCATGATTTCATGCAACAAGACTTCCATCACCCGCGCCCTCCGCTGAGGCTGGGAGTCAGTGCCGGGGCCTGGGCGACCGGCACGTTTTCTTCGCGGGCCTGGGCTTCCCGGAACAGCTCATACAACTCCAGCTCGCGCAGTTCGGCGATTACCTCGGCGGACAAGTCCTCGAGGCGCCCGAGGCTGCCGTATTCCTTGAGCAGGTCAGCCACCACTTGTTCGCGAAAGCTCTGGTCGGCGACGTTTTCCTGCACGTCGCGCTTGGGTGCAAACAGCCTGGCACTGATGGCGCCACCGGCCAGGCAGCCGAGAATGCCGATCAGCATGGCGTAGGCTCGCGCCATCTGCGCCGACTCCACCAGGTGGTGCAGCACTTGCTGCGCGGCGAAGTAGGCGCCCAGGCTGACCACCGCGCCAATGCCGATGGACATCGCCAGGTCACGGCCATCAATGGTGTCGCCCCAGACCTCGTAGAGGTTTTGCCTTTTCGGCGGTAAACGTTGCTGCATGGTGCCCTCCGGCCCTTTCGGGCTTGTTGTTTTTATAGGGGGGTGAAGCGTTCAGGGTCGGCGCAGCGTGGCGCGCCCCACGGTGGTGGCCTGGCCCTGTTGATTGACGATCTGCAACGCCAGCGTGATGCGTTCGCCCTCCACGGCCTGGATTTCACCGTGGGCGGTCAACACGTCACCGACGTAGGCGGCGCGCCGATTGCTGTACTCGAAGGCCAGCAGTTCGTCGCTGTCCTCCATCCAGTCGTAGAGCAACTGCGTCAGCCAATCGCCCTGCAACGGGCCATCGACCAGCAGCGCTGGATGGCCTTCCTGGTGCTGCGCGTATAGCAGGTCATAGTGGATGCGGTGGGCATTCCAGATCGCCGCGTTGTACAGGAACAGTTGCACGGTGCCCGGCGTGTATTGCCGTGACGGCAAGGCCTGGCCGATGTCGAGGGTGGGCATGATCATCTCGCTATCCGGGTCAGGTATTCGGTCACCAGCGGCTCGCCCGCCTCGTTCTCGAAACGGTTTTCGAACACCAGGAAAATCAGCGGCCCTTCGGCGCCCTGTTTTTCGTGGATGTCCACCAGGGTCTGGCGGCACACCAGCACATCGCCGGGGTAAATGCGCCGAAGCACCTCATAGCGGCTGCCGCCGGCGAGGATGCGCTTGAGCGGCAGCTCGGGCAGCAACGGGCTGTCCGGGCAATGGCCGTCTTCGCGCAGGTGGTCGAGGGGCAGCACCGGCATCAGCACACTGAACAAAAACATCAGCGGCGCTTCATCACCGGCGAGGAACCGCGCCTGGCGCTGCCCGGTGGCGACCGCGTATTTACGGATATCCTGGCGGTTGACTTGAAAACGCACCGGCGCCAATGCCTGGCCGATGCAGCCTGTGATTTCGGCGGTAAGCAGGCTCAAATCACACCTCGCCGGACCAGGTCCTCGTACTGCGCTGCGTCCAGGCCCAGCCAATCGCGGTAGACCTGCTGGTTATGCTGGCCGACACCCGGCGCGCTGGCGCCCTTCTCCAAGGTGCCGCCGGAGAGCTTCACCGGGTTGCCGAACACCTCGAAATGCGCGCCCTGGCATTCGACGCTGACCACCATGTCACGCTCGCGCACATGCGGGTCGGCGACCACTTCATCCATGCTCTTGATCGGCGACAGCGGGAAGCGGTCACCGGTCAGGGCTTCCAGCTCGGCCTTGGTGTGCGCCGCGCACCAGCCTTCGACGATGGGCTTGACCCGCCGCAGGTAAGTGGCCTGCTCGAAACGCTTGGCCATGGTGTCGATTTCCGGATCGCTGGCCAACGCCGCATCACCGAAGGCATGGCAGGCCTCGCGCCAGAACTTGTCCGTGTAGGCGCCGAAAAACACAAAGCCGTCCTTGCACGCATAGCGCCCGTAGGGTTTGACGAACGGATGGCCGTTGCCGGTCGGGCCGACCACTGCGCCGGTCTCGGTGTAGGTGACCAGGGCGTTTTCGGTCAGCGAGATAATCGAGTCCTGCTGGGACACGTCCACCAGTTGCCCCTGGCCGCTGCGCTCGGCTTCACGCAAGGCACCGAGGGTGCCAATCGCGGCATACAGGGCTGCGGACAGATCCCCCAGCACGGTGCCGACGCGCATCGGCTCTTCCACGGTGCCATTCATCGACCACAGCCCGCCGGCGGCCTGGGCGCTGCTGTCGAACGCCGGGCGCGACGAGTTCGGCCCATGCTGGCCGAAGCCGCTGATGGCGGTGAACACCAGCGCCGGGTTGACCGCCTTGAGCACCTTGTAGCCCAGGCCCAGCTTGTCCATCGTACCGGGGCGGAAGTTCTCGATGACGATATCGGCCTTGCGCACCATGTCGAGGAACGTCGCCTTGCCGTCGGCGTGCTTGAGGTCCAGGCACACCGCCTGTTTGTTGCGGTTGAACTGGGCGAAAAAACCGCTGACCGGCGCGTGGGTGCTGCGGCTCATGGGCGGGAATTCACGGGTCAGGTCGGGGTCGGTGGGGTGCTCGATCTTGATCACCGTGGCGCCCATGTCCGCCAGCAGCATGGCGCAGTACGGCCCCGCCACTACACGGGTGAGATCGAGGATAGTCACGCCCTTGAGCGGGCCGAAGCCGGCCAGGGTGTCGGTAAGAGGGTTCATGGGTTCTCCATTTATTGTTATTGGGGACGTGCACGCAGCGCCTTGGCCACCCGCGATTCGCCGGTGCGTTGCAGCCGGTTATCAATAAAGACGGCTACCTCCAGCAGTTTTGCAAGGTCGACGCCGGTGGCGATGCCCTGCCCCTCAAATAGATACACCAGTTCCTCGGTCGCCACGTTGCCGGTGGCCCCTGGAGAATAAGGGCAGCCGCCCAGCCCCGAGACCGAGCTGTCGAACACCCGCACCCCGGCCTGCCACGCCGCCTGCACATTGGCCACGGCCATGCCGTAGGTGTCATGGAAATGCCCGGCCAGGGCACTCAGCGGGACTGCGTCGGCACAGGCCTGGATCAACCGCGTGGTCGCGCCCGGCGTGCCGGTACCGATAGTGTCGCCGAGGCTGACTTCGTAGCAGCCCATGGCGTACAGCGCCTGGGTCACCGCGACCACCTGCGGCACCGGCACTGCGCCGCTGAACGGGCAGCCGAGCACACAGGATACGTAGCCACGCACAGCCACGCCGGCTTCCAGGGCCTTGGCCAGCACCGGCTCGAAGCGCTCCAGGCTCTGGGCAATCGAACAGTTGATGTTCTTCTGCGAAAACGCTTCGGACGCCGCCGCAAATACCGCCACCTCACGGCAACCGGCGGCCAGGGCCATGTCCAGGCCTTGCAGGTTGGGCACCAGCGCGGTGTAGGTCACGCCATGGCGCTCGCCCAGGCCACGCAGTACGGCAGCGGAATCGGCCATCTGCGGCACCCAGCGCGGCGACACGAAGGCCCCCGCCTCAATGGTGCGCAAGCCAGCATCGGCGAGGCGTTCCACCAGCGCGATGCGGGTATCTACCGACAGGCTGCGCGCTTCATTCTGCAAGCCGTCGCGCGCGCCCACTTCCACCAGCCGAACGCTGTTCATGCTCACTGCCCGCGCTTGTCGAGCAACAGCGCCCGGGCACTGTCGGCGCGCACGTCATGGGTGGCGACCATATGCTCGACCAGCCACTGCACTTCGTCCCCACGGGCACCAGCGGACAGCGCCACATTGCGCGCATGCAATGCCATGTGCCCGCGCTGGATGCCTTCGGTGGCCAGCGCGCGCAACGCGCCGAGGTTCTGCGCCAGGCCGACCGCCACGGCGATTTCACCGAGTTCCTGGGCGCTTTTCACCCCAAGGATGCGCAGGGACAACTGCGCCAGTGGGTGGGTCTTGGTGGCGCCGCCGACCAGGCCGAGCGGCATGGGCATTTCCAGGGTGCCGACCAGGTGGCCCTCGCGGTCTTTCTCCCACGTGGTCAGCGAACCATAGTGCCCGCTGCGGCAGGCGTACGCGTGCGCCCCCGCCTCTACCGCGCGCCAGTCATTGCCGGTGGCGACCACCAGCGGGTCGATGCCGTTCATGATGCCCTTGTTATGGGTGGCGGCGCGGTACGGGTCGATGGCGGCGAAGGTATAGGCGTCGATCACCCCTTCGATCACCTCTTCACCGCTGTACTCGGCGGTGGCCAGGTGCTGCGGGGCAATACGCAACTGGGCACGGCACAAACGCAAATCGGCCAGGTTCGACAGGATGCGCAGGCGCACCTTGCCGCCGGTAAGACGCTCCATCAGCGGCGCCACGGCCTCGGCCATGGTGTTGACCGTGTTGGCGCCCATGGCGTCGCGCACGTCGACGATCAGGTGCGCCACCAGCATCGGCCCGCGCGGGCTGTCGGCGAAGGTGTGCACCTCGATATCGCGGCAGCCGCCGCCCAGGGTGTTGAGCAACTGGTCCTTGCTGTTGGCCAGGGCGATGATTTCATCTTTATTGCGCAGCAGGCTCAGCCGCGCATTGAACGGGTCGCTGATGCCGATGATTTGCACCTGCGCGCGCATCAGTGGCGCGCTGCTGGAAGTCTGGAAACCGCCGGCCGGGCGCGTCAGCTTGGCCATGAACGAAGCGGCAGCCACCACCGACGGTTCTTCCACCACCAGCGGGATCACCACGTCGCGACCGTTGATGCGGAAATTGCTGGCCACGGCATACGGTAATTCGAATTTGCCGATGACGTTTTCGATCATGCCATCGGCGATTTCCAGGGGCAGCGCACCGGCGTCACGCAGCAGCGCCACATCGTCGTTGCTCAAGCCGAGCAAGGGTTGCAGGTGTTCAAGACGCTGGCGTGGGGACAGGCTGCGGAAGTTGGGCAAGCGGGAATCGATGGGCATTCAGGGGCTCCTCAAGGAGTCATTTGTTATTGGATGCCGCCAAATTGCCCCATCTGTAGCCTTGAAAGAAGGTACAGTTTTGCCGGACAGTTAAGCCACTGTACCCATAACAAGAACCCACGAGGAATTGCAGCATGTCGCGCCCGACCCTCGCGCAACAGGTGGCCAGCGCCATCGCCCAGCAAATCACCGACGGCGCCCTCAAGGCCGGCGAGAAGCTGCCATCGCTGCGCGAATACATGCGCCTGCATGGGCATTCCAAGAACACCGTGATCACCGCCTACGAGCACCTGGCCGCCGACGGGCTGGTGGAGGCGCGCCATGGCCAGGGCTTTTTCGTGATCAAGCGCGTGGCCCACACCAGCGAAGACGAAGAGAGCCAACCCTACAACCGCGCCCTCGACACCATCTGGATGATGCGCCAGCAATTTGTGCGCGACCCGGGCCACTCGCACTTGGGCGAAGGCTTCCCGCCGGTGGAATGGCTGATGGACATGCGCCTGGACAAGTTCCATCGCCAGGTGGTGCGCGCCGGGGTGACCACGCTGTTTCGCTACGGCACACGCCTGGGCAACGCCGGGCTGCGCGCACGCCTGGTGCAAAAGCTGGCGGACTACGCGCTGCCGGTGTCGCCGCGCCAACTGGTGACCACCTTGGGTGCCAACCATGCGATGGACTTGATCATCCGGCGCTACCTCAACCCCGGCGACCCGGTGCTGGTCGAAGATCCCGGCTACTACCCGCTGTTCGGCAAACTGCAGTTGCAGGGCGCGCGCATGTTCGGCGTGCCGCGCGAACCCGACGGGCCGAACCTGCAGGCGCTGGAGCAGTTGATCAAGGCCCATCGCCCGCGCCTGTTTTTCCTGCAGTCGATCGGCCACAACCCCACCGGCTCGGACCTGTCCCCGGCAAAGGCGCACCAGTTGCTGCGCATCGCCGAGACCTACGACCTGCTGCTGGTGGAAAACGATGCGATGGCCGACTTCAAGCCCAGTTCGGCGATCAAGCTGTCGGCCCTCGACCAACTCAACCGCACCTTGTACGTCGGCAGCTTTTCCAAATCGGTGTCGGCAGCCCTGCGCGTGGGCTTTATCGCTGGCAGCAAGCAGCGCGTCGAGGAACTGGCGGACATCAAGATGATCCTGCACAACAGCGGCGCCGAGTACAGCGAGCGCACCATCGACGTGATCCTCGGCGAAGGGCACTTCCTGCGCCACCTTTCGCGCCTGCAGGATCGCCTGCGCCACGCCACCGCCCGAGGCCTGGCACTGCTCGACGAACTCGGCGCCGAGGTGTTCTGCCGGCCCGAGCAGAGCCTGTACCTGTGGGCCCGCTTCCCGACTGTCGAGGATGCCAACGCCCTCACCCGCCTGTGCCTGGCCCAGGGCGTGATGCTCGCGCCGGGGGCGATCTTTTCCACGCAACCAAAGAACACAGTGCCGTGGACGCGCCTGAACGTGGCTTACCTGGATGACCCGGTGTTCTGCCGGATCATCCGCGAACTGCAATAAGGCCTTTTGACAAATTTTTCATCTACGCTCGCCTAAGATCGCCCACCTCGTTGGGGAGTAACCTGCTTCTGATCCTGTCGGAAGCGTTCGTATCAACATATTCGGCAACCTGCCGTGGTGCGAACACCGTCTTTTCGGTTGGTGAGACCAGCGACACATCCATGCCTAAAGTCGGGCGTGTGGGTGTGTCGTTGTCTCATATAGCCCGACTGGAAGCCTGACCGTGAACCCCATTTCCCTGATCCTTCTCGCCCTTGCCATGTCCACGGACGCCTTCGCGGCGGCCATCGGCAAAGGCTCCAGCCTGCACAAGCCACGCCTGACCCAAGCCCTGCGCGCCGGCCTGATCTTCGGCGTGATCGAAGCCATTACCCCGATGATCGGCTGGGCCATCGGCCATGCTGCGACGCGTTGGGTGGAGAACTGGGACCACTGGATCGCCTTCACCCTGCTCGCGGTGCTGGGCCTGCACATGATCTACAACGGGCTCAAGGCCGACGATGACGAGGCCGAAAAACCGACCCAGCATTCGTTCATGATCCTGGCGGTCACGGCGTTTGCGACCAGCATCGACGCGCTGGCGGTGGGCGTGGGCCTGGCGTTTGTCGACGTGAATATCCTGGTGGCCTCCGCCGCGATCGGCCTCGCAACCATGACCATGGTGACCATCGGCATGATGCTGGGCCGGGTGCTGGGCACCGTGGTGGGCAAACGTGCCGAGATCGTCGGCGGCGTAGTGCTGATGCTGGTGGGTGCGACAATCCTGTACGAACACCTCTCAGCCTGAACAAAACTGCAGGAGCCGGCTTGCCGGCGCCTGCAGGGACGGGCCTCAGGCCGCGTGGCTTGCTTTCTTCAGGCTGTCCATATCGATCACGAATCGATACTTCACATCGCCCTTGAGCATCCGCTCATACGCCTCGTTGATCCCCTGGATATCGATCATCTCGATGTCCGAGACAATCCCGTGCTTGGCGCAGAAGTCGAGCATGTCCTGGGTCTCCTGGATCCCGCCGATCAACGAGCCAGCCAGGCTGCGGCGCTTGAAGATCAGGCCGAATACCGCCGGCGACGGGTGCGGACTGTCGGGCGCGCCGACCAGGGTCATGGTGCCGTCACGCTTGAGCAGGTTGAGAAACACATCCAGATTATGCGGTGCAGCGACGGTGTTGAGGATGAAGTCCAGGCTGTTGGCGACCTTGGCCATTTCATCCGCGTTCTTCGACACCACCACCTGATCAGCCCCCAGGCGCAGGCCGTCTTCGCGCTTGTTGGGTGAGGTGGTGAACAGCGTGACGTGTGCGCCCATCGCATGGGCGATCTTCACCGCCATATGCCCCAGGCCACCCAGGCCGACCACGCCGACTTTCTTGCCGGGGCCGACTTTCCAGTGGTGCAGCGGCGAGTAGGTGGTGATGCCCGCGCACAGCAGCGGCGCCACCGCTGCCAGGTTCGAATCATCGTGGGAGATGCGCAGCACGAACTTCTCCTTGACCACGATGCTGTCCGAATAACCGCCAAAGGTGTTTTCACCGCCGAACACCGGGCCGTTGTAGGTGCCGGTAAACCCGTTTTCGCAGTATTGCTCCTCGCCCTCGGCGCAGGACGCACAGTGCTGGCAGCTGTCGACCATGCAGCCGACGCCGGCGAGGTCGCCGACCTTGAATTTTTTCACATTGGCGCCCACCGCTGTCACACGGCCGACGATTTCGTGGCCGGGCACCGAGGGATACAGGGTGTTGTTCCACTCATTGCGTGCGGTGTGCAGGTCGGAGTGGCAGACGCCGCAATACAGAATGTCGATCTGGACGTCCTCGGCCCCCGGCGCGCGGCGCTCGAAGGTGAAGGGCTTGAGGGCATCCTTGGCGTTCTGGGCGGCGTAGCTGTAAGTCTTGGCCATTTCGTTCACCTGTGTGATCTGACGGTAGAGGTCAGTGGACCAGCATAGACGCTGAACCGTTCAACCGAGCACACCGGTACAAGCCCTTCGTCCGGTTTCACGCAATAGTGCGCTAGAGTCTTTCAGCCCCCTCAACCAGGAGTTTTTGCATGAGCACATTTGTTGCAAAAGACGGTACCCAGATCTATTTCAAGGACTGGGGCAGCGGTAAACCGGTGTTGTTCAGCCACGGTTGGCCACTGGACGCCGACATGTGGGAATACCAGATGGAGTACCTCAGCAGCCGCGGTTATCGCACCATCGCCTTTGACCGTCGTGGCTTTGGTCGCTCGGACCAACCCTGGACCGGCAACGACTACGACACCTTCGCCGACGACATCGCCCAGTTGATCGAACACCTGGACCTCAAGGACGTGACCCTGGTGGGCTTCTCCATGGGCGGCGGTGATGTGGCCCGCTACATCGCCCGCCACGGCAGTGCACGGGTGGCCGGCCTGGTGCTGCTGGGCGCCGTCACCCCGCTGTTCGGCCAGAAGCCCGACTATCCGCAGGGTGTCCCGCTCGATGTGTTCGCAGGGTTCAAGACCGAGCTGCTGAAGGATCGCGCGCAGTTCATCAGCGATTTCAACGCACCGTTCTATGGCATCAACAAGGGCCAGGTCGTCTCCCAAGGCGTGCAGACCCAGACCCTGCAAATCGCCCTGCTGGCCTCGCTCAAGGCCACGGTGGATTGCGTCACCGCGTTCGCCGAAACCGACTTCCGCCCGGACATGGCGAAGATCGACGTACCCACCCTGGTGATCCATGGCGATGGCGACCAGATCGTGCCGTTCGAGACCACCGGCAAAGTGGCGGCGGAGTTGATCAAAGGCGCCCAACTGAAGGTGTACAAGGACGCGCCCCACGGGTTCGCGGTGACCCACGCCCAGCAGTTGAACGAAGACCTGTTGGCGTTCCTGAAACGCTGAGTTAATGTCTGCCTTTATCGGCCGGGCTTGCCCGGCCTTTTTTTTACGCGCTCGAATCTCGCGCGGTCGCCGGGCACGATCGTGCTGAACCGCCGCCCCCTCGCCACGGTCCCAACCCATACGTTCATCGCTGCAGGTAGGCTCAAATGACACTTCCCAAAGAAATGACCCTGATCGAAATCACCGCCCCCGGCGGCCCTGAAGTGCTGCAACCGCGCCGCGCCGATGTGCCGGTGGCAGGCCCCGGCGAGATCCTGGTCCGCGTGCATGCCGCCGGCGTCAATCGCCCGGATGCGTTGCAACGCGCCGGCAAGTACCCGATGAAACCCGGCATGAGCCCGATCCCCGGCCTGGAAATCGCCGGTGAAGTGGTGGCGCTGGGTGACGGTGTCAGCGAATACGCCGTGGGCGACAAGGTCTGCGCCCTGACCAATGGCGGCGGCTATGCACAGTTTTGCAGCGTGCCGGCCACCCAGGCGCTGCCGATCCCGCAAGGCATGGACTGGATTCAAGCCGCCGCCGTGCCGGAAACGTTCTTCACCGTGTGGGCCAACCTGTTCGGCCTGGGCGGCGCCCATAAAGGCCAGCGTGCGCTGATCCACGGTGGCACCAGCGGCATCGGCACCACCGCGCTGATGCTCTGCCGCGAGTTTGGCCTCCAGGCGTTTGCCACGGCAGGCAGTGCCGACAAGTGCGCCGCCATTGCCAAGCTGGGCGGCGAGCCGATCAATTACCGAGAGCAGGATTTTGCCCAGGTCATCGCCGAAAAAACCGCCGACAAGGGCGTCAACGTGGTGCTGGATATCATGGGCGGTTCGTACCTGAGCAATAACCTCAAGGCCCTGGCCATGGAGGGTCGCCTGGTGATGCTGGGCTTCCTCGGTGGCGGCAAGGGCAATGACGTCGACCTGCTGACCATCATGGCCAAGCGCGCGATCATCACCGGTTCGCTGCTGCGCTCGCGGACCAAGGACGAAAAGGCCGCGATTGCCGCGCAGTTGCGTGAGCACGTGTGGCCGGTACTGGCCGCCGGGCGCTGCCTGCCGATCATCGACAAAGTCTACGAATACACCGACGCGGCCCAGGCCCATGCGCGCATGGAAGGTGGGGACCACATCGGCAAGATCGTGTTGCGGGTGGCGTAATCAGCGGGCAACCCCTCCCGGATTGGCGGCGTGATTACCCGAGGTAGGTGGGGTAGTCGATATAACCTGCTTCTCCCCCACCGTACATCCCCTCTTCGCGCAGCGGATTCAACGGCCAGCCCTTGAAGATCCGCTGCGGCAGGTCCGGGTTGGCAATGAACGGCCGCCCGAACGCGATCAGGTCCGCCAGCCCGGTCTCGACCAGGCGTGCGCCGCGTTCGGCGGTGTAGCGCCCGGCGTAGATGATCCGCCCGCTGAACGTCTCGCGCACGGCCTGGCGGAAGCTGTCGGGCAGGTCGGGCGCGTTGTCCCAGTCGGCTTCGGCGATGGACAGGTAAGCAATACCGGACGCCTCCAGCACCTTAATCGCCTCGATATAGGTGTGATGCGGGTCTTCCTCGACCAGGCCGATGTACACGCGGTCCTGGTCGGTGCCGCTGAACAACGGCGAAAACCGCACGCCCAGGCGTTCCGGGCCGACCACCTGGCACACCGCTTCTACAATCTCGCGCAGGAACCGCAAGCGGTTATCCAGCGAGCCACCGTATTCATCATCACGCTGGTTGGCATGCGCCGAGATGAACTGGTTGACCAGGTAACCGTTCGCCGAGTGGATTTCCACCCCGTCAAAGCCGGCGTCCAGCGCATTGCGGGCAGCCTGGGCGTACTGCGCGACCAATGCCTTGACCTCAAGCGTGGTCAAGGCGCGCGGCACCGGCGGTTGCTTCAGCTCGCCGACGCCAGGCCCGGTTTCGATAAAGGCCTTGGCCTGCAGCGCGGCAATCGCCGAGGGTGCGACCGGCGCCGCGCCCTCAGGCTGCAACGCGTTGTGCGACACACGGCCGACGTGCCACAGCTGGGCAAAGATCACCCCGCCGTCGGCATGCACGGCATCGGTGACCGTGCGCCAGCCATCAATCTGCGCCGCCGAATAAATCCCCGGCGTCCACGCGTAGCCCTGGCCACGGGGCTCGATCTGCGTGCCCTCGCTGACCATGAAACCGGCACCGGCACGCTGGCGGTAGTACTCGGCCATCAGCGCGGTGGCGATATCGCCAGGTTGCGCACTGCGCTGGCGGGTCAGGGGCGGCAGTACCACCCGGTTGTTCAATGTGTGGTGGCCGAGGGTGACCGGCGTACTTAAAACAGGCTGGGTCATGCGAAATTTTCCAAATTCAGGACGAACAAAAGCGTTGGCGACGCTTGCACGTCGCCAAGGAGTGACTGCAGTTAGTTAGCTCAGGCGGTGAGTTTCAGCAGGGCCTTGGCCACATCGCTGGAACTGGCAGGGTTCTGCCCGGTGATCAACAAACCATCTTCGAGGACAAAAGAAGCCCAATCAGCGCCCTTCTCATAGTGGCCGCCGAGTTTCTTGAAATCATCTTCGATCAGGAACGGCACCACGTCGGTGAGGCCCACTGCCGCTTCTTCCGAGTTGGAGAAGCCGGTGACGCGACGGCCCTTGACCAGCGGCTCGCCATTCACCGCCTTGACGTGACGCAAGGCCCCCGGTGCATGGCAGACAAAGCCGATGGGCTTGCCGGCACGTTCGAACGCCTCGATCAGCGCGATGGAGGTCGGCGATTCCGCCAGGTCCCACAGCGGGCCGTGCCCACCTGGGTAGAACACCGTGTCGAAGTCGTCCGCGTTGACCGTGTCCAGCTTGACGGTAGTAGCCAGCGCCTGCTGTGCAGCCGGGTCGGCGGCGAAGCGGCGGGTCTGCTCGGTTTGCGCATCCGGCTGATCACTCACCGGGTCGAGCGGCGGCTGGCCGCCGGCCGGGGAAGCCAGCACCAGTTCGGCACCGGCGTCCTTGAACACGTAATACGGTGCAGCAAATTCTTCGAGCCAGAAGCCGGTCTTGCGGCCGGTGTCGCCAAGCTGGTCGTGAGAGGTCAGTACCATTAATACTTTCATTTTCCAGTGCCTCGATCGATGTGAATGTCAGGGTTTTCAGGGCGACCCAACAGCTGTCGGGTCAGCAACAACGCCTCGTCAAAAGGCGCGGGTGTGCGGGTGATCTTGCTCATGACGCTGGCGCCCAGCCATAACGCGTACAGCTGCCGGGCCAGGACCTGCGGGCTGTGTTCGAGCAACAGCGAGCCGTCCTGCACGCCGCGCTGCATGGCCACGGCGAGTAAATCGATGGTGCGTGAGGTGCCCCGCTGCAATGCCAGGCGCATGGGCTCTGATAGGTCTGACACCTCCGCACCGAGTTTGACGGCAAGGCATTTGCCGGCATCGGTGCAGCCCGTCTGGTTGTCGATCCAGCACTGCCAGTAGCGCATCAATTTGGCGTGCTGGGACAAACCCGGCTGGTTGAACAGCTGTTCCATGCCCTGCACGTACTGGTCGAAGTAGGTGTCGAGCAGGACCACGCCAAACGCGTCCTTGGACGTGAAGTAGTGATAGAACGAGCCTTTAGGCACTTCGGCGGCTTGCAGTATTTCGTTCAGGCCGACCGCAGAAAATCCCTTGGCGCCGACAATCGGCCGTGCACTGTCAAGAATGATCTGCCGTGCACTTCTGGTTTCGTTGCTCATGTCTTCATCCCGTCCGATTAGACCAGTCGTCTCGTCGTTGGGTGAATGTTAGGGATGGGGCCAGGCGCTCACAATGTCATATCCGCAAGGATTCCGGACACGCCGCAAAGGCGGTTGCCGTTTTCCCGGCAGCCGCCGACAATCGCCTCTCCCACGCTCCTGGAGAGATGCGATGCACAGCGTTGCGTTGATGGTTTACCCGAACTTCGAATGCCTGAGTCTCAGCGTCGGGTCGGTGTTCGAGTGCGCGAACCTGCTGCGCGGCGAACCGGCTTATGAGTTTCACCTGGTGTCGGAGAATGGCGGTGCGGTGATGGCGTCCCAGGGTTTCTCGGTGAACACTACCCAGGTGCGCGCCGAAGGCTATGACACGCTGATTGTCAGCGGCTACATGGAGTTTCGCCTGCCGGAGCTGAGCCTGCTGGAACTGGTCAAGGCCGCCTCTGCGCAATCGCGGCGGATCGCCTCGTTGTGCATGGGCATCTTTGTACTGGCCGAAGCCGGCCTGCTGGAGGGCAAGCGCACCACCACCCACTGGATTCACGCACCGGCCTTTCGCAAGCGTTACCCGGCTATCCACCTGGAAGAAGACAAGCTGTTCGTGGTCGACGGCCAGATCTGGACCGGCGCCGGCATGAGTGCCGGGGTCGACCTCGCGCTGGCGATGGTCGAGAACGATCTGGGCAGCGATCTTGCGCGGCGCATCGCACGCAAGCTGGTGATTGCCCAGCGCCGGGGCAGCGAGCAGTCGCAGCTGTCGGCCTTGCTGGAACTGGACCCCAAGTCCGACCGCGTGCAACTGGCCCTGGCCTACGCCCGCGAAAACCTCACTCACGACCTGTCGGTGGAAGCCCTGGCCGAGGTCGCCCGGCTCAGCCCGCGCCAATTCAGCCGCGTGTTTCGCGAGGAAACCGGGCAGACGCCGGCCAAGGCCATCGAGTCGCTGCGCGTGGAAGCCGCGCGGGCAATGATGGAGACCAGCCGCCACCCGGTGGAAGTCGTCGCCCGCGAAACCGGCTTCGGCGACCGCGAGCGCATGCGCCAGGCCTTCCTGCGCGCCTTCGGCCAGCCGCCGCAGGCGATGCAACAGGCGTTGTTCAATCCGGGCTAGGCTGGTAGCCGAACAGTGACTTCACTTCCAGATAGTCCTCCAGCCCGAACACGCCCCATTCGCGGCCATTGCCCGACTGCTTGTAGCCGCCGAACGGTGCGCCGTTGTCGGCCTTGCTGCCGTTGAGATGGACCATGCCGGTGCGCAGGCGCCGGGCCACGGCACGTGCACGTTCCAGGCTGCCGGCGGTGACATAGCCGGAGAGCCCGTAAGGGCTGTCATTGGCAATGGCAATCGCCTGGTCTTCGCTGTCGTAGGGGATGATCACCAGCACCGGGCCGAACACTTCCTCGCGGGCAATCGGTGTGTCTGGATCGACATCGGCGAAGATCGTGGGCCTAGCGTAGAAACCCGTCGTCACCCCATCAGGGCGGCCCACGCCGCCGCAGACGGGCGGGCTGTCGACGGCCGCGAGCAACGCCTGCACCCGCTCGAACTGCGCCTGATTGGCCAAGGGTCCCATGGCCGTGGCCGGGTGGCTGTCGTCGAAGCAGACCTGCGCGGCGACTGCCTGTGCAATCGCCACCGCCCTCGCCTGCAACGCCCGTGGCACCAACATTCGCGTCGGCGCATTGCACGACTGCCCGCTGTTGCGAAAACAGCTGCTGACGCCATGGCGCACCGCCGCCTCCAGGTCGGCATCGGCCAGGATCAGGTTGGCCGACTTGCCGCCCAGTTCCTGCGACACGCGCTTGACCGTGTCCGCCGCCGCCTTGGCCACCGCGATGCCCGCGCCGGTGGAGCCGGTGAAGGACAACATGTCGATACCGGCATGCCGCGCCATGCCGTCGCCGACCGTCGGCCCGTCACCGTTCACCAGGTTGAACACGCCCTTGGGCACCCCGGCGCGGTGCAGGATATCGGCCAGCAGCATGGCCGACAGCGGCGCCTTTTCACTGGGCTTGAGCACCATCGCGCAGCCCGCCGCCAAGGCCGGGGCGAGCTTGCAGGTGAGCTGGTTGAGCGGCCAGTTCCAGGGCGTGATCAGGCCGCACACGCCGATCGGCTCGCGACTGATCAGCGTGCTGCCGTGGGCACGGTCGAACGCGTAGTCTTCGAGCACCGCATAGGCCCGCTGCAAGTGGCCCAGCCCGGCCGGCACGTGGGCACTGCGCGCCAGTGACAAGGGCGCGCCCATCTCCTGGTGCACGCACTGCGCCAGGGCCTCGCTGTGTTCGCGATAGCCCTCGATGATCGCCGCCAGCAACGCCAGGCGCTGCTCCCGCGTCCACTGGCTGTAGTGATCAAAGGCGCGCCGCGCGGCAGCCACTGCCCGGTCGAGGTCGCCAAGCGTGCCCAGGCTGATGGTCGCGACCGCGCACTCGGTGGACGGGTCGATCACTGCCAGGGTCTCGGTGCCCAAGGGCTTGACCCACTGCCCGTCGATATAGAAATCCCGGTGGTTCATCGCGTCGCCTCAAGGGCCTGCGCCAGGGTGTGGAAGATCAGCGCAAGTTGTTCCTGGTCGAGGATCAGCGGCGGCGACAGCACGATATTTTCTCCGGACGCGCGCACCAGCACGCCTGCATCGAAACAGCGCTGGGCCACCTCGGCCGCGCGTGCCCCCGGCGCCCCGTCGCGGGGCTTGAGTTCGACGGCACACAGCAGGCCAATCGCACGCACATCAAGCACCAGCGGCTGTTCGCGCAGCGCCAGCGCAGTGGTTTGCCACAGCGGGGCGATCTGCTGCACATGGGCGTTGATGCCCAACTCTTGATGCACTTCAAGGGTCGCGAGACCTGCGGCGCACGCCAGCGGATGGGCGGAATAGGTGTAGCCGTGCATCAATTCAATCGCCTGCTCCGGGCCTTGCATGAAGGCCTCATACACAGCGCCACTGACCAGCACGCCGCCCATCGGCACCGCACCGTTGGTGAGGCCCTTGGCCAGGGTCATCAGGTCCGGGGTCACGCCAAACGCCTGGGCAGCGAAGCTGTGGCCGACACGGCCGAAACCGGTGATCACCTCGTCGAAAATCAGCAGCACGCCATGCCGATCACACAGCTCGCGCAGGCGTTGCAGGTAGCCGAGTGGCGGCGCATACACCCCGCCGGAACCGGTCACCGGCTCGACAATCACCGCCGCCACCGTGGCCGGGTCGTGAATCTCCAGCAGGTGCAGCAAGGCGTCCGCATACTGCACGCCTTGCTCCGGTTGGCCGTGGCTGAAACGCGAGCCGGCATCATAAGGCAGCGGCAGGTGCGCGACGTCGCCGAGCAGCGGCCCGAAGTCGCGTTTCTGCCGGCCAATGCCCGACACCGACAGCCCGCCAAAGCCCATGCCGTGATAACCCTTGGCGCGGCCGATCAGTTTGGTGCGGCGGCAATCGCCACGGGCCTGATGGTAGGCACGGGCGATCTTCAGCGCGGTGTCCACCGCTTCGGAGCCGGAGTTGGTAAAGAACACTTTATCCAGGCCGTCCGGGGCGATGGCCACCAGCCGATCGGCCAGGGTCAGTGCGGCGGGATGGCTCATCTTGAACGAGGACACAAAGTCCAGGCGCCCCGCCGCTTCGCGAATCGCCTCGACAATCCGCGCCTGGCCGTGACCGGCGTTGACGCACCAGAGCCCGGCCATGGCGTCGAGCACCTGGCGCCCATCAGTGGTGGTGTAATGCATGCCGGCGGCGCGATCAAACAGCATCGGCGCGCGGTTGAACGGGCGCATGGCGGTAAATGGCGCCCACAAGGAAGAGGTCATGGGTGTACTCCTTAAGACGCGATGCGCGTGCCGATCAGGGTCGGGCGCTGCAAGGCGCCGGCGTTGGTATTGACGCCGCGCGCGAAGTGCAGGCGGCCGTGATGCAAGCGGCAACTGACGTGGTCGCCGAAGGCGGTTTCGACAAAGCGCCAGTCCATGCGCAACTCGCCCTCGGCAGTCCAGCAGGCCTGGGCGACCACCGGGGTCTGCTCCGGCTGGTATTGGTGGTGCAGGTAATTGCCGGTGAGGCTGGTGATCGACTCCAGCGGCTGCTGGAAACCCGCGCGCAGGTGATGGGTGCCACGGTGGTCGACGAGGGTGAAGTCGCAGTGATCGGCATGGAAATCAAAGGCCAGTTCGCGCACGCCGTCTTCATTGGGCTCGATGCTGAAACGGCCTTGCAGGGAGGTACCGGCGGGCGAGCTTTTCAGGCCTTGCAACGTCGGCAGGCGCAGCTCGTCAATCAGCGCGTCCAATTGCGCCTGGCTGCCCTGGGCATCCGCACTCGCGCGGCCCAGCGCCGGGAACAGGTGTTGCCACAGCGCCTGGTGCAAGCGCTTTTCACCCAGGCGCAGGCCGCAGGTGAACACGATGACCGTGTCCTGTGCCGGCAGCACGATGCACTGCTGGCCGAACACGCCAGAGGCGTAGTAGCCACCGTGCTCGGTCATCCACCACTGGTAGCCATAGCCTTCGCGCTGGGCTTCGTTGGCCTTGTTCTTGTCGCGCGGCAGGTACTGCTTGCCGTCGAATTCGCCCATCCACACATCCTGCACCTGGTTGCGCGTGGCGTCGTCGACCCACTGTGGCGAGAGCAACTGGCGGCCCTGCCATTGGCCACGGTTGAGGTGCAGCACGCCGAACTTCAGCGAGTCTTCGCTGGTGCAGCTCAAGCCGTTGCCACCGGCGTTGAACCCGCCTGGCGCCAGGTCCCACTCCAGGCGGTCGAGGCCCAGGTGATCGAGGACGCGCGCCTGCAACAACGCGTGCAGGGTCTGCCCGGTGACCTGGGTGACGATGGCCGAGAGCATGAAACTCGAGGCACTGCTGTAGATGAACGACTGGCCCGGCGGCTCGTCCACCGGCTCCTTCAGAAACGCCTCGACCCAGCTGCTTTGCAGGTTGCGCCAGTCACCGCCGGAAATACCGCGGGTGTGGCCGGTGCGCATGGTCAGCAGATCCTCGACCGTCATCGCCGCAAGGTTCGCACTGACAGGTTGCGGGCACAGCTCGGGGAAGAAGCTCACGACCTTGGCGTCGAGGCTCAGGCGCCCGTCATCTATCAACAGGCCGATGGCAGTGGCGGTCCAGCTCTTGGTTGCCGAATGCTGCACGTGGGGGCGGTGCGCCGAATAAGGCCGCCAGAAGGCCTCGGCCACCACTGCGCCCTGGCGATACAGCATGAAACTGTGCAGCTCCAGGCCGGCCTCGGCCACGGCCCGGAGAAAATCGAGAATGCCGGCCGGGTCGACGCCGCGTTCGGTGGGCAGGGCCCGGGGCAGCGGGATGTAAGTCATGATGGGTCCTCTGGATGTTTTTATATTTCAAATAATGCAGATAAAGATTTGATCGACGCGGCGCTGATGTATTTGAGCCGCCTATAATTCAGCTTTCCGGGTATCCTTGCCTCCCCTGTTACAGGAAAGACTTCGCACCATGGCCCCACTCACTTCGCTGCAGACCAAAGTCGCCGGGCAGATCCTTGCCGCCATCGCCAGTGGCGACCTGCAACCCGGTATGCACCTCAAGGAAGTGGAACTGGCGCAGCGCCTGGGCGTATCGCGCTCGCCGATCCGCAGTGCGCTTTCCTACCTGGCCGAACAGCAGGCCATCGAGCCGTTGCCGCAGCAGGGCTATCGCGTCCCGCTGCAGGCAACCGATGGCCTGGCGCAGCAATTCAGTGAGTTGCACAACGAAGAGGACCAGCTGTACACGCGGCTGATCGACGACCGGCTGAACCAGGTGCTGCCCGACCAGATTTCCGAAAGTGATTTGCTGCGCCGCTACGGCGTTGGCAAAAGTGTGTTGCGCCGCTGCCTGCTGCGGCTCTCGGATGAAGGCGTGATGCAGCGCAAGCACGGGCATGGCTGGCAGTTCCTGCCGACGCTGAACAGCCCGCAGACGCGCTTCGAGAGCTACCGCTTCCGCATGCTGCTGGAGCCGGCCGGGCTGCTGGAACCGACCTTCAAGATCCACCCGGAACACTTCCGCCGCTGCCGCGAGCGCCAGATGGAACTGCTCGAAGGCAAGGTCGACGGGCAGCGCTTTATCGAATGCAACGCCGAATTCCACGAACTGCTCGCAGCCGCTTCCGGCAACGGCTACATCCTGCAGGCGATCCAGCAACAGAACCGCTTGCGCCGGCTGACCGAGTTCCACACGGTGAACAACGTGGAACGCGTGAAAGTCTCGTGCCAGGAACACCTGGCGATCCTCGATGCGCTGGAGCAAGGCGATAACGAGTGGGCGTCGACGCTGCTGCATCGACACCTGGATGTGGCCAGCAAGTTGCGGGTGGCGCGCAACAAGGGGTGATGGGTTGCCCCGGTGGGCATCCCTGTTTCGCCTAGGCGCACGGTCCCAGACCGCAAACCCAGGCGCAGGAATCGAGAGGTTCGCCGACATACCGCCATCGCAGGCAAGCCAGCTCCCACATTCAGACCGAATCGCCCCCACTCGCATCACCAGAGCGCCACGGTATAGCCAACAATCACCCGGTTCTCGTTCATATCCCGGAGATAGTTAGCCTTGCTCAACCCATTGCGCCAGCGCAACGACACCCCTTTGAGCGCCCCGGACTGAAACACATAGCCCAGGTCAATATCGCGCTCCCACTCACGGCCCTCCCCCACAAACCCCTTCACCTCGGCCTGGTCGCCCTTGGCCCAACGCGTCGAAAACGTCAGCCCCGGCACGCCCAACGCGGCAAAGTCGAAGTCATACCGCGCATGCCAGACGCGCTCGTTGGTCTGCGAGAAGTTGCTCAACTGGTACTCGGAAAACAGGTAGGTATTGGTCCCGTCCACATAGGTAAACGGCGTCTCGCCATACTGCTCCTGATACCCCCCGCCAACGCTGTGCCCCTTGTAGCTGAACATCGCCCGCGTACTCAGCGCGCGGTTGTCGACCTTGCCTGCAAGGCCCGCACCCGACTTGTCCGCATCGAAGTAACGGATGTCGGTCTTGAGGGTGCCGCCGCCCAGGGCGAAACTGTTTTTCACCCCGACGAAATGCTGCTGGTAGATGTCCTCCAGTTGCGCAAAGTGATAGCTGAGGGTCATGCCCGGCGTAAGCTTGTAGTCGCCGCCGGCAAAGCGGAAGCGGTCACTCTTGCCGGAGCTCTTGTAGGCGCCGCTCTGGCTGGTCAGCGCCATGTCTTCGTAGTCGGTGGACTCGCGCTGTTTGGTCTGGTCGATCTGCCCACCGATCAACGCCAGCCCGGCGATGTCCGTCGAAGTCACCTGGGTGCCACGAAAAGTCTGCGGGAACAGCCGGCTGGTGTTCGGTTGCAAGGTCGGCAGGTCCGGCAGCAGGTAGCCGCTGCGCAGCTCGCTCTGGGCAAAGCGCACCTTGCCGGTTACGCCATACTTGGAATATTCATCGTGGGCACGCTTGGCATAACTCGGCTTGCCCGGCGTCGCGTCATTGTCCCGCGACAACAGGCCGGAGCCCGAGCGGTCCGGGCTGGAATCGAGTTTCAGGCCGAGCATGCCGACCACGTCCACCCCAAAGCCCACGGTGCCTTCGGTAAAGCCCGACTTCAGGTTGAGGATAAAACCCTGGGCCCATTCCTCGCGCTTGGATTGCCCGGCGTCCTCGCGATAATCACGGTTGAAGTAGTAGTTCTTCAGTTCCAGATCAGCCTTGCTGTCCTTGATGAAGTCCGCCTGGGCCGGGACGCACAGCAGGCCCCCGCTCATGAGGCCGACGCCCTTCAGGATCAGGTTGAGGTTGTTGTTATGCATGTTCTTGGCTCCTGGCAGTCGTTATCGGTGAGTAGGTCTTATTGTTTTTCTGGGCACGACATTCCCCATCGCGCAGGGTTTGAAGGCCTGCACGCCGGGTGAAATCAGGGGGTTAAATCGCCGGTCGTATTCGGTAGCCGCCGTCCGGCAGTTTCTCCAGCGGGCTGGCGGCGGCCAGCAATTGCCGGGTGTACGGGTGCTGCGGATGGTCGAAAATCTGTTCGCGCACACCCACTTCCACCACAGTGCCCTGGTGCATCACCGCCACCCGATGGGCAATGCGCTCCACCGCCGCGAGGTCATGGGAAATGAACAGGCAGGCAAAGCCGTACTGCGCCTGCAGGCGTTCGAACAGCTCGAGAATCTGCTTCTGGATAGTCATGTCCAGCGCCGAAATCGGCTCGTCGGCGATCACCAGTTGCGGGTGGCGCACCAGCGCGCGGCCGATGGCGACGCGCTGGCGCTGGCCGCCGGAGAGCTGATGGGGGAAACGCTCGACAAACTGCGCGCCCAGGCCGATGTCCTGGAGGGTCTGCGCCACCCGCTCACGTCGCTGGGCGGCGTTGAGGCCGGGTTCGTGACGCAGCGGTTCGGCGAGGATGTCGCCGATTTTCATCCGCGGGTTCAGGGACGAATACGGGTCCTGGAAGATCATCTGGCATTGCAGTCGGTGCGTGCGGTTGGCGGCCTTGAGGATGTCCACGCCCTTGAAGCGGATCGCACCGGCGCAAGGTTTGATCAGGCCTACCAGCGAGCGCCCGAGGGTGGTCTTGCCCGAGCCGCTGCCGCCCACCAGCGCCAGGGTTTCGCCGGGGGCAATCACCAGGCTCGCGGAGTGCACCACACGGGTGTGCTGGCGTTTGCCCCAGAACGAGGTCGGCCCCGGGTGCTCGATGCACACCTGGTCCACTTCCACCAACGGCCCGTTGCTGGCCGGCAATGGCGCCAGCACGCCGCGCCGTGGCAATGCCTCCAGCAACTGGCGCGTGTACTCGGCCTTGGGCGCCAGCAGGATATCTTCAATCGTGCCTTGCTCCACCGCCTGGCCGTGACGCATCACCACCACCTTGTGCGCATAACGGGCGACCAGGGACAGGTCATGGCTGATAAACAGAATGGCCGTGCCCTGCTCGCGGGTCAGTTCCAGCATCAGCTCGATCACGTCCAGCTGCGCCAGGCAGTCCAGCGCGGTGGTGGGCTCGTCGGCAATCAACAGCGCCGGACGCAGCAGCATCACCGAGGCCAGCATGATGCGTTGGCGCATGCCGCCGGAAAACTGGTGCGGATAGGATTCCAGGCAACGCTCGGCGGCCTTGATGCCGATGCGCCGCAGCATGGTCAGGCAACGCTCGCGGATCTGCGGCGGGTCGAGGTCGGTGTGCAGCCTCAGCGCTTCGCTCATCTGCTGGCCGATTTTCAGCGCCGGATTGAGCGACACCATCGGCTCCTGGAACACCATGCCGATGCTCGCGCCACGAATCGCGCGCAGCTCCTCGGGGCTGACGCTGGCCAGGTCACGGCCCTGGAAATCCAGGCGCCCGCCGCAGACTTGCATGGGCAACGGCAGCAGGCCGATGGCGGCGCGCGCGGCCATGGTCTTGCCGCTGCCGGACTCGCCCACCAACGCGACGATTTCACCGGGCGCGATGCTGAAACTCAGGTCGTCGACTGCCAGCGGGCCGTGTTCGCCCACTCGGATCTGCAAGTGTTCGACGTTCAGCAAAACAGGATTGGCGGACATCTTCACTTCCTCATCCGGGGGTCGAGACGATCGCGCAGGGCATCGCCAAACAGGTTGATCGCCAGCAGCGTCAGGCAGATAAACAGCCCGGGGAACACACCCAGCCACGGCGCCGAGGCGATATACGGCCGGCTGCTCGCGAGCATGTTGCCCCAGGTCGCTGCCGGGGGCGGCACGCCCAGGCCGAGGAAGCTCAAGGCGCTTTCCGACAGCAGCGCCCAGCCGAACATGCTGGTGGCCAGTACACACAACGGCGCCAGGCAGTTCGGCGCGATGTGCCGCAGCATGGTGTACAGCTCGGAGTTGCCGATCACCCGCGAGGCTTCGATGTACTCCAGCTCGCGCAGGGACAGCACGGTGCCGCGCACCACGCGCACCACCGACGGCGTGTAGGCGATGCCCAAGGCGAGCACAATCCCGTATTTGCTCGCACCGATGATCGCCATGATGCCCAGGGCCATGAGAATGCCCGGAAACGCCAGCAAGGCATCGTTGAACATCATCAGCACGCGGTCGGTCCAGCCGCGCAGGTAACCGGCGAGCATGCCGATCAGGGTGCCGGCCAGCACGGCCACGCTGACCGTCAGCAGGCTCACCCACAGGCTGGTGCGCGCGCCGATCAACAGGCGGCTGAACACGTCGCGACCGAACTCGTCGGTGCCCAGCCAGTGCGTGACCGAGGGCGCCTGGAAGCGCGACATCAGGTCGATTTTCAGCGGATCGAACGGTGACCACACCAGGCCCATCAACGCCAGCGCAATCAAGGCCACCAGCAGCCCGCCGCCGATCAGGGCATTGGCCGGTGCCCACACGCGTCGACGCCTGGCCTGCACGGGCACGGCAATACTCGAACTCATAACTTCACCCTTGGATCGAACAGCGGATAGAGCAGATCCACACACAGGTTGACCAGCACGTAGATAAAGGTGATCAGCAACAGGCAGCCCTGCAGCACCGGGTAGTCGCGGGCGAAAATCGCATCCACCATCAAGCGGCCTATGCCTGGCAGGGTGAACACGGTTTCCAGCACCGCGATGCCGCCCAGCAGGTTGCCGAGGATCAGCCCCACCAGGGTCCAGGTCGGGGCGAAGGCGTTGGGCAATGCGTGTTTCCACAGCACCGCGCGCTCCGACAAGCCCTTGGCGCGGGCATGGGCGATGTACTCCAGGCGCAATACTTCAATGGTGCTGGCCCTCGCCATGCGGGTGATCGCGCCGACTTCCACCAGCGTCAGGGTCACCACCGGCAGCACCATGTAGCTGATCGCCTGCCACGGCGCCTGGGCGAAACTGACGTAGCCCACCACCGGCAGCCAGCCGAGCTGGATGCCAAAGGCATGCAGCAGCAGCAGGCCGAGCCAGAAGCTGGGGATCGACAGCAGCAAGGTCGCCACCGACACCAGGCCGAGGTCGAGTGCAGTGTTCTGTTTCCAGGCGGCGATCAGGCCGATGGGCACCGCGATCAGCGTGGCGAACAACACCGCCACCAGCACGATGGTCGCGCTGACGCTGAAGCGGTCCAGGATCAGCGGCAACACCGCCTGCTTGGTGCTGATGGAAAAGCCCAGGTCAAAGCTCAACACCGCCTTGAACCAGATCAGGAACTGCGTCACCAACGAGTGATCCAGGCCCAGGGTGTGGCGCATCTCGGCCAGGCTCTGGGGGTCGGCCATATCGCCGAGCATCAGCAGCGCCGGGTCGCCCGGGATCAGGCGAATCAAGGCGAAGACCATCAACGAAATCAGCAACAGCGTCGGGATCGCCATCCCGAGTTTTTGCAGGATAAAACGCAACATGCTCAGGCCTCGTTAATGGGCAGCGAGGCTGACGCCCCACAACCGTGGCGACGACACCGGCCACGAATGGAAGCCCTTGACGCTGTCCCGCAGCGCTGCGGCGACCGTGCCGTTGTAGATGATCACCATCGGCGTGTCGTGGATCATCATCGTGTGCAACTGGTCGAACAGCGCCTGGCGCCTGGCCGTGTCACTCTCGCGCACCGCTTCGCGCAGCACCGCCTGCGCCTGGGGGTTGTCCCAGACCTTGCGCGGCTCCTTGCTCTTGTCGCCCATCAGTGAATCGAAGCTGGTGGCCGGGTCGAGGCGCGACGAATAAGAGAACGCCATCATCTGGTAGTTGCCGCTCTGGTAGCGCTCCAGCTGCGTGCCCCACTCCAGGGTTTCCATCTGGATATTCAGGGCGCTGGCCACCGCCATCGCCTGGCTGAGCAGGCCCATGTCGAACATCTGCGAATAGCGTTTGTTGACGATCATCTTGATCGGCTGGCCGTGGTAGCCGGCCTCGCTGAGCAGGCGCTGGGCTTCCTGCGGGTCATAGCGATAACCCTGCCTGGCGGTGGCGCTGTAGAACGGGCTGGTCTGGGGGATGGCCGAGTTGTTCGGCTCCGAGGTGCCGTTGGACAGGGCGTTGACCATTTGCCCGTAGTCCAGGGAATGGGCGATGGCCTGGCGGATGCGCACGTCCTTGAGCAGTGGGTCGTTGGTCTGGAACAGCAAGCCGCAGATCGCCATGATCGGGCTGAACGAGATCTGCACACCCGGCGTGGTTTTCAACTCCTGGGCATCGCTGGCGCTGACATTGGGCAGCAGGTCGATGTTGTTGGACATCAACGCGGCCTTGGCCGATGACGGGTCGGGGATCACCATGAAGCGTACGGCGTCGACCAATGCGGTCTTCTTGCCGGTAAAGCCATCCGGCCCGGCCTCGTCGCGCGGGCTGTAGTCCTTGAAGCGCGAGAGCACCACGTATTGGCCGGGTTTCCATTCATCGAGGCTGAACGGGCCGGTGCCGATCGGCGCCTTCCAGCTGCCGTCCGCCGCCAGCGAATCGCGGTGCAGGATGCCGCTGCCGCCGCAATCGGGGCGCGCCATGGAAGCCAGGAACAGGCCGCTGGGCTGGTCGAGGTGGAACACCACGGTCAGCGGGTCCGGCGCGTCGATGGCGGTGATTTTCGCCCCGCCACGGCCATCGAATTCGGCCAGGCAGCGCCACTGGGTTTTCGGATCGAGGTAGCGCTCCCAGGTCCACTTCACGTCGGCGGCGGTCAAGGTCGCGCCATTCTGGAAGTGCACGCCGTCGCGCAGCTTGAAGGTGTAGGTCATGCCGTCAGCGGAGCGTTGCACCTCACGGGCCAGCAACGGGCCGACGGAGGCATCTTCACGGTGGGCCACCAGGCCTTCGACGATGTGCAGCATCACCGTGTCGGTGTTTTCGTCACGGTTGACGCCCGGTTCGGTGCTGCGGATGTCGGCATTCAAGCCGACGCGCAAGGTGGTCTGGGCCTGCGCAAGGCTGGCGCCGAGTGCGAGGGTGACGCACAGCGTGCCATTGAGTAAGCGATTCACGGGAGATGTTCTCCTTCGCTGAAGAGACCGGCCTGGGGCAGGAGCCGGCTTCAAGCCTGTGTTAGGTCGTTGTTGTTATGGCCTGGCCTGAGGTCAGTGCCGCGGATGTTTTTTGTTTTTTTAAATTCGCCGGGACATATTCACAGTACAAGCCCGGCTTGTAAATGTTTTTTTGTGCATATAAAAACATTGTCGATTAAGCGGTGTTTTTCTCCAGGCAACAAAAAAGAGGCCGAAGCCTCTTTTGGGGCAAACCCGCGCCTGCCCTAGCGGCAGTGGTAAGGACTTTCGTTCTTGAGCTCTTCGCCGGTGTTGAGGTCACGGATGGTCACCGTGGCTTTCGGGAAGTTCTGGCAGAACATGTTGCGCGACGAGTAGATGGCACTGCCGTGGCTGGTGATGACCATCGGGATCGGCGCACCGGAGACGTCGACGGCCGTGACGTTGTAGTCACCCGAGAGGGTCACGCAACCGCCGAGCATCAGCAGTGCGGCAGCCGCCGCCAGGTACTTGATCGAAGCAGACATAAGCATTTCGCATCCTTGTGAAATTCAGGGCCAGGGTGGCCGACGAGGCTAGGAGCGGCTTGGCCGCCTTGAGTTCAACCCTGTGTTCAGTGCAGCGCCGCGCGGGTAATCAGGTAGCTCACCAGTTGCGGGTCATCGTCCAGCTCAAGGGTTTGCACCGGGCGTGGCAGGTTATCCAGCACCGTGCGCCAGAACGCCTGGGACACTTCGTCCTGGTCATAGAAGCGCACCAGCCAATTGGCGTGGCCACTGCACAACACCTGCGTGGCGATGGCGCGGCCAATGCCTTTGCGGCGATAGCGCTTGAGGATAAACAGGTCGGCCAGTTCCAGGGCGTCGAGGCCCGGCAACTCACTGCCTTCGATCAGCAGGAAGCCGGCGATATAGCCATCGACCAGCAGCAGGTTGGCGCTCCACTGCGGATCCTGCCAGTAACGGGTCAGGTGTTCGTCGTGGATGTAGAAGCGGCCATCGGCCTCGACGTCTTCCTGCTCCCAGTCCGACGACTCGTAGGCGTAGTACTGGTAGAGATTGCGGATCAGCTCGGCGTCTTCGGGCCCGGTCTGGATCAGTTCAACAGTGGTTTCAGGCATGGGGGTCTCGGTGAAAAAACGCAGGGCGCCATTGTTCACAAATCCTCTCGCCAGGCCAATACATTGTCTAACCTTTCTGCTTGCTGAACCGAATGCGGATTTGTCTGGCGCGGCCTAAAACTTTGAAACATTTGGAATAAACTCCGCCAGCCCTCCCCTTTTTCTCCAAGGACATGCATTTTGACAAACGTCTGTTCCGCCGGCCTGGATGTAGGCTTTGCCTCCCTGGATTACCTGCAGATATTTATCCTGGGCGTGATCCAGGGCATTACCGAGCTGCTGCCGGTGTCGTCCACCGCCCACATGCGGGTGGTGCCCGCCCTGCTCGGCTGGCAGGATCCCGGCTCGGCGTTTTCGGCGGCGATGCAGCTGGCGGCGCTGGCGGCGGTGGTCAGTTATTTCTGGCGTGATGTGCGCCAGGTGGTCACCGGCAGCATCGGTGCGGTGCGCCAGGGCGACTATGACAACCAGTGGTTCAAGCTGGCGGTGGCGATTGTGCTGGCGACCATTCCGATCGGCATTGCCGGCCTGGCCCTGTCCTCGACGTTGAACGCCTGCAACTCGCCGTTGCGCGGGCTGATGGTGATCGGCATTTCCTGCGTGGTGATGGCCGTGCTGCTGGCGGTGGCCGAAGTGCGTGCCCGGCATACCCGCGACATGAGCCAGATGCGCCTGCGCGATGCACTGATCGTCGGCATTGCGCAGATCGGCGCGCTGATCCCCGGCGTGTCGCGCTCCGGTTCGACGCTGACGGCCGCGTTGTTCCTCAACTTCAAACGCGAGGAAGCCGCGCGCTTTTCGTTCCTGCTCGGCCTGCCCGCCATCGCCCTTGCCGGCTTGAAAGAGCTGTGGGTGCTGCTGCACGCCGACATGCCCGTACACGCCTGGCCGCACCTGCTCTTTGGCCTGGTGGTGGCCAGCGTCTCGGCGTTCTTTGCGATCTGGGGCCTGATGAAGTTTTTGGAACGGTTCTCCACCTGGCCGTTTGTGATTTACCGCGCGTTGCTCGGGGTGTTCCTGATCGTCGCAGTCAGTACCGGCTTGCTGAGCTAAAACCGCTTCTGTAGTAGCCGGCTTGCCGGCGCCTACAGTTGGGATGCGTACTTCCTGGGTCGTGCTATTGCCCGATCGTTCGGTCGGCCAGCTCTTCCAGCAGGTCGGCCGAGGGCACGAAAAACAGGCCGCCGGTGACCGCCGTGCTGAAGTCCAGCAAACGGTCATAGTTGCCCACCGGGCGGCCGACGAACATGTTCTCCAGCATCAACTCCAGAGGCTCCGGCGAGCGCGCGTAGCCAATGAAGTAGGTGCCGAACTCACCGGCACCCGGGCGGCCGAAGGGCATGTTGTCACGCAGGATTTTCACTTCCTCGCCGTTCTTGTCGGTGATGACCGTCAATGCGCTGTGGGAGTTGCTCGGCTTGGTCTCCTCATCCAACTCGATATCCGAGAGTTTGGTGCGCCCGATCACCTTCTCCTGGGCTTCGACTGTCAGGCCGTTCCAGGCCGTCATGTTGTGCAGGTACTTTTGCACCAGCACATAGCTGCCGCCCTCGAATTCCGGGTCTTCGGCGCCGACGATGGTGAACCCCACGGCCTTGCGGCCTACCGGGTTTTCCGTGCCGTCGACAAACCCGATGATGCTGCGCATGTCGAAGTAGCGGAACCCCTGGACTTCATCCACCACCTTGACACTGTCGCCCAGCGCAGCCATCACGTGGGTGGCGAGTTCAAAGCACAGGTCCATCTGCTCGGCGCGGATATGCAGCAGGATATCGCCGGGCGTCGACACCGCCAGGCGCCCTTCCACACCGAACTCCCGGAACGGGTGCAGCGCCGCCGGGCGTGGTGCGCCGAACAATCGATCCCAGGCATCCGCGCCAAACCCGCAGACACAGGTCAAGTTGCCCGCCGGCACCCGCTTGCCCACCGAACGCACCAGCCCGGCGATGTCCGCGCACCAGGCGCGCACGTGGTCTTCACCGCCTGGGGTGACGGTGGCGACCATGAAGATCGCGCTGCTGGTGATCGGGTGGCAGACGGACTGCGGCTCAAGAGGCGGCTGAACGGAGGAAGTCGGCATGGGGCAAATCCAGGCTAAGGGCGAGAGTGAACCCGCGCAGATTAGCAGATCATTTCTGACACTCCTGCCACACATCGCGAATCAACGCCTTGAGCTTCAGCGCCTCGGCCCAGCGATCACTGATCTCGCGACCGTCGGCGCCGGTGATCGCATAGGGCGGCGGGCCGAGTTCGCAGGTGAAAGACAGGCTCTGCGGGGTGTCGGGACGCGCCAGCCAGTCCTCGATGCCGTAGCGCCACCAGCCGGTAAACCGCTCGACCCACGCTTGATGCTGGGGAAGTTCGAGCGAGACCTGCACCTGCTCGCTGCTCGCCACGCGGCCATGGAAGCCCCAGCTGTGACGCAGGATCGTGCGTATCTGTTGATCATCCTCGACGGCCCCGGGCTCGGGCAACTCGCGGCCGACCACGTAGTGCGACAGGTCCGCCAGCAGCTTCAGGTCGGGCATCTGCGCCAGCAGGTCGAGGGTGAACAACAGGTCATTGGTGAGGCGATAACGGTGGGTTTCCAGCAGCACCGGAAAGTCCACCTGCTCGGCGAGGCGCTGCCAGCCTTCGACCAGCCTGGCGGCCTCGGCCTGGCTGCGCGGCCGCACATCGGCTTGCAGGGTCAGGTGATGGCAGCCATGACGGCTGATGACATCCAGCGCCGCCGCCAGATCATCCACCGTCTGCGGGAACAACTGACCTTCGATCTGCAAGCCGCTGGCGCTGGCGGCGGCGTGCAGGCGTGCGACATCCGCGGCTTTCCAGTAGTGGTCGGTGACGCCATCGAAGCCGGCGGCGGCGATGCGCTCCAGCTGTGCTTCCAGGGGACCGGGCTCGGTTTGCATGGCCCAAAGCGATTGAAATACCAGAAATTGGCGCATATCAGCCTCGCAGCAATTGTTTAAGCGACAGGTCGGGGTCGGCCAGGCTGGTCGGGTTGAGCGGGATGCGTGCACTGATCAGCCGTTCGCAGAGCTTGATGTCCTTGGCCACGCTGTTGCCTGGCGCCCAGCCGCAGGCGCCTTGCAGGTGGTGCTCGGCATCCAGGTAGAACAGCAGCAGGCCGCCCGTGGGCAAGGGTCGGCTGACGGTCAGCGCGGTGCTCACGCCGACCGTCTGCAAGCCCCAGTCGTACTGGTCGGACCAGAAACCGGGAAGCGACTCGAACGCCAGCTCGCGTCCCAGCAGGTTCAGCGCGGCGTGCCGGCCCTGGGCCTCGGCATTGCGCCAGGTTTCCTGGCGCTGATACTGGCCGTCCAGACGAAACTCGCAGACATCGCCGGCCGCGTAGACATTCGGCGCGCTGGTGCGCAAGTGTGCGTCGACACGAATGCCCTGCCCGACGTCCAAGCCCGCCGCTGCAGCCAATTCGATATTGGGCTGCATGCCGATACCGACCACCACCAGGTCGCAGGGCAACCGTTGCCCATCGACCAGCACTACCGCGTCAGCGTCGATGGACTCCAGAGCCACATTCAAGCGCACCTCCACGCCGTGAAGGCGGTGCACGTCCAGCAAGGCTTCAGAGATGACCGGCGGCAGCACGCGCCCGGCCAGGCGTGGACCTGCCTCCAGCAAGGTGACGTGGCACCCGAGGCTGCGCGCCGTTGCCGCCACTTCGAGGCCGATAAAGCCACCTCCGACCACCACCAGCCGAGCGCCAGGGCGCAACGCGGCTTTCAAGGCCAGCGCTTCATCGTGGGTGCGCAGGTACAACACATTCGCCTGGGCGTGGGGCAGGCGGCGTGCCCTGCCCCCGATGGCCAGCAGCAACCCGGCATAGGCCAGCCACTGGCCGTCGGCCAATTGCAGGCGCTGCTGCGCGGGGTCCAATTGGCGCACCGGGTTGCCGGCGATGTGTTCAATGTCCAACTCGGCCAGCCGCGCCTCGTCGCACAGGCTGCACCCCGCCAGATCGATGCTGCCCTGCAACAAGCCCTTGGACAGCGGCGGCCGCTCGTAGGGCAAATGCGCTTCATCGCCGATCAGGATCAGGCGCCCGCTGTAGCCTTCTTCGCGCAGGGTCAGCGCCGCACGGCCACCGGCATGGCCGGCGCCGACGATGATCAGGGCGTCGTTCATCCTGCGGCCGTGACGGCGAGCAACACCCGCCCCGCTTCGACCCGCACCGGATAAGTCTTGAGATTGACGCAGACCGGCGCGCCGAGGGCCTTGCCGGAGCGGTAATCGAAACGCCCGTTGTGCTTGGGGCACTCGATCACGTGGTCCATCACCAGGCCATCGGCGAGGTGGATTTTTTCGTGGGTGCACAGGCCGGCGGTGGCGAAAAATTCATTCTCGGCCGAGCGATACACCGCATAGGTATGTGACCCGTGGTCGAAGCGCATCACGTCTTCTTCGTCTATTTCGCCCACGGCGCAGACGTCGATCCATTGATCGTTCATGGCGATTATCTCTTGTTTTTTAAAGGGGCTCAGCCTGCAGTGGCTTCTGCATGCACGGCGGTCGTGGCGGCGGGCTCGGTGCGCTGGCCAATCGGGCGTTGCACGAAGTACGTGGGATCGCTGCGCTGCTTCCAGATCGTCGGCAGGATCTCTTTGTACGCCTCGAGGATATTCGCGTACGGCGGCGGGCAGTCGCCGCGAATCTCTTCATGCAGCTGCGCCAGGGCGTGGTACGGCACCATTGGGTACATGTGGTGCTCGAGGTGGTAGTTCATGTCCATGTAGATAAAGCGCAGCACCCGGTTCATGTAGATGGTGCGGCAGTTGCTGCGGTGGTCCAGCACATCTTCGGCCAGGCCCACGTGCTGGGTGAGGCCGAACAGGTAGCCAAGCCAGGCCCCATAGAGGCTCGGCAGGCCCACCAGCATCAGCGGCAGCCAGCTGTGCAGGTACAGCGCAGTGCCAATGACCAGCGCATAAATGCCGACCCAGATACGCGCGGCGCGAAACACCTTGGGCCACTCGGATTCGGGGATGAAGTCCTGCTCCTGCGCACTCATCTGGCCGATGGCATGGCGGGCCACGCCACTGAAGGTTTTCCAGGCCAGCGGCAGGTTGAACAGGCTGAGAAACATCATCCACAGGCTGGGCGGGCGCGGCTCGACGATCTCCGGGTCGCGGCCGACAACGATGGTGTCGGTGTGATGCCGGGCATGGCTCCAGCGCCACACATGGGGTTCGAAGATGCACATGAAGCTCGCCACCTGGTACAGCGCGTCGTTCATCCAGCGAGTCTTGAACGCGGTACCGTGGCCGGTTTCATGCCAGCGCGGGTTGGACGCCGTGCCGTAGAGCACGCCGTAGGCCATGAAGAACGGTACGCAGGCCCATGAGCCCCAGAACCAGTAGCCGCCAAAGCCGGTGACCAGCAGCGCCGAGATCCAGAGAGCAGTGTCGAGCAAGGCCGGGCCGTCGCGGCGCTGCATCAATTCTTTCATGCGTTTACGCGAAATCGGCGATTGGTACCAACTGGCCGAGACCAGGCCTTTTTCCGCCGCGCGGGCAGCCTCAGGGCCGGTCAGGCTGTAGTCACGACGGGTGGGGTGAGCGGTGTGTCCAGGCATTGTTATTGTTCTCCGCAAGCGTGGGTGTTCAGGTGCCTTGCGAAAGAAACCATAGAGCCTGGGTAAATCACCCTCAAGGCCTTGAATCCATTCCCTATCAAGCTATCATCCAGGCCCAGCGGGGCTTGATAGTTTTCTATCAAGACGCTCAAGGGGCCTGTCATGAACAACAATAAACGCCCGACCATCGCCACCGTGGCCGCCCAGGCGGGCCTCAGTGTGGCCACCGTCGACCGGGTCCTGAACGCGCGCGCGCCGGTCAATCCGGACACTGCCGAACAGGTGTTCCAGGCCGCCGAAGCCGTGGGCTATTTCGCCGCGCGACTGATCGGCCAACGCATTCGCGAACGCCGTCCCACCTACCGCTTCGGCATCCTGCTGCTGGGCACCGCCCAGGCGTTCTACGCCAACCTCGCGCACTCGATCAGCGACGCCGCGCAGCACCACGCCACGGCCAACCTGACCTGTCAGTTCGACTACATCAACGACCGCACACCCAGCGCCATCGTCGCGCAGATCGAGCAACTCGCCGTGCAATGCGATGCGCTCGCGGTGGTCAGCTTTGCCCATCCGCTGATCAACGCCTGCCTGGCACAAATCCGCGCAGCCGGCGTGCCGGTGGTCGCGTTGCTTTCGGATATCCATGAACACGGCGTCGAGCCCTATGTCGGCCAGGACAATCACGTGGTCGGACGCACCATGGGCTGGCTGCTCGCCCGCACCTGCGGCGCGCGCAAAGGCAGCGTCGGGATCCTGTTGGGTGGCCACCGTTTCCTCGGTCACCAGGCGCGGGTCGAAGGCCTGCACAGCTACCTCGCCGAACACGCGCCGGGTCTCAAGCCGCTTGAGCCGCTGATCAACCTCGACAACTGCGACATCACCGAAGAAGCCACCCTCGACCTGCTCACCCGCCACACCGACCTGCGCGGCCTGTGCGTGGTCGGCGGTGGCGGCGACGGCGTGATCAACGCCCTGGCGCAAATGCCCAAGCGCCCGACGCTGTGCAGCATCCTGCAGGAGTCCACCGCGCTGTCCCGCCAGGCACTGAGCCAGGGCCTGATCGATGTGGTGATGGACTCACAGCCCCGGCAGACAGCGCACGCACTGGTGCAGTTGCTGGTGCAATTGCAAAGTGGCGAAGGGTTTGATCCGCTGCGGCATCGGGTGCATATAGCGCCGCAGATCGTGACGTCGGAGAACATGGGGGCTTGAGGGCTGGTGCTTGCGGGACGCAGAGCGTCCGTGGAGGCATTCCCACGCAGAGCGCGGGAACGATCGGTGGGTAGCGTTTTTTCATGGTTTGCAAAGGGCCAGCAAGGCCATCTGGGACAATCCTCGCCGCTGCTGGAATCGGTGGCCCATGTGCGGTCCGTCACTGCTCATCAGTGATCGGGCTTAGCAGCCTGACGTCAATAGGCACAAGGTTCACATCTGCGTTCAGGGTGGCGCTGTGTTCGGAGCATCTTAGGGTGCGCTGCCCCGCAGTTCAGCCAAAGACCGCGCCATCGATCCTTACCTGCCCACGCCTACAGGGCGCTGCGAAAATCTGTGGCACTCAGGCCAAACCGGCTCATCTTGTTGTACAGCCCACCCCGCGACACGTTCAGTTGCCGCGCGGCCAGGCGGATGTTGCCGCGGGTGGTGGTGAGTGCGGCGACGATGGCGTGCATTTCGTGGCTGCTCAGGTCCTGGGCGGGCTGGGGTTCGTAGTGGCGCAGCGTGGCGCGCGGTCTGGTTTCCAGGGGTAGATCGGCCGCCTGGATCAGTTCGCCCGTCGCCAGGTTGGTGGCGCGCTCGACGCTGTTTTCCAGCTCACGCACATTGCCCGGCCAGGCGTAGGCCGAGAGCATTTCCAGCGCTTCCGGGGAAAAGCCCTGCACCGTTTTACGCAGCGAACGCGCACAGCGCGCAAGAAAGTGTCGCGCCAGCAGCGGGATATCTTCACGGCGCATGCGCAGGGGCGGCACGGTCAGGTTCAGCACATTGAGACGGTAGTAGAGGTCTTCACGGAATGCACCCTCGGCCACCGCCTGGCTGAGGTTGCGGTGGGTGGCGGCGATGATGCGCACGTCCACCTGCCGCGAGTTCTTTGCACCGACGCGGGTGATTTCGCCCTCCTGCAACACTCGCAACAGGCTGACCTGGGCGTCGAAGGACATGTCGCCGATTTCGTCGAGAAAAATCGTGCCGCCATCCGCCAATTCGAACTTGCCCGCCGAGCCGCCACGGGCCGAGCCGGTGAAGGCCCCTTCGACGTGGCCAAACAGTTCGCTTTGCACCAGGTCCCGTGGGATCGCGCCGCAATTGACCGCCACAAACGGGCCATTGGCGCGGTCGCTGGCATTGTGGATGGCCTGGGCGAACAGCTCCTTGCCGGTGCCGCTTTCGCCGAGGATCAGCGTGGTGGACTCACTGCGACTGGCGATGCGGCCCAGGTGCAGCGCGTCCTGAATGGCCCGCGAGGTACCCTGGATGGTGTCGAAGGTGTAGCTCGCCTGGGTGCCGACGATGCGCCGGGTAATCTCGCGGATGCGCCGGTTTTCACGCAGGGACACGATCACTCCGCCCTGCTCCAGCGGGCACACCGACACCAGGCACGCGAGCTGGCTGCGGTTGTGCAGGTGAAAGGTGCAGTCGAGATCGCGAACCGCCTCACCCAGCGCGTCGCTCAATTCACTGCGGCCCAGGCGCTGGAACGGCTGGCCAAGCAGTTCCAGCCCCACGCCGAACAACTGCCGGGCATAACGGTTGAGGGCCTTGATACAGCCGCGTTCATCCAGCACCACCAAGCCTTCGTTGAGCACTTCGAGCACCGTTTGCTGTTCTTCCAACAACCCTTGCAGGGCCATTTGCCGCGACACTGCCTCGGCCGCCGCCTGCACCGTGCCCAGGGTATGAAAGTGAAACCAGCCGGGTTCGGCGGTCAGGGTCAGCATGGCCAGCGTCTGGCCCTGGGCGTTTTTGATCGGCGCCGCGGCGCAGTGCATGCGGCGCTGGCGCAGGCCGCTGGCGAAGTTTTCCTCGGCCAGCACGTACACCAGGTGGTCCTCGGCCAGCGCCAGGCCGGTGCAGTTGGTGCCCTGGACCGACTCGAGCAGGCGACTGCCAACGGGGGTGATATCCAGCCCACAGAAATACAGGGTGATGCCATCGGCATCGGTGAGATTGATATGGCCGCGCGGGTTGTAGGCCAGCAGCCCATGCATGACTTGCGCTGCTGCGGCGATCAGCACGCGATGGCTGGCCAGGGTGGCGGCAAGCGTATCGGCGCTGGCAAAGCGGTAGGCGTTGTCTGCCGGGTCGATCCCGGCCTCGACGCTGCGCCGCCATGAATCCCAAATCACCTGGCGGACCGCCGCCGGGCGTTCGACCTGGCCACTCCGGCAAGCCTGCCACGCGTGCTCCAGCGCGGCCACCGGGCCGTCATTGAGCGCCGCCGGGCCCAGGGCCGTGAGGTAGTCGAGGTCTTGCACGCTGAACGCCATGCTCATCGGATTATCCATGTGTAGATTTTTGACATGTCAGTATAGACATGTCATTTAAATGAACACATTTTGTTTATTTATATTAATTAATCCTTACATATCAATGACTTGTGAATTGGCACAGGCTTTGCTCCTGCCTCTATGCCTGCCAGGAACGTCCTGGGGCCAACAATAAAAAAGGGGTCACTTCATGAGTACACAGAACATCCGCCTGGGTTTGATCGGTGCCGGTCGCATGGGCAGCTTTCACGGCCTTACCGCCGCCCGGCATATCCCCGGCGCCTGCCTGGCCGCCATTGCCGACCCGACCCCAGGCCAAGCCGCACGGCTGGCAGCGGAACTGGGCGTGGAGAAGGTCTACACCGACCCGCAGCAGTTGCTCGACGACCCGGACATTGACGGCGTGCTCATCGCCGCCCCGGCCCGCAGCCATGCCGAACTGGTGATCCGCGCCGCGCGCGCCGGCAAGGGCATCTTCTGTGAAAAACCCATGGCCATCACCCTCGATGAAGCCGACCGCGCCATCGCCGCCGCTGCCGATGCGCGGGTGCCGCTACAAGTCGGGTTCAACCGACGATTCGCCAAGAGCTTTCGCACCGCGCACCTCGACGTGGCGGCCGGCCGTATCGGCACGCCGCAGCTGTTGCGCTCCCTGACCCGCGACCCGGCGCTGAACAACCCGGCCAACTCGCCGCAGTGGGTGATCTTCCTGGAAACCCTGATCCACGACTTCGACACCCTGCGCTACCTCAACCCCGGTGCAGAAGCGCTGCAGGTGTATGTGATGGCCGACGCGCTGATCGCCCCGGAATACAAAAGCAAAGGGTTCCTCGACACCGCCGTGGTTGCGATCCGCTTTGACAACGGTGCGATTGCCACCGCCGAAGCCAACTTCCAGGCGGTGTATGGCTACGACGTGCGCGGCGAAGTGTTCGGCAGCGCGGGCATGCTGAGCATGGGCAGCCTCAACGAGTCGGACCTGGTGCGCTACCTCGCCGAGGGCATCCAGGCCGACACGCAGCGCATGGACACTGACCTGTTGCGCGACGCCTACATCGCCGAGCTCAACCATTTTGTCGACTGCCTGCGCACCGGCGCCCAGCCCCTGGCCAGCGGCGAAGACGCGCGCGCAGCCCTGGCAATTGCCCGCGCCTGCATCGAGTCGTTTGAAACCGGCAAGGCCGTGGCCGTGCAGGGAGCCCGCCGATGATCCCGTTCAAACTGGCGATCAGCGCGGAGATGGTGTTTCTCGACCTGCCGTTTGTCGAACGCGTACAGCGCATTCATGCACTGGGTTTCAGCGCCGAAATCTGGAGCTGGACCGACAAGGATATCGCCGCACTGGCGTCCACCGGCGCCGACTTCACCTCCATGACCGGCTATATCAGCGGCACCCTCACCGACCCCGACGGCATCCGGTCATTGCTCGACAGCGCACGCGAGTCCCTGGGCGTGGCCGCGCAGCTGAACTGCCCGAGCCTCAACCTGCACGGTACCGGACTGGGTGAAGGCGGCCTGCCGGTGCGACCCGTCAACCAGACCACCGGGCGCATGTGGCTGAGCGCGTGCAAGACCCTGGAAAAAATCGCACGCCTGGGCGAAGACGCCGGTCGTGTGTTCCTGCTGGAAAACCTCAACACCGAGGTCGACCACCCCGGTGTGCCGTTCGCCCGCGCCGACGAGACCCTGGCGCTGATCGAAGCCGTGGGCAGCCCGCACTTGAAGATGAACCTGGACCTGTACCACGCGCAGATCGGCGAAGGCAACCTGATCGAACTGATCCAGCGTGCCGGCAGCGCTATCGGTGAAATCCAGGTAGCCGACGTGCCCGGGCGCCAGGAGCCGGGCACCGGCGAGATCCACTACCCGGCCATCGCCAGGGCCTTGCACGCCATGGGTTACACCGGCGTGGTCGGCCTCGAAGGCTGGGCCAGCGGCGACAGCGAGCTGGCCCTGGAGCGGTTCCGTCAAGCGTTCACCCTATAACAATAAAAGGAACATTCTCATGCATCGCTATTCATTGATCATTGCCGCATTTCTCCTGCTGTTCAGCCAATGGAGCTTCGCCGCGTACCGCATCGGCGTGAGCATCGCGCGGGTCGACGACAACTTCATGACCTACGTGCGCACCGGCCTGGAAGCCGCCGCCAAACAACAGGACGTGCAGATCCAGTTCGAGGACGCCCAGGGTGATGTAGTGCGCCAACTCAACCAGGTCGAAGGCTTCCTCAACCAGAAAGTCGATGCGGTGATCGTGCTGCCGGTCGACACCTCGGCCACCGCCAACATGACCCGCGCCGCCGTCGCCAGCAAAATCCCGCTGGTGTACGTCAACCGTCACCCGGACGAACGCACGCTGCCCAAGGGCGTGGTCACCGTGGCCTCCAACGATATCGAGGCCGGGCAACTGCAGATGCGCTACCTGGCGGAAAAACTCGGTGGCAAGGGCAATGTGGCGATCATCATGGGCGACCTCGCGCAGAACGCTACCCATGACCGCACCGAAGGCGTCAAGCAGGTACTCAAGGACTTTCCCGGTATCAACATCGTCGAGCAGCAGAGCGCCGAATGGCAACGCAGCAAAGGCATGGACCTGACCAGCAACTGGCTGCTGGCGGGCACGCCGTTCGACGCGATCGTGGCGAACAACGATGAAATGGCGATCGGCGCCGCCATGGCATTGCAGCAGGCGGGCAAGGCCAAGGGCGAGATTGCGATCGTCGGCATCGACGGCCTGCCCGATGGCTTGGCCGCGATCAAGCGCGGGTTGCTCACTGCCTCGGTGTTCCAGGACCCCAAGGCCCAGGCCACCCAAGCGGTGCAATCGGCGATCCGGATGATCAAGGGTGAACCGATTGAATCGGAAGTGTGGGTGCCGTTCGAATTGATCAAGCCCGAGCAGGTAGCGGTGTTCGAACAGCGCTACAAATAGGCGGGTACATGAAGATCCACATGCGGAGGCGGTGGGTCAGCTGCATCATGGTTGACTGACCCACCGCCTTCGCGGGCAAGCCCGCTCCCACAATGGAACTGTGTGAGGCAAAGGAATTAGGCCAGCCCTCCACAAACTGTGGGAGGTGAGCCAGGCACAGGAATCAGGCCTGCCCCTTCACAAACTGTGGGAACTGAGCCAGGCACAGAATTCAGTCCAGCCACAAATCAGTGTGGGAGCTGGCCAGGCACAGGAATCAGGTCAGCCCCTCCACAAACTGTGGGAACTGAGCCAGGCACAGAATTCAGTCCAGCCACAAATCAGTGTGGGAGCTGGCTTGCCTGCGAAGGCGGTGGGTCAGCTGCATCATGGTTGACTGACCCACCGCTTTCGCGGGCAAGCCCGCTCCCACAGTGGAACTGTGCCAGCCACAGGAATCAGGTCAGCCCTTCCACAAACTGTGGGAGCTGAGCCAGGCACAGAATTCAGTCCAGCCACAAATCAGTGTGGGAGCTGAGCTAGACACAGAAATCAGGCCAGCCCTCCACAAACTGTGGAACCTGAGTCAGGCACAGGATTGAGGCCGGCCACACGCTCACCGGCTGTCAGTCCAGATCACTCGCAGCGTGCCGCTCTGCCAGCTGCTCTTCCGGCGCCCCGGACACTCGGTTCACCCGCCGCCCGCGCTGCACGGCAGGTCGCGCTTCGATCGCCTCGGCCCAGCGCAGCACGTGCTTGTACTCGTGCACCGACAAGAACTCCGCCGATTCCCCATACAAGCGGCCTTTGACCAACCCGCCATACCAGGGCCAGATCGCAATGTCGGCGATGGTGTATTCATCCCCGGCAATGTACTCGCTCACCGCCAGGCGCTGGTCCAGCACATCCAGCTGCCGCTTGGTTTCCATGGCAAAGCGGTTGATCGCGTATTCCATCTTGCTCGGCGCATAGGCATAGAAATGCCCGAAACCACCGCCCAGGTACGGCGCGCTGCCCATCTGCCAGAACAGCCACGAAAGGCACTCGGCACGCGCGGCGGGCTCTGTCGGGAAGAATGCCCCGAACTTCTCCGCCAGGTACTGCAGGATCGCGCCGGACTCGAACACGCGGATCGGCTGCGCACCGCTGTGATCCATCAAGGCCGGAATCTTCGAATTCGGGTTGACCGCGACAAAGCCGCTGCCGAACTGGTCGCCGTCGCCGATCTTGATCAGCCAGGCGTCGTATTCCGCGCCGGTGTGCCCCAGGGCCAGCAGCTCTTCCAGCAGGATGGTGACCTTCTGCCCGTTGGGCGTGGCCAGGGAGTACAGCTGCAGCGGGTGCTTGCCCACCGGCAAGACCTTTTCGTGCGTCGCGCCGGCGATGGGCCGGTTGATACTGGCGAAGGTGCCGCCACTTTCGGTGTCCCAGGTCCAGACCTTCGGGGGTACGTAGTCGGTCATGCTTACTTCTCCTTGGTTTCAGTACTGTTCGATGTCGCCAGTTGGGCCACGTTCCATCCGCCGCCCAGGGCCTTGATCAGGCCCACATTAGCGCTCAATTGCTGGGTTTGCAGTTGCAATACGCTGCGCTTGGCGTCCAGCGCCGCCACCTGGGCGGTCACCACGTCCAGATAGGCCACCGCGCCCTGGCGGTAACGCGAGGTAGACAGGTCCTCGGCGTATTGCGCCGCAGCGGCAGCATCACGTTGATCCTCCAGGGCCGCGCCCAGGCCGGCGAGCTGCGACAGGTTGTCTTCGACCTGCTCGAACGCCGCCAACACCACGCCGCGGTATTTGGCCGCCGCTTCATCGGTGGCAGCCTTGGCGATGTCCACCTGGGCCTGGCGCGCGCCGCCGTCGAACAGCGTGCCCACCAGCGACGGGCCAATCGCCCAGAACAGGTTCGGCGCACTCAGCAGGCGGGCAAACTCATCACTTTGATAACCGCCCTGCGCGCTCAGGGTGATCTGCGGAAACCACGCTGCCTTGGCCACGCCGATACGCGCATTGGCGGCCGCGATCCGGCGCTCGGCAGCGGCGATATCCGGGCGCCGTTGCAACAGGCTGGACGGCACGCCGGTCGGCACCGTCGGAAAGGCTATCGGCGCGACATTCACCGCCACGCTATAGGTCGACGCCGACTCGCCGAGCATCGCCGCGATCGAATGCTCGAGCAGCGCGCGCTGCACCTGGCTCTGGCTCAACTGTGACTTGACCGTCGACAGCTGCGTGCGCGCCCGCGCCACATCCAGCCCGGAGACGATGCCGCCGCCGTGCAGGCCTTCGGTCAGGCTCAAGGCCTTGGCGTAGGCGTCGCGGCTCTGCGCCAGCAGTTGGTTCTGCCAGTCGATGCCGCGCAGGCGCAGGTAACTGTCGGCGAGTTGCGCCTGCAGGCTCAGGCGCACCGAGGCGAGGTCGGCCTTGGCCGCTTCGGAATCGCTGGTGCCGGCGGCGACGGTGTCGCGCACGCGGCCCCACAAGTCGACTTCATAGTCGACCTCCACGCCCAGGGTCGCGGAGTTGTAGATATCCGGCGAGGTCGCCGAGCGCAGCGGCTTGGTGTCCGACTGGCGAATGCGCTGGCCGTTGCCAATCGCCGACACCGTCGGGAACAGCCCCGAGCGCGCCTGGGCCACATAGCCCTGGGCTTGCTGATAGTGCGCCAGCGCCGCGCTGAGATCCGGGTTATTGCGCAGCAACTGTTGCTCCATCGTCTCCAGCTGCGGGTCGTTGTAGAGGCGCCACCAGCCGTCACGGTTGGCCTGGTCGTCGGGGCTGGCGACGGTCCATGGGCCTTGGGTGCGGAACTGCGCCGCCACCGGCGTGGGCGGCACCTTGAGTGGTGGTGCGAGGGAACAGGCGCCCAGGCCCAGGCAGGCGGCCAGGGCCAGCAACGTAGGCTTAGCCATGGGGTTTGACCTCGACAGGCGCGGCGGCCAATTGCACCGCATCATCATCGGCAAGGCCATCCGGCGGCGTGTCGATCACGCGGTCGGCGGCTTGCAGGCCACTGGCGATTTCCACGCTGTCGCCAAAGTCGCGGGCGATGCTCACGGTCTTGAAACGCACGTGGTCCTGCGCATCCAGGGTCGCGACGCGCATGCCCTTGTCATCGAACACCAACGCGCTGGACGGCACGCGCACCACGTCGGCCTGCACCGGCAGGTCGAACTGCACGCTGGTGTAGCCGCCGGGCAAGAGCCGTCCACCGGGGTTGTCGACCAGCAGCTGCACGAGGGTGCTGCCGGACGCCGCGTTCACCGCATCGGCGGTGGCGATCACCTTGCCGGTGAAGGTTTCGCCACGGTATTCCGGCACGCTCAAGCGCGCAGTGGTGCCTTCGCGGATCTGCGGCGAGAAGGTCTGCGGCACTTGCACGTAGACGCGCAGGCGGCTGACATCGGCCACCGCGAACAGCTCCTTGCCGGCCGTGCCGCCGGCGCTGATCAACGCGCCGACATCCGTGCTGCGCGCGGTGACCACCCCGGCAAAGGGTGCCACCAGGCGCTGGAAGCCCTTGGTCGCGACCAATTGGTCGACGTTCGCCTTGGCCGCCGCCACCTTGGCCTGCTTGGCGGTCAGGTCACCGGTGCGCTCATCGACGTCCTGGCGCGACACCGAATCGGTCGACAGCATGGCCTGCCAGCGCTTGGCGGTGGTCTGGGCCAGGTTCGCATCGGCCTGGGCCGACGCCAGCGTGGCGCGGGCCTGCAGCAACTGCTGGTCGAGTTCGGGGGTGTCGATTTCAGCGAGCACCTGCCCGGCCTTGACGCGAGTACCGATGTCGACGTTCCAGGATTTCAGGTAGCCATTGACCCGCGCAAAGATCGACGCGCGCGAATACGCCTCCATGCGCCCCGGCAGATTGAGCACCGGGCCCTGGGCGATGACCACCGGTTTGATCAGGGTCACGCTGGGCAAGGCCTGGGCGTCGGTCCAGGTCTTGAGGTCTCGCGACTCACTGGCGCGCACGCCGATGCCGACGCCAACGATAAGCACCACGACCACCCCGCCCACGATCAGCCACAGCAGGCCACGGGAAGACTTTGGTTTGGAAAGAGCAACGGACATGTCAAACCCCTTGGGTAACGGTGGTCGCAACCCGGGCGTGCTGGCGACGCCCGTGGACCAGACTGAAAATCAGCGGAACCAGAATCAACGTGGCGACGGTGGCAAACGCCAGGCCACCGATCACCGCACGGCCCAGCGGCGCGTTCTGCTCGCCGCCCTCGCCCAGGCCCAGGGCCATCGGCGCCATGCCGATGATCATCGAGATGGCGGTCATCAACACCGGGCGCAGACGGGTGAAGCCGGCCTCCAAGGCGGCCTGTACCGCATCGCCGTGCACCGCCAGGCGTTCACGGCAGAAGCTCACCACCAGGATGGCGTTGGCAGTGGCCACGCCCATGCACATGATCGCCCCCGTCAGCGCCGGCACCGACAGCGGCGTGTGCGTCACGAACAGCATCCACACGATGCCCGCCAGCGCCGCCGGCAACGCGGTGATGATCACAAACGGATCGGCCCAGGACTGGAAGTTGACCACGATCAGCAGGTAGATCAGCACCACCGCGCCGAGCAGCCCGAACAGCAAGCCGCTGAATGCCGCGTTCATGGTCTGCACCTGGCCCTGCAGGATCACTTTGGAGCCGGTCGGCACCTCACCGGCGTGGGCTGCAATGATCTTCTGGATATCCGCCGCGACGCCCCCCAGGTCACGGTCCTGGATCGCCGTGAGCACCTCGACCACCGGCTGGATATCCGACTGGGTGAACACCGAGTTGCCGTGGCTGCGCTGGATGTTCGCCAGGCCGCCAAGGGTCTGGTCGGTGGCCGCGCCGGCGCTGCCGCTCAACGGCAGGTTGTGCAGTGCTGCCAGGGTGTCGAGGCTGTATTGCGGGGTCTGCATGACGATCGGATAGGAAATCCCGTTGGCCGGGTTCAACCAGAATGTCGGCGCCACCTGGCTGGAACCGGCGAGGTTGACCACCAGGCTGTTGGTCACATCGCGCTCGGTCAGCCCGACCAACTGCGCGCGGGTGCGGTCGACGTCGATATTGAAAGTCGGCAATTGCCGCGACTGCTGAATGCGCGCATCCACTACACCGGGCACCCGGCGAATATCGCGCAGCAAGGCGCTCGCATAGGTGAAGTTGCCCGCAAGGTTATTGCCGGTGATCTGCAGGTCGATAGGCGCCGACGAGCCGAAGTTGAGGATCTGCCCGACGATGTCCGAGGCCGGGAACGAGAAAACCGCGCTGGGGAATTCCCGTGGCAGGGTTTCGCGCAGTTCGCGCATGTATTCGGCGGTCGGGCGGTGGTCTTCGTTGAGGCTGATCTGGATATCGCTGTCCTGGGAACCCACGGTGCCGGTGTTGTTGTACACCACGTTGATGCCGCTGATGGACAGGCCGATATTGTCGACCAGGGCCTTGAGTTCGGAGGCGGGAATCTTGCGCCGGATCGCGTTTTCGATATCGGCGATCAGGCGCGCATTGCTTTCCACCCGCGTGCCGACCGGCGCCCGCACATGCAGCAGGATCAGCCCGGAATCGACCTCGGGGAAGAAGTTGCGCCCAAGGAACGGCACCAGCGCGAACGACACCGCGACAAACGCCAGCAGGCCGATCACCACCGTGCGGCGATGGTGCAAGGCGGTGTCGAGGACACCGTGGTAACGCTCGCGAAACGCTTCGAAACGCCGTTCGAAACCGCGCTGGAAATTCACCAGCGGATTGCGTGACGGCGCAGGCCCGGCTTCGCCATGCACATGCGGCTTGAGCAGGTAGTTGGCGAGGGTCGGCACCAGGGTTCGCGACAGGATGAACGAGGCAATCATGGCGAAGATCACCGCTTCGGCCATCGGCACAAACAGGAAGCGCGCCACGCCGTCGAGGAAGAACATCGGCACGAACACGATGCAGATACACAACAGCGACACGAACGCCGGGGTGACGATCTGCGCGGCGCCGTCGAGAATCGCGGTCTCCACCGGCTTGCCCTGCTCCAGGTGCCAGTTGATGTTCTCGATGGTCACCGTGGCGTCGTCCACCAGGATCCCCACCGCCAGCGCCAGGCCACCCAGGGTCATGATATTCAGGGTTTCGCCGAGGGCCGAGAGCGTGGCGATCGAGGCCAGGATCGCCAGCGGAATCGAGGTGGCGATGATCACCGTCGAGCGCCAGCTGCCGAGAAACAGCAGGATCATCAGGCTGGTCAACGCCGCCGCAATCAGGCCTTCACGCGCCACGCCGCTGATGGCCGAGCGCACGAACAGCGACTGGTCGCCGATCAGGTCGATATTCAGGTTGGGCGGCAAGGCGGCCTTGTTGTCGGCGAGTTTTTCCTTGATCCCGGCGACCACGCCCAGGGTCGACGCCGAACCGGTCTTGAGCACCGGCAGCAGCACCGAGCGGTTGCCGTTGACGTGCACGATGTTGGTTTGCGGCGGGTTGCCGTCGCGCACGGTGGCCACGTCGCGGATCAACACCGTGGTGCCGTCGGCGGTCTTGATCGGCAGGTTTTCCAGGTCATGGAAATCCGACGGGGCGTTATTCAGTTGCAGGTTGAACTCGTAGCTGCCGATCTTCTGCGTGCCCACCGGGGTGATCAGGTTCTGCGTGGCCAGCGCCGTGGCGACATCCTGCGCGGACAGGCCACGGGCTTGCATGCGCGCCGAATCGAGGTCGATCTGCACCTGGCGACTCTTGCCGCCGAACGGGTATGGCAAGGCTGCACCGGGCACGCTGGTGAGCATCAGGCGCACCTGGTTGAGGCCGATATCCCCGAGGCGCTGCTCGCTCAGGCCGGGGCCCGACAGCGCCAGTTGCACGATGGGCACGGTAGAAGCGCTGTAGTTGAGCACCAGCGGCGGTACGGTACTCGGCGGCAGTTGGCGCAGGATCGCCTGGGACACCGACGTCACCTGGGCGTTGGCGGTGCTGATGTTGACGCCCGGCTGGAAGAAGATCTTGACGATCCCGTAGCCGTTCATCGACTGCGCCTCGATATGGCGGATGTCGTTCACGGTGGTGGTCAGCACCCGCTCGAACGGCGAGGTGATGCGCCCCGCCATCTGGTCGGGCGGCAGACCGGTGTACTGCCAGATCACCGCGATCACCGGGATGCGGATCTCCGGGAAGATATCCGTGGGCGTGCGCCAGGCCGCGAGCGGGCCGATGATCAGGATGAAAATAGCCAATACCAGGAAGGTATAGGGGCGCCGCAATGCGATGCGCACGAGGCTCAGCATAGAAGGTGATCCGGACAGGGGGTTGGATGAGCCAGCAGGCGTTGCCATGCCGTTTTCCCGCCTCGCCCCATGTGGATCCTGGGGAGTTTGCAGCGACATCCAGGTCACAAAGAGGCATACGCCACAATATCGAATTTAGTGGCGTACGCAACTAATTTGTTTCAAGCTGTCTCAGTATTCATCTAAAGGGCATCTCCGGTCTGAAAGGCCTTGTCCTGAGAGGTCTGGCAGGCATAATCGCCAGCGTCGAGTTTTGTATCAGAGAGTATCCGCCCTTGAAATCCGCCAAGCCTTGCACAGACAACCCCAGCGCCTGCGTAAACGGTGCCGTGCGCCGCACCTCGCGGCGCCTGGGCCAGATCTATGACGAGGCCTACGCGCCCTGCGGGTTGAAAGCCACCCAGTACGCGGTGCTCAACCATATCGCGAAGGCCGGCACGCCGAAGATGGGCGAGCTGGCGCAAACCCTGGTGATGGACCTCTCGGCACTCGGCCACACACTCAAGCCGCTGGTACGCGATGGGCTGGTGGAGTTGCGCGTGGACGAACTCGACCGCCGCACGCGGCGCGTGCTGCTGACCGAGCAAGGCGTGCAGACCCATGCGGCCGCCAAGCGCATTTCGAACAAAATGGCCGAGCGCTTTGACCTCGCCTTCGGCCGTGAAGCCGCGGCACAGCTGCGCCAGACCCTGGACCTGATTGCCTCTGATGCGTTTGCCCAAGCCTTGCTGGCCCAGGCAGACGACTGACGACCCTCGGCCTAGACGTGCAGCGCCACACCTGCGGCGCCGGCGTCCCCCGGTACCTGTACCCGCAGCGCGATCAACCCGGCCGCCACCACCATCAGCACGCCGCCGGCGATAAACACCCCGTTGATCCCGCTGAGACTGAACATCACCCCTCCCCCTGCCGCCCCGGCGGCAATCGCCGATTGCACCGATGCCACCACCATGCCGCCGGCACTCTCGGCCTGATCCGGCACGGCGCGGGCCACCCAGTTCGACCACGCGACCGGCACGCCACCAAACGCCATGCCCCACAGCGCCAGCAGCAGCGCCTGCCCCGGCAGTGACGCCGGCAGCAGCACCAGCGCCAGCGCGGCCACGCCCACCAGCAAGGGCATCAGCACCAGGGTGGTACGGGGATGGCGCACCAGCAGCCAACCGGCCAGTAACGTGCCGGCAAAGTTCGCCACACCGAACCCGAGCAGCATCAGCGCCAGCCCTTCGCTGCCAACCCCGGTAGTGCTTTCCAGGAACGGCCGGATATAGGTGAAGAGCGCAAAATGTGCGGTGTGTACCAGCACGCAGCCGAACATGCCGATGGCGATACCCGGACGCAGCAGCACCTCCAGCACGGTGCGCAGGCGCGCAGTGCCAGTCGGCGCCAGGCGCGGCAACGTCAACAGTTGGAAGGCCAGCGTCACTCCCCCCACCGCCGCTGCGGCGAGAAACGCACTGCGCCACCCGTAGAGACCGCCGAGGTAGCTGCCCAGCGGCACGGCAACCACGGTGCCCAGCGCAATGCCACTGAATATGATCGACAGCGCACGCGCCAACAGCGCCGCCGGCACCAGCCGCATGGCGACGGCCGCCGCCATGCTCCAGAAACCTCCGAGGGCGATGCCGAGCAGCACGCGCATCACCAGCAGCACCCACAGGCTGGACGAGCACGCCACCAGCAGGTTGGACGCGATCATCAGCGTGGAAAACCCCAGCAGCACCAAACGTCGGTCGATGCCACGGGTCAGGCCTGGCACCAGCAGGCCGGCGAACAACGCCACCACCGCCGTCACCGTCACTGCCTGCCCGGCCAGCGCTTCGGACACGCCAAGGTCCAGCGCCATCGGCGTCAGCAGGCTGGCGGGCAGGTATTCGGCGGTCAACAGGCCGAACACCCCCATCGCCAGGGAAAACACCGCCATCCACGCCGGGGTGGCCGGTTCGGCCCTGCTGTCGACAGGGGCATGGGACACACATTCGTTCATCACAGACATCCTCAGGCTATTAGCGTGGCGGCCAGTCTAGGTGTGGCCCTCAGGATGATCTATGATGCAAACCCTTGAGTTTTTGATCGAAACCCCGAACATGACCGCCCAGAACGCTTTTGACATGTCCTCCGAGCTGATCAATGAACTGCTGCGCAGCATGCGCCTGAGCGGCGTGCAGTACCGGCGCATCCAAGCCGGGCCGGTGTTCGGGGTGAGCTTTGCGGCCAAGCCCGGGCATGCGTATTTCCACTTTCTGGCCGCCGGATGCGCCACCTTGCGCCTGGAAGACGGCAGCCTCTACGAGCTGTCGGCGGGCAATGCCGTGTTTATCGCCCACGGTGGCGCGCACGCGCTGGTCTCCAGCCCGCAGGCTTGCGTGCAGGACATCACCGACTTCGACGCCGCACCGCTGGGTGATAGCGTCTGCGCGGTGAATGCCTCGCCCGAGACGCCCTCCTGCACCCTGCTGTTTAGCGCCTGCATGGCGTTCGAACTCGACAGCCTGCAAGGCCTCGGCAGCCTGATGCCGGCCTTGATGCTGATCGACGCCGGCGGCCAGCGTTACCCTGGCCTGATGCCGATCCTCGCGGTGATGGAGCGCGAAGTCTCCAGCGCGCGTATCGGTTACGCGGGAATCCTCGCGCGCCTGGCCGATGTGGTAGCGGCAATGATCGTGCGCGGCTGGGTCGAATGTGCCTGCGGCAATGCCTCGGGGCTGGTGGCTGCGTTGCGTGACCCGCGCCTGGCTGGCGCCCTGCTCGCCCTGCACCAGCAACCGGGGCGCGACTGGAGCGTGGCCGAGTTGGCGGCGCATTGTCATACCTCGCGCTCGGTGTTTGCCGATCGGTTCCAGGCCACCCTCGGCATCCCGCCGCTGCGCTACGTGACCGAGTTGCGCATGCGCCTGGCGGCCCAATGGTTGACCCTGGAGCGCTTGCCCATCGAAGCCGTCGCGTTGCGGCTCGGCTACACCTCCCAGGCGGCGTTCAGCCGCGCCTATAAACGCATCACCGGGCAACCGCCCGGCGCCAGCCGCCAAGGCTTGCGGAGCCCGGCATGAACGAGCGGCTCGAAGACATCCTCGCCGACCACCTGGACGTGGTGTTCTGCGGCATCAACCCCGGCAAAGGCTCCGCCGCCCTCGGCCTGCACTTTGCCAACCGCAGCAACCGCTTCTGGCGCACCTTGCACCTGGCCGGTTTCACCCCGCATGAAATCCGCCCCGAAGACGGCCCCACGCTGCTGCACTACCGCTGCGGCCTGACCACCGTGGTCGAGCGCCCCACCGCCAGCGCAGGCGAGCTGGCCCGGCATGAATTCACCGATGCGGCGACGGCCTTCGAAGAAAAAATCCGCCGGTATGCACCACGTGTCGTCGCCTTCCTCGGCAAGGCCGGCTACAGCGCCTTGTCCGCTCAGCGCGAAATTGCCTGGGGGTTGCAGCCGCAGTTGCTGGGCGGAGCGTCGGTGTGGGTGTTGCCCAACCCGAGTGGGCGCAACCTGGCGTTCAGCCTGGAGCAGTTGGTGCAGGCGTATCAGCAATTGCGCAGGGCAAGCGATTGCCCTTAATCTCTTCGGTCCATCACCCTGGTAGCAATGGAGGCTCAATGAAACTGATCGGCATGCTGGACTCGCCCTACGTTCGCCGCGTGGCCATTTCCCTGGAGTTGTACGGAATCGACTTCGTGCATGAATCGTTGTCGGTGTTCCGCACCTTCGACGAGTTCGCGCAGGTCAACCCGGTGGTCAAGGCCCCTACGCTGGTGCTGGACGACGGCACGGTGTTGATGGACTCCAACCTGATCCTCGATTACCTGGAAGCGCTGGCCCCGGCCGGGAAAAAGCTGCTGCCCGAGCAGCCCACGGCACTCGCCCGGGACTTGCATGCGCTGGGCCTGGCGCTGGCGGCCTGCGAGAAAAGCGTGCAGATCGTCTACGAGCACAACCTGCGGCCAGCCGAGAAGTTGCATGCCCCCTGGCTTGAGCGCATCAGCGGCCAATTGCTTGCCGCCTATTCGCAGCTCGACAAGCACTTGGCCGACACTGACAGTGAGGCACTGACCCAGGCCTCGCTGACGGCGGCAGTGGCCTGGTCTTTCAGCCAGCTCACCGTGGCGTCGGTGGTGAAGGCGGATGCCTTTCCCCATGTGCGACGTCACGCCGAGCGGCTGGAACAGCATCCCGCCTTCAAGCAATACCCGATCGAGTAAGCCCTCAGGGGCATGCCATCAGACCCAGCCGCCGTCGACGATGAAGTTCTGCGCCGAGCACATCGCCGACGCGTCCGAGGCCAGGAACAACGCCATGTTGGCGATATGCTCCGGCAGCACGCTGCCCGGCAGGCACTGGCTGCGACTGATCAGGTCCCTGGCCGCATCGTCCACCCACATCGCCAGCTGCTTTTCGGTCATCACCCAGCCGGGCACCAACGTGTTGACGCGAATCCGGCTCGGCCCCAGCTCGCGCGCCAGGGCGCGGGTCATGCCATGCGCGGCGGCCTTGCTGGCGGCGTACACCGGGTAGCCGGCCGAGGCCATCATCCAGCCGACCGAACCGAGGTTGATGATCGACCCGAAGCCTGCGGCTTTCATCATCGGCACCACGGCCTTGGCAGCGAAAAAGGCGTGTTTGAGGTTGACGGAAATCAGTTTGTCGAAGGTAGCCGAATCGACCTCCTCCAGGGTGTGACGCACGTCATTTGCCGCGTTGTTCACCAGCACGGTGATCGGCCCCAGCGAGTGCTCGAAACGCGCGATGGCCGCCTTGTAGGCGATCTCGTCGGTGATATCGCAATGGCCGAATTCGACGCTGTGCCCCTGTGAAACGAGCAGCGCCGCCAGGCGCTCGCCCTGGCTTTGGGCGCGGTCGACAAACCCGACCCGAGCGCCCTGCGCAGCGAAGGCGCGCACCATGGACTCGCCGATCCCCGAAGCCCCTCCGGAGATCAGTACGACCTTGTCCCTGAGGTCGGGATAAACAGCCTGCTGGATACTCATATCGCGTTCGCCTCGCCTAATTAGTCTTATTTTATTTTGCAAATACGTGGTTAAAGGCTATAAATCTGCTGTCTCAACCACGAAATATCGCACATTAGTAGAACTATTCCGACAAAACAACAAAAGGAAGTTCGACCATGAAGCACCCTCGATACCTGCTCTCGGGCCTCGCCATGTCCCTGCTGGTTGCCAGCGGTGGCGCCCAGGCCGCAGGGCTCAGCAGCGAACACAAACCCTTCGGCAAAACCAACGACGGCACCGCCGTCGAACAGTACATCCTGCGCAACAGCCACGGCATGCAGGCCACGGTGATCACCTACGGCGGCGTGCTGCAGTCGCTGAAAGTGCCGGACAAACACGGCAAGGTCGAAGACGTGGTGCTCGGCTTCGACAGCGTCCAGGGCTATCAGGCCGGCACGGCGTTTTTCGGCGCAACCATCGGGCGCTTCGGCAACCGCCTGGCCGGTGGCACCTTTGAACTCGACGGCACGCGTTACCAGGTGCCGCTCAACGATGGCCCCAACTCGCTGCACGGTGGTGCCCAGGGTTTCGACAAGCACGTGTGGAAGGCCGAGCCGGTCAACGACAAGGGCTCTGTCGGGGTGAAGCTGAGCTACCTGTCCAAGGACGGTGAAATGGGCTTTCCCGGCAACCTGAAAACCGAGGTCACCTACCGCCTCAACGACAACAACGAGCTGCACATCGACTACCAGGCCACCACCGACAAACCCACGGTGCTCAACCTGACCAACCACAGCTACTTCAACCTGGCCGGCGCCGGCAACGGTGACATCCTCAAGCACGTCGCCACCTTGCATGCCAGCCACTACACGCCCGTCAATGCCACCTTGATCCCCACCGGCGAACTGGCACCGGTCAAAGGCACGCCGATGGACTTCCTGAAACCCACGCCGATCGGCCAGCACCTCAAGGACGATCACCCGCAGCTCAAGTTCGCCGAGCCAAAACAAGGCGGGTTTGACTTCAACTGGGCGCTGGATACCCGGGGCGACATCAAACAGCTGGCGGCCGACGTGCATGACCCGGCGTCGGGTCGGCGTCTGCAGCTGTACACCACCGAGCCCGGCGTGCAGTTCTATACCAGCAATTTCCTGGATGGGACGGTGAAGGGCAAAGCGGGCAAGACCTACGCGCACTGGAGCGGCTTCACCCTGGAAACCCAGCACTTTCCCGATGCGCCGAACCAGCCGGGCTTTGCCTCGACGCGCTTGGACCCGGGGCAAACCTACACCCAGCACACCGCGTTCAAATTCTCCGCCGATTAACCGCAGCAAGCGGGCCGGCTCGCGAAAGCGTGGTGTCAGTCACCCACGCCTTCGCAAGCCAGCCCGCTGCCACTGTTGATCGTCACGCGGTGCCGCCCAGCCTCAGTTCCACAAGCCGATTTTTTCCAGCTCCTGCTTGAAGTTCTCGCGGGTGATCAGGGTCACCTCGTCCATCGCGGTGTACTTCGGCGGCTCGGTGCCTTTGGTCACCCACTCGTACATCATCAGCGCAGTGTTGTAGCCCTCAATGTGCGGGCTGGGCAGCATCGAGCCGAAGAAACCGCTCTCGGCTTTCTTCAGTTCGCCGATGGCGTCGGTGCCATTGATACCGATGCCGATCACGTTGGCGGCCTTGAAGCCAGCGCTTTCGGTGGCGCGCACGCCGCCGAGCACGGTGTTGTCGTTCATGCCGCCGATGATCAGGTTTTTCGCGCCGCCGGGCAGCTTGACCAGGGCCGAGTTGGTGGCGTCCATGCTGCCTGGGACGTCGAGGGTCTTGGCGGCGGTGAACAGGATGTGATCCTTGGGCATGCCGGCATCTTCAAGAGACTTGACCGAGCCGTCGGTGCGCTTCTTGCCGGTGTCGAGTTCATTGAAGGTGTTGATCACCGCATAGGTGTCCTTCCAGTCCCAGCCGCGTTTTTTCGCCTCGGCGGCCATGGCCGCACCCTGCTTCTGGCCGACTTCGAAGGCCGCCATGCCGAGGTACGGCACGTCCTCCATGAAGTTGCCCTTGGCATCGACAAAGCGGTCATCCACGGCAATCACTTTCAGGCCATTGGCCTTGGCCTTGGCGACGATGGCCGGGCCCAGGGACACGTCCGGCGGGCAGATCACAAAGCCCTTGGCGCCGTTGGCCGCCAGGCTGTCGATGGCCGACAGGGTCTTCTCGCCATCGGGCACGGCGATCTTGATCACGGTGAAGCCATGTTCCTTGCCGGCTTTTTCGGCGAAGGCCCATTCGGTCTGGAACCACGGCTCTTCAGCCTGCTTGACCAGAAAACCGATCTTCACCTCTTCAGCGGCCAGCAACAGCCCGCTCAAGCTCAGGGCCGAGACCGCCACAGCGGCGCAGCACAGGGAACGCAAACCACGACGACGATTCATACGGTGACTCCTTGTTGTTGTTTTTGAATGTCTGGGGTTAACCGGCAAAGCGGTGACAGGGCTTGCCTGGCACGTCGACCTCGATGGCGAGTACCGCGCCATCGAGGGGATGATCCAAGGGGCTGGCGGCGCTGGTGATGTACAGCGTTGTCAGGTCGGGGCCACCGAACACGCAACTGGTCGGGCGGCTGACCGGCAGCTCGATGACGCGGTCCACCTGCCCGTCCGGCGTCAGGCGCAGCAGGCAGCTGCCGTCCCAGCGGGCGTTCCAGAGATAGCCTTCGACGTCCATCGCCGAGCCGTCCGGCCCACCACGCGCGTGCGGGCCGAACCACACCTGGCCCGGCTCGAGTTGGCCATCGGCCTGGATCGCGTGCCGGTACAGGGTGCCGTCCATGCTGTCGCCAAAATGCACCTGGCGACCGTCGTCGCTCCACAGCAAGGTGTTGGGAATACCCAGGCCGTGCAGCAGCGGCGTGACCTGCCCATCGGCGTCGATGCGAAACAGGCCACCGGAGCGACGGGTGATCGGCAGGTCTTCACCCTGCTCGCCGATATTGTTCTGCATGGTGCCCAGCCAGAGCCGGCCCTGGGCATCACAGCGCGCTTCATTGCCACGGTTGCCAGCTTGCGGGTCGGCCACGCACAGCAGGGTCAGGGCCTCGGTGGCCAGGTCGAGGCGATAGACCCCACTGCTCAAGGTCACCAGCGCATCGCCGCGTTCACACGGGATAAAGGCCGAGACATGCTCGGGCAACTGCCACACCTGCAGCTGCCCGCCCATCAGGCGCAGGGCCTGTTTGCCGGCGATGTTGACCCAATACAGCGCCTGGGTTGGTGCATCCCAGAACGGCGCTTCGCCCAATTGCGCACGGTGCGCGGTCACTGCGCTCAACGACATGAAACCTCCTGATCAGGGTTTTACAGCGACTCGCGTGATGGCGTGCCATCCACCAAGCGCTGGATACGCAACGGGTTGGCGTTTTTCAACGCGTCGGGCAGCAGGCTATCAGGGTAGTTCTGGAAGCACACCGGGCGCAGGAAACGCTCGATGGCCAAGGTGCCGACCGAGGTGCCCCGCGCGTCCGAAGTCGCCGGGTACGGGCCGCCGTGCACCATCGAATCGCAGACTTCGACGCCGGTCGGGTAGCCGTTGAGCAGGATGCGGCCGACCTTCTGTTCCAGCAACGGTGTGAGTTCGGCGAACTGTTGCAGGTCGTGCGGCTCGCCAATGATCGTCGCGGTGAGCTGGCCGTGCAGGCCTTGCAGGGCGGCACTGAGTTGGGCCTGGCCCGCGACTTCGACGAACACCGTGGTGGGGCCGAATACCTCTTCCTGCAGCACTTCGTCACCGTCAATCAGCAGGCGCACATCAGCCTTGAACAACTGCGGCTGGGCCTGATTGCCCGCCTGGGCACTGCCGGCCAGGTGCTGGATGCCGGGGTGCGCCAGGAGCTTGGCCAGGCCGTTGCCGTAGCTGCTCAAAGTGCCGGCGTTGAGCATGGTTTGCGCCGGCTGAGCGTCGATCAACTGCGCGACCTGCTGGGTGAACGCGGTGAACGCGGGCGAAGCAATGCCAATCACCAGGCCCGGATTGGTGCAGAACTGGCCGCAGCCTTGGACCACCGAGGCGGTCAGGTCGCGGGCGATGCTGTCCGCCCTGGCGTGCAACGCCTGCGGCAGCACGATTACCGGGTTGATGCTCGACATCTCGGCAAACACCGGGATCGGCTGCGGGCGCGCGGCCGCCATATCACACAAGGCGCGCCCGCCCTTGAGCGAGCCGGTAAAGCCCACCGCCTGGATTGCCGGGTGCTTGACCAGCGCTTCACCGACGCCGCCGCCGAAGATCATATTGAACACCCCCGCCGGCATCTCGGTGGCCTCGGCCGCGCGGAGGATGGCATCGGCGACGCGCTCGGCCGTCGCCATATGCCCGCTGTGGGCCTTGAACACCACCGGGCATCCCGCCGCCAAAGCCGCGGCGGTGTCACCGCCTGCGGTGGAAAACGCCAGGGGGAAATTGCTCGCGCCAAACACTGCCACCGGACCCAGTCCGATGCGGTACTGGCGCAAATCCGGGCGCGGCAAAGGCTGGCGCTGCGGCAAGGCCTTGTCGATACGCGCACCGTAGAAATCGCCGCGACGCAGCACCGTGGCGAACAGGCGCATCTGCCCGCTGGTCCGCCCGCGTTCGCCGTTGATCCGCGCGGCGGGCAATGCCGTTTCACGGCACACCAGCGCCACAAAGTCATCGCCCAGCGCGTCCAGCTCGTCGGCCACCGCCTCCAGGAACTGCGCGCGGCGCGCGGCACTCAACCCACGGTACGCCGGGTAAGCGGCCGCAGCGGCCTTGGCGGCGGCGTCGACTTCCTGCGGCGTGGCCTGGTAGAAATCCTGCGGCAAGGCTTCGCCGGTGGTTGCATCCAGGCTTTGCAGCGTGATGCTGCCGAGGGCGCTGCGCTGGCCGCCGATGTAGTTGTGGCCGAGGAACAGGGTCATGAAACTCTCCTTAAAGGCTGATGACGTGGCCGGGTTCGAATGCCGCGTCGGCGCTGCCGACACTGTTGACCAGCGGCGCGCCGAACTCGGCCTGGCTGATCTCGAACACATCGCCCGGTTGGGTACGTATACCGTCGGCGAATGACAGCGTGGCGGTGCCGAAGAAATGAATGTGCACATCGCCCGGCGTGAGGAATTGACGGTATTTGAAGTGGTGATACTCAAGATTGTCGAGGCTGTGGCACATATTCGCTTCGCCACTGAGGAATTCGTTCTGCCAGATCACCTCGCCGTCGCGCAGCAGGCGACTGGTGCCCGCCAGGTGCTGGGGCAACTCGCCCACGCGCAGCTCGGGACCGAAGCTGCAACTGCGCAGCTTGGAATGAGCGAGGTACAGGTAGTTCTTGCGCTCCATCACGTGGTCGGAGAACTCGTTGCCCACCGCAAACCCCAGGCGATAAGGCTTGCGGTCCGGGCCGATCACGTAGAGGCCGCCGATTTCCGGCTCTTCGCCGGCGTCGTCGGCAAACGGCGGCACCGGGAACGCCTGGCCGGGGCGCACGACAATGCTGCCGTCGCCCTTGTAGAACCACTCCGGCTGCACGCCCACCTCGCCGGCCGCTGGCTTGCCGCCCTCCACGCCCCATTTGAAGATGCGCATGGTGTCGGTCAAGGTGCTCTCGTCGCCGGCCTGGTGCATCTTGTCGCGCGCGGCGGCGCTGCCCAGGTGAGTCAGGCCGGTGCCGCTGATCAGCATGTGCGCGGGATCGGGATGATCCAGTGGCGGCAAAATCTTCAGGTCGGCCAGCAGTGTGGCGTAGTCGTAACGCTCACCCAGGCCCAGGCTATCCACCTGTTGCGCCAGGCCCACGCCAGCGTCGATGGCGGCCAGCGCCACCTCACGCACGCTGCGCGCGGTATTCACTTCGCGCACGTTGGCGCCTTCCACCACGCCGACCCGGCGCTCACCGTTGTGCAACTCGAACTGGACTAAACGCATGAAGCTTCTCCTCGATTAAGTACGTGTGGCGCCACGCGCACTGGCGGCAAACTGGTCGGCGGGCAGCGCATGCTTGCGCTCCAGCACGCGGTAGACCACGCCGGTCAAGACCAGCCCGAACACCATCACCGCGGACAAAAAGTACAGGCCCGACGCCAGGTTGCCGGTGTACTCCTTGAGCGCGCCGATCACGAATGGGCCGATGTAGCCGCCGAGGTTGCCCACGGAGTTGATCAAGGCAATCCCCGCCGCTGCACTCGCGCCGGCGAAAAAGCGCCCCGGCAAGGTCCAGAACACCGCCGTGCAGGAAAACAGCGCGAATGCTGCCAGGCTCAGCGCCGCCATTTGCAGCACCGGCGCACTCAGCCAGGCGCTGCAGAACAAGCCGATGGCACCGAGCACGTAGAGCACCGCCAGGTGGCCGTAGCGGTCGTTCAGGCGGTCGGAACTGCGCGGGATGATCAGCAGGCCGATGATCCCGAAAATGTACGGCACCGCCGAGATGAAACCGGTGACCAGGTCGCTGCCGCCGAACTGCTTGATCAGGGTCGGCAGCCACAGGCCCAGGCCATAGATGCTCAGGGTCACGGGCAGGTAGAACAGCGCCAGCAGCAACACGCGTTTGTCCTTGAGCGCGTGCAGCGGGTTGCCATGGCGGGTCTGGCCGTAGGCTTGCAGGTCCTTGGCCAGTTCACCGGTGAGCCAGGTTTTTTCGTCCTCGCTCATCCACTTGACCTGCTGGGGGCCGTCCGGCAAGTAGCGCAACACCGGCCAGGTGAGCAGGATCGCCGGGGTGCCGATCACGATGAACAGCCACTGCCAGCCGTGCAGGCCGAGGATGCCGTCCATGCCCAGCAGGCCGCCGGACACCGGGCCGGTGATCATCATCGCAATCGGCTGGGACAGGATGAACAGCCCCAGGATCTTGCCGCGATGGCGCACCGGGAACCACTGGGTGATGTAGTACAGCACGCCCGGAAAGAACCCCGCCTCCGCCGCGCCGAGCAGGAAGCGCATCACATAGAAACTGTGCGGACCTTGCACGAACGCCATGCCGATGGTGATCGCGCCCCAGGTGATCATGATCCGCGCGAACCAGCGCCGCGCACCGAAGCGGTCGAGCATCAGGTTGCTGGGGATCTCGAACAGGAAGTAGCCAATGAAGAACAACCCCGCGCCCAGGCCATAGGCGGCGTCACCGATGCCGACGTCGGCGCCCATGTGCAACTTGGCGAAGCCCACGGCGGAACGGTCCACGTAGGCGATCAGGTACAGCAGGATCAGGAAGGGAATCAGTTTCAGCGTGATGCGCCGAATAAGCCGCAGCTCCTGGCTCATGGGGGTCGATCTCCGATTGTTGTTTTTATAGAAGCTCGGGGGACGCCTCTCGCGAAAATCCGCCAGGGTCATACCTCAGTTGGATCGACTATATAGTATGACTATTTGCAAAACAACACTTCCAAAGCCGAGTCTTTGCGCTTATGTTTAAGCAAGCTTAGAACATATAGTCATACAATAAGAGAATCGATCATGCCTGACAAAAAGCCCGGCCTACGCTCTGCCCAGTGGTTTGGTACCGCCGACAAAAACGGCTTCATGTACCGCAGCTGGATGAAGAACCAAGGCATCGCCGACCATCAGTTCCATGGCAAGCCGATCATTGGCATCTGCAATACCTGGTCAGAGCTGACGCCGTGCAACGCGCACTTCCGCCAGATCGCCGAGCACGTCAAACGCGGCGTGATCGAGGCCGGTGGCTTCCCGGTGGAATTCCCGGTGTTCTCCAACGGCGAATCGAACCTGCGCCCCACGGCCATGCTCACCCGCAACCTGGCGAGCATGGACGTGGAGGAAGCGATTCGCGGCAACCCCATCGACGGCGTGGTGCTGCTGACCGGCTGCGACAAGACCACCCCCGCCCTGCTGATGGGCGCCGCCAGTTGCGACGTGCCGGCCATCGTGGTCACCGGCGGGCCGATGCTCAACGGCAAGCACAAGGGCCAGGACATCGGCTCGGGCACGGTGGTGTGGCAGCTCAGCGAACAGGTCAAGGCCGGCACCATTACCCTGGATGATTTCCTCGCAGCCGAGGGCGGCATGTCGCGGTCGGCGGGCACCTGCAACACCATGGGCACCGCGTCGACCATGGCCTGCATGGCCGAGGCGCTGGGCACGTCGCTGCCGCACAACGCGGCGATTCCGGCGGTGGATGCGCGCCGCTATGTGCTGGCGCATATGTCCGGCATGCGCGCGGTGGAGATGGTGCGCGAAGACTTGAAGCTGTCGAAGATCCTCACCAAGGCAGCGTTTGAAAACGCCATTCGCGTCAACGCGGCCATCGGCGGCTCGACCAACGCGGTGATCCACCTCAAGGCCATCGCCGGGCGCATCGGCGTCGAGCTTGACCTGGATGACTGGACCCGCATGGGCCGGGGCGTGCCGACCATCGTCGACCTGCAGCCGTCCGGGCGGTTCCTGATGGAGGAGTTCTACTACGCCGGCGGCCTGCCCGCGGTGCTGCGCCGCCTGGGCGAAGCCAACCTGATCCCGCACCCGAACGCGCTGACCGTCAACGGCAAGTCCCTCGGCGAGAACACCAAGGACTCGCCGATCTACGGCCAGGACGAAGTGATCCGCACCCTCGACAACCCGATCCGCGCGGACGGCGGCATCTGCGTGCTGCGCGGCAACCTGGCGCCCCTCGGTGCGGTGCTAAAGCCGTCGGCGGCGAGCCCCGAGCTGATGCAGCACCGGGGTCGCGCGGTGGTGTTCGAGAACTTCGACATGTACAAGGCGCGCATCAACGATCCAGAGCTGGAGGTGGATGCCAACTCGATCCTGGTCATGAAAAACTGCGGGCCCAAGGGTTATCCGGGCATGGCCGAGGTCGGCAACATGGGCCTGCCGGCCAAGTTGCTGGCCCAGGGCGTGACCGACATGGTGCGGATTTCCGATGCGCGCATGAGCGGCACCGCCTACGGCACGGTGGTGTTGCACGTTGCGCCGGAAGCCGCTGCCGGCGGGCCACTGGCCACGGTGCAGGAAGGCGACTGGATCGAACTCGACTGCGCCAACGGCCGCCTGCACCTGGACATCCCCGATGCCGAGCTGGCGGCGCGCATGGCGGACCTGGCGCCGCCGCAGAAGCTGATCGTCGGCGGCTATCGCCAGCTGTACATCGACCATGTGCTGCAGGCTGACCAGGGTTGCGACTTTGACTTCCTGGTGGGCTGCCGAGGTGCGGAAGTCCCCCGGCATTCCCACTAATTGGGATGCTATGATGCCGCCTATTTAGCCAGAGCATCTTCCCAGTCATGGATCACCAGCCGTCCAAGCCGCGCAAGAGCATGCATGCCCAGATCGTCCAGGACTTGGGCATGCACATCGTTTCCGGTCGCTTCAAGCCCGAAGAACGGCTGCCCATGGAGGCCACGCTCTGCGAGGAATACAAGGTCAGCCGGTCGGTCTTGCGTGAGGCGACCCGCGTGCTCAGCGCCAAGGGCCTGGTGTACTCCAAGCCACGGGTCGGCGCAGTGGTGCGGCCGCGGTTGAAATGGCACCTGCTCGACCCGGACGTGCTGTCCTGGCTGATGCAGACCACGCCACACAGTGAGTTCTTCAACACCCTGGCGGGCGTGCGGCGCATTCTCGAACCGGAAATCGCCGCCATGGCCGCGACCACCGCCACCGCTGAAGACATCGCCACCATCGAAAAAGCCTACCGGGGCATGGAAACTGCGCAGACCCACGAACAGCTGCTGCAGGCAGATCTGGACTTCCACCGCGCCATCGCCGACGCCACCCGCAACGACCTGCTCGCCTACATGTGCAACATGCTCTCGCTGCCGCTGCGCGAGTCGATCAACATCACCAACCGCCGCCCGGATATCCAGGGCCTGAGCCTGCCTCGGCACAAGGCGATTCTCACCGCGATCCAGAACCGCGACGCACTTGGCGCGCGGCATGCCTCGCTGGTGCAACTGGATGACACCCGTGTGGCGCTGGACACGGTCATGAATGTGCTGACCCCGCTTTAACCCCCTCTCCGCATACCGCGCGCGCCCCAACGAGGGCGCGAGCGATCTGCGCCCTTTTTAACTGGCCAAAAGCCCCCCGCTCGACCGCGCCGCCAACGCCGCGCAGGCCAGAGTTTCAAGAATCCCGGCGCCCAGTATCAGCTATCGTGATACTCATCAAGCGTCTGCTGATTTCGTGAAGTGACCGCCCTAGACTCCTGCTCAACCGATGCCCAGGCACCGGATCCCACACCTATAAAAATGCAAGGGGAGAGACGAATGAGTGGTCAAGTAGCGTTCGAAGACCTTCCGCTGAGCCGCTTCCATATCCGAACGGTGTTCAGCGGCACAGGCGGTCAGTTCAGTGACGGGTTCGTGCTGGGTATCATCGGCATCGCCGTGAGCATGGCGGCGGGGCCGCTGCAGTTGACCGCGCTCTGGATGGGCTTGCTCGGCGCCGCCTCGCTGGCGGGGCTGTTCCTGGGCAGCCTGTGCGCCGGGCCGATCGCCGACAGGTTCGGCCGACGCACGATTTTCGCCTGGGACATGCTGCTGTTCGCGGTGATTTCCGCTTCGCAGTTCTTCGTCACGTCCCCCGAGCAATTGCTCGCGCTGCGCCTGTTGCTCGGCCTGGTGCTGGGGTTCGACTATGTAGTGAGCAAGTCCCTGGTCACCGAGTTCGCCCCCCGCCGCTACCGTGGACGCTTGCTCAGCGTCCTGGCGGCGGCCTGGGCGGCGGGTTATGTGGCAGCCTACCTGGTCGGGTTTGCGATCCGCGATATCGGCCCGGATGCCTGGCGCCTGATGCTCGCCCTCAGTGGTGTCCCCGCCTTGCTGATCCTGCCGCTGCGCCTGGGCGTGCCGGAATCGCCCATCTGGCTGATGGCACGTGGGCGCAGCGAGGAAGCCCTGGCGATTGTGCGCAGCAAGTTCGGGCCGCACGTCTACCTGCCCGCCCCGGCTGCCCAGGCCAGCAAGCCCGGACAACAAAGCCGCTGGGGCGAGTTGTTCAGCCGACGCTGGCGCAAGAACACCCTGGTCGGTTGCGTGTTCTACACCTGCCAGGTGATTCCGTTCTTCGCCCTGGGCACCTTCGCCCCCAAGGTGCTGGAAGCACTGAATGTGCAGGACAAATTTGCCGGCGGCCTGGTCTACAACGTGCTGTTGCTGGTCGGTGCCCTGCTCGGCCTGCTGGTGATCGACCGCCTGTCGCGCCGGGTCTTCCTGGTCGGCACCTTCTACCTCAGCGCAGCCGGCCTGGCGGTGCTTGCCTACGCCGGCTTCGGCCCACTGGGCACCATCCTCGCCTTCGGCTTTTTTGCCTGCGTGATGGCGGCCGCGGTGAACCTGGAATTTGTCTACCCGCCGGAATTGTTCCCCACCCACCTGCGCGCCTCGGGGATCGGCCTGGCCGTGGCCGCCAGCCGCTTCGGCTCGGCGGTGGCGACCTTCCTGCTGCCCGTCGCGGTGCAGCAAGTCGGGGTGCACGCGGCGCTGGGCGTGTGCGTCGGCGTGCTGGTCGTCGGCGGCGTGTTCTGCCACCTGTTTGCACCGGAAACCAGCAAGGAAGACTTGTCGGGCGTCACGCCCGATACCGACCCAGGGTTATCGCCGGCGCTGTCCACACCCGTGGGGCGTACGCCGAAGTAACCGTTGAAGCGCGTCAGCGAGCGAGGATGAAGATGTCAGCGAACAGGCTTATCGACATGTATGCGGTCCAGGTGTTCATCGCGGTGGCCGAGGAAGGCAGCATGTCGGGCGCTGCAACGCGCATGGGCATTTCCCAGTCCGGGGTGTCGCAGATGGTGCGCCAGCTGGAAGACGAACTCGGTGTGGTGCTGGTCGACCGCACCACCCGCCCGCTGGCCCTGACCGCGTTCGGCGTGGCCTTGCGCAATCGCGGCTCGGTGTTGAGCGAGGAGTTGTCCCACCTCAAGGCCCAGGTGATCGACGCCGGGCGCGGCGTCAATCCGGACCTGCGCATCGGCCTGGTGGACTCCTTCGCCGCCACCTGCGGTTCGGTGTTCACCCGGCAATTGCTGGGCAAGGTGGCGCAGCGGTCGATTCGCACCGGGCTCAGCCCGCAACAAGGCGAGTCCCTGCTGCGCCGCGACCTCGACCTGATCGTCACCAGCGACCCGCTGATGGACGCCAACGACGTGATTCGCTACCGGCTGTTTTCAGAGAAGTACTTTGTGATCACGCCCAACCAGCTGCGCAGCGAGATCAACTCGATCGAGGATGTGCGCGCGCTGGCCAACGTGCTGCCGGTGGTGCGCTTCAACCGCATGTCCCAGGTGGGCCTGCAGATCGAGCGCCACCTGCGCAGCCTGAATGTGCGGGTGCCCAACCGCCTGGAACTGGATAACGCCGATGCGTTGACCTCGATGGTCGCCGAGGGCATCGGCTGGGCGGTCACCAGCCCGATGTGTTTTCTGCAGGCTGCTTCGTGGGTGGACAAAGTGACCGCGCACCTCACCCCGGACCTGCACCTGGAGCGCTCGCTGTACCTGGTGGCGCGACGTGATGAATACAGCGCCTTTTTCGCCGATGCCTGCGAAACGGCGCGCAATGTGATCCTCCATTCCTTCCTGCCCAGGCTCAAGGCCCTGGGCACAGGGGTGGAGGCGTTAATTCAAATAGAAGAAGGTGATGCTCGTGAGTACTTTTGATGCTGCCGCTGCACGACTGGAAACCGATTACGTCGGTGAAGTGCACATTCCCGCCGGCAAGTTGTATGGGGTCAACTCGGTACGCGGGTTCGATAACCTCAGCGTGTCACCGTTGACCATCGCCCACTACACGGCGTTTCGCGACGCCTTTGCCCAGTGCAAGTGGGCAGCCGCCCTGGCCAATCGCGGCTGCGGCGTTATTGCCCAGCCGCAGTGCGAGGCGATTGTGCAGGCCTGTGGCGAAGTGATCGCCGGCCGCTGCGATGACTCGCTGATCGTCGATCTGCTGGAAGGCTCCGGCGGCACCTCCACCAACATGAACTTCAACGAAGTCATCGCCAACCGCGCGCAGCAGTTGCTGGGGCACGCGGCGGGCTCATACGAGGTGGTGCACCCCAACGACCACGTCAATGCCTCGCAATCGACCAATGATGTCTACCCGGCGGCCCTGAAGATCGCCACCCACGCGATGCTCGGGCCGCTGATCGATGAAGTGGCCCAGCTGGCCGCCCGCTTCGACCAGAAAGCCGAGCAATTTGCCGATGTCCTGCACCTGGGCCGCACCTGCCTGCAGGACGCCCAGCCGATGCGCCTCGGCCAGCTGTTTTCCGGGTATGCCGCCCTCACCCATCGCCTCGGTGCGGAGCTGGCGGGCGTGCGCGAAAAACTGCGGACCCTGCCTCTGGGCGGCACCGCCATTGGCACCGGGTTCGGCGCGCCGGCGGCGTATCGCGCGTCGGTCTATCAGCATCTGGTGCAGATCACGGGCATCGAGTACCAGGCCCCGGAGAATGCCTTCGATGCCATGCAGAACATGGATGTATTTTCGCGGGTCTCCGCCGAACTGCGCACGTGCTCGGCATCCCTGGCCAAGATCGCTTCGGACCTGACCCTGCTGTCTTCCGGGCCGGTGGGCGGGATCGGCGAATTGAAACTGCCCGAGGCCCAGGCCGGCTCCTCGATCATGCCCGGCAAGGTCAACCCGGTACTGCCGATGGCGATGATCCAACTGAGCTTTGCAGTGATCGGCAACGATGCGGCAGTGGCGCAGGCGGTGCAGGCAGGCCAGCTGGAGATCAACCACTATGAGCCGCTGGTGGCGTCCCGCGTGTTCGACAGCATTGCGCTGCTGACCCAGGGCATCCAGCGGTTTCGCGAAAAGTGCATCAACGGGATCACCGCCGATACGTCGCGCAACGAGCAGCACCTGACCGCGTCGATGGCCGTCGCCACCGCCTTGGTGCCGCAGCTGGGCTACGCCCGCGTCAGCCAGCTGGCACGCCAATCGGTGGCACAGGGGCGTTCACTGCTGTCGATCCTGGAAGCGTCCGGGCTGATGAGCCAGGCCGAGGCCATGGCCGCAATCGAGCGCTCCTCGCGGCCGGTGTTCGAGGCCTGACACCCGTTGGGCCGTTACACCGTCAGCGTCTACGCTCAAGGCTTAGCCGGAGGGTTCAGCCATGTGCGGACGATTGACGCAGTACCGGGGCATTCATGACTTTGTCGCGGCCTTGAGCATGCCCAATGCCTGGGTCGATAACGCAGGCGACCAGGCGCGCTACAACGTCGCGCCGTCGACGCCGGTTGCGCTGTTGCACCTGGAGCAGGATGTGCTGCACGCCGATCGGGTGCGCTGGGGCTGGCGCCCGCATTGGGCCAGGGACCGTGCGGCGCCCATCAATGCCCGCGTGGAAAAAGTCGCCCAGGGGGCTTTCTTCCGCGCGATCTGGCCGCACCGCGCCATTGCGCCGGTAGACAACTGGTTTGAATGGGTGGACGAAGGCGGCCCGAAAAAGCAGCCCTACCTGATCCGTCGCCGGGACGGCGCGCCGGTGTTGTGCGCCGCCATCGGCCAACTGCCCGACGCCGATGAAGGCGCGGGCGAGCACGACGGGTTTGTGATCATCACCGCCGACAGCGCCGGCGGCATGGTCGACATTCACGACCGGCGGCCGGTGGTGCTCAATCCGGCACTGGCGCGTGAATGGCTCGACCCGGCAACGCCGCTAGCGCGTGCCGAGCAGTTGCTGCTGTTCCAGGGCGAACTCAGCGAAGTGTTTGAATGGTTCAAGGTGGGCACTGCGGTGGGCAATACACGCAACGACGGGCCCGGCTTGATTGAGCCCGTCGCCGGCTAGGCGGTTCGCCTCAGCGATAGCGTTCCAGCCAATGCGCGTAAGGCGCAGGCAAGGTCCAGGACGACTTCTCTACGCCCAGTTCCTTGGCGGCAAAGTAGGCCCAATGGGGATCAGCCAGGTGTGCTCGGCCGACCGACACCAGGTCCAGTTGGCCGGCCTGCAATGCGCCGTCTGCCAGTTGCGGGGTGCCAAAGCCCCAGGCCGAGGTCACCGGGATACCGGCTTCGCGGCGGACGCGCTCGGCGATCGGGCCCATGAACGCAGGCCCCCACGGGATGTTGGCGTCAGGGGTCGAGAAGCCCACGCTGACGCTCAGCAGGTCCAGGCCACCGGCCTTGAAACGACGGGCCAGTTCGATGGACTCGGTGAGGGTCTGTTCGTCACGGCCGTCGTATTCGATCACGCCGAAACGCGCGGTCAGCGGCAGGTTTTCCGGCCAGACTTCACGCACCGCCGCGAGGGTTTCCAGGAGGAAACGGCTGCGGTTGTCGAAGCTGCCACCGTAGGCGTCGGTACGCTGGTTGGAGTGCTCGGAGAAGAAGCTCTGGCCCAGGTAGCCGTGGGCGAAGTGCAGTTCGATCCATTCAAAGCCGGCGTCACGGGCACGGCGCGCGGCGTCGACGAAGTCCTGGCGCACCCGGGCGATGTCGTCCAGGGTCATGGCGCGTGGGACCTGAGGCAGGTTGGCACCGAACGCGATGGCCGACGGCGCGATGGTTTCCCAGCTGCGGGCATCGGAAGCCGGGATGTGGTCATCGCCTTCCCATGGGCGGTTGGCGCTGGCCTTGCGGCCGGCGTGGCCGATCTGGATGCCCGGCACGGAACCGGCGGCCTTGATGGCCTTGACCATCGGCACGAAAGCCTCGGCGTGGGCGTCGCTCCACAGGCCGGCGCAGCCAGGGGTAATGCGGCCTTCCGGCGCGACTGCCGTGGCTTCGACCACCAGCAGGCCGGCACCGCCACGGGCCATGCTGGCCAGGTGCACGTGGTGCCAGTCATTGACGATGCCGTCTTCGGCCATGTACTGGCACATTGGCGGAATGGCGATGCGATTGCGCAGGGTGACGTCTTTGAGGGTGTAGGGTTCGAACAAGGCGGACATGGGGAACTCCAGGAGCGAGTGAGTGATTCGATAGTTCGATGGTAATCGAACTATGGTATTCGATGATACCCCCCTGTTATGCTTCGTTTCATGCGAGCCTTTAAACACCCCACCCTTGAAGACCTGACACTCGAGCGCCTGCTCTACGCGCTGAGTGATCCGGTGCGCCTGGAAATCGTGCGGTGCCTGGCCAGTGTGCCGGAGGCTACCTGCGGTGAATTGGACGGCGGACGGCCGAAGTCGAGCATGTCCCATCACTTTCGCGTATTGCGCGACGCCGGCCTGGTGCAGACCCGCAGCGTCGGCACCACCCACATGAACTCACTGCGCGGGGATGTGCTGGAAAGCCGCTTCCCCGGCCTGCTTGAGTGCATCCTCGCGCAGCGTTGAGCGCCGGTCACTCCAGCAAGGCGATCAACCGCGGCTCGATAGCCGCCACCCCGACCTCCAGCACCGCCACCGTCACCGGCAACTTGAACCGCCGTCGCCCGGCACTGCCCGGATTCACATACAGCGTTGTGCCACGCCATTCGATCAACGGTTTGTGCGAGTGGCCGGTGATCACCAGCCGCGTGTGGGCCTCGAGCAACGCGGGGACGTCGGCGATGTCATGCACCACCAGCGTCTGCCAACCCAGCAAGTCGATAACCAGATGGTCGGGCACCTGCGCCGCCCACGCTGCGTGCTCGTCATTGTTGCCGCGCACCCCATGAACCGGCGCGATGCGCGCCAATTGCGCGAGAATCTCGGGGCTGCCGATATCACCGGCATGGATGATCTGCCCGCACCCTTGCAACGCCGCCACGGCTTCAGGGCGCAACAGGCCGTGGGTATCGGAAATCACGCCAACTTTCATGGAACCTCCTGGGGGTTGGACAGCCATGATGCGCGGCGAACAGGCATGCCATCCAGGTGCACGCAGTCTTTGCCATTGCGTTTGGAGGCATACAGATTGTGGTCGGCGCACTTGAGCACCGCCGACAGATCGGCGCCGGCGGTAAAGCGCGTCATGCCCGCACTGCACGTGTAGTCATGGGGCGGCGCGACACTTTCGCGAATGGCCTGCAGCAGGCGCAGGGCATATTCAGTGGCGATATAAGGATCATCGCCGACCAGCAAGACGCCAAACTCCTCGCCGCCAATCCTGCCAAAACTGTAACTGCCACGGGTGGATTTCAGGCAGGTGGCCATCGCGCAGAGGATCCGGTCGCCCACGTCATGGCCGAACTGGTCATTCTTCAACTTGAAACTGTCGATATCCAACATCATGAAGTAACCGGTCTCACCGGCTGCCAGCACTTTGGCGAAGCTCTCCATAAAGGCGCGTCGGTTCAACAGAGACGTCAGGTAATCGGTGTGTGCGAGTTCGCGAAACTCACTCTCGACCAGCAGCACCGAACGCAGATTATTCAAGTATGAGTAGCTCAGGATGAAGCCAACAGACACGGATGACAGGCAAAAAATCAACAGGTAAATCTCGATGCCCGCGTACAACCCCACGGGCACAGTGGGCCAGATCACGATCCAGACCAAGGCTGCGCACGTCAGAAAGTCCTGGGCCGTGATAAACAGTATGGCGCTGCTGAGCACCAGGGTCAGTGCCAGCGGCAAGGCAAACACTTGCAGCTCAAGGTTGGCGCGCATCACATAGGCAAAGCCAACGCTCAGCAACACCATGTAGGCAACGCCGAGCAGTCGCCACAAGTAAAAATTGGACACCACGCTGTGAAGCCTGCAGACCACCAGCAGGCACAGCGTGATCAGCAGTTTATCCAGGCCGAACGTCACCAGTGGGTCAGCCATCAACACGCCCAGCCAGGCGATAACGCCGATGACTTCGGCCTGTGAGATCGCCGGTGACAGTAGCCTTTGCATCCGTGGCCGCAGCTTCAAATTAGCCGGCATCCTTTCATTCCCTGTGCATGAATTGCCTATAGGCCAGCAGCCTGGTCCGATTGCAGGCTGTGCAGGCTGATCGCGAATGAATAAGCCATAAAACGTCGGACCAACACGACAAACGGCGGCAGCACTTCAAGCTGGGTCTTGGAATGAATCTTAAAGTAGCCCCTGTCCGCCCCTTCACGAACCAAACGAATGACATGCGTCTTGGACACCGACAATTGCTCGGCCAATGAAAGATAGGAAGAAGAGCGAAAACCGGCCCCGGTCTTGTCCAGCGCACACGCGTCGTTATAGATAGCCAACATCAACAGGTGCCCGGCATCCCGATTCACCAGCCAATAACATTCAGGCAGGAGTTGATCGAGGGTCACGTTAGCCTCGAACATTCTCGCAAATCCCTTGAAATAAACCGCCAGGAACGCGCGGTCATCCAACTCGCCCAGTTGCCGAATCAGGCTGTTTTGCGGGTACAGCATGGCCAATGGCTCGACGACGCACGCGAGCATCGACCTGACCTCCCGGCATGCCTGGGACGACGGGCTGAAGACCCGCAGACGGCTGTCGTCCGGATGCCCCGCCACCTTCATGAACCCCAGCGCCCTGAACAGCAGGAATATTGATTCCAAGCCATTGCGCGAACAAAACCCGCGCGCCACGCACAGCGCCTTGACTTTGGAGAGTAACGGCACCGCCTGGGAAAAATAGGCGCTCAGTAGCGCAAAAGACACCATCAAGCGGTTGAACTTCAACGCCGTCTTGTAAAAAAACGGTCGCTTTGAATAGGGTTCGAGCAACAAGGCGTAATGCGTGCGAATGCACACCTCAAACTCGACATGACTTTCAACCACGCGCGCCGAATCATCCAGCGCCAACTTCAACGAACGACTGCACATGAGAAAGAGCCCTGATCAAACAACCTGAATTCACTGATTTCAATTGCAGACTTTCTGCAACCAGGTCTCACAACAACTCACGACAGAATAGATACCAGTAATGGCGTTTTGCCTTGGTCGCAATTTATCCTGAATGAAGTACCGGACCGCGTTCCTACCAAAATTGTTCCAACCGTTGGAGGGGGTGGACAACTCTTGTGACATTTACCCAAAAGGCGATAGCACGCTCGAAAACCGCGGCCAGGCAGGCCGAATCATCCCAAGCCGACTTAAACGTTTCAGTCCCCGCGCGAACCTTACCCCCCTGCCGGCGTCCGAGCTAAGGCACTGTCGCCTACCGTTCGCCGCGAGGTTCTCGTTTGAAAGCCGCCATCATCAAAAAGTACCGCCTGATCATCAAGACCATGGGCTACGTGGGCTGGGCCCTGTTCTGGCTGTTGCTGTGGGACGTTGCCGTCACCGTGGACTTCATGCTGTTCCTGACCACCAAGATCAACCTGCCGCTGATGCCCCTGACGTTGCTGGGTTCGGCGCTGGTGGTGCTGATCAGTTTTCGTAACAGCAGCGCCTACAACCGTTGGTGGGAAGCCCGCACGTTGTGGGGGGCGATGGTCAACAATTCGCGCAGTTTCGCCCGCCAGGTGCTGACCCTGCTGGACGACCCCGACGGCGAAGTGAACCCGGTCAAGGCCACGCTGTTGCGCCGCCATGTGGCTTACGTGAACTGCCTGGCCGCGCACCTCAAGGGCGAGCCGTGCCCTGAAGAAGTGCGCGCGTTTATCCCCTCCGAAGAGTTCGCGCGCAACGGCGCCACCAACAATTTTGCCAATGACATCCTGACCGGCTCGGCGGCGCTGCTGGCCAGGGAATACAAGACCGGGCACCTGGACAGCATCCGCCTGGCGCGGCTGGAATCGACCCTGGTGGACTTGTCTAACGCCCAGGGCGGCATGGAACGGATCGCCAACACGCCCCTGCCCTACCCCTACGTGTATTTTCCGCGCCTGTTTATCTCGCTGTTCTGCCTGATCGTGCCGGTGGGCCTGGTCGAATCCCTGGGCTGGTTCACACCGCTGGCCTCCACGGTGGTGGGCTTCATGCTGCTGGCCATCGAGCGCATCGGCACCGACCTGCAAAGCCCGTTCAACTCCAGCGAGCACCAGATCCAGATGGAAACCATCTGCGAAACCATCGAGAAAAACCTGCAGTCCATGCAGCGTGATGCGCTGGGTGGCGACCGGATCGGTTGACCGCCCACTTCGGCCTCAAGTGCGTGCCCGCGCAGTCGATATACAGGGGGTACGCATGGGCAGCACCTCCCCGATAACAACACATGCGACGCTCGACGCTACTGTTTTCCCCTTGCCAAAACTATAAATACCCGCGGGTGAAGTCATGAATATCAAGCAGAAGCTGACCTGGGCCTTTGCGGCCATCGCGTGCCTGCCGGTCATCCTGGTGGCCGTCCTGGTGGTGCTGAATGTGCGCGAGGGGGCCCTGGCCAATTTCCTCGACAGCAGCGGCCGCGAGATCCGCCAGATCGACAATGGCATGAAGCAGTTCTTCGATGGCATCAGCCAGAACGTCGATTATGTGGCCAAGGACCCGCGCGTTGTCGCGGCCAAGGACCTCAAGAACTACGCCGGCGCCGACGCCGCGCAAATCCCCCTCACCCCCACGAACAAAGACCTGCTGGATATTTTCGACCAGTTCGCCAAAAGCCATCCCAGCACCGCCTACCTGTCCCTGGGCCTGAGCGACGGCGGCTACGCCAGCTGGCCGGACGACACCAAACTGAACAACTACGACCCGCGCGTGCGCCCCTGGTACAAGGCGGCCATCGCCGCGCCGGGCAAAACCGTGCGCACCGGTGCGTATTACTGGGCGCCGGACGACGTGGTATTGATCGGCACCGTGCACACCGTGGCCGACGCCACCGGCAACATCCTCGGCGTGGTCGGCCTGGACGTGTCGCTCAAGCAGCTCACCGAACTGGTGCGCAACATCAAGCTGGGCGACAGCGGCTATCTGATGCTGGTGGAAGCCAACGGCAACGTGCTGGTGGACCCCAGCGACGCCAAGCATAACTTCAAGCCCCTCGCCGATCTCGGCGCCAACTACGCCAAACTGGCCAAGCGCGGCGACGGCGTGACCCAGATCGACATCGATGGCGTGGCCTACATGGCCAACGTGGTCAGCTCCAAGGACCTGGGCTGGCGCTTCATTGGCCTGATCAAGCGCGACGAAGTGATGGTTGGTGCGACGAGCCTCACGTGGTTGATCGCTGCGATTGCGGCAGCACTCGCCGTGGTCTTCGCGATTGTCGGCGCCAGCTTTGCCAGCGTGATCGTGCGCCCGATTCGCGGGGTCGCCAACGGCCTGCAGGAAATCGCCGAAGGTGAAGGCGACCTGACACGCCAGCTCACGGTGCAGGGCAAGGACGAAACCGCCACCCTGGCGGGCTGGTTCAACCAGTTCCTGGGCATGATCGCGCAGTTGGTGCAGCGTATCGGCAATGCCTCCTCCGACCTGCAGACCGCCGCCGCCGACACCAGCGAAGTCGCGCACAACATGAACCAGGCCGCCGGCCGTCAACGCGAAGCGGTGGAACTGGTCAGCACCGCCTTCAACGAGATGGTGGCCACCGCCAACGAAGTCGCCCGCTCCTGCAGCGCCGCCGCCACCAGCGCCGATGAAGGCTATCGCGACGTGCACGACGGCCAGCAGCATATCGGCGAAGCGACCGGCAGCGTGCTCAAGCTCAGCGAAGACCTGCAGCGCTCGACCCAGACCATGCAGCAGCTGGAGCAGGACAGCAAAAACATCAACACCATCCTCGACACCATTCGCTCGATTGCCGAACAGACCAACCTGCTGGCGCTGAACGCCGCGATTGAAGCCGCGCGCGCCGGTGACCAGGGCCGTGGTTTCGCGGTGGTTGCCGACGAAGTGCGGGCCCTGGCACGGCGCACCGCCGACTCCACCGGCGAGATCGACAGCCTGTTGGGCAACCTTGCCCGCCGCACCCAGGAAGTCACCCAGCAGATGCAAGGCAGCCTGCTGGTGTCGCACACAAGCGTAGAGCGCATCCAGCAGGCGCGCGACAGCTTCGACAAGATCCGTGGCTCTGTGGATTCGATCCGCGACCAGAACACCCAGATCGCCACCGCCGCCGAGGAACAGCACCAGGTCGCGGAGGAGATCAACCGGCACATCGCGCAGATCCACGCCGACGCGCAGTTGGTCGAAGGCTTCGCGCATTCGGCGCAGACCGGCTCGGGTCGCTTGACCGATATTTCCGGCCAGCTCAAGGGCCTGGTGGGACGCTTCAAGTTCTGACCGGCCATGCGCGGCAATCGCCTGCAGGGAGCAGGCGAACGCCGCGCGTATTCGCTACTATGTGCAGCAGTTGCCCGCCCATAGTCAGATCGATCCGGAGCCTCAATGCCCAACCCCAAGGACACTGCCCCCGACAGCAGCGCCCCGATGATTCCCGAGCAGCGGCGTGAGTTGATCCTGCGCCAGTTGCGCAAGCATCAAGTGCTCAGCGTGCATCAGTTGATGGAGATGTTCGACTGCTCGCACATGACCGTGCGCCGCGACATCGCCCTGTTGGAACAGGACGGCCGCGCGTATTCGGTGACCGGTGGGGTGCGTATTGCCAGCCAGCTGCACAGCGAGCCCAGCCATCAATCCAAGGCCGTCGTCGAATTGCCGCAGAAGCAGGCGATGGCGCGACTGGCCGCGCGGCTGCTGCACGCGGACATGACGGTGTACCTGGATGCCGGCACCAGCACGCTGGAGATCGTGCCCTACATCAAGGCGCTGTCGGGGATGACCGTGGTGACCAACGATTTCGGGATCGTGCAGGCCTTGATGGACGCGCCGCAGGTGACGGTGATCCACACCGGCGGGCAACTCGACCATGACAACCATTCTTCGGTCGGCGGCCTGGCGGTGGCCACCCTGCGCCAGGTGGTCACGGACATCGCGTTTGTGTCGACCAGCTCGTGGGACCTGCACCGCGGCATCACCACGCCCTCGGCGTTGAAGGTCGAGGTCAAGCAAGTGGCGATGCAGTCTGCGTCCCAGGTCGTGCTGGTGGCGAGCAGCTCCAAATACGGCACCTTCAGCATGTACCGCATCACCGGGCTGGAGCCGTTCGACATCATCATCAGCGACGACGCCCTCGCCCCGGCTGCCGCCGATGGCATCCGCAAGCGTGGCATCGAACTGATGCTACCCAGCGACCCGCCGCCCGCCTGACCCACCCCCTCGCCGGCAACCCAGCGCCTACCTGTTGATCTCTATTGCCAACCAAAAATCCCCACGGCCACCCCGCCCCCCCTTGTGGGAGCCGTCGAGCCCCAGCGAGGCCGCGAAGACGCCGGCATAGGCGCTAGAGATCTACCTGCCCCCCCTCGCCAGCAACCCAGCGCCCACCTGGTAATCTCTATTGCCAAACAAAAATCCCCACAGCCCCCGCCGCCTCCCTGTGGGAGCCGTCGAGCCCCAGCGAGGCCGCGAAGGCGGCGGCATAGGCGCTAGAGATCTATCTGCCCCACCCTCGCCAGCCCCCCCAGCTCAACGCACCTTCCAGTCCCGCAACCACTGCAGCCCCGCCGACGTATCGCCCCGCGGCCGGTACTCGCAGCCGACCCAACCGTCATACCCCAGTTGATCCATCAGCTCGAACAGATACGCGTAGTTCACCTCACCCAGGTCCGGCTCATGGCGGTCCGGCACGCCGGCAATCTGGATGTGGCCGATGCCGTCGAAGTCGCGGCGCAACTTGGTGGCCAGGTCACCCTCGACAATCTGGCAGTGATAGCAGTCGAACTGCACCTTGAGGTTGCTCGCGCCAACTTCACGGCAGATGGCGTGCGCCTGGTCCTGGCGATTGAGGAAAAACCCCGGCATGTCGCGGGTGTTGATCGGCTCCAGCAGCACCGTGACGCCGACCTTGGCCGCCGCCGCGCTGGCGTAGGCCAGGTTCTCCAGGTACACGGCGTGATGACGCTCGCGCAAGGACTCCGACGGCAACAGCCCGGCCATCACATGCACACGGGAATTGCCCAGCACCGCGGCATAGTCCAGCGCCCGGTCGAAGCCGCTGCGAAACTCGGCCTCACGCCCCGGCAGCGTGGCGATACCGCGTTCCCCGGCGGCCCAGTCGCCTGGCGGCGCGTTGAACAGCGCCTGCTCCAGGCCGTTGTCGCTCAGGCGCTGCCTGAGTGCCTCGGCGCTGTAGTCGTAGGGAAACAGATATTCCACCGCGTCAAAACCATCGGCCTTCGCCGCAGCGAAGCGCTCGAGGAAATCATGTTGCGGGTACAGCATGCTCAGGTTGGCAGCAAAACGAGGCATAAAAGCTCCCAGGATTCAGACAAAAGGCCAGATCAGCAGGGTTATCAGGAAACCCAAGGTACCGAGCAACGTGGTGATCACCGTCCACGTGCGCAAACCGTCCGCGACATTGAGCCCGGCAAGCTTGGTGAAGATCCAGTAGCCGGCGTCGTTGATATGCGACATCGCCAGCCCGCCACCGCCCATGGCCAGGCACAGCAGCGCCATGTGGTTGGGGGTGAGGTTGAGCGTCACGATCAGCGGGCTGATGATCCCCGCCGTGGTCACCAGGGCCACGGTGGTCGAACCCTGCACCGCGCGCAGCAACATGGTCAACAAGAAGCCCAGCGCCAGCACCGGCAGGCCGGTGGTGCGCAGCATGTCGGAGACTACCGCGCCGATGCCGGTGTCCACCAGCACCTTGCCGAACACGCCGCCGGCACCGGCGATCAGGATCACCATGGCCACACCGGGCAAGGCCGAGCCGATAACGTCGGACACCTGGCTGCGGCTCCAGCCCCGGCGCGAACCGAGCAGCCAGGCGCACAGCAACGTATCGATCAACAGCGCCACCAGCGGCGCGCCGAGTACGGTCATGACCCCACGCAGGGTCGACTCGATCGGCAGCAACGAGGTCGCCAGGGTACCCAGCAGAATCAGCACGATCGGCAGCAAAATCAGGCCGACAATCAAGCCGAAACCCGGTGCAGGCGCCGCCGGCAGCTTGGCGGCGATGGCGCTGGTGGATTCCTCCAGGCCCATGTGCGACTCGGCCACGGCACTCTGTTGCACCGCCTGTGGGTTGCCGTTGGTCCAGGCGCGCAAGTCTTCATTGGTCACGTGCGGGCCGTACACTTCGGCGCGGATATCGTCGGTCATCGGGTAGAAACGGCGGGTCATGCGCCCCGCCACGCGGTAGCCGATGTAGCTCAGCAATGCGGTGATCGGCAGGCCGAACATCAGCACGCGGCCCAGGTCGGCACCCAGTTGGCTGGCGGCAGCCACGGCACCGGGATGGGGCGGCAGGAAGGCATGCACGGTCAGCAGCGCCGCACACATCGGCAGGGCGAACACCAGCAGCGGCTTGCGCGCGCGGCGGGCCACGCCATAGGCCAGCGGCATCAGGATAATCACCCCGACCTCGAAGAACACCGGCACCCCAATAATGAACCCGGCGATGGTCAAGGCCAGCGGCGTGCGGCTATTGCCGAAACGCTCGATCAGAGACTTCGCCAGGGCCTCGGCACCGCCGGACAGCTCGATGATCCGCCCGATCATCGCGCCCAGGGCAATGATGATCGCGATATGCCCCAGGGTCTTGCCCATGCCGCCTTCGATGGTCGCGACCAGGTCAGCCGGCTTCACCCCGGCCACCAGCGCGACCACGATACTGACCAGCATCAGCGCCACAAACGGCTGGAATTTGTATTTGAGTACCAAAAACAGCAGCAGCGCGATGCCCGCGCCGGCGGTTAACATCAGAATCAATGGGCTCATGCGGGTAAGTCCTGTTGTTATTGTTTTTTTAAGCAAGCCGGGTCCGTCGAGCGTCAAACCAGGCGCTCGGGCAGCACTTGCGGTGTGTCTTGCGGGTTACCAGTGCGCGCCGAACGTCTCGCGCAATTCATCCAGTGCCGCCTGATCCAGCGGCGCCGGCCGAGGGTTGCTCATCAACCACAGCCGTGCGGTTTCTTCCAACTCTTCCAGCGCGTAGCTGGCCTTGGCCACCGAGCTTTCCCAGACCACCGGACCGAGGCGTTCAAGCATCACCCCGCGCACGTGGTTGGCCAGTTGCGCGACTTGCTCGGCGACCTTGGGCGAACCCGGGCGCTGGTAGCCGATCAGTGGAATGTGCCCGACTTTCATCACCTGATAAGGCGTGAGCGGCGGCAAGATATCGTCCGCGCGCCACACCCCGGCCAGGGTCAACGCCACCAGGTGGGTGGAGTGGGTATGCACCACGCCGCCGACACTCGGGTTGCGGTCGTAGACCTGGCGATGCAGGGCCAGGGTCTTGGACGGCTTGTCCCCGGACACCCACTCGCCCTTCAGGTTGACCTTGGCAATGGCGCCAGGCGCCAGGCGACCGAGGCACACATCCGTCGGCGTGATCAGCCAGCCATCGTCGAGGCGCGCGCTGATATTGCCGGCACTGCCCACGGTGTAGCCGCGCTGGTACAGGCTATGGCCGACGTCGCAGATTTCTTCGCGCAGGGCCTGCTCGTCGGTGCCGCTCATTGCGCACCTCCGGCCAATTGCGCGAGGGCTTTGGTGAAGAAGTCGCGGCCACCGAAGTTGCCGGATTTAAGCGCGAGTGCCAGCGGCTCGGCAGAACTGCTGACGGTGGCCGGCACGCCCGGATCAATCTGCGCGCCGATCTGCAGCAGGTTGACCCCGAGCGCCTTGACCACCGCGCCGGAGGTTTCGCCGCCGGCAATCACAAAGCGTCGCACGCCTTGCTCGCGCAAGCCCGCCGCAATCGCCCCCAAGGCATTCTCCACCAGCGCGCCGGCGCGTTCGACGCCGAGCTGCTGTTGCACCGCCTTGACCTCGTCCGGGGTGCTGGTGGCGTAGATCAATACGGTGTGTGCACTGCCCTGGGCAAACGCCAGCGCCTGGGCCACCACCGGCTCACCGGCGGCCAGGGCCAGCGGGTCGATGCGCAGCGCCGGGCGCCCCGCTTCGCACCAGGCGGCGACCTGGCCGAGGGTCGCCACCGATGCACTGCCAGCCAGCACAACCTCGCCGCCGCTGATGCTTGGCAACGCCGCCGCGTCGAAATCACGCAGTTTGCCGGCGCGACGGAAATTGCCCGGCAAGCCCAATGCCAGGCCCGAGCCGCCGGTGAGCAATGGCAAGTCGGCGCAGGCACTGCCGAGGGTGTAGAGATCCTGGTCCGACAGCGCGTCGGCGATGGCAATGCCCACGCCTTGCGCGCGCAGTTCGGCAATCTTGTTGCGCGTGGCCTCGACGCCGGCAGCGATGCTGTCATAACGCAGCAGCCCGACCGGCAGTTGGGTCTGGCTTTGCAGCACGCGCACCAGATTCGCGTCGCCCATCGGCGTCAGCGGGTGATGCTGCATGCCCGACTCGTTGAGCAGTTGGTCCTGCACAAACAGATGCCCGCGAAAAATCGTGCGGCCGTTTTCCGGGAACGCCGGGCAGGCCAAGGTGAAATCACTGCCCAGCGCCTTGAGCAAAGCTTCGCTGACCTGGCCGATATTGCCGGCGGCGGTGGAGTCGAAGGTAGAGCAGTACTTGAAGAAAATCTGCTCGCAGCCCTGCTCGCGCAGCCAGGCCAGTGCGGCCAGGGACTCCTCGACCGCCTCGGCGACCGGTGTCGTGCGCGACTTGAGCGCGATCACAATCGCGTCCGCATCCAGCCCGGCCGCGACTTCACGGCTGGGGATGCCGATGCTTTGCACCGTACGCATGCCGCCACGCACGAGCATGTTGGCGAGGTCGGTGGCACCGGTGAAATCGTCAGCGATGCAGCCCAGCAAGGGGCGTGCCGTTGGGTTAGTCATGCGGCGTTCCTCACACAGGCTCAGGCTTGGCAGTCGGCAGGTCGATGCCGGGGAAAATCTTGATCACCGCCGAGTCGTCCTCACGGCCAAAACCGGCACTGGAGGCCTGCATGAACATCTGGTGCGCGGTCGCCGAGAGCGGCAGCGGGAATTTGCTGGCGCGGGCAGTATCCAGCACCAGGCCGAGGTCCTTGACGAAAATATCCACCGCCGACAGCGGCGTGTAATCGGCCTTGAGAATGTGCGGCACGCGGTTTTCGAACATCCAGGAATTGCCGGCGCTGTGGGTGATCACCTCGTACAAGGCGTCCGCATCCACCCCTTCGCGCAGGCCCAGGGCCATGGCTTCGGCAGAGGCGGCAATGTGCACCCCGGCGAGCAACTGGTTGATGATTTTCACCTTGGAGCCCAGGCCATGCACATCGCCCAAGCGGTAGACCTTGCCCGCCATGCCAGCCAGCACGGCTTCGGCCTTGGCGTAGGCCGCTTGCGGGCCGGAGGTCATCATGGTCATTTCGCCGGCCGCCGCCTTGGCCGCGCCACCGGAGATCGGCGCATCCAGGTACAGCAGGCCCTGGTCCGCCAGACGCTGGCCAAGCTCGACGGCGTAGGTCGGGGCCACAGTGGCGCAGCCGATCACCAGGCTCGCCGGGCGCAACGCCGCCACCGCGCCGCCTTCACCGAACAGGACGGTTTCGGTCTGCTCGGCGTTGACCACCACGGTGATGATCACATCACAGGCATCCGCCATCAGCGCCGGCGACGCGCACGCCACTCCGCCTTCGCTGGCGAACTGCTGGGTCACCGCGTCGCGCACATCACAGGCATGCACATCAAAGCCTGCGCGCAACAGCGAACGGGCAATGCCCAGCCCCATCGCGCCCAGACCGATCACACCGACATTCTTATTATTCATGGGGTACTCCAGGGGTAAACGGCGGCTCGCGCTACACCGGCGAGCCGCATTGGAATTGCAGTCGATCATCCACCAATGAACGGATTATGTGAAGTTATTTTTCGATTTAACATTTGTTAACATTGGTCGCCGCCGATTTACCACGCCAGCCGGTAACCAATGTTCAAAGCCCACGGGCGCTTTTGGGTAGAACTGTCACTGGTCTCGACATCGGCATATAGATGCTGGCTCCTGCCCATGGCCGCAGTAATACCTGCCCCGGCATACCAGCCACCGCCATTGCCGTCGGGGTGGCTGCTGACGTCGTTGGTCTTGACCTGGTTGCGCGCTGACAGGTCCTGGATCCAGCCAGCCTTGAGGTACGGCTGGATCGCAAAATCACCCTCCAACCGCATCTGGCGCCCAACCAGCGCGCCGCCGCGCAACTGGGTTGAAATGCCATCGTCGGCGTCGACGCGCATGTCGTTGCTCAACCGGTAACGATCACCGCCACCGTACAACGCCGACAACTGCGCTTGGGGCTCAACAAACCAGCCATGGGAGAAATCCAGGCGCTTGCCGGTTTCCACCGAGAGGCCAGCGCCGTTGCTGTGGGTTTTACCGCTGACGCGTTTGCCGTCGGTAGCGTCCACGTCGAACCGAGTGGACCAGCGATTGAGTGTCAGCAGGCTGTCGGTGTACCAACCCGAATCGTCCAGGTAAGTGGCGTAGGCACCGATGTAGTAACTTTCGAGCTTACCGCTGCCCTCGCCATTGAAGCTGCGATTGGCGTGACTGTAACCGGCAAGGCCGCCGAGGATCAGCGAACCGTTGCTGCGCGCCATCCGGCCATCCACACCCACCTGGACGCCGTTGAGGTTCTGCGTGAAGTGCCGCCCTGCGCCGTTATCCAGTTGCTGCTCCTGACCATAGCTGCGCATCCACACCCCTTCGTCGTGGCCATCGCCGCGCACATCGCCCAGGCGCTGGATCAGGCTGCCGCGCTCAGCATCCCAGGTGTCACGCAGGGTCGCCAACGCGCTGCTGTTGATCGCCGCGCTGGCGGCAGTGGACAGTTGCTCGGTGATGTTGACCAGGCTCCACTGCGATTGGCCGCTCGCACTGTCGTCACGTTGCAAGGTGTAGCGGTAGGTGCCTACATCCACCTCCTGGCCACGGTTGGCCAGCGTGAAGTCGCCGACGCCCCCCTGGCTGTCGATCAACAGCAATTTCTGCCCGCCGCCCGACGGCTCGGTGCCGCTGTTGCGCACCAGCAACTGGTTATTACCGGTCACCTGGCCGCCCACCTCAAGCCGGTCGCCGCGCAGCGCGCCCAGATCAGTATTCATGATGTACTGCCCGTCGCCCTGAAGGTCGCCGACGACTTTCAGGCGCATGAAATCGCTCGCTGCCGGCGTGGCGAATTCCACGCTGCCCTTATTTGTCAGTTGGCCGACACTGGAGTCGCCCCGCATCAGCCAGGTGCTGCTGTCGTCCAGACTGAGGCTGGAATGGCCAGGGGTATCGTTCACCGCACCTTCGAGGCGTGACTGATTGTTCAGGCTCAACTGCAGCGCGCCACCCTCGACCAGGACATCGCCATCGATGAACGAGTGATCGCTGTCCAGCCGGACGAGGTCGGCGGCCAGCCCATTGGCACCGTCGGTAATCCATACTGCCGTCGCGGGCTGATCGGCGCTGCGCCCCACCAGGCTGCTGTGGGTCAGATGACTGAGCAAGCTGCCGCCGGAGACGCGCAAGGCACTGCTGTCGTGGGCCAGTACCGTACTGTCAGTGAGATCGAGTTGGTTGGTGATACCCGCGATGGTTGCCTGGCTCACCAGCCCGTAGGCTTTCTCTCCAGCGGTCTCGATGTGGGTGTCGGTCAGGTCTGCCGTGGCATTGTTGCTGACCGACAGGCCATACGCCGAGTTACCTTCGGTGACCACATTCGTGCGAGTCGTCTGCAAGCTGGCATCATCGCCTGAAACCAGTAGGCCATGACTGAGATCACCGTGGGTCAACAGCTGGCTGTCGGACAACACCATCCGTGTCCCGCCCAGCCGGGCTAAGGCGCCGACCGACCCGACGCCAAAGGTCTCGATCACCACGTTCATCACATCGAACGTCGCCCCGGGCGCCCCCGACTGGCCACCGATCACGTCGGTTGATGCATAGAGCCCGTGGGACGAGTCACCGTGGGTGACCACGCGGCCGCCGTCCATCTGGAAAATACCGGCGCGATTGTCCACCGCGGCCGCCTGTGTGCCCCATGTTTCCAGCTGACTGTCGTGCACGTCGGCGTGACTGTCGCTGCCGGGCATCCAGATCGCCGAACCATTATCCCCTTTGGCGCTGATCTGGGACTCGTACAGTTCCAGGGACGCACCTTTGGCATCAAGGTTGATGCCGTTGCCGGTTTGAGAGAGGACCTGGGAATTGCGTACTACCGCCGTCCCCCCACCGTTGGGAGAACTCGGCCGGATCAGGATGCCGTCAGTCTTGGCCTGGATGCTGCCATTGCTGAACTCCAGACGTCCTTCTTGCATCTCCACGCCCTGGGCGCCGTCGGATTGTGCGGTCACGCCGTCGGCGGTGACCACGCTGTCCGTACCGGTGATGGCGATCGCGGCAGTCTGGCCATGGGCGGTGGCGCTGACGTTGTTCAACTTGATGCGCGCCCCCTGTTGCGCCCGCACTGCGTAGGCCGCATTGCCGGCGGTCGATACGCTCGTGCCACTGGCGCTGATGGTCGAACCGGCGCCCATGGCAGAGAGCCCGTCGGCCATAAGCCCTGTAGTGGTGACCGTGCCGCCGATGATCTGCGCGCTGGAGCCCTGATTGACCATGACCCCACGGCCACGGGCGCCGTCGGTGGTGATGTCGGTCTGCCCCAGTTGCACATGCGAGCCTACACCGCTGGCGCTGGCACCGTCGCCGAAATAGCCGCTGGCCTTGATGGTTGAGCCCTGCAGTGTGCCCCGCCCACCGCCCTGCGCTTGCAGCCCCGTCACGGCATCGTTAGGCCCGCCGGCGGTCGCGTGGATATCCATGGTCGTGCCGATGAATTCATTTTGCCCCCCCACAACGCGAACGGCCGCACCTTTGCCGGTGAACGAAACCTGGTCATTATCCAGTACCAGCAGGTCACCCGCCTCGGACGATACGTCAACAGGCCCGATAGTGGCCGCCTGCACCGGCGCCAGTGCAACGAAGAGGGCATAACTGATTGCAAAACTGAGGGGTTTCTTCGCAGAGTTCATTAATCCAATCCTTGACGTTAGTTGTCATCCAACAAAAGCGCTCGGCAACAGAATGCCCGCCATGCCCCCAGTCAGAGAGGGCGTAGCAAACCCTTTAAAGCGCCTTTTATTGATACTTCACAGTGACCGTTGCGGTACCTTTTACAAGCCCGGGTGTGACGCAATTAGTGCCGCCAGAACTTTGGTAATAACGCACTAAATAGGGCAAGTTGAAACTTGTCGAATTGTTAAACACCGTGCCCACGACTTGAGTCGCCCCGAGTATCGCGGGCAGCCCGCTGGAGGCATCGAGTACTTGCAGCGCCACGCAAGAGGCATTGTTCACGCCGGCCTGCGGTTTGATCAGGCCCAGGCTGCCGTCGGGCATGAACTTGTCTGCGTCCAGGGTCAGGGTGACTGCGCCGTTGGCTCCGGAACAGGTAAACGGCACGTTGAAAGGTGTGTCGCCCGTGGTGGAGCCCTGCCCGGTGAAGCGGCCGAATGGCGCCGGAGCCAGATCCACACTCAGGTCGCCGATCGAGCAGGTACCCGTTTCCGGCACGATTTCACTGCCGCCACCGGTGATGCGCGTGGTCAGGAACACACCACTGTTGAACGGGTAAACACTCTGCGCCGTGTTGTTGGTGTAGGTACCACCCGCCAATGCACCGGAACCGACGGTGTCGCTCAGCTTGATCAATTCAACGACAACTGTTCCGCCGACATTGAAGACCAAGGTGTTTTGCGCCGCCGAGCCACTGACACCGGGCATCCCAAGTTTCCAGGTGGTCTGTTCTCCAGCATAAAACGGTGAAGCCGATTGTGCGGGTATCCAACTGGTACGCATGCCGACACCGGCAATGTTAGTTGTGTAGACGTTAGTGATAGTAGTGGCAGTGCCTTGTACGACTCGCCATTGCGTTGTATCACCCGGCTTGCAAGAAACAATGGCGAAAAAACTGCCAACAATAGGAAACTCCTTACTGTAAAACACGTCACCCACGGCAACCCCCGAAGGTACCGATATGCGGCCCATGGTTATATCGACTACCGCGCCTTCCTGATAGTTGGGCATCATCCCGCACACCGCATAAGCCGACGTTGAAACCATTAGCCAGGCACACACCTGAAACACTGCATAAATAAGTCTGGTCATTTTCATCGACTGCTCAGACGGGTACCTTCGCGCAGCAGGCACGGCGCTTGCGTTTGTAGCAGCCCCTTGGTGCCGCTCGCCGTTTTCTCGCCGAATCGATATGCAACCTGACAGGTTGATTCGTCCGGCAGGTTCACGCTCAGTGCGCCGTTGTTTTCAACGCCCTGGACAAACAGGTTGTTGCCCTGGCCGACCACACCGACCACATTGCCACGCTCGTCGCGTACATCCGCGCCGAACGGCAACTTGAGGTTGCTGCCATTGGTGATATGGATCACCGCCGACCGCCCGACCCGGGTCTGGAAATCGACGCGGACAATTGCGCCGGCAAAGGGTGCGACCTGTTGCGTGGTGTTCTGGAACGTGACATCCATCGAGCTGCCCTTGGGGTCCAGGTTGATATTGTTCATGCGATAGGGCGATAAATACGGCATCACGCCATAGCCGTTTTTATCGATGACCAGGCCGGACAATCCACCAATGCTCGCGCCCTCGCCGCCCGGTGCGGAGACCAGTGCAACGGTGTCGCCGGTATTCGGCGATAGCGTCACCCCGCCGCTGTGCACCACCAGGCTGCCATCGCTGCCCAGCGAGGTGGATTTGTAGTCCCCACCCTGTTCGTACGACGCGCGAACGGTGCTGCGGTCGCCGCGGTATTGAGCATTGACGCTGCCCGAGCTTGAGGTGTTGGTGTCCGCCGCGTGGGCGACCCCGTAGCTCAGGCGCCCCTCGTCATCGGCCACCCCGCTCAAGTAGTTGCGCAGCGTGCTGCCTTGCCCGCGCCCGCCGGTGTACTGCGTGCTCAGCGTCGGTGACTTGGCGCCGCTGCCCAATGGAATATTCAGGCTCAGGAAGTACTGGGTCTGGGCGCCGACGAACTCATCGTTATTGCGACTGGCGGAAAGGCTGTAGCTGACATCTCCGACGCTGCCGTTGAAGCCCACTTCAAACTGCCGGCTCGAGGATCCCGAGCCCCCCCAGGTCTTGCTGGTGCTACCGGTCAGGAACAACGAGCCATAAGTGCTTACCGGCTGATCGATGCTGATATCGAAGCGGTCACGCTCATTGCCATACCACAGCCATTCATCCTGATAGCCCGGGGTCTTGACCCGCTCACGCGCATCGACCGCCTGGGAAAGCGTCATGTATTTGGACGACGAGTAGCGGTAGGCAGCGAGGGTAAAGTTAGTGCGGGTTTCGCTCAGCAACTTGCTGTACGCCACCTTGACGCTGTGCCCCGAAGCCGAACCGCTACGAGCGCCCAGTTGGGTGGTCTCCTGGGTCAGGTCGACCGAAAACGCCCCCAGCGAGGTGTTCAGTCCGACACCCGCGAGCCCCGCGTGAAAGCCTTCGCTGACCTGGAACCCGCCGTAGCCGGTCAGGCTGTTGTTCAGACCATAGAACAACGTGCCCTGGAACAGATGGGCATCGCTGGCCAGGTTCTGGTTATACAGCCGGCCAGCCACCAGGTCGTATTTGGCGCGCCCCGGACGCATCAGGTTGGTGATCGACGAATAAGGCACATCGAAGCGCCGCTCACTTCCGTCGGCCTCGGTAACCACGACATTCAGGTTGCCGCCATAGCCTGTGGGGTACAGATCGTCGATCACGAAGTTGCCGGGCGTGACCGTGGTCTGATAGAGCTTTATATCGTTCTGCCACACCTCCACTCGCGCATTGCTACGCGCGAAACTGCGGATCACCGGCGCGAAACCGATCTGTGAATCGGGAAACATGCGCTCGTCCGAGGCCAGGCTGACACCGCGCACAGCGATGCTGTCGAACCCCACGCCTTTGGTATTGATCTCGCCCAGGGTCACCTGGCTCTTGAGCTGCGCCACTGGCCGCTGAAGGTAGGTGGACATGCGGGTCCATTCGGCTTTGCCCCCCTGGGTCCAGTTCACATTTGCGTTATGTCGGAACTGCCAAAGGCCAAAATTGAACCCGCCACGCAAGCCCAGGTAGGCAGAGTCGGTGCTGCCGTAGTGGTCGTTCTGTGTGCTGAAATAGTTCAGATTGTAATCAAGTTTCGCCGCGGTAATGCCCGCGTCCCAGTACTCGGGCTCTACATAACCACGCGGGGTACGCCGCAAGTTGGCCTGGGGGATTTGCAGGTAGAGCTTCTGCTCACCGATGTCGGCATAGGAGACCGTGTTGGGCAGCACCGCCTTGAGCTTGCGACAACCGTTGAACGGCACCAATGGCTGTGTATCGATGCCCAGCCGTTTCAGCGCTGCGAGCGTGAAACAGGCTTGCGCGATATTGCTGTTGGCCTCATCTGCAAACTCGACCTTGGCGCGCGTCACCTGCTTGCCATTGATGTAAACGTCCAAATCGTAATTTCCTGGCAATACCGGGTTGCCCTTCTGGTAACGCGACATATCCGTACGCTTGGCATTGCCCACCAGAAACGAACTGGTGAACTCGGCATCCTGGAAGTCCACCTGTGCAGCGGCCGCCGGCAGCACCGGCTCATCCGCCATCACGTTGTCATCTGCCGTGCTGAACACGAGGCACGCGACCGCCCAGAAACGAACGATTGAGCATGACGGTGCCGCCAGAAACACTTTTCTGCGTAATATCGATCGATCAAAACGGTTCATAGACTTTTAACGAAAGGGTAATTGAACTTAGTCGAACTGCGCGTTCACGGTTTTCAAGGCGCCATAGTCGTTAATATAATTAAACTGTATGCCCTGGGCTTTTAGTTCAGGCAGGCGCGCGGTCTGCGGGTGCAGTTCAAACACGGCTTCGCCGCCCGGGGTAACCATATGATTACCGTCAGTATTACTGAGTGTCTTGCCCGCCCACTTCACCTGTATATCGGCAAACGAGACATGCAATGGCGAAGTATTCGTGCAGCGCAACTTCAACTGTGCGCCGTCGCCGAACACCTGCCACGTCAAATGCTTCGCGGCGTCATGCAAGGAGCTGCGGAGTGTCGCGGGTCGATAGAACACTTTAATTCGACTTTGAACAGCCAATAACAAGTTATTCTTGTTTCTCGACTTTTCCGGCACCGGTGGTACTTCAAGTACATTCAGCCAGAACAGCGATTCACGGTCTGGCGGCAATGCTGTTCCATTGAACAGGATCCGCAGGGTCTGCGAGGCCTGGCCTTCGATACGGGTCAGCGGCGGCATGATCAGGAACGGCGCGGAGCTGTTCTCCGGCGTAGAGTCGGTGGCGCCGTCATCCATCCACGATTGCACCAGTGCCGGGGTCGCGCCCTTGTTCGACAGGGGCAGCGTGACTTCACGTTCGCCGCCTGGATAGATCAACCGAGTGCCGCCCAAAACGATATTGGCGCGAGCATCGAAGCTCATTAAATAAATGAGCAGGCAACCTGTTAATAGACGATATATCCGCATAGTCAGGGTAGTCCCCTCTGCGCGATGTCCGCGCAGAGGGACGTTCTCAGTTATAGCTCAATTGGTATTTGACCTGGCTCTTCACCAGGCCCGCCGTGGACTTGCCGGTCGCGTAGTACTGCACGCCGTAGATCATTTCAGCCGCACCGTCTTGCACGGTGAAGCTCTTGGCAGCGCCAGCGTCGCCTGGCTTGATCACGGAGTTGTCTGCGTAGTTGTAAAGCTGCAGGCCCACATTGGTGGCGGAGGTATCGCCGCTCAACTGGTTTTTCAGCACGCCCGAACTGACGTCGACCAGGTTGGCATCGTAGAGAAACTGCGCGCGTACATTGGTCACGGTCGGCGAGCATTGATTGACCGCAATACGGAAGTTGGACGGCATCGCGGTAGCACCGGCCTGGGCCAGGTCAGCCACTTTGGCGGTCGCCAGGTCCACGGTAAAATCGCCCGACGAGCCGGTGGTCACCTGGCAAGTTTCATCCGTAACTTTACCGTTAAAAGTAATAGTACCGGCTTCCGCGGCGCTGACAGTAGTGGACAACATCAGGCCACCACACACACTCAGGAGCGCCGCCTGCACAGGCAGTAAACGTTGCTTCTTCATACTTCATCATCTCTCAAGTTTATATTCATTGGCGTTACTTTAATAACGCATCACAGGGCCGCACTTCACTTCACGAGTTGCTGGGTATCCACCTCCTGACTTCGTAATTAATCCTTTTTCGGGCGCACAGTGACCCGCTGCCTTGAAGTGCACTGTTGCGCACAACTGCAATAAGAAACGGTTCTTTTCTAGTGCAACTCAACCAGCACGGCTACAGGTAGGTGACGTGACTTAGTCTATTGAGGTGCGGGCTGACGCTGTGGGCGCCATTATGCGAGCCGACTCGGTGGCTGTCTTTAAGATCAAACTGAAAATAGGCCCAGGGCGAGAACTGTCTTTCGGTTCAGCCCACGTAAACCGCTGGCACGACTTACAGGAAAAGCTGCGCGTCCGCACAGAAGGCCAACAACGCTTGATCATTTTCGACGCCCAACTTGCGCATCGCCGAGACCTTTTGTGCGCTCACTGTCTTGGTGCTTCTATGCAAAAGTGCCGCGATTTCACGACCACTCAAGCCCGATACAAAATGCCGCAGCACTTCGTATTCGCGCATCGTCAGCCGAGCGGCCCTGGCTTGCATCTGGCTGTCGCTGTTCGACAGCGCTTGCACTGGTGGCTGGTATTTGCGTCCCTGCGACAACGCCTGCAGTGCTACCGCAATCTCATTGAAATCACCACTTTTCAATATTACGCCCCACACACCCAGGTGATAGAGACCGCTGAGAATCAGGGGATTGGACAGCATGGTGAATACCAGGATGCGGGTGTCACCAAAGCGCCGGCACAGCAACTCGATCATCTGCAATCCATCGCCATGAATTCCGTCGCCGGGCATGCTGTAGTCGGCAATCACGACATCGGGCGAAAACTGCTGGTGCATCTGCACCAATTCAGTAGGCCCCTTGGCGATACCCACCACTTCAAAGCGGTCATCGCGCTCGACTATTTCCTGCACCGCCATCGCCACAATCGGATGGTCGTCGGCTATCAACACAGTGGTCTTTTTCATGGTTTGTATTCCAGTCTCAGTCGTTGGATGTAGGGGGCTCGCCGTCCGTATTCGGCGCGAGGCCCGCCAGTAGTCGCTCTATACCGTCCATGAGTTCAATAACGCCCTTGGGAATTTTGTGCGTGGCGATCAGTTGCTGCTCCAGCGCTTTGCACGCGTCTGCCAGCTGCTTCGCCTGCACCGCCGCCAGCGAGCCGCGCAGCCGATGCAACTGCGGCACCATGGCAGCTACGTTGTGTTGCTGGCTGGCGTCGCGCAGGATTTTCAGGTCTGCGCGCGTGGTATTCACAAACAGTTCATGCAGTCGCGGTGAGAGCGCCACAAACGCCGGCAGTTCTTCCTCCTGCGGCTCAAGTATTTGCGCGGGCGGGCAGCAGCGTCGCAACACTGCGTACAAATCACTCAGGCTCACGGGCTTTACCAGCCAGGCATCCATGCCGGCTGCGACGAAGCGTCGGGTTTCTTCCTGCAGGGCGCTGGCGGTGATGGCGATGATCGGAAGCGTTACGCCCTGCTGACGCAGCGCACTCAATAACTCGAACCCATCCATCTGCGGCATGTTGATGTCGGTCAGTAGCGCATCGAAATCCGGCGACCAGCGCGCCAATGCGTCAAGACCGTGACTTGCCAGGGTGACGCGACAGCCGAGCTGCTCGAGTTGCTCCTTGATCAACGCCTGGTTCATCGGGTTGTCGTCGGCGACCAGCAGGTTCAGGCCCAACTTACCGGGATGCCGAGACAAGCGGGCCCGCACGGCGGTCGGCGGTGCCTGCTGCCCCAAGGCAAAGCTGGCACTGAAACTGAAGCAGCTACCCACCCCGGGTTCGCTGGCCACGCTCAATCGACCGCCCATCAGTTGGGCCAGTTGCGCGCAGATGGACAGGCCAAGCCCGGTGCCAGCAACGGTATGCGCATGTCGGTGCGCCTGGTAGAACGGCTCGAACAGATGAACCTGCTGCTCGGCCGCAATACCCACGCCGGTGTCGGTGACTTGCCACGTCAGCGTAGCCCTGTCGTCGCTAATCGCGGCGCTCAACTGCAGCGTTACACCGCCGTGCTCGGTGAACTTGAGGGCATTGCTGAGCAGATTGGTGAGCACCTGCCGGATACGCCGCGCATCCCCATGCACCCCAACCGGTACACCGGCATCGACATTCAAGCGCAACTGCACGCCCTTGCCCTGTGCGGTGCCGCTGTATTCGGCGACGACCTCCTCGGCCAATGCGAGGGGGCTGAAATCCGCCGACTCCAGCGCCATCTCCCCCGCTTCGATCTTGGACATGTCCAGCACATCGCTGACCAGTTGCAGAAGCATTGAAGAGGAGCGCTCGATAATGTGCAGATAGTTGCTTTGTTGCTCGGTCAACTGTGTGAGCCCCAGCAACTCCAGGGTACCCAACGCGCCATAGAGTGGCGTGCGGATCTCATGGCTGATGGTCGCCAGGAACCGCGACTTGGCGGCGCTGGCCTCGGCGAGCTTCTGCTCCACCGCCTTGTGTGCGCTGATGTCGCTGAACGCGCAGAGCACCACCGCCTCGCCGCGATAGCGGGCTGAGGCGAAACTGCCGTGCAATGTGTGGCCGTGGCGGCTGTGGAAAATCACATCGCCGTCGGGTTGCGCCGGGGCAGGATTGAGCCCCCAATGCTCACTCAACTGCGTCACCGCCTGGGCATCCCCCAGCATTCGTTCGGCCAGTGGGTTTTGCATGATCAGGTGCCGATCCGCGCGCCTGAGCACACACAGTGCCACAGGGGCAGTCTGGATTACCGTACGGCTGAAAGTGTCGCTTTCGACGATCTCAAAATGGGCCTGGCGCGCGGGCGAAACCACCTTGCGCGCGTACCAGCGAATCGCCACCCAACTGCTCAACACACTGGCCAGCAGCAGCCCAATGCCGCCAAGCAACTGCCACTTGGCGTAGCCGAAAAAGCTTTGATAATTCAGTTCGTACAACGCGACCCAACCACCGGCACTGGGGCCGCCCATCTTGAACAGCAGGCCTTGCGCAGTGAAATTCAGGCCCTGCCGATAGCTCTGCGCTACACCGACTGCATCTATCAACGAGTCGCCCTGGGGAGACAACAGTTGCAAGCGGTCGTAGATCGGCCGCTCGAACAATTGCTCGGGATCATTGATGCGCTCCAGATCCAACAGGGTCACGATGAAGATCCGACGCTTGACCTCAGGTGTCCACCAGAGCGCATCGGGCAGCCTGAAATCCAGATAACCCAACAGCTCACGGGACTCGCCGGCAATGAAATGCTGCGCTGGCGCCCAGCGCACGTGGACTCCCCCTGTCGAGTCTTTACCGACTGGCAGCGCGGTGTAAATCCGCTCGACTGCCGCCAGGTAGTTCTCCGTTGTCAGCAGCGCACGCCCCGGAAACCGGTCGATGGCAGGCACAGCCATGCTGGTGTTGCCCAGCGCGCCGATGACGAACACCTGCGGTGCCGGGTACACCGAGGTACTCCAGAAACGGCTGTAAAAATTCGCCAGCATCACCCCCAAGGCGAAATTGCCCGGATGCGGGCCGGACGTTACGTGCTGCTGCGCCAGGGTAAACGGCATCGAAAACGTATATTGCGCCGCCTCAAAGATCCGCACGCCTGGCGTGTCGACACGCATTTGGCTCTGTACCGTCAGACCCGACGTCGGTTGGTTCTGCGAGGCCTGGTTGCCGTGTTGCGCAATCCTGTCGATGAATTTTTCGTGCTGATGGATATCACCCACCAATCGGTTGAAATGCAGCATCACCTTGTTGCGCTCTTCGGCAACCACCTTGCTCAACGCCCAATAGCAGGCGGCCAGCATTAACAGGTTAAGAAAAAGCGCGCAGATCAGCACGGTATTCAGGCGCAGGGACGTGCTGGCGAGCTTGCGAATCAAGCTGTAGTTGCGTTCGGGCATAGGTTCAAAGTCCGGTCTCGTAAGACGGCACGGTGGTAGCGGCATAGAGCCAGGCGCTGTATGCCACAGCTGGAGGTGAGTATGGCGTAACACGGCAAGTTCGCCTTGCCAGGCTAGAAGCGGCGCCAAGTTTAAAAAAGGGGGCGTTTTTACCAGATGAGCATCTCGCAACGATTGATCGAGATCAAAAAAACGCATCACCCAGCTGTACCGTTTGCCGACCCGATCTTGTGGCGCTTGCACTTGTCATATTATGGTATACCATCATACACAGATCCACTTACCTCAGACGGAGCAGCCCATGAGTTTCGAAATTCGCAAGATCGTCAGTTACGTAGAAGAAACCTTCATTGAAGGCGGCAAGGCCTCGGACACGCCGGTGACCATGGTCGGTCTGGCCGTCGTGTTGAAAAACCCGTGGCTGGGTCGCGGTTTCGTCGAAGACCTCAAGCCTGAGATCCGCGCCAATTGCTCCGACCTTGGCGCACTGATGGTCGAGCGCCTGGTGGGCATCATCGGCGGCGCCGAGAAGATCGAAGCGTACGGCAAGGCCGCCGTCGTGGGCGCCGATGGCGAGATCGAACACGCGAGCGCAATCATCCATACCCTGCGCTTCGGCAATCACTACCGTGAAGCGGTCAAGGCCAAGAGCTACCTGAGCTTCACCAACAAGCGCGGCGGCCCTGGCACCTCGATCCAGATCCCGATGATGCACAAGGACGACGAAGGCCTGCGCTCGCACTACATCACCCTGGAAATGCAGATCGAAGACGCCCCGCGTGCCGACGAAATCGTCGTGGTGCTGGGCTGCGCCGATGGCGGCCGCCTGCACCCACGGATCGGCAACCGTTATATCGACCTGGAAGAACTGGCCGCCGAAAAGGCCCAGTAATCCCGGCGGCTAACACCCTAATAAAAAGGTATGCAGGAGCGCTCCATGATTCGGCTCACCGCTGAACGCACCCCGGCTGGCACCAGTTATCTGGCGACCGGCCAAGGCCAGCCTGTGGTATTGATCCACGGCGTGGGCCTGAACAAAGAAATGTGGGGCGGGCAAGTCGTTGGCCTGGCCACGAATTACCGCGTGATCACCTATGACATGCTCGGCCATGGCGCCAGCCCGCGCCCGGCCACCGGCACGCCGCTGCTGGGTTATGCCGACCAGTTGCTGGAACTGCTCGACCACCTGCAATTGCCTCAGGCCACGGTGATCGGTTTTTCCATGGGCGGCCTGGTCGCCCGGGCGTTTGCCCTGCATTACCCGCAGCGCCTGCAAGGCCTGGTGGTGCTCAACAGTGTGTTCAACCGCAGCCCGGAACAGCGCGCCGGCGTGATCGCACGCACCGCCCAGGCCGCCGAGCATGGCCCGGACGCCAATGCCGAGGCCGCGCTGTCGCGCTGGTTCAGCCGCGAATACCAGGCGGCCAACCCGGCGCAGATCGCCGCGCTGCGTGAAACCCTGGCGGGCAACGACCCCCAGGGCTACCTGACCACCTACGAACTGTTCGCGACCCAGGACATGTATCGCGCCGACGACCTCAAGGGGTTGCGCGTGCCGACCCTGGTCGCCACCGGCGAACTCGACCCGGGCTCGACCCCGGAAATGGCCCGGCAACTGGCCGATCGTATTCCCGGCGCCACCGTTGCGGTGCTGGCCGAACAACGGCATATGATGCCGGTAGAATCGCCACGCCTGGTCAACCAGCTGCTGCTGGGCTTCCTCGACACGGTGTACGCCCAAAACAATCCAATCAAGGGGATCGTTGCATGACACTCGCACGCTTCCAGATGTGCATCGGCGGTGAATGGGTCGATGCCCTGTCCGGCAAGACTTTCGACAGCCTCAACCCGGCCCAGGCCGAGCCTTGGGCGCAACTGCCCGACGCCGACGAAGCGGATGTAGAGCGCGCCGTGCAAGCGGCGCAAACTGCCTTCGACAGCCCGGCCTGGCGTGGCCTCACCGCCACCGCGCGCGGCAAGTTGCTGCGTCGCCTGGGCGATTTGATTGCCGAGAACAAAGAGCAACTGGCCCAGCTGGAAAGCCGTGACAACGGCAAGCTGATCCGTGAGACGCGCGGCCAGGTCAGCTACCTGCCGGAGTTCTTCCACTACACCGCCGGCCTGGCCGACAAACTCGAGGGCGGCACGCTGCCCCTGGACAAGCCCGACCTGTTCGCCTACACCGTGCACGAAGCCATGGGCGTGGTCGCAGCAATCATCCCCTGGAACAGCCCGCTGTACCTGACCGCGATCAAGCTCGCACCGGCCCTGGCGGCGGGCAATACCATCGTGATCAAGCCGTCGGAGCACGCCTCGGCGACCATCCTCGAACTCGCGCGCCTGGCCCTCGAAGCCGGGATTCCGCCGGGCGTGGTCAACGTGGTCACCGGCTACGGCCCCAGCACCGGCGCCGCCCTCACCCGCCACCCGCTGGTGCGCAAGATTGCCTTTACCGGCGGCGCGGCCACGGCCCGGCATGTGGTGCGCAGCAGCGCGGAGAACTTCGCCAAGCTGTCTTTGGAGTTGGGCGGCAAGTCACCGAATATCATCTTTGCCGACGCCGACCTCGACAGCGCCATCAATGGCGCGATTGCCGGCATCTACGCGGCGTCCGGGCAGAGTTGCGTGTCGGGTTCGCGCCTGCTGGTGCAGGATGAAATCTACGATGAGTTCGTCGAGCGCCTGGTGGCGCGCGCCCAACGCATCCGCATCGGTAACCCGCAGGACGACGCCAGCGAAATGGGGCCCATGGCCACCGCGCAGCAACTGGCCGTGGTCGAAGGCCTGGTGGCCGATGCCATCGCCGAAGGCGCGCGCCTGCGCACCGGTGGCAAGCGCCCGCAGAATCTCGGTGAAGGCTGGTTCTATGAGCCGACGCTGTTCGAATGCGACCGCAACTCGATGAAGATCATGCAGGAAGAAGTCTTCGGCCCGGTGGCCTCGGTCATTCGGTTCAAGGACGAAGCCGAGGCATTGGCGATCGCCAACGACTCGCAGTTCGGCCTCGCCGCCGGCATTTGGACCCGCGACCTCGGCCGCGCCCATCGCCTGGCGCGGGATGTGCGCTCGGGGATCATCTGGGTCAACACCTACCGCGCGGTCTCGGCCATGGCGCCCATCGGCGGTTTCAAGAACAGCGGCTACGGACGCGAAAGCGGCATCGATTCGGTGCTGGCCTACACCGAGCTGAAAACGGTGTGGATCAACCTCTCCCAGGCGCCGATGCCTGATCCTTTTGTGATGCGTTAAGAGACCCCGACCATGATCGAACCCGGCATTTACAAAGACGTCATGAGCTCCTTCCCATCCGGCGTCACGGTGGTCACCACCCTCGACCCGGACGGCGGCATCGTGGGCATCACCGCCAGCGCGTTCAGCGCGCTGTCGATCGACCCGGCCCTGGTGCTGTTCTGCCCCAACTATGCGTCGGACACCTACCCGATCCTGCGCGACAGCAAGCGTTTCGCGATTCATCTGCTGTCCGCCGACCAGACCGCCGAGGCCTATGCCTTCGCCGGCAAAGGCAAGGAGAAGGCCAAGGGCATCGAGTGGCACCTCAGCGAGCTGGGAAACCCGCTGCTGGCCAAGGCCACGGCGATCATCGAATGCGAGTTGTGGCGCGAATACGACGGCGGCGACCACGCAATCATTGTCGGCGCGGTGAAGAACCTGATCCTGCCCGCGCAGCCGGTCACGCCGATGATCTATCACAAAGGCAAGCTGGGCCCGCTGCCCACCCTGGCCTGAGGAGCTGATTGATGAGCACTGAAAAATACCAGCAGGGCCTGAAGATCCGCACCCAGGTGCTGGGCGAGGCCTACGTGCAGCGTTCGATCGACAACGCCGACGATTTCACCCGGCCGCTGCAGGAGATGGTCACCGAGTACTGCTGGGGCCACGTGTGGGGCCGTGAGGGTTTGTCGCTTAAAGAACGCAGCATGATAAACTTGGCAATGATTTCGGCCCTCAATCGGCCCCACGAACTCAAGCTGCATGTGCGCGGCGCCTTGCGTAACGGGCTGAGTCGTGAACAAATACGCGAAATTCTGCTTCAGGTCGGCATTTATTGCGGGGTTCCCGCCGCCGTGGACAGTTTCCGACTGGCCCGGGAAGCGTTCGCCGACGCCGATGCCGAGGCCTCCAGTTAACCGCTACATTCAGAGCAGACCCCATGAAACGCCTGCCACTCGACGACAGCTTCAAGGTCAATCACAACCCGGTCACCCTGCGCGAAATCGTGTTGGAGAAACTGCGCAGCGCCATCATGAACTTCCAGCTGTTGCCGGGTGACCGCCTGGTGGAGCGCGACCTGTGCGACCGCCTCGGCGTCAGCCGCACCTCGGTGCGCGAAGCCTTGCGTCACCTGGAGTCCGAAGGCCTGGTGGAGTTCGCCGATGCCAAGGGCCCGCAGGTCGCAATCATTACCCTGGCGGATGCCGTCGATATCTATGAACTGCGCTGCGTGCTCGAAGGCTTGATCGTGCAGCTGTTCACCCTGCGCGCCAAGGCCAAGGACATCAAGGCCCTGGAAAAAGCCCTCGAGGAAAACCGCAAGGCCCTCAAGGATGGCGAGCTGCAACAGGTGATCGATTCGGTGCAGGGCTTCTACGACGTGTTGCTCGAAGGCTCTGGCAACCACGTGGCCGCCACGCAGTTGCGCCAGTTGCAGGCGCGCATCAGCTATTTGCGCGCGACCTCGGTGTCCCAGGAAAACCGTCGCGGCACCAGCAACCAGGAAATGGAACGCATGGTCCAGGCGATCAAGAGCGGCGACCCGCTCGCTGCCCACCAGGCCTGCGTCGACCACGTACGCGCCGCGGCTGCGGTGGCCCTGGATTACCTCAAGCGCAAACAGGAAGAGACCGGCAAAGTCCCCGAGATCACCCTGCCCATCGCCCTCAAAGAACCCCGCATAGGTCACTGAGCGTGTTCAGCCCAAGCTTTTGCCCGAAATGTGGCGGCAGTGACCTCGGTCACCAGCGGCCACCGGGCGATACGCATGAGCGCCTGATGTGCCGTGGCTGCGGCTATATCCACTACATCAATCCGAAGATCATCGCCGGCTGCATCATCGAGCAGGACGGCAAATACCTGCTGTGCCAACGCGCAATCCCGCCGCGCCCCGGCACCTGGACGCTGCCCGCCGGTTTCATGGAAGGTGGCGAGACCACCGAACAGGCCGCGCTGCGTGAAGTCTGGGAAGAAAGCGGCGTACGCGCGGAGATCCTCTCGCCCTACTCGATCTTCAGCGTGCCGAAGATCAGCGAGGTGTACATCATCTTCCGCGCCATCGCGCTGGAGATCACCGGCCAGTTCGGGCCGGAGACCCTCGACTACAAGTTCTTCGCGCCCGAGGACATCCCCTGGGACAGCATCTACTACCCGGCCATCCGGCAGATCCTCGAACGTTACATCGAAGAGCGCCAGGCCGGGGTGTATGGTATCTACATCGGCAATGACGACAGCGGCAAGATCCACTTCATCCGCTGACCTCCAAGCCCAGACACGGATCAAAAATGTGGGAGCGGGCTTGCTCGCGAAAGCAGTGTGTCAGGCACCGAATGCATCAACTGACACTCCGCCTTCGCGAGCAAGCCCGCTCCCACAGTTGAATCGGTTTATGCCCGATAGATCGAGGTCGCCAGGCCGAGATGTAGGGCCTCTACCACGGCAAGGCCCATTTCATCCGCTGACCTCCAAGCCGAACCGAGTCCCAGTGTGGGAGCTGGCTTGCCTGCGATGGCATCCACCGGGTTTACCGGATGTACCGAGGCGCCTGTATCGCAGGCAAGCCAGCTCTCACATTCGGACCCGGCTTGGCTGATACAGCTAGGGCGCCAGGCCTTCCACAATAATAATCTGCGCAACCCCAGCCCCCTCCCGGTGCCCTTTCGCCTCCTGGTACTCCACAGACTCATAACACGCCACCGCCTGCTCATAACTATCAAACTCGATCACCACGTTACGCTGGCGCGCCGGCCCGCCTTCGAGCGCGGTGCTGCGCCCGCCCCTGGCCAGGAACCGCCCGCCAAACTTCGCAAACGCCGCCGGCGCGCGTTGGGTGTATTGCGTGTACTGCTCTGCATCAGACACATCCACATGGGCAATCCAGTAGGCCTTCATCGCGACATCCTCTTGTTTGATTTTTGTGGTATACCATAATACATACAACCAACAAATCGAGCACTTTACATGGCCTTCAACAGCATCGCAGACATCATCGAAGACTACCGCCAGGGCAAAATGGTGCTGCTGGTGGACGACGAAGACCGGGAAAACGAAGGCGACCTGTTGCTGCCTGCGGCCTGCTGCACCGCCGAGACTATCAGTTTCATGGCCCGCGAAGCCCGTGGCCTGATCTGCCTGACGCTGACCGACGAACACTGCCAGCGCCTCGGCCTGGAACAGATGGTGCCGAGCAACGGCAGCGTGTTCAGCACCGCGTTTACCGTGTCCATCGAAGCCGCCACCGGCGTGACCACCGGGATCTCCGCCGCCGACCGCGCGCGCACCGTGGCGGCAGCCGTGGACAGCAACGCCGGGCCCGCCGATATCGTGCAACCGGGGCACATCTTCCCATTGCGCGCCAAGGACGGCGGTGTGCTGACCCGCGCCGGCCACACCGAGGCCGGTTGCGACCTGGCGCGCCTGGCCGGGCACACCCCGGCCTCGGTGATCGTCGAAGTGATGAACGACGACGGCAGCATGGCCCGCCGTCCGGACCTGGAGATTTTCGCGCGCAAGCACGGGATCAAGATCGGCACCATCGCCGACCTGATCCACTACCGCCTGAGCACCGAACGCACGGTGGTGCGCATTGGCGAACGCGACCTGCCCACGGTGCACGGCACGTTCCGCCTGATTACCTTTGAAGACCGCATCGACGGCGGCGTGCACATGGCCATGGTGATGGGCCAGCTGCGCCGCGATGAACCCGCGCTGGTGCGCGTGCATGTGATCGACCCGCTGCGCGACCTGGTCGGCGCCGAGTACAGCGGCCCGTCCAACTGGACGCTGTGGGCCGCCCTGCAACGCGTCGCGGCAGAAGGCAGTGGCGTGGTGGTGGTGCTGGCCAACCATGAGTCGTCCCAGGCACTGCTGGAGCGCGTGCCGCAATTGACCCAGACGCCGCGCCAGTTCAGCCGCTCGCAGTCGCGGATTTATTCGGAAGTCGGCACCGGGGCGCAGATATTGCAGGACTTGGGCGTCGGCAAGCTGCGTCACCTCGGACCGCCCCTCAAATACGCCGGGCTGACCGGCTACGACCTGGAGGTGGTCGAGAGCATTCCCTTCACCGAATGATGGATAACCGGTAAGGCAAAATGCTTGCACAAAGTTTGGAATACCATAATATGATATTCCATAGACCGAACGCTTTCGCCAAGTGCGCCCGCCAGGGATAGCACCAATAACAGCCCTTGGCACGGTCGCCTTTTGGGGCCTCGAATAGGGGCCTCGATAAACCTACTGCTCCCGATAGGCGGGCATTACCAAGCCCGCTCAATAACAAAACAAATGAGGGCGTGAAAATGGTGTTGAACAAACGTGCAACCGCAGTGCTGTTCGCGGGCTTGCTGGCCACGGCCACTCACGCGGCCCTGGCGGCCGAAAGCGTCAATTTCGTGAGCTGGGGCGGTAGTACCCAGGATGCGCAGAAGCAGGCGTGGGCCGACCCTTTCAGCAAGGCCAGCGGCATCACCGTGGTCCAGGACGGCCCTACCGACTACGGCAAACTCAAGGCCATGGTCGAAAGCGGCAACGTGCAGTGGGACGTGGTGGATGTCGAGGCCGACTTCGCCTTGCGCGCCGCCGCCGAAGGGCTGCTCGAACCCCTCGATTTCTCGGTGATCCAGCGCGACAAGATTGACCCGCGCTTTGTCTCCGACCATGGCGTCGGCTCGTTCTTCTTCTCCTTCGTGCTCGGCTACAACGAAGGCAAGCTCGGCGCTGGCAAGCCGCAGGACTGGACCGCGCTGTTCGACACCAAGACCTACCCCGGCAAACGCGCCCTCTACAAATGGCCAAGCCCCGGCGTGCTCGAACTGGCGCTGCTGGCCGACGGCGTGCCCGCCGACAAGCTCTACCCGCTGGACCTGGACCGCGCCTTCAAGAAACTCGACACCATCAAGAAAGACATCGTCTGGTGGGGCGGCGGCGCGCAGTCGCAACAACTGCTGGCCTCCGGCGAAGTCAGCATGGGCCAGTTCTGGAACGGGCGCATTCACGCACTGCAGGAAGACGGCGCGCCCGTGGGCGTAAGCTGGAAGCAGAACCTGGTGATGGCCGACATCCTCGTCGTACCCAAAGGCACGAAAAACAAAGCCGCTGCGATGAAGTTCCTGGCCAGTGCCAGCAGCGCCAAGGGCCAGGCGGATTTTTCCAACCTGACCGCCTATGCTCCGGTGAACATCGACAGCGTGCAGCGCCTGGATTCAGTCCTCGCGCCCAACCTGCCGACGGCGTACGCCAAGGACCAGATCACCCTCGATTTCGCCTACTGGGCCAAGAACGGCCCGGCCATTGCGACACGGTGGAATGAATGGCTAGTCAAATGAAAATGACGGCAACCACGCCGACCGGGAGCGCCCTCGGCGCTGCCGGCCCGGTGTCCGGCAAGGCTTCGGCGCCGTCCCTGGCGCAGCGCTGGCGGGGGGCGAGCAACCTGCTCCCGGCCCTGCTGTTTCTCGGCCTGTTCTTTCTCGCACCGTTGATCGGCCTGCTGCTGCGCGGCGTGCTGGAGCCGGTGCCGGGCCTGGGCAACTATGAACAGCTGTTCGCCAACTCGGCGTATGCGCGGGTGCTGCTCAATACCTTCTCGGTGGCCGGCCTGGTGACGCTGTTCAGCCTGCTGCTGGGCTTCCCGCTGGCCTGGGTGATCACCCTGGTGCCCCGTGGCTGGGGGCGCTGGATCCTGAATATCGTGCTGCTGTCGATGTGGACCAGCCTCCTCGCCCGCACCTATTCCTGGCTGGTCCTGCTGCAGGCTTCGGGGGTGATCAACAAGGCGCTGATGGCCATGGGCATCATCGATGCGCCGCTGGAGATGGTGCACAACCTCACCGGCGTGGTGATCGGCATGAGCTACATCATGATTCCGTTCATCGTGCTGCCGTTGCAGGCGACCATGCAGGCCATCGACCCGATGATCCTGCAGGCCGGCTCGATCTGCGGTGCCAGCCCGTGGACCAACTTCTTCCGGGTGTTCCTGCCGCTGTGCCGGCCGGGGTTGTTCTCCGGTGGCCTGATGGTGTTCGTGATGTCCCTCGGTTACTACGTCACCCCGGCGCTGCTCGGCGGTGCGCAGAATATGATGCTGCCCGAATTCATCATCCAGCAGGTGCAATCGTTCCTCAATTGGGGCCTGGCCAGTGCCGGCGCAGCGTTGCTGATCTTCATCACGCTGGTGCTGTTCTACTTCTACCTGAAGCTTCAGCCGGAATCCCCGGTTGGCGCCAGCAATGCGAGGTAAGCCGTCATGCTGCTGACTCCGAATGCCATGAGCCGCAGGATGCGCCTGGGCCTCTACACCACCACCGGCGTGATCGGCGTGTTTTTGCTGCTGCCGATTGTATTTATCGTGCTGCTGTCGTTCGGTTCGTCCCAGTGGCTGGTATTCCCGCCGCCGGGCTGGACGTTGAAATGGTACGGGCAGTTTTTCTCCAACGCCGACTGGATGAACGCGGCGATGGCCAGCCTCAAGGTGGCGGTGCTGACCACGGTGTTTGCCGTGGCGCTGGGCTTGCCCACCGCATTCGCGCTGGTGCGCGGGCGCTTTCCCGGCCGTGAGTTGCTCTACGGCCTGTTCACCCTGCCGATGATCGTGCCGCTGGTGATCATTGCCGTGGCGGTGTACGCGCTGTTTCTCAAGCTCGGCTACACCGGCACGATGTTCGCCTTTGTGGTCAGCCATGTGATTGTCGCGCTGCCGTTCACCATCATCTCGATCATCAATTCGCTGAAACTGTTCGACCAGTCGATCGAAGACGCAGCGGTGATCTGCGGTGCCTCGCGCCTGCAAGCGGTGTTCAAGGTGACCTTCCCGGCGATCCGCCCGGGCATGGTGGCCGGCGCGCTGTTCGCGTTTCTCGTCTCGTGGGACGAAGTGGTGCTCAGCGTGATGATGGCCAGCCCGACCCTGCAAACCCTTCCCGTGAAAATGTGGACCACCCTGCGCCAGGACCTGACACCTGTGATCGCCGTCGCCTCGACGCTGCTGATCGGCCTGTCGGTACTGGTCATGGTGATTGCCGCCGTCGCTCGTCGACGCACTGAAACCCGCGCTTGAGCGCCGAGGATTAAGACATGAGTGCAGTGATCAAAGACCCCGCCCAGAACCCTGGCCAACCCCTGGTCAGCCTGCGCAACCTGAACAAGTACTACGGCGAATTCGCCGCCGTGGACAACATCTCGCTGGATATCCAGGACGGCGAATTCCTCACCTTCCTCGGCTCCAGCGGCTCGGGCAAAAGTACCACCCTGTCGATGCTCGCCGGCTTCGAAACGCCGAGCAGCGGCGAGATCCTGGTCAGCGGCCAGTCGCTGGTCAACGTGCCGCCGCACAAGCGCGACATCGGCATGGTGTTCCAGCGCTACTCGCTGTTCCCGCATTTGTCGGTGCGCGACAACATCGCCTTCCCCCTGGCGATCCGCAAACTGGCCAGCGCCGAACGCGAGAAACGCGTCGACGCCATGCTCAAGCTGGTGCAGCTCGAACAGTTCGCGCATCGCCGCCCTTCGCAACTGTCCGGCGGCCAGCAGCAACGCGTCGCCATCGCCCGCGCGCTGGTGTACGAGCCACGCATCCTGCTGATGGACGAACCCCTCGGCGCCCTCGACAAGAAACTGCGTGAAGACCTGCAGGATGAACTGCGCCAGTTGCACCGGCGCCTGGGCATCACCATCGTCTACGTGACCCACGACCAGGAAGAAGCCATGCGCCTGTCACAGCGCATCGCGATTTTCAGCCACGGCAAGATCGTCGGCCTCGGCAGCGGCTTTGACCTGTACCAGAACCCACCGAACGCGTTTGTCGCCTCGTTCCTCGGCAACTCCAACTTCCTCAAGCTCAAGGCCCAGGGCAATGCCGCGGCGGTGTTCGAAGGCCAATCGCTGTCGATCCGCCTGACCAGCGGCCTGCACACCGAGCAGGAGGTGCTGTTGATGGTGCGCCCGGAAAAAGCCCTCGCCCTCAGTGTCGAGCAAGCCGCCGAGCAGCCCCTGGCAGCGGGTTGGAATGAAGTCTCGGCAATGGTCGGCGAAGTGTTGTTCCTCGGCGAAAGCCAGACCTGCACGGTAAAAACCCTCGGCGGTACCTCGATGACGGTCAAGGCGTTGTCCGCCGCCGGCATGCCGCTGAAAGCCGGCGACCCGGTGCGTGTGCGCTGGGCCACGGCGGATGCGTGCGTGTACACCGAGTGGGCTGAGAGTGACCTGAACAAGGCGGCCGGCTCATTGAGTCACTAGGGACACGCCGAAAAAATGTGGGAGCGGGCTTGCTCGCGAATGGGATGGAACAGTCAACATCTGCAGCGACTGATCCGGCGCATTCGCGAGCAAGCCCGCTCCCACATTTTGAATAGCGTACAGACTCAACGCCTGCGCTCGAAAATCGCCCCCTCGATCCCCAGTACCTCACGCGTATCGGCATAAATCCCCACGCCCTTTTCCCACACGTGCTTGATCGACTGATCGGCGCAGCGAATCTGGTAACTGAGTTCGAACGGTTCATGCCGCGACAACGCGTATTGCACCTCGCGCCACACGTAGTCGGCATCCTGCGCGAGGATCAGGCTGTTGTAGGTGAACTCATGGTTGTCCACCAGACGCTCGGCGGGATAGCCGGTGAGTTGCAGGCAACCGGCACTCACGAATTCCATGGTCCAGTCGCGGTTGTTGCGGCCGCGATAGATCAGCCCCGGCATGCTGTCGAGCAGGCTCACGCTGCTGCGCTGACTCGCCTGCAGGGCGATTTCGCGGCGCTTGTGCGCGGTGATATCGCCGGCCACCAGATAGAAGCCTTGCGGCCCGCGCTTGAGGCTGATCTCGAACCAGCGCAGTTCGCCACTGGGGTGTACAAAGCGCAGGCGCTGGTTGAAGCAGCTGTCGGGGCGCCGGCGCAGTTCGTTCAAGGCCTGGCGCCATAGCGGGCGGTCTTCCTGGTGCACGTAGTCGATCAGGTTGCGCTCCGCGCCCGGCGCGCCCATCAGCTCGGCCCAGGCCAGGTTGAAGTGTGCGATGTGGCCGTTGTCGCGCAGGTGCAGCAAGGCCGCGGGAAAACAGTCCATCAGGTCCATCGGCGGGAGAGCAAAGGCGTCGGGGCTGTCCCTCATCTAATGGCGCTCCTCGTGCTTGAGCAAACTGCCGCTGTGCACCCAGGCCGCCAGCTCCAGCCGTGAATGCAGGCCGAGCTTCTGCAACAGGCTGCGCACATAGATCTTGACCGTGCCGTCGCTGATTCCCAGCTCGCGGCCGATTTGCTTGTTGCTCATGCCGGCGGCAATCAGCGCCAGGGTCTGGCCTTCGCGCTCGGTGAGGTGGTCGTTGCCCGGGGCCTCGCTGTGCGGCGCCGGCTCGGCCTGGTCGGCAAGCAAGGCGATCAGGGTCGAGTCGAGCACAATCGCGCCCTTGTGGCAGTTGCGCATATACGCCAGCAACGCGTCGGGCTCGGTTTCCTTGAGCACATACCCGCTGGCGCCGAGGCGCAAGGCGCTCAACAGTTCGGCGCGGTCCATCGAGGCGGTCAGCACCACCACCTGGCAATCCAGGCGCAACTGGCGCAGCTCATCAAGCACCTGCAGGCCGCTGAGGCCGGGCATGTGCAGGTCGAGCAAGACCTGTTGCGGGGTCAGGCTCACGGCGAGGTTGATGCCTTCTCGGCCGCTGGCCGCCTGCCCCACCACTTCGAAGTCGCCACTGGCGTCGAACAACTGCGCCAGGCCTTTGCGAAACAATGGGTGATCATCGATCAGTAGTAAGGTCGTGCAGTCCATCGAGACTCCCCTGTGGCTGGTCGTGGTGGCGGCGCAGGCCAAGATGCACGCGCACGCCGTGCGGGCGGATCGCTTCAATGCTCAAGCGCGCGCCGATGCTGGCGGCGCGCTCGCGGATAATCGCCAGGCCGAAATGGTTGTGCTCGGCGCACGCCTGGCTCAGGCCGATGCCATCGTCTTCCACCGACACCGAGGCTTCGCCGTCCTGGGTCTGGCGCAGCTCGATGCGCACGTGACGCGCGTGGGAATGGCGCACCGCGTTGGCCAACGCCTCGCGGATGATCTGCAAGATCTGCAATTCGGTTTCCGCGCCGAGGGCATCGTCAGCCAGGCGATTGTCCAGTTCGAAGACGATGATGCAGCGCCGCGAAAACTCCGCCACCGAGTCGGCCAGCGCCTGGCGCAGCGAGCGCCCATCCATGGTCAGGCGTGCGCTGGTGATCAGTTCGCGCACCTGGCGTTGCAGCTGGCTGAGGCCGGCGCACAGGTCCTGCAGCGCCGGCTCGCCAAATTGCGCTTGCAGCCCATGGGCCTGGAACGACAGGTAGCCGAGTTGCTGCGCCACCGAATCGTGCAGCTCACGGGCCAGTGCGCCGTGGCGCGAGGTCGCCTGTTTGCGCAGTTGCTCGCGTTGCTGGCTGCGCAGGCGCACGGTCACGCCGACCGCCTGCGCCGCCTCTTCAAGCAATTGGCGCCAACTGGTCCCGGCGCGCCTCTGGGTGTCGAGCAGCAACGTGCCCTTCTGGCCCTCGGGCAAGCCACACACCAGGCGGTGCACGCCGCGTTGCCGACACGGCCCGCACGCCTGGGCCGCATCCGTCACGCAGGCGTTGCGCCAGGGGCAGGTAGCTACGTCCTGGCAGCCGTCGATCAAGCCGCGTCGCGTCGGGCTCAATTCTTCGCCCCCCAGTATCAGGTTGAGCTTCGCCGGGGGCAGCAGTGCGTCGAAACGGTCCAGCAAACCCGACAAGGCACCGTCAGCGTGCAGGGGCAAGCCGGCCAGCAGCCTGCGCACGCTGCGCGCCCGTTCGGGGTGCACAGGCCCCAACCAGAGCGGCCATGCCTTCGGTCGTATTTGCACGCGTCGATCACTCCCCATCCGGTTGCCCTGCGTGAGGCAAAGCCCAGCAACTTCCATGCCCCCAACGGCGGTGCCGCAAGGCTTATCTCCAAAGGCATAGCCCTTTTTCCAGATTGAGAAGATTTTCCCCTTAGGAAAGTATCTCTCCCAACAGGAAACAAAACGCACCCTGGAGGAGCCCGCATGACGCACACCCTCAGCCGCCCCATCGTGGTGATGCAATCGGCAACCGCCTGCCCGCCGGTCATCGCAGAACTGGACCAGCCGCTGCTGCTCAACGGCGACCAGCCGGATTTCGCCCGGCGCCTGCAACAGGCACTCGCCAGCGCGACGGTGGGTTGCCGCCTCTACCTGCTGGGCGATGAAGCGTTTGCCTGGCGCATTCACGCCGAGGCACGCGCCGCCGGGCTGGAAGACGACGAGATCAGCATGACCTGCACGACGCCCGGCCTGCGCCAGGTGTATTGCGCGCACTGCGGCCTGACCCAGGCGGCTGGGCCGCAAGCCGTATTGAACTGCATCGGCTGCCACGTCGGGCTGGAGGTGCGCACGCATTTTTCCCGGCGCCTGGGCGCGTACCTTGGCGTGTGCATCAATCCCGACCAGCCCTATGCGGGGTTCCAACCATGAGCGCGGCCCTCACGGTTCAGGTCAGCGCAGCCCGGATGCTCACGCCGGTGGTGCGCGAGCTGACCCTCAGCGCCTGCGACGGCGCCCTGCCCGGCTTCTCGCCCGGCAGCCACGTGCAGGTGCACCTGCCGCTCGCCGAGGGCAAGGTGCGCAACGCCTACTCACTCACCAGCGACCCGGCGCACACCCAGCACTACCGCATCGCCGTACGCCTGCAAGATGCCTCGCGCGGCGGTTCGCGCTACCTGCATCGGCAGGTGCAGGTCGGCGACACCTTGCAGATTTCACCACCGGCCAATCTGTTCGCGCCGCATGGCACTGCACGCCTGCATATCCTGATTGCCGCCGGCATCGGCATCACGCCGTTCATGGCCTACATCGCCGCGCTGGAACAGCAGCAGGCCGCTTTCGAACTGCATTACCTGTTCCGGCCGGGCCTCAGCGACGCGTATCTGGATGAACTGCAACAGCGCCTCGGTCCGCGCCTGCATGCCTATGCCAGCCGCCCCGACCTGGGCCGGATCCTTGCCGACCGGCCGCTGGGCAGCCATGTCTACACCTGTGGCCCGCAGGCGCTGCTCGATGCGGTTGAGCACCACGCCACGCGCCTCGGATGGCCGCCCCGGCGCGTGCACTCGGAGGCCTTCAAAGGTGCACAACCGGGCCAACCGTTCGACCTGCACTTGCTGCGCAGCGGCCAACGCCTGCGTGTCGAGGCCGAGCAAAGCCTGCTCGAAGCCCTGGAACACGCCGGCCTGCAGGTGCCCAACCTGTGCCGTGGCGGGGTCTGCGGCCAGTGCATCACGCGCCACCAAGGCGGCGCAATCGAACACCGCGACAGTTTCCTCAGCCCGGCCGAGCAGGCCGAATTTCTGATGCCGTGCGTCTCGCGCGGCAACGGCCCCTGCGTTTCGCTGGACCTATAGGAGTGAGTGCCATGCCCCTGCAATCGAGCCCTGTGCTGAGCTATCGCGATGACTTCAGCTTTCGCAACAGCCCGGCGGCGATCCGGCGTTTTCCCTTTCCGTTTGTCGAGGACAGCTACCTGTACTCGGTGAACATCGAACCGGCGACTTCACGTGACCCAGGCTCCATCTACGAGCACGCCTTCGACATCGACGAACACTACCGCTCGGAAATGGCCGAACGCGCGCTGGTACTGGACAAGGACCCGCGCCGCTACCTGGTGATGCCGCACATGCAAGTGGCCGCCTGGGATGCCCTGCAAATGATCATGCAACACCTGGCCGCCGACTACCCGCAGTCGTTCAGCCTGACGAAAAACGGCGAGCGCTGGCAGTGGCGCAATCACCTGCTGGACATCGACCAGCACTTTATCTTCGGCGACGCCACCAGCCTGCCCTGCGCACCGCTGGAGTACATCGGCCGCCAGGTGCAGGGCGACTTCGCCCTGCTCGACCAGCGTGACGGCGACCTGTACATGGACGCCGGCCTGATCACCAGCCCGGCCGACTGGTCGCTGGCCTTCGACGCCGGCATGAGTTTCAAGCAATGGCATGCGCCGGTGCCGATGGCCCACCAGATGGGCGTGTTCGAACGCGCGTTGAAATACCTGCTCAACCTGCAGGTCGGCCAGCCGGTGCGGCGCTTGAACTGGACACTGACGATCAACCCGCGCCTGGATTCCTCCCCGGAGACATTCCACGAATGGGGCGCCGATCGCGGGCGGATCACCGCGCAAAACGTCGGGCAGCAGGTGCACCTGCGGGTCGAGCTGCAAGTCATGGCGCGCCTGCCACGCAGCCACGCGGTGATGTTCAGCATTCGCACCTACCTGATCAGCCTCGACGAATTGGTCACGCAACCGGGCTGGGGCTGCCGCCTGCACCGCGTCCTGCGCGACCTGCCCGACCCCATCGCCGACTACAAGGGCATGACCCGCTACCGAAGCACGCTGGTCGAGTGGCTGAGCCAGTTCGACCCACACGCCTGACCCTCATTTTCCCGACAAGGACCTTCACATGACCCACTCCTGGCGCATTTCTGCATTGGCCGAGCGGCACCGCGCCCTCGGCTCTCAACTCGAAGACTGGAACGGCATGGGCACCGCCTGGACCTATAGCACCGAGCTGGCCGACCACCACCAGGCGATCCGCACCCGTGCCGGCCTGATGGACGTGTCGGGCCTGAAAAAAGTCCACTACGTGGGGCCGCACGCCGAGAGCCTGTTGCAGTGGGCGACCACCCGTGACATCGCCAAGCTCTACCCCGGCAAATCGGTGTATGCCTCGATGCTCGACGAGGACGGCAAATTCGTCGATGACTGCATCGTCTACCGCACCGGCCCCAACGCGTTCATGGTCGTGCATGGCGCCGGCACCGGGCATGAAATGCTCGTGCGTTCAGCCCAGGGCCGGCAGGTCGCGGTGCTGTTCGATGACGACCTGCACGACCTGTCGCTGCAAGGCCCGCTGGCGGTGGATTTCCTCGCCGAGCACGTGCCGGGGATCCGCCAACTGGCGTACTTCCACCACCTGCAGACACGCCTGTTCGACCGCCCGGTGATGATCTCCCGCACCGGCTACACCGGCGAGCGCGGCTACGAGATTTTCTGCAAGGCCGCCGACGCCCCGTTCCTGTGGGACAGCATCCTCGAACAGGGCGCGAGCCTGGGAATTATCCCGTGCGCCTTCACCGCGCTGGACTGGCTGCGGGTGGAAAGCTCGCTGATGTTTTTCCCCTACGACAACTCGCAGATGTACCCCTTCGCCGACCAGAAGGCCGGCGACACCCTGTGGGAAATGGGCCTGGACTTCACGGTTTCGCCCGGCAAGCACGCGTTCCGTGGCGCCGAGGAACACCTGCGCCTGCGCGGCCAGGAGCGCTTCAAGATCACGGGAGTGCTGCTCGAAGGCGTGCGCGCAGCCGAAGCCGGCGACACCGTGTGGCAGGGCAACCAGCAGGTCGGCGTGATCACCTGCGGCATGTATTCGCGCCTGAGCAAACGCTCGATGGCCATTGCGCGCATGAGCGTCGCGTGCTCCGTCCCCGGCATTGCCTTGCAGGTACGCGGCAGCCTGGAGGCCAGCGCCACCAGCCACGCCCTGCCCTTCGACGACCCGGAAAAAACCAAGCGCACGGCCAAGGGCTGAACCTTCCCTCACTGTATTCAGGAGCTTTCGATGGACGCCTCCCGCGAACATTACATCCTCAAGATCACCTGCCCGGCGGCGTCCGGGATTGTCGCCGCGATCAGCGCTTGCCTGTCTCGCCAGCAGTGCTACATCAGCGAGCTGGCCCAGTTTGACGACGAGTTCACCGGGCAGTTTTTCATGCGTGCGGTGTTCCGCTTCAACACCGGGGTCGACGGTGACATCGGCGCCCTGCGCGAAGGCCTCGGCGACCTCGCCGGCGGCTTCGACATGCAGTGGCAATTGTTCAGCTCGCAACGGCCGACCCGCGTGCTGCTGATGGTCAGCAAGTTCGACCACTGCCTCACCGACCTGCTGTACCGCCACCGCAAGGGCGAGATGGACATGCACATCACCGCCGTGGTCTCCAACCACCTCGACCTGCGCGCGATGGCCGAGCGCGAGGGCATCCGCTTCATCTACCTGCCCATCACCAAGGACACCAAGGCCAGCCAGGAGGCCGAGTTGATGCGCATCGTCGACGACACCCAGACCGACCTGGTGGTGCTCGCGCGCTACATGCAGATCCTCTCCGACGGCCTGTGCCAGCAGTTGTCGGGCCGCGCGATCAACATTCATCACTCGTTCCTGCCCGGCTTCAAGGGCGCCAAGCCGTATCACCAGGCCTATGACCGCGGGGTGAAGCTGATCGGCGCCACCGCCCACTACGTCACCAGCGACCTGGATGAGGGCCCGATCATCGAGCAGGAAATCCAGCGCGTCGACCACACCCACCTGCCCGACTCGCTGGTCGCCATCGGCCGCGACACCGAGACCGTGGCCCTTTCCAAAGCCCTGAAATACCACCTGGAACACCGGGTGTTCATCAACCAGGACAAGACAGTGATCTTTCGCTGAACCCCTCAGGAGGCACGCTCATGACTCTACGTGTTGCAATCATCGGCGCCGGCCCGTGTGGCCTGGCACAACTTCGCGCCTTCCAGTCGGCCCGCGACAAAGGGGCAGACATCCCCGAACTGGTGTGCTTCGAAAAACAGCAGGACTGGGGCGGCATGTGGAACTACACCTGGCGCACCGGCCTGGATGAAAACGGCGAGCCGGTGCACGGCAGCATGTACCGCTACCTGTGGTCCAACGGCCCCAAGGAATGCCTGGAGTTTGCCGACTACACCTTCGAGGAGCATTTCGGCCGGCCGATCGGTTCCTACCCACCGCGCGAAGTGCTGTGGGACTACATCAAGGGCCGCGTGGAAAAGGCCGGCGTGCGCGACTACATCCGTTTCAACAACGTGGTGCGCCAGGTCACCTTCGACGAACAGACCCAGCGCTTCACCTTGCAGGCCCACGACTACACCAGCGACACGTTGACCAGCGAAGCATTCGACTACGTGATCAACGCCTGCGGCCACTTCTCCACGCCCAAGGTGCCGTACTTCGACGGCTTCGAGCAGTTCGCCGGGCGCATCCTGCATGCGCATGATTTTCGCGAGGCGCTGGAGTTCAAGGACAAGGACCTGCTGATTGTCGGCAGCAGTTATTCGGCCGAGGACATCGGCTCGCAATGCTACAAATACGGCGCGCGCAGCATCACCAGTTGCTACCGCACCGCGCCCATGGGCTATGCCTGGCCCGACAACTGGGAAGAAAAACCGCTGCTCAAGCGCCTGGAAAACAACCGTGCGTATTTCGTCGACGGCAGCAGCAAGCACATCGACGCCGTCATCCTGTGCACCGGCTACAAGCATCACTTCCCGTTCCTGCCCGATGAGCTGAGCCTGAAAACCGATAACCGCCTGTGGCCGATGAACCTCTACAAAGGCGTGTTCTGGGAAGCCAATCCGCGGCTGATCTACCTCGGCATGCAGGACCAGTGGTACTCCTTCAACATGTTCGATGCCCAGGCCTGGTACGCGCGCGATGTGATCCTGGGGCGCATTCCGCTGCCCAGCCACGCCGAGATGCTCGCCGACAGCCGGCAATGGCAGGCGCGCGAACAGGTGCTGGAAACCAACCAGCAGATGTTCGAGTACCAGGGCGCCTACATCCAGCACCTGGTGGACGCCACCGACTACCCGAATTTCGACATTGCCGCCGTCAACGAAACCTTCCTGCACTGGAAGCACGACAAGGCGGAAAACATCATGGGCTATCGCGACAAGTCCTATCGCTCATTGATGACCGGCACCCAGTCACCGCCGCACCACACCCCCTGGCTACAGGCATTGGACGACTCGATGGCGGCGTACCTCGGCGAGCCCGCGACCGCCATCAAGTCGGTCGGTTGAAGGTGCAGCCGATGATGAATGCACCGCGTATTTCGCGCCCGCGAGAACCCGGCTTGTTTGCCCGCGCGCCGAACCTGGAACGCTACCGCGTGGCCGCTGGCGGTGTGACGCTGGTCGACTTGCAGCCCGGCGACGGCCTGCAAGTCATCGACGTCGAAGGCCGCCAGGCCTGCACACTGCTGGCCCTCGACGCCGGCGGCCGCAGCGCCCTGGCCAGTTGGGGATTGCACGCGTCTATCGCCTGCAGCGTGCCCGCGCGTATCGGCCAGGTGCTCGATCGGCGCGGCATAGAGGCGCAGCAGTTGCCGCGCGCCGCGTCGTTGTGGGACGACGACAGCCCGCCCGGCCACAGTCGCCATTTTGTCGCGCAGGACGCACTGCTGGTGATCGTCGCCGCCCCTGCCGGCCCGACCGCTGTCGACCGGCAATACCGGCCCAGTGAGCTGCGCCTGCTGGTCACCCGCGCCAACCCGTCGCCGCTCTGGGTGCCTGCCCTGCCTGAGCCGTTGGGCGAGGTACTGGACGAGTTCACCCTGCGCGCCGGCACGGCCCATGCCTACACCGTTGCCAAGGGGCAGTACGTCCAGGTGCTGGACGTCGCGGGACGCCAGTGTTCGGACTTCGTCGCGCTCGACCGCCGCGCCCTGGATCGCGGTATTGAGCTGGACCTCGACCAGACCGTGACCCGCACGCTGAACGGCAGCGCCTACCCGGCACCGGGGCTGTTCTCGAAGTTTTTCGACCGTCAGATGCAGCCGATGCTCGAGGTGGTGCGCGACACCGTCGGGCGCCACGACTCGTTCGCCCTGGCCTGCGCGGCGCGTTATTACGAGAGCCACGGGTACTTCGGGCACGACAACTGCAGCGACAACCTCAGTCAGGTCCTCGCCCCCCATGGCGTGCAGGCGCGCAAGGGTTGGCCGGCGATCAATTTCTTCTTCAACACCGGTATTGATGCACACCAGCAGATGACCCTGGATGAGCCCTGGTCGCGCCCCGGCGACTACGTGCTGCTGAAGGCCATGACCGACCTGGTGTGTGGCAGCACCTCGTGCCCGGATGACATTGACCCGGCCAATGGCTGGAACCCGACCGATATCCATGTCCGCATCTACCGCGAGAAGGAGCGTTTTTCCATCGCCATGAGCACTCGAACCACGGCGGATGCCGACCCGATTCTCACCCGTGAGTCTGCGTTCCACTCACGCACCAGCGCCCTTACCGGCAGCTTCACCGACTACCGCAACTGGTGGCTGCCGCTGCGCTACGACGGCTATGGCGCCACCGAGGAATACCTGGGGTGTCGCGAGCGCGTGGCGGTGATGGACCTGACCGCCCTGCGCAAATTCGAGATCATCGGCCCCGATGCCGAAGCCTTGCTGCAGTACTGCCTGACCCGCGACGTGCGGCGCCTGGCGGTGGGCCAGGTGGTGTACTCGGCGATGTGCCACGCGCACGGCGGCATGCTCGACGACGGTACCCTACTGCGCCTGGGCCCGGACAATTTTCGCTGGATCTGCGGCGAAGACTACGCCGGCCCCTGGCTGCGCGAGCAGGCACAGAAACTCGGCATGAAAGTCTGGGTCAAGTCCGCCAGCGAGCAGATCCACAACCTCGCCGTGCAAGGCCCGCTGAGCCGCGAGCTGCTCAAGCAGATGGTCTGGACCCCGCCCACCCAGCCCAGCCTGGAAACCCTCGGATGGTTCCGCTTCCTGGTCGGTCGGCTGGACGGCTTCGATGGCTGCCCGTTGATGATTTCCCGCACCGGCTACACCGGTGAGCTGGGCTATGAAGTGTGGTGCCAACCCGAAGACGCCGAGCGGGTCTGGGACCGCATCTGGCACCTCGGGCAACCCCTGGGCCTGGTGCCGCTGGGCCTGGAAGCCCTGGACCTGCTGCGCATCGAAGCCGGGCTGATTTTCGCCGGCTACGAGTTCAGCGACCAGACCGATCCGTTCGAGGCCGGCATCGGTTTCAGCGTGCCATTGAAGAGCAAGACCGATGATTTTATCGGCCGTGAAGCCCTGTTACGGCGCAGTGCCCACCCCACCCACAAGCTGGTCGGCCTGCACCTGGGCGGCAACGAGGCGGCCCACCATGGCGACCCGGTGTACCACGGCCGGGCCCAGGTCGGGGTGATTACCAGTGCCTGCCGCTCACCGTTGCTGGCCAGCAATATCGCGCTGTGCCGGGTGGATGTGAGCTGCGCCGAGCCCGGCACGGCACTTGAGATTGGCAAAGTCGATGGCCTGCAGAAGCGCATCAGCGCCACGGTCAGCGCAGCGATTTTCTACGACCCGGACAAAAGCCGGGTGCGTAGCTGATCGTTCCGATACGCGTGTGCCACCCCATTTTGACTGCCCCACTTAAACGCTATTCAGACATGGGAATACAGAGATGGAAGCGACGACGTTCGAGGCAGTACCGCAGGCCGCCAGTCCGGTGGGCAGCCTGCACCGCAAGATCGATTGGCGCGGGGCGTTCTGGGTCGCCAGTGGCGTACCCGCCCTGGTGCTGTTCTCTATTGGCGCCATTGCTGCGACGGTCGGCAAGCCGGCGTGGATCGTATGGATCGTGTCGATCCTGTTCGGATTTATCCAGGCCTTTACCTATGCCGAGATCGCCGGGCTGTTCCCGCACAAATCCGGCGGCGCCTCGGTGTACGGCGCGGTGGCCTGGGTGCGCTACAGCAAGCTGATCGCGCCGGTGTCGGTGTGGTGCAACTGGCTGGCGTGGTCGCCGGTGCTGTCCATCGGTTCGGGGCTGGCGGCGGGGTATATCCTCACCGCGCTGTTTCCTGCCGATGCGCTGATCAACACCTGGCAACTGACCTTGCTGGACCTGGGCTGGGTGAAAAGCGGCCTGTCGCTGCGCATCAACGCGACCTTCGGCATCGGCCTGTTGATCCTGCTCACGGTATTTGCCGTGCAACATGGCGGCATCCTGCGCTCAGCACGCCTGACCCTGGTGCTCGGTGTCACCTCGCTGATTCCACTGCTGCTGGTGGGCGTGGTGCCGTTGTTCACCGGGGATGCGGCCCAGGCCAACTTCCTGCCGCTGTACCCGCTGGCCCATGATGCGGCCGGGCAAGTCATCGATGGACCCTGGGATATCTCTGGCTGGTCGCTGATGGCCGGCGGGTTGTTCATGGCCGCGTGGTCCACCTACGGCTTCGAAACAGCGGTGTGCTACACCCGCGAGTTCAAGGACCCCAAGCGCGACACCTTCAAGGCCATCTTCTACGCCGGCCTGCTGTGCATCCTGGTGTTCACCCTGGTGCCGCTGGCGTTTCAAGGCAGCCTCGGGCTGGGGCAACTGGTGACCCCGGCGGTGCTTGACGCCAGCGGCGCCATTGTTACACCGGCGGTGTACAGTGGCCTGTTGTCGCCAGCGATCTACAGCGGCATGGGCGTTGGCCAGGTGCTGGCCGACAGCATCGGCGGCGGCAAGGTGGTCGCCAATATCGTGCTGATCATGTTGGTGCTGGCGACGCTGCTGGCAATCATGACCTCGATGTCCGGCTCGTCACGCACGCTGTATCAGGCGTCGGTGGATGGCTGGCTGCCCAAGTACCTGGGGCGCACCAATGAACACGGCGCGCCGACGGCGGCGATGTGGACCGACCTGTCGTTCAACCTGCTGCTGTTGTTGATGTCGGACTATGTGTTTGTGCTCGCGGCGTCCAACGTCAGCTACATCATCTTCAACTTTCTCAACCTGAATGCCGGCTGGATTCACCGCCTGGACCGCCCCGACTGGGTACGCCCGTACAAAGCTCCCACCGTGCTGCTCGCGGCCGGTGGCGTGTTGAGTTTCGTCAACCTGGCCTGCATGGGCCTGGGTGCGGACATCTGGGGCGCGGGCACGCTGGTCACCGGGTTGCTCCTGGCGCTGCTGATCTTGCCGGTGTTCTGCTTCCGTCACTACGTGCAGGACAAAGGTCGCTTCCCCGCCGCCATGCTCAGCGACCTGTATCTGCAGGTCGGCGACGGCCAACGCCGCGCCGGCTGGCTGCCCTATGCCACGCTGATTGCCGGTGCACTGGTGGTGTATGCCTGCCATCAACTGGTAGCCTGAGCCCACTGGACTGCTTATCGCTGAGGGATCTGTTCCCTCAGCGCCTCCCTATTTCTCCAGACAACGGTGACGCTTTTGACCAGCTCTCTCCCCACGCTTGCCCGCGATATCGACGGCAAGGCCATCTCTGCCCGGGTGCTCGACGAGGTTCGCGAAGAGGTCCAGGTGCTCGCCACGCAACAGATCTACCCTGCCCTGGCGGTACTGCTGGTGGGCGATGACCCGGCCAGCCATGTCTACGTGCGCAATAAACTGCTGCGCGCCAAGGAAGTCGGGATCCGCTCGCTTGAATACCGGCTGCCGGATGACGCCACCCAGGCGCAGGTGCTGGCCCTGCTGGCGCAGTTGAATGCCGATACGTCGGTCAATGGCATCCTCGTGCAGCTGCCGCTGCCGGGGCATATCGACGAGGCGGCGGTGATTCACGCGATTGACCCGATCAAGGACGTGGACGGCTTCCACCGCGAAAACGTCGGCGGCCTGGTGCAAGGCATCGAGGTGCTGACGCCCTGCACGCCCAGCGGCTGCATGCGCCTGCTGTATGAAACCTGCGGTGATTTGAGCGGAATGCACGCGGTGGTCATCGGCCGTTCGAACATCGTCGGCAAACCGATGGCGACCCTGCTGCTGCAGGCCAACTGCTCGGTCAGCGTGGTGCATTCGCGCAGTGTCGATGCACCGGCGTTGTGCCGCCTGGCCGACATCGTCGTCGCCGCCGTCGGCCGCCCGCAGTTGATCGACGCCAGCTGGCTGAAGCCAGGCGCGGTGGTGATTGACGTGGGTATCAACCGCATCAACACCGAGACCGGCACGCGGTTGGTGGGCGACGTCGATTACGCCAGCGCTCGCACGGTGGCCAGCGCAATCACCCCGGTGCCCGGCGGTGTCGGGCCGATGACCATTGCCTACCTGCTGAAAAACACCCTGGTGGCCAGCCAACTGCAGCGCACTGCCCGGCCCCTGGCACTGGCCGTGCCCTGAACGCCCCCTGCAGGAGCTGGCTTGCCAGCGATGGCGGTGTGTCAGTCACCTTATGCATTGGCTGATCCAGCGCTTTCGCAGGCAAGCCACACACATTTTTTCGAGGTGTCCGGTCGATTGTGGAGTGTGCCCGCTTGTTAGGCAGGCCAGGCCGGCAGTGATCTGAACCACAACACAAAACCCCTGTGGGAGCTGGCGGAGTCGCCCTTATTTCAATCCCCAGGGTGATCGCAATATCCGGCGCGACGCAGCCCAAGTGTGGGAGTTGTCGAGCCCCGGCGAGGCTGCGAAGGCGGCGGCATTGCTGGCATTTTCTGCGCCTGGCACACCGCTTTCGCAGGCAAGCCAGCTCCCACATTTTTTCGAGGTGTCCGGTCGATTGTGGAGGGTGCCCGCTTGTTAGGCAGGCCAGGCTGGCAGTGATCTGAACCACACCACAAAACCCCTGTGGGAGCTGGCTTGCCTGCGATGGCGGTGTGTCAGTCACCTTATGCTTTGGCTGATCCAGCGCTTTCGCAGGCAAGCCAGCTCCCACATTTTTTCGAGGTGTCCGGTCGCTTGTGGAGGGCGCCCGCTTGTTAGGCCGGCCAGGCTGGCAGTGATCTGAATCACAACACAAAACCCCTGTGGGAGCTGGCTTGCCAGCGATGGCGGTGTGTCAGTCACCTTAAGCTTTGACTGATCCACCGCTATCGCTGGCCAGCGCCTACAGGTTTGGGTTGTGATCAGTGGTTGTACGCCCGCTCGTTATGCTCGGCCAGGTCCAACCCCATGTCTTCCACCGATTCATGGGCACGCAGGCCGATCAGGGCGTTGATGACTTTGAGGATGATCCAGCTGATCGCGAAGCAGTACACGGTGGTCAGCACGACCCCTTTGATCTGCGCCACGACCTGGCCGCCCATGGTCACGCCTTCGACCAGTCCGCCCATGGACGGTACGCAGAACACGCCGGTCAACACCGCGCCGATCATGCCGCCGATGCCGTGCAGGCCGAACACGTCGAGGCTGTCGTCGTAGCCGAAGCGGCGTTTCAATACGGTCACGCTGAGGTAGCAGAACACCCCGCACAGCAAGCCGATGGCCAACGCGCCGCCGACGCCCACATAGGCGCACGCCGGGGTAATCCCGACCAGACCGGCCAACGCGCCGCTGGCCAGGCCGAGGGCACTCGGTTTGCCGACCTTGAACCACTCGGTGAACATCCAGCCGAGGATCCCGGCACACGCGCCCAGTTGGGTATTGAGCATGACAATCCCGGAAAGGCCGTTGAGCCCGCCGCCGGAGCCGATGTTGAAGCCGAACCAGCCGACCCAGAGCATCGCCGCGCCGACCATGGTCAGGCTCAGGTTGTGCGCAGGCATCGGCGTGTTCTGGTAGCCCTTGCGCTTGCCGAGGATCAGGCACGCGGCGAGCGCAGCCACACCGGCGTTGATGTGCACGGCGGTGCCGCCGGCAAAATCGAGCACGCCCCAGTTATGCATCAAGGCCCCCGAACCGCCCCAGACCATATGCGCCACGGGGGCATACACCAGGGTGAACCAGATGGCCATGAACCACAGCGCCGCCGAGAACTTCATGCGTTCGGCAAACGCCCCGGCGATCAGCGCGGGGGTGATGATGGCGAAGGTCATCTGGAAGGTCACGAACACCCCTTCCGGGATATCCCCCACCAGGCTTTCGGGGGTCATGCCGGCCAGGAACGCACGGCTCAAACCGCCGACAAAACTGTTGAACGTCACCTGCCCTTCGACCATGCCCGTGGTGTCGACCACCATGCTGTAGCCGTAGATCACCCACAGCACGCCCACCAGGCCGGCGACGCCGAAACACTGGGTGAACAGCGAAAGCATGTTTTTCGCACGGACCAGGCCGCCATAGAACAACGCGAGCCCCGGCAGGCACATGAACAGCACCAGCACGGCGGCGGTGACCATCCAGGCGGTGCTGCCGGTGTTCAAGGTGGGTGCATCGGCGGCCTGTGCCAAAGGTGCGAAGGCACTGGCGGCCAATAACCCGAAGAGGGACTTGCCGAGAAGACGATTGACCATATTCAAAGCTCCTGCGAAAGAAATGGGATATGCCTGGCAGCGAGCAGTTGTTGTTTGGAGAGCCTCTTGGCGGGCTCCTTGATTTGCCGATCTGTCGTGGCAAGGGCGCTTACGCAGCCCTGAAACGCCGGCTGCAGCTGCGCTGAACGGCAGCAAGCGCCCTCGCCACAGGTATGACGCCAGGCTCAGTAGCCGGAACCGGGCACCCAGCTGGTTCCTGCCAACGGCACCCGGGCCATCGCCGCCGATTCCACGGTCAGCGCCACCAGGTCCTCGGGGTCGAGGTTGTGCAGGTGCGACTTGCCGCACGCCCGCGCCATGGTCTGCGCTTCCAGCACCATCACCCGCAGGTAGTTGGCCAACCGCCGCCCGCCTTCCACCGGGTCGAGGCGCTTGGACAGCTCCGGGTCCTGGGTGGTAATGCCGGCCGGGTCGCGGCCGTTCTGCCAGTCGTCGTAGTAGCCGGCGGCCGAGCCGATCTTTTTCAGTTCCGCATCCAGCCGTGGGTGGTTATCGCCCAGGGCAATCAGCGCCGCCGTACCGATGGCGACCGCATCCGCGCCCATCGCCATGGCCTTGGCCACGTCGGCCCCGTTGCGGATCCCGCCCGATACGATCAACTGGACCTTGCGGTGCATGCCCATCTCTTGCAAAGCCTGTACCGCTTGCGGGATCGCCGACAGAATTGGAATGCCGACGTGCTCGATAAACACTTCCTGGGTCGCCGCCGTGCCGCCTTGCATGCCGTCGAGCACGATCACATCCGCGCCCGCCTTGACGGCCAGCTTCACGTCGTAATAAGGCCGGCTCGCGCCGATCTTCACGTAGATCGGTTTCTCCCAGTCGGTGATTTCGCGCAGCTCGGCAATCTTGATCGCCAGGTCGTCCGGGCCGGTCCAGTCCGGGTGACGGCAGGCACTGCGCTGGTCCACACCGATCGGCAAGGTGCGCATGCCGGCCACGCGCTCGGTGACCTTCATGCCGAGCAGCATCCCGCCACCGCCGGGCTTGGCGCCCTGGCCGAGGACGATCTCGATGGCGTCGGCCTTGCGCAAATCGTCGGGGTTCATGCCGTAGCGCGACGGCAGGTACTGGTACACCAGGTGCTGGGACTGGCCGCGCTCTTCCGGGGTCATGCCGCCGTCACCGGTGGTGGTGCTGGTGCCGGCGATGGTCGCGCCACGGCCCAGGGCTTCCTTGGCATTCGCCGACAACGCCCCGAAGCTCATGCCGGCGATGGTCACCGGGATCTTCAAGTGGATCGGCTTCTTCGCAAAGCGGTTACCGAGGATCACGTCGGTGCCGCACTTCTCGCGATAGCCTTCGAGCGGGTAACGCGACACGCTGGCGCCGAGCAGCAGCAAGTCGTCGAAGTGTGGCAACTTGCGCTTGGTGCCGCCGCCGCGAATATCGTAGATACCGGTTTCGGCCGCACGCTGGATTTCCTGGATGGTCAGGCGGTCGAAGGTGGCCGACTCGCGCAGTACCGTAGGGGTTTGTTCACTCATGGTTGTAGCTCCTGATCAGTACGCGGAGGCGTTATCGACTTTGAAGTTGTACAGCTGGCGGGCCGAGCCGTAGCGCTTGAAATCCGCCGCCCGGTGGGCGAAGCCGGCACGGTCGAGCAGTTCCTGCAGCTCTTGCAGGTGCTCGCTGCGCATCTCTTTTTCGACGCAGTCCGAGCCCAGGGACTCCACCGTGCCTTTCACGTAGATGTGGGTCTCGTACAACGAGTCGCCCAGCGCATCGCCAGCATCGCCGCACACCACCAGGCGCCCGGCCTGGCCCATGAAGCAGCTCATATGGCCGATGCTGCCGCCGACGACAATGTCGATGCCCTTCATGGAGATCCCGCAACGCGCGCCGGCATCGCCTTCAATCACCAGCAGGCCGCCATGGGCTGTGGCCCCGGCCGCCTGGGACGCGCTGCCTTTGACGCGCACCGAACCCGACATCATGTTCTCGGCGCAGCCCACGCCGACATTGCCGTGCACGGTGATCGAGGCCTGTTGGTTCATGCCCGCGCAGTAGTAGCCGGCGTGGCCCTCGATATCGATGGACACCGGCTGGTTCACACCCACGGCCAGGTTGTGCTTGCCGTTGGAATGGGTCACGCGCCATTCGTGGTCGAGCACTTGCGCGTGCAGCGCCTGGTTGAGGTCACGCACAGTGGCGGTGGATAGATCGATGGTTTTCATGTGTGCGCTCCTTAAGCTGACTGGCGTTCCCAGATATACAAAGTGGCCGGTGCCGGCTCCCAGATCCGCGCGTTCTCGATGCCCGGCAGGCTCGACAGCGCCTGGTATTCGGAGGCCATGGCCACGTAGTCGTCGGTCTCGGCGAGGATCGCCGGCTTGCACGCGATCGGATCGCGGATCACCGCAAAACCGTTGCGCGTGCCGATGGCGAAGGTGAAGAAGCCGTCGAGGTCCTGCAGGGAATGGTCCAGCGCCTCTTTGAGCGAATCGCCCTGTTGCAGGCGCCAGGTCAGGTAGCCGGCGGCGACTTCGGTGTCGTTGTCGGTCTCGAAATGAATGCCTTCGCGCTTGAGTTCCTGGCGCAGGCGGAAGTGGTTCGACAGCGAACCGTTGTGCACCAGGCACAGGTCGGCGCCGGTGGAAAACGGGTGGCTGCCTTCCATGGTCACCGCGCTTTCGGTGGCCATGCGCGTGTGCCCGATGATGTGGCTGCCTTGCATGCCCGCCAGGCCGAAGCGCTGGGAAATCTCCTCGGGCAAGCCCATGCCCTTGAGGATCTCGATGCTTTGCCCGGCGCTCATGATGCGCACGCTCGGCGCCAGTTCGGCCAGGGCCAGGCGCACCGGCGCCTCGTCGGCGTGGATCTTCAATACCGCCGCGCTGGCGTTCTGGAACCAATCCAGCGAGCAACCCAGGCGCCCTTCGAGTTCGCCCATCAAGGCCTTCCAGTCGAAGGCTTCAGTGGTCGCCTGCAAGGTCAACTTGACCCAGCCGTCGGCGACCTCATCGCCGTAGATGGCGAAGCCCGCGCTGTCCGGACCGCGGTCGGTCATGGCCTGCAGCATCGGTTCAAACAGCCTGCCGAGCAGGGGTTCCAGTCGGGGATTTTTCAGGTACAGACCTACGATTCCACACATAAGAGCAGTCCTCACTTTGTTCTGGGTGGCTAGCTGCATTCAAGCTGCAAGCAAGCCGGGTAGACAGATGACTTGGAGCGGCCCCTACCACCGCCTTGACTTGCAGCTTGCAACTCACAGCTGCCGCCCCTTGCCTCAGAAAAATTCGGTGTAGCGCGCGACTTCCCAGTCGCTCACATGGCGGCTGTACTCCACCCACTCCATGCGCTTGAGCTTGATGAACTCGCCCACGATCTGCGGGCCGAGCACCTCGGCAAACAGCGGGTCGGCTTCCAGCGCGTCGCAGGCTTCCTTGAGGGATTGCGGCAGGGTCTTGATGCCGCGCTCGGCGATCTGCTCCAGGCTCAGGCTGTAGAGGTTCTCGTTGCAGACGTGGTCGATTTCCAGCTGACGGTCGATGCCATCCAGGCCCGCCGCGATGATCGCGGCGCTGACCAGGTACGGGTTGCAGCCGGCATCCGGCAGGCGAAATTCCAGGCGGCCATACGGCACGCGCACCATCGCCGAACGGTTGTTGGCGCCAAAGGCTATAAAGGCCGGGGCCCAGGTGGCGCCGGACAACGAGTTGCCCACGACCAGGCGCTTGTAGGAGTTGACCGTAGGGGCGGCGAACGCACACAACGCCGGGCCATGGGCGAGCAAACCGGCGGCGAAGTGATAGGCCAGTTTCGACAGGCCCATGCCGCTGGGATCGCTGGCGTCATGGAACAGGTTTTTGTTCTCGGCGCTGCTGATCGACAGGTGAAAGTGCATGCCGTTGCCAGCGCGTTTCGGGTCGGGCTTGGGCATGAAGGAGCAGATCATGCCCAGGTCATTGGCGATCTCGCCGGCGGCCATGCGAAAGAAGGTAAAGCGGTCGGCCGAGGTCAGCGCGTCGCTGTAGGTGTAGTTGATCTCGAACTGGCCGTTGGCGTCTTCGTGGTCGATTTGATAGACCTCGAAATCCACCGCCTGCAAGGCTTCGGTCAGGCGCTCGAGGAACTCGCGCGAACGCGACAGGCCCTTGTAGTCGTAGCAGGGTTTGTCGAGGTTATCGCTGGGGTCGACCAGTTGCAGCTTGCCCTGCTCGTCGCGACGCATCAGGTTGAATTCGGGTTCCAGGCCGGTGTTGAGGGTCCAGCCCTTGTCCTGCAGGCGCTGCACCTGCTGCTGCAGCACGTAGCGGCTGTCGTAGGGATGGGGCTTGCCATCGACATGCCCGACGCACACCACGCGCCCATAACCCGGTTGCCACGGCACCGGCGTCAGCGTGGACAGGTCACCGCGCGCCATGAAGTCCGGACCGTGGGGCTCCATGCCCATGCCGCTGATGGCAAACCCGGCAAAGCCCGCACCCTCTTCGGCCACGGTTTTGAGCCCGCAAATCGGCACCGACTTGGTCTTGGCCGCACCGTGTATATCCACAAACTGCGCAAGCACGTACTTGATCCCGTGCTTGTCGATGATGCGCTGGGTTTCTGCTGGCAACATTGCGTGTCACTCCTCGCGAAAGGCAAAACCGTGTGGGTGGGCCTAGGCTGTCTTTTTATTCCTAAAAAGAAAGTTAGTTTCCTTACAGGAATGCAATACCCTTGCCAGATTCGCGAGCGGCGGATTGAACTGCCGGTGAAAGCGCTTTTGTGCTGTATATATGGGAAAATTGTTTTCCCCGCAGGAATACGCACAGCGGGATGGCCTTGAAGAGCCAGATCTTGCACTTTCCCAGTGCGAAAATAATATTACTGAACGGAAACCGTGCAGGAGCCGATGATCATGTCCACCGAAACCGCCCCGCGCCTCAAGCTCGAGCAATACCTGGGGCTGCAGATCAAACGCCAGCGCCAGGCCCAGGACCTGAAGCTGTCCGACGTGGCGAAAATCGCCGATATCAGCCAGGGCATGTTGAGCAAGATCGAAAACGCCCAGGTCTCCACCAGCCTCGACACCCTGAGCCGCCTGTGTGATGTGCTCGGGCTGCCGCTGTCGAAATTGTTCAGCGAATACGACCAGCAGGATGGCAGCGCCTTGCTGGTCAAGGCTGACCAGGGCATGGAGGTGGTGCGCCGAGGGACCGAGAAGGGGCATACCTATCACCTGCTCAACCATACGCGCGGGCCGAAAAAGAGCTTCGAGGCGTACATGGTCAGCATGGATGACGCCAGTGAAGAGTTTCCGACCTTTGCCCACCCGGGGACGGAGTTTTTGCACCTGCTCGAAGGTGAGCTGATTTACCGGCATGGGAACCAGCTGTACCGGATGGAAGCGGGTGACAGCCTGACCTTCGAAGGGGAGATTCCGCACGGGCCGGAGCAGTTGGTGCAGGTGCCGATCCGGTTGTTGTCGATCATGAACTACGGCAACGACAAGGAATAACGCAGGCACCGAGGTTGTTTTCTGTGGGAGCTGGCTTGCCTGCGATGCGGGCAACTCGGTCTGCCAGTGGCAGTGGGTGGATGCCTTCGCAGGCAAGCCAGCGCCTACATTTGATCGCATTCCAGCATAGGCACGCGGCGTAAAAATTCCTATCAGTTAAAAAACTTTCCCAAAACCCCTAGACGCCCCGCCCCCATTCCCCTATAAAGCCACTTCAGGAATATTTTATTCCTCACAAGAAAATGCGCTCACGGAACGAGCCCGCTGTCCTCAGACATTTTTTCGCTATGCGATGAGCTGCCGCCATCATCCCGAGGACGTGTCATGCAACACGAAAAAAACCATTTCATCATCAAGGTCACTTGTCCCGCGGTGTCCGGCATTGTCGCTGCCGTCACCACTTACCTGGCGGACAGCGCGTGCTACATCGGGGAGATGGCGCAGTTCGATGATGACTTCAGCGGCCGCTTCTTCATGCGCGCCGTGTTTCGCTTCAACGACGGCCACGCCGGTGATCTCGAACAGATTCGCGCAGGCTTCGCCGATGTCGCCCAGGCCTTCGACATGCAGTGGGAGTTGTACGACACCCGCGAGCCGATGCGCGTGATGCTGATGGTGAGCAAGTTCGACCACTGCCTCACCGACCTGCTCTACCGCTACCACAAGGGCGAGATGGACATGACCATCACCGCCATCGTCTCCAACCACCTCGACCTGCGGCCGATGGCCGAGCGCGAGGGCATTCGCTTTATCTACCTGCCCGTGTCGAAGGACAACAAGGCCGCGCAGGAAGCCGAACTGATGAAGGTGGTCGACGACACCCGCACCGAACTGGTGGTGTTGGCGCGCTACATGCAGATCCTCTCCGACGACCTGTGCCGGCAACTGTCGGGGCGCGCGATCAATATTCACCACTCGTTCCTGCCCGGTTTCAAAGGCGCCAAGCCCTATCACCAGGCCTACCAACGCGGTGTGAAGCTGATCGGTGCGACCGCGCACTACGTCACCAGCGACCTGGATGAGGGCCCGATCATCGAGCAGGAAGTGCAACGCGTGGACCACGTGTACAAGCCCGACGACCTGGTCGCCATCGGCCGCGACACCGAGACCGTGGCCCTGTCCAAGGCGGTCAAGTACCACCTTGAGCACCGGGTGTTTCTCAACCAGGACAGAACGGTGGTGTTCCGGTGAACGCGCACAAACTGATCGATGGCAAAGCCGCCGCCGCGCAGGTGCTGCTGCAGGTCCGCGAGGACGTCGCACGCCTGCATGAGCAAGACATCCTGCCCGCCCTGGCGGTGATCCTGGTCGGCAACGACGCCGCCAGCCAGGTGTATGTGCGCAACAAGATCCTGCGCGCCGAAGAGGTAGGCATCCGCTCCGTGGAGCACCGCCTGCCCGGCGATACCAGCACCGAACAACTGTTGATCCTGATCGGCCAATTGAACGCCGACCCGGCCATCCACGGCATCCTCTTGCAATTGCCGTTGCCGGCGCAGATGGACGAGCTGCGCGCCCTGGAGGCCATCGCGCCGGACAAGGACGTCGACGGTTTTCACAGCCAGAACGTCGGCGGCCTCAGCCAGGGCCGCGCGGTGCTCACGCCGTGCACGCCGAGCGGCTGCCTGTATTTGCTGGAACAAACCTGCGGCGACCTGCGCGGCAAACATGCGGTGGTGATCGGCCGTTCGAACATCGTCGGCAAGCCCATGGCCGCGCTGCTGCTCAAGGCGGACTGCTCGGTGACCGTGCTGCATTCGCGCAGCCACAACGCCCAGGCGCTGTGCCGGCAGGCGGATATCGTGATCGCCGCCGTGGGCCGCGCACGCTTGATCGACGCCAGCTGGCTGAAGCCCGGCGCGGTGGTGATCGACGTCGGTATCAACCGTATCGACGACGCGGGCCGCAGCCGCCTGGTGGGCGATGTCGACTTCGACGGCGCCCTGCCCCATGTCGCCGCCATCACCCCGGTACCCGGCGGTGTCGGCCCGATGACCATTGCCTTCCTGATGAAAAACACCGTGGCCGCCGCCTTCGCGCAACACCACGCCCTACGCAGCCAATCGGAGGCCGTATGCCATTCAATCTATTGAAGTACGGACTGAGTTCGGAGTACCCGGTGGAGGTGGATCTGCCCCCGCCCAAGGAACTCAAGGCCAGCTATGACGTGGTGATCATCGGCGCCGGCGGCCATGGCCTGGCGACCGCCTACTACCTGGCCAAGTACCACGGCATCAGCAACATCGCGGTGCTGGAAAAGGCCTACCTGGGCGGCGGCAATACCGCGCGCAATACCGCGGTGATCCGCTCCAACTACCTGACCAGCGAGGGTGTGCGCTTCTACGCCGAGTCGGTGAAGATGTTCCAGTCGCTGTCCAACGAATTCGACTTCAACATCATGTACTCCGAACGCGGCCAGCTGACCCTGGCGCATACCGATGCCACCGTGCGTTCGTTCCGCCAGCGTGCCGAGGTCAACAAGCACTTCGGCGGGCGCACCGAGATGATCGACCGCCAGCAGATCCGCGAACTGGTGCCCAGCCTCAACCTCGACCCCGGGCACTTGCCGGTGATCGCCGGGCTCTGGCATATCGACGGCGCCACCGCGCGCCACGATGCCGTGGCCTGGGGCTACGCCAAGCAGGCGGCCAAGCGCGGAGTGGAAATTCATCAACTCACCGAGGTGCAGGACCTGGTCATCGACCACGGCACGATTACCGCCGTGAAAACCAATCGCGGCACCATCAAGTGCGGCTGCGTGGTACAGGCGATTGCCGGGCACAGCTCGTTGCTGATGGCCAAGGCCGGCATCCGCTCGCCGATCCAGACCTTCCCGCTGCAAGCCATGGTCACCCAACCGTTCAAGCCGTTCCTCGACCCGTTGGTGAGTTCCTCCGCGCTGCACTGCTATGTGCAGCAGACCAGCCGCGGTGAAGTGGTGTTCGGCGGCGGCTCCGATCCTTATCCGCTGTTCAACACGCGCTCGACCCTGGACCTCAAGGAAAGCCTGCTGGCCCACGCGATCGAAATGTTCCCGTTCCTGGCCAACGCCAAACTGATGCGCCAGTGGGCCGGGATCACCGACATGACCCCGGACTACAGCCCGATCATGGGCCTGTCACCGGTGAAGAACTACTACCTCGACGCTGGCTGGGGCACCTGGGGTTTCAAGGCCACGCCCATCTGCGGCAAGACCATGGCCGAGCTGGTCGCCAGCGGCGGCCAGGTGCCGGCGCTGATCAAGCCGTTCGGCCTCGAACGTTTCTCGACCTTCCAGCAAGTCAACGAGATGGGCGCTACGGCGGCCAGTCACTGATGGAGAGCGGACTATGAAAATCATGACGTGCCCGCTCAACGGGCCGCGCAATATCAGCGAGTTCACCTACGGCGGCGAGTTCAAGCCGATGCCCGACCCCGTCCATTGCAGCGATGCCGAATGGGCCGACTACGTGTTCAACACCGACAACCTCGCCGGCGTGGTGCGCGAATGGTGGATGCACACGCCGTCCAGCTACTGGTTCCTCGCCGAGCGCCACACGGTCACCGATGAGGTCCTGCGCACCTTCGACCCCAAGGAACTGTTCACCACCCGCGTCGATTTCGCCGCCGCCAAGGAGATCGCCGGATGAATCGTCTTCCCGCCCCCATGGGCTTGCTGATCCAGCGTGATCAAGCCCTTGATTTCAGTTTCGATGGCCAGGCGTACCAAGGCTTGCAGGGCGACAGCATCGCCAGCGCCCTGCTCGCCAACGGGCGTTTCCTGCTTTCGCGTTCGTTCAAATACCACCGCCCGCGCGGCCCGCTGAGCATGGCGGGCCAGGATGCCAACAGCCTGGTGCAACTGCCCCGCGAGCCCAACGTGCTGGCCGATGCTCACGCGTTGTCTGCCGGGTTGGCGGTGAGCGCGCAGAACGTCAACGGCTCGCTGGACAACGACAAGGACGCCTACCTCGGCAAGTTCTCCAAGTTCATGCCGGTGGGGTTCTACTATCGCTCGTTCTACAAGCCCAAGGGCATGTGGAAAGTCTGGGAGCCGATCATTCGCAAGAAGGCCGGCCTGGGTGTACTCGACCTGACGTTCCAGCCCGAGTACTACGACAAGGCCTATCTGTTTACCGACCTGGCCGTCATCGGCGCAGGCCCCGCCGGCTTGCAGGCGGCGCTGACGGCCGCGAACGCCGGGGCCAAGGTACTGCTGATTGAGCAGCAGCCGATCCTCGGCGGGTCGCTGACCTATGCACGCTTCGATATCGCCGGTACCCGCGCCGACAGCCTGCGCCGCGAACTGGTGAGCGCGGTGCAGCAGCACGCGAATATCCAGGTGCTCACCGAGGCCACGTGCAATGCCTGGTTTACCGACAACTACCTGCCGGTGATCCAGGGCAAGCGCATGTACAAGGTGCGCGCGCAGCAGTGCCTGGTGTGCAGCGGCGCCTTCGACCAGCCGGTGATTTTCCGCAACAACGACCTGCCCGGCGTGATGCTGACCAGCGCCGCGCAACGCCTGATGAAACTCTACGCGGTCAAGCCGGGCAAGCGCGCGGTGGTGCTGACCGGCAACGACGACGGCTACCTCGCCGCCCTCGACCTGCATGACCAGGGCGTGGAAGTCGCCGCCGTGATCGACCTGCGCCACACCCCGGCCGACAAAGCCCTGTCCGGCGCCCTGGCCCAGCGCAAGATCCCGTTGCTGAACAACAGCACCGTGTTCGAGGCCCTGCATGAGAAAGGCCTGCGCCACGTGAAAGGCGTCGACGTGCGCCAGATCACCGGCCAGGGCCAGGTCAGCGCCAGCGGGCAAGTGTTCGACTGCGATTTGCTGTGCATGTCGGCCGGCTACATGCCGGTGTATCAACTGCTGTGCCAGGCCGGCGGCAAATTGGCCTACGACGACCAGCGAGCCGAATTCAGCCTCAGCGGCCTGCCCCGCAACCTCAAGCTGGCGGGCTCGGTGCACGGTCGGCATCAGCTCGAGAATGTGCTGGCCGACGCCGCGAACGCGGCGGCCGACATCGCTGTCGCGCTGGGCCTGGGCACCACGATTGCGCCGCTGCCATTGCACAGCGAAGCCCAGGTCAACTTCGGCTGGCCGATCTTCCCGCATCCCAAGGGCAAGGATTTCGTCGACTTCGACGAAGACCTGCAAGTGGCGGACATCGTCAACGCCACGCGTATCGGCTACCGCGATGTGCAACTGGTGAAGCGCTATTCCACGGTCGGCATGGGCCCGTCCCAAGGGCGGCATTCGGCGCTGCCGACCGCGCGCCTGGTGGCCTGGGCGACCCAGCGCAATATCAGCGAGACCGGGGTGACCACCGCACGGCCCCCTTTCGTCGCGGAGAAACTCGCGCATGTCGCCGGGCGCGCCTTCGACCCTTACCGGCAGACACCGATGCACGCGCGGCATGTGCAGGCCGGGGCGAAGATGATGCCCGCCGGTATCTGGCAACGCCCGGCCTACTACGGCCGCGCCAAGGATCGCGACGCCTGCATGCAGGCCGAAGCCCTGCACGTGCGTAACCACGTCGGGCTGATCGATGTGTCGACCCTCGGCGGCCTGGACGTGCGCGGCCCGGATGCCGCTGAACTGCTCAACCGCCTGTACACCTTCGCGTTCCTCAAGCAACCGGTGGGCCGTTCGCGGTATGCGCTGATGACCAATGAACACGGGGTGGTCATCGACGACGGCGTGTGCGCGCGCCTGGCCGACCAGCACTTCTACGTCACCGCCACCACCAGCGGCGTCGACCGCATCTACCAGCAGATGCTCAAGTGGAACGCGCAATGGCGCCTCGACGTCGACGTGGCCAACGTCACTGCCGCGATCTGTGCGGTGAACGTGGCCGGCCCGGATTCGCGCAAGGTGCTGGAACAGGTCTGCACTGACCTCGACCTCGGTGCCGAGGCCTTCCCCTACCTCGGCGTGCGCCAAGGCACGGTGGCCGGGATCAAGGCGCGGTTGCTGCGGGTCGGGTTTGTCGGCGAGCTGGGTTATGAAATCCACGTGCCTGCACGCCACGGCCTGGCGCTGTGGGATGCGTTGATGGAGGCCGGCAAGGCGTTCGATATTCGCCCGTTCGGCGTCGAAACCCAACGCCTGCTGCGCCTGGAAAAAGGCCACGTGATCATCAGCCAGGACACCGACGGCATGACCCACCCGGCAGAAATCGACATGGGCTGGGCGGTAAGCCGCAACAAGCCGTTTTTCGTCGGGCGCCGCTCGGTGGACATCCTCGAAGCCCAGCCGCTGAAACGCAAACTGGTGGGTTTCACCTTGCCCAAGGGCAGCGTGCAACCGCTGGAAGGCCACCTGGTGCTCGACGGCCCGGACATCAGCGGCAACGTCACCTCGTGCGAATACTCTGCAACGCTGGGCCGCATCATCGGCCTGGCCTACGCCGGGATCGAACAGAGCACACCGGGGCAGCGCATCCCGATTCGCGTCGAAGGCGGCATCGTCGTCCAGGCCGAGGTGGTGCCACTGCCGTTTTTCGACCCCACCAACCAACGCCAGGAGGGTTAAGCCATGACCAGTCTGAAAGCCCACGAACTCTTCACGCCGCCCTGCCACCTGGTTGACCAGACCGATCTGCCCCGGGTCGGCTTTCGCGGCGCGCAAAGCGCCGAGTACCTCAGCGCACGCGGTTTCACCCTGCCCGCCGCCCCCAACCAGGCCACCCCGCAAGCGGACGGCAGTTGGGTGGCGCGTCTGTCGCAGACCGAATACCTGTTGTTGGGTAGCCCGCAGGATCAGGGCCAGCGCATCGCCGATGAAGAGGCCCGCTGGGAGCTGGACCACCGCGCCAACTACCTGCTGCCGCGCCAGGACAGCCACGCCTGTGTGTTGCTCAGCGGCGCGGTGATTGCCCATGTGATGGCCAAGCTCTGCGGGGTCGATCTCGGTTTCCCGGCCTTCCAGCCGGGAGCGGTGGCGCAGACGTCAGTGGCGCGGGTGAATGCGCTTGTGATCCACACCGGGAGTGTGGAGGCACCGGCGCTGCATATCCTCTGGGATCGCGCGTCGAAGGAATACTTCGTCGGTGCATTGCTGGATGCATTGGGCGAGTTTGGCGGGGCCACTCTGCTCAGCGCATGAAGCTGGCTTGAAATCGATCTCGGTCCAACCTGTGGGAGCGGGCTTGCCCGCGAAGGCGGTGTATCAGTCAGTACCTATTGGGCTGAGACACCGCATTCGCGAGCAAGTCCGCTGCCACATTCTGGAGCCTGTTATGTGAGCAAAGGTCAGTCGGTGTAGCCCAACCGCGCCGCCCTGACCTTCTGGGTATGTTGACGTGTCGCCAGGCAGTAATACAGCGGGCACGTCACCACCAACCCCACCAGCCACGACAGGTCCGCGCCGTCCACCAGATTGGCCCACGGCCCCACGTACAGCGACGTATTGGCAAACGGCAGCTGGACAATGATGCCGATGAAATAGGCCACGATCGCATGCAGGTTGAAGCGCCCGTAGACCCCGCCGTCCGCGCGGAAGATCGAGGCAATGTCATACACCCCGCGCTTGATCACATAGAAGTCGATCAGGTTGATCGACGCCCACGGCACCAGCACCAGCAACAGCGCCAGGATCAGCCCGATAAACTGCGAGATGAAGTCCGCCGATGCGCCCAGCGCCACGACGCAGCAACCGGCCAGGACCACGCCGGACAGCACCACGCGCACCTTGATGCTAGGGGTCCAATGGCTGGCGAAGGTCTGGATCGAGGTGATGATCGACAGCACCGCGCCGTACAGATTCAGGGCGTTGTGGCTGATGATATTGAGCAGGAACAGCACCATCAGGATCGGTCCAAGCCAGCCAGTGGCTTGCTTGACCGCGACCATCGCTTCGGTGCCTTCGGGCGTGGCCAGTGCCGCGACCAAACCAAATGCGAACGACAGGATGGTGCCGAGGGTGGCGCCCAGGTAGGTCGCGATAAAGGGCCGGGTGATGCCGATATCCGCCGGCAGGTAGCGCGAATAGTCACTGGTGTAGGGCGAAAAGCTGATCTGCCAGATCACTCCCAGCGACACCGTGGCCAGCCAGCCGGCGGCGTTGAAACCGCCACGGGTGAGGAAGTCCGCTGGCAGGTCATGGGCAAAGATGTAGATGAAACCGGCGAGCAGCGCGCTGCCCATCACCCAAGTGCCGATGCGGTTTAGGCTGTGGATGAAGCGGTAGCCGATCACGCCGATGGCGGTAGCGCTGAGCGCGCCGATCAGAATGCTCGCCGGCACCGGCACCGCGGGCACGATGCCGACGATGGATTTGCCGGCCAGCACGATGTTGGAAATGAAAAAGCCGATGTAGATCAGCGCCGCGAAGAACACGATCAGCAGTGCGCCGTAACGGCCGAACTGGCCCCGGCTCTGCACCATCTGAGGGATGCCCATGCGCGGGCCCTGGGCCGACGCGAGGGCAATCACGATACCGCCGAGCAGATGCCCGAGGGCAATCGCCAGCAGCCCCCACACCAGGTTGAGGTGGAACACCTGGGCCACCATGGCACCGGTGACGATGGGCAGCGGCGCAATGTTGGTGCTGAACCATAGGGTGAACAGGTCGCGGGCCTTTCCATGGCGCTCTGCGAGAGGAACGTAATCGACCGTGTGATTCTCGATCAGGGGATCTTGCCGGGACATCTGGGGCATGGAAATGGACTCGCGTTTGTCTGATCTTATAGTTGTTTGACGCCATACCGGGGGCGCATCGTGGCGGCCCCTCAGATGAACACCATATTATGGTATTCCAACATTTTCACAAGACTGATCCGTAGTCTCAGCGCGCATCTGATCCGCAAGTGTGCCACATGGCCCCCGGCGTTTTCGCGCCTTTACCCCCGTATTTATTGGTTATAAGACCAAAGGTTGACGTTCATCGGCCGCCTGAAAAAGCTGTTGCATCGATTGTATTACGGTATACCATCAGACCTACAAATTCATAAAAACCCGCTCTACCGCCAGAGGACCGTCCCATGATCGATGCCGCTATCTACAAACAAGTGATGGGTTCGTTTCCGTCCGGGGTCACCGTGATCACCACGCTCGATGACGACGGGCAAATCGTCGGGCTGACCGCCAGTGCCTTCAGTTCGTTGTCGATGGACCCGGCGCTGGTGCTGTTCTGCCCCAACTACAGCTCCGATTCGTACCCGGTGCTGATCAAGAACAAGCGCTTTGCGATCCACGTCCTGTCCGGTGGGCAACAAACCGAAGCCTATGCCTTTGCGCGCAAAGGCAAGGACAAGGCACAGGGCATCGAATGGACGCTCAGCGAACTGGGCAATCCGATCCTGGCGAACGCCACGGCGGTGATCGAGTGCGAGTTGTGGCGCGAGTATGAAGGTGGCGACCATGCAATCATGGTCGGCTCGGTGAAAAACCTGATCGTGCCCCAGCAGAACGCCGGGCCACTGGTGTATTGCCACGGCAAGATGGGCGCCCTGCCCCTGGTTGCCTGATTAATTCCGATACACCGCAGCTAAGCCAGCATCCATAGATGAATGCATTTCAACGGTGGACGCTGGCTTGCCTGCGATAGCGGTGGTCAGGTTCGGAAGCGGCTGACCAACTGGTTCAAGGTCTGCGACAACGCGGTCAATTGCTGCGCATCGCCGCGCGTGGAGTCGGCCAGGCTCGCCACCAACTGTGCATCCGCGTGAATCTGGCTGATATGCCGATTGATGTCTTCGGCCACCTGATGCTGTTCTTCGGCGGCGGTAGCGATTTGCGTGTTCATGTCGCGGATGACATCCACCGACTCACGAATCAAGCCAAAGCTGGCGCGCGCATCGTTGATCGACACCACGGTTTCCTGGGACACCTCAAGGCTGGCATGCATCTGCTTGCCCATCTGATGGGTGCGCCGCGCCAGATTGCCGAGCAGTCCGTCGATTTCGCCGGTGGAGTCTGCCGTACGTTTGGCCAGTGCGCGCACCTCATCCGCCACCACCGCGAACCCACGGCCCTGCTCGCCGGCCCGGGCGGCTTCGATGGCGGCGTTCAACGCCAGCAGGTTGGTCTGCTCGGCGATGGAACGGATGGTGCCGAGGATCGACTGGATATCGTTGCTGTCTTTTTCCAACTGCTCCATGGCCTGGGCGGAGTGGCCGATCTCTTCGCTCAAGCGCCCGACACTGCTCACCGCCGCGTCGATCTGCTGTTGCCCGGTGTGGGCCTGGCGCTGGCCATTGTCGGCAGAGTCGGCAGCCTGGCTGCAGGAGCGCGCGACTTCGTTAGAGGTGGCGACCATTTCATGAAACGCCGTGGAGATCATGTCCACCGCTTCGCGCTGGCGTGAGGCGACGTCGGCCATCTCTATCGAGACTTCGGTGGCACTGCCGGAGCTGCTGTGGATTTGCGCGGCGGCCTGGCCGATGCGCTGGATCAGGGTGCGGATGGCTTCCAGGAACTGGTTGAACCAGCCGGCGAGCTGCGCCGTCTCGTCGCGGCCATTGACCGCCAGGCGCGCCGTCAGGTCACCCTCGCCCTGCGCAATGCCTTCCAAGCCACTGGCCACGCCACGGATCGGCTTGACGATCAGCCCGGCAAACCAGGCGCCCGCCCCGGCAAACAGCAGGCCACACACCAATGCGATAGCCGCGATCAACCAGGTCAGGCGTGCCGCGCCAGCCATCACTTCGCTTTCGCGCACCAGCCCGACAAAGCGCCAGCCCAATGCCTTCGACGGCCACACCAGCGCCATGTAGCGCTCGCCCGCCAGTTCCACCTGCACCAGGCCTTGGCCGGCTTCGCTCAACTGCCGGTAGCCGTCACCCAACTCGCCGAGTTTCTTGAAGTTGTGGGACGGGTCATTCGGGTCTACCAGCACCGTGTTGTTGGCTTCCATCAGCATCAGGTAGCCGCTTTCGCCCAGCTTGATCTGCTTGACCAGGTCGGTCAGTTGCTTGAGCGACACGTCGATGTTGACCACCCCGCTCGCCTTGCCCTGGCGGTCGTTGAAGCTTTGCACGGTGCTCACCAGCACCACGTCGTCGGCTGCCCAGTAATAGGCTTCGGTGCGCAGGGTCTTGCCCGGTTGCGCCATGGCCGCCTTGTACCAGGGCCGCGTGCGCGGGTCGTAGTTGGCAAGGTTGGGGTCGCCGGGCCAGAACACATAGCCGCCATCCTCGGTGCCGAGCGACAGGTAGGTGTAGGCCGAATGACTCTTGGCCAGGCCTTCGAACAACGCGAACAACTGCTGGTCGCGCTCGCCGACAGCGATGTGCGCGGCGTCGCTGGCCAGGTAGCGTTTCACATCGCCCTGCAGGCTGCGCAACTGCGGGTGCGCAGCCAGGTAGGCGACGTTCTGGCTGATGCCTTCGAAGAACAGCTGCATCGCGTTGTCGACCTGGCGGATCTCGCGGCCACTGCTGTCGACAAAGCTGTCGCGGGCCTCATGGCGTACGTTGAGGATGATCAGCACAGCCACCAGAATCACCGGTAGGCTGGCGATCACCGCAAACGCCAGGATTAATTTTTGTTTTATGTTCATCGAGCTCGCCTTCCTTGTGAGGTGAGGGTGCAACCGTTGGAGAGAAAAGTTTTGCGGATATTCCGTATTATGGTATACCAACAATCAATCCGCCGAACAGCCGTTATCACTGGCAAGCTTCAAGGTGGCGAGAGTACTTAAGGGCCCGCAGTCGACAGGCCGATCACAATAGATCCGAGGTAAGCGTCATGAAGTTTTCCCTGTTCGTACACATGGAACGTTGGGATGAAAGCGTCAGCCACCGTCAGTTGTTCGAAGACTTGACCGAACTGACCCTGATGGCCGAGGCCGGTGGTTTCAGCACCGTGTGGATTGGCGAACACCACGCCATGGAATACACCATCTCGCCGAGCCCGATGCCGCTGTTGGCTTACCTCGCGGCCAAGACCACCACCATTCACCTGGGCGCCGGCACCATCATCGCGCCGTTCTGGCACCCGTTGCGGGTGGCGGGCGAATGCGCATTGCTCGACGTGATCAGCAACGGCCGCATGGAAGTCGGCCTGGCCCGTGGCGCCTACCAGGTCGAATTCGACCGCATGGCCGGCGGCATGCCCGCCTCTTCCGGCGGCCAGGCCTTGCGCGAGATGGTGCCCGTGGTACGCGCCTTGTGGAAAGGCGACTACGCCCACGACGGCGAGATCTGGAAATTCCCCACCTCCACCAGCGTGCCCAAGCCGATCCAGCAGCCCAACCCGCCGATGTGGATCGCCGCCCGCGACCCGGACTCGCACAACTTCGCGGTGGCCAACGGCTGCAACGTGATGGTCACGCCGCTGATGAAAGGCGACGAAGAAGTCCTCGACCTGAAAAATAAATTCCAGGCCGCCCTCGACAACAATCCCGACGTACCGCGCCCGCAACTGATGGTGCTGCGCCACACTCATGTGCATGCCGCCGATGATCCGGACGGCTGGAAAGTCGGGGCCAAGGCGATCTCCAAGTTCTATCGCACCTTCGATGCCTGGTTCGGCAACAAAGAGGTGCCGGTGAATGGCTTCCTGGCCCCGAGCCCGGAAGAGAAATTCGCCGCGCGCCCCGAGTTCGAGCTGGAAAGCCTGCACAAGACCGCGATGATCGGCACCGCCGAAGAAATCATCCCGCGCATCCGCTACTACCAGGAACTGGGGGTGGATGAGTTCAGCTTCTGGTGCGACAACAGCCTGCCGCATGCCGAGAAGAAGAAGTCCCTGGCGCTGTTTATCGAGCAGGTGGTGCCGGCGTTTCGTTGAGTGATCCGCAGCTAAACATGCGAGCGGGCTTGCCTTGGGGCAGGCTCGCTTGCGCTGGGGTGCAAAACGCCCCCAAAAGCCGTGGACTGCCACGCAGTCAGCGCAAGCAAGCTCCCTTCCCACAGAAAGCCCGTGCCTGCAGCTGGACCGAAGGCCGCCTGCCGATCACCTACACTCATCACAGCCACGCGACATTTAGCCTCAGCCCATCATCGCAGCACCTGTAATAGTCTATTGCAGGACTCCAATGTACTAACTAGTTACTTATCTTGCTAAAATCGCGTCTTTGCCCTCTCACCTTCGAGTCCTGTCGATATGAAACGAGCATCGCGCGCCCATGGCGCCTCTAGATTCCTCCTGCTGGGTTTGGGCGTCATCATCGCCCTGCTCGGCCTCGCGCTGGCTGTTGGCGGCGCCAAACTGGTGAGCCTCGGCGGTTCCTGGTACTTCCTGATCGGTGGCGTGGCCATGGCGGTTTCCGGGCTGTTGATCGCCCAAGGCAAGACCGCTGGCGCGTGGTTGTTCGCAGCGTTCCTGGTGGGGACGGCGATCTGGGCAGTGGCCGATGTCGGGCTGGTGTTCTGGCCGCTGTTCTCGCGGCTGTTCATGTTCGCGGCCATCGGCCTGGTGGTGGCGCTGGTCTATCCGCTGCTGGCTGGCCGGCCTGCGCGCGGCGCCTATGGCGTCGCCGCCGTGCTGGCGGTGGGTGTGGCGGTTGCGGCGGGCAATATGTTTGTCGCCCATCCGAGTGTCGCGCCCAACGGTACTGGCCCGGGCATCACGCCGGTGGCTGCAGCCGACGCGCAGAAAGACTGGGCGCACTACGGCAACACCGAAGGTGGCAGCCGCTTCGCCGCGCTGGACCAGATCAATCGCGACAATATCGACAAACTCAAGGTGGCGTGGACCTACCACACCGGTGACGTGGCGATCAGCGACGGCAACGGTGCCGAAGACCAGCTCACGCCCTTGCAGATCGGCAACAAGGTGTTTATCTGCACGCCGCACAACAACCTGATCGCCCTCGACGCCGACACCGGCAAAGAGCTGTGGAAGAACGAGGTCAACGCCAAATCGGCGGTCTGGCAGCGTTGTCGGGGCATGGCCTACTTCGACGCCACCGCGCCGATCGCCCAGCCGACCCAGCCCAACAGCTCGCCGATCATTGCCGCCAGCGTGCCTGCCGGTGCGCAGTGCCAGCGCCGCTTGCTGACCAACACCATTGATGCGCGCCTGATCGCCGTGGATGCCGACACCGGCAAATTCTGCGAAGACTTTGGCACCCATGGCCAGGTGGACCTCAAGGCCGGCCTCGGCGATGTACCGGACAGCTACTACCAGCTGTCGTCCGCGCCGTTGATTGCCGGCACCACCGTGGTGGTCGGCGGCCGCGTCGCCGACAACGTGCAGACCGACATGCCTGGCGGCGTGATCCGTGGCTTCGACGTGATCAGCGGCCAAATGCGCTGGGCCTTCGACCCGGGCAACCCGCAAGACAAGCAAACACCGGCCGACGGCAGCACCTATGTGCGCAGCACCCCGAACAGCTGGGCGCCGATGTCTTATGACCCACTGATGAACACGGTCTTCCTGCCGATGGGCAGCTCGTCCACCGACATCTACGGCGTCGAACGTACTCAACTTAACCACAAATACGGCGCCTCGGTGCTGGCACTGGATGCCTCCACCGGTGCTGAAAAGTGGGTGTACCAGACGGTCCACAATGACCTGTGGGACTTCGACCTGCCGATGCAACCGAGCCTGATCGACTTCACCCCACCGGGCAGCGACAAGGCGGTTCCAGCGGTGGTGATCGGCACCAAGGCCGGGCAGATCTATGTGCTCGACCGCGCCACCGGCAAGCCGCTGACCGAGGTCAAGGAAGTCCCGGTCAAGGCCGCCAACATCCCTGACGAACCCTACTCGCCGACCCAGCCGAAATCCGTGGGCATGCCGCAGATCGGCGCGCAGACCCTGACCGAGTCGGACATGTGGGGCGCCACGCCGTACGACCAACTGCTGTGCCGCATCGACTTCAAGGGCATGCGCTATGAAGGCCTGTACACCGCGCCAGGCACCGACAAGTCGCTGAGTTTCCCTGGCTCCCTGGGTGGCATGAACTGGGGCAGCATCTCCACCGACCCGGTGCACGGTTTTATCTTCGTCAACGACATGCGCCTGGGCCTGTGGATCCAGATGATACCGTCGCAGAACAAGGCGCAAGCCTCGTCCGGTGGCGAAGCGTTGAACACCGGCATGGGCGCAGTACCGCTCAAGGGCACGCCATATGCGGTGAACAAAAACCGCTTCCTGTCGGTGGCCGGCATTCCGTGCCAGGCGCCGCCGTTCGGCACCCTCACCGCCATCGACATGAAGACCCAAAAGGTCGCGTGGCAAGTGCCGGTGGGCACCGTTGAAGACACCGGTCCGCTGGGCATCCGCATGCACCTGCCGATCAAGATCGGCCTGCCGACCCTCGGCGGCACCCTGTCGACCCAGGGCGGCCTGATCTTCATTGCCGGCACCCAGGACTTCTACCTGCGCGCGTTCAACAGCGCCAACGGTGATGAAATCTGGAAAGCCCGCCTGCCCGTCGGCAGCCAGGGTGGCCCGATGACCTACGTGTCGCCAAAAACCGGCAAGCAGTACATCGTCATCACCGCCGGCGGCGCACGCCAGTCCACCGACCGTGGCGACTACGTGATCGCCTACACCCTGCCATAACTCCTGTGTTCGCGCGGTGCCCCCCGCACCGCGCTTTCGGCTTTTGGAAGACCGCGCATGACCCCCACTTCTCACTTTTTTCCCGACCGCCTGCTTGGGCGCCTGTTGCTGGGCCTGGCTTTCAGTGCCGCCCTGCCCGCCCAAGCCGACGACACCACCCTGACCGGCGACTGGGGCGGACTGCGCCGCGAGCTGGACGAGCAAGGCATCCGTTTTACCGGCGACTACAGCGGCGAAACCGCCTATAACGCCCACGGCGGCCAGCACCGTTCGGCGCGTTATTCGCAGAACCTCAAGCTCGGCGTGCAGTTCGACCTGGGCAAGCTGTACGGCTTCAACAATGGCGACCGCATCCAGCTGACCATCAATGACCGGCGCGGCAACAGCGCCTCCGAGGACCTGGTGGGTAACCGCCTGCCGATCCAGGAAAACTACGGCGGCCTCTACACCCGTCTCACCGAGCTGAGCTACGAACGCACGCTGTTCACTCCGGCGCTGAACCTCAAGCTCGGCTACATGGCCATGGGCAACGATCTTGGCGGCCTGGACAGCGGCATTCTGTGCAACTTCATGAACGCCGGATTCTGCGGGCACCCGCTGAACATGTCCGGCGGCAGCGGCTGGACCAACTACCCGAATGCGCGCCTGGGCGCACGGGTGAAGTATGACTTCTCGCCGTCCTGGCAACTGCGCGTGGCCGCTTTCAACGTGGACCCGGACAGCAACGGCAACTCCAGCCGCGCCTGGCACCTGGGGCCCAAGCACACCACCGGCACCGTGGTGCCGATCGAGCTGGTGTACAAGCACGCCGGCACGCTGCCGGGTGAATACAAGCTGGGCTATTACTACGACAGCTCGAATGTAAAACGCATCGGCAGCGACAAAGACGTCAGCGGGCGTGGCGGTCACTACCTGTTGATCGACCAGGCCGTATGGGCCTCCAGCAGCTCCGCCGGCCGTGTGCTGCACGCCTTCGGCCAATACTCCGCCGCCAGCGAAGCGGCCTCGCCGTTCAGCAAGTGGTATGGCGCGGGCGTAGTGCTGTACAAACCGTTCGAAGGGCGCCCGCGCGATACCCTCGCCCTGGGTTATGGCCGTGCCGTGCCGAACCCGCGCAGCCGTGACGTGCAGGAACTGGCGGCGTTCAACGCAGGCAACAGCTACCCCAACCTGGACAATGCCGAACAGCTGATCGAACTCAGCTACGGCTACCAGGCTACGCCTTGGCTGAACCTGCGCCCGGATGTGCAATACATCATCGAACCGGGGGCGTTTTCCGGCTCGGACATCGACAACGCGTTGGTGTTGGGCTTGCAGGTCAAGGCCGTGTTCTAAGCGTCTCAACAGTCAAAAAATGCAGGCGCTGGTTTGCCTGCGATAGCGGTAGTTCCAAGCAGGATCAATAAGCTGACACACCGCTATCGCGGGCGAGCCCGCTGCCACAATGACCTAGGACGTGCCCTGCTGATACTCGCGCGGCGTGCAGCCAAACTCGCGCCGAAACACCGTATGCAGGTACTGCGCGGACTTGAAGCCGCACTGCTGGGCAATATCGGCAATCGCCAGCGCCTGGTTTTCCAGGCCCTTGGCGGCGGCGGCGAGTTTGAAGCGCAGGATCTCGTCATGCACGCTGCAGCCGCGTTCCTTGCGAAAGTGCGACTCCAGTGACGAGCGCGACACCCCCACATAAGCCGCCACCTGCGCGGTCTTGATGCCCTGGCACGCGTACTGGCGGATAAACAGCAGTGCCTGCATCACATACGGATTCCCCAACGGCTGGTGCAAGCTGGAGGCCTGCACATTGATCGCCTCCGGTGGCACCAGGATCTGCGTTCCGGTGCAGGGCTTGCCGTGCAGCATCTGGTGCAGCAATGCCGCCGCCGTGCGCCCCATGGTTTCGGTGCCCTGGATCACTGAACTGAGCGGCACCCGCGTGAGGGTGCGGGTCAGCGGGTCGTTGTCGATGCCGATCAATGCCACTTCCTCCGGCACCGCGATGCCGGCAGTCAAACAGGCTTGCAGCAATTGCCGCGCGCGGGCGTCGGTGACGGCGATGATGCCGATCGGCTTGGGCAGGCTCTGCAGCCAGGCGATCTGCTGCTCCACTGCGCTGTCCCACAGCGGCGCGCTGGTCCCCAAACCGCGATAGACCTCGACGTGCAAGCCGTCCCGCTGCAGCAGCAAGCGAAAGGCTTTCTCGCGCTCCTGCGCCCAGCGATTGGCCTGTGCCTCGGGCAGGCTGAAACAGGCAAACCGGGTCAGGCCGGCCTCGATCAGGTGTTCGTAGGCCAGTTTCATCAGCGCATGGTTGTCAGTGGCCACGTAAGGAATGCCGGTGGGATAAGCACGCGCATCCTGGTAGGAGCCGCCCACCGCCACCACCGGCAGCTTGATATCGGCCAGTGCTTCGCCAATCAACGGGTCGTCGAAGTCAGCAATGATGCCGTCCCCCTGCCAGCGCTCGATGCCCTTGAGGCGGCACAGGAAGTCTTCCTCAAGGAACAGATCCCAGGACGCGCGGGTGCTGCTCAGGTAATTGCCGATGCCGGTGATGATGCCCCGGTCGTAGATCTTGCTGCCGTTGAACAGCAAGGCAATGCGGTGCACGGGCGGTAGGGTTTTCATTGTTTTTGTCCGAAGGCCAGTCGCTACAGACTAGCCCCCGCCACTCAAAATCGCACCACACCTTGATGATTTTCATACTCGGCAGGCCAGGTGCCGTTGCTAGTATCCAGACACCGCCAAGAACAATAAGGAAAACGCCATGACGTACTTCCCCGGTGTCGAGAAGGTTCGCTTCGAAGGCCCCGACAGCGATGCTCCCCTCGCCTTTCGCCATTACGACGCCAACAAGCTGATCCTCGGCAAACCCATGCGCGAGCACCTGCGCATGGCGGCCTGTTATTGGCACACCTTCGTGTGGCCGGGGGCCGACATGTTTGGCGTGGGCACCTTCAAGCGCCCGTGGCAGCGCAGCGCAGACCCGATGGAACTGGCCATCGGCAAGGCGCAGGCGGCGTTTGAGTTTTTCTCCAAGCTGGGCATCGACTACTACAGCTTTCACGACACCGACGTGGCGCCGGAAGGCAGCTCGCTGAAGGAGTACCGCAACCACTTCGCGCAGATGGTCGATCAGCTCGAACGCCATCAGGAAGAAACTGGCATCCGCCTGCTGTGGGGCACCGCGAACTGCTTCAGCAACCCACGGTTTGCCGCCGGCGCCGCCAGCAACCCAGACCCGCAAGTGTTTGCCTACGCCGCCGCGCAGGTGTTCAGCGCGATGAATGCCACGCTTCGGCTGAAGGGGTCCAACTATGTGCTGTGGGGTGGCCGCGAGGGCTATGAAACCCTGCTCAACACCGACCTCAAACGCGAGCGCGAGCAACTCGGGCGCTTTATGCGCATGGTGGTGGAGCACAAGCACAAGATCGGCTTCAAGGGCGACCTGCTGATCGAGCCCAAGCCTCAGGAGCCGACCAAGCACCAGTACGATTACGACAGCGCCACGGTGTTCGGCTTCCTGCATGAATACGGCCTGGAACACGAGATCAAGGTCAACATCGAGGCCAACCACGCGACCCTGGCCGGGCACAGTTTTCATCATGAGATTGCCACCGCAGTGTCGCTGGGCATCTTCGGCAGCATCGACGCCAATCGCGGCGATCCGCAGAACGGCTGGGACACCGACCAGTTCCCCAACAGCGTCGAGGAGATGACGCTCGCCACTTATGAAATCCTCAAGGCCGGGGGCTTCAAGAATGGCGGCTACAACTTCGACTCCAAGGTGCGCCGGCAGAGCCTGGACGACGTCGACCTGTTCCACGGCCACGTCGCGGCGATGGATGTGCTCGCCCTGGCACTGGAGCGTGCGGCGGCGATGGTGCAGAACGACCGCCTGCAGCAGTTCAAGGACCAGCGCTATGCCGGTTGGCAGCAGCCGCTGGGCAAAGCCGTACTGGCGGGCGAGTTCAGCCTCGCGTCACTGGCCGAGCATGCCTTTGAGCACGAGCTGAACCCGCAGGCGGTGAGCGGCCGGCAGGAGATGCTGGAGGGGGTGGTCAACCGGTTTATCTATCCCTGATGGCGAGCGGACTTCCTTTGGCTGGCGGACTTGTTATGGCAAGTGGGCTTGTTGTGGCAAATGGGCTTTTTGTGATGAGCAGCCTCTTTGTGGCAAGTGGGCTCTTTGTGGTGAGCGGGCTTGCCCCGCGTTGGGCTGCGAAGCGGCCCCAAGACCCGGCACCTCAGTGTGCCAGGTTGAACCCGGTCGCTTGCAATAGGGGCTGCTTCGCAGCCCAACGCGGGGCAAGCCCGCTCGCCACAACAAGCTTGCTAGCCTCAATAAGCCTGCTAGCCACAATGAGGCTGCTCAACCCAAAGAACCCACTTGCCACAAAGAGGCTGCTCGCCACAAATACAGTGTTCGCCTAGAGTCTTCGCACAGTGTCTTTCCAACAACAATAAAAGGACGCACCACCATGAAAGCATTCAAACGCACGCTGCTCGCCACTGCCCTGGCCTTGCTTGCCCTGCCGGTGATGGCAGATCCTGCGCACCCGAAGATCGGTTTCTCCATCGACGACCTGCGCCTGGAACGCTGGTCGCGAGATCGCGATTACTTCGTCGCGGCGGCAGAAAAACTCGATGCAAAGGTCTTCGTGCAGTCCGCCGATGCCAACGAGCAGAAGCAGATTTCCCAGATCGAAAACCTGATCTCACGCGGCGTCGACGTGATCGTGATCGTGCCGTTCAACGCCACCGTGCTCACCAACGCCGTCGCCGAAGCCAAGAAGGCCGGGATCAAGGTGGTGTCCTATGACCGCCTGATCCTCAATGCCGATATCGACGCCTACATCTCCTTCGATAACGAAAAAGTCGGCGAGATGCAGGCCAACGGTGTGCTGCAAGCGGCGCCCAAGGGCAACTACTTCCTGCTCGGCGGCGCGCCCACCGACAACAACGCGAAAGTGCTGCGCGAAGGCCAGATGAAAGTGCTGCAGCCGGCCATCGACAAGGGCGATATCAAGATTGTCGGCCAGCAGTGGGTCAAGGAGTGGAACCCTACCGAAGCCCTGGGCATTGTCGAAAACGCCCTGACCCGGAACAACAACAAGATCGACGCCATCGTCGCCTCCAACGACGCCACCGCCGGCGGTGCGATCCAGGCGCTGGCCGCGCAGAAGCTCGCGGGCAAGGTGCCGATCTCCGGCCAGGACGCCGACCTCGCCGCCGTCAAGCGTGTGATCGACGGCACCCAGACCATGACCGTGTACAAACCACTCAAGTTGATCGCCACCGAAGCCGCCAAGCTGTCGGTGCAACTGGCGCGCAATGAGAAGCCGTCCTATAGCTCGCAGTACGACAACGGCAGCAAGCAGGTCGACACCATCCTGCTGACCCCGACGCCGCTGACCAAGGCCAATATCGACCTTCTGGAGAAGGACGGTTTCTATACCAAAGAGCAGATTGGCGGGCTGTGACCGCCATGGCTGACTACCTGCTGCAAATGAACGGCATCGTCAAAAGCTTTGGCGGGGTCAATGCGCTCAACGGCATCGATATCAAGGTGCGGCCGGGGGAATGTGTCGGCCTGTGCGGTGAGAACGGCGCCGGCAAATCCACCTTGATGAAGGTGCTGTCGGCGGTCTATCCGTATGGCACCTGGGAGGGCGAAATTCTCTGGGACGGACAGCCGCTCAAGGCCCAGTCCATCAGTGAAACCGAGGCCGCCGGCATCGTCATCATTCACCAGGAGCTGACGCTGGTGCCCGACCTGTCGGTGGCCGAGAACATTTTCATGGGCCACGAACTGACCCTGCCCGGCGGGCGCATGAACTACCCGGCGATGATCCATCGCGCCGAACAGTTGATGCGCGAACTCAAGGTCCCGGACATGAACGTGGCGCTGCCGGTGTCGCAGTACGGCGGCGGTTACCAGCAGCTGGTGGAAATCGCCAAGGCCCTGAACAAGCAGGCGCGCCTGCTGATTCTCGACGAGCCCTCCTCGGCCCTGACCCGCTCGGAAATCGAGGTGCTGCTCGACATCATCCGTGACCTCAAGGCCAAGGGCGTGGCCTGCGTGTACATCTCGCACAAGCTCGATGAAGTGGCGGCGGTGTGCGACACCGTCTCGGTGATCCGCGACGGCAAGCACATCGCGACCACGGCCATGGCCGACATGGATATCCCGCGGATCATCACGCAGATGGTCGGGCGGGAAATGAGCAACCTCTACCCCACCCAACCCCATGACATCGGCGAGGTGGTTTTCGAGGCGCGCAATGTCACCTGTTACGACGTCGACAACCCCAGGCGTAAACGCGTCGACGATATTTCATTCAGCCTCAGGCGCGGGGAAATCCTCGGCATTGCCGGTCTGGTCGGTGCCGGGCGCACGGAACTGGTGTCGGCACTGTTCGGTGCCTACCCCGGCCGCTACAGCGGCGAGGTGTGGCTGGACGGCCAGGTGATCGACACCCGCACGCCGCTCAAATCCATCCGCGCCGGGCTGTGCATGGTGCCCGAGGACCGCAAGCGCCAAGGCATCATCCCGGACCTGGGCGTCGGCCAGAACATCACCCTGGCCGTACTCGACACCTACGCGCACATGACCCGCATCGACGCCGAAGCCGAACTGGGCAGCATCGATCAGCAAATCACACGCATGCACCTGAAGACGTCCAGCCCGTTTTTGCCGATCACCAGCCTGTCCGGCGGCAATCAGCAAAAAGCCGTGCTGGCGAAAATGCTGATGACCCAGCCCAAGGTACTGATCCTCGACGAGCCCACGCGCGGCGTGGATGTGGGCGCCAAGTACGAGATCTACAAGCTGATGGGCGCGCTGGCGGCCGAAGGGGTGTCGATCATCATGGTCTCCTCGGAGCTGGCCGAAGTGCTCGGCGTGTCCAACCGCGTGCTGGTGATCGGCGACGGCCAGTTGCGCGGCGATTTCATCAACCAGGGGCTCACCCAGGAACAGGTGCTCGCCGCGGCGCTCAGCCAACACAATAATAACGATCGGAAAACCGCGTAGATGAATCAGGTCAAACAGCTGTTTACCCGCTACAAAATGCTCGCACTGGTGATCGCCGTGGCGTTCATCTGGCTGTTTTTCACCTGGCAGACCGAGGGCGGTTTCCTCACCCCGCGCAACCTCTCCAACCTGCTGCGCCAGATGGCGATCACCGGGATCCTGGCCTGCGGCATGGTGCTGGTGATCATCAGCGGCGAGATCGATTTGTCGGTGGGTTCGCTGCTGGGATTATTGGGCGGGCTCGCGGCGATCCTGGACGTGGTCTATCACGTGCCGCTGCTGGCCAACCTCAGCCTGGTGGCGCTGTGCGGGTTGATGATCGGATTGGCCAACGGCTACATGACCGCTTACCTGCGCATCCCCTCGTTTATCGTCGGCCTGGGGGGCATGCTGGCGTTTCGCGGGATTCTGCTGGGGATCACCGGCGGCACCACCATCGCTCCGGTATCGCCGTCGCTGGTGTATATCGGCCAGGGTTACCTGCCGCACGCGGTGGGCGTGGGGCTCGGCGTGTTGCTGTTTGCTCTGACGCTGTTCCTTACCTGGAAACAACGGCGCAACCGCGCACTGCATGGCCTGGCGCCGCACTCGCGGGTGCGCGACGTGCTGCGGGTAGTGCTGATCGGCGCGGTGCTGGCCGGGTTCGTCACCACCCTCAACAGCTACGACGGCATCCCGGTGCCGGTGCTGTTGCTCCTGGTGCTGCTCGGCGTGTTCAGCTATGTCACCAGCCAGACCGTGTTCGGCCGCCGCGTGTATGCGGTGGGCAGCAATATGGAAGCCACGCGCCTGTCGGGCATCAACGTGCAGGCGGTCAAACTGTGGATCTTCGGCATCATGGGTGTGATGTGCGCCTTCGCCGGCCTGGTCAACACGGCCCGCCTCGCCGCCGGCTCACCCTCGGCGGGCAGCATGGGCGAACTGGATGCCATTGCTGCGTGCTTTATCGGCGGCACCTCCATGCGCGGCGGCTCGGGCACGGTGTATGGCGCGTTGCTCGGGGCGCTGGTGATTACCAGTCTGGATAACGGCATGTCGATGCTGGACGTGGACAGTTACTGGCAGATGATTGTGAAAGGCAGCATTCTGGTGCTGGCGGTGTGGGTGGATGTGAGTACACGGGCGGGGCGGCGCTGAACGCAAGCAAAAAAATGTGCGAGCGGGCTTGCCTGCGATAGCGGTCTATCAGTGACAAATGTCCTGACTGACCCTGCGCTATCGCGGGCAAGCCCGCTCCCACAAAGGTCCTGCGGTGTCCTAACCGTTGTTACTTGGAGACCGGCATCGCAAACTCCGCGCCCTGCTCGATGCTTTCCGACCAGCGCTGCATGATCGACTTCTGCTTGGTGTAGAAGCGCACACCTTCAGTGCCATAGGCATGCATGTCGCCAAACAAGCTTTTCTTCCAGCCACCAAAGCCGTGCCAGGCCATCGGTACCGGGATCGGTACGTTGATGCCAACCATGCCCACTTCGATGCGCCGCGCGAACTCGCGGGCAATGTTGCCGTCGCGGGTGAAGCAGCTCACTCCGTTGCCGAACTCGTGGTCGTTGACCAGCTTGATCGCCTCGCCGAAGTCACTCACGCGCACGCAGGCGAGCACCGGGCCGAAGATTTCTTCGCGGTAGATGCTCATCTCTTTGGTCACGTGATCGAACAGGGTCGCGCCGAGCCAGAAGCCATTTTCCAACCCCGCTTCGGTCGGCACATAGTCACGGCCGTCGAGCAGCAGTTGCGCGCCAGCCTTCACACCTTGTTCGATGTAGCCGCTGATGCGCTCAAGGGCCGCACGCGACACGATCGGGCCCATTTCGGCCTTGAGGTCGCGGCCATCGGTGATGCGCAGTTGCTTGGCGCGTTCGGTCAGGGCAGCGACGACTTTGTCACCGACATCGCCGACCAGCACCGCCACCGAAATCGCCATGCAGCGCTCGCCGGCACTGCCGTAGGCGGCGCCCATCAGCGCGTCGACGGTTTTCTCGATGTCCGCGTCGGGCATCACCACCATGTGGTTTTTCGCGCCGCCCAGGCCTTGCACGCGCTTGCCGTTGCGCGCGCCGGTTTCATAGATGTACTGCGCAATCGGTGTCGATCCGACAAAGCTCACAGCCTTGACGTCCGGGTGTTCGATCAGCGCGTCCACCGATTCCTTGTCGCCCTGCACCACGTTGAATACGCCCTTCGGCAAGCCGGCTTCATGCAGCAGCTCGGCCATGAACAGCGAAGCGCTCGGGTCGGTCGGGCTCGGCTTGAGGATGAACGTGTTGCCCGCCGCGATGGCGATCGGGTACATCCACATCGGTACCATCACCGGGAAGTTGAACGGCGTGACGCCGGCCACCACGCCCAGTGGCTGGCGCAGGGTCCAGTTGTCCATGCCCCGCGAGACCTGGTCGGAATGTTCGCCCTTGAGCAGGTTCGGGATGCCGCAGGCGAATTCAAGAATATCGATGCCCCGGTCGACTTCGCCCTGGGCGTCGGTGAACACCTTGCCGTGTTCGGCGACGATGATGCGCGCCAGGTCGTCCTTGCGCTCACGCAGCAGGTGCAGGTATTCGAACAGTACGCGGGCGCGGCGGATTGGCGGGGTGTCGGCCCAACCGGCGAAGGCGGCCTGGGCAGCGGCGACGGCTTCGGACACAGTCTGGCGGCTGGCCAGGGCGACGCGGGCGGTGACTTCGCCGGTGGCCGGGTTGTAGACGTCCTGATACCGGTCATCGCGGCTCACGCGCTGGTCGTTGATGTAGTGCTCGATTGTTGTAGTCATGGCAATAGATCCCAGGTGGGTGGCGTTGGGACACACGATAGGCTTTCGGTTTGTTCCAAACCAGAGCAGAATCCAGAACTGATTGTCCTTATAAGCGAACAATAAGCGCATGGAAAAATCCGAGATCGAAGGCCTGTGGACCCACATCCACTGGCTGTCAGTGCTGGAAGAACACGGCACCTACACCGCTGCCGCGGCACGGTTGGGGGTGAGCAAATCGGCGGTCAGCCAGCGCATCAGCGACCTGGAAAAAGCCACCGGTACCCGTTTGGTGACGCGCACCACGCGCAGTGTGCGCCTCACCGATGCCGGGTTGTCGCTGACCCGTGAGGTGCGCGGTGCCTACGAACAGATCGCGCGCAGTTTTTCCTCGGTGCGCGACTCGGCCGGGGAAATTCGCGGGCTGGTGCGCCTCACCGCCCCGGTGGCGTTCGCGCGCCAGCAACTGGTGCCGCACTTGTCCGAATTCCTCCAGCGGTATCCGCAGGTGCGTCTCCAGCTGGATGTGTCGGACGCCTTGAGTTCGCTGGCCGCCGAAGGCTACGACCTGGCGGTGCGCCACGGTTTCCAGGTGCCAGAAACCCACGTGGCCTGGAAGCTCTGCGACACCGGCTCGGTGCTGGTCGCCAGTCGCGATTACCTGCAACGCCATGGCGAGCCGCGCGAACCCGGCGACCTCAGCGCCCACAACTGCCTGTTCTACCCACGCGGCAGCGACCAGCCCGCCTGGACCTTCGAACGCGGCAGCAAACACCTCGAGCGCGTCACCGTACCGATCGCCGGCAGCTTCGCCACCAACAACAGCGAAGCGTTGAGGGATGCGGCCCTCAACCACCTGGGCATCGCCCTGCTCCCGGACTTCAGCGCCCATGCCGCGCTCGCCAGCGGCAAGCTGGTGCAAGTGCTCAAGGACTGGACGCTCAAGGGCGCATTTGCCGATGAGATTTACCTGATACGGCCCTATTCGCCCCACGTGCCGAAGTCGGTGAGTGCCTTGGTCGGCTTTTTGAAAGAACGGTTGTCGGGCGGGTTCCGATTCAAGGGCTGAGGTTTGCCTCTTGCCCAACAGAACAAAAAGTCCATAATGGACAAATAAGTTCAATAATCGGAGCGCCTATGTCCAGCACACCTCACGTGATCAACCACGCCCAGGCCCGCGAGTTACTTGCTCAGGTGGATGTACTGCAGATCCTGCGTGTGCTGTTTCGCGACCTCGCCGCCGGGCACGCGGTGCAACCGGCGCAACAGTTGGTGGAATTTCCCCACGGCGGCGGTGACTTTATCAACTACCTGGGGGTGCTGGCGCAGGACGGCGTGTATGGGGTCAAGACCTCACCCTACATCGTGCGCGAACAAGGGCCGCTGGTGACCGCCTGGACGCTGCTGATGTCGATGCAAACCGGCCAGCCGTTGCTGCTGTGCGATGCCGCCGAGCTGACCACCGCGCGCACGGCCGCGACCACGGCGTTGGCGGTGGATGCACTGGCGCCGCCGCAGGCAAAGCGCCTGGCGATCATCGGCAGTGGCAAGGTCGCGCAGGCGCATCTGCAGTATGTGAAAGACCTGCGGGACTGGCAGAGCATCAACCTGTTTTCGCCGAGCCTGGCCGGGAAAAATTCCCAGCTCGAAAGCCTGGACCCGCGGTTGAAGATCGCCTCAACCTGCGATGCCGCATTGGAGGATGCCGACGTGATCCTGCTGTGCACCTCCTCGGCCGGGCCGGTGATCGACCCGGCGCGCCTGGGCAAGCCGGCGTTGATCACCTCCATCAGCACCAACGCCCCGCGCGCCCATGAAGTGCCGCCGCAAAGCCTCAACGACATGCAGGTGTTCTGCGACTATCGCCGTACCACCCCAGGCTCGGCCGGCGAAATGCTGATTGCCGCCGAAAAACACGGCTGGGACATCGGTTCGGTGGTCGGCGACCTGCCAGAGTTGCTCAGCGAGCAGGTGCCGCGCCCCTCCTACGACCGTCACGTATTCTTCCGCTCCAGCGGCCTGGGCCTGGAAGACATCGCACTGGCTAATGCCCTTTGGAGACAGCTATGAGCCACGCAGACTTCATCATCATCGGCGGCGGCATTGCCGGCGCCTCCACTGGTTTCTGGCTGTCGCCACACGGCAAGGTGATTGTGCTGGAGCGTGAATCCCACCCGGCCTACCATTCCACCGGACGCTCGGCGGCGCTGTATACCGCTGCCTATGGCACCCCGCAGGTGCGCGCGCTGACCCTCGCCAGCCGTGAGTTTTTCGACCACCCACCCAGCGGTTTCTGCGAACATCCACTGCTGACGCCGCGCGGTGAAATGACCGTGGACTTCATCGGCGACCCGGATGAATTGAACGCGCAGTACTTGAGCGCCAAGGCCACCGTGCCGCAGGTCGAGCAACTGAGCGCCGACCTGGCCTGTGCGATGCTGCCGATCCTGCGCCGCGAAAAAGTCCACGGTGCGATTTATGACCCCACTGCCAGCGACATTGACACCGACGCCCTGCACCAGGGCTATTTGCGCGGGATTCGCCGCAATCAGGGCGAAGTGCGCACTGACAGCCACGTCCTCGGTTTGAGCCGCGACAGCGCCGGTCTCTGGCATGTGAATACCCAGGACGCCACCTTCACCGCGCCGATCATCATCAATGCCGCCGGCGCCTGGGCCGATCATATCGGCGGGCTGGCCGGCGCCTCCGCCATTGGCCTGCAACCCAAGCGGCGCTCGGCGTTTATCTTCGCCGGCCCCGAAGGCCAGGACACCCACGCCTGGCCGATGCTGGTGGCCCTCGACGAAGCCTTCTACATGAAGCCCGACGCGGGCATGTTCCTCGGCTCCCCCGCCAACGCCGACCCGGTCGAGGCGCAGGATATCCAGCCCGAAGAGTTGGACATCGCCATGGGCATCTACCAGATCGAAGAAGCCACCACCTTGACCATCCGCCGCCCGACCCGCACCTGGGCCGGGCTGCGCAGCTTTGTCCACGATGGGGATCTGCTGGCGGGCTTCGACTCGCAGGTGCCGGGGCTGTTCTGGGTCGCGGCGCAAGGCGGCTATGGAATCCAGACCTCCCCCGCCATGGGCCAGGCCAGTGCCGCACTGGTGCGCGGTGCGCCGCTGCCGGAGCAACTGACGCGGTTCGGCCTGGACGCTGGTATGCTCTCCCCCGCCCGCCTGGAGCCGCATTGATGAACACCGCCGAACACGACAAGGTCATGCAGAACTTCCGCGCGATTGCCGACGCAATCGCCACGCTGTTCTTTCCCCACGCTGAAGTGGTGCTGCATGACTTGCGCACGCAAAAAGTCGATTACATCGCCAACAACCTGTCTAAACGTGGCATCGGTGATGAGTCGGCGCTGGAGGACATGCTCAGCGATGACGTCAGCGAGGTGAATATCGGCCCCTATGAAAAACTCAATTGGGATGGCCAGAAGATTCGCAGCCTGAGCACCGTGCTGCATGACCATAACGGCCGCCGCCTGGCCGTGCTGTGCATCAACCTGAATATCTCGCTGTTCGAGAATGCCAAGGCGGCGCTGGATCTGTTCCTGTCGCCGAGCAAGTTGATCCCGCAACCGGATTCACTCTTTCGTGATGACTGGCAGGAGCGCATCAACACCTTCTTGCACGCCTGGATGCGTGAACGCCAATTGAGCCTGAACCTGCTGACCCGTGACCACAAGCGTGAGCTGGTGCTGGCGCTGCATGCCGAAGGCGCGTTCAAGGGCAAGAGCGCCTCCAACTATGTGGCCAATGTGCTGGGCATGGGGCGGGCGACGGTCTACAAGCACTTGAAGGAATTGAAGGGCTGAACGCAGCTTTTGTGCACGCGCCCGGCCTGCTGGCGATAGGGCCCTTGCGGTCGCCATCGCCGGCAAGCCGGGCTGCTGCAAGGGTCAATCGCCGTAGATATCAGACTTGAAGTACTGCTGCGAAATCTTCTGGTACTCGCCACTCGCGCGGATACCATCGATGGCGCTGTTGAGTTGGCTGACCAACTCGGTATTACCCTTGCGCACCGCGATCCCCGCGCCCTCGCCCACGTATTTCGGGTCCTTGAGTTCCGGACCGACAAACGCATACCCCTTGCCGCGTGGCATCGACAGGAAATCGCTCAGGGGAATGGTGTCGGCGAAGATCGCGTCCAGTCGCCCGGCCGCCAGGTCCATGTAAATCTCTTCGTTATTGCTGTAGCGCTTGACGGTGATGCCCTTGGGCTCGAACACCTCAGTGGCGTAGCGATCGGTGGTCGTGGCGCGTTGCACGCCGACCGTCTTGCCCTTGAGGCTGGCGTACTGGTCATCCACCACCGCGCCGTCCTTCATCACCAGGCGCGACGAAGTGAAGTAATACTTGTGGGTGAAATCCACCGACTTCTTGCGGTCTTCATTGATGGTCATGGACGACAGGGCCATGTCGATTTTCTTCACCTTGAGGGAAGGAATCAGGCCGTCGAACTCACCTTCGATCCACACGCACTTGACCTTCATCTGCGCGCACAAAGCGTTGCCGATGTCGTAGTCGAAGCCAACGATCTTGCCTTCCTCGGTCTTGGACGCAAACGGCGGGTAAGCGGCCTCGATGCCGATGCGCAGGGTTTTCTCGGCGGCCAGCAAGTGGCTGGAGGCGATCAGGCCAAGGGCCAGGACGGGAATGACGAAGCGTTTCTTCATGGTTGTGTCTCGCAAGTTGTTGTTGGTTTAGGCAAGCGTGAAGAAAAAATCAGACGAAAAAGAGCTTTATTTGTACTTATAATTCCATATTGGACTTTTATGTACACACCGTCAAATCGCCTCGCCACCCTATGACTTTTTTGCACAACGCACCGGTGTTTTTGAGCGTTCATCTCTAGATTTATGCGTGCCTATACTCGGTTCAGCCCCCCGGTGGAACCGAGGGGTCGCAGCATCACAGCCATGTCCCTACAACAATAATCAAGGACACCGACCATGACCCAGCCCTTCCTGGCCGCTCGGGATTTTCTGCTCGCTCACCGTACCGACTACGCCACCGCCGTGCGCGACTTCCGTTGGCCACACCTGGACGCGTTCAACTGGGCCCTGGACTACTTCGATGCGATGGCAGAAGGCAACGCGGCGGATGCGCTGTGGATCGTCGAAGAGGACGGCAGCGAGCAACGCTACAGCTTCCAGCAACTCGCGGCGCGCTCCAACCAGGTGGCCAACCACCTGCGCGCCCTGGGTGTGCGCCGGGGCGAACGCGTGCTGCTGATGCTCGGCAACGATGTCGCGCTGTGGGAAACCATGCTGGCTGCGTTCAAGCTGGGCGCCGTGGTCATCCCCGCCACTGCCCTGCTCAACCCCGATGACCTGAGTGACCGTATCGAGCGCGGCCAGGTACGCCACCTGGTGGTCGGTGAAGCGCATGTCGGCAAGTTTGACGGCCTCGGCGCTGGCTGCAGCCGCATCTGCGTGGGCGCCGCCCCCACTGGCTGGGTCGCGCACAGCGCCGCCTTCGAATACCCCGAGCAGTTCGAGGCCGAAGGCCGCACCCTGGCCACCGACCCGATGCTGCTGTATTTCACCTCCGGCACCACGTCCAAGCCGAAAATGGTGCTGCACAGCCACCAGAGCTATCCGGTCGGCCACTTGTCGACCATGTACTGGATCGGCCTGCAGCCGGGTGACCTGCACCTCAATATCTCGTCTCCGGGCTGGGCCAAGCATGCCTGGAGCTGCCTGTTCGCACCATGGAACGCCGGCGCCTGCATCTTTATCCATAACGTCGCGCGTTTCAGCGCGCCGGCCCTGCTCAACACGCTGGAACGTTACCGCGTGACCAGCCTGTGCGCGCCGCCCACCGTGTGGCGCATGCTGATCCAGGAGGACCTGGCCAGCTACAAAAACCGTCTGAACCTGCGTGAACTGGTGGGCGCCGGTGAGCCGCTGAACCCGGAAATCATCGAGCAGATCCAGCACGCCTGGGGCCTGCCGTTGCGCGACGGCTTCGGCCAGTCGGAAACCACCGCGCTGGTCGGCAACACCCCAGGGCAATTGCTCAAGCCGGGCTCCATGGGCCGGCCGCTGCCGGGCTACCAGGTGGCGCTGCTCGATGCCGACGGCGTGCCGGGCACCGAGGGCGAAGTCGCCCTGCCCCTGGCGATACGTCCGCTGGGCCTGATGCTGTGCTACGAGGACAGCCCGGAAAAAACCGCTGAGGTGATGCGCGACGGCTACTACCGCACCGGCGATACCGCGCAGATCGACGCCGACGGCTACATCAGTTTTGTCGGGCGCGCCGACGACGTGTTCAAGGCGTCCGACTACCGCATCAGCCCCTTCGAACTGGAAAGCGCGCTGATCGAGCACCCGGCGGTGATGGAAGTCGCCGTGGTACCCAGCCCGGACCCGCTGCGCCTGGCGGTGCCAAAGGCCTTCCTGATCCTCGCCCACGACGCCCCCGGCAGCGCCGAGTTGGCGCAGCACATCCTCGCCTTCGCCCGCGAACACCTGGCGCCGTACAAGCGCGTGCGGCGGATCGAGTTTGTCAGCGAATTGCCCAAGACCATCTCCGGCAAGATTCGCCGGGTGGAATTGCGGCAGATGGAAGTGCTGCGACGCCAGAGTGAAACGCGGGGTGAGCAGGAGCACTTCGAGGAGGACTTTGTGCGGCCGACGGTGGAGTCGTAGTCCATTCCTGTTGATTACTTGCCTGATCCTCCGATTTATCGACCATCGGATACCTGGCCCCTTGCGCGGTGGTCTAGAGTTCGACAATGAGCGGCCATCCCAAAAAGGCCGCCACTACCGTCGATCAGCAGGTGAATCATGGAATTGCGAATCAACCAGAAGACCTATCAGGTCGATGCCGACGCGGACACCCCCTTGCTGTGGGTGATTCGCGATGACCTGGGGCTGACCGGCACCAAGTACGGCTGCGGCCTGGCGCAATGCGGCGCCTGTTCGGTGCTGGTGGACGGCAATGTCGTGCGCAGTTGCGTCACGCCGGTGGCTGGGGTGGTAGGCCGTGAGGTCACCACCATCGAGGCGATCGAGGACGATGAAGTGGGCAAGCGCGTGGTCGCCACCTGGGTCGAGTATCAGGTTGCGCAATGCGGTTATTGCCAGTCCGGGCAGGTGGTGGCAGCCACCGCGCTGCTCAAGCACACCCCCGCACCCAGCGATGCGCAGATCGAAGCGGCGATGATCAACCTGTGCCGCTGCGGCACCTACAACGCTATCCACAGCGCCATGCAGGCGCTGGCCAAGCCGGAGAGCGCCTGATGAATACGCGCAATAAAATGCTCGAGCTGCCGCTCGGCGAGCCGGTCAACCTGTCGCGTCGGCACTTTCTGGTGGGCACGGCAGTGGGTGCGCTGGTGATCGGCTTTGGCCTGCCGCTGGGCTCGGCCAGGGTGCAAGCGGCCACGCCGGCCGAGCGCGGTACCCAAGTGCCGGCGTTTCTGGAAATTCGTCCGGACGGCAGCGTGCGCCTGCTCAGCCCCTTCATGGAAGGCGGCCAAGGCACTCACACGGCCATGGCGCAAATTGTTGGCGAAGAACTCGACGCCGACCCTGCCACCTTTATCGTCGAAGCCGCGCCGCCCGGCGACGCCTACGTGGTGATGGAAAACGGCATGCGCATCACCGGCGGCAGTATGTCGGTGCGCATGAGCTACCCGACCATGCGCCGCCTGGGCGCCCTCGCCCGCGCCATGCTGCTGCAGGCCGGCGCCCAGCAGTTGGGTGTGCCGGTGGCCGAACTGACCACCCAACCCGGCCGCGTGGTGCACAGCGCGTCCGGGCGTTCGCTGGGCTACGGCGAGCTGGCTGGCCGCGCGCTGGACATGCCGGTGCCCGACCCCGCCAGCATCACCCTGCGCGATCCGAGCCAGTTCCGCTGGATCGGCAAGCCGGTCAAACGCCTGGATGCCTACGACAAATCCACCGGCAAGGCGCAGTACAGCATCGACTTGAAGGTCGACGGCATGCTTCACGCCGCCGTGCAGCACGCGCCGCGCCTGGGCATGACCGTCGGCAGCCTGCGCAATCAGGCGCAGGTCGAAGGCATGAAAGGCGTGCACTCCGTCCACACGCTGCCCGGCGCGGTGGCAGTGGTAGCCGAACGTTGGTGGCACGCCAAGCGCGCAGTCGAGGCGATCCAGGTCGATTGGCAGGAAGCTGCCGCCGATTCGAGCCTGCGCGTGATGCCGGCGGATTTTTCCAGCGACAAGCACCGTGACTTTCTCGCCACGCAGCAGGGCCCCTCGCGCGATGACGAGAACGAAGGCGACGTGGCCGCCGCACTCGCCAATGGCAAGACCCGCATCGAGGCCACCTACCACAACCAGTACGTCAACCATGCCCAGCTGGAGCCGCCGTCCGCCCTGGCGCGCTTCAACGCCGATGGTTCACTGGAGGTCTGGCTGCCCAACCAGGCGCCGGATATGTTTCGCGCCGACATCGCCAAGCGCACCGGCCTCGACCTTGCGCAGATCACCCTGCACTCGCCGCTGCTGGGCGGGTTTTTCGGCCGGCACTTCCTGTATGAATCGGCCAACCCTTACCCGCAGGCCATCACTTTGGCCAAGGCGGTCGGTCGTCCAGTCAAGCTGATCTGGAGCCGCGAGGAAGAATTCCTGCGCGATGTGTTGCGCCCGGTCGCGGTGGTCAAGTTCCGCGCTGCGCTGGATGACCAAGGCCTGCCGCTGGCGCTCGAGGCGGTAAGCGCCACCGAGGGCCCGACCGAAGGCCTGGCCGGTAAACAGGGTGACAAGATCGACCCTACCGCGTTGGAAGGGCTGTCGGGCAAGGCCTATGCGATTCCCAACAAGCGCATCGCGCAGATCTACGTGAAAGGCCCGGTGATGCTGGGCTATTGGCGTTCGGTGGGCAATTCGCTGAACGACTTTTTCTATGAAGCATTCCTCGATGAACTGGCGGACAAGGGCGGTCACGACCCGTACGAATTACGCCTGCACCTGCTGCGTGACAACCCGCGGCTGACCACGTTGCTGCAGGCGGTGGGCGAGCTGTCCGGTGGCTGGAAGCGCGGGCCCTACACCGCCGAAGATGGCACCCGGCGCGCGCGTGGCGTGGCCATGGCCTCGCCGTTCGGCTCGCATGCGGCGGTGGTCGCCGAAGTGTCGATCGATCAGGGCCAGGTCAAGGTGCACCACATCTGGGAAGCCATCGACCCCGGCAGCATCGTCAACCCGGCGATCATCGAGGCGCAAGTCAATGGCGCGGTGGCCCTGGGCTTGTCGCAGACCCTGCTGGAGGAAGCGGTGTACGTGGACGGCAAGCCACGGGCGCGCAACTACGACCTGTACCCGATCCTGCCGCCGTCGCGGATGGCGCAGGTGCATGTACGGATTGTCGAGAGCGGCGAAAAGATGGGCGGTATCGGCGAACCCCCGTTGCCGGCAGTGGCGCCAGCCGTGGCCAATGCGGTCGCACATTTGACTGGCCAGCGCATCCGCAGCCTGCCCTTGAGCCGCTATACCTTCAGCTGACCGACAAGGACCGCGCATGAACAACCCTCGCTTCGCAAGAACCGCAGGCTGGCTATTGCTGGCCTGCCTGGTCGCAGCCGGCGTACTGGCCTGGTACGTCACCCGCCAGCCCGCGACGCCCTTCGCACAGGAGTCGACCGCCAGCGCCGACCCTGCGCTGGTCAGCCGTGGCGAGTACGTCGCGCGCCTCAGCGACTGCGTGGCCTGCCACAGCCTGGCGGGCAAGGCGCCTTTCTCCGGCGGCCTGGAAATGGCCACGCCGCTGGGCAACATCCACGCCACCAACATCACGCCTGACCGCGACGCCGGCATCGGCACCTACAGCCTGGCCGACTTCGACCGCGCGGTGCGCCACGGCGTGGCGCCGGGGGGCAAGCGCCTGTACCCGGCCATGCCCTACCCTTCGTATGCCAAGCTCAGTGACGATGACATCCGCGCGCTGTATGCGTTTTTCATGCACGGTGTGCAGCCGGACAAACAGGCGAATATCCCCAGCGACATCCCCTGGCCGCTCAACCTGCGCTGGCCCATCGCGTTGTGGAACGGCGTGTTCGCTCCCACCGCGCCGTATGCGGCCAAGCCCAATCAAGATGCGGTGTGGAACCGTGGCGCCTACATCGTCCAGGGCCCGGGCCATTGCGGCAGTTGCCACACGCCACGCGGCCTGGCTTTCAACGAGAAGGCCCTGGACGAGTCGGGCGCGCCGTACCTCGCCGGTGGCCTGCTCGATGGCTGGTACGCCCCGAGCCTGCGCCAGGATCACAACACCGGCCTGGGCCGCTGGAGCGAAGCGCACATCGTGCAATTCCTCAAGACCGGGCGCAATCAGCATGCGGTGGTCTATGGCTCGATGACCGAAGCCTTCAACAACTCCACGCAGTTCATGGCTGACGACGACCTGGCCGCCATCGCCCGGTATCTCAAGTCACTGCCCGGCGACCCGCAGCGCGACGGCCCCCCGTGGCAATACGTGGCCGCTGATACCCGCCAGGACATTCCCGGCGCCCACACCTACGCAACCCGTTGTGCCGCCTGTCATGGCCTGGACGGCAAAGGCCAGCCCGAGTGGATGCCGCCGCTGGCCGGCGCCACCTCCGCCCTCGCCAAGGAAAACGCCTCGGCGATCAACATCACCCTCAACGGCTCGCAACGCATCGTCGCCGCCGGCGTGCCGGATGCCTACCGCATGCCGGCCTTTCGCGAGCAATTGTCCGATACCCAAATCGCTGAGGTGCTGACGTATGTGCGCAGCACGTGGGGCAACCACGCTGACGCAGTCGACGCCAAGGCCGTCGGCAAACTGCGCGGGCACACCGATCCGGCCAGTGCCAGTCCGATAATTTTGCAAATGCGCTGAAAGACGGTACCCCTCCCCCCTCCCTGGCGTGGTCACCGAAGTGAGCGCGCCAGGAATCCAATCGCCAGGTGAACACAAGCTGTCTTGAACGGGCTCAGCGCACGTTGACACTTCCTTGCGTTCGCCTGCTCCCGTTCGCCTCGTCTGACACACAAATCAGAACCCTTTTACGCAACGCACTCGCCATTGCGCACAGAAACAGGCGGGCAACCTCGGCAAGATCGAGACCCACCCCACCGCGCAGAACATGGCAAACATTGCGGTTATCAATGGCTGGTCATCTTCCTGACTGACGGTTTCTCCCTTGGCTTTTTTATACATATAAAGTATGCATAACGAGAACGTTCAGGATTCAATTTGATGAAGCGAAAAATATCGCCAATCAGCAAAAACACAAAGGCATCAGCCTGGCCGACGCAGAACCCGTGTTCTACGACCGAGCGGCCCTGACGATACAAGACCACGATCATGACGAAGAACGCTGGGTGACCATCGGCAGTGACGCGAAAGGACGCATTTTGGTAGTTGCTTATACCTACCGCGACCCGCATTTCGTGCGCATTATCAGCGCCAGGCTTGCCTCAAGAAATGAACGGCGCCAGTACCTGGAGGCTTGAACCATGAAAGACGAATACGATTTCACCAACGGTAAGCGCGGTGCTGTCGCCAGCAACAAGGGCAAGACCCGCATCACCATAATGCTTGACGATGCAGTGATCGACGCTGCCCGTGAGCGTGCGCAAAGCGCCGGCACGGGCTATCAAACCGTAATCAACAACCTGTTGCGCCAGGCGTTGGTTTCTCAGGAAGCGCACAACCTGGCGCCTGCCCCGAAGAAGCGGGCCAAACCCCTGCAAGTCCTCAATAGCGGTATCAGCCTGTCTGAGGTTGAAGCCCTGGAACAACAACTCATCGCGGTCGCCGGAGAATTGAATCGGGTGCTGGGCACGTCCAGATCGGCCAAATCCAAAGCAACGCTGTAAGTTGATTCACCCTGCCTAGGCTTGTGTCAGGCACCGGTCGCTGGCTGACGGTTTGGCCAACCCACTTTAGAGGGGATGGGTTTCAGGACGAAAACACCTGCGGACGCCGCCGTGCCGGCGGCGCAAAACTGAGCGGTTGCTGGCGGGCCAGTTGCGCCTGGACGTGCGCGACCGCGTCGAGCACGCGCTGTGCCCACTGCTCGTCCTGCGGGTCGACCACTACCACGCGAAAGCCGTGGTCATGGCCTTCACTGCGCACGCCTTCGGAATCGTCGACATGCAGGTCGATGTCAAAGGCCGGTGGAAATTTGGAGGGTGCGTTCGACAGCCCGCGCACGCTGAGCGCACGGTTGTGCAGCACGCTGTTGACCACGCCGTCGACGCGGATGCCGTACAGCAACAGCCAACGCCGGATGTAGGACGGGGTCCGCCCGGACGAGGTATAGACCCAGATGCTGCAGCCCTGGCGGCGCAGTTCACGGGTCAGCGAGCGAGTCCCCACGCGCAGCGGTTCACCCAGCCACCGGTGGACACAGGCCGGCAGCCGGCTGTGTTCGACCGCACTGTGGTGAAGCTGGCAGGCCAGCGTGTCGTCGATGTCGAACGAAATGCGGATACGCGGGCGATTGAACAGACGCCGAACGCTGTCGAGCACTGGATACCCTCCCATCACAGGCCTCCCCGAGCGGCAGGCACGGGTGTGTCGCCCAGGAAGAACTCCCTGGGATCCGGGGCCTGATCTTCCAGGAATGCCGCGTATTTTTTCTTGATCTTGGGCAATTCGTACAGGGCCTTGACGCCGTGCTTGGCGGAGTTACGGATGACCGAGGACGGGTTGAAATAGCCCTCGGCGTTTTCCAGCGTGAGCACGAACGGCGGCAGTCCCGCGCGCATCAGCAGGTAGCTGACAATCAGCGAACCACTGCGGTTATTGCCCTCGATGAACAATTGCGGCTTGCTGAGGATGCGCACGTAGACACCGGCTGCACGCTTCCAGACCGACTCGCTGCGGTAGGCGCAATACCAGTTGTACAAGTCCTTGATGCCACCCTCGACATTGTTGAAAAAGTGCTGCTCGGTCGCCGCCAGGTGCTGGGCGTATTCCAGCCGGCGCACCGGGTCCTTGCCGCAGAGCACGGTGGCATTGATCTCCAGCATCAGGTTGAGTTGCTGCAGGTCAAACAGGTCGACGCCGCGAGCGACATAGTCATCAATCAGGGCATAGCCTTCCAGCACATTTTCCAGCACCTCGTCCGTGAACGGATCGCGCGGCTCGGTAAAGTGGCGGCTGAGCTCGGCAAAGCGGCTCTGTACTTTACGCAGAGCGCGTTCGATCGCGGGCAAATCAAGACGATGTGTTGCAGACATTGGCAATCCTGGCAAACGGTGGAAAGGTCGATCAGCTGAACTTACCGCTGATGTAGTCCTCGGTCATTTTCTCGCGGGGGCTGCCGAAAATCTGGGTGGTCGGGCCCATCTCTACCAGGTAGCCAGTACGCGTGCCCTGGGAAATATCCACCGAGAAGAACGCAGTGGTGTCAGCCACACGGATGGCCTGCTGCATGTTGTGGGTCACCAGCGCGATGGTGTAGTCCTTTTTCAACTCGACCATCAACTCTTCAACCCGGCGCGTGGCGATCGGGTCGAGCGCCGAACACGGCTCGTCGAGCAACAGCACTTCCGGCTCGGTGGCGATGGCGCGGGCGATACACAGCCGTTGCTGCTGGCCGCCGGAAAGCGACAGGCCACTGACCTTGAGCTTGTCCTTGACCTCATCCCACAGCGCAGCGCCCTGCAGCGCATGCTTGACGCGATCGCCGAGGTCGCCCTTGTAGCGGTTGAGGCGCAGGCCAAACGCGACGTTGTCGAAGATGCTCATCGAAAACGGGTTCGGCTGCTGAAACACCATGCCGATATAGCGGCGCACTACCACCGGGTCCACGCCTTTGCCATACACGTCCTGCCCGAGGAAATGCACGTGCCCCTCGAAGCGGAAACCTTTGACCAGGTCATTCATCCGATTGAGGCTGCGCAGCACAGTACTCTTGCCGCAACCGGAAGGCCCGATGAAGCCGGTGATCTTGTTTTTCTCGATGGGTACGTGGCTGTCGCGCACGGCCATGAAGTTGCCGTAGAAAATCTTGTCGAGCTTGCAGTCCATGACCACAGGCGCCTGGGTGGTAAACGGAGCGGCTATTTGCGCAGTTGATACGTTCAAAATTCAGATGCTCCCTTGTTCAGTACTTGGGCTTGCCGAAAATGCGGCTGACAATGTTCACGACCAGCACGATCATCACCAACACCAGCGAAGCCGCCCATGCGAGTTCGAGCTGATTGTCGAAGGGCATGCCGGAGAAGTTGTAAATCAGTACGGCCAGCGATGCCGTCGGGTTCATCACCGCGAGGCTGCCGTCGTGGTAGATCCAGTAGTTGCTGAACAACGCGGTAAACAGCAATGGCGCGGTTTCACCCGCAGCACGTGCCACGGCCAGCATCACGCCGGTGAGAATCGCCGGCATGCCGGTCGGCAAGATGATTTTCCAGATGACCTGCGAGCGCGTGCAGCCCATGCCGTAGGCGGCGTCCTTCATGATCTTGGGCACCATGCGCATCGACTCTTCAGCCGTCAGCACGACGATCGGCAGCATCAACACCGCCAGGGCAACGCCGCCGGCCGGTGCCGAGTAGGTGCCGGTGGTCATCACCACCAGGGCGTAGGCGAACACGCCGGCCAGAATGGACGGCAGCCCGGTGAGCATCTTGGCGGCAAAGCGCGCGGCGTTTGCCAGCTTGCTGTCGGGCCCCAGTTCAGCGAGGAAGACGGCGGCCATGATGCCGACCGGCACGGCAATGGCGGCGGCAATGCCGACCATCACAAAGGTGCCGGCCATGGCGTTGCCGAAGCCGCCGCCAGTCTCGAAACCGGTAGGCGGCAATTCGGTGAACACTTCCAGGCTCAGCCGTGCCCCGCCGCGCGTGATCAGCATGTACAGCACGGAAATCAGCGGCACGCTGGCGATCAGCGCACCCGTCCACACCAACGTGGTCAGCACCAGGCTGCGCAAGGCGCGCCCTTCGAACTTGCGCTGCAGGCTGGGCATGGCGCCGGCTGGCGAGGTCAAGCTGCTGGCAGGCGAAGTGAGGTCAGTCATTATTTGTTCCCCCGCTGGGCGTAGAGCATGATCATGGAGCCGAGGATGTTCACCAGCAGCGTGATAAACATCAGCACCAGCGCGGCGTACATCAACACCTCGATTTCGTTGGGGCCGGCTTCGGGGAAGTTCAGCGCCAACAGCGCGGCCAGGGTGTTGGCCGGCGCAAACAGCGAGAGCGAAATGTTGTTCGCATTGCCCACCAGCATCGCCAGCGCCATGGTTTCACCCAGCGCGCGACCCAGGCCGAGGACCAGCGAGCCGAAAATGCCAGTCGCCGCCGAAGGCACCATCACCTTGAGAATCGCTTCCCAGTGGGTGGTGCCCATGCCGTAGGCGGCCTGCTTGGTTTTCATCGGCACGCCAGTGAGCGCGTCCTGCGACACTGCCGCAATCGTCGGCAGAATCATGATGGCCAGTACCAGCGCGGCCGGAAGCAACCCGGGCCCGCTCAGGGACGTGCCGAAAAAGGGAATCCAGCCCAGTTCGCTGTTCAGCCAGGCGGTGAGTGGCCGAATCGCCGGGATCACCACGTAGATCCCCCACAGGCCATAGACCACGCTGGGGATGGCCGCGAGCAGCTCGACAATGGTGCGAAACACCGCTGCCAGCTTCGCCGGCAGGAAATCCTGGGTGAGGAAAATGGCCATGCTGACACCGAAGAAACCGGCGATCAGCAAGGCAATCAGGGCGCTGTACAGCGTGCCCCAAATGGCCGGCAGAATGCCGTACTTGCCTTGGTTAACGTCCCAGACACTGCCGAAAAGCACATCGAAACCGTGCTTTTCCATGCCCGGAAGGGCCTTGCGTCCCACCTCGAATACCAAGGCGAAGACCAACGCCAGAATCAGCACCACCCCAATTCGCGCAAGGGCACGGAAGGTGCGGTCAACCAGGAAATCCTTCGTGGAAGGCGGCTGGCAGGCAGAATCCGGGTTAACCGGTACGACAAAAGGTGTGTTCATTGGCTAATTCCGGAACAGGGGGGAAACTCCCTCGGCGCGGCTCGACGCACACACCGAGAGAGACCACACGGGTGTTACTGGATGTTGGCGGAAGCCTTGCGAACCTGATCGACAACCGATTGCGGCAGCGGGATGTAGCCCATCGAATCAGCGATCTTCTGCCCTTCGGTCAGGCTGTACTCGACCATTTCACGCATGGCCTTGGCTTTGGCCGGGTTGCCGTTGTCCTTGCGGAAGATCATCCAGGTGTAGGAGGTGATCGGGTAGGACTTGGCGCCATCCGGGTCCGGCAGCCAGGCCACCAGGCTTTCCGGCATTTTCACCGCTGCCAGGGCCTCGGCACCGCTTTCGGCGTTTGGCACGACGTAATGGCCGGCCTTGTTCTGCAACTGGGCGAAGTCAACCTTGGCCAGTTTGGCGAAGCCGTACTCGATGTAGCCGATGGCGCCCGGGGTCTGGCGTACAGTGGCGGTCACACCATCGTTCTTCGGCGACTTGATGAATTTGTCGCTGGCTGGCCAGTTGACGGTGTTGCCTTCACCCAGGTCCTTCTGGAACTGCGGGTTGATCGCCGCCAAGTGCTTGGTGAAGACGGCGGTGGTACCGCTGGAATCAGCACGCACGACCACGGTGATTGGCGTGTCGGTGAGTTTCAGGTCCGGGTTGGCGGCGACGATCTGTGGGTCGTTCCACTTGGTGATCTTGCCCAGGAAGATGTTGGAATAAACCTCGCGTGGCAGCTTCAGGCCCTTGGGGTTGCCCGGCAGGTTATAGGCCAGCACGATTTCGCCCGCCGTCATCGGCAGCAACTGCACGCCTTCGGCGACCTTGGCGATGTCTTCGTCTTTCATCGCCGAGTCACTGGCGGCGAAATCGACGGTTTTATTCAGGAAGTCCTGCACACCTGCGCCGCTGCCCTTGGATTGGTAATCCACGGTGACACCCGCGCTTTTCTTGCTGAAATCCTTGAACCAGGTGAGGTAGATCGGTGCAGGGAAGCTGGCGCCTGAACCGGTCAGACGGACGTTCTCGGCAGCAAATACCGAGGTGGCCCCCAGCGAAACCGCAACGGCGAGTGCAGCAGACTTCATCAGACGTTTCATTCAGGAGAATCCTTGTAATTACGGGCTCCCGAACTGTGCAGCAGAGTTGTTACGTTTTTATGAAAGTTGAATGGCAAACCACGCGCTTGTCCCCATTTACCGTCTCAATGTGGCCTTTAGCGGTCATTGGTTCGTAACAAAATGCGACTAGGACGCTTCGCACGCCGCGCTGAAAAAGTAGCCAGCCCCCGAAAAGCCGGCTTTACTTCTCGCAAAGCCCCTCTCCCCCCTGATTGAACCCTCTGGCGGGCGCGCGGGTCTTAGCGGCTTGGTTGCTCCCTCTCACACATCGATGGAAACAGCAGTGAAAGACCTGACTCGTGAAGAGCTGGAGGCGCAAGTCCTGCGCCTGCGTGCCCTGCTGACAGAGGCGGGCGTCGACCCCATGTCAGGCGCGCGTAGCGAAGATGTACCGCCGAATTCCTTCGAAGACACCCAGGCACGCTATCGCCAGGCGCTGCTCGACATGTCGAACATGCGCTCCGCGCACGTCGCATTGCGCCAGAGCGAAGAGCGTTTTCGCACCATCCTGGAGACGGTCGAGTCGGCGTTTGCCATCGTCAAGGTCAAGTTCGATGCCGATGATCGGCCGATCGACTACCGGTTTGTCGAGGCCAACCCGGCGTTCGAGCGCCAGGCCGGGGTCGACCTGCGCGGCAAGTGGGTCACCGAGTTCGCCCCCGACCTGGAAAGTTTCTGGTTCGAGACCTACGGGCACGTGGCCAAGACCGGCGAGCCAGCCACTTTCGAAAGCTACGCTGAAGCGTTCAAGCGCTGGTTCGACGTGCGCGCGGTGCGTGTCGGCGACCCGGCCGACCGGCAGATCGCGATTATCTTCAGTGACGTCACCGAGCGGCGCAACGCGCAGGAGCGCCTGCGCATCAGCGAAGCAGTGGCGCGGCAAAACGTCGAGCGCGTGCAACTGGCGCTGGCCGCCGGTGCGATCATCGGCACCTGGCATTGGGACCTGCCCAGCGACCGCTTCACCATCGACGACGCGTTCGCCCGCGCCTTTGGCGTGGACCCGGCCCTGGGCCATGAAGGCCTGAGCCTGGCGCAGGTGATCACCTCGGTGCACCCGGAAGACCGCGACGGGCTGACCACCGCCATCAATGCCGCGATTGCCCGTGGCGGCGCCTACGCGCACCAGTACCGCGTGCTTCGCGCCGACGGCAAATATTATTGGATCGAGGCCAACGGCCGGGTCGAACTTGCCGAAGATGGCACACCCTTGACCTTGCCGGGCGTGGTCATCGACGTCGAGGGCCGGCGCTCCGTGGAGGCCGAGCGCGACCGCGCGACCGCCGCACTGCGCGCCCTCAACGAAACCCTCGAGCAACGCGTGGCCGAGCGCACCGTCGAGCTGATCCAGGCCGAGGAAAAACTGCGCCAGTCGCAGAAAATGGAAGCCGTGGGCCAACTGACCGGCGGCCTCGCCCATGACTTCAACAACTTGCTGGCGGGGATCTCCGGCGCACTCGAACTGACGGTGCTGCGCATCGCACAGGGTCGCTGGGCGGAAGTCGACAAGTACATCACCACCGCCCAGGGTGCGGCCAAGCGCGCGGCGGCGCTGACCCACCGTCTGCTCGCCTTCTCGCGCCGGCAGACCCTGGACCCGCGGCCCACCGATGTGAACCTGCTGATGGACGACATGGGCGAGCTGATCCAGCGCACCGTGGGTCCCAGCATCAGCGTGGAAACCCTCGGCGCCAGTGGCGTATGGCCGACGCTGGTGGATGCCAGCCAGCTGGAAAACGCCCTGCTCAACCTGTGCATCAACGCCCGCGACGCCATGCCCGATGGCGGGCGCATCAGCATCGAGACCGCCAATGTGCGGGTGGACGCTGCCACTGCCAGCGCCCAAGACCTGAGCGCAGGGGAATACCTGACGCTGACAGTCACCGACACTGGTACCGGCATGACGCCCGATGTCATGGCCAAGGCGTTCGACCCGTTCTTCACCACCAAACCCATCGGCCAGGGCACGGGTCTCGGGCTGTCGATGATCTATGGGTTCGCCAAACAGTCCGGCGGGCAGGCACGCATTGCCTCCGAGGTCGGCCGCGGCACGGCCATCAGCCTTTACCTGCCACGTTATTATGGACAGACCATTGAGCCCACGCCCGAGCAGGACAGTACCAGTGCCGCGCCGGCGGAGTACGGCGAGACCATCCTGATCGTCGACGATGAACCCAGTGTGCGCACGCTGTTGATGGATGTACTCGGCGGCCTCGACTACAGCCTGATCGAAGCGAGTGACAGCATTACCGGGCTCAAGATCCTGCGCTCCGACGTGCACATCGACCTGCTCATCACCGACGTCGGCCTGCCCGGCGGCATGAACGGACGCCAGATGGCCGACGCCGGCCGCGAAGTACGGCCCGCGCTGAAAACCCTGTTCATCACCGGCTACGCCGAAGGCGCCATCATTGGCGACACGCGCTTGGGGCCTGGCATGCAGATACTGACCAAGCCGTTTGCGCTGGACACGTTGACGGCGCGGGTGCGGGAGTTGATCGAGTCGTGAGCGTCACGCGATGTCGCCGGCCCCGCAGGTTACTGTGGCCGACGTCAGCACATCCCCCCGCTGCACACGCGGGAGGATCAGCCCCGCGCCTTGATGATTGTTGATTCTTTCTCACAACACTCATTCCAGAAGGCACATTTATCGCCAGCACGTCCCAGGTGATACTGCGCGACTCTCGCCTTAGGGATAAACACTGATGATGAAGACAGATTTCGCTGCCTGGTCCTGGACTGCAGGTGCAGGGATCGACGGTTTGCAGCTGGTCCGCAAAAGCCTGGATCAGCCCGGACCGGGTGAGGTGCTCATCGCCAATCGTGCCATCGCCTTGAACCCGGTGGACTGGAAGATCATCGAGTGGGGTCATGCGGCGTGGAAAACCGGACATGTGCCGGGCGTGGATGGCATGGGCGTGGTGGTTGCGAGCGGTGCCGGAGTGCCGATCAAACCCGGTACGCGCGTGGCCTACCATCAGTCGCTGGATCGCGACGGCAGTTTTGCCGAGTTCTGCATACTCGATGCGGCGACGGTGATGACCGTGCCGGCGGCCCTCGATGATGCCTGGGCGGCCTCACTGCCCTGCCCCGGCTTGACGGCCTGGCAGGCGCTGGAAAAGATTCCGGGCAGTGCTGGCGATGTGTTGGTGGTCGGCGCGGGCGGTGCGGTGGGCCTGCTGTTGGCGCAGTTGGCGGTACAGCGTGGGTTGCGTGTGTGGGCCACGGCGAGCACGGCTCATCATGCCCACCTGAAGGCATTGGGCGTGGTCGGTGTATTCGATTACCGCGACGCCGGCTGGCAGCAGGCACTTCAGTCAGCCCTGGGCGAACGGCGCCTTGACGCCGTGTTCGACACCGTGAGCGGTGCGCATGCAGCCACACTCGCGCCCCTGCTCGGCTACAACGGGCACCTGGTGTGCATCCAGGACCGCCAGGAAAGCGCGCCATTGCCGGCTTTCAGCACTGCGATTTCACTGCACGAGGTGGCGCTCAACAGCTTTCACGCCTACGCCAGCCTGAGTGATCGGCAGACCTTGCGCCAACACGGCGAACGGCTCCTCGACGCGGTCCTGAACGGCAAACTGCGGGTACCTGGACAGCAGGTCTTCGACTTCCATGAGCTGCCGCAAGCGCTTCGTGCCCTCAAGCAAGGTTCCAGCAGTGGCAAATGGGTAGCGCGCCTCGCCGACTAAACCTCGGCCAGGCTTTCCTTCTTCTCCAACCACTCGATCATCAACTCTCCCCAGGCGATATCCGCCTGCAGCGCGGCCTTGGCCTTGCCCGAGTCGCGCGTGCGCAGGCCTTCTAGCACTTCAAAGTGCTTATGCTGGGCGCTCGCCAGTTCCAACTTCGGCACTTCCGCGTGGAAGCGGCTGAGCAGCGGCCCCATGATGACCCACATGTTCTCCAGGGTCTTGGACACCACGGGCATGCGCGCCGCGCTGATCAGGCCGAAGTGGAACTCGCGGTTGAGCAATGCCGCCTGCCGATGGTCGACCGAAACCGCCTTCTGAAACGCATCCTGGATACCTTCAAGCTTGATCAGTTCCGGCACGGTAATGCGCTGCGCGGCGGCACCGGCGGCCTCACCCTCAAGCAGATGACGGATCAACTGGATTTCCCTGAGCTGGCTGACCGACAACTCCGGCACGTAGATGGACGTCGCGGCCTTCATGTCCAGCGCATGGTCGCTGACCAGCCGGAAAATCGCCTCGCGCACCGGCGTGATCGAGACCCCGAACTCTTCGGCCAGGGTGCTGATGCGCAGGCGATCGCCGGGCTGGTATTGGCCGTCCATCAACGCCGTGCGAATAATGGAATACACCCGCTCACTCAAGTTGCCTTTATCAATGGGCTTATGCACGGTCACTGTTACTCGATCTCCATGGTCGATGACGTGCGCCCGGCAGGCCTCGACGCCTGCGGCAGGGGCGCAGATCACGCATCATACATCATCATTTTACCCCTGCCACTCCGGCAGGCGCGTCCTTCAAATCCGTGCGTCGCGCCGTCCTACGCCCTGCAACAGCACGGCAATCACGATAATCGCCCCCTTGATAATCTGCTGTGGGTAGGCCGGCACACTCAGCAGATTCATGATATTGCCGATCAGCCCCAGCACCAGCACGCCGACCACGGTGTAGAAAATCGTGCCTTTGCCGCCGCTCAGCAGCGCGCCGCCGATGACGCACGCCGCAATTGCATCGAGCTCCAGCGCCATGCCCGCGCTGGGCGCCGCAACACCCGAGCGCGACGCAATCACCACCCCGGCCAATGCCGCCAGCCCACCACAGATGCCATAGGCCGCCAACTTGTAGCGTTCCACCGCAATCCCGGCCAGGCGCACCGCGGTTTCGTTGCTGCCGCTGGCAATCGTCAGTCGTCCGTAGGTGTTGTAACGCAGGATCAGCGCAAAAACGACCGTCACCAGGATCGCCAGCCACACGGGCCAGGGAATGCCCAGCACGCCATCGGCCAGGCGCCCGAAATCGCGCAACCACTGGGCACTGGTCAGCTTGTCATCCAGCCGTTGCGGCTGTCCGTTCGACAAAATAAAGGCCAGGCCGCGCCCTACCGTCATCATCGCCAGCGTGGCGATAAAGGGTGCCATGCGGAAGTAGGCGATAAACGTGCCTGTCACCAAGCCCATCAAGACGCCGGATGCGACCGCGACCGTCACCGCCAGCAGCAGCCCAAGTCCCCCTTCGACCGGCATCACGTTCAGGGTCATGGCCACCACGATCCCGCCCACGGCAGCCACCGACGCCACGGACAAATCGATCCCCGCCGTCAGAATCACGATCAACATGCCGATGCTCACCAGCAACAGCGGCGTCAATTGGCGCAACAGGTTGCCGAGGTTCTGATAGGTGAAAAAATCCGCGGACAAGACGCTGGCGACAATCGCCAGCAGTACCAGCATCACCAGCGCGTTGTGCTCAAGAAACAGGCGTTGCAGTGAGCGCCGGTGCGCACGCCCGGCATCGGCGTGGCTGTCGTGTTGCAGCGGTTCGGCCGCAGCCAGTTTGTAATCAGGGTTATTCATGGTGCTCGACTCCCATCGCCAGGCAAATCATCTGTTGTTCTTTGATGCGCTCGCCCACCAGCTCACCGGCGATCGCACCTTCGCGCATGACCACGACGCGGTCACACATACCGATCACTTCGATCATTTCCGAAGACACCATGATGATTGCCACCCCTTGCTCGGCAAGGGCATTGATCACCCGGTAGATTTCGGTTTTCGCACCCACATCCACGCCGCGTGTCGGCTCGTCGAGAATCAACACGCGGCAGCCCGCATCGACCCACTTCATCAGCGCGACTTTCTGCTGGTTGCCACCCGACAGGTCACCGACCCGTTGCTCGATGGAACGCGTCTTCACCGACAGTTGCTTGCGCAGGGCCTCGATGCCCTGGGTCTCCCTGCCGCTGGCGATCCAGCCCATGCGTCCGGTGTAGGGGCTGGCGGGGCGCAGCGCGCCATTGACGCGGATCGACATTTCCAGCAGCACGCCCTGCTGCTTGCGGTCCTCGGGCAGCAGGCCAATGCCATTGGCGATGGCTTCGCGCGGCGTGCGATTGTGCAGTTCGCGCCCATTCAAGCGCAGGGTCCCGGAGGTCTTGCGGTCGGCGCCGAAGATCGCGCGCATCGTCTCCGTGCGCCCTGCCCCCACCAGGCCACAGAAGCCCAGTACTTCACCGGCACGCACGTTGAAGCTCACGTTGCGCACCAGCCGCCCGGCACACAGCTGATCCACCTCCAGCAGCACCTCGCCGATCCGCGCGTTGCGCGGCGGGAACAGGTCGCTGAGTTCACGGCCGATCATCATCTCGATCAGCCCGCGTTCGGTGACATCCGCCAGGGCCAGGGTGCCGACGGTCTTGCCATCCTTGAGCACTGTCGCGCGGTCACAGATGCGGAAAATCTCATCCATGCGGTGCGACACGTACACAATGCACACGCCCTTGCGGCGCAGCTCGTCGAGGATCTTGAAGAGCTTTTCCGCTTCATGCGAGGTCAGCACGGCGGTGGGCTCATCGAACACCAGCACCGAGGAATTACGCGACAACGCCTTGCAGATTTCCACGGCCTGCTGGTACGCCACCGGCAAGCTGCCGACCGCTTGGCGCACGTCGATATCGCTGAAACCCAGCTCATCCAGAATCGTCCGGGCCTTTTTGCGCATCGCAGCCCACTGCACAACACCACGGCTCTTGCCCAGGTCGTCGATGCAGATGTTTTCCGCCACCGACAGGTGCGGGGCCAGGGCAAACTCCTGGTAGATGATCGAGATACCCAGCTTGAGTGCATCGCCCGGCTTGCGGATATCCACCGGTTCACCATTCAGGCTGACCGTGCCGGTATCCCGTACGTAGGCCCCGGCAAGGATTTTCATCAGGGTCGACTTGCCCGCGCCGTTCTCGCCCATCAACGCATGGATTTCCCCGGCATGCGCCGAAAACCCAGCGTTGCTCAGTGCACTGATGCCACCGAATTTCTTCGAGATATCGCGCATCTCTACGGCTGGTGTGTGCATCGCATTCATGTTCTTCACCCTCTATTGACTGTCGCCGGACAGCCCGCCCCCGTTGGCGCGGGCTGTTTGGCGGGCGTTACTTGAGGGCCGCCTTGATCTGCTCGATGGAGCGGAACGGCGGCACGTTGTCGGTGGAGGGCGGCAGGCTGTCAGCCTTGATATAGGTGTCGACGTTGTCCGGGGTAATCAGCGTGACCGGGAAATACGACGCCAGCGGCAGGTTGTTGGCATCCAGGCCTTTGTCGAGGATCTGGTGAATCAGCTCAATCGCGGCCACGCCGGTTTCAGATCCGCTGTTGGTGGCACTCACCAGCAACTTGCCCTGCTTGATCAAGTCCAGCGCCACACGGAAGTTGCCCGCGCCGGAGGCGACCGTCACCTGGGCCTTCTTGCCGGCGTTTTCCAGGGCGTTGATTGCACCGATGGCAATGAAGTCGTTTTCCGCCAGCACCAGGTTCAGCTTGTCACCCTGCGACGCCAGGATGTCTTCGGTGGCCGCAAGCCCGCCCTCTTCGGTCCAGTCACCCCGGCCCCAGGCCAACACGTTGAAGCCACCTTCCGGCCAACTGAAACTGCCTTTGGCTTTGATCTGCTGGAACAACTTGAAGCCCTTGAGCATCGCGTCCTCCTTGGACAGGCCCAGCTTTCGCTCCTCGGAACGCGCGTAGACAATCCCGGAGATCATGCCGTTGAGCCGGCTTTCGGAGGTGGAGTTGCCCATCACGCCGATGACCATGGCGGCGTTGATCACCTTGGCCGGGTCGGTCTTGGCGATCACATAGCGGCCCGCCTCGAAACCACTGCCGTAGGGGTTGCCGGTGCTGGTGGTGATCACCGGAGCCCGGGCATCTGGCGCAGTGCCCACGGTAATCACCGGAATCCCGGCTGCCACGGCGCGTTCCACATCCGACACCGAGCCGAGCACGTCGGTGGGATCGATCACGATCAGGTCGACGCCCAGGGTAATGAAGTTGTCGACCTGGGCGCTTTGTTTGGCGACGTCACTGTCCGCCACTTGCAGCTCGATATCGTAGTTGTACTTTTTCGCGATGGTTTTCGCGTCGTCGAGCATCGACACGAACCAGGGATTGCCCAGGGTGATCTCGGTCCAGCCGATACGCAGGCGCTCGCCTTTCTTTTTCAACGGCAATGCCTTGTTGATCGCCGTGCGATCCGGCATGTCGGGGTCAATCACGCCCGACAGCGCGGTATTGGGCATCAAGCTGTAGATTTCATGCTTGCCGGCGGCCCAGGCCTGGCTGCCGATAAGGGCCGCCAGGGCGAAGGTGGTGATCAAACGCTTCTTCATCATTATTGTTCTCCAGTGCGCTGATGGGATCGGTGATGCCGGCGCCGTCCTCGACAGCGCCGTGGTGTGGGCTCAGGCCTGTAAATCGATCCAGGCCGACTTGAGTTCGGAGTACTTGTCCAAGGCATGCAGCGAACGGTCGCGACCGTTGCCCGACTGCTTGTAGCCGCCAAACGGCATGGTGATGTCGCCGCCGTCGAAGCAGTTGACCCACACACTGCCGGCGCGCAGGGCGCGGATCATCGAGTGGGCGCGACTGAGGTTGCTGGTCCACAGGCTGGCAGCCAGGCCATAGGGCGAGTCATTGGCGATGCGCACCGCGTGCAGGTGATCCGTGGCGGTGATCACCGACAGGACCGGCCCGAAGATCTCTTCGCGGGCAATGGTCATGTCGTTGGTGACGTTGTCGAAGATCGTCGGCGGGATGAAGAACCCGTCGGCCAGGGCGCCACCGGCACGTTCACCGCCGAGGATGATCTGCGCGCCCTCCTCTGCACCGGTGCGGATGTAGCCGAGCACGCGGTCCATTTGCGCCTTGTCGACCATGGCGCCCAGTTGCGTGGCCGGATCGAGAGGGTCACCAACGCTGATACCGCGCGCGACCTTCAGGACCTCAGCGACGAATTCGGAACGGATACCCGCCTCGACGATCAGCCGCGAAGGCGCTACGCAGACTTCACCCTGGTTGAAAAACATCGATTTCGCGGCGGTGGCCGCCGCTTTTTCCAGGTCGTGGCAGTCATTGAGGATGATGTTCGGTGTCTTGCCGCCGCACTCCAACCAGACCCGCTTCATGTTCGATTGCCCCGCGTACTGCAGGAACAATTTGCCGACTTCGCCGGAGCCGGTGAACACCAGCGTGTCCACATCCATATGCAGGCCCAGCGCGCGGCCAGCGGTAGGGCCGAAACCCGGCAGCACGTTGAACACGCCTGGCGGAATGCCCGCTTCGGCCGCAAGCGCGGCGATGCGCAGCGCGGTCAAGGGCGATTGCTCGGCCGGCTTGAGGATCACCGAATTACCCATCGCCAGGGCCGGGGCTACCTTCCACATGGCCATCAGCATCGGGAAGTTCCAGGGCGTGACCGCCGCCACCACACCGATGGCTTCGCGGGTGATCATGCCCAGCGCACCCGGCCCGGAGGGCGCGATTTCGTCGTAGACCTTGTCACAGCATTCGGCGTACCACTGCAGGCATTCGAGTACCGCGTGCACGTCAAAACCACTGCTTTCCGCGACCGGCTTGCCCATGTCCAGGGTTTCGAGCAGGGCCAGTTCAGTCATGTGCTGCTCGAATAGCGCGGCGAAGCGCAGCATGACTTTCTTGCGCTCCTTGGGCGGACGCTGCGACCACACGCCACTGTCGAACGCCTGGCGCGCCACCTGGACGGCAACGTCGACGTCTTCGGCCTGGCAGGACGCGACGTGATTGAGCACCTGGCCGTTGCGCGGAGAGATATTGGCGAAGGTCTCGCCGCTCAGTGCATCGACAAAGCGGCCATTGATGAAGGCCTGGCCTGGCAGGTCCAGGGCGGCGACACGCTGCTGGACCGCAGCGATATCCACGAGTGTATTCATGCTGTTGTATCTCCTGTCTGGTTCAAGGGGTTAGAAGCTGACTTCGGTTTTCAGGCCGAACACCACCACGCTCTTGTCCCCGCTCAATCCGCCGGGGTTGACCACGTATTGCACGTTGGGCCGCAGTGTCAGGGCCGGGGTCACGCTGACGCCGTAGTACAGCTCCATCGGGTATTCGGTGTGCGGTGCCGCCACGGTGTAGCCACTGGTCTGGCGGATGCGCCTGGCGGATTTTTCATTCACTTCCAGGCGGCCCAGCGCCAGGCCGATTTCATCCTGCGGACGTGCGGCAAACGGACCGCTAATAAAGGCACCGGCATGCCAGACGTTTTCCACGTAGGACACGTCGCGGTCCGACTGAATGAAGTTGGCAAACAGATTGAGGCCGCGGGCACTGTTGTCCGGGTCCTGGTACACGCGTTGGTCGACCATGGCGTAGAAGCCGCGGGCTGAATCGTGCTGGTCGGGGGCGTTGCCGGTCAGGCCGATCGGCTGGCCATCGAGATCGCGGTACACGTCGTTGAAATCCCCGGTGTTGCGCCAGACGCCCACGCGGTAGGTGCCAGGCAGGCCGTTGAGCCTCGGCGTCCAGGCCAGTTCGCCCACGGCGAGGTAGCCGGTAGTGCCCGAGGGACTGCCGAAATTCAGGCCCTGGCCGTTCTCGGTAAAGCGCGGGTTGACCTGATACAGCGAGGCGTTGACGGTCAGCTCATCGGTCAACTTGCCCGCCACCGCCGCGCCCCACTGGCTGACCGGCCAGGTAAACCAGTTGGGGGTGATGTAGCCCGGTACCGTGCCGCAGAACGTCAGGTTCTGGAACTTGCAGGAAAACGGGAACACATCGCCGCTCATGGGCAAGCGGCCGAGCTTGACCACCAGTCGGTCGTCGAGCAGTTGCTGCTGGTAATAGAACTGCACCAGCCGCGTGACGCTGCCGTAGCCGTAGATTTCCTGGGCGGCCAGCAAGGTGTGAGTGCCCGCCTCGGCCGTCAGGCTTTCGCCGTTGCGGTTGCTGAAGATCATGCGAAAACTCGCGCCCTGCCAACCGAGCAGCTTTTGCAGGTCGAAGTTGCTGTCGATCATCAACTGATCGCTGTAGGTGCCTTTGTGCGTGTCGCCGCCCTGGGTGTTGTAGGCCAGCTCGTTGACGTACGTCAGCTGGAAGTCCACTCCCTGCTCATGCAGGCGCGTGCGTTCACCGTTCCAGTCGCCAAGCAGAAAGTTGTCCGGCGAATAACTGGCGGCAAACACGCCAGGGCCTACACACGCACTTAGAAGTCCTGCGGCAACGATGGTTTTATTGGTCATTGTCAGTGTTCCCGAAACTGTTTTTATTGTTGGTTTTAGTGTTTTTCGAGCATGCAGAATCCCGCCAACCCAACTGACGGGTCGGTGAAGCAACAGCGTTAACGCGGTGTGACTGAAACGTCGGTTAGAAGCACATCCTCACGATGGCGGCGACCTCCTCCTGGTTGTTGATCGGCTTAGGGTGGCAGGCCAGGTCCTGGTTGAAACTGGTCCAGACGGTGTGGGCAAATTCATCGACTTGCTCAGGGCGCAAACCGTAGCTGCAAAACGTGTCGGTGACCCCCAGGGTGGTGAAGAGCTGTTCGAGGATTACGGGCAGGCGCTCGGCGCGCTCGTTGACCGACAAGCCCAGGGTTTCCGGGCACAGGATCCCGGCCACGGTGGCAAACTTTTCGGCGGCGACCGGCAAGGTCCAGCGGATGACATGCGGGGTGCTCGCCGCCACCGTGCCGCCATGGGGCGCGTCGGTCATTGCGCCCAAGGGCTGGCCCAAGGCATGGGACACGGTCACCCCGGCACCGGCGATAGCCATGCCGCCAAGGGTCGAGGCAAATGCCATGTTGGCGCGTGCCTCCAGGTCAGTGCCGTGCTCCACGCAGCGCTGGGCATTCGCCGCAAACAGGCGGATGGCTTGCAAGGCCACCATTTCCACCCAGGGTGTGCAATGGATGCTGATATAGGCTTCGAGCGCATGGCAGAAAGTATCGACCGCCGTCAGTGCGGTGAGTTTGGGCGGTTTCGACACCAGGATCTGCGGGTCGATCAACGCGACGTCAGGGTAGATGAACGGGTTGACGATGGCGCACTTGAGGCCCAGCTCGGGGTTGTTGATCACCGCAAAAGGCGTGGCTTCGGTGCCAGTACCGGAGGTGGTCGGCACCACCAGCAGCGGCAGGCCACGGCGTTGCGGGCGGCGTACCTCTTCGCCGAGGCGCTCGGTGTAATCCCAGCAATTGCCACCGTGCACGGCGACGAACGCCACGGCCTTGGCCGAATCGATCGCACTGCCGCCACCCATGGCCACGACCACGTCGCAGCCTGCGCGAAGCACTTGATCGACCGCGCGATCAATCGTGGTGTGACGGGGGTTGGGCACGATGTCGTAGAACTCGAGATATTCGATATCGCGCTCGATAAAGCTGGCAGTAACCTGCGCGACCCACTCGCTGCCTTCGAGAAACGGGTCGACCATCAGGAACACCTTGGTGCCGAACGGCGCGACTTTGTCGCCCATGCGCCGGATCGCGCCGACCTCGAAGTCCAGGGTGAGAGGCAGACTTGCCTGAAATGCGTTCATCAGTTCACCTTTGTTCTTATTGGAATGTGTGACCGGCCCGGCCTTATCGCAGCGCGCCGCCATATTTGTACAACTCGCCCAGATCGCTGGCGGCAATCAGCGCAGCTCTCATCTCATCGACAGTCACGGCGAAGGGCTCGACGTTGCTGGTCTGGTTCGGGTCGGCCGCGGTGCGGGCCACAGCATCGAGTTCCTGCGCGGTGATATCGGCCAGGCCGAGATCGCCGAAGGTCACCGGCAAACCAATGCTCAGGCAAAAGCGCAACACGGCATCCAGTTCACCGCTGGTTTTGCCTTCCAGTACCAGCATCACCAGCGTGCCGAACGCCACGTACTCACCGTGGTACATCGTGGCGCGGAGGCCCAACTCACTGAAACCGCAATACACCGCGTGGGCGGTGGCGACGCCATTGCTTTCAAAGCCGATGCCGCTCATCAAGGCGTTGGCTTCCACCACGCGGTTGAATGCCTTGGTCACGCAGCGCTGCTCGGCGGCGCGCTTGGCTTGCACGCCGTCTTCAAGCAGGACGCGGTAGCACAGCTCGGCAATCGCCATCGAGGTCAGCGTGGCCTTGGCCCCGCCGCCGCCCTCCTTCATGCCGCCGCCGGCATTGCCGAGAAAGTTGTCGCGGTAGCCTTCAACACAGGTGCGGGCTTCGAAATACGTCGACAGCGCATCGCCCATGCCGGCTACCAGCAGGCGCACCGGGGCCTGGGCGATGATCCAGGTGTCGACCACCACCACATCCGGGCTGCGCTGGAAAAACAGCACGTCGTCAAACGCGCCGGCTTCGGTGTACAGCACCGACAGCGAACTGGTAGGCGCGTCGTTGGAAACCACCGTCGGCACGATGCACAACGGCACCCGCGCCTGATTGGCGAGCGCCTTGGCAGCATCGAGCACTTTGCCACCGCCGATACCGATCACACCGTCGCACTCAAGCCCCTGCATCAACACCGCCAAGCGCTGGATTTCCTGGCGGGTCACTTCGCCGGAAAAAATCCCGTAGTGAAGCGCGGTGCGGGTGCTGGCGAAGCTGCTTTCCAGGGTTGGCTTCAGGCTGTCCAGGCGGCCCTGGGTGGTGATCACCATCAGGCGGCGACCGAACCAGGCGACGTGCAGTGCCAGGCGGTCGAGTTCTTTGTAGCCCTGGATATAACGACCAGGTGCGGCAAATATCTGGGTCATCTCAGTGTTCATCCTGGCCCCATCAAGGAGGCTTTTTGTTATTGCTTTGAGGACGTGGTCGAGGAGCAATACCGTCGACGGATCGATGATATATCATATTTAATTTTTTACTGCCAACCGCTTTTTCGAATGAAAAACCGCCGTGAAAGACAGGGATTGACGCTTGGGGGGATCGAAGATATATGATGCATGAAAACAAGAACAACGTTATTCGGAGACGACATGCACGATTACATTGTCATTGGCGGCGGGTCTGCGGGTTGTGCGCTGACGGGTCGTTTGATCGAGGCCGGGGCCTCGGTCCTGCTGATTGAAGCGGGCCCCCGGGACACCCATCCGCTGATTCATATTCCTGCCGGTTTTACCCGATTGCTCTCCAGCCCCCTGCTGTCTCGCCATGAGACACAGGCGCAGACGTCCATGGACGGACGCAAACGCATTCTTCCCCAAGGCCGCGTACTGGGCGGCGGCAGTTCGGTGAATGCGTTGATCTACATTCGCGGCCAGCACGAGGACTACGACGACTGGGCTGCCACTGGCTGCAATGGCTGGTCGTTTCGCGAAGTGCTGCCCTACTTCAAGCGCGCTGAAGACAATGAGCGCTTCGATAACGGCTTTCATGCCACAGGCGGTCCGCTGGGGGTTTCGGACCTCAAGCAGGTGTGTGAATTGTCACGCGGCTTCGTGCGTGCCGCGCAGCAGGCGGGCATCCCGTTTACCGCCGACTTCAACGGTGAACGCCAGAATGGCGTCGGCTTCAACCAGATCACCGCACGTAACAATCGCCGTTGCAGTGCCGCCGTGGCGTACCTGCGCACCGCCGAAAAATCCGAGCGCCTGACAGTCATCACCGACGCCACCGTGCAGCGTGTGGTGCTCGAAGGCAATCAAGCGGTCGGTGTCGAGTACCGTCACAAGGGCCAGATTGTGCAGGCTCGCTGCAGCAAGGAAGTGGTGCTCAGCGCGGGCGCGATCCAGTCGCCCAAGCTGCTGATGCTGTCCGGTATCGGCCCGGCCGCCGAGCTTGAGCGTCATGGTATTGCCGTGCAGCACACGTTGCCCGGCGTCGGCCAGAACCTGCAGGACCATGCCGAAGTCGGCAGCATCGCCTATTGCCACGGCAAATACGGCTACTACGGCCAGGACAACGCATTCAACACCGTGAAAAACGGCCTGCAATACTTGATGTTCGGCAGTGGGCCGGTGAGTTCGAACGTGACTGAAGCCTGTGCCTTCATCAACACCGACCACCCGCAGGAACGGCCGAACGCGCAGATGCATTTCGTGCCCATCGTGTTTTTCGACCTCGACCAGGAGGCGATCAAGAAACCCGGCGCGACCATCAATACCTGCGTCTTGCGACCGATGAGCCGAGGCGAAATCCGCCTCGCCGACAAGCACGCCGACACCCCACCACAGATCGACCCCCGCTACTTTGCACACCCGGAGGACCGCCGTGTCGCCATCAAAGGGCTGAACCTGTCGCGGGAAATCCTCGCGCAACCGGCGATGCGCGCCTACACCGACGAAGAGGTATTCCCCGGCTTGAGTGTGCGCAGCGATGAGGACCTGCTGAGCTACATCAACCAGCGCGCGAAAACCGTCTACCACCCGGTCGGCACCTGCAAGATGGGCACTGACGCCATGGCCGTGGTCGACCCGGAATTGCGCGTACACGGCCTGCGCAACCTGCGGGTAGTGGACGCCTCGATCATGCCCAACCTGATCTCCGGCAATACCAATGCACCGTCCATCATGATCGGCGAAAAAGCCGCCGACCTGATCCTCGGGCGCAGCGCATTGCCTGCGGCCCACGTCTAGAACACAGGAATCCAGCCATGCCTATCAGCGGTAAAACGCGCGTCGTCGTGCACTTGACCTACCCCGCCAAACACCTGCGGACACCCGAATTCTTCAACCCGTTGCTGGAACGCCTTGGCTACGACGGCGTACTGGTGCCATGGGAAGTCTCGCCGGCGAACCTGGCCACGGCCTGGCAAGGTTTGCGCGGCATTGAAAACCTCGCGGGGGTGATCGTCACCGTGCCGCACAAGCTGGAGGTGGCAACCTTGTGCGATGAACTCAAAGGCACTGCCCTGCTGCTGAAAGTGTGCAACGTCGCCAAGCGCCTGGCGGACGGACGCTTCACCGGGCGTATGTTCGATGGCGACGGCTTCGTCGCCGGCCTGAAAAAACAGGGCCATGACCTGGGCCGCAAACGCGTGCTGCTGTTGGGCGCCGGCGGCGCGGCCACCGGCATCGCCCACGCGTTGCTGGCCGAAGATATCCAGGAACTGGTGATCAGCAATCGCACACCGGCCAAAGCCGAGGCGCTGGCACTGGAATTGCGCCTGATGTTCCCCGGCAAAAGGGTCAATGCCGGCCCTGCGGACGCCAGCGGCTTTGACGTGGTGATCAATGGCACCGCCTTGGGCCTCAACGCTCGAGATCCGCTGCCGCTGCCCGTCGAGACCCTCGCCGCCGGCACGATTGTCGGTGAGGTGGTGATGAACCCAGACATCACGCCCCTGCTCAGCGCAGCGGCCGAGCGTGGCTGCATCATCCATAAAGGTGCGCACATGATCACCGGCCAGGTGGACCTGCTCGCCGAGTTTCTGTTTTCCCAAGCGGGCGTTTGAGCGCCCGTTTTTACTCCCCAAGGAAAGACCATGAAAAAGACAGCAATCGTCACCGGCGGTGGTTCGGGTATCGGCCTGGCTACCGCGCAACGCCTGCACGCGGATGGCTATGAAGTGTTCACCGTCGGGCTGGGCGAGCCCGAGCAACACATTTCCGGCATCCACTATCAGGAACTGGACGTGACCGACGACGACGCGGTGAACCGCTTCTTCGCCCCGTTCGAACGCGTGGATGCCATCGTCAATGCCGCCGGGATCATCGACCACAACCGCGAGTGGGAGCTGGAAGGCTTCGGTCGGGTCATGGACGTCAACCTCAACGCCGTCCTGCGCATCACCAATGCCGCCCTGCCCGGTTTGAAAGCCGCACGCGGTGCGGTGGTGAATTTCGCCTCGATGTGGGGGATTTTCGGTTCGGCGAAAACCCCCGCCTATGCCTCGAGCAAAGCCGCGATCTCCGAGCTGACCCGCTGCATGGCGGTGGCCTGGGCGACTGACGGCGTGCGCGCGAATGCGGTGGCGCCCGGCTGGATCCTTACCAATCTGTCACGACGAGCGTTCGAAGACCCGGCCCGTTCGGCCGGAATCATGGCCCGCATCCCGATGAAAAGCTGGGGGGCACCTGAGGACGTGGCGAATGTGATTGCGTTCCTGGTCTCCGACAACGCGCGCTACGTCACCGGGACTACGCTGCCGGTCGATGGCGGGTATTCCGTCGCCTGAGTAGACGCTGGCTATTTGAGTGCTTGACCGTCTAAAAACATGATATATCATGCATCACTATAAGATCGAGACTGCGGCGACTGGCCGTCGAGACTCAAATAACAACGAGCAATACAGTGAGAGGTGCTGAATGAATCTGGTTTTCGGCTCGCCCGGACGGTACGTCCAGGGCACTGAAGTACTTGCCCAGGCGGGTACCTACCTGGCGCACTGCGGGCGCACTGCCGTGGTGGTCATCGACAGCTACGTGCTGGGCCTGATTCGCGAGCGGCTCGATGCCACTTGCGCTGAAGCCGACGTGGCATTGCACTACCTCACCTTCGACGGCGAAATCATCGCCGACGGGATCGCCGGTTTGCGCGCTGCCGCTGCAGGCATTGCGTTTGACCTGATCCTGGCGGTCGGCGGCGGCAAGTGCATCGACGCCGGCAAGGCCCTCGCCCATAGCTCGGGCTGTGCACTGGTGACCATGCCCACCGTGGCCTCCAACGATGCGCCCACGTCGAAAAACTATGTGGTCTATGACGCCCATCACCAACTCAGCGAAGTCGGCCATTTGTTGGTCAGCCCGCGCTACGTGCTGGTGGACACCGGGCTGATCGCCCAGGCACCGCGCGCATTCCTGCTGGCGGGGATCGCCGATGCGCTGACCAAGAAATTCGAAGCCGAGCAGTGCTTCAACGCTGGCGGCGTCAACATGTTCGGTGCACGCCCGGCGCTGTCCGGGTTGGTACTGGCGCAGGAGTGCTACCGAGTTATCCGTCAATACGCCGAACCGGCGCTGGCCCAGGCTGGCAGCGGTGAAGTGACGGTGGCCTTCGATCATCTGATCGAGGCCGTGCTGCTCATGAGCGGCCTGGGCTTTGAGAGCGGCGGCCTGTCCATCGCCCATGCGATGACCCGCGGCCTGTCGAAAATCCCCGGCGCACAACAGCAGGTGCACGGCTGGCAAGTCGCGTATGGCTTGCTGGTCCAGCTGATACTCGAAGACCGTGACGCTGAACTGCTGGGCGACATGCTGGGTTTCTATCAACGTATCGGCCTGCCCCGCAACTTGTCCGAACTGGGCGTGCCTGTTATCGACCGCGCGGTGCTGATGCAGGTCGCCGAGCCCACCTTGAAAGCGCCTCACGCCCGCAACTTTGCCACGGCCTCGGGCAACCCGCTGACGTGTGAAGACCTGATCGCGGCCATGCTCGCGCTCGAAGGATTGACCCACTGAGCCATCCACAACTGAACCCACACCCCACCCGTTGAAGTTCAAGCCCCGCGCCTGAAAGTCGACTTCAACACATTCATGCCTGTGATTGGAGGTAGAGATGTCTGCACCCCGAAAAACGCTCGAACAGTGGCGCGCCAGCGATTTTGTCCCCGATGCCGTGACCGTTGCACGGCTAAAGGACCGGGCGAAATTCGTTCGCCTGGAAACCATCCGCCTGATCGAAATCGCCAAGACCGGCCACTACACCTCGGTGTTCTCCGCCGCCGAGTTGTTTGCCGCGCTGTACTACGACGTGATGACGATTCGCCCCGAAGAACCGAAGTGGCCCGGCCGCGACCGCTTCCTGATGGGCAAGGGCCACGCTGCCGTGGGCCAGTTCCCGATCCTGGCGGACCTGGGCGTATTCCCCAAGGAGTGGCTCGATGAATACACCCGCCTGGGCAGCCCTCTGGGCGATCACCCTGACATGCGCAAAGTACCCGGTATCGACTTCTCTTCCGGCTCCATCGGCCACGCCCTTTCCGGCGGCCTGGGCATGTGCCTGGCCCAACGTTTCACCGGCGAAACCTATGACGTGTTCGTCATGCTCGGCGACGGCGAAATGCAGGAAGGCCAGGTCTGGGAAGCCGCCATGGGCGCCGCCCATCACAAGGCCAAGCACCTGATCGCGATTGTCGACCGCAACGGCTTCCAGCTCGACGGTTCGGTCGACGACGTCATCGGCATCGAACCGCTGGATGAAAAATGGCGCGCGTTCGGCTGGGAAGTGCACGTGATCGACGGGCACAACATCGCCGAAGTCACCGAGACCCTGCGCCGCGTAAAAGCCGATGAGAGCCGCGACAAACCCGTCTGCATCATCGCCAAGACCGTCAAGGGCAAAGGCGTCTCCTACATGGAGACCGAGCCCGGCTGGCACCTCGGTTACCTCGACCCGGAAGACGCCAAACGCGCTATCGCTGAAATTGAAGCCATGGAGATCTGAACATGAACGCCCCTCTTTCCCCCAATTCCTGGCAGTACCGTGGCCTCAACGCGATGAACCCGGGCCTGTCGTTCCTGTCCGACGCGCTGATCGACCTGGCCCGCGAAGGCTACCCGGTGATGGCTGGCTCCGCTGACCTGCAGTACTCCAACGGGCTCAACAAGTTCGCCAGCGAGTACCCCGAGCGCTACATCCAGTTCGGTATTTCCGAACAGAACATGGTCACCGCCGCCGCCGGCCTGGCCACCTGCGGAGTCATGCCGTTCGTGGCAACCTTCGCCTCGTTCCTCGGCCTGCTGTGCTGCGAGCAAATCCGCATGGACGTGGCCTACTCGGCACAGCCGGTGCGCCTGATCGGCCACCACACCGGGATTTCCCTGGGCTTCTACGGCACCTCGCACCATGCCACCGAAGACATCGCCACCATGCGCTCGATTGCCGACCTCGCGGTGGTCTCGCCGGCCGATGGTGCGCAACTGGCGGCGGCGATCAAGGCGTCTGCCACCTATGACAAGCCGGTGTATTTCCGTATCGGCCGAGGTCGCGATCCGGTGGTCTACGACGCCGATGTGGTCTTCGAGTTCGGCAAGGCCCATGAGCACATCGAAGGCGAAGAACTCACAATCATCGCCTGCGGCATCACTGTGCACGCCGCCCTGGAAGCAGCCCGCAAGATGAATGCCGAAGGTCGTTCGGTGGGTGTGATCGACATGGCCTCGATCAAGCCGATCGACCGTGACGCGATCCTGCGCGCCGCCGCTCGCAGCAAACGCATGATGACCGTCGAGGAACACAACGTGCTCGGTGGCCTGGGCGCCGCCGTGGCGGAAGTGCTGGCCGACGAAGGTGTCGGCGTGAAGCTCAAGCGCCACGGCATCTACGACGAATACAGCATGATCGCCCCGCCGACGCACCTGTACCAGCACTACAAACTCGATGCCGCCGGAATCGAGGAAGTCGCCCTGGCCCACCTCAACGCCTGACGCCTGCCCACGGGAGCGAGCGTGCTCGCTCCCACGCGGTACCCCATTTCTCGGAGCCAATAATGAATAACATCACCGAGACCCTGTCCGATCACGCGATCGGGCACGGCAAGACACGCACGTCCCTGCGCAAAAAATCATTGGTTGCCACTGGCGTTGGCAACTTGCTGGAGTGGTTCGACTGGACCATCTATACCGTGGCCTCGGTGTATATCGCCGCCGCCCTCTTCGACAAAAGCAATCCCACTTCCGCCCTGCTCAGTACCCTGGCAGTGTTCGCCGCAGGTTTTGTACTGCGCCCGATTGGCGGGATCTTCTTCGGCATCCTCGCCGACCGGTTGGGCCGACGCATGGTGCTGCTCAGCACGATGCTGCTGATGGCCGGCGCCAGCCTGTTGATCGCGTTTATTCCCTCCTATGAGTCAATTGGCAGTTGGGCCTCCGGACTGCTGTTGCTGGCCCGCTTGATCCAGGGCTTCGCCCACGGCGGCGAGACCACCACGTCGTATGCCTATATCGCCGAAATCGCCCCGCCGAAACGGCGTGGGCTGTGGTCCAGCACGGTGTTCCTCGCCGTAGGGTCCGGCTCGTTGCTCGCGACGTTCTACATGGCACTGCTTACCGGCTTGCTGTCCACCAGCGAAATGCAGGAATGGGGCTGGCGCCTGCCCTTCGCCACCGGTGGCCTGCTGGCGGTGTTTGCCTTGTGGTTGCGGCGCAACATGATGGAAAGCGAGCACTCGCCAAGCGTCGGTGCCGAGTCGTCGGCAGCGGCGTGGAGCCGTGGCAAGATCCTCCAGCACGGTGTGCGCCTGTTCCTGTATGAAGCCGGCGCGACATTGACCTACTACACCTGGGTCACCTCGGCGTCGATCTACGCCATCAGCGTCAAGGGCATGGACCCGCGCAGCGCCTTCACCATGAGCTGCATTGCACAGGTGATCTACCTGGTGTTCCTGCCCATTTCCGGGTGGCTGTCGGACCAGTGGGGCCGCAAGATTTCCGCGTTGATTTCGCTGCTGGGGATTGCCGCCACGCTATTCCCGCTGTGGGGCTTGATCTCCAGCGAGCCGTGGACCTTGATGGTGGCGCAAACCGCCGGCCTGTTGTTGGTCGGGTTTATCACCGGCTGCAAGCCGGCATCGATTTCCGAACAGATTCCCACCCGTTATCGCACACGCATGTTCGGGGTATGCATCTCCCTGGGCGTGGCGGTGTTCGGCGGCACGGCGTCGTACCTGACCACCTGGCTGTACTCGGAGAATATCGGCTGGATGTTCAATATCTATTTGATCGTGGTCGCGGTCATCGCCAGCGCCGTGGTGTTGATGTGGAAGAACAACCACGGCGTGCCGATCGACAAAATCTGAAGGCGTCGGGAGCAGGCAAGCCCTGCTCCCCCGCTGCCGTCAGCCGCCCAGTGCGCTGACCAGCGCAGCCTGGTTCTGCCATTGCGCGGTCTTGACCTGGGCCAGCGCGTTCTGCGCCGCCAACTGCACCCGCTGCGCCTGCAGCACATCCAGAAACGGCGTTTCCCCGGCCTGCCAGGCGCGCTGAATCTGCGCGGCCGCCGAACTGGCCTGGCTCGCCGCACTGGCCAGGAACTGCTGGCGCTCAGCATTGCGCTGCGCCGCCGCCAGGGCCGACTCCACCTCCGACACCGCCGTGAGCACCGTACGCCGGTACGCCAGCAACGCCTGCCGCGCCTCGGCATCGCGCAAGTCGACGACGTTGCGTCGCCGTCCGCCGTCGAGTACCGGCACGCTGGCATTCACGCCGGCCAGCCAGAATGTCGAGTTGGCCAGGCTCGCCGCACTCACGCCGTCGATCAACGAGCCAAGTGCCGCCGACAGGCTCAGGCGCGGCATCAGGTCCGCCTTGGCCACGCCGACGCGCGCATAAGCGCCAATCAGGCGCGCTTCAGCGGCACGTACATCCGGGCGACGACGCAACACGTCGGCCGGTGTACCCGCGTCAAGCAACGAGACCGTGGCCACCGTTGCCGGGGTCGCCGTGAACTGCTGGTACAGCGTCTCGGCAGGCTCGGCGAGCAACACCGACAGCCGATGCAGCGAGCGCTGCCAGCTGAGTTGCAGCGCCGGCACTTGCGCGGCGGTGGAACCAGACTGCGAACGGGCGCGCAGCAAGTCGGCTTCCGGGCTGCCCCCGGCGCCGTACAACTGCTCGGTCAGTTGCAGCGTCTCGGCCTGGCTCGCCGCACTCTGCTTGACGATAGCCAGCCGTTCCTCCAGGCCACGCGCCTCGGCGTAGGCCTGCACCACGTCGGTGATCAGTGCAATGCGCACCCCTTGGGCCTGCTCCTCGGTGGCGTGGAAATCGGCGTCGGCCGCCCTCACCCCTTCACGAATACGGCCAAACAGATCGATCTCCCAGGCTGCGCCCAGGCCGATCGACCTCGGCTCGGTGATCAGCGGGTCGCTGAACCCCGCCTGGTCGGCCGAGATCCGCTGGCGCGCGGCGCTGGCGTCCAGGTCCAGCTGTGGGCTGCCGGATGCCTCAGCGATGTTGCGCAGGGCGCGCCCGGCATCGATGCGGGCCAGGGCCATCTGCAGGTCAAGGTTTTCGGCCAGGGCACGCGCCACCAGGCGGTTGAGCAAGGGGTCCTGATACAGCGTCCACCATTGTGCCGGCACACCCAGTGGCTGCGGGGTTTGTGCGTTGACGAATTGCGCGACCGGCGCCTCAATGCTCGGAGGCTGCACCGGTGAGGCGCAGGCGCTCAGCAGTGCGGCGCCGAGCAGCAAGGCCGGCGTACGTAGAAGATCATTCATGGGACAGCCCCTGTTGAAGTTGGATCGAGCGTTCGCCACCGGCCAGGCGGCGGATCAAGACATAAAACACCGGCGTGAACAGCAGCCCGAACAACGTCACGCCGATCATGCCAAAGAACACCGCCGCGCCTACGGCCTGGCGCATTTCCGAACCTGCGCCCTCGGACATCACCAACGGCAGCACACCGAGGACAAACGCCAGCGACGTCATCAGGATCGGCCGCAAACGCAGCCGACACGCTTCGACCACGGCGTCGACGATGCCCTGCCCTTCCTTCTCTTGTTGCCGCGCCACTTCGACGATCAGGATCGCGTTCTTCGCCGCCAGCCCGACCAGCACGATAAAACCGATCTGGGTGAGGATATTGATATCCAGGCCCATCAGGCGCACACCCCCGGCCGCGGCCAGCAGGCACATCGGCACAATCAACAGGATCGCCAGCGGCAGGCTCCAGCTGCCGTACTGCGCGGCGAGCACCAGGTACACGAAGATCACGCACAGCGGGAACACCAGCAGCCCCATGTTGCCGGCAGTGGTCTGCTGGTAGCTCAGGTCAGTCCACTGGTAGCTGATACCGGCCGGCAGCGTTTCCCGGGCCAGGCGCTCCATGGTCTGGATGCCAAATTCAGAACCCAGTCCCGGCAACGTATCGCCATTGATTTCTGCGGTCGGGAACAGGTTGTAGCGCGGGAAGCGCTCCACCCCGAGAGCCTCATGCAGGCGGGTCACACTGGCAATCGGCACCATCTGGCCGGCGTCGTTGCGCACCTTGACCCGCGCCAGGTCTTCGGGCGTTACGCGGTACGGCAAGTCAGCCTGCGCCGTGACGCGATAGGTACGGCCTACCAGGTTGAAGTCGTTGATGTAGGACGAACCAAAGTAGGTCTCGATTGCCTGGTTGATCTGGCTGCTCGGTACGCCGAGCATTTCCGCGCGTTCACGGTCCAGTTCGACGAACACCTGCGGGGTGCGGGCGGAGAACGGTGAATACACGCCGGTCATGCCCTGGGTAGCGTTGGCAGCCGCGATCAGTGCGTCGGTGGCCTTGGCCAAGGCTTCGGTGCCCAGGCCAGCAGTGTCCTGCAAGCGCATCGAGAAACCACCGGTACTGCCCAACCCCTGTACCGGCGGAGGCGTGGCGACAATCACCGTGGCGCCGCTGACAACTTTGAGGCGCTCACGCAGGTCTGCGGCGATCTTGTCCGAGGTCAGCCCGTGCTTCTTGCGCTCGGACCAGGGCTGGAACACCGGGGCCAGGCCGGCGGAGTTGGATGAACTGGTGCCGGTCACCATCGAGAACCCGGAGAACGTCGGCACTCGATCCACCCCAGGCACCTGCAGCGCAATGGCTTCGATCTGCTGGGATATCGCGTTGGTACGTTCCAGCGACGCGCCGTCAGGCAATTGCACGATCACCACCAGGTAACCGCGATCCTGAATCGGGATGAACCCTTTGGGCGTCGACACCAGCAAGTACGCGGTGGCGGCGATCAGCACCGCATAGATCGCCAGCATCAATGGCGTCCGCCCCACCAGCCCGCGCACGCTGCCGGCATAGCTCGCCGAGAGTTTCAGGAAGCCACGGTTGAACCCATTCGCCGCACGCTTGAGCAGGCCGATGTTTGCCTGCTCTGCTTCAGGTGCATGCCGGCGCAGAATCATCGCCGCCAACGCCGGCGACAAGGTCACCGAATTGAACAGCGAGATCGCGGTGGCCACGGCAATGGTGATACCGAACTGGCGGAAGAACTCACCGGAGATGCCGGGAATGAACGCCGTCGGAATAAACACCGCACACAGCACCAGCGTGATGGCGATCAGTGCGCCACCGATTTCCTGCATGGTCACCAGCGTGGCGTCCAGCGGGCTCTTGCCATCGGCCAGGTGCCGCTCGACGTTCTCCACCACCACGATCGCGTTATCCACCACGATGCCGACCGCCAGCACCAGGCCGAACAGGGTCAGGTTGTTGATCGAATAACCGAGCATCGCCATCACGGCGAACGTGCCGACCAGCGACACTGGAATCGCCAGGATCGGAATGATCGATGGCCGCCAGCCCTGCAGAAACACCATGATCACCAGCACCACCAGAATCACGGCTTCGTAGATGGTTTTGCCCAGCTCGCCGATACTGTCGGCGATGAAGGCGGTGGGGTTGTAGCCGATGCTGTATTCGATGCCCTCGGGGAAGTCCTTGCCGATCTTCTGCATGGTCTCCTCGACCACTTTCATCGTCGCCAGGGCATTCGCCCCGGGACGCTGCAGTACTTGCAGACCAATCGCCGGATTGCGCAGGTAGTAGGTGTTGTTGACGTAGGCCAGCCCGGCGATCTCCGTGCGCGCCACGTCCTTGAGCCGCACCAGGCGCCCGCTGGCCCCCGACTTGAGCACGATGTTGTCAAAGTCGGCTGGCTCCTTCAGGCGCCCTTCGAAGATCAGGTTCGGCTGGAACGCCTGGGAGGCCACCGGCGGCTGGGCGATCACGCCGCCGGCCACCTGGGTGTTCTGCGCGCGCACTGCAGCGATGATGTCGGCCGGGGTCAGGTTGAAGGCTGCCACACGCTCCGGGTCGAGCCAGATGCGCATCGAATATTCGCGTGCCCCCAACGGGTTGATGTCACCCACGCCATCGATGCGCTTGAGCACGTCGGCGACATTGCGGATCGCGAAGTTCGAGACATACAACTGGTCGTAGGTGCCCTTGGGCGACGAGATGAAAATCGTCGACAGTTGCGTCGGCGACGACTTGCGCACCGTCACCCCACTGCGCTGCACCGGCTCCGGCAAGCGCGGGGTGGCCAGCGCCACTCGGTTCTGCACCAGCACCTGGGCCTTGTCCACGTCGGTGCCGCCCTTGAACGTGATGGTCAGGTTCAGGCTGCCGTCGGACGTCGCCTGGCTGTACATGTAGAGCATGTCTTCAACGCCGTTGACCTCCTGCTCGATGGGGATTGCCAGGGTTTCGGCCACGGTCTGCGCCGACGCCCCGGGGTAGGTCGCGGTGACTACTACTGTAGGCGGGGCGATGTCCGGGTATTCGGAGGTCGGCAACACCAGGTAGGCCAGGCCGCCGACAATCAGCAAAACAATCGACAGCACAATGGCCAGTACCGGCTGTTCGATAGAGGTACGTCCCAGGTTCATCGCTGTGCCTCCAGCGGCGCACTGGCGGTTGCGGTATCACCGGCGCGCACGCGCTGCAGGCCGTCGACAATCACGCGGTCCTGTTCCTGCAGGCCGGCGGCGATTTCGCGCAGGCCGTCATGCAATTTGCCCAGGGTCACCGGACGAATCTCGACCTTGTCCTGCGGGTTGAGCACGTACACCACTTTGCGCGTCGCATCGACACTGATCGCAGTGTCCGGCAGCAGCAACGCCGGGTAGGCCGCCTGGCTGGAGAATTGCACCCGCCCAAATTGCCCCGGGCTCAGCTGCAGGTCCTTGTTGCTCACGCGAGCACGCTGGCGCAGGGTGCCGGTGGAGGGGTCGAGCCGGTTATCGATAAAGTCCATGCGCCCGCTCATGCTCGGCTCGCTTTCGCCGGGCAAGGCGATCCGCACCTGGCTCTGGTTGCCGCCGGTATGCGCCTGGCGCCGGTACTTGAGGTAGCTCTGCTCATCGATATCGAAGTAGATATCGATCGGGTCAATCGACACGATGGTGGTCAACAACGTCGCGCTGCTGTTGCCGCCGTTGACCAGGTTGCCCTCGCTGATCAGCTTGCGGCTGATGCGCCCACTCATGGGCGCAGTAATGCGGGTGAACTCCAGGTCCAGCCTGGCATTGCTCAACGCCCCCTCGGCACTCAACACTTCGGCCTGCGCCGCCTGACGCGCCTGCAAGCGCTGGTCGTACAGGCTGCGCGCGATCGTCCTGGACTCGATCAGCACCTTGGCGCGGGCAAACTCCTGCTCGGCCAAGGCCAGTTGCGAACGCACCTGCGCCAACTTGCCCTGGGCCTGGACCACCGCCGCCTGGAACGAACGGGAGTCGATCACGAACAGCAGATCACCTTTCTTGACGATGGCACCGTCCTGGAACGCGACCTTTTCCAGATAGCCACTGACCCGCGAGCGCACTTCCACCGAGTCGGTGGCTTCGAAGCGCCCGGTGAAACTGTCCCAGTCGGTGATCACCGATTTCACCGGTTTGCTCACCGTTACCGTGGGGGCCACCGATGCCGGTTTCGCGTGGTCTGCGCCACAGCCGCTCAACGTCGCGAACACGGCCAGGCTGATGCCTGAAAGTGCCGCACTTTTAACCCAGTTGGGCTTTTTCAGGGACAAACAGCTCCCCTTCCCCTGTCTAGAAGAATGCACGTCAGTTGCTCCGTAATGGAATGTTTTAAGAGAGGATCAAGAACAACAAGTTAACCCGTGACCCACTTTCATTTATTTGAATAGAAAGGAATTTTCCGTGACTCAAGGACTTAGATAAACCACGTTAAAACGAAAACAATATTGACCCCCAGGCAAATAACCGAGGTAAAAAAAGATGGCCTCTCAGCCACCTTTTTAAATAACCGGGGTTAAAGCCCGCGCGTCAAAACTCAATCACCTGGCGTACCGCACTGCCGTCGTGCAAACGGTCGAAACCTTCATTGATATCGTCCAGTTTCAGCCGCCCACTTAGCAGCCGATCCACCGGTAGCCGACCATCGCGGTACAGCGCAATGAAGCGTGGAATATCACGCAGCGGTACGCAGGTGCCGATATAGCTGCCCTTGAGCGTGCGTTCCTCACCCACCAACTGCACCACGTTGACCGGCAGCGCCGAGCCCGGTGGCGGCAGGCCGGCGGTCACGGTCATGCCGCCGCGCCGAGTCATTTGCATGGCATTGTCCAGCGCACGGATGGAGCCAGCCATTTCAAACACATAGTCGGCCCCGCCGGCGGTCAGCTGGCGGACTTGCTCGACGGCATCCGCGTCGCCGCCATTGATCACGGCGGTCGCACCGACGTCCCTGGCCAGCGCGAGTTTTGCCGGCGACAGGTCGACCGCAATGATCTGGCTCGCCCCCGCCGCTCGCGCCCCCAGCACCGCCGCCAGGCCCACCCCGCCCAGGCCGATCACCACGGCCGTGGCGCCCACGCGCAGCTGCGCGGTATTCACCGCCGCGCCGACGCCCGTCAGCACCGCACAGCCGAACAGCGCGGCCTCGACGAAAGGCAAGTCGCGGTCGATCTTGACCACCGAGTTGCGTGACACCACCGCGTATTCGGCAAACGCCGACACCCCCAGGTGATGATGCACCTGCCCGGCCGCACTGCTCAGGCGCACCGCGCCATTGATCAAGGTACCTGCCGCATTCGCCTTGGCGCCTGGCTCGCACAGCGCTGGGCGGCCTTCGGCGCAGGGCAGGCAGTGGCCGCAACTGGGCATGAAGACCATGACCACATGATCACCCGGCTCGAGGTCGCTGACCCCGTCGCCCAAGGCTTCAACCACCCCGGCCGCCTCATGGCCGAGCGCCATGGGCATCGGTCGCGGGCGATCGCCATTGATCACCGACAGGTCGGAATGGCACAGGCCGGCAGCCCGGATGCGCACCAGCACCTCACCCGGCCCCGGCGGCGCCAGCTCGATGGTCTCGATGCTGATCGGCTTGCTCTGGGCGTAGGGCGGGGCAACCTTCATGTGTCTGAGGACAGCAGTTCTGACTTGCATAGGGTGTCTCCAACGCAGCGGGATCGATAATCAATGGACCCCACTATGCCCCATGCGATCCCTGGCAAAAATGCATCGCCGGGCGCAGCAGTTTGGAATTGAATTCGCAACGCGCCAGGGACGCCAGCTGTGCGTTGAGTTCTCAAATCTTGTGCCGGCGCGCAGCGTTCTCCGGCCACGGCTCACTGCTTATGCTGATCCCACACGATGACAGCACTGAACACAGTGCGCCTGACATGAGGGTTTCATGATGTCCGCAGCAATCCCCCGCAAAAAACTGGTCGAGGCCGCCCCCCATGCCTCGTTCGACCTGAATGCAATCGTCAAGACCTTCCCCGAGAACGCCGACACCCTGTTGGTGGACACCCGCCTGACCGACGAAGATGAAGCCAGTGGCCGTGTGTTCCGGGTGTACCACCCGACGCCGGCGCACTATCACGCCACCTGTGACGAGTACCTGATCATCCTGTCCGGCCGCGCGCGCTTTTTCATGGGTGACCGCGAACCGTTCGAAGTGGGTCCGGGCGAGATGCTGTTCTTCAAGAAGTTCACCATCCACGGCATGCCGGAAATCCTCGAGCATCCGCTGTTCATGGTCTCGGTCGACACGCCGCGACGCGACCCCAGCGATATCATCTTCGTCGACCCGGCCGCCGGCACCGCCGCCTCCTTCGTGCAGGCATTGACATGAGCACCCAGGCCCTGGAGATCGTGGCGACGTTCCCGGTCGAGCGGCCGGGCAACCCTACCGTCATGCCGGATGGGCGCGTGTTGGTGTCCGTCTCGGCGATCATCGCGCCGCCGTTCTCGGTGCGTGCCGTGACCACCGACGGCGAGCACCCGCCTTACCCGAATGCGCGCTGGGCGGGCAAGCCCGACGCGCAGGGCCACGGTATGTCGGCGGTGATCGGCATCCGCACCGACCCACAGGGTATCGTGTGGATTCTGGACATGGGCGGCCCGCAGCAACAGCCACGCCTGATTGCCTGGAACGACCAGGAAAACCGCCTGCAACGCCTGATCGTGTTACCGCAGAATGTGCTGCGCCCCAGCTCCTTCACCCAGGATTTCGTGATCGACTGGCGCCAGCAACGCATCTACATCGCCGACATGACGCTGAACCCGGCGGGCACCAGCGACTACCCGGCGATTATCGTGGTCGACCTGCAAACCGGGTTGTCATGGCGTGCACTGGAGTGCCATCCAGCCTTGATGCCGGGCGATGAACCGCTGCAAATCGCGGGAAAAACCCTGGCCCTGCGTACCCCGGAAGGCGAAGTGATCCCTTACCGCTACGGCCTGAACCCCATCGCCATCGACCCGCTGGGCCGCTGGGTGTACGTCGGCTCGATGTCGGCGCGCCAGGTCTATCGGATCGCCGCAACAGTACTCGCGCAGCCGGCCGATGCTGCACGACTGGACGCCGCCGTGGAGTACTGGTGCGAAAAACCCTGTTGCGACGGCTTTGACGTGGATGCCGAAGGCAACGTCTACGTGACCGACATCGCCAACAGCGCCATCGGCCTGGCCTCCCCCGCGGGCTATCGCATCCTCGCCCAGGACGACCGGTTGCTCGGCTGGCCGGATGGCGTCGAACTGGATGCCCAGGGCCGCTGGCTCTACATCACCGCCAATCAACTGCACCGGCACCCCTTGCTCAATGCGGGCGAGGACGACAGTCGGCCCCCCTTCCATGTATTGCGTCTGCGAGTGGACGCGCCCATGAACCCAGAGGTAAAACCATGAGTGAAGTACGTGTCTCGATTGCCATTGCACGCCCGGTCGACGAAGTCTGGTCGGTGCTCGGCGGCTACAATTGGCTGCCGCGCTGGCTGGACGTCATTGCCAGCAGCAACCTGAGTGACGGTGGGCGTCTGCGCCAACTGAAAACCGCCGACGGCGCACTGATTGTCGAGCGTTTGCTGACGTTTGACGAAGACGCCCGGCAGTACAGCTACGCCTTGCTCGAAGGCCCGTCGCCGGTAATCGATTATGTCGGCACGATGGCGGCCAAGGACGATGGCCAAGGCGGCACACTGGCGAGCTGGTCCAGCACCTTTATCGTCCAGGGCGCGGAAGAGGCTGAGGTTGTCGCGCATTTCGAGGCGCTGTATGCCGCCGGGCTGCAAGGCCTCAAGCGCGTGGTCGAAGCCCAGGCTTAACCACGCGTCATAAACGCCTGCAGACGCGGCACCATGAAGTCGAGGAAGGTGCGGATACGCTGGGGCACGTGCTGGCCGCCCTGGTACAACGCGTGCACTTCCTCGCAATCATGCCCGCTGTGCGCCAGCAGCTCGACGAGTCGGCCCGCGGCGATATCCTCGTCGATATGAAAATCGGCCAGGCGCGCAATGCCCGCACCGGCGATAGCCATGCGCCGGACCGTCTCGCCGTTGTTGGCTTGCAGGTTGCCCTGCACGATGCGATCGACGATGCGGCCACTCTGGTTCATCGGCCAGACCGGGGTGGCACGACGAAAGTTGAAGCTCAGGCAGTTGTGCTCGCTGAGGGCTTCGAGGGTTTCAGGCACGCCGTGCTTTTCCAGGTACAGCGGTGAAGCGACGATCTTGCGCCGCGCCACGCCGATGGTCCTGGCACGCAGGGTCGAGTCACTCAAGACGCCAACCCGAAAGGCGACGTCCGTGCGGTCCAGGTACATATCGACGATGTCATCGCACAGCGACAGGTTAATCTGGATATTCGGGTGAGCGTCCCAGAACGCCGGCAGGTTGGGCTCGATGGCCAAGGTGCCGAACGCCACCGAGGCATTGATGCGCACGGTCCCACGGGCTTTTTGCGCACCCTGGGCCAACACCCGCTCCACATCATCGAGGTCAGCCAGCAAGGCAATGCTGCGCTCGTAGTAGATGCGTCCTTCGTCGGTCAGCGACAGCTTGCGAGTGGAGCGCTCCAGCAGGCGCACGCCGAGGCGCAGCTCAAGGCGAACGATCAGTTTGCTCACGGTCGAGGGCGTCATCAGCATCTGGCGCGCGGCCTGGGAAAAACTGCCAGCGTCCACCACGCGCACAAACACCGACATTTCACCCGCTCTGTTATCCACGTTCGTTGCTCCACTGGCTGATTAGTGAAAAATTATCACAAACGCCAGGGGTGCAGAGGCCGATAAACCGCTGCCTTATTCACTTGTCTTGTGAAACGGATTCACCTCACGGGTCAGGAAATCGATCAATGCCCGCGCCGCCGCCGACAGTTGGCGATGCGGTGCGAAGATCACCGAGAACGGCCGCGAACGCCCTGCCGCCTGCTCCAGCAAGGGCACCAGCCGCCCGCTCCGGATGCGCTCGTGCACAATAAACTCGTAGGTCTGGCAGATCCCCATGCCGTGCTCGGCCAGCGATACCGTACCCAGGACATCATCGGCTACCAGCACAGTCGCCTGGGGCAGCCACTCTCGGTCAACTCCCTGTTCGCGAAACAGCCAGGGGCCGACGCGGCCGCTGCTGGGCATCACGAACGGCAGGCAGGCATGCGCAGACAGGTCATCCACGCTCAATGGAGCGGCCACGCGGCGCAGGTAGTCGGGCGCGGCGACCACGCACAACGACGCATCTTCCAGCTTGCGCCCGATCAGGCCGCTGTCGGGCAAGGCCCCAAGGCGGATGGCCAGGTCATAGCCTTCGGCGACGAGGTCGACATTGCGATTGCTGATGCTCAATTCGATGCTGACCTGGGGGTACTGCCGGTGGAATTGACACAGCAGGGGCGGCAACCGGAAGTGGCCGTAAGTGGTCGGCACGCTGAGGCGCACACGGCCGGTCAATGCGCCTTCCTGGCCCTGGATCGAGCGTTCGGCATTGTCGATCAACGAGAACGCCGCGCGGGACTGCTCGAGGTAGAGCACACCGGCCTGGGTCAGGCTCAAGCGTCGAGTCGTGCGCCGCAACAGCTGCACGCCCAGACGCGTCTCCAGGCGAGAAATCGCACGGCTGACCACCGACGGCGTCGTCGCCAAACATACTGCACCCGCGCTCAGGGAGCCTTTTTCCACCACGGTGACGAAGACTTCCACATCCGCAAGATAATCGAATCGACGGCTCACTTTTGCCTCCAACGAACAGGTGCTGTTCTCGCCAGCGAGTTTATCGCCACCGCAGGCATGAATATAGTGCGCCGAGCCTTCCGGCCCTCTCTTCTCAATCAGGAACGCCCATGCGCACACTCAGCCGAATCGCCCTTGCAATGACGGTATTCACCACGGCACTTCACGCCCAGGCCAGCAACGTGCTGGTGGTGCTGTCCGATGCCGACCACCTCGACCTCAAGGACAACAAAGTCTTCTCCACCGGGTTTTATTTGAACGAACTCATGCAGCCGGTGAAATTGCTGCTCGACGCCGGCCACACGGTGACCTTTGCCACGCCCACCGGCAAGGCTCCGACGCTGGATAAATCCTCCACCGACGCGGCTTATTTCAACAACGATGCGGCGGCCCTGCAGGTGCACAAGGTGCTGCTCGAACGCCTGAAAATCACCTCGCCGGGTGAGTCGCCGGTGATCAGCCTGTCGCGCGTCGAACAGATCGGCTACGAGCAGTTCGATGCCGTGTACGTGCCCGGTGGCCATGCGCCGATGCAAGACCTGCTGCACAGTGCCGAGCTGGGCAAACTGCTGAAGCACTTCCATGCCAACCAGAAAACCACCGCGCTGGTCTGCCATGGTCCGATTGCCCTGCTCTCGACCTTGTCCGACCCGACGTCCTTCACCCAGCAGCTGGAAAACGGCAACCCCGCCACCGCGACCGGCTGGACCTATGCCGGCTATCAATTCACGGTCATCAGCAACCAGGAGGAAGAACTCGCCAAAGGCCTGCTGAACGGCGGCGCCATGAAGTTCTATCCCCAGACGGCACTGCAACACGCCGGTGGCACCTACAGCAGCAACACCTCGCCGTGGACCAGCCATGTGGTCATCGACCGTGAGCTGGTGACGGGGCAGAATCCGGCGTCGGCACTGGATGTGGGCAAGGCGATCCTCAAGCGTCTGCCGGCTAGGCCCTGACTGCCCAGCTGTGCATTGCAGTCAAGAGTATTGTGCGCGCCAGCGCATTTTTCTCCCGACCTGCGGCAGGGATACTACGGCGCATCAATCGTAGTAATGCCCTGCCTTGCACAGGGCGCAGGAGACTGGATGAACACGCACTTTCAACGTTTGCTCGGCCCGACACAATTCTCGATCGGCCTGGAACTGCCACTGGACAATGACTGGTCCACCGCTGGCCAGCGCCTGCGCGTCACCGAGCAACGTCCCTTTGGCGTGCCCGACATCAAACAGCATGCCCAACTGGCGAAGCTCGCGGACAGCGTGGGTTTCCGCGCGCTGTGGGTGCGCGACGTACCGGTCTACGACCCGCACTTCGGCGATGCCGCACAGGTGTTCGAGACCTTCTCTTACCTGGGCTACCTTGCCGGCATCACCGACAACATCATGTTGGGCACCGCCGCAGTGGTGTTGCCCTTGCGTCAACCGTGGCTGACCCTCAAGGCCGCCAACAGCATCGATGAACTGAGTGACGGACGCCTGCTGCTCGGCGTTGCCAGTGGTGACCGGCCGATGGAATACCCCTTGTTCGGCGTCGACTACGAGCAACGCGGCGCGCTTTTTCGCAGTGCCGTCGAACTGCTGCAGACCCAAGGAGCCGGACGCCTGCCCCAGGGTGCCGAGTTGCTGCCGCAACGCAAGGAAGCTTTCCCGCTGCTGGTGGCCGGGCTTGGCCAGCAATCGCCGAACTGGATCGGCGAGCATATGGGGGGCTGGCTCGCCTACCCCGGAACCGCCCAGGAACACCGGCGCCGCGTGCGCCTGTGGCGCGAAGTGGGGGGCGACAAACCCTACATCACTTTCCTGCACCTGGACCTTGAAGCCGACCCGCATGCACCGATGAAAACCTTGCGCTTCGGCGGGCGTGGCGGGCGAAACGCATTGATCGAAGAGCTGCAGGCGCTGCGCGAAGCCGGCGTGCAACATGTGGGCTTGCACTTGCGTCACAGTGCCAGGCCCATCGTCGAGGTCATGGAAGAGCTCGCCGAATATGTGTTGCCCCGGTTCCACGGCGCCGCCTGACAGCCGCTCAAGCCCCACGGCGTGGGGCTTGTTTCACACGATGGCGCGAATCGTGCCGCCCTCCACGCGCATTGCCATACCGTTGAGCGCCGGTGAGGCCGCCAGGTGCAGCACGCTGCTGGCCACTTCCTGCGGCTCGATCATGCGGCGGATCAACGAAGTCGGTTCGGTTTCATCGAAGTAGGCTTGCACCACCTGCTCGGCAGTGATGCCCTTCTGCGCAGCGATTTCCCGGTGATAACACTTGACCGCCTCGGTGCTGGTCGGCCCCGGCAGTATTGAGTTGACCCGCACCGCGGTGCCTTTGGTCAACTCGGCCAACGCCCTGGAAATACCCAGCAGACAGGTTTTCATCGCGCCGTAGTGCACCATCCACGGTTGTGGCTTGATCGCGGACTCACTGCTGATAAACACAATCGAGCCATGCCCGCGATCCAGCATGGCCTTCATCACCAGGCGCGTCATGCGCACCCCGCTCATCACATTCACATTGAAGTAATGAAGCCACTGGGCATCGTCGGTTTCGAAAAAATCGCGGACCTCGAAGATACCCACGTTATTGATCAGAAAATCGATCGGCCCCGCCTCAAGCGCCAGGGAGACCAGGCGCTCCGGATCACCTTGCGCCGTCAGGTCCGCGACCATCCCCCGACTGTGTTCACCCAGCTCCTGGAGCGCTGAGTCGAGCTCCTCCTGATGCAGGCCGCTGACGACCACGCGGGCGCCTTCAAGGATGAAACGTTGAGCAATGGCCAAGCCAATGCCGGTTGCGCCACCGGTGATCAGCGCGGTTTTTCCGCTCAGTTGGTAATCCATGTGTGCCGCCTTCTTTTGTTGTTTTGCGCACCATCATGCCCCAAGCCAGGAGCGAGGATTTTCAACCATTGGCGAAGACTCAATCCGCAAAGACTGAAGAAACGATCAGCGCCGTTGAGGCGACAACTGCGGCGCGAGCCTATCCAGCAGAAAGTCGATAAAGACGCGGACGCGGTGAGGCAGTTGCTGGCCGGGACCGATAAACACCGCATGAATCGCTTCGGTTTCACCGCTGTCGTAAGCCTGCAGAATCGGCACCAGGCGCCCGGCATCCAGGTCGTCCTGGATATGAAAGCTTGCCAGCCGGGCGATCCCCAGCCCTGCCAGGGCACAACGACGCAGGCTCTCGCCATCACTGACCAGCGTATTGCCCTTGGGCTCGATCTCGACGCGCTGGCCATCGGCGCCTCGGAACACCCAGGCCTGGGAGTGCCGATGGAAGCCGAAGCTGAGCCGGTTGTGCCGTTGCAGCTCGTCCAGGTTGTCCGGCTGGCCGCAGCGCGCAATGTACTCAGGCGACGCCACGGTGAGCAGGCGGCTCTCCCCAAGACGCCGCTGCACCAGGCTGGACTCCTTCATCGGGCCGGTACGGATGGCAATGTCGGCACGCCGCTCCAGCAGGTCGACGACGGTGTCGGTGAGTTCGATATTCAGGGTGATGTCCGGGTACGCGGCGAAAAAACCGGGCAGCAAGGGCAACAAGCAATGCTGCCCAAACGGCAGGTTGGCGTTGACCTGAATCAGCCCGCTGGGTTTGGCGACATTGGCGATGTCGCGCTCCGCCGAGTCGATCAGCTCCAGGATGCGCAGGCACTCGCTGTTGAATCGCTCACCTTCGGCGGTGAGTTCCAGGCGCCGCGTGGAGCGGTGCAACAGGCGTGCCCCCAACCGCGTTTCCAGGCGTGCGATCAATTTGCTCACCGCCGACGGCGACATGTCCAATTGCCGCGCTGCCTCAGAGAACGTCCCGGCATTCACGACCCGTGTGAACACTTCCATCTCGCCGGAACGATTGACGTCTTTGATATTTAGCATGAAGTGAATTCACAGATATTTGTCATTCAAGCAGTCTAGCTCATATACAAGACCGACCGTATGGTTAAGCGTTCCAGTATCTGGAGCGCCTGTCCTTTGCGCCCGCGAAGGCCAGTCATCAAACAAGAAATGAGGAGAAGACAGTGAAGATTTTCGTGACCGGCGCGACCGGCTACATCGGCGGCTCCGTCGCCAAATACCTGGTGGATGCAGGCCATGAGGTCAGTGGCCTGCTGCGCAATCCACAGCAGCGCGAGGCCCTGCAGGCGCTGGGTATCACCCCGGTGCTCGGGACCCTGGATGACGCCTGCATTCTCAGCGAACAGGCACGCCTGGCCGATGTGGTGGTCAACGCCGCAAACTCCGACCACCTCGCCTCCGTAGAAACCTTCATCAAGGCGTTGAGCGGCAGCGGCAAAGTGCTGCTGCACACCTCCGGCTCCAGTGTGGTCGGTGACGACGCACGAGGTGCTTACGAACGGGCGGATATTTTTACCGACGAGACGCCCTTTACCCCTATGGACATTCGCAAGGACCGGGTCGAGATCAATCAAATCGTGCGCCGCGCCGGCGTCGAACAGGGCATTCGCAGCATCGTGTTCTGCCCCACGATGATCTACGGCGAATCCCTGGGCGTCGCGTCGAAAAGCGATCAATTGCCCAAGCTGTTCGCCCAGTCACGCAAATATGGCGCCGGTGCGTACATGGGCGCCGGCGTGCATCGCTGGTCCAATGTGCACATCGACGACCTTGCAGAACTCTATCGACTGGCCATTGAGAAAGCGCCGTCGGCCTCGCTGTTTTTTGCCGAAAACGGCGAAGCCTCATTCCTTGAAATTGCCACGTCCATCAGCAAGGCCCTTGGTTTCAACGGCAATATTCAAAGTTGGCCTGCCACTGAAGCGATCGCCGAGCTGGGCGATTGGGCACGCTTCGCGATCGGTTCCAACAGCCGCGTGCGCGCGGTGAACGCGCGTGTCCTGCTGGGCTGGAATCCTCAGCGCGAGTCGATCCTGCAGTGGATCGAAAACAGTGGTGTGCAGTGGTGACAGCTGCACGCTCACTCGGTTGATCAAGAGCTCACTTCGGTGAGCTTTTTTACGCGCGTATAAACCCCGGCAGAAAAATTCCAGGCAAAAAAAAGCGTGCGACCAGCACGCTTGATTCAAGCGCCTTGTCGCACGCCAGGCCCAGCCGGGCCTGAAAAGAACACAGCCCGTGTGCCTTAGCCCAGTACTTCCAGGGCTACGCTTTCGATACCGGCTGCATCCAGGCGGTAATGCCGATACAAATGGGTCGGCGGTGCGATCAGGCTGTACTCATCGTACAGGCCATGGCGCCGCACCTTGACGCCGATCCCCTCCTCGGCAATGACTTCGCACACCGCCCCGCCCAGCCCGCCGATGATGTTGTGCTCTTCGACAGTGAGGATCGCGCGGCTATTGCGCGCCGCCGTCAACACCGCTTCACGGTCCAGTGGCTTGATGGTGGTCATGTCGATCACACCGACCGAACGCCCGGCGGCATTCAATGCCCGTGCAGCCTCGATAGCCGGGTGCACGGTCGAGCCGGTAGCGATGATGGTCAGCTCATCGCCGGTCAGGTGCACGGTGGCCTTGCCGAAAACGAAGTCCGGTACGGTGTCGTATACCACCGGATCTCGCCCGCGCTGAATGCGGAAGTAGATCGGCTGCGGGTAGTTGGCCGATGCCAGGATCGCCGCCTTCAGCTGGTTGCCGTCGGCCGGTGCGACGACCGTGATATCGGCGATCGAACGCATGATCGCGAGGTCCTCGGTGGCATGGTGAGAGGTGCCATAGAAGCCCAGTGAGATACCCGCATGGTGACCGATGAGGCGCACCGGCAGCGCCGAGTAGGCCACGTCCATGCGGATCTGCTCGCAGCACAGCAACGGCAGGAACGACGCAAAGGTCGCCACGAACGGCTTCATGCCCACCGCCGCCATACCGGCTGCGGCAGATACCATGTTCTGTTCGGAAATGCCGAACTGCACAAAGCGTTCGGGGTGCAGCGCGGCAAATTTCGACAAGCCGTTGGAGTACTGCAGGTCAGCGGTGCCGGCAACCACCGGCTCACCGCGCTCGACCAGTTCAATCAGGGCATCCGACAGGGCACTCAAACTGGGTGTCTGCTGGTTCAGTTGCCGGTACTGCCAGGAGTTGTTCGACAGCGGAGCGGAATTCATGGCTCAGATCACCTTGCTTTTGATTTCGTCGATAGCACGTTGCGCATCTTCAGGATCCAGATACCCCAAGTGCCAGCCTGGCTCGGTTTCCATGTACGAAACCCCTTTGCCCTTGACGGTATTGGCGATGACGCACACCGGTTGTGTGCGTGCAGTGTCGGCCTTCAGGCGACGCAGCAAGCCGGTGACTGCCGCGAGGTCATGGCCATCCACCACATGGGTCTCCCAGCCGAACGCAATCCACTTGTCAGCCAGCGGCTCGATGCCGATGACGTCATCGACATTGCCGTCGAGCTGGTACCCATTGCGGTCGATGATCGCCACCAGGTTGTGGACCTTGTGGTGAGCTGCACCGAGCGCGGCTTCCCACACCTGCCCTTCCTGCATCTCGCCGTCGCCGAGCATCACGTAGGTGGTGAAGGACTGGCCCAGCATCCGCCCGGCCAGGGCCATGCCCAAGCCGCCGGACAACGCATGGCCGATGGAGCCGGATGAAAAATCCACCCCCGGCACCTTGCGCATGTCCGGATGGTCCCCCAATGGGTTGCCCAGGCGCGTGTAGTTGTCGAGGATCTCTTTTTCGAAAAAGCCCCATTCAACCAACACCGGGAACAGCCCGACTGCTGCATGCCCCTTGCCCATCATGAAACGGTCACGGTCGGGCCACTTCGGCTCGCCGAACCGCAGGTCCATCACGTCGTAGTACAGCGCGGCGAACAACTCGGCGGCGGAGAACACCGAGGTGTAGTGACCGACCTTGGCGATCTCGATCAGGCGAATGGTTTCCAGGCGAATGAACTGGGCCTTCTCGCGCAGTCGCGCCAGTTCCTGTTCGGTCGGCGTGAAGTCGCGCCCGGCAGTGGCGTGCAAATCAGTCATGTGCGCGCTCCTGAGCCTTGAGACGTGGCGTCATGTAGTCATTGAGGCGCGGCATCACCTGTTGCGCAGTGAGTGCCATCGAACGGCGCCACAGCGCTTCATCGTCCCACTCGTGGAAGGTGGTCATCAGGGTGCCGAACGGGCCGGTCTGCTCACTGAAGGCCACCAGTTGCTCGGTGACCGAATTCACATCACCGTAAATCACCATCTCGTTGATGCAATGATCGACGGTGACTTCCTCGTCGGTCATGTCCGGGCGCGTCTTGAAGATCTTGGTGTAGTGGTTGGTCGCGAGGTTATCGATCATGTAATCGAAGTAGCGTCGCAAGGTGCAGGTTTCCTGGGCCAGGTAGTCCTCGGCCTGGGCCTGGGAATCGGCCACGAATACCGAGCGGGCGACGCGCCAGTTGTTGGCATCGGGCTTGATCCCAGCGCCTTTAGCACCCTCGCAGTACGCCTGCCAATGCGATGCCACGGTGGCAGTGGGGTTGAAGTTGGCAGACATCAAGTCCCAATCCTTGGCCCCCGCCAGTTTTGCGGTGCCGGAGAACGGACTCATCGCCGTGGTTGCCACCCGTGGGAAAGGTTTCTGGAACGGCTTGGGCATGTAACCGATTTCCAGCGCGTGGTGCACCGCGTCCTTGAGAATGACCTGATAGTGCTCGGAGGTGAACGCGTAGGGGGCATCCGCGCCCCAGATCGCGCGGATCATCTCGTAGCAGTCGACCATCATCTGCCCGCGATCCTTGCCGTTGCTGCCATACACTTCGAAGTCGGAAGCCAGCCCGCCCGGGCCGATCCCCATGATGAACCGCCCCTTGGACATGTGATCGAACATCGCGGCATCGGCGGCAATCCGCGCCGGGAAATGATGGGGCAGGTTCAGCACCCCGGTGCACAGCTTCATGCGCTGGGTCAGCGGGATCAGCGTGGATAGGAATTGCAGCGCGTTGGTGATGGGCTCGGTACGCTGCGACGTGTGCTCACCGACCCAAAGCTCATCGAAACCGACGCTATCGGCGTGGACGGCGCAGGCAATATCCTGGTCGTACATCTCGTGATAGTCCCAGCCCTTGTGATGAAGTGGCTGCATAAACATAGCGAGTTTCATGACGTTCTCCTGCTGTTTTCAGTGGCCGGAGTGCTGCAGACACCATGGACGCAACACACCGTTTTCGTAACGTGCACTCGTTTCGCAGGCGTGCCAGTGCCGGCGCTGCAAGTGGCAACGTTCAAACGTGGGTTCAAATCGGCGCGATGCTCGACGCGCCAGTCGTTCAACTTCCGTGCAAGAGCCAGCCTCCGTCCACGAGCAGGTCGATACCGGTCACGTAGGACGACAGTGGCGAAACCAGGAACAGGGCGGCATCGGCGATTTCCCAGGGCTCGGCGGCGCGGGCCAACGGGATGTTGCCCAGCACATTGTTCTGTCGGTGTTGTTCAAGCAGCTGTGGTGCCAGGTTGCCCGGCGTCGCCGTCAACCCCGGCGAGATCGAGTTGACCCGGATCTTGAACGCGCTCAAGTCCTTGGCCAGGCTTCGCGTCATGGCCAGCACGGCGCCCTTGGACGCGTCATAGGTGCAGTGATTGGCCATTGGCCGGTGGCCGCACACCGATGACAGATTGACGATCGCGCCGCCGTCGCCCTGCCGGCGCATGTAGTGCTGCGCCGCCTGGGCACCGAGGAACACCGCACGCGTATTGATTGCATGCAGCCCATCCCAGAACCCTGCATCGATGGCATCAATCGCCTTCAGCGGGTAGACGCCGGCATTGTTGATCCAGATATCCAGCCGGCCAAAACGCTCGACTGCGACATCCGCCAGTTGACGGATCGCCTGCGGGCAACTGACATCGGTCGAGTGAAACGCCACGCTGAAACCGGCCTCGACCAACTCAGCGCTGCGCTCCGGCGCCAGGCTGCCGATCAGCACATTGGCCCCGGCTTCGGCCAGGCGCCGGCTGATGGCAAAGCCAATGCCACTGCTGCCGCCCGTCACCACCGCGGTTTTCCCGGACAGATCCAGCAGCCCGGCGAAGGGCTGGTAAGGCAAGGCTTGATAGGGTCCGGACATGTTCTCACCTGCTCTTTGTTTATCGTTGATCATGCGGTAGCCAGGGCCATGATGCGGTCCGGCGCAACCTGCGACCGCTCGAGGATGCCTTGGCAGCAACCGCGAGCCATGACCATGACGCGATGGGATAGGCCGATGACTTCCTCCAGGTCGGAACTCACGACGATCACCGACATGCCGGCCTTCGACAGCTCAATGATCAATTCGTAAATTGCCGCACGCGCGCCCATGTCGATACCGCGGGTCGGCTCATCGAGAATGATCACCTTGGGATTGCGCGCGATCCATTTGGCAATCACGACCTTCTGCTGGTTACCGCCCGAGAGCTTGTCGAGCCGTTGCCTCGCCACGCCCTTGATCCCCAGCGCGGCAATACGCTCGTGGGCGAAGGCCGTCACGCGATGGTTGGCCACGATGCCGCAGGCGCTGAGGCGGTCGAGGTTGCAGTACGCCAGGTTCTCGGCAATGGTCTGCGTCAGCACCACACCTTCGGATTTGCGGTCTTCGGGAATCAGCACCACACCGGCGCCGATCGCGGCCAGCACGTTATTGGCCGGCAGCGGTCGACCGTTCAACAGCACGTCGCCGTGGCTGACGGCGCTCAGCCCGGCAATCGCCTGCACCAGCTCGGTACGGCCAGCCCCGACGATGCCGGCGATGCCGAACACCTCCCCGGCCTTGACCTCGAACGAGATGTCGCGAAAGCGCCCGGCCTTGTCCGACAGCTGCTCCACGCGCAGGACCACGGCGTCCTGCGGCGCCGGCAACTCGGGGAACAACCGTTCGATGGGCCGTCCGACCATCTGCGACACCAGCACACTGACCTCGGCCGCCCCGCTCTCGTGGCGAGCGATCAGGTGCCCGTCCCGCAGGACCACGACCTTGTCGGCGATCCGCGCAATCTCGTCCATGCGATGGCTGATGTAGATAAACGACACGCCCTGCTGCTTCAGGGTTTCGATCTGCTGGAACAACCGCTCGGTTTCTTCCTTGCCGAGGGCCGCCGTGGGTTCATCGAGAATCAACAAGCGTGAATTGAGTGTCAGCGCACGCGCGATTTCGACCAGTTGCTGGGCGGCAATCTTCAATTCCCGTACCGGCGTCTGCGGCGAGATATCCAGCCCCAGGCGCTGCAATTGCTTGGCGGTCTCGCGGTGCAGGGTCTTGCGGTCGATGATTGCGCCACGCGTCGGCAGATGGCCGAGAAACACGTTCTCCGCCACGCTCAAGTCCGCCAGCAAATGAATTTCCTGATGGATCATATTGACCCCCAGCGCCATGGCGGCCGCCGGACCGTTCGGCGCGTAGGGCTCGCCCGCCAGGAACATGCCGCCTTTGGACGGCGCCAGGGCGCCGGCAATAATCGAGGAAAAGGTCGACTTGCCCGCGCCATTTTCCCCAAGCAAAGCCACCACTTCGCCGTAGCCGATATCGAGGCTGATGTCCTCCAGCACGCGCACCGAGTTGAATGATTTGCCGATCTGCGTAGCCCTGAACAGAGGTACCGGGACCGTTGGGTGAGTACTCATGACGTGCCCTCCTGGATCCGGTTCACGGGTGCTGCTCAAGGAACGTCGCCACGTTGTCGCGGGTGGTGACAAAGGCCGGTAGCAACTGCGTCTTGGCCACCGGCTTGCCCTGTTGCAGGTCGAGCGCGGTACGCAGCGCCGTGCGGCCCATTTCCACCGCCTGCTGGGTGATGGTCATGTCCATCTTGCCGTCGCGAATCGCCTCCAGGGCCGAGGGCAAACCGTCGTACCCGAACACCCAGACCTTGTGATCGATATTGGCGACCTTGACGGCTTGTGCCGCCCCCAGCGCCGGTGCATCCGAACGGCCGATGAACACATTGATCCCGGGATTTTTCTGCAACATGTCCTGGGCGACTTTGAAGCCGTTGTCCTGCAGCCAGTCGGTGGGCTTGCGGTCGACGATCTTCATCCCCGGCGCGTCTTTCAACACCGCGTCCAGGCCCTGGGCCCGGGCCACTTCAGTGGAGTCGCCCAAGGTGCCCTGCAGCAGGCCGATTTCAGCCGTCCCACCGGTCAGCTTGATCATTTGCCGAGCCAACTCCCCCGCCGCCGCGAGGTTATCGGTAGCGATGTACGCGTCGCATTCGACATTTTTCGGGAAGTTGTCGATGCAGATCACGGGCACACCCTGCTGCCGCGCCAGGCGTACCGGCACCGCCGAGGCCGCACTGCCGGTGGCGGTATAGAGCAGCACATCGATGCCTTTGCTGAGCATGTCCTGGATCTGGCTGACCTGCCGCGCCGGATCAGCCTGAGCGTCTGCAACCAGCACATTTTTGATCCCGAGTGCGTTGGCTTGCTGTGTCACGCCGTCACGTACCATCAGGTAGAACACCCATTGCAGGCTCGGGATCGACATGCCGACGGTGATTTCACCCACGGGCTTGGACTGGGCGTGCGCACTGATCGACATCAGGCAGCCAAGCAGAAGCGCGAGAGCACGCACTGGAAACGCTGAAAGCTTCATGGTTTTTATCCTTATTATTTGGGCTTGGGATCAGTCAGGGTTGCGCTTGAGCAGGTCAAGCATCACGGCAAACGCGATAACGGCGCCGATGACCACTTGCTGGACGAAGGGTGAAATGCCGGCCAGGTTCAAGCCGTTGCGTAAAACGCCGATGATCAGTACCCCGATGAGAGTGCCGACCACGCTGCCGGCACCGCCCTTGAGGCTGCCGCCACCGATGACGACGGCAGCGATCACGTCCAGCTCATAGCCCACGCCCGCGCCGGCCCCGGCGGTGTCCAGCCGGGAAGTCATGATGATGCCGCCCAGGGCTGCACAGACTCCGGAGATGATGTACACCGCGCTGGTGTAGGCCTTGACCCGGATTCCGGCGAGCTTGGCGACTTTGCTGCTGCCGCCGATGGCGTACAGGCTGCGCCCCGCAACGGTGAACCTGAGGACAAACCAGAACAGCAGTGCGAGTACCACGAAGCACCCGACCGTCAGTGACAGCACGCCAGCGTAGCGAATCACCGAAAGGTTGCTGAACCACTCCGGGAAGCCGCTGATTTGCGCGCCATCGGTGACCATGTAAGCGAGGCCTCGCGCCACCGACATCATTGCCAGCGTGGCAATGAACGACGGCAAGCCGGCCTTGACCACCAGCAACGCGGTGGTCGAACCACACGCCGCCCCGACGAGAATGGCACCGAGCATGGCGACCCACATGGGCAGCCCGACTACCTGACCGAGCCAACTCATGGCCATGATTGCCACGGCCAGTACGGCGCCTACCGACAGGTCGATACCGCCAATCAGGATGACCAGGGTCATGCCCAACGCCATGATGCCGAGGACCGTGACCTGATCGAGTACATTGAGCAAGTTGCTCACGGTCAGGAAACTATGCGTCGATACCGTCAATACAACACACAACAGCAATAGACCGATCAACGGGCCGGCGACACTGGTGTCCAGGCCGACCCACTTTGGAAGCGATCCGGCCAGTCTGAACTTGCCCAACAACTGATTGTTCATACCCATATCCACTTATTATTTAATTGTTATAAGAACGAGCACTGCGCAACTAACGAATCAGTCTTGCAACTGACGGTACCGCCCACCCATGTACAACAGTGGGTCGTCGAGTGGCTGGGTGATAACCTCCAGGACATTGCCGATAAACACGGTGTGCGTCCCGTGCTCCAGGGTTTGCACCACTTCGCAGAAAATCGCCGCCTGGGCGTCGGCCAGGTACCGGATACCCTGTGCTCCCGTGCGCCATTGACCCTCTATAAAACGCCGTTCGCGCAGGTCGGGCTGGCTGAAGATCCTGCAGATCGGCTCATGCTGGCTTTGCAGCATGTTCACGCAGAACAGCCCGGATCGCTTGATCACCGGTGAAGCGCTGGCAGTGCGGTTGATGCAGATCAGGGCCGAAGCCGGGTCCATCGACACCGAGGAAAACGCGGTGGCGGCCAGGCCGTGGGGCCGGCCCTCATCGTCGAGTGTGGTGATCAGGGTCAAGGACGAGGCAAAGCGTCCCATCGCGGTTTTGAATGGGCCGGCCAGGTCGATCGAAGGGGCAGCCTCCTGATAATTAACACGCATCTTGAAACCCTCTTATTGTGTAGTGACTCACACGCTCGGTATTCATTATTCGCAATCTTCCCTACTTTTCTATTCACTTTTAAAAAATTGACTTTTCACCGACCGCGTAAGATGAAGCCAACAACAAAGACATTTGAATCACGTTCACATATCCCCTGAAACGCCCATGGCAAAGCCTTCGCGCCGGCGCAACTGCGCTCACGACTTACTTAACTAATGGAATTAACTGAAGAATCGTTTAATACTTTGCGAACAATTAGAAAACAGCCTCGTGAGATGAATCATCATGGTGGATCGACTACAGGACATGCGATTGTTTCGGCTGGTCGTGCAGACAGGCTCACTGTCTACCGCCGGGCGGCAGATGGGCCTGTCGCCCGCGGCCATGAGCGGACGGCTGAAGGCAATGGAAGAGTTTTATGGCCTGCGCCTGCTCAAGCGCAATACACGCAGCTTGAGCCCGACCGCTGAGGGTCAGTTGCTTTTTGAGAACGCGCTGAAGATTCTCGAAGACGTCGATGCCCTGGACAACATCATCAAGAACGGTCACAGCGACCTGCTGGGTACCATCGGCCTGACCTGCCCCACGGACCTGGGTCGCCAATGGGTCAGCCAACTGGTGGATGCCTTCCTGCGCGACAATCCGCATGTCAGCGTTCGCCTGTTTTTCACCGACCGGATCCTGGACTTTGTCGAGTCCGGTTCAGACATTGCGATCCGCTTCGGCGACCTCCCGGACAGCTCATTGATCGCGCGTTCACTGGGTGTCGATCGGCCGATGATTTGCTGCGCGCCCGAGTACCTCCACCGCTACGGCGCCCCGCTGACGCCGGAAGACTTGCACCAGCACAATTGCCTGGTGCAACTGCGCGCGGACTTTGCACTGGATCGCTGGAAATTCATCAAGGACGGGGTCTCGACCACCATCCAGGTCAAGGGCAACCGCCTCGCCAACGACGGTTTTACCCTGCGCCAGTGGGCGATCCAGGGCCTGGGGATTATCTGGAAGTCAGTCTGGGAAGTCGCCGACGATATCCAGGCGAAACGCCTGATCCCGTTGCTGGAAGACTATCAATGCCCAACAGCCGGCTTTCACCTGCTCACCGAAGGCGGGAAGAAATTGCCGCAGCGGGTCAAGTCGTTCGTGGAGTTCGCCGTGCAGTACTTCAAGCATCTCGACATGCCGGCCCGGCACGTCCTGGCACTCAACCAAGCGGCACAGCCTGCAGGTCGTCCAGAACCGGCTTGAGCGCTCCCGCCAGTCGTTCGTAGGCGCGGTGCATGCCCTCATAAAAGGCGCTGCGCGACGGGTCGGGCAGCGCGACGCTTTGCACCGGCGCACGCCAATCCGTGGCGGTCTGCTGCAAGTCGGCAAAGACCCCGGCACCATGACCCGCGAGCATCGCCGCGCCCAACACGCCGTATTCGGCGCTGGGTAGCTTGTGATAAGGCAAACCCAATACGTCGGCCTTGATCTGGCGGAACACCGGGCTGTTGGCACCACCTCCCAGGCTGATCACCCCACCCAACCCTGCGACGTTGTCGATGTCCCGCATGCAGCGCAGAAACTGCGCATATTCATAAGCGATCGACTCGAGCATCGCCCGGTATTGGTCGGTGCGGTCATGCGACCAGTCAAGGCCGACAAACGCCCCCGACAGCGACGCATCGAAGGGGGCATGCCGCCCGCCACAATGAGGCAGGTACAACAGCTTGTTGCGGGCACACAGTGCCGCCGCCCTGGCCTCCAGTTGCAGGCATTCGTCCGGCGTGAGGCCAAACCCCTTGAGCGTCAGGCCAGCGCCACCCACATACGCCATCGAGTAGTACATGCCGGGAACGCAATGCCGGAACGTCGACAGGGTCTTGTGTTGCGCGTCCACGGCAAAGGTGTCGAGCAAGGTCGCGAGCACGGCTCCCGTACCGGCTATATCGAAGAGTTGCCCACTGGCGAACGCGCCGGTCCCGAGCAGGGAGGCCGCGATGTCGGCGCACCCGGCGAAAATCGGCGTGCCGACCGGCAATCCGCAGTCACGCGCCGCGCGTGCGCACACCGCGCCAATCCGGTCCCAGGGCCTCACCAGTTGGGGCAACCGTTCGGCGTCAAGGTGAAACTCATCAATCAACGAGGTATTCCATTGCAGCGTGCGGCTGTCGGCAAAGCTGTTGAAACCCAGGTAAGTGTCATCCATGAAGGCAGCCTCGGCCTCCAGCGCGGCCATGCGTCCAGCCACATAGGCCGCGGGCATGATGAGCTTGCTGACCCGTCGATACACCTGGGGCTGCTCATCGCGCCAATACAGCCACTTCGCCGCATGAGTGGCACTCACCGGGCCGCCCGAGCGCTCGATGATCTGTTGCTCGTAGGGCTTGAGTCGCTGCACCTGGCTGGCACACCGCATGTCCAGCCATGAGTCATACGGCGTGGTCGCTTCCCAGTGACGGCCGATCGTCGAGATGCCAGCCATTTGTCCGCATATCGCAATACCACACACATCACGCGCATTGATGGAGGGCTGGGCCAGTACGTCGGCGATGGCGAGCATGACCGAGGCGTACATTTCGTCCGGGCACTGCCCGTAGACCCGAGGCGCGGGGTTGGACAAACGCGCCGGACGGCTGGCAGCGCCCCGTCTTCGACCGCTTTCGTCAATGACGCCGACACGAGTGCTGGAGGTGCCCATGTCCACCCCGATAAACAAGGCTTTACGCTTCAAGAGTCACTGCTCGCAGAATCAAACGCCGAGGGTTGAGCACACAGAATACTGCGATCACGGCCGCTGCGGCAGAGGCCCCTCAGGGTCCCCCGGGACGCGGCGGTGAGGCTCAACAAGGCGGCTCATTCCGGGCCCGCAGCATGTCAGCGATGACCCCGGCCAATGCGGACTGATCAAACGGCTTGGGCAAACGCGTCAACGCGCTTTTGAGGTCCACTGCCACCTCTGCGAAGCCGGACGAAAGGATGATCGGCAGCGCCGGAAACAGCTGCTCGAGGGTGTTGGCGAGCTCGACCCCGTTCATCTCCGGCATCGCCATGTCGGTGATGACCAGGTCGAAGCGCTCTCCCTGCGTCAGGCACGCCAACGCAGCCTGCCCTCCCGCCGCCGGCGTGACGCGATGCCCGAGGTCTTCAAGCATCGCGCCGGTGCTGATCAGCACCAGCGGGTCGTCATCCACCAGCAGGATATCGAGGGGTTGCACGTGGAATGTGTCAGGCGGGCTTTGGGTTGATACCGGTTCAGTGGCCTGCGGCGAGCTGTGCACCTCGGCAACCGGCAACCAAAGTTCGGCACGCGTGCCCTCGCCCACCACACTCTTGAGCACAAAGTGGCCCTTGGATTGCGCCGCCAGGCCATGCACCATCGACAGCCCCAGCCCTGTGCCTTTGCCCGCGCCTTTGGTGGTGAAGAATGGCTCCATCGCACGCTGCAGGGTCGCCTCACTCATCCCCGGCCCGGTGTCGATGACAGCGATGCAAATCAGCCGGTCGGAACCGGGCGGGCTGCCGGGAAACGAATCCTCACTTGCCGAGATCAGAATCCGCCCCTCGCCGCCCATGGCATCCCGGGCGTTGATGACCAGGTTCATCACGGCCATTTCCAGTTGGCTCATGTCGACCAGCACAGGGCGCAGGACCAGCGGGAACTGAGTGTCGACGCGAATGCCGGCGCCGAGCATGCGGCACAGGAGATCGGACATGTTTCTGATCAGTCCACCCACATCCACAGGCTGCGGATCAAGCTCCTGACGACGGGCAAAGGCGAGCATTCGCTGGGTAAGCGTCGCGCCGCGTTGAGCGCCCGCGATGGCGTTATTGAGCAATGACTGGACTTTTGAATCCTGTGGCACGCGCTTCCTGGCCAGCTCCAGGCTGCCGAGGATGACCATCAGCAGATTATTGAAGTCATGCGCGATCCCGCCGGTCAGTTGACCCAGGGACTCCATTTTCTGCGCCTGGAACAACGCTTCCCTGGTCTCCTTGATCTCCTGTTGCGCCTGCACGCTTTCGGTCACGTCGCGGGTGATTTTCGCGTAGCCGATCAGCTCCCCCTGCTCGTTTCTGATCGGGTCGATCACCACATGGACCAGGAACCGCGTACCGTCCTTGCGCACGCGCCAGCCCTGCCCTTCGTATCGCCCCTCACTGACGACCGTGGCCAGGGCACGCTGAGGCACATGATTGGCGACGTCATCCGCCTGGAAAAACATTGAATAATGCCTGCCGATCACTTCGGCAGGCTCATACCCTTTGATGCGCTGGGCGCCAGCGTTCCAGGTGGTGATAATGCCGTTGGGGTCCAGCATATAGAGGGCGTAGTCGGTGACGCCTTGCACGAGCAGACTGAACTGCTGCTCGCTCTGGCGCAGTGCCTGCTCTGCCGCCCGGCGTTCAGTCAGGTCGCGCGTGACTTTTGCGAAGCCGATCAGCGAGCCATCCTCTGCGCGTATCGGGTCGATGATCACCAGGGCCCACAGGCGCGTGCCGTCTTTCCTGACTCGCCACCCTTCGCCTTCAAAGCGGCCTGACTCATCCGCGCTCTTCAGCGCCCGGCCGGGCAGGTCGGATGCCAGGTCCTCCGGCGTGTAGAACAACGAGAAGTGCTTACCCAGCACTTCGCTCTGGTCGTACTGCTTGATCCGCTTGGCGCCCGAGTTCCAGCTACGAATCAGCCCATTCGTATCAAGCATGTAGATGGCGTAGTCCACCACGGCTTCCACGAGCAACCGATAACGGTCTTCCGGGTGGTTGGGCTGATTGGCAGGCGCGGATGGCATCAGGGTAGCCTCGAAGAAAAATGAGGGTTTCGACCTGATCAGTATGTCGAATAATCGGCTGCGCGAACCAGCTTAATCTGGGTCCTGCAGAAAAACCTCGAGGGTTGTGCCCACCGCATTGGCGCAACGGGCTGAGCACGCCGATGGTCAACTCGAGTCGAAACCCACCGTCCGAATTTGATATCGTCCCTGAAGATGATGGTTAAACGGAGCTTTATCATGGACGACGGCGCCCCCCTTCCCCAGACAGAATCAAAGCGCTTGGAACGCGTGGCGCAGCTGTGCGCCCGGGACACTCAAGAAGATCCCGTTTTCAATAAAATCGTGGCAATGACCAGTGAGTACTTCAACGCGCCGATCGCGCTGATCTCCATCGTCGATAAGCACGAACAATGGTTCAAGGCGCGCATCGGTATCGAGGAGTGTTCCACACCGAGAAGTGCCTCGTTCTGTGCCTACTCGCTGCTGGACAATCAGCCCCTGGAAATCCTGGATGCACGCAGCGACCCGCGCTTCAAAGCCAATATCCTGGTGACGGGCGCACCGTTTATCCGCTATTACGCCAGCGCCCCGCTGTTGACCGACGATGGCTTATCGCTGGGCAGCCTGTGCTTTATCGATACCGTTGCGCGTGCGCCGATGAGTGCGCAAGACGCGGCGATGCTCAACCACCTGGCCGAACTCGTGATGATGCGGATCATGGGCGTACGCTCCAGGAACTACATTGACCAGCCGACCGGCCTGTTCAACCGCTTGCGGTTCGAAGAGGATATCCGTGAGACGCTCACCCGCGAGGGCGCGATCAGGATTTACGCGGTGGATGTCACCTCCCCCAAGTTTCTCAACGATGTGGTCAAGGCTTTGGGCTACAGCTTTGCGCAGGACCTGATCCTTGCGATAAAACAGCGCTTGCACGCCCTCCTGCCGCCGGAGTGCCTGCTGTATAAAATCAGCCCGACGCGTTTTGGCTTCCTGATCGCGGGCAGGGTTGATCGAGAGGTCATCAGCCCGCGGATTATCGAGAGCTTCAAAACGGCCGTCGATTGCCACGGTATTCCTATCTTGATGCACGTCGGCATTGGCATCCTGCCGATTAACGGCAACGACGAGCAGGACTGGCTGCGCTTGGTCATCAGCGCTGCAGATGCCGCGAGAGACCGTGGCCTGGGCTATTTACTCTATGACCCCACGTTCGATGCCACGCAACAACGGGCCTTCACCCTCTTGAGTTCGCTGTCGCAGGCCATCCGCGCCGAGGATCAGCTCAGGCTGGTATTTCAACCGAAAATCAACTTGCCCAGCGGCAGATGCGAGGCGGTAGAAGCCCTTATCCGCTGGGATCACCCACTGCTGGGGACCATCAGCCCCGCAGAATTCATACCGCTGGCTGAAAAGACCGCATTGATGCCGTCCTTGACCTCATGGGTCCTGAACGCGGTGATCGATCAAGCCACTCTCTGGCGCAAACGGGGACTGGTGCTGAAAATCGCGATGAACGTCACGGTAGGCGACCTGGAAAGCCCGGCCTTTGTTGACACACTCATCGGTCGTCTTGAGGCTGAGCAACTCCCCGCAGACCGGCTGGAGTTGGAATTCACCGAAAGCACCCTCATGACCAACCCGACTGAAGTGGTTCAGCAACTCACACGCCTGCGCAATCTGGGTGTCGAAGTTGCCATCGACGACTTCGGTACCGGCTACAGCAACTGGATCTACCTGAGTACCTTGCCGACCAGCACGGTCAAGCTGGATCAGTCCCTGATCAGCAACCTGACAACCAATGAAAAAGATAAACGCCTGGTGAAAAACCTGATTGAACTGGCCAGCGGCCTGGGCTATCGCGTGGTGGCCGAGGGCGTAGAAAACCAGGACATTTTCGACCTCGTGAAAGCGTGGGGCTGCCACGAGGCGCAGGGGTATTTGATAGGCAAGCCAATGGCTGCAAAGGATTTGGAGGCGTGGGTGAACAGTCACGCGTTTACCGCGTAAACACCGGTGGCAGGACTGGAACCCCAGGGAACCGGGAGGAAATGAAAAGAGAGACCGAGGTCTCTCTTCATAAATCGCAGGCAAAAAAAAGCCACTCTATTGAGTGGCTTTTTCTTTGTGTTTGGAGCGGGAAACGAGACTCGAACTCGCGACCCCGACCTTGGCAAGGTCGTGCTCTACCAACTGAGCTATTCCCGCGTCTTGGTGGTGTGCATTCTATAGAATCCAGAACCCCCGTCAACCCCTTGATTCAAAAAAGTTTTATTTCTTTTCAACGGTGGTGCGCAGGTGAGGCCAGGCGGCGCGCAAATACTGGAGCATCGACCACAGCGTCAGGCCGGCGGCGATCAGCAGCAAGGCGTAGCCGAGCAGGACCCAGAACGAGAAGTCCGACGGGTTGGCCAGCAGGATCACCAGCGCGAGCATCTGCGCGGCGGTTTTCCATTTGCCCATGTTGGACACGGCCACGTGGGCGCGGGCGCCGATTTCGGCCATCCATTCGCGCAGGGCCGAGACGACGATCTCACGGCCGATGATCACGGCAGCCGGCAGGGTCAGCCACAGGTTGCCGTGTTCTTGTACCAACAGCACCAGAGCGACAGCCACCATCAGTTTGTCGGCCACCGGGTCGAGGAACGCGCCAAACGGCGTGCTCTGTTCCAGGCGGCGCGCCAGGTAGCCGTCAAGCCAGTCGGTGGCAGCCGCAAAGGCGAATACCGAACTTGAGGCCGCGTAGCTCCATTCGTAGGGCAAATAGAACAACAGAATAAAAATCGGAATGAGCAGGACGCGTAGAACGGTGATCAGATTAGGGATATTCATCGGCACAACTGGCTACAAGGTGGAAAGGCATTCTATTCGCTGTGCAGGTTTGCATAAATCAACTCAGCGAGCTTTTTACTGATACCGGGTGCTTTGGCTATTTCGTCAATGCTGGCACGGGATAGCTCCTGCAAGCCACCAAAATGTTTGAGCAAGTCGCGGCGTCGTGTCGGGCCTACCCCTGCAACCCCTTCCAGGGTTGAGGTTCGCCGGGTTTTGCCACGGCGGGCGCGGTGCCCGGTAATGGCGAAACGGTGCGCTTCGTCGCGAATCTGCTGGATCAGGTGCAGCGCAGGTGAGTCCCCCTTCAAAGTGAACTCATGGGCGGCATCATTCAAGTACAACGTCTCGAAACCGGCCTTGCGCGTGGCGCCCTTGGCCACGCCGAGCAGAATCAGGTCGGGCACCGCCAGCTCGTTGAGCACGTCACGGGCCATGGACAGCTGGCCCTTGCCGCCGTCCACCAGCAGGATATCGGGCAGCTTGCCCTCGCCGTCCTTGAGCTTGCTGAAACGCCGCGTAAGGGCCTGGTGCATGGCGGCATAGTCATCGCCGGCGGTCACGCCTTCGATGTTGTAGCGCCGGTAGTCGGACTTGATCGGCCCTTCCGGCCCGAATACCACGCAGGAGGCCACCGTCGCCTCGCCGCTGGAGTGGCTGATGTCGTAGCACTCCAGGCGTTGGGGCGGCTCGTCCAGGTTGAGGACTTCGGCCAATGCGTCGAAACGCGCGGCGACGTGCTGTCGATTGGCCAGGCGTGCGCCCAGCGCCTGTTCGGCGTTGGTCACGGCCAATTGCTGCCAGCGTGCGCGGGTACCGCGTACACGATGGCTGATGTCCAGCTCGCGGCCGCGCAGCTCGTGGATCGCCTCGATCAAGGTCGGGAAGTCTTCATGCACCACGTTGACGATCAGCTCGGACGGCAAATCGCGCTCGGGGCTGCTGACGTAGTACTGGCCCAGGAAGGCGGCCATGACTTCGGCGACCTCCTCGTCGATACCGGTCTGCGGGAAAAAGTTCTTGCTGCCCAGCACCCGCCCGCCCCGCACGCTGATCAGGTGAACACAGGCGCCGCCCGGGTTGACGAAGGCTGCGATCACATCGACATCGCCGGTGCCGCCTTCCATGCTTTGCTGGTCCTGGACGCGGCGCAGCAGGGAAATCTGGTCACGCAGCTCGGCAGCGCGCTCGAAATCCAGGGTACTGGCGGCCTGCTCCATGGCGCCGGAGAGTTCATCGGTCAGTGCATTGCTGCGCCCTTCGAGGAACATCACCGAATGGCGCACATCCTCGGCGTACTCTGCAGGCTCGACCAGCCCCACACACGGGGCCTTGCAGCGCTTGATCTGGTACTGCAGGCAAGGCCGGGTGCGGTTCTTGTAGAAGCTGTCTTCGCACTGGCGCACAAAGAAGGTCTTTTGCAGCAGGCTCAAACTCTCGCGGATCGCACCCGCGCTGGGGTACGGACCGAAATACTTGCCCTTCTGCTTCTTCGCGCCCCGGTGAATGCTCAGGCGCGGAAAGTTGCCGTCGGATAAAAACACGTACGGGTAGGATTTATCGTCGCGCAGCAGGATGTTGTAGGGCGGCCGCCACTCCTTGATCAGCGTCTGCTCAAGCAGCAGCGCCTCGGTCTCGTTGGCGGTGATGGTGGTTTCGATCTGGGCGATACGCGCCACCAGCGCGGCGGTCTTGGGCGCCAGGCCGGTCTTGCGAAAGTAGCTCGCCAGGCGGTTTTTCAGGTTCTTGGCTTTGCCGACATACAGCAGCCGTGCCTCGCTGTCGAACATGCGGTACACGCCAGGGCGGCCACTGCAGGTTGAGAGAAAGGCACTTGGATCAAACGGTGTGCTCATGTCAGGCGCTGGCGTCCACCATGCCGTGGCGCACCGCGAGCAGGGTCAATTCAACATCACTGCTGATGGCGAGCTTCTCGAAAATGCGATAGCGGTAGGTGTTGACGGTCTTGGGTGACAGGCACAGCTTGTCGGAGATGGTCTGAACCTTCTGGCACCCCACAATCATCAAGGCAATCTGGATTTCCCGCTCCGACAGTGCGTCGAAGGGCGAGTCGCTGGTGGGCTGGAAGGATTTGATGGCCAATTGCTGGGCAATCTGCGGGCTGATGTACCGCTGGCCGGCAAATACCAGGCGAATGGCCTGGACCATCTCGGCCAGGCCCGCGCCCTTGGTCAGGTAGCCCGCCGCCCCTGCCTGCAACAGGCGGGTGGGAAACGGGTCTTCCTCGCACACCGTGACCACCACGACCTTGATGTCGGGGTGGCTGCGCAACAACTTGGTCGTGGCGCCAAGACCGCCGATCCCGGGCATCTTGACGTCCATCAACACCACATCGGGTTTCAACTCCCGGGCCTTGATCAGGGACTCCTCACCCGATTCGGCCTGGCCGACTACTTGCAGGCCATCGATGTCAGCCAGCATTCGTGTAATGCCTGTACGAACGAGATCATGGTCATCGACTACTAGCACCCTAATCAAGCAGACACCTCGCGATATGGTCTTATAGGTTGCTGAACACCTTAGCAAAAAACCAAGGCGCAGACCTAGTTGCAAGTGTCATATATATAGAGTTTCAACGCGCTGCGCCTGCCCGTCGAAGCACGAACCGCGCTGTTTATCGGCTTAAAGGTCAGGAATCCTGGGGTTGCGGCTTGGGTTTTCCGTTGCGTATGGATGAATGCTCGGCCAGCGTGGTGGTCAAGCGGCGGATTGCATCCTGGTCTTCCTTGAACATCGCTCGATAATTGCCCAGCACTTTTTCTTCGATCTGGCTCAGGTTATCCAGTTGGATCGGCGTAGGGCTGCCCGTCAACACGTACAGGATATCCACACCTCTTTGCGCCACGCGGGAAAGGTAGTCAGCCTTGGGCGCCCGACCGCCGTTTTCATATTTGCCTTGCGCGTTGGCTTCAACGCCTCCTATTTCACCAAACACTTTTTGCGACAGCCCTAGCCGCTCTCTTTCTTGCCTTAAACGCGAACCGATTCCACTCATTTGGATGTATGATCCTAAATTGGCACACCCCAAGAGGTGACACACTCATCTCTTCGTTAAACAAACTTGAACGGTTTTGAACTATGCCCGCAATCCGCACTGCTGCACAAGCCAAGGCTTGGCTTGAACACCAAGGAAAGTCAGTTCAAGCGTTCGCCCGGGAACACGGCGTGGACCCGGCAACCACTTATCAAGTGCTCGCTGGGCGCAAAAAGGGGCGGCGTGGAGAGGCCCATAAGGTAGCGGTCCTTCTGGGCATGAAAGAGGGCGTCATCCTGGCCGAGAATGAGCCCCTGAGACAGGAGCTGGACGTACTGTCCTGACCCAGTATGCGCTTATTGAAACGTTGTGCCTGTTTTGCCCGAATGAGTGTGCTATTCGCCCGCCAGCGTTGACCGACAGTCGAGTTCCATACGCCAGAAGCAGTCCTCTTCCCCCACGATGCTCAGGCCTCGGCGCTGATACAACCTTCTCGCCGGATTGGTCTTGAACACCGTCAAGCGTAGTAGCCCCAGGCCGTGCGTGCGCGCTTTCAGCGCCATCTGCTCCAGCACCCAACTGCCCGCGCCCTGCTTGCGACAACACTCGAGCATGTGCAACTCGCGGATATACAGGGCCTTGCTGTCCCGACTGAGGCTGACAAACCCCATCACCGCGTCATCGCGGCAGATCAGCCAGTTCTCACGCCCGGCCCAGGCGACGTCGAAGCCATCGTTGGACCACAGCAAGCCGTACTGCAGGTAGTAGCGGCTCATGGCTTCGTGGGTCAGGGTGCGGGCAAAGGGCAAGTCGTTGGCCGTCGCGGCCCGTAGATGAAAGCTCATTTACACTGCTACCACTCGGCCAGCCCAACGCCCACCTTCGCCCTGAACGATCACCAATGCGTCGCCTACCCCTGGGGCGGCGGCAATCAAGCCGCCATCCGGCGCCCAGATCGCGCTGCGACCCGCGCAGGCCCAGCCACCCGATGGGCCACCATGGTTGGCCATCAGTACCAGCAGGCCATGCTCGGCGGCATAGCCTTGGAGCAAAGCGCTGTCCGCCGCATAGCCGCCTTCGCTGATCAACACACCCGCCGCATACACGGTGGCACCCGCTTCAGCCGCGCGACGAGGATGGCTGGCGTGGGAAAAGTCCGCACACACCGCCAACGCAATGCGCTCATCTCCCCGCTCGAGGGCCGCGCCCCCCTGCCCGGCGACAAACGCCAACGCTTCGCCGGGGTGCAAATGCTGCTTGGTGTAGACGCCGAGGGAACCGTCCGCGCCCAGCACCAGCGCACCGATCAATACGCCCTCTTGCGACGCCAGCCGGACCGGCATGCCTACCACCGCGGTCAAGCGCAGCTCGCGTGCCATCTCGCGCAGTGGCGCCAACACGGCAGCCTCGGGCTCTATGGCCAACTCAGCCGCCAGAAACGGCTCGTACCCGGTCAGCGACAGCTCCGGAAAGACCAGCACTTGCACGCCGTTGGCCGCCGCCGCGCGCATGAACGCCAGGTGCCGGTGGATGTTGGCCGGCACGTCGCCCGCGATGGAAACAGTTTGAGCAGCAGCAAGGGTCAAGGCGGTCATGGTCGCGTCCAAGCAATCATTAACAAGGTGTGTCCAGCATATCGGCAGTCCCTCATAGCCGTAAGTACCCCGCGGCAATAGAAATTACTGATTGAATCCACCGGTGTGCCTCTAGTAAGCTCGCTCCATCATTTGGAGACATACCATGTTGCAACTCACCCACCCTCAGGTTTGCCCTGCTGCCAGCGCCCAGCGCTCGGTATCGGCTACCCGTGTGAACGGTTCGAGCGCACTGGTCAGCTTTTATTTTGGGTATTGGTTTAGCCACTGGCGCGCCTGATACCTGAAATCGGCGCCCACTACTCAAGGGGTCGCCTACCAGAGAAATCTAACCCCCGGTCGGCTCCCCGACCGGGGGTTTTGTTTTTTCAGGCCCTGAAAATTTTGTTGCACACCGGACATTTAAAAGGAATCAAGACATGAACTACGCCACCTATTACCGCTACGACACCTCCACCGCCTGGCGATTTAGCAAGCTCCGCTCGGGACAGCCTGCCGCCTCCGATCGGTCACCTATCGGTGGCAAGCCAACACACGTAGCCGATACGGCCAATTGTCGAACACCCCAGTAGGGCCAAGCGCGCGGGAACAGCCCGCCGCTTGCCCAGGAAGCCTTGAATATGAACTCTGCCACCGCCGCTCTGCCCGTTTCGAACCTGACCAGCGCCAACGAAGCCCTGACCCAGCGCCTGCCCAGCTCGCTTGAGCTCAAGCACCAGTTGCCCCTCAGCCCGTTCCTCAATGAACAGATCCACGCCCATCGCCAAGCCGTGCGCGCCATCCTCGATGGCCAGGACTCGCGCTTGCTGGTGATTGTCGGCCCGTGCTCGATCCACGACCCGGAATCGGCCATGGAGTACGCACGCAATCTGAAGAAGCTGGCCCTTGAAGTCAGCGACCAGATGCTGCTGGTGATCCGCGCCTACGTCGAAAAGCCGCGCACCACCATCGGCTGGAAAGGCCTGGCCTACGACCCGCACCTGGATGGCAGCGATGACATGGCGGCCGGCCTCACGCTGTCGCGCGAGCTGATGCGCGAAATGCTGCGCCTGGGCCTGCCGGTCGCCACCGAGCTGCTGCAACCGATGGCCGCCGGCTACTTCGATGACCTGCTCAGTTGGGTCGCGATTGGTGCACGTACCACCGAATCGCAGATCCACCGCGAAATGGCCAGCGGCCTGGGCATGCCCGTGGGCTTCAAGAACGGCACCGACGGCGGCGTTGCGATTGCCTGCGACGCGATGCGCTCGGCCGCCCACCCGCACCGCCACTTCGGCGTCGACAGCCAGGGCCATCCGGCGATCATCCAGACCCCAGGCAACCCCGACACCCACCTGGTGCTGCGCGGCGGCCACCGCGGGCCGAACTACGATGCGCAGAGCGTGGCGCAGGTCAAGCTCGACCTGGCCAAGTCCAAGGTGGCGGCGCGGATCATGGTTGATTGCAGCCATGCCAACAGCGGCAAGGATCCGTTGCGCCAACCGGCGGTGTTCAACGACGTGCTGGAGCAGCGCTTGCAGGGCGACACGTCGCTGGTCGGCATGATGATCGAAAGCCACTTGTTCGAGGGCTGCCAGCCGCTGAGTGCATCGATGAAATACGGCGTGTCGGTGACCGATGGCTGCCTGGGCTGGGACGGTACCGAACAACTGCTGCGCAGCGCGGCGCAGCGTCTGCGCGAACAACGCAATAGCACTGACTGATGAAGCTCAAAACGTAGGAGCGGGCTTGCCTGCGATAGCGGTGTGTCAGGCTACAGATCTGTAGCTGGTGTACCGCAACCGCAGGCAAGCCCGCTGCCACATTCGGTCGGTGACAAGTTCAAGACAGGGGATACAGCGCCTCATCGAACTGCGCCATTTTCGGGAATACCAACGGCTGCTCATCCGCCAGCCCTTGCAGCCGCTGCTCGTACGCGATCAGAAATGCCTGCCGCGCCTCATCGCTGATATACGGCACATGCCACGCCACGAACGGCGCCAGCACTTCATACCCGACATACGCCAAGGTCCCGCGCAGGATCGGCCGCAACATGTCCTCCAACGGCCCGTGAATCGCGCCCTCGCCGAACATGTGTTCACGCCCGCCCAAGGTCACCGTGACCAACGCCCGCTTGCCCGCCAGCCCGCCCTGATCGTAAAACCGCTTGCCGCCGTAACACACGCCCGACACCAGTACCCGGTCGATCCAGCCCTTGAGCATCGCCGGCACCGAGAACCAGAAGATCGGAAAATTGAGGATCAGCAAGTCAGCCCAGAGCAGCTTGTCCAACTCGCCCTGGATATCCGCCGCGATCGACTGCTTCTTCACCCCCAGGCGCTGCTCCAGGGCATACACCAGGTAGTCAGGGTTTTCCCGCGCGCAAAAGTCCGCGGCCGACGCCACCGGGTTCCACTGCATTGCGTACAAATCACTGACCTGCACCTCATGCCCCTGCGCGCTCAACGTGGCGACGGCCTGATCACGCAAGGCGGCGGTAAACGACTGCGGTTCAGGGTGCGCGTGAACAATCAAAACCTTCATGTGAATTCCTCAAACAGTGGGCGCCGCCCGTTGGGCCAGCAAGTGATCGAGCCAGTCCGGGTCCATCGCAGGTTCGGATGAAAACAACAGGCCGGTGTAGTCCTGGTACGGCGGGGTGAAAATCGCGCTGCGGCTGCCCTGGTCCACCACCCTGCCCCGCTGCATCACCACCACTTCATCGGCAATCGCGCGGACGGTGGCAACGTCATGAGTGATGAACAGGTAGGCCACGCCGAGTTGCTGCTGGAGGCGGTTGAGCAGTTTCAACACGCCCTCGGCCACCAGTTGATCGAGGGCCGAGGTGACCTCATCGCAGATGATCAATTGCGGGTCGGCCGCCAGGGCGCGGGCGATGCAGATGCGCTGCTTCTGCCCGCCGGACAACTCTCGCGGCTGGCGCTCCATGTAGGTGGCCGGGTCCAGCTCGATCATTTCCAGCAGCTCGGCGACCCGCGCACGCAGGGCCTTGCCCTTCAGGCCCAGGTAAAACGTCAGCGGCCGGCCGATGATGTCGACGATGCGCTGGCGCGGGTTCAGCGCCGTATCGGGGATCTGGTAGATCATCTGGATGCGCCGCAACTGCTCCTTGCTGCGCTGGCGAAAGTCCACCGGCAACGCCTCGCCGTCATACAGCACCTGCCCGCTCGTGGCCGGGAGCAAGCCGGTGATCAGGCGCGCGGTGGAGCTCTTGCCGCTGCCGGACTCGCCGATCACCGCCAGGGTCTGGCCGCGATACAGCTTCATCGACACCTCCTGCAGCACCGGTTGATGGCCATAGCTGGCGCACACCTGGCGCACATCCAGCAGCGGCAGCTCCTGCACCGGGCACGGCTTGGGCTCGGTGCGAAAGCTGCGCACTGCCCACAGCGACTTGGTGTAGTCCTGCTGCGGCTGGCTGAGCATGCTGCGGGTGTCGGCCTCTTCCACCAGCTTGCCGTGGCGCAGCACCATGATGCGGTCGGCCATCTGCGCGACCACCGCCAGGTCGTGGCTGATATACAGCGCGGCGCTGCCGAAGGTTTTCACCGCATCGCGGATCGCCGCGAGGACTTCAATCTGCGTGGTGACGTCGAGGGCGGTGGTGGGTTCGTCAAAGATGATCAGGTCGGGGTGGCACGCCATCGCCATGGCGGTCATCACCCGTTGCAGCTGGCCGCCGGAAACCTGATGGGGATAACGTTGGCCGATGGTCTGCGGGTTGGGCAGGCGCAGCACGCGGTACAACTCCACCGCTTCGCGCTCGGCCTGGGCACGGTTGATGCCGCCGTTGATCACCGCCGTTTCGACGTGCTGGTCGATCAGCCGATGCGCCGGGTTGAACGACGCGGCCGCACTTTGCGCGACATAGGCAATGCGCAAGCCGCGTAACTTGCGCAGCGCTTCGGGCTTGGCCTGCAGCAGTTGAATGCCGTCAAAACACACCGAGCCGCCCGTGATGCGGCAACCGTCGCGCGCATAGCCCATGGCGGCCAGCCCGAGGGTCGATTTGCCCGCCCCCGACTCGCCAATCAGCCCCAGCACTTCGCCGCGCTGCAAGGTCAGGTCGATGCCCTTGATCAGCGGGTGCCAGGCGTCCTCGTAATGCCCCTCGATCTGCAGGTTGCGGATTTCCAGCAGTGGCTTGTCCATCCTCAACACTCCTTCAGGCCGCTGGATTTATGCAGCATCCAGTCGACGACAAAATTCACGCTGACGGTGATCAACGCCACTGCCAGGGCCGGCAGCAACGGGCTGATATCGCCGAAGGTGATCAACACCGCGTTATCGCGGACCATGCTGCCCCAGTCGGCGGTGGGCGGTTGGATGCCCAGGCCGAGGAACGACAGCGCGCTGATAAACAGGAATACAAAGCAGAAGCGCAGGCCGAATTCGGCAATCAACGGTGCGGCGGCGTTGGGCAGCACTTCGCGGGTGACCAGCCACCACAGGCCTTCGCCGCGCAGGCGGGCAGCCTCGACGAAGTCCTGCACCACCACGGTCATCGCCACGGCGCGGGACAGGCGAAACACCCGCGTCGAATCCAGCAGCGCAATCACCAGCACCAGCGAGGTGGCGTTGGTGCCCACCACGCTGAGAATCAGCAAGGCAAAGATCAGCTGCGGGATCGCCATGAGAATGTCCACCACCCGCGACAAGCCCTGGTCGATCCAGCCGCCCTTGATCGCGGCGACCAAACCACACAGGCCGCCGAGCAGAAACGCCAGGGTCGTGGTCAGGAATGCGATGCCCAGGGTATTGCGCGCGCCGTACACCAGGCGGCTGAACATGTCGCGCCCCAGGTTATCGGTGCCCAGCAGGAACTGGCCGCTCCACGGCGCAAAACCCTCGCCCACCACCTGGGTTTCGCCGTAGGGCGCCAGCAGCGGCGCAAACACCGCCACCACGATGTACAACACAATGATCAGCAGGCCGAACTTGGCGCTCAACGGCGCCCGGGCCACTTGGCTCAACAGGCTCATGGTCTACCCCTTCGGATGCATCAGGCGTGGGTTGCTGGCGATGGACAACACGTCCGCCCCGGTATTGAGCAGGATGTAAGTGGCGGCGAAGATCAGGCTGCAGGCCTGCACCACCGGAATGTCGCGCTTGGACACCGAGTCCACCAGCAACTGGCCGAGGCCCGGGTACACAAACACTACTTCGACCACCACCACGCCCACCACCAGGTACGCCAGGTTCAGCGCGACCACATTGACGATGGGCGCCAGCGCATTGGGCAGCGCGTGCCGCCAGATAATCCGCGACTGACGGATGCCCTTCAGGCGCGCCATCTCGATATACGGGCTGGCCAGCAGGTTGATCAGCGAGGCGCGGGTCATGCGCATCATCTGCGCAATCACCACCAGGCTGAGGGTGGCCACCGGCAACACCGAGCGTTCGAGAATGGTGCCGAAACTGGCATCCGGGGCCAGGTTGGACAGGCTGGGAAACCACCCCAGCTTCACCGAGAACACCAGGATCAACACGTACGCGACGAAGAACTCCGGGAACGACACCGCGCTCAACGCCGAGGTATTGAGCAGGCGATCGAACCAGCTGTTGCGGTACAACGCCGCCAGCATCCCCAGCACCAGCGCCGTCGGCACCGAGACCAACGCCGCCAACGCGGCCAGGCTCAAGGTGTTGCCCAGGCGCGCGCCGATCAACTCGGCAATGGGTCGCTGGTTGGCCAGCGAAGCACCGAGATCACCGTGCAACAGACGCAGCAGCCAGTGCGCAAAGCGCGTCAGCGGCGGCAGATCCAGGCCCAATTGCGCGCGAAACGCCGCCACGGTCTCCGGCGTGGCGGACTGGCCGAGCATGGCCTGGGCGATATCCCCCGGGAGCATGCCCACGGCGAGAAAGATGATCACCGACACGGCGAACAAAGACAGCAGGCCGAGGGCCAGGCGTTGGAGCACCAGTTTGAATAAGCTATTCATGTTCGGTTCTCATGAGTTGGGCATGTTCTCGAAGGCGACAAATGTCCAATGTGGGAGCGGGCTTGCTCGCGAAAGCGGTGTGTCAGCCAATACAGATAGAGACTGACCCAGCGCATTCGCGAGCAAGCCCGCTCCCACATTTGATTTGTGGCGTTTCTGAAGTATTCACGCCTGCCACCACCGCTCGATCAGCCTCAGCCCATCCAACTCGCCATACGGCGCGGTCTGCGCACCGTGCGCCACGCGGTTCGAACGCGCCGCCACCGAACTGGCAAACAGCGGCACGATGGCCCCGCCATCATCCCGGCACAGGGCCTGCATTTCGTTGTACATCTCCTGGCGCAACGGGGCGTTCATCTCGCCACGGGCGGCGGTCAGCAGTTGGTTGAAGCGCGGGTTGTCCCAGTGGGTCTCGTTCCACGCCGCACCCTTGGCGTAGCCGATGCTGAACATGCGGTCGGCGGTCAGGCTGCTGTACCAGAACGAAGTGGTGAACGGCTGCTTCATCCACACGTTGGAAAAGAACCCGTCGGCCGGTTCGCGCACCACGTCGATGTCGATACCGGCCTGGCGCGCCTGCTCCTTGAACAACACCGAGGCGTCCACTGCGCCGGTGTAGGCGGCGTCCGACGCCTGCAGGCGGACCTTGAGCGACTCCACCCCGGCCTTGCGCAGGTAGAAGCGCGACTTGTCCGGATCGTAGGTGCGTTGCTCCAGGGCAGCGTTGATAAAGCGGCTGCCGGGCTGGATCGGGTGGTCGTTGCCCACCAGGCCGTAGCCGTACAGCACCGAGGCGAGCAAGGTTTCGCGATTGATCGCGTGCTTCATCGCCATGCGAATGTCGTTGTTCTTGAATTCGTTGCTGTCGCACAGCATCGGGAAGGTGTAGTGCTGCGCACCCTTGGTTTCTTCGATCACCAGGTTGGCGTTGCGCTTGAGCAGGGCCACGGTTTTCAGGTCGACCTTGTTGATCACATCGACCTGCCCGGTGACCAGCGCATTGACCCGCGCGGCACCGTCGGCGATGGCCAGCAACTCGGCGCTGGCGAAATGCGCGCGACCGGGTTTCCAGTAGTCGGGGTTGCGCTCCAGGTCCATGCGCACACCCGGCTCGAAGCTTTTCAGGCGATAGCCGCTGGTGCCGATACCGGCCTTCCAGTCGGCGGCGCCATCCTTGGCGGGCATGATCACCAGGTGATAATCGGCAACCACGTAGGCAAAGTCGGCGTTGCCCGAATGCAGCTCGAACACCACCGCATCATTGCCCTGGGCGCTGACGCTGGCGACGTCGCCGAGTACAGTCTTGGCGGCCGACGTAGAGTCCTTGCTCAGGTGATGATTGATCGACACCACCACGTCTTCGGCGCTCAGGCTTTTGCCGTTATGGAAGGTCACGCCGGGGCGCAGGTGAAAGGTCCACACACGCGCATCCGGGGTCGATTCAAAGCGCTCGGCGAGCTCGGGAATCGCGCTGCCGTCGACGGCGATTTCGGTCAGCGTGTTGTACACCGCCGAGAAGCCGACAAAGGTGAAGGTGTCGACCCAGGAACCGGGGTCGCGCGAGTCAGTGGTGCTGCCTCCGGCCAGGCCCAGGCGCAGCACGCCGCCGGGCTTGGGCGTCGCGTCCTGGGCTAATGCGTGCAGCGGCAGGCCCAGGGAAAACGCCGCCGCCACCGCACCGGCCACGGCGCTGTGTTTGAGGAAGTCCCGTCGGTGCATCGCTTGAGTCATTTTGTTGTTGTTTTCGCTCATGGTCTTGCTCCTCTAAAGATCAACAGGCACAGGCATGTTTCAGCTCGATCAAGGTCACGCCGTTGCGTTTGAAGGCGTTGCGCAAGTCCGTCTGCAATGCATCCAGGTTCTGGGGCTGGTTCACCGTGCAGCCGAACGCCTGGGCGAACAAGGCAAAATCAGGGTTGCGCGGCAGCACGCCGATCGGTTCGATCTCCAGGTCGAGCATGTCGTCGCGGATCTGGCCGAGGGCGTCGTTGTTCCACAGCAGCACCACCAACGGGCTGTCCAGTTCTTCCACCGCCGTCGCCAGTTCCTGCGCGGTGTAGAGAAAGCCGCCATCACCCACCAGCACCAGGCCGGGCCGCTGCGGCGCGCCGAACTTGGCGCCGATGCCGGCCGGCAAACCGTAGCCCAAGGTGCCGTAGCCCGTGGGGTGCAGCCAACTGCGCGGGGCCCGGCTGCGGTAGGCGTAGTTGCCGGTGTAGGCCAGTTGGGTCATGTCACTGCTGATCACCGCATTCGCCGGCAATTCGGCCTCGATGCGGTCGAGAATCGCCTGGTGGATCGATTGCAACGGACCGTGTCCGGACTCGATGGCCTGCAGCACTGCCGCCACTGATCTGGCCGCCGCTGCAGCGTCGCGCGGTGCCGGCGGTAACCGTTGCAGCAGGGCTTGCACCGTCTGTTGGGCATCGCCTTTCAGCGCGACGGCGCACGGGTAGAAATCATTGAATTTGCGCGGGTCGATGTCCACGCGCACTAGCTCGCCGTTCAGCGGCAAACGCTCGCGCCAATAGTCGGTGTCGGCCATTTCCGTGCCGACCGCGAGCACCACGTCGGCCTCGCTGATCAATTGCCAACCAGGTTCGACGCACAAGGTCGAGCCGGCATTCAGCGGATGCTCGATCGGCAACAGGCCCTTACCCGCGACACTGCTGAAAAACGGCGCCGCCAGTTGTGTGCTCAAGCGCTGCAACGCCTCGCCGGCGGCCAGCGCGCCGCCGCCGGCGATGATCATCGGGCGCTTGGCCACCGACAGTTTTGCCGCCGCTTGATCCAGGTCTTCCGCCGAGGGCAAACCGCGCCCTGGGCGGCGTACGACCTCGTTGCTCCAGTCTCTCTGGATCGGCGCAGCCAACACGTCGAGCGGCACCGAAATGTGCACCGGCCGTGGCCGCTCACTGTCGAACACCGCATAAGCACGCGCCACCAGTTCGGGCAAATCCTCGGTGCTCAAGGCCACGGCGGAAAACGCCGTGATCGGCGCCGTGATCGCGCGCTGGTCCTGGGTCTCATGCAAGATGCCCCAGCCCTTGCCGAGGCTGGCAGTGTGGTTGACGCTGGAAATCACCAGCAGCGGGATCGAGTCGGCGTAGGCCTGGCCGATGGCGGTTGCGGCGTTGGTCACGCCGGGCCCGGTGATCACAAAGCACACGCCCGGCTTGCCGCTGACGCGCGCATAACCATCGGCCATAAAGCCCGCGCCCTGTTCATGGCGGGTGAGTACATGGCGAATGCCGCTGCCGGGCAAGCCGCGGTACAACTCCAGGGTGTGCACTCCGGGAATGCCGAAGACGGTATCGACGCCATAGTTGGCCAGCAACCGCACCAGGGCCTGGCCGCCGGTCAGGGTTTTATCGTGCATGTTGATCTCCTAGACGAATCAACGCGTCGACCGCCGTGGCGCCGTGGGCGTTGACCAGCAATGGGTTCACATCCAACTCCAGCAGTTGCGCGGCGTTGGCACAGGCGTAGTCGGCCACCGCACGGATGGCCGCGACCAGCGCGTCGAGATCCGCCACTTCGCGTCCGCGAAAGCCCTGCAGCAACGCGGTGCTGCGCAAGCTGAGCACGGCGTGGCGGATCGCATCGTCAGTGGTCGGCAGCAGCAGGCTGCGGCTGTCCTTGAGCAGTTCCACGAGGATGCCACCAGCGCCGATCACCAAGGCCAGGCCGAAGTCATTCTCGCGCTTGATACCCACGATCAGCTCGGCCAACGGCGGGGTCGCCATGGACTCCAGCAGCAGTTGGTCAAACGCTACACCGGGCGCGTACGCGGCGATCTGCGCGCGCATCAGCGCCAGCGCAGACGTCAGCGCCACACCATCCTGCAGGTTCAAGGCGACGGCACCAGCCTCGGTTTTATGCGGCAGCTGCGTGCTGACCGCCTTGAGCACCAACGGGTAGCCCAGCACATCGGCATCGGCAATCGCGCGTCCCGGCGTACTCAATACCGCCGCCGGCGTGTTCAGGCCGAACACGCGCAAGGCTTGCTTGGAAGCCCACTCATCCAGGGCCAGGCCCTGGCCTTGCAGGGGTTGCGGGCACAGCGGCACGAGAATCGACTCGCCGCGCACCAGCAAGGTCCGTCGATTGTGCTGATACTCGGCGATCCGCCCCCAGGCCGCGAGTGCATCCTCCACGCCTTGCAGCGCAGCAATGCCGTGGGCATGCAAGCGCTCGCGGGCATGGGCCGGCAGCAATTCGGGAAACGCCGAGGTGACAAAACCGGTCTTGCCATGCCGGTCGAGCGCGTCGCAAAACAGCCCGAGCAGCAGGTCGCATTCCTTGCGTTCGCCGGTGAATTCGGCCGGGTAGTCCAGCACCAGCATGGCGGCATCGGCCTCCGTGCGCAGGGCGGTATCGAGCATCGTGTCGAGGGCTTCGCGGTCACCCCAGATGGCAGTGGTAAAGTCCAGCGGGTTGACCAGGTTGGCGTAGCTGGGCAGCACCTGCGCCAGCGCTGCGCGCTGGTCTTCGTCGAGTGTCGGCAAGGCCAGTTGGTTGCGCTCGGCGTAGTCGGCGATCAGCCCCGCGTCGCCACCGGAACAGGCCAGCGCGATCAGGCGGTTGCCAGCCGGCAGATTGCCGCACGCTGCGGCTTTCAAGGTCTCGACAAAACTCACCGGCCCACTCACGCGGATCACCCCGAGCCGGGCGAACAGGCTGTCGTACAGTGTGTCGGAGCCGGACAGCGAACTGGTATGACTCAGCGCCAGCTCGGCCCCGATCTGCGACACGCCGGTTTTCAACGCGATGATCGGGATGCCCTTCTCCAGCGCCTTGTGCGCGGCGCGGGCGAACCCCGGGACATTCTTCAAACCCTCCAGGTGCAGACCGATGGCGGTCACGCGCGGCTCATCGAGCAGTACGTCCATCAATTCGGCCACGCCCAATTGCGCCTGGTTGCCGACCGAGGCCATGTAGGCCACCGGCAACGAGCGGTCGCTCATCGACAGGTTGTAGGCGAAGTTGCCGCTCTGGGTCAGCACCGCCACGCCCTTCTCCACCGCTTTGCCGCCGTGGGCCACCGGCCACAGGGCGGCGCTGTGCAGGTAGTCGAGCAGGCCGTAGCAGTTGGGACCGAGCAAGGCCATCTCGCCAGCGGCGTGCAACAACTGCTGCTGCAGCGCGGCACCACTGGCGCCGGTTTCGGCAAAGCCGGAGGCGTAGCAGATCGCGCCGCCGGTGCCGATGGCGGCCAGTTCAGCAACGCAGGTCAATGTCAGTTCACGGTTGGTGGCAATGAATACTGCATCCGGGCCGCACGGCAGGTCCGCGACGCGGCGCACACAGGGGATGCCGTCGAGGCTGTCATGCTGCGGGTTGACCAGCCACATCGGCCCGGTAAACCCGCCGTCGGCACAGCGCTTGAGGGCGCGGGCCATGCTGCGCCCGCCGACAAAAGCCAGGTGCCGGGGCGCCAGCAGGCGCTTGAGATTGTCGCGAATAGCCTGGGACATAAGCGTTCTCCGCGCCGATCAGCGCAACAGCGGCCGCAACAGTTCACGGGCGATGATATGGCGCTGGATTTCCGAAGTGCCTTCCCAGATCCGTTCGATCCGCGCGTTGCGCCAGATGCGCTCCACCGGCCCTTCGTCCATCAAGCCCATGCCACCGAAAATCTGCACGGCCTCATCGGCGACCTTGCCCAGGGTTTCGCTGGCAAACAGCTTGGCCATGCCGGCCTCACCGTCGGTCATGCTGCCCTGATCCATTTTCCAGGCGGTGTGCAGGGTCAGCAGTTCGGCCGCGCGTATCTGCGTGGCCATGTCGGCGAGTTTGAAGCTCACGCCCTGATAGGTGCCGATGGGCTGGCCAAACTGCTTGCGATCCGCTGCCCATTGCAGCGACACCTCCAGCGCACGCTGGGCCTGGCCGACGCAATTGGCGGCGACCATCACGCGCCCGGCAGTGAGCCAGGCATTGGCCACGTCCCAGCCTTTGCCCACTTCACCGAGCACCTTGGAGGCTGGCACGCGGCAGTCGTCGAAGAACATTTCGTAGGTGTGGTAACCGCGGTTGCTCACGCACTTGGGGCCCCGGCGAATGGTCATGCCCGGCGTGCCACGGTCGACCAGGAATGAAGTCACCGCATTGCGCTGGCGGCCGTTGTGCTCGTAGGTGTCGGTGACGGCAAACACGATGGCGAAATCGGCGTGCCCGGCATGGCTGATGAAGTGCTTGCTGCCGTTGATCACGAAGTCGTCGCCGTGGCGCACGGCGCGGGTCTTGATCGCGTTGGCGTCCGAGCCGGCACCGGGTTCGGTCAGCGCGAAGCAGTCGATTTTCTTGCCCTGCACGCACGGCAGCAGGTAGTCGCCGATCTGCGCGCCGGTGCAGGCCATGAGGATTTTCGACGGGCGCGCTACAAACACATGCAGGGCCCACGACACCTTGGACAATTCCCGTTCGATCAACGCCTGCGACAAGTAGTCGAGGCCACCACCACCGACCTCTTCCGGCATGTTGAAGGCATAGAAGCCGGCGGCGATGGCCTTGTCGCGAATCTGCGCGGCCAGCTCCGGTGATACCTCGTCGGCGCGGTCCACCGCCTCCTCGTGGGGCAACAATTCCTTGGCAACAAAACTGCGTACCGCGTCCACCAACATGTCTTGTTCTTGGCTGAGTTGGAAATTCATGGCGCTACCTGCTCGGGGGTGTCGTTGTTGTTATTTGCCGCAGAATGTCGGGAGGCGTTTTTCCATCGACGCGCGCAGGGCTTCGGCGCCATCGGCACTGCGTCCGCATAATAGGCCGGCGGCCAGTTCCGCTTGCAGTTGCTCGGGCAGGCTGCGGTCGGCGCCATCGCGGATCAGGGTTTTGGTCTGGGCGAAGGCGAAGGTCGGGCCGTTGGCCAGGCGGGTCGCCAGTTCGAGGGTGTGGGCATGCAGTTGCTCATCGGCGACCACTTCACCGACCAGGCCGGCTGCCAGGGCGCGGTCGGCGCTCCACAGCTCATCAAGGAACAGCAGGCGCTTGGCCTGCTCGCTGCCGATCAGGCGCGGCAAATGCCAGCTGGCACCGGCGTCCGGGGCATACGCCATGCTGGTGTAGCCGGCCTTGAAGCGCGCCGACTGGGCCGCTACGCGCAGGTCGCAGCACAGGGTCAGGTCCATGCCGGCGCCGACGGCGGTGCCGTTGATCGCGGCAATCGTGGGTTTGTCGAGGCTGTGCAGGCGGGTCATGAGGGCGTGGGCGGTTTCGGTCCAGCCGTAGGTTTCCAGGGCGCCGCGTGCTTCGGCGTCGGCCCACTCGGCGAGGTCCGCGCCAGCGCAGAAGCTGCGACTGCTGCCGGTCAACACCACCACACGCACGGCGGGGTCGCGGTTGAACGCGTCGAGCAGGCTGTGCAGGTGCTTGAGGGTCGGGATGTCCAGCGCATTGCGCTGCGGCCCTCGGTTGAGGGTGATCCAGGCAACGCCTGCCTGCACGTGGGTGAGCACGGACGAATCGGTAGTCATGGCTTCCTCGAATTATTTTATTTGGCGTGAGGGGTGCGACATGGGGCGATACTAAACGAGTGTTCAGTAAGGAGGCAATCGGCAAATCTTAAATTTTTTCAGTGCCGGAAAAACCGCCCCGGACCTTGCGTCCAGGGCGGCGAGGAAGGCTCAGGGTTTGAGCTGGTAACGCTTGCGACCGCCAGACTGCAGGCCGTCGACCCAGGCTTCGCAGATCTGGATCCCCTGCTCCGGGGTGAACGTGCCGGGGTTGAGCCCCGACTCCAGCCACAACCCATCGAGCAAGGCGCTCAGGCCGATGGCCGCGAGGTCGGCGTCGAACTGCTCCCACCCTTCTTCGCGGGCCATGTCGGTCAGGGCCGAACGCATGATGGTGCGGTATTCGCCGTAGGAGTGTTCGTGGGCCAGGTTGATCGCCGGCGCCGTCTTCACCGCGCCCCAGAACACCAGCCACGCATCCAGCAACTGCGGGTCGAGCAACTCGGCGGAAAACGAGCCCCGAAACAGCGCCGACAAACGCTCCCGAGGGTTGGGCGGCGCCTTGGCCATGGTCTCGCGCAGCAGGCTCATGACCTGGCCGGTGATGGTGCGATAGGCCTCGGCCACCAACTCATCCTTGCCCGAGTAGTGGTGGCTGATCAGCCCTACGGAGACCCCGGCTTCGGCGCTGATCTTGCGGATCGAGGCGCCCTGGAACCCGTCACGCTTGAGGCAAGTCAGGGTCGCCTGGACCAGATTGGCCTTGCGCAATTCCGGCTCCATCCGGGAGAAACGGGTTTCCTGGGTCATGGCGCGGTGTCCTTCGGTTGAGTCGGCTGCACGACTCTACATCAGTCGCGGTACCCCGGCGACACCCGATCCAGCATACGCAGCAACGCCGCCCACGCCAGTTGCATCGCATCCAGGTCAACCAACTCGCCCTCCTCCAGCGGCCGGCCGGGGTTGTTGAATTGCTGCTCGGTGTACTGGCAGACCTCGGCGGATGGCAGCACCAGTGGGCCACAGGCCTGGGCGGCGATCTGGATGTCGCAGGCTTTTTCCAGGTAGTACATGCGCAGGAATGCCTGGCTGACGGTTGCGCCTACCGTCAGCAAACCATGGTTGCGCAGCATCAGCACCGGCTTGTCGCCGAGGTCGCGCACCAGGCGTTGCTGCTCGTCCAGGTCCAGAGCCACGCCTTCGTAGTCGTGGTAGGCAACCTTGCCGTAGAACTCCATGGAAATCTGGTTCACCGGCAACAGCCCGCACTCCAGCGCCGCCACCGCGCAGCCCGCGCGGGTGTGGGTGTGCAGCACGCAGTGGGCATCTTCGCGGGCGCGATGGATTGCGCTGTGAATCACAAAACCGGCCGGGTTGACCGCATGCAGCGACGGCTCGACCGCGCGCCCGTCGAGGCCGATCTTCACCAGGCTGGAGGCGGTGATTTCATCGAACATCAGCCCATAGGGATTGATCAGGAAGTGATGCTCGGGCCCGGGAATGCGCACCGAGATATGCGTGAAAATCAGGTCACTCATGCGGTAGTGCGCGATCAATCGATAACACGCCGCAAGCTCTTCGCGCAGGTGCTGTTCGGTGGAGTGAGGCATTTTTATTCTCCGGGCACGGGGTGGGTGAAGGCGACGCTAATCCAGACGCCAGTAAAAAAACAAGTTGATTTTTTACTGGCGGCAGCCTCCTATAGAAAAATAACAATAACAGCGCCTGGAGTACCCGCACCATGTCGCCCTCTGCTTTCCCGCACCTGTTCGAGCCCCTGGCACTGCGGGGCAAACGCCTGAAAAACCGCATCATGTCCAGCGGTCATGACACCTCGATGCCCACCGATAACCGGGTCAACCCGCCATTGATCGCCTACCACCGTGCGCGTGCCGAAGGCGGTGTCGGCCTGATTGTGCTGCAGGTGGCCGGGGTGCATGACAGCGCGCGGTACACCTCCCATGTGCTGATGGCCACCGACGATGCGTGCATCGAGGGCTACCGCGAGCTGGCCGAAACCTGCCATGCCCATGGCACCGTGGTGCTGTCGCAGATCTTTCATCCCGGGCGGGAAATCATGGAGTCGGCGGACGGCCTGCTGGCGGTGGCCTACTCGGCCTCGGGGGTGCCCAATGAACGCTTCCGGGTGATGCCGCGTGCGCTGGACCAAGCGATGATCGATGAGATTGTCGCGGGTTACGCCGCCGCTGCCAGGCGCTTGCACCAGGCCGGGATCGACGGGGTCGAAGTGGTCGCCAGCCATGGGTACCTGCCGGCGCAGTTTCTCAACCCACGGGTCAATCGGCGCAGCGATGGCTACAACGGGGCGCTTGAGCAACGGCTGCGGTTCCTGACGGAAATCCTCGCCGCCGTGCGCGCGGCTACCGACGCGGACTTCATCATCGGCCTGCGCATTTCTGCCGATGAACGCGATGCCGAAGGGCTCACCGAAAGCGAATCCCTCGAAGCCGTGCAGAGCCTGCAGTCCCAGCTCGACTACGTGCATATCGTCGCAGGCACGTCGGCCTCGCTGGGCGGTGCAATCCACATCGTGCCGCCCATGGCGATTGCCGCCGCGTACCTCGCCGATGAGGCCGCGACGTTCAAGGCCAGCCTGTCGATTCCGCTGTTCGTCACCGGGCGCATCAACCAGCCCCAGGAAGCCGAATTGATCCTCGCGCGCGGCCAGGCCGATGTGTGCGGCATGACCCGCGCATTGATCTGCGACCCGCTGATGCCCGCCAAGACTCTCGACGGGCGCGTCGAAGATGTGCGCGCGTGCATCGCCTGCAACCAGGCCTGCATCGGTCACTTTCACAAGGGCTTGCCGATCTCGTGCATCCAGCATCCCGAGACCGGCCGCGAGCTGCTATTCGGCAAGGTGCAAGCGACACTAAAGCGCAAGCGCATCATGGTCGTGGGCGGTGGTCCGGCGGGTATGAAAGCCGCAGCGGTCGCGGCGCAACGCGGGCATGCCGTGACGCTCTACGAGGCCAGCGCCCAGTTGGGCGGGCAAGTGCTGCTGGCGCAATTGCTGCCACGGCGCAGTGAGTTCGGCGGAGCCAGCACCAACCTGCAACGCGAGATGCAACTGGCCGGTGTGCAGGTGCTGCGCAACACCCGCGTCGACCGCGCGCTCGTGGAGCGCGAGCAACCCGACCATGTGATCATTGCCACCGGCGCCGAACCCTATTGGCCGGCCTTCGAGCAAGGCGGCGAACTGCAGGTGGTGGATGCCTGGCAGGTGCTGCGCGACGCAGTGCCACTGGGGCGTTCGGTGGTGGTGGTCGACTGGCGTTGCGACTGGATCGGCCCCGGTATTACCGAGCGCCTGGTGCGCGCCGGGCATCAGGTGCAACTGGCGGTGAATGGCACGCACTGTGGCGAGAATCTGCCGCTGTATGTGCGTGATCAACTGGCCGGCGAGCTGCACCGGCTGGGCATTCCGATCATCCCGTATGCGCGCTTGTACGGCTGCGACGACACCACGGTGTACCTGCAACACACCGCCAGCGGCGAGCCCATGCTGCTGGAGAATATCGACACGCTGGTGTTGTGCCAGGGCCATCAGCCGGTGGACACTCTCGGCGCGCAGCTGCAGGGCCTGGTGCCGTTTGACCGGATCGGCGACTGCCTGGCGCCGCGCACCGCCGAAGAGGCGATCTACGAAGGACTCAAAGTGGCATGGAACCTGTGAACGACCAACCCCAGCAACTGTTTCTCGGCACCCGCATCCGTGGTTTGCGCAAGGCCAGCGGCATGACCTTGACCGCCCTGGCAGAGGCCAGCGAACTGACCGCCGGCTACCTCAGCCAGCTGGAACGCAACCTGGCGTATCCGTCGATTCCGGCACTGTTCAACATCGCTCGCAGCCTGGGGGTGACGATCCAATGGTTCTTCGCCAGCGAGACCACGCCCGCACCGGCAGACGCAGGCTACGTGGTGCGCAAGGACAATCGCCAGAGCATCCACTATGAAGACGGCATCGTCGACCAGTTGCTGACGCCCTTGCCCAACCATCAACTGGAAATGCTGCAATCGAGTTTCCCACCGGGCACCTACAGCCAGCAGAGCTACAGCCATGAAGGCGAAGAAGCCGGCTATGTGTTGCGCGGACAGTTCGAGCTGTGGGTGGGAGAGCGGCACTTCCTGCTGGCGGCCGGTGACAGCTTCAGCTTTGCCAGCAGCGAACCGCATCGGTATGGCAACCCCGGCAAGGTGGAGACGGTGGTGATCTGGGTGATTACGCCGCCGACATTTTAGGCCAGGCCCATTCGTGACCTGCGGTAAAGAGTCCTTTTCGGATTCGACGGTTTTTCCGAAGGAACGACGGGCGGATACTCGACTCCATTGTTCACACCTCTTCAGGAGTTACTGATGTCTATCCCCACGTCCAACGTACCCGCCTTCGGCCTCGGCACTTTCCGCCTGCAGGGCCAGGTGGTGATTGATTCCGTCAGCACCGGCCTGGAACTGGGCTACCGCGTCATCGACACGGCGCAGATCTACGAGAACGAAGCTGACGTCGGCCAGGCCATCGCCGACAGCGGTGTGCCCCGTGATGAGCTGTTCATCACCAGCAAGATCTGGATCGCCAACTTCGCCGAAGGCCAGTTGATCCCGAGCCTCAAGGAGAGCCTGCGCAAGCTCCAGACCGACTACCTGGACCTGACCCTGATCCACTGGCCGTCGCCGGAAGACCAGGTTCCCGTCGCCGAATTCATGAGCCAGTTGCTGGAAGCCAAGCGCCAGGGCCTGACGCGCCAGATCGGTATTTCCAACTTCACCATTGACCTGATGAAACAGGCCATCGCAGCGGTCGGCGCCGAGCACATCGCGACCAACCAGATCGAACTGCACCCCTACCTGCAAAACCGCAAGGTGGCGGAGTTCGCCAGTGCCCACGGTATCCAGATCACCTCCTACATGACCCTGGCCTACGGCGAAGTGCTCAAGGACCCGGTGATCCAGCAGATTGCCGAGCGCCATCAAGCCACCCCGGCCCAAGTGACCCTGGCCTGGGCCATGCAACTCGGGTACGCCGTGATCCCATCCTCGACCAAACGCGCCAACCTGGAAAGCAACCTCAAGGCCCTGCAACTGACCTTGAGCGCTGCCGACATGGAACAGATTGCCAGCCTGGAGCGCGGCCATCGCTTGACCAGCCCCAAGGGCATCGCGCCGAAGTGGGACTAGGCGCCGGCCACCCGTGCGCGGGATAACTCGCGCAACCAGGGCAATACCCGCAGGCCCGCCGTGGCTGCGGGTGGGTCGATGATGTCCATGAAATGTTCGAGGTTGACGTTGTCCGGTACGCCGGGCAGCCGTACCAGCACCGCCGGTGTTGCGCCGGCAGGTGCGCCCAGGTCGAGGTGGTCGTAGACCAGCACGTGGCGTACCTGGGGCTGGGGCCCGCAGCTGTGCAGCGTCAGCCCCGCATTGATGATCAGCACGTCAAAGGGTTCGGCCGGAATGGCGGTGAGTATCTGGACTTCTTCGAAGGTCTGTACCGGCACGATCCGGTGGTACCCCAACTGATTGAGCATTTTTTCGATGTACAACCGTTGCAGGTGCTGTTCATCGGCAATCAGGATGGTCAGTGCTTTGTTCGGCATGGCAAACCCCTGGGCTGGCAGCGCTCGTCAGTGAGCGTCGCCCATTTTCCAGACATATCCCGAAGACAAAATCAGGCATGTTCCCCCTTCATGTAGGAGTTGTCCCAAATGCACCGAATGGCTGTCTACCTCGGTCACGCCTGATTGCAGTACTGCCCGAGGCTGTGTTGCAAGCCTGCGATAGCCCGTTCCACCGCCTGCACTGCTGCGTCCAATGCCTCGCCTTCGCGCCTCTCGCACAGGTCTTCCAAGGTCTCGCAGGTGGCGATCAACGCCTGAGACTTGACCAAGCGTGCGCCACCTTTGACGCGATGGGCCAGGTCATGCAGCCTGGCGAAGTCCGTGCGATTTTGCTCAACACCCAGCCAGGCGCGATCTTCCTCCAGGCTGTCGAGTAACGGCGTCAGCAGCTCGTTCAGCGCGACCTTATCGCTACCGGTCAGCGCGATCAGCGTGCTCAAATCAAACGTCGGCTCAACCGCCTGTGTCACCCCGCCGACCGCGCGCGATGCCAACGCCGCGCGCAAGTCTTCAAGCCCGGTAGGCTTGAACAGGCAGCCATCCATGCCGGCTTGTCGGCAGCGTTCGGTTTCTTGTGGCTGCGCATTGGCGGTGAAGCCCAGCAACAGGCACGGTGTGAGCCCGCGCTGACGCTCCTGGGCACGAATATCCCGCGCCAACGTATACCCATCCTTGAAGGGCATGTTGCAATCGGTGATCACCCCGTCGAACTGCCCGGCCTGCCACACGGCAAAGCCTTGGGCACCGTCATCGGCGGTGGTGATGCGGTGCCCCAGGAAGCTCAACTGGCGAGCCAGCAGCAGGCGGTTGGCCGGGTAGTCATCCACCACCAGGATGCTCAACGCCCGGGCCGTCGGAACGGGCAAGACGGGCAATGCATCCGGCACGCGGGTGGTCATTTCCAGCGACAGCGTCACATCCACCCGCGTGCCCTTGCCCAGCACGCTGCTCAAGTGCAATTGCCCGCCCATCATCTCGCACAGGTTGCGGCTGATGACCAGTCCAAGGCCAGAACCACTGCGTGCCGATTGTTCGTTATTGCTGCCCTGGATAAAGGGGTTGAACAAGCGCTGCTGATCGACAGCGCTGATGCCAATGCCGGTGTCCTCCACCCATAGCCGCAGGTCCAGTTGATCGCCGACCAATGCCCCCTGGGCCCCCACGCGTACCTGACCGTTGGTGGTGAACTTGATCGCATTCCCCAACAGATTGGACACCACCTGCTTGAAGCGCAGCGGGTCGATCAACACCGCATGGTCGATCAGCGGGTCAAGTTCCACTTGCAACACCAGGCCCTTGTCGCGCGCCAACCCTTCAAATACCCGCGCCACCGAGGCTAGCAGCTCGTGCGGATTGGCGGGCTCCAGGGCCAGTGACAGGTGGCCGGATTCAATCCGCGCAATGTCGAGAATATCGCCGATCAACTCCAGCATGCTGTGCGACGCCACCGAGGCCACCTCCAGCGCGGCGCGGTCGGCACGCCCCTGTTGGGCGTTTTCCAGGGCCAGCTCGATCATGCCGATCACAGCGTTCATGGGCGTGCGTATTTCATGGCTCATGGTGGCCAGGAAGGTGGTCTTCGCGCGGTTGGCTGCGTCGGCCTCCTCCTTGGCTTCCTGCAATTGACCCAGCAAGCGCTGGCGCTCGCTGACATCGACCCAGCCGGCAATCATGCCCACGACGCCGCCGTTGCTATCCCGGTAGGGCAGCATCCACTGGTAGATGGTCAACACCCCGCCACCGGGAATCTTCAACACGCGGTCATGGATCTGCGGTTCGCCCTGCTCCATCAAGCGCAGGTAATCGGCATGGAACGACTGGGCCTGGGGAGGGTTGCCGGTATCGGTCTCCACCACGGTCTTGCCAATGACGTCTTCGAGCTTGAAGCCGAAGACATCGAGGTAGGCGTTGTTGCACGCCATCAAGCGGCCTTGGCGATCGCGCACGTAAATCGGGTGCGGAGTGCCGTCGATCAGCACGCTCATAAAGCGCATCTGGTCGCTCAAGGCCCGCTCCGCCTGGGCGCGCTTGCGAATCAGGTTACGCAGGTAGAACACCCAGCCCAGGGTGACCAACAGCAGCAGCGCGGCAAGCACGAAGCCTTGGATAATCACGTTGCGGTGCCGCAGCCAGTAGCTGTCTTCGAGGATGATTTCACTGCGCCAATGGTTGGTCAGCTCGTCCATCTCTTCGGGGGTAATGCTCAGCAATGCCTTGTCGAGGATCGAATACAACTCCAGTTCACTGCGGTTGACCCCCAGGGTAAAACGCGCCGGCTCCCGGCCGACCGTGCTGGTGATGCGCAGGCGTTCACGGTAATTGCGCGCGATCATGTAGCGCGCGCTGATCAACGACACCGCGGTCGCCTCCACGGTGCCCTTGGCCACCAATGCCATGGCCTGCTCGGTGTTCTCGACTTCGACAAACACCACGCCTGGGTAGTCCTCGGCAATCTGCATCGCGAGGCTGTTGCCGCTGACCACCGCCAGGCGTTTGCCGGGCATGTCCTCCAGGGTAATCACGCGCTCATTGTCCGCGGACACCACCAGTGCATAGGGGTTTGACAGGTAGGGCCGGGTAAAGCGGATTTTCTCCGACCGCTCGATGCTGGGCGTCACGGCCGCCAGCATATCGACGCGCCCGGTGCTGACCGCGTCAACCAGGCGCGGCAGTGAAGTGCCCTGCTCGATGTCGAACTTCAGGCCCGTACGCAGGCTGATCCGCGACAACACCTCGGCGCTCAGGCCTTCGAACTCGCCTTTCTCGTTGAAAAACGACAGCGGCACGAACTTGTCGACCACCGCCACTTTTACCCGCGGATGCTTCTCCAGCCAGCGCTGCTCATTGATGCTCAAGCGCAGCCGGTCGGCCTCGGGAAAACCAATGCCACCGGCACTCCAACGGCGCAGGATTTCCATCTGCTGGTTGGCGGGAACAGCGGCCAGCGCGGCGTTGATGATCCTCAGCAGGCGTGTGTTTTCCTTGCGCAGGGCGAACCCGAACGGGTTGGCTTCCATGGCCGAAAAATCCGCCATGCGCACATTATTGAGATGGTTCTTGTTGATCAGGTAGCGGGTGCTGATGGCATCCCCGAGGTACACATCCGCCTGGCCGAACGCGACGGCGCCGATGGCCTCGAAGGTCGAGCCAAACAACTGCAACTGCGCTTGGGGGTAGAACGCCTGGACGGCGTCGGGCGGCATGTAGTGGTAGAGCATCGCCACGCGCCTGCCCGCGAGATCGGCATTCAATGCAAGGTTGTCACCCGCGCGCGTCACCAGCACGGGTTGATCATTGGCGTAGGAGCGCGATAGCACCAACTGCGGGTCGGCGAACTCATAACCGTTGGCCGAGCCGAGAAAATCCACCGCGCCGCTCTTGAGGGCGTCGATAACTTCATCGCGCGTGTCGTAGCGTCGAACCGTGACCACGATATTCAGCGCCTGGCCGATCAGCGCCGCATAATCGGCGGTGATGCCTTCCAGTTCTTGCTTGTTGTTACTCAGGTCAAAGGGCGCGTAATCCGGCGCCGAGACCCCGATGATCAATGTGCGCTGCTCGCGCAGCCAGCGCCAGTCGGCTTCATCGAGCATCACGCTGGTGGGTTCAAGGGTTGAGTGGCCGAGTAGCCGCAGGCTTTGCGGTGCATCCACGGCCATCACCGCCGCAGGCAACATCCCCACGAGCAGGATGACCATGAGCTTGATCAACCGTGAGGGGTTCATTTCAGATCAGGTGATTGCGCTGCGCGAACTTGGACAGATGCACCACCGAGGACATACGTAGTTTCTCCTTGAGCCGCGTCTTGTAGGTACTGATGGTTTTGTGACTCAACAGCATGTCCTCGGCAATCTCCTTGTTACCCAGGCCCAGGGCCAGTTTTTGCAATACCGTCAGCTCGCGATCGGACAGCGCCTCCACCAACTCCTGCTCGGTGGATTGCAGGTCGTCGCGACGCACCGAACTGGTAGGCAGGCTCGGAAAGCAACTGTAGCCGGACCTGATTGCCCTGATGGCCTTCTGCAGCTCGTCGAGTTCGCCGGTCTTGGCGACAAACCCCATGGCACCGGCACGCATGCAACGGGTAGAAAAGAACACGGCCAGGTACGAAGTCAGTACCAGTATCTTGCAAGGCAGGTCCAAGGCTTTAATCCGACTGATCACCTCCAACCCACCGAGCTTGGGCATTGCCAGGTCGAGAATGACAAGGTCCGGACGCTCCTCACGGGCAACCTGCATGGCATCCGCGCCGTTACCTGCTTCGAAGATGGTGTCGAAGCCCTCCTGCTTCAGCAGGTGCTTGACGGTGGCGCGTATAAACGGGTGATCATCCACAATTAAAGCTTTGTTGCTCATAAGACTCCCCTGGGAGGATCAGTACGCTTACATATCACGTGAGTCCTATCTACCTGTGAAAAGTAACAGTTCCGACAAACGGTGCTGAGTACTCTGCGTGACACTTCAGGCAGTACGGGCCTCTCCTTTTGAAAAACACGATGAAAACGTAAAGCTGCGCCTGGGTTCCTAAATAGGCGCAAGCGCGCAACCTTAACAATGGCGTGTGGTTTCAAATGAAGGGATAGTCTCGAATGCTTGTAGGACTTTTCCTCTCAGTAGCATAGTCCGTGTTGAACAAGGCAAAGCCTGACGTCCGCTTACTACTCCGTGGTGCTTGGGCTCCAGAAAGCCTGGACCACCAGGGTCGACAGAGAAATGCGCGCCACCAGGGCATCCAGCTCGTCACCGTCCACCGAGGTCACCGCCAGGGTGGCTTCGATTTCGACTTCGTCAGTGCCGAAAGGCCGCACATCGACATCACTGGCCGGATAGTTGCAACGCGCCAATTCGGCTTCCAGCAGTGCGAGCACGGCTTTCTGCTGGGTACGCCGGGCGATGACATAGAGGATATTGGTGACCTCCGCCGACACTACATCCAGCGGCTGGCGGTTGATGTTGTTGACGATCGGCCGCAGCAAGGTATTGGCCGCCAGCACAAACAGCGTGCCGAGCAACGCTTCGAGGATCAGGTCGGCGCCGGCACAGGCCCCCACCGCCGCCGACGCCCAGAGCGTGGCGGCGGTGTTGAGCCCGCGCACATTGCCTTCTTCGCGCATGATCACACCCGCGCCGAGAAAACCGATGCCCGAGACCACGTACGCCACCACCCGCACCGCGCCTTCTGCGCCGCCCAGGCGGTTGGCCATGTCGACGAAAATCGCCGCGCCCACCGCCACCAGCACGTTGGTGCGCAGGCCCGCCGTGCGCTGGCGGTACTGACGCTCGAATCCGATCAGGCCGCCGAGGATGAACGCGGCGGTGAGGCTGACCAAAGTGTCGATCAGCGAGTTGAGGTTGATGTTGTTGATTGCTTGCATAAAAAATCTCCTTGAACGCCAGCGCCTGCAGGAGCTGGCTTGCCAGCGATAGCACCGTTACTGCCAGCCTAATTTACGGATATAGAAGCCTTTCACCGCCTGGGTCAGCGCCATATACGCCAGCAGGATCAGCGGCAGGAACACGAAGTACAACGACGGCAGCGCCTGCAACCCAGGGTACCCAGCAATTGCACGGCACTGCTGTTGCCGGCAGCCACCAGGGTCTGCGCCAGGGTCTGCGGCACTTCGCGGCTGACGCTGGTGTCGGTCACGGTTTCGAGCATCGCCCGGCGACGGAAATGCCGGGCGATGTGCCGATTCCGCAGGAAACCGGCAAACAACGCTTTGAGCAGAATGAGACTCATGGTGTAACTCCTGCGCGAGGAAACCTGCAGGCAGGTACGACCGGCTGCACCCTGCCCGTTCTACAGGCACAGTCAGCTCGGCCCGCCTGCCGCAAAAAAGGCAGGCGCGTCCGTAGCATCCCGAGGTCAGTCAGGTGCTGGTCAGCGTCGATGAGAGGGATCGGACAGGCGCCAGGACTGGCTGCTGTCGGGATGCCGCTTCTCGCTTTGTTGGCGAGACAACGGCATCAGGAAAATGCGCGTTACCTTGCCAAGTATGTGCCGGTTACCGAAACCGGCCGACTACTGTCACTCGAACAAGTACCCACTGAGGGTCTCCGCTATTGATGAAAACGCGCGAAGCTTACGCCCCGTTTACGCGGGAGTAAACCGTAGGAAAGTTTCCTTAAGGTGAAGAAGAGGATTCTTCAGGGAGGGTTCAGCAAGCCGCCGAGGGGCCATTCAGCCACACCCTGGACGTCGATGGAACGCTGCCTTTTTTCAATGACTAGTCGACAAGACTGAGCTTCACCTGGGCACCGTCGGGCAAATCCTTTATCTCCCGTGCCAGATCACCGCAGAACCGAAGCTGCTCAACATGATCCAGGCATCGCACATTGTCGATGACGTACTCGCCGCCCAATACCGGCGAAATAACCCAATGATAAACCTGGCCAGGCGCCAACGGCCCCAGGGCCTCCTCGGCCTGCTCCACCATGGGTTGCAGATACCAGTCGCGCAAAAATGCCTGATCCCTGGAAACCTCGTCCAGCACGGCACGCGTCTGCGCAATGACCTCGCAATAAAGCGCTTCAGGACACAGCCGCCAATAGCGTCCCTGCGAATCCTTGATCATCACATTGCCAAAGGCGGTCGTCCCGACGACCTCGACGGGATCAATGCCGACCCACCCCCAGCTGTCGCGAATAGCTTGAATCAACGGCATGCAGCCTCTCGGTTCAAAAACACTTCAATCATCGCGCGTCAGCACTTCCAACAACTCAATCTCGAAGCACAGATTGCTGTTGGGTTTGATATGCGCGCCCATCGACCGCTCGCCATAGGCCAGGTGCGCCGGGACAAACAGCCTGCGCACGCCGCCGACCTGCATGCCCATCAGGCCCTGGTCCCAGCCCTTGATCACGCGGCCGGTGCCGATCACACACTGGAACGGCTTACCCCGCTCCCAGGACGAGTCGAACACCGTGCCGTCTTCCAGGGTGCCGGTGTATTGAGTGGTGATCAGCGCCCCCTTGACCACGGCTTTGCCGGTGCCTGGGCGGATGTCGGTGACCTGGAGTTCGTCGTTGCTCATGGCGGGGCTCGTTGAAGGCGTGAGGGGTGGGGTTTTCCCAGAATTGGCGGGGATTTGCAAGTTTAGCCAAGCCGAATAAGCGCCTCTCTCCCCCTACAAAAGAACACGATGTTCCCTAACCCAAAATCACATGTCTCTTATTTTTAACCGCCGTCCCTGCATCCAATCTAGGTAGAGAGAATCAACTAGCGCATGGAATATCAGAATGACCATTGGCTCCAGCTTCAATTTCCCAGCAGATGTTAATCAACAGTCAGAGAGAAAAAAACGCGCGACAAATAATAAATGGAGAGCCACATTCCCTAACCCACCCGACTTATGCTTTGACTATCGCACCTTGGTAGAGCAAGAAAACGGCATCGCCAACGCGACCAACACAGAGCACAAGATTTGCATCATCGGGGCGGGCATAACAGGCTTGACCACTGCACGCGAACTGCACAGATGTGGCTTCAAGAATATTACATTAATCGAAAAATCCAAGCGTATTGGCGGCCGACACCTCACTGCCCTCGGGGGACGCAATACCCGTACTGTGGGTCGCCCCCCTTTTGAGATGGGCGCAATGAGAATGCCTTTCTTCAATACATCAAACACCCCTCCCAAATAGGGCCGCTCACTCATGGCCTATTACGCTAAAGAGTTTGAGTTGGTCCATTCGGACTTTCCGAACCCTGGCAGCCCGGCGGTCCGTGCAACGGGAGTCTACCTGCGTGAAGGCAGCATGGAGAGTGGCGACGAACCCACCATGCTTATCTGGAAAAATGCAGACGGAAAAACGCCACCCCCCGGTGAAATGTTAGGCCGCGTCTTTGCTAAGTGGAAGAAGTTTGCCGAACGCATGACCGTGCACATTTCCGAGCATTATGGCGCGGAGCACTGGGAATCAATGTGGGCTGCTATCGTAAAAAAATACCAAGGCACCTCATTTCGTGATCTGGTGAAAATGCCAACCATCGATAGCTGGCGCCAGAGTGATCCTGGCAATTTTGGCGGAATGGGCATGACCGCGCAGGAGTCTGCCATCTTCTATTCGATTGGTATTGGTGACGGAAGCTGGGGAGCCTTCTACGACGTCTGCTCAATCTACCCAATACGCACAGCAATATTTGGTTTCAGTAGTCATCTTCAGTTAATTCACGGCCGGGTAGATTCAAAGGGTGCGGCCATCGCCTCACCTTATTTAAATGCTGCAACGGTGACTGACTCAAGAGGACTTCGCTTCAACAAACCAAACTATATGGGTCTTGGCTCGCTGGCTGAGTCGCTCCTATTTATAAAAGCGAGTGAGCCCACCGAGTCACTGTATGAGCATTTAATAAAAACCCCATCAGGATTACTGACCAACAGTTCAGTGACAAAAATAAAGGCCCTTAAAAATGAGAAAATAAGGGTTTACTACGATTGGAATGCTGCTCAGCCAAAGGCAATGAGGAAAGAATTTATTGACGTTGACTCCGTGGTGATGACACTCCCTTCGTGGCTGATAGAGACACAAATATCTGTCGAAGACTTCACTCAGGACATGCTGCCCTTCGAAACAATCGAAGCCTATAAAACAGCGCATTGGGAAACCAGCTGCAAAGTGTATGCCCCGCTCAAAAAATCCTTTATTTCACGTAACAAAACCATACCTCAAGCCATCGTGACCGACAGCTTTATACACGACATGTACACCTCCCGCTACAACGAAAACAGCACCTACGACTGCATACTTTTAAGCTACACATGGGAGGACGACGCAACGAAGCTATCACTCTTCAGCGACACAGAGCTCGTGGACAAATGCATAGAAGAACTGGATAGAATCTTATTGAAGTCAACCAATATCAAAGCGCGCATCTCTCCCTATATAGCACGCGAACATGCAGTTGTTCAGCGCTGGATGAACGACAAACACTCCCTCGGCTGTGCAAAGCTCTATCGCCCTGGTACCTATTACGAGGCCGTCAGCCTGATGAAATACAACAGGGACTTTTCTCACACGTCCGGACTTTATCTTTGCGGGGAGTCTTTTTCTGTGGATTCTGGCTGGACAGAGCCGTGCTTCAGAGGTGCCATTGATACGGTGATCAATATTTGCAGCAAAACTCAAGCACACTTCAACGGCGGTTTTACCCTGCGAGACTACCCCGAGTACGAGTTAGAAAGTTAAATTCGCACGAGAGAAATCTACTACAACGCCATAGGAATCATCTGACTATCCTTTAAACATATTGTCGCCTCTTATAAACACCCGACCAAAACCGGTCGCATAAAAATAAGAGGTCACTCATGAGTGAGCCAACAAGTTTCGCCCGCGTCGCAGTTATTCAATTCGATCCGCAGGTAGGCGTCTCCAATCGCAGCGACAACCTGCGTCAAAGCCTTCTACTGGCGACTGAAGCCGCAAACGGTGGCGCCAATCTGATCGTGTTGCCGGAGCTTTCAAACTGTGGATATTTCTTCAGTAGTCGCCAGGATGCGTTCGATCATGCTGAAGAGGTGCCGAACGGACCCAGCGTGCGCGAATGGATGGATTTTGCCTGCAAGCACCAGGTGTATCTGGTGGCGGGCCTGAGCGAAATCGACGGCATGCGACTATTCAATACTGCCGTATTACTAGGCCCCAACGGATTCATCGGCAAGTATCGCAAAGCTCACTTATGGAATTTGGAAAAGCTCTGGTTTACCCCGGGCAATAGTGGATTTCCGGTATTTGAGACCCCCATCGGTCGCATTGGCCTGCTGATCTGCTGGGATATTTGGTTCCCGGAAGTGCCGCGTATTCTCAGCCAGCAAGGTGCCGATATCATCTGCAGCTTGAACAATTGGGTGTGGACGCCGCCACCGCTGTTCGATGAGGCAGGCAAGTGCATGGCATCCTACCTGACGATGACAGCAGCCCATGTGAACAACGTGTTTATCGCCGCCGCCAGCCGAATTGGTGAGGAACGGGATGCACGCTACCTCGGGTGTTCCCTCATTGCAGGAACAAACGGCTGGCCGATTGGAGCAGTGGCTTCGGCCAATCGCCAGGAAATTCTTTTTGCCGATATTGATATTACCAGTGCCCGCAGCGCGCCAATCTGGAACGACCTCAATGATCTGCAACGAGACCGCAGACATGATCTGTATGACCAGATGCTCGGGTACTCCCTCCATCCTGCCCTGCCTCGTTGAGAGGAGGGCAATCTATGGAAACTTCATTTACCAAGAAAACGTCGACCTTCTCACCCGTGGATATCACCGTGGCTGCGCTGGGATTTGTCGCGATCTTGCTGGTGCTATGGGTGGTATTCAGCCATCAGGGTGCCTGGCCCGGCTACAGTGATTTGGTCATGTCCCTGCCCAACCCCATCGCATGGTTGCGGTGGATACTGGGAGATATCAGTGAGGTAGCTTTTTACAAGCATGAACTCGCATCCCTGGGTCTATTAAGCGGCGCTTATCTGGCATGGTGGGCGAGCAAGCACGGTAAGGCCTGGCAAGGCTTTTCCATTTGCTATGGCACCGGATTGTGGCCTTGGTTGGTGACCAGTTCATTGATCGGTCTGTTGCTGAGCAACCTGCTTTGGGGCTGGAGCGTAACTGCCGAAACTTGGCAACCTACGTTTGCGGCTTTTGTTTCCTTGCCCGCAGCGATGGTGCTCATATTTGGCGGCGGTTGGAAGGTCACCCTCAACGGTGCAGTGCTGGGGGCGCTGTTGGTTACGCCGATGTGCTTGCTGATCGTCAATCTGGTGTGCATACCGCTGGGGTTGCCAGCCGTTATCGGCAATGTACTGGGCATGGCTGCGGGAAGTGTGGTCGCATTTGCACTGTGTCGTAGGGTGCCCTCACTGGTGCGCTCAGACTATGTCGCTCCGCAGAGACCTGTACCTGCGGTACCGCCTAATTACGGAGTGATCTGGGGTTTGCGTCGAGTATTGGCGGACTTTTCCGAAGCCCCTTTTTTCGGAAATGAACTTGCCAGTCTCGGGTTATTGGCGGGGGTATTGCTCGCTTATAGTCTCAACCCCATGAGCCCGGCTTATGGCTCCGGATTGCTCTTGTACATTATTGGGGCTCAGGCGCTGACATCGGCTATTGGTGTAGTGATCTGGCGACATCAATGGATAAAGCGAGGCTGGTACCCCACCTATGTTCCATTGGTATCAGTGGTACCTGCAGCCGTACTGAGCCATGGAGGCAGTTGGATGGTGATTGGATCAAGTGCTCTGCTGGGTGCACTGGTCGCCCCGCCGCTGGCGTGCTTCATTGCCGCGAGAATGCCCAGTCATTTTCACCCTTACATTGGCAATGTGCTTTCAATGGCGATGAGCACGCTGATGATTGTGCCAGTCGTCGGTTGGCTCGCAGCATGAAAAGTGTGGTTAGGGGATGCCCCCTAACCACAACCTAGCTTAAACGCCCGTCAGGCCAACGGCACCCGACGCGTCGTCAGCGCCACACGCCCCACAAAGAAACTCAACGCCGCACCCAGCAGCAACATCGCCAAGGTGCTCCAGGCTGCGCGGGACAGTTGCTTGGCCGCGACTTCGCCTGCTTCACGGGCTTTCTGCTCGGCCTGTTGCTTGAGCTCATCGACCTTCTGCATGGCTTGCTGATAGGCCTGGGCATAGTTGTCGACGATCTGCGTGGCTTCCTCTTTGCTCTTGCCGGTACGGGCGGCAACGATGTTGACCAGCGCGTCTTTATCGGCCGCGTTCAGCGCAGGCTCACCGGAGGCTTTGACGCGGTCGAACCACTGCTTGAGCGCATCACCGGCCAGGGCTGGATTAGTCGCGGCAGCCGTCGCCGACTGCTTGCCATCCGCTGCGGCCTGATCGGTTTTCTGCTCGACATTGGCCGGGTCCAATTCAGGCTTGCCGCTTTGCTTGAGCAGGGTATCGAGCTGAGCTTGCAGGCTATTCCAGTCCAGGTGGATGCCCTGCTCGTCCAGTTGCTGCTTGACGCTGTCACTGATGCCCGGCGCCGCGGCAGCGATGCCACTACCGGCAGCCGACAGGCCTTTGCCCACCACATTGCCGGCGGTACCGACCACGCTCGCGGCCAGGCCTGCCAGCAGCCAGGTGGTGAATAACGTGGTAAGGGTCCAGGTCAGCACGCCATGCAGGCCGCCGCGATCCGGTGCCGTACGCCCGGCCACAAAGGCACCCACGGCGATGGCGATCAACGTCGACACAAATAACCAGATGCCGGCGCCCGTGCCGAAACCGCTCAACGGATTGCCCGCTTGCATCGGGTTGACGGCGCTGGCGCCAATGGCAGTGCCGAGGACACTGAGCACCAGGTAGGTCACCAGGGCAATTGCACTACCCGCGAGTACAGAACTCCAGGACACGCGAAACGGCGAACGGTTGGTTTCATAGACAGTGGTCATGATTGATCCTTTTGCAGTAATTGACCGTCTCAGTCTGGCCAGCCACGTGCCCGCTCGTCCCCGCGCAAATGCACCAGGCCATCTGGTGCATTCGCACCCCGGTGCAGGCAATTGCTCTGCACTATCCTGAAGCCTGGGTGTCGTACTTTCATGCGTCCAAAACCCGGAGAAACCATGACCCAGGATGTCCTTGCCAAAGAAACCAACCGTCGCCAACTGCAGCAGATCATCTCCGGGCTGTCCGACGGGATAATCCTCGCCGAGGTCGACCAGACCATCCTCTGGGCCAACGATGCCGCCCTGGCCATGCATGGGGTGGATGAGGTCGCGGCATTGGGCGCCGATACCCGCGAATACGCCGAACGCTTCAGCCTGCGCTATCGCAATAACCATCCCGTGCCGCTGGAAAACTACCCCCTCGCCCGTGCGGCGGCGGGTGATGAATTCAGCGATGTGGTGGTGGAAGTCACCCCCACCGCCGACGAACACAAGACCTGGGTCCACCGCCTGCGCAGCCTGGTGATCAGCGATTCCCACGGCGAGCCCGAGTTGCTGGTACTGATCCTCAGCGACGCCACCGAGTGGGCCAGCGCCGAGCAGCGCTTCGAGAAAACCTTCAACGCCAACCCGGCGCCTGCGGTGATCTGCCGCCTGAGCGACCTGCGCTATATCAAGGTGAACCAGGGTTTCCTGGAGATGACCGGCTACAACCGCGACCAGGTCATCGGCCGTTCGGTGTATGAGCTGGACGTTCTGGAGCAGGCCGATCGCAAGGACCTGGCCATCCAGCGCCTGGGCGAAGGCGCGACCATCCCGCAGATGCAAGCCGAGCTGAAGCTGCCCGAAGGTGGCAGCAAACTGGTGATCGTCGCCGGCCAGCCGCTGGACATGAACGAGGAGGAATGCATGCTGTTTTCCTTCACCGACCTGGAGCCACGCCGCAAGGCCGAGATTGCGCTGCGCCAGAGTGAAGAGCGCTTCGCCAAGTCGTTCCGCCTGACGCCTGTGCCGACCCTGGTGTGCAGCGCCGCCAACCGGCAGGTGGTGGACATCAACGAAGCCTTCATGACGATTACCGGGTACACCAGTGAGGAGCTGATCGGCAAGGCTATCGAAGAGATCCACTTCATCGACAGCGCCCCGGCGGCCGCCCAGGTGTTCGCCACCCTGGAGAAAGCCGGCAACCTCGATGGCCAGGACCTCAAGGTGCGCAAGAAAGGCAACGAAGTGATCGACTGCGTGCTTTCCGCCGACACCGTGGTCATCCAGGACGTGCCGTGCTACCTGCTGGTGATGATGAACATCACCGAGCGCAAGCGCTCGGAGCTGGAGCTGGTGGCTGCCATCGAGGAAGTGATGCAGGACGCCTCGTGGTTCAGCCAGACCCTCATCGAAAAACTGGCCAACGCCAAGAGCGTCAACAGCCCCAACCTGCCCAATGTGGCCTTCACCGACCTGACCGCGCGTGAGCGCGATGTGCTGGGCCTGATCTGCGAAGGCCTGGCCGACAAGGAAATCGCCTCGCGGCTGAAACTGGCACCCAATACGGTGCGTAACCATGTGGCCACGGTGTACTCAAAACTGGGGGTGCACAGCCGCAGTGCGGCGATTGTCTGGGCCCGTGAACGCGGGCTGTTTGCCGGTGAATTAAGGGTTAAAAGCAAGCGCTGAACATACAAATGCACTAGTCCAGCTAGTATGAATTCGCCTTATCGGATGGCGTACCGATCCCTAACCTTCAAGGGGTGAGCACAGGGCTTTGAACCTGTGCCGTCGTGAAACGACACCTTGAAGGAACCCTCATGTTTACGCTCTCTCAACTGCGAAATTGCATCGAAGAAGGCCTGGCGCCGCTGACATGCGAGTTCACCCTGTGCCGGGACGCCTCATTGACCCTCAAGGTCTATGACGCCGAGACCGGCCGGGTGGACCTGGTGGTGACGGGGATCAGCACCAACCGGCTGCAGACCCCGCAAGAAGTGGAAAAAATGGTGGAAGAACTGCGCTACGAACTGCAAAGCAACAACATGGGCAAGCTCACGCTGGATGACTTGCCTTCAACGACGAACCAATGAAGTAGAACACCCCACCCGCGACGATGAACGCTCCGAGCATGTAGAACATGTAGTGGGCCGGCAGGCTGGCCAGCACCAGCCCGCACAACACCGGCCCCAATGCTGCCCCCAGGTTGGACAGGTTCTGCGCCCCGTAGTACATGCCCCGCAGGTGGTCCGGGGCAATCCGGTCGATAAACATATACTCGGCCGGGAACACGATAATTTCCCCCACGGTGAACACCGCCATCGCCAGCACCCACCACAACACGCTGGTGGACAGCGCGAACCCGATCAACCCCAGCATGAACATGCCCAGGCCGAAGATCAGCCATTGGCTGAGGTAACGGTGCGAGATGCGCCGGCCAATCACGTACTGCAAGGCAATCACCAGCACCGCGTTGGTGGTCAGCACCGCACTGATCACGGTGTAGGTGTATTCCGCGCTGGTGGTGGTCACCAGGTATTGCGACAGGTAGGCCGTGAACTGGCCGAACACCACGGCGCTGAGCAGGCCGCCGAGGGTAAAGCACACCAATCGATGGTCACGCAGCAACACACGGCCGACGGCCAGGAACGACACCGGCTTCTGCGCGACCTCGGCGGTGGCCAGGGTGCGATCGCCCCAGCGCCAATACAGCAGGAAAAACCCCAACCCCAGCAACGCCGAAAGGATGAACGGCAGGCTGATATCCAGCTTGGCCACCATCGCGCCAAAGAACGGCCCCACGGCGTAACCGATGTTGGTCAGCGTGTACTTGATCGAAAACACTTCGCTGCGCGCCTCTTCGGGCAAGAGACTGGCAAAGCCGGCCTTGACCGCAATGTCGATCACCGCATAAGCCAGGTTGATCAGGATCAGGCAGCTGTAGAAGGCCCAGATATTCTGCGCGAGTACCGTGCCAATAAAACCCAGCACAAACACCACGCTCAAGCCGAGCAGCAGCCGATAGCTGTTGATGCGGTCGACCAGGAAGCCGCCGTACACGCTGAGCAGCGAACCGACGATCAGCGAGCTGCCGATCACCAGGCCGACCTGACTGATGTCGAGGGCAAAGTGGCTGGTGAGGTAAATGACCAGGTAGGGGAAGGTGATGGCCTTGGCCAACGTCAGCATCAACGTGGCGGACAGCAACAGGTTCACGGTGCGAGGGTAGTTTCTTATTGTGGCAAGCATCCTGCTCTCTTTCGGTCAAAGGTAACGCGACGTTTTATGGCCGGTTACCTTACCGCGGAGCAAGCAAAAAAGCCGGGCTATTTTTTGACTGGGGTGATCTCGAGGATGGTGCCGTTGGTGGTTTTCAGCAGCACGAACTTGTCGCCGACCCGCGCCCATTGGCTGTCGGCTTCAGGTTGCTTGAGGCCACGCTTTTTCCAGTCGCTGACCGCCGACTCCTTGCGCATCAGGATGTCCGGGGCACGGTCGCCCTCTTTGAGATCGCGGGCGTTGATGTTGGAAGGCTGCACGGTTTCCTGGGGGGTATCACCCGCCTGTGCGACAAAACTGGCGGTGGACAGGCTGGCAGCGACCAGCAGGCAGGCGGCGAGGGTTTTGGACTTCATAGGTGCTCCTTCAATGAATGACGCGTACCCAGGTTCGGACCACGGGCGCACGAAATCATTCATGCAAGAAAAGCCTGACCGGTATTTATCAGCTAAGATCGCCGGCTTTCTTGTAGCGATAAGGACATCACAATGATCCTCACTGTTTTCCTGGTCATTTTCATCTGCGTCTCGAGTGTGATTACGCTCTATTTGATCAGCCTCTACAACCAACTGGTGAGTTTGCGCAACCGTTTCAAAAATGCGTTCAGCCAGATAGAAGTACAACTCAAGCGGCGCCATGACTTGATTCCCAACCTGGTCGAGACCGCCAAGGCTTATATGAGCCATGAGCGCGACACGCTGATGGCCGTCACCGAGGCGCGCAATGCTTCCGCAGCCTGCCTCAATGTCGCAGCGGCAGAACCTGGCAGCGCGCAGTCAATAGTGCACTTGGGCCAGACCGAGGGCCGACTCAACAGGGCCATGGATAAACTGAACATCTCGCTAGAAGCGTATCCGGACCTGCGTGCATCGGAAACCATGATGCAGTTGAACTACGAAATGACCAATACCGAAAACCGTATCGCCTTCGCCCGCCAGTTCTTCAATGACTCAGTGATGAACTACAACACCTTCCGGCAGAAATTCCCCACGGTGCTGATGGCGGAAGCGTTTGGCCATGGGGCAGACGCCACCTTGCTGGAGTTTGCCGACAGCGAGCAGATTCAAAATACTCCGGTCGTCTCCTTTATCTGATAGCCGCCACGGATGGCCGTATGAATTTTTTCGAAACCCAGGACCGCGCCAGGCGCGGCGCCAGGTATGGCATGCTGCTGATGGCCGCCATTGTGCTAAGCCCGGCGGTGTTTTGGGCGTATTCAGTGCCATCGCTCGGTAAGGTCTACTGGTATTACCACCTGGTTTTTTGCTTGGTGATAATTTTCGTCATGGCGGCAGCCTGTTGGTACCAGAGCCACAGGTTCTGTGATAGCAGCGACTCCATTTCCATGGATTTTGGCGGGCACCTTATCAGCCTGCAGCCAGAAGAAGGTGATCGCTGGGTGCTGGATATTGTCGAGGAAATGGCCATTGCCTCCGGCAGCCAGGTACCCATGGTTTACGTGCTTCTAGATCAAGAAGGCATCAATGCATTTTCCCCCGGGTTCACACCGCAGGATTCAGCCATTGCGGTGACCTACGGCGCGACGGTTTTGCTTAACCGTGAAGAAATGCAAGCGCTGGTTGCCCATTTGTTCTGCCAGATTCATAACAACGACATGCGCATGGATATACGCATGGTGGGGCTGGATACGGGCGCATTGGTCTTGGCTTTCCTGATGGCGCTATCAACCGCCGGTAGTTTTTTACTGTTCGGATTCGGCTGGTGTGCACTCGTTCTTTTCGCCACATCCCGTATTGCTCGCCAGCGCAAATACCTGGCCGACGCCACGGCAGCACAGCTCACTCGCAACCCCCAGAGCGTGGCGAGTGTGCTGAAGAAAATTGAAGGATATGAATACGGGTCACTGCTCAGAGGCGAAGAGACATCTCTTTTCCTTTCGACGTTCTTTGCAGCCCCCTTCGAAACGTTCAGAGATCATTTTGCCTCGCCCCATCCTTCACTTGAAAAACGCATCAAACGCCTCGATCCGGGCTGGGACGGCGAGTACCCGTATGTCCCATCGCTGGCCTCGCTGGTAGGCAGCGATGAGGCTACCGCCGAGAATCGTCGCCGGTGGCAGGAGCTCGGGGCAATCTCTACGGCTGTCCGTCGAAAGGGCGAGGAAACCACCGCAGCGCACCTGTACCAAACCCAGGTAAGCCTGAGCAAGATTCCTGCAGAGGTGAGAGCAGCTGCACGCCACACCAGCGGTGCACAGGCGTTGATCTACCGGTTGCTGCTCTGCGCGAATGAGGACGCTCGAGCGCAGCAACTGAACTTTTTGCAAGGGGTTCCCGACCCGGAAGTCGTTCAGTTCTTGCAGGGTTTGAGCGAACCCATGAACGGCCTGGATGGCTACCTGCGCTTGCCACTGTTCGACTTGTGCATTCCCGCACTCAAGCATCTCGAAACCGACTCGTTCCAGCAGTTTACTCACAATATTTCGCTACTGATCCGAACCGATTACCGAACCTATCTGATGGGTCTGGCCCTGCTTCATATCCTCAATACCCAGGTTCTAGGTGCACCGAAAACCAAAGGCCGCTATCTGCTGCGCCAGTTGGAAAGGGATGTCACGCTATTGCTCAAGGTACTCGCGATCATCGGCCATAGAGGCGGTGCGCAGGCGCAGCTGGCTTATTCCCGGGCCTGTGAGGTATTGCCCTTCCATGTGCCCCCAACGAATAGGGTTGATGGCAGCGAAGAACTGGACGCGGTAGAGATTGCCTTGAAAAGGCTGCCCGAACTCAAGCAACAGGATAGGGACATCCTGATGGACGCAATCGCTGTCTGTATTGAGCACGACGGTCGTATAACCCATGAAGAAATAGAGCTGATGCGAGCGATTGCCAACATTCTGGACTGCCCGATGCCGGCAAGGTTTCAGACGCCATCACTCAAAGACACTTGCGCGACGCCATTGCCTCCATGAAATTAATCCTGTAATTTTTCATGAAATTATTTGATATAAATTTCATGAACCAACAAGAAGAACTCGACGCCCTGGCGATCCTGATTCACGACCTGCGCAAACACAAGAAGCTCACCCTCGCCCAATTGGCGCAGAAGATCGAGCGTTCCGTAGGTTTCCTGTCCCAAGTGGAACGCGGCTTGTCGCGGCCTACCGTGGCCGACCTGACCGCGATCAGCCACGCCCTCGACGTGCCCACCACGTATTTCTACAGCCTGTCCAAACCCAAGGCCGTGAGCTGGGTGACCCGCCCCAATGAGCGGCGCACGGTGTATTACGCCAACGGCATCACCGACATCCTCGTCTCGCCAAGCATGAATGGCGCGTTCTCGATGCTCGACAGCCTGTTGGCCCCCGGCGCCAACAGCGGCGAGCAAACCATGAGCGACCGTGCCGAACAGGCCGGTTTTGTACTTGAAGGCGAGTTGACCTTGTGGGTCGAGGGTGAGGCTGACTCGGTCACCCTCGGCCCTGGTGACAGCTTCCACCTGGCCAGCTTTGCTCATTGCCGCTACGCCAACCTGACCGATCTGCCCGCCCGCGTGCTGTGGGTCTACAACTAGGAGCAACACCCGTGAAAAGCCAATCTTCCACGTTGCTGGCCGAAGTACGGACCTTTCGCCAGAACCACCCCGACGTGCGGTATGTGGACCTGATCGCCCTGGATATCCCAGGGCATTTCTACGGCAAGCGCTACCCGATAGAGATGCTCGAAAAAGTCGCCGCCGGCAGCCCCCTGAAGCTGCCACAGAACGCCGTGCTGCTGGGGACTCAAGGCGGGCTGTTCAAGATTGGTGACTATTGCTTCCATGACGGCGATCCGGACGCCAATCGCCGCCTGGTGCCGGGCACGCTCAAGCCGGTGAGTTGGGAATCGCAGCCGTTGGGCCAGATGCTGATCACCTCCGACGGCACCGACGCCCCGATCGAATTCGAGCCCCGCGAAGTCCTGGCCAAGGTGCTGGAACGCCTGCAGCACAAAGGCATTCACCCAGTGGTGGCGTTCGAACTGGAGTTCTACCTGTTCGACAAAAAACTCGACAACGGCCTGCCGCAATTCGCCCGCGACCCGCTGAGCGAGGATGCCGACGACCAGCCCAACCTGCATATCGACCGGCTCTCGCGCTTCAGTGAAGTGCTCGACGATATGGCGCAGACCGCCAAGGACCAGGGTATCGACATCACGGTGATCACGGCCGAGATCGGCCCCGGCCAGTTCGAGATCAATTTCGGCCACCTCGACGATGGCCTGCGCGCTGCCGACTGGGCCGCCCTGTTCTGCCGCAGCACCCGAGGCGTGGCGTTGAAGCATGGCCATCGCGCCAGCTTCATGGCCAAGCCTTACCTGCAATACCCCGGCAGCGGCATGCATGTGCATGTGAGCCTGTATGACGGCGCCGGCAATAACCTGCTGGCCGCCCATCAGCAGCAACCGCTGCGCCATGCGGTGGCCGGCTGCCTGGAACTGCTGCCGCACTGCATGCCGATCTTCTCGCCCAACCACAACGCCTTCCGCCGCCTGGGTGGCACGGTCAACGCGGCGACCCGCGCCAGCTGGGGCTTTGAGGACCGCGATGCGTGCGTGCGCATTCCCGAATCCGACCCGCGCAACCTGCGCATCGAGCACCGCCTGGCCAGCGCCGACGCCAATCCGTACCTGGTGCTGGCGGCCATCCTGGCCGGGCTGGAACATGGCCTTGAGGCCAAGCGCGAACCCATCGCGCCGTTGAACGAGGACCGCAACAGCGGCACCGACTTCCCCCTGGAAATGCTCGACGCCGTGCGCGCCATGCAGCATCAACCGGTCGTGCGCGATAAGCTGGGCGCCGAATTTGTCGACGTATACTGCGAAAACAAACGCCAGGATCACCTGGCCTTCCAACAAGAGATCAATGCGCGCGAATACCGCTGGTTTCTCTGACCCCATGGATAACCGATGACCGACCAAAGCGCCCCGGCCCTGAAGGAAATTTTCAACGTCGAACGCCTGCAGCACATCGCCCGCGAGATGAGCGCGGTGTACCCGGCGTTCGACGCCAAGGGTTTTCTCAAGCACGCCAAGGCCGGGCTGGCGCAGTTGTCGGTGATGCAGCGCATGGCGCGGGTCAGCGAGAGCCTGCACGCGGTGATCCCGCTGGAGTATGCGCAGACCCTCAAGCTGCTCTACGCGCTGGCCCCGCGCCTGAACAGCGCATTTGTCAGCCTGTTCCTGCCGCATTACGTGGCGAGTTACGGCCAGGCTGACTTCAAGCGTTCCATGGCCGCGCTCAAATACTTCACCACGTTTGGCTCGGCGGAATTCGCGATCCGCCACTTTCTGCTGAATGATTTCGCGCGCACGCTGGCGGTGATGCAAGCCTGGTCGCTGGACGACAACGAACACGTGCGCCGCCTCGCCAGCGAAGGCTCGCGCCCGCGCCTGCCCTGGTCGTTTCGCCTGGCCGAGGTACAGGCCAACCCCGAGCTGTGCGCGTCGATCCTCAATAATCTCAAGGCCGACAGCAGCCTGTATGTGCGCAAATCCGTCGCCAACCATCTCAACGACATCACCAAGGACCACCCGGACTGGGTACTCGACCTGATCGAGGGCTGGAACCTCGACAAGCCCCACACCGCCTGGATCGCCCGCCACGCGCTGCGCAGCCTGATCAAGCAAGGCAACACCCGCGCGCTGACCATCATGGGCGCCGGCGCCAAGGCCGACGTGAAGATTCAGCACCTGAGCGTCACGCCGGCAGTGATCACGCTGGGCGAACGCATCACCCTGTCATTCAGCCTGGAATCCACCGCCGCCACCGCGCAGAAACTGGTGGTGGACTACGCCATCGACTACGTCAAAAGCGCCGGGCACAGCGCGGCCAAAGTCTTCAAGCTCAAGGCATTCACGCTGGGCGCGGGTGAACAGCAACGTATCAGCCGCGAGCAACACATCCGCGAATTGACCACCCGCAAGCACTATCCGGGCAAGCATACCGTGCACGTGATGGTGAATGGTGAACGCCTGGGCAGTGCTGACTTCGTATTGCGCGACTGATGCAGGTGGGGCAACACCCAGGTCCACTGGGGGATTGGAGTAGGCCTAGGCACCCGGGTGTACGCAGGTCAAATGTGGGAGCTGGCATGCCTGCGAAGGCGGTGGGTCAGGCACCGAATGCATCAACTGACAGCCCGCCTTCGCGAGCAAGCCCGCCGTTTTCGAGCCGGTTTCTTCAGGCAGATTCGCCAAGCAACAACCCCTGCTCCCGCGCACACAACTCCACCACGTAATCCCACAACACCCGCAGTCGCACCGACTTGTGCAGTTCACGCCGCGAACTGATCCAGTAGCTGCGCTGGATACTCTCTGCCGGCAGCAACGGCACCAGGTCCGGGTCGCCAGAGGCCATGAAGCACGGCAGCACGGCAATCCCCAAGCCTGACCGTGCAGCCTGGTGTTGGGCGATGACGCTGGTGCTGTGGAACACCACCTTGGGGTTACGACAGAAGCTGCTGAGGAATTTCAGTTCCTGGCTGAACAACAGATCGTCGACGTAATCGATCCATGAATGGGCGGCGAGGTCTTCGCGCTTTTCGATCGGCGGATTGCGCGCAAGGTAGGCGCGGCTGGCGTAGAGCGCGAGGCGATAGTCGGTGAGTTTGCGCGTGACCAGTTGATCGACGCTGGGGCGTTCGAGGTGGATGCTGATTTCCGCTTCGCGGTTAAGGATGCTGACGAAACGCGGCACCGCAAGCAGTTCCACCTCCAACCCGGGATAGCGTTCGAACAGCCCGCCCATGCGACCGGCGAGGAACATTACGCCCAAGCCCTCGGCCACGCCGAGACGGATCTTGCCCAAGGGCGCGGCGGAATGGGTGAGTTCGTCTTCGGCCAGCAGCGCCACGTTTTCCATGGACTCGGCATGCTTGAGCAAGGCTTCGCCGGCCGGAGTCAATTCATAGCCCTGGGCGTGCTGCACGAACAGCGCGGTGCCGAGGCTCTTTTCGATCGCCTCGATATGCCGGGCCACCGTGGCATGCGTCGTCTTCAAGCGTTGCGCGGCGGTGAGCAGGCGGCCGCTGCGCTGCAGTTCGAGAAAATACCGCAGGTCATTCCAGTCGAACATTCAGCCTCCCTCCCTTGGGCATAACTCACTACACGACCGCGAAGACTGGCCCCGTGCCTGTGGCGAGCAAGCTTGCCCGCTCGCCACAGCGGTCGCACTGTTTAAAAACGCACAGCAGCTGGGTAAAAACTAACATTTTTAAGACGAAAACTAACAACTAGGATGGAACCAATAAGAAAAACAAGCGAGACCTCAGATGTCCATTGCAACTGCTGAATACGATTACGTGGTAGTAGGCGCCGGCCCCGCAGGCTGCCTGCTGGCCAATCGTCTCTCCGCCAATCCGGCCCACCGCGTACTGCTGCTCGAAGCGGGTGGCCGCGACAACTATCCCTGGATCCATATTCCCGTCGGCTACCTCTTCTGCATCGGCAACCCGCGCACCGACTGGTGCTTCAAGACCGAGGCCCAGGAAGGCCTGCAAGGCCGTGCCCTGAGTTATCCACGCGGCAAGGTGCTCGGCGGTTGCTCGTCGATCAACGGCATGATCTACATGCGTGGCCAGGCCCAGGACTACGACGGTTGGGCAGCCGCGGGCAATGCAGGCTGGGGTTGGAAAGACGTGCTGCCGCTGTTCAAGCAGAGCGAAAACCATTTTGCCGGCAGCTCGGAGTTCCACAGCGATGGCGGCGAATGGCGAGTCGAGCAACAGCGCCTGCACTGGCCGATTCTGGATGCCTTTCGGGATGCGGCGGCGCAAAGCGGCATCGCCTCCATCAGCGACTTCAACCAGGGCGATAACGAAGGCTGCGGCTACTTCCAGGTCAACCAGAAGGCCGGCGTCCGCTGGAATGCGGCCAAGGCGTTTCTCAAGCCCATCCGTCAACGCCCCAATCTCACTGTGCTGACCGACGTGGAAGTCGACCGAGTACTCCTGGAAAACGGCCGCGCCTCCCAAGTCGTCGGGCGTCAACACGGCCAGCAGTCGAGCTGGAGGGCGCGCAAGGAAATCGCGCTGTGCGCCGGCTCCGTGGGCTCGCCGGGCATCCTGCAACGCTCGGGCATCGGCCCCTCCAACGTCCTCAAGCCGCTGGGCATCGAGGTGCTGCACGAGCTGCCGGGCGTCGGTGGCAACCTGCAGGACCACCTGCAACTGCGGCTGATCTACAAGCTGGAAAAAGCCCGCACACTCAACCAGATCGCCGGCAGCGTGTGGGGCAAGATGGGCATGGGCCTGCGCTACCTGTACGACCGCAGCGGCCCGCTGTCGATGGCCCCCAGCCAGTTGGGTGCGTTTGCCCGCTCGGGCCCGGAACAGACTTCGGCCAACCTTGAATACCATGTGCAGCCGCTGTCGCTGGAGCGTTTTGGCGAACCGCTGCACGCGTTCCCCGCCTTTACTGCGTCGGTCTGCGACCTGCGCCCGCAGAGTCGTGGCCGCATTGATATCCGCTCGGCCAACCCGGCGGATGCGCCGCTGATCCGGCCCAACTACCTCAGCCATCCGGAAGATCTGCGCGTGGCCGCAGATGCCATTCGCCTGACCCGGCGCATCGTCGCCGCGCCGGCCTTGAGCCAATTCAAGCCGGTTGAATACCTGCCCGGTGATTCGCTGCAGACCGAAGAGGAGCTGCACGAAGCCGCCGCACGAATCGGGACTACAATCTTCCATCCAGTGGGCACCTGCCGCATGGGCACTGACCAGGACGCCGTGGTCGACGCCCAACTGCGCGTGCATGGCGTGCCGGGCCTGCGCATTGCCGACGCCTCGATCATGCCGCGCATTACCTCCGGCAATACCTGTTCACCGACGCTGATGATCGCGGAGAAAGCCGCGCAGCTAATCCTTTCGCCGAACACAAGGAACCTTGCCCCCGAGAGAGAAATGACCGCACCCGCATGACCAGCAGGCGTCCGGCGTGGCGATAGCGCATCCAGGACTTGCACCTGGCTTTACGCCATCGCACGGCCGGACACCGGCAGGAAGGACAACCGGCGCCAAGGTTGGCGCCGACAGTGGAACAACAATAAATAATCACTGTGAGGGCTACCCGATGTCAGAACATGCTCAACCCCTGGGCTCGGCGATTACCGCGAGTGCCGGCAACGATTCAAGAAAGGTCATCTTCGCCTCGTCCCTCGGGACGGTGTTCGAGTGGTATGACTTTTTCCTCTATGGCGCCCTGGCGGCGGTGATCAGCAAGCAGTTCTTTGCCGGGGTCAACGACACCACCGCGTTTATCTTTGCCTTGATGGCCTTTGCCGCCGGCTTCGTGGTGCGCCCGTTCGGCGCGCTGGTGTTCGGCCGCCTGGGCGACATGATCGGACGCAAATACACCTTTCTCGTCACCATCATCCTGATGGGCGTGGCGACCTTCTGCGTCGGCCTGTTGCCGACGTATGCGAGCATCGGCATCGCGGCGCCGGTCATCCTGATCGTGTTGCGCATGCTGCAAGGCCTGGCCCTGGGCGGCGAGTACGGCGGCGCAGCCACCTATGTGGCCGAGCACGCGCCCGCCGGCAAACGCGGCCTGCACACCAGCTGGATCCAGTCCACCGCCACCCTCGGCCTGCTGCTGTCGCTGCTGGTGGTGCTGGCGTGCCGCTACTTCACCGGCGATCAGTTTGAAGTCTGGGGCTGGCGGATTCCGTTCCTGTTCTCCATCGTGCTGCTGGGCATTTCGACCTGGATCCGCATGAGCCTGCACGAATCGCCGGCATTCCTGAAGATGAAAGAGGAAGGCAAGGCCAGCAAGTCGCCGATCCGCGAGTCCTTCGGCAAGTGGGAAAACCTCAAGGTGGTGCTGATTGCGCTGTTCAGCATCAACGGCGGCCAAGCCGTGACCTTCTACGCCGCGCAGTTCTACGTGCTGTTCTTCCTCACGCAGTTCCTGAAAATGGACCCGGCCCTGGCCAACATGCTGCTGATCATCAGCGTGGTGATTGGCGCGCCGTTCTTTATCCTGTTTGGCTGGCTGTCGGACAAGGTCGGGCGCAAGCCGGTGCTGATGCTCGGCCTGCTGCTGGCCACCGCGCTGTATTTCCCGATCTTCAAAGGCCTGGCGCACTACACCAACCCGGCGATGGACCAGGCCAGCCATCAGGCACCGATCACCGTATTGGCCGACCCGGCCACCTGCACCTTCCAGTTCGACCCGGTGGGCAAGGCGCGTTTTGACAGCCCGTGCGACAAGGTCAAGACCTTCCTGGTCAAGCAGGGACTGCCCTACAGCAGCGCCGCCGCCCCGGCGGGCAGCCCGGTGCAGGTGAGCGTGGGTGAAGTGCGCATCGACGGTTACGACGAAGCGGCCCTGCGTGGCGCCGTGACCCTGGCCGGTTACCCGACTTCGGCGGATGTTGCCCAGGTCAACAAAGTGATGGTGGTGGTGCTGATCGTGGCGCTGATCCTGATTGCCGCCATGTGCTACGGCCCGCTGGCGGCGCTCATGGTGGAGCTGTTCCCGACGCGTATCCGCTACACCTCGATGTCGCTGCCCTACCACATCGGTAACGGCTGGTTTGGCGGGTTCCTGCCAACCGTGTCGTTTGCGCTGGTGGTGTACACCGGCGATATTTTCTACGGGCTGTGGTACCCGGTGGTAGTGACCGGCGTGAGCTTGATTGTCGGGCTGTTCTGCCTCAAGGAAACCCGGCATGTGGACATCAATAACAACTGACTGACCCGTGCCCCCGTCCTGGACGGGCGGGGGCGCACACAAATTGCTGTATATCCATCCAGATAACAGTTGATCAAATCCCTTCTTTTGCCCATCCTGCTCCCCATTCAACTGTGTAACGAATGGGCTGAGCATGCGGCTTTACCTCTGTGAAAAACCTTCCCAGGCCAAGGACATTGCGGCCGTGCTCGGCGCCAGCCGGCGCGGCGACGGGTGCTGGCTGGGCAACGGGGTCACAGTCACCTGGTGCATCGGCCACCTGCTGGAAACCGCCCCGCCCGACGCCTACGACGCCAAATACAAGCGCTGGGTGCTGGCTGACCTGCCGATCGTCCCGGAAAAATGGAAGATGCAGGTCAAGCCCAAGACCGCCAGCCAGTTCAAGGCGGTCAAGCGCCTGCTGGGGGAAGCCCAGGAACTGGTGATCGCTACCGACGCCGACCGCGAGGGCGAAATGATTGCCCGCGAACTGGTGGAGCATTGCCGCTATCGCGGGCCGATCCAGCGGTTGTGGCTGTCGGCGCTCGACGATGCCTCGATTCGCAAGGCGTTGGCGGCGCTCAAGCCCGGGGCCGAAACCTTCAGCCTGTACCACTCGGCCCTGGGCCGTTCGCGCGCCGACTGGTTGATCGGCATGAACATGAGTCGCCTGTTTACCCTGCTGGGGCGCCAGTCCGGCTATCAAGGTGTGTTGCCGGTAGGCCGTGTGCAAACGCCGACCTTGCGCCTGGTGGTCGACCGCGACCGCAGCATCGCCGACTTCGTACCGGTGGCGTACTGGGCCATCGATGTCGACCTGCGCCATGAGCGCATGACCTTCACCGCCCAATGGCGCGCGGCCGAAGATGCCTGTGACGACCAGGGCCGCTGCCTCAACCCGCAATTGGCTCGCGAAGCCGCCGACGCCATGACCGACGCCGCCAGTGCGCGGCTGGTGAAGCTGCGCACCGAGCGCATGCGCGAGGTCGCGCCCCTGCCCTTCGACCTCGGTACCCTGCAGGAGATCTGCTCGAAGAAGCTCGGTCTCGGCGCCCAGGAAACCCTGGATATCGCGCAATCGCTCTACGAAACCCACAAGGCCATCACCTACCCGCGCAGCGACTGCGGCTATCTGCCACTCAGCCAGCACAGCGAGGCACCGAAGATCCTCGCCGCGCTGGGCCGTGCCGATGCGGCGGTGGATGCGTTGATGCCGCATATCGACCCGCAGCGCCGTTCGCGGGCGTGGAACGATGCCAAGGTCAGCGCGCACCACGGCATCATTCCCACTGGTGCGGGCAAGGATGCCGGCCAACTGACCGGCAAGCACCGTGCGGTCTACACCCTGATACGCGCGCGCTACCTGGCGCAGTTCCTGCCCAACCATGAGTACGATCGCACCCAGGCCGATTTTGACTGTGCCGGCCAGGCTCTACGCGCGGTGGGCAAAGTGGTGATCGAGCCAGGCTGGAAACGCGCCCTGCCCGAAGCCCTGGCCCCGGCAAAGGGCCGCGAGGCACCGGCACCGCAGGCGTTGCCGACGCTGGTGCAGGGGCAGGACTACGCGGTGGCCAAGGTCAACCTCAAGGACCTGTGGACCCAGCCGCCCAAGCCCTTTACCGAGGGCGACCTGATCAAGGCGATGAAAAACGTCGCCAAGCTGGTGGAAGACCCGCTGCTCAAGCAAAAGCTCAAGGACACCACCGGGATCGGCACCGAGGCCACCCGCGCCGGGATCATTCAGGGGTTGCTGGACCGGGGTTATCTGCTGAAAAACGGCAAGGCGCTATCTGCCACCCCCGCTGCGTTCAGCCTGATCGATGCGGTGCCACGGGCGATTGCCGACCCTGGTACCACCGCGATCTGGGAACAGGCGCTGGACATGGTGCAAAGCGGTGAAATGAGCCTGGAGGAATTCGTTGCCAAGCAAGCGGCCTGGATGAGCAAGCAAGTGGCACGCTGCAACGGCATGCGCATGACCATAACCGGGCCAGCAAGCCCGGCAGGCCGGGGTGCTACCCCGTGGAAAAAGAAGCGAAAAAACGCGCCTCGCAAGACTACGGCCGCCCCCAAGCGCAGCAAAAAGTCGACTAATACCGGGTAAACACCGAAAAAAACCGGCGAATGACGTTTTTCGACGGGTTTAACGCCGCTTTGGACCTTGCTCCGGCGTAGGCGGTCTAGGATTCTGTAGGGGACCCGCTGACTTCCTAACAACAACACCGGAGTGGCCGCCATGAAAACCGTCGCACAAGTGCTCAAAGCCAAGGATCAGAAAAACCAGGACGTGCACACTATCCAATGGGACCACACCGTGTTTGAAGCGCTGGTGCGGATGTCGGAGAAAAACGTCGGCGCCTTGCCGGTCGTCAAGGAAGGCGCGGTGGTCGGGATCATCAGCGAGCGCGATTACGCACGCAAACTCATCCTCAAGGGCCTGTCGTCGGTCACCACACGGGTCGATGAAGTCATGAGTTCCCCGGTGATAACGGTCGACACCCACAAAAGTGTCGAGGAATGCATGAACATCATGACCGACAGTCACCTGCGCCACCTGCCCGTGGTCGAAGGCGGCAAACTGCTGGGCCTGCTGTCCATCGGCGACCTGGTCAAGGAAGCCATCGCCGAACAGGCCGACCTGATCAAGCAGCTGGAGCAGTACATTCGCGGCGAATAGGGGAACCCATGCTCGACACGCTGGAACATCAAGAAGACCACCTCGACACCTTGTACCGGGCCATGGCCGACCGGCGTTTCCTGGTACTGACCGGGGCGGGGATCAGCACCTCATCGGGGATCCCCGACTACCGCGACAGTGAAGGTGTACGTCGGGGCAAGGCCCCAATGATGTATCAGGAATTCCTCGCCACCCCACAGGCACGACGCCGTTATTGGGCGCGGGCGATGCTGGGCTGGCCGAGGGTGCGCATTGCGCAGCCGAACAAGGCTCACCTGGCACTGGCGAACCTGCAGCAACGCCAGCGCATCAGCGGGCTGATCACGCAAAACGTCGACACCCTGCATGACCAAGCCGGCAGCCATGACGTGATCGAGCTGCACGGCAGCCTGCACCGGGTGCTGTGCCTGGATTGCCAACTGCGCAGCACGCGCGATGTGATCCAGCGGCAGATGGAAATCGATAACCCCTACCTTGCGCAGGTGCATGCGGTACAAGCGCCAGACGGTGACACCCTCCTCGACCCGACGTTTGAAGAACACTTCCAGGTGCCCCACTGCCCTCACTGCACCGGTGAACGGCTGAAGCCGGACGTGGTGTTCTTTGGCGAAAACGTCGCCCCGGCAACTGCAGCCAGGGCGATGGCGGCGGTCGAGCAAGCAGAAGGCTTGCTGGTAGTGGGCTCGTCACTGATGGCCTATTCGGCATTTCGCCTCTGCAAGGCGATGGTTGAACACGGCAAGCCCGTGATTGCCATCAACCTGGGCAAGACCCGTGGGGATGAGCTGTTGCAGGTGAAGATCGAGGCGTCGTGCGAGCAGTTGTTGCCTCTGTTGGCTGACCGTTTGAGATAACCCCTATGCCCGCTCCTACACGGCTGCGCCCCCATTTCATTCCCTCGGATCGACGACCCACCCCTCCAAAAAATGACGCCCAAGTCACGTTTTCCGGGATTCTCCCGTCCTCACAGGGATTTATGTAGTGCTTTAAAAAAATCACTACATAACCGTTGACGTAACGTTTTTGTCCTTGCATGATCTAGACGTCTCCCGGATCGGGAGCGTGGGTAACACGTGTTTTGAACAAGCTCGTCTGACCGCCGAGCTGTTTTTTCCGGATGTGCACTGCCCACAAGGCAGATTGATGAAGCTGACCGGCCCGGAAGGATCGGTACAAGGAGCTCAAACGCTGCTTGTCTTCGTTATGAAACCATTGCGTAGCAGTTCATCAGCAAGACTACATGCATCAGGTTCAAGACCCTGCCCGTATTCGGCAGACCGTCACTGACGCCCGGTTTTTGAAGCCGGAGACAACTAAGCAGTTTTAACGGAATCAACTGATAGATCGCCAACTGGTCAAGGGGCTTACACATGAATCTGAACAACCAACCAACTATCGATGAATTGGCTGAGATGTTCGCAGCGCAGAAAGACACACTCGACGACCATATCCTGTGGATTGGCAAATCGGGCGAAGTGCAAATTGACTGCCTGGCGCCCCACACCGAAGAAGCCGAGTTCGACCGTAATAACCGTGAACTGGCGGCGCGCCTGAAGATGTACCGCCGCGGCCAGGGTTATGTCGGCAAGAAAGCCGCGGCCGATCGCAACTTTATCGAGCAAGTGTTCCATACACTTAATACCGAATGGCAGAACCTCAAAGGCCAATCGCAGGTTAAAGTGATTGATAAATACTGCTGATAAAACTAATTAACACATTAAGTCCGCCCGGTTCGCCGAGCGGACTTTTTTATTGCCATCGTTATCTTGTTAACTGTGGGAACCGGCGTGCCGGCGATGCTTTGTTGATTACACCGCTGCTGGCAAGCCGGTTGCTGCAGGGGCTATAGCGGAAATCGCCCTTTCGCCGCTTCATCGCAGAAAATATCAAACAGCACCTGCGCCGCCGCCGACAGTTCATGCCCCGGTTTGGTCAGCACCCCAATCGGCCGCTCGATTACCGGACCGTGCAAGGTGATGCAATGGGCGCCCGCCTCTTCCATCTGCCCCGCACATAACGCAGGCACGGCGCTGACCCCCAGGCCATTGGCAACCATCTTGCCTACGGTCGCCAATTGATGGCTTTCCAACGCCACGGGCAGTTTCATCTGCAGGGCGCCCAAGTGTTCTTCCAGCATCACGCGCACTGTGGACGGGCGCTGCAGGGTAATGAATGGGTGTTGCAAAAGGGTTTTCCAGTCGACGTCAGCCACATGCGCCAAGGGCGAATCGGCGGGCACCACGGCGATGAAGCGATCCAGGTACAACGGCGTGAACGCCAGCGATGTTTCTTCGGCTGGCTCGAACGCCACCCCCAACTCCACCTGCCGATCTCGCACCATCTCCAGGACCTGCTCGTTGATCAGGTCATGCACCGTCACGTTCACCTGCGGGTAACGCGCGCGGAATATCTTCAGGATCGGCGGCAACAGGTTGCCGGCGAACGACGGCATCGCCGCCACCGTCACGCGCCCGCGCTGCAAGGTGAAGCGTTGGCGCAATTCATCTTCGGTATTGTCCCAATCGGCAATCAATCGGCGGGCCAAGGGCAGCAGGGATTCACCTTCCGGGGTCAGCGCGACGTTACGGGTATTGCGGCTGAACAATCGCCCGCCCAGCCCTTCTTCCAACCCCTTGATGGTCAGGCTCAGCGCCGACTGGGAGAGGTGCAACCGCTCGCAGGCGGCGGCAAAACTCAGGGTCTGGGCCACGGCGAGAAACGCACGCATTTGTTTGACGGTCATAGGAACGTTCCAAGTGACGAGATGAAAGCTGCAAGTGAAAGCGGCCGCTGACTATGCTTGAAGCTTACGGACTGAAGCTTATTGTGCTGTTTTCTAAATCAATCAACCTAAAAAAACAACTTAACAAATCAATCCGTCGGCGCAACACTCGGTTCATTGGCTGGCCCACAAACAATAATAGAGGTGCATATGGCAGGTTTCGATAAACGCGTGGCGTCCTACGAGGAAGCACTGGCAGGCCTGGAAGACGGCATGACCGTGCTCTCCGGTGGTTTTGGCCTGTGCGGCATTCCGGAAAACCTCATCGCCGAGATCAAGCGCAAAGGCACCCGCGACCTCACCGTGGTTTCCAACAACTGCGGCGTCGATGGTTTTGGCCTGGGCGTACTGCTGGAAGAAAAGCAGATCAGCAAGGTCATCGCCTCCTACGTCGGTGAAAACGCGCTGTTCGAGAAGCAATTGCTCAGCGGCGAAATCGAAGTGGTGCTGACCCCCCAAGGCACCCTCGCCGAAAAAATGCGCGCAGGCGGCGCCGGCATCCCGGCCTTCTTCACCGCCACCGGTGTCGGCACGCCGGTTGCCGAAGGCAAGGAAACCCGCGAATTCAACGGCCGTCCGTATCTGATGGAAGAATCCATCACCGGCGACTTCGCCATCGTCAAAGGCTGGAAAGCCGACCACTTAGGCAACGTCATCTATCGCCACACCGCCCAGAACTTCAACCCGCTGGCCGCCACCGCCGGCAAGATCACCGTGGTCGAAGTGGAAGAAATCGTCGAACCGGGCGAGCTGGACCCGGCGCAGATCCACACTCCTGGCATCTACGTCGACCGGATCATCTGCGGCACCTTCGAGAAGCGCATCGAACAGCGCACCGTCCGCAAATAATCTGCCCCCAGCCCGAACAATAAGGACTCATAAAAATGGCACTTACCCGCGAACAAATGGCTCAACGTGTCGCCCGCGAAATGCAGGACGGTTTCTACGTCAACCTGGGCATCGGCATTCCGACCCTGGTGGCCAACTACATTCCCGAAGGCATGGAAGTGATGCTGCAATCGGAAAACGGCCTGCTGGGCATGGGACCGTTTCCTACCGAAGAAACAATCGATGCCGACATGATCAACGCCGGTAAACAAACCGTGACCGCGCGTATCGGCGCGTCGATCTTCTCCTCCGCCGAATCGTTCGCCATGATCCGCGGCGGCCACGTCGACCTCACCGTGCTTGGCGCGTTTGAAGTCGACGTACAAGGCAACATCGCCTCGTGGATGATCCCCGGCAAGCTGGTCAAGGGCATGGGCGGCGCCATGGATCTGGTGGCCGGTGCGGAAAACATCATCGTGATCATGACCCACGCGTCCAAGGACGGTGAGTCCAAGTTGCTCAGCCAGTGCAGCCTGCCGCTGACCGGCGCCAACTGCATCAAGCGTGTGCTCACCGATCTTGCGTACCTGGAAATCGAAAATGGCGCTTTTGTCCTCAAGGAACGCGCACCTGGCGTCAGCGTTGAAGAGATTGTGAGCAAGACCGCCGGTAAACTGATCGTCCCGGACCACGTTCCAGAAATGCACTTCCAGTGAGGACAGATTCCATGCAAGACGTCGTGATTGTTGCTGCCACCCGCACCGCCGTGGGCAGCTTTCAAGGTTCGCTTGCGAACATCCCGGCTCCGGAACTGGGCGCCGCCGTGATCCGTCGCCTGCTGGAGCAGACCGGCTTGGATCCTGCAGAAGTGGATGAAGTGATTCTCGGCCAGGTGCTCACCGCAGGCAGCGGCCAGAACCCGGCGCGCCAGGCCTCGATCCTCGCCGGCCTGCCACACGCCGTACCCAGCCTGACCCTGAACAAAGTCTGCGGTTCGGGCCTCAAGGCCTTGCACTTGGGCGCCCAGGCTATCCGCTGTGGTGATGCCGAGGTGATCATCGCCGGCGGCATGGAGAACATGAGCCTGGCCCCGTACGTATTGCCTGCCGCGCGCACCGGTTTGCGCATGGGCCACGCCAAGATGATCGACAGCATGATCACCGACGGCCTGTGGGACGCGTTCAACGACTACCACATGGGCATCACCGCCGAGAACCTGGTGGACAAGTATGGCATCAGCCGTGAAGCCCAGGATGCCTTTGCCGCCGCGTCCCAGCAAAAAGCTGCGGCAGCCATCGAGGCCGGGCGTTTTGTCGATGAGATCACGCCGATCCTGATTCCCCAGCGCAAAGGCGACCCGATTGCCTTCGCCGTGGACGAGCAGCCGCGCGCCGGCACCACAGCCGAGTCCCTGGCCAAACTCAAGCCGGCGTTCAAGAAAGACGGCAGCGTCACTGCCGGCAACGCCTCCAGCCTCAACGACGGCGCCGCTGCGGTGCTGCTGATGAGTGCCGACAAAGCCAAGGCCCTCGGCCTGCCCGTGCTGGCGCGCATTGCCAGCTATGCGAATGCCGGCGTCGATCCGGCGATCATGGGCATCGGCCCGGTATCGGCCACGCGCCGCTGCCTGGACAAAGCCGGCTGGAGCCTGGGCGCCCTGGATCTGATCGAAGCCAACGAAGCCTTTGCCGCGCAATCGCTGGCAGTGGGCAAAGAGCTGGAGTGGGACGCGGACAAGGTCAACGTCAACGGCGGCGCCATTGCCATCGGCCACCCGATCGGCGCCTCAGGCTGCCGCGTGCTGGTGACCCTGCTGCATGAAATGATCAAGCGCGATGCCAAGAAAGGCCTGGCGACGCTGTGCATCGGTGGTGGCCAAGGCGTAGCCCTCGCCCTCGAACGCAGCTGATTCAAACAGCAACGGGGGAAACCGCCCGCGGTGGCAAGAAGAGCTTGCTCCCATTGAGCTGCACGGCAGCCCACGCTGATAAGAGCAACACGGAAACGGCCGGGCTCCACGAAAAGCCCGGCCTTTTCTTTAATGCAAAAACGGTAGGCGCTGACGTGCCCGCGCCCCCTCATCATCCCCGATTGTCAGTCCGTACGGGGCACCGCAAACACCGCGTTCGCCCGCGCCACCACCTTCTCCCCAACCTGCAGACTCACCGTGGCAAACGCCATCTGCCGTCCACGCTTGTGATGTTCCAAGCGCACCACAATCCACTCCCCTACCTGCACCGCGCCCAGGTAGTCCAGGGTCATGCTCGCGGTAATCAGCGGCAGCGGCGGCTCACTGGAGAATGCCATCGCGTAACCCATGCCGATATCCGCCAGGGTCGCCAACACCCCGCCGTGCACGGTGCCACGTCCATTGGCGTGACGATTGTCGGCCCGCAGGCCGATTTCCAGCTGCAGGCCTTCACCTCGGCAGTATGCCGGGCCGAGCAAATCCAGCAGCGGGCTGCTGCGGGGCAACGAGACGAAACCTTCGGGGACGGCGTGGCTGATCATGGCGGATTCTTCCTTGGAATAAGACCTGAGGTGTACGCCAGCGCCCGCGCAGCAGCCATCACCATCAGCTACGCAAATCCTGCGCGATGCTTTGCGTTAATCCGCCAGACCGGCTTTAATCGCGGTCAATTTCCCCGCACACCCCAAGGAATTGCAATGCGCCATCTGGACGGCAAACCTCACGCGCTTTTATGGATTTTGCTGGCCGGCCTGGCCCTGGTCGGCTGCTCGCCCAAGGATCACTCCCGCGCCAACGTGATCAACGGCGAGCAAGGCCGGGCCGGCGCACAATTGGCCTATGAACATGAGTTGACCCTGGCGCTGCCCGGCGCCCTGCTCGCACCGCGCATGCAGGCCACCCGCGAAGCCTGTGAGTCGGCTCGCTTTGGCGCCTGCAATATTCTGGGAATCACCGAAGACGGCAACGGTGGCGAAATCATCCTGCGCATCGCGCCGACCGGCGTGGAACCGATGGTGGCCCTGGCCGCGGAAGGCGGAAAGCTCGGCCAACGCATCACCACTGCCGAAGACCTGGCCAACGCTGTCGCCGATGTGCAACGCCGCCAGGACCGCCTCCAAGCCCAGCAGCAACGCCTCGACGAATTGGCCAAGCGCAAGGACATTACCGTCAGTGACTTGATTGCCTTGAGCAAGGAGCAGGCCGGCATCGAAAACGAACTGCAGGCACTGGCCCAAGTCGCCGCGGGCCAGCAACGCCGCCTCGATACCAACCGCGTCACCTTGAACTTCCGCTCCTCCGACGGCGCGAACCAGGCGTCACGCTTCAGCCGGATGTTCAGCAACCTGGGCGACAACCTGGTCGACGGCACTGCCGATGCACTGGAACGCGCCAGTTATGTGCTGCCCTTCATAGTCCTGGCGTTCCCCGTGCTGTGGTTGTGGGTATGGCTGTGGCGACGGTTGGTCGTGGCGAGAAGATCCAAGGTGGCAGATCGGCCTTCTGTGAACAGCTGACCGCTTGTGGCAGAAGGACCTCGTGGCAGGCCTGGTTCTTTTTGCTAGTCAGGCTCTTATGGTTGGTCAGTCTCTTGTGGCAAATCAGGCTCTTGCAAGTCAGCCTCTTGTGGCTGGTCAGGCTCTTGTTGCAAGTCAGTCTCTTGTTGCAAGTCAGCCTCTTGTGGCTGGTCAGCCTCTTGTTTCAAGTCAGCCTCTTGTGGCTGGTCAGGCTCTTGTTGCAAGTCAGCCTCTTGTGGTTGGTCAGTCTCTTGTGTCTGGTCAGGCTCTTGTGGCGAGCGGGCTTGCCCCGCGTTGGGCTGCGCAGCAGCCCCATCAAGCAAAATGCGGTTTTTCAGTTATCACGCGGTGCCTGTTTTGGGGCTGCTGCGCAGCCCAACGCGGGGCAAGCCCGCTCACCACAGAGCCGCTCACCACAGGGCCGCTCACCACAGGGCCGCTCGCCACAGGGCCTATTACTGCAGGGCCGATCACAACAGGTCCACTTGCCACTGGGTCGCTATCAGCGCTTCATGCAGCGCTGATAGCGCTCATCGACCCGGTTGGCAAACCACGCCGTCGTCAGGTTGCGGGTGATCTTCGGGCTCTTGAGCACAATGCCCGGCAGGATCGCCCGCGGCAGCGGTTTGCCGGCAGCCTGATCAGCCAGGGCAAACACGCGCTTGTAAAGGGTGGTGTCTTCAAAATCCAACTGCTCGCCTTGCTCAAGTTGGCTGCGGATGCTGGGGTTGCGCATATCCAGCTTCGCGCCGAGAGAGCGCACCGCCAGCTCGGTGCTGCCGGGTAGCAACGAGCCGTAACGAATCAAATCCCCATCCAAGGTCAATTCGGTGCCGGTGACACGGCTGACCGCCGCTTGAAACGCGGCGTTGCGACTGGCGTACCAGCCGGCATTGAAGTCGGCAAAACGGTACAGCGGCTGATCGTAATTCACCGGATAACCGAGCAAATGGGCGATGCCGAAGTACATGCCGCCGCGCCGGGTGAACACTTCGCGACGAATCGTGCCATCCACCGTGTAGGGATAACCTCGCGCCTGTTTCTGCGCAAAATCGATGCTCACCTGCATGGGGCCTGCGGTGTGCACTGGATTGAAGCCACCAAACAGCGTGTTGCCCAGGGGCACCACGCTGATGAAATCATCAAAGATGCCGCTGAGGTCTTTCTCGGTGCGCGCGCCACTCAGGCGTTCTGCGTAGGTCTTGCCGGTGGGCGAAGTCAGTTGCAAGGCGCTGCGCACCACAAAGGCCGGCACGTGCACCTTGCCGGCACGGCGCAGGATTTCATCCTGGGCGATCTTGCCCATGTTCGGCACCGGCGGGTCGACCTGATAAGTGGACTCCTGCTCGGTCACCGCCAGCACGGCGCAAATGTTCTCCGTGCTGGGGTAGATCTTCTGGGTATCAAAGGCCGTGTAGATATCTTGGGCCCAGCCGTTACGGTCCTTCGCGGTTGCCGGCAGCAGGCGCACGATCTGCGCCTTCACCTCGGCCTCGCTGCGCTGCGGCTGTTGCGGGGCGCGCGTTGTAGAGCAACCGGCCAGCACCAGGAGCGTGGTGAGGCACAGGATCAGTCGGGATGCGGACATGGGACTTCCTTGAACGACAATGGGCCAGCTAGCGCTGATATCGACAGGTAAGTCTATCCGGCGTTCGCCGCCCTGCTGCACTCGCCAGCAAAAGACAAACGTGACAGGATCTGTCATCGACCATTCGTACAAGGAGTTTGAATGCCATGCTGAGCTTGAATTTCCTCGTCACCTGCCTGATCGTCGTGCTGATTCCCGGCACCGGCGTGATCTTCACCGTCTCCACCGGCCTCACCGCCGGCAAACGCGCCAGCGTCTTCGCTGCGCTGGGCTGCACGGCGGGAATCCTCCCGCACTTGCTGGCTTCCATACTCGGGCTTTCCGCGCTGCTGCACACCAGCGCACTGGCGTTCGAAGTACTCAAATACGCCGGCGTGGCCTACCTGCTGTATCTGGCCTACGCCACCTGGCGTGACCGCTCGGCCTTCGCCATGAATGACACGCCCATCGTTGCCACCCTGCGCAGCCTGATCATTCGCGGTTTCCTGCTGAACATTCTCAACCCCAAACTGACGATTTTCTTCCTGGCCTTCCTGCCACAGTTCGTCACCCCCGGCAGCACCGCGCCGGCCTTGCAAATGCTGGTGCTGAGCGGCGTATTCATGGCGATGACGTTTGCGGTGTTTGTGCTCTACGGACTGCTGGCCAATGGATTTCGCCGCGCAGTCATCGAATCGCCACGCGTGCAGAATTGGCTGCGCCGCAGTTTTGCAGCAGCCTTTGCAGGGTTGGGGTTGAATTTGGCGTTCGCACAACGCTGAACACTGGCTGGATCGTGGGGGCGCCCAGCCAGCCACTGGGCGCTTGGGCACAAGCAGACAATGTTTGCTGAAACGCCCCACCCCAATGCCGGATAAGCACTACAGATATCACTTAAAAACCGCTGCAAAGTCCCTCGCCTGATCACACAGTGCGAGGGATTGCAGATGTTTTTTTTCGATAGCCCCGCCGTTTTGGTGGGTGCGCCTTGATCAACGCCACCAGCCAAACCATCGGCCTCCTGCTGCTGACGGCCATGGATGCCAAGACGCGTGACGTCGAAGCCGTGCTCAGCGACTTCAGGCGCTGCCTCAATTCCTACGAAACCTTGGCGCAAAGCTTCCTCAGCTCTTCGGCGCTGGATGTCGAGCAGGTATTCAAGGTCGGCCGTGAGGTGGCGCTTGTCGCGCCGATCAACCGTTCGATCCTTCCCAGCAGTACCGTCGCCGCGTGCCAGGCCAACGGCACCTTGACGCTGGTGCACATGTTCCAGAGTTCGAGGTTCGTGCCCATCGGCAATACGCCCGTGATGTTGCAGCGTATCGACCCAAACGGCGGCCCGCTGGGGGCGCCCATCCATAAAACCATCGGGCCCAGCGGCATTCTGGAAGTTACCGAGTGCGATCGTAACCAGCGGTACCGCATCAGCTTCTACCCCAACGTCTCCCAAGAGCATTTCAAGGCGCTGTATGCCTCCTATCAGTCGGTCATCGGGCCGCTGGAGGGCTGGCTGCGCAGCGAGTGGGACGCCACGTTTGCACCGCTGTGGGCGAACTACTCCGAGGCCAATTTCCTCAAGCGCTACCTGATGCTGCACCGAGCCTACGCCCGGGGATTTGGCAATGCGCTGTATGAACTCTGGGATTCCCTCAAGCAGCTGCTTCAGTGGCTTATGGACCCGCTTGCCAACGCCGAGAAGCTGCTGCATTACCTGTCCCGCGCCGAACTCGAAAAGCTCCTGAACGTCAGCGCCGAAATCCTCGCAAAAGGCATTTTGGTGCTCAGCGATGAGCCGCTGCTGTTCATTTACTTGTCGGTATTGGTCAGTTGGATGCGGATGATGCCGCCGCCGTACATGAACGAATTGCTCGGGGAAATCAGCGCCGAAGTGCTGATCAACCTGCTGCTGGCCCTCGCCACCGGTGCGATGGGCGTGGCGATCGGCATGAGCGCCAAGGTCCTGGACGGCATCAAGTCTCGTCGTGCGCGCCAGTGGTTCAAACAGGTGGCCAGGCAATTTGGGAAATCTCGTGTGCAGGGCCATGTCGAGGCGGCCAAACCGTTGTTGCTGAGGAGCGCAGCGACGCCGATCAAGGTGATTCCGGATGTGCCGTTGAAGGCTGGGGATCAGCTGGTTTCCAACCCGGTGCCGGCGGTTCGCGGCAAGACGCAGCGGACGACGTTGGTTCGGCAGGAGCATGTCGACGATGTGCCTGCTGCTGGCAAGAATCCAAACGGGGACTCGGCGGCGCCTGCGGATAAGACCGCCACTAACGGCTGTCCGGTGTCGATGGTGACTGGCGAGGAATTGCTCACTCTCACCGATGGCACGTTGGATGGAGTCTTGCCGTTTGAGTGGAGCCGCTTGTACCGCACCAGCGCGGTCGAAGTGGATGGCGGGTTGGGGTTTGGCTGGAGTCATTCGTTGGCGCATCGGCTGAGTGTTTCCGGTGATTCGGTGGTGTGGACCGATCATGAAAACCGCTCGACCACCCTGCCCTTGCCATCTGTTTCTCGCCCAGCAATCACCAATAGCCTGGCTGAAGCAGCGATTTACCTGGGGACGTTGCCCGATGAGCTGGTGTTGGCCCAGGCGTCGCGCTTTTACCACTTTCGTGACGGCATACTGACCGCGATCAGCGATGCGTATGACAACCGGCTGCGCATTGCCCGGGATCTTTTGGGGCGCATTGAGCGGCTGGATAACGGTGTCGGGCGTTCGCTGCTCCTGCGTTATGAGTTGGGTCGCATCGTGGCGGTGGACTACCAGATCCAGCGCGCCAAGGGCCACGGTCCTTTCGAGTGGATGACCGAGCACAACGTTGTTTCCTACGCCTATGACGACCTGGGCCGGCTGGTCTCGGCGACCAATGCCGTCGGCGAACGCGAGGTTTATCGGTATGACGATCAGCACGTCATTCTTGAGCGGCAGTTGGCCGGTGGCGCGAGTTTTTTCTGGGCGTGGGAACGCGCTGGCAAGGCCGCGCGCTGTGTCCGCCACTGGGCGAGCTTTTCGCAGATGGATACGCGTTATGCCTGGGATGACCACGGGCAGGTCACGGTGTTTAACGCTGATGGCAGCCAGGAAATCTACGTGCATGACCAGCGGGCGCGGCTGGTGCAGCGCATTGATCCAGATGGTGCCGAGCATTTCAGATCCTACGACGACAAAGGCCGGTTGACGGTCGAGCA